>CAWKJQ010000012.1:0-53632 GCA_963849935.1 uncultured Actinomycetota bacterium
GCTGGACGGTGGGGACCCCGCCCACCCACACCATCGCGCGCGCCCTGGACGCCGACGACCAGGAAAGCGTGACCGTGGCGGGCCGGATCCTGCGCATCCGCGACTACGGTGGCGTGCTGTTCGCCGACCTGCGCGACTGGTCGGGGAAAATGCAAGTGCTGCTGGACAATTCGCAGCTGCAGCGGGGACGGACCGCCGATTTCACCGCGGCCATCGACCTGGGCGACCTGGTCGAGGTGTCCGGGCACATGGGCTTTTCCAAGAAGGGAACCCGCTCGTTGATCGTCGACGACTGGCGGATGATCGGTAAGTGCCTGCGGCCGTTGCCGAACAAGTGGAAGGGGCTGACCGACCCGGAGGCGCGCGTGCGGACCCGCTACGTCGACCTCGCCGTCAATCCCGAGTCGCGCGAGCTGATCAAGGCCCGCAGCAGGTGTTGCGCTCGGTCCGGGAGACGCTGTTCGCCAAGGGTTTCATCGAAGTCGAGACCCCGATCCTGCAGCAGATCCACGGGGGAGCCACCGCCCGGCCCTTCGTCACCCACATCAACACCTACGACCTGAACCTGTTCCTGCGCATCGCCCCGGAGCTCTACCTCAAGCGGTTGTGCGTCGGCGGCGTGGAGCGCGTGTTCGAACTGGGCCGCGCATTCCGCAACGAGGGCGTCGACTTCAGCCACAACCCGGAGTTCACCCTGCTGGAGGCCTACCAGGCCCACGCCGATTACAAGGTGTGGATCGACGGCTGCCGCGAGCTCATCCAGAACGCCGCCGAGGCCGCGAACGGCTCGCAGATCGTCATGCGGCCGCACGGGCCGACGGCCCGCTCGGACCCGTCGACATCTCCGGGGTGTGGGCGGTCAAGACCGTCCACGACGCGGTGTCCGAGGCGCTCGGCGAGCACGTCGACCCCGACACCGACGCTGGCCGCGCTGCGCAAGCTGTCCGACGCCGCGCACATCCCCTATCGGGCGCACTGGGATGCCGGTGCGGTGGTGCTCGAACTCTACGAGCACCTGGTCGAGGACCGGACCGAGGCGCCGACGTTCTATATCGACTTCCCGACATCGGTGTCGCCGCTGACCCGGCCGCACCGCACCGAACCGGGGGTCGCCGAGCGGTGGGACCTGGTGGCCTGGGGCGTCGAGCTGGCCACCGCCTACAGCGAGCTCACCGATCCGGTCGAGCAGCGGCGCCGACTGCAGGAGCAGTCGCTGCTGGCCGCCGGCGGGGACCCCGAGGCGATGGAGCTCGACGAAGACTTCCTGCAGGCCATGGAGTACGCGATGCCGCCCACCGGCGGGCTGGGAATGGGGATCGACCGGCTCGTCATGCTCATAACCGGCCGCAGCATCCGCGAGACGCTGCCATTTCCGCTGGCCAAGCCGCATTAGCGGTGGCCGCGGCCGGCCGCGAGGCCAGGGCGAACATTGGGTGAATATGTTCCAGGCCGGTTAAATTTAGATCACAATGAGTCACGTGACAGTTCCGACGGACAGCGCTCCCGCGCAGTTCTTGGCAAGTAGCCACACTCTCGCTGATGCATGGCTGGGTGCCCCCGACGGTCCAGGTCCTCACCGCGGTCGTGCTGACTTGGCGCGTCGGCTGGCGCTCGCGCCGCTGGCGCACGGTGTGGATGCCGGTGGCCGCGCTGGTCGGCGGGGTCGCGGCCTACCTGGCGCACTGGTACATCGTCGACCGCGGGCTCTCCGACGAGCCCGCCCCGACGGCGCTGTGGCTGTGGATCGCGCTGACGGGGCTGGCGGCGGCAGTGTGGTCGCTCGGCTGGCGCAGCGCGCGGCGCTGGCGGCGGTGCGCCGCGGTGTTGGCCGTGCCGCTGTGCCTGCTCAGCGCGGCGCTGGTGCTCAACCTGTGGGTCGGATACTTCCCCACGGTCGTACACCGCGTGGAACCAGCTGACGCGGGTCCGCTGCCCGATCAGACCGATCAGGCCACCGTGGCCGCGATGCCGCCAAGGGAACCCGACGCCCGCAAGGGTGTCGTCGTGCCGGTGACCATTCGCCGGATGGCATCGAAGTTCCGCCACCGCGGTGAGCTCGTCTACCTGCCGCCGGCATGGTTCGCCACCAACCCGCCGCCGCAGGTTGCCGACGGTGATGATGATCGGCGGGCGAAATCAACACCCCGGCGGACTGGTCCGCGCGGGCAACGCGATCACGACCGATCGACGACTTCGCGGCCGCCACACGGCGGCAATGCGCCCGGTGCTGGTGTTCGTCGATTCCGGCGGCGCGTTCAACAACGACACCGAATGCGTCAACGGGACCCGCGGCAACGCCGCCGACCACCTGACCAAGGACGTCGTGCCGTTCATGGTCTCGGACTTCGGCGTCAGCGCCCACCGGGCCAACTGGGGCGTCGTCGGGCTGGTCCATGGGCGGCACCTGCGCGGTGGATCTGACCGTCATGCACCCCGACCTGTTCAGCGCCTTCGTCGACATCGCCGGCGATTTCTGCCCCAACGCCGGCACCAAGACACCAGACCATCGACCAGGCTGTTCGGCGGCAACGCCGACAGCCTGGGCGGCTTTCGATCCGGCCACGCGTCATCAACCGGCACGGCCCCTACCGCGAGGTGTCCGGCTGGTTCGCGATCTCGTCCGACGGCCCGCCGGCGCCGCGCCGTGACCTCCAGCTGTCCGACAGCGGCGCCATCCGTCTCGCCGCGCGCGAGGCGGCCGCCAACCCCGGCAATCAGACGGCGGCCGCCTATTCGCTCTGTGCGCTGGGCCGCTCCAACGGAATCGACTGCGCGGTGGTGCCGCAGCCCGGCAAGCACGACTGGCCGTTCGCGGATCGCGTGTTCGCGGCGTCGCTGCCCTGGCTGGCCGGGTGAGTTGGGTACGCCCGGCGAATTCCGCGGACGTCGTTGCCCAGCGCGTCGGCGCCCGGCGCGGGCACGACGGTGGTGGTGCCGGCCCAGCATTCCAACACCGCCAGGCGATAGCCGCGCGCCGGCGTCGGCTACGACCGACGCTGATCGCCGTCGCCATGCAGATGGCGCTGACGCTGGTGTACTGGGAACAGATGGTGCGCTATTTCGAGCGTCCGCCGCAGTAACCTGGCACACCATGCCCGACGAACCCGCGAACCCGACCCCGGCTACGACGACGCCGGCGTGCCGACCTTCGACTCGGTGCGCGAGAAGATCGAGACCAGGTACGGTACCGCGACGGGTCCGCGGAACTCGACGGAGACGCGAGGGCCGGTCGGTCGAGGAGCAGTACGAGGCGCGGCAGCGCGCCGCCGCCGAACGGTTGGCGCAGATCCGCGAGTCGATGCGTCCCGAGCAGTGACTACGGCGCACGCTGGCTGGACCGTGCGCAAATTCACTGTCGATGAGCGGCGAAACCGCTTGGCGCGCAGGCATTTCCTCGCGGCGACCGATCGCCGGTCCGATCACCGCCGTCGCCGCCGGGCTGGTCGGACTGCACGCCACCGATCCCGCCACGCCGTACCTGTCGCTGTGGGCGCGGTGCCGCGGGTTCGCCGCCGCCGACCTGGAGCCGCGAGCTGTACCAGAAGCGCTCTGCGGTCAAGCATCTGGCGATGCGGCGGACGCTGTGGTTGGTGAACGCCGACGACCTGCGCGCTGGTGCAGTCGGCGGCCAGCGACCGGGTCGCCGACAACGAGCGGCGCCGGCTGGTCGCCGACGTCGCAGAAGGCCGGCGTGACCGACGGACGGCGAAGCGCTGGCTGGACGGGCCTGCGCCGCGGTGCTGCGCCACCTGAGCGAGCACGGGCCGGCCAGCAGCACCGAGCTGCGCGCCGGCGCTGCCCGAACTGGCCGGCGACTACGATCCGGCGCCCGGAAAGCGTTGGGGCGGCGAGGTTCCGCTGGCCCCACGGGTGTTGACGGTGCTGTCGGCGCGCGGCGATATCGTGCGCGGGCCCAACGACGGCGCCTGGACCACGTCGCGCCCGCGCTGGGCCGCCGCCGCGGACTGGCTGGCCGAGCCGCGAGCGCCGATGCCGGACGCCGCGGCCCGAGCCGAGCTGACCCGCCGCTGGCTGCGCGACGTTCGGGCCCGCCACCGTCGCCGACATCAAATGGTGGTTCGGCACCACGCTGACGTGCGGCCCGAAGGCGCGCTGGCCGACGATCGGCGCGGTCGAGGTCGACCTGCACGGCAGGCCCGGCTACGCGCTGCCCGACGACCTCGAGCCCGAACCGGACGGCCGCCCGTGGTGCGCGCTGCTGCCGGGGCTGGACGCCACCACGATGGGCTGGTTTGAGCGGGACTGGTATCTCGGCCCGCACCGCGGCCAGGTTTTCGACCGCAACGGCAACGCCGGCCCGACCGCGTGGTGGAACGGGCGCGTGGTCGGCGGCTGGTGTCAGGACGCACGACGCGCCGGGTCGAGCTGCAGCTGCTCGAAGACCCCGGCCGCGACGGGCGACGGCGCTGCAGCAGCGGGCCGACGAGCTCACCGACGTGGCTGGACGGCGTGCGGATCAGCCCGCGCTTCCCGTCGCCGCTGTCGAAGGCGGTGGCGCGACGGCGACATAAACCACGCAATGCTTTCCGGCGTGTGGCGTACGTAGGTTATGTGTCGCGGCGAGCTCAGGCGCTGACTTTGCGGCGCCGGCTCGATCGCCGCGGAGCGCCGATGCGCCGTTACGGCCGACCACCTCGGCGAGGAACTTCCCGGTGTAGCTTTCCGGCACCGCGGCGATGTCCTCCGGAGTGCCCTCGGCGACAACGGTTCCGCCCCGGCGCCGCCCTCGGGACCCATGTCGACGATCCAGTCCGAGGTCTTGATCACGTCCAGGTTGTGTTCGATGACGATGACCGTATTGCCTTTGTCGACAAGGCCGTTGATGACCTTCAGCAGCTTGCGGATGTCGTCGAAATGCAGGCCCGGTGGTCGGCTCGTCGAGGATGTAGATGGTGCGCCCGGTCGAGCGCTTCTGCAATTCGGCGGCCAGCTTCACGCGCTGCGCCTCGCCGCCGGACAGCGTCGGCGCGGGCTGGCCCAGCCGCACGTAGCCCAGCCCGACGTCGACGAGCGTGCGCAGATAGCGGTGGATGCCGGTGATCGGCTCGAAGAACTCCGCGGCTTCCTCGATCGACATGTCCAGCACCTCGGAGATGGTCTTGCCCTTGTAGTGCACCTCGAGGGTTTCCCGGTTGTAGCGGGCGCCATGGCAGACCTCGCACGGCACGTACACGTCGGGCAGGAAGTTCATCTCGATCTTGATGGTGCCGTCGCCCGTGCACGCCTCGCAGCGACCGCCCTTGACGTTGAACGAGAATCGGCCGGGTTGGTAGCCACGGACCTTGGCCTCGGTGGTGGCCGCGAACAGGGTGCGGATCTTGTCGAACACCCCGGTGTAGGTGGCCGGGTTGGATCGCGGCGTGCGGCCGATCGGCGACTGGTCGACCCGCACCAGCTTGTCCAGGTGGTCCAGCCCGGTGACCCGGGTATGCCGGCCCGGCACCTGCCGGGCGCCGTTGAGCTTGTTGGCCAGCACCGACGGCCAGGATGTCGTTGACCAGGGTCGACTTTCCCGGAACCGGACACGCCCGGTCACCGAGGTCAGCACGCCGAGCGGAAACGACACGTCGATGCCGCGCAGGTTGTGCTCGCGGGCGCCGACGACGGTGAGCTGACGCTTGCGGTCGACCGGGCGCCGGATCGCCGGCATCTCGATGCGTTCCTTGCCCGACAGGTAGGCGCCGGTGATCGAATCCGTGTTGGTCAGCAGCTCGCTGTAGGTTCCGCTGTGCACGATGCGGCCACCGTGCTCGCCGGCGCGCGGGCCGATGTCGACGATCCAGTCGGCGTGCGCGATGGTGTCCTCGTCGTGCTCGACGACGATCAGCGTGTTGCCCAAATCCCTTAGCCGGGTGAGGGTTTCGATGAGGCGACGGTTGTCGCGCTGATGCAGCCCGATGGACGGCTCGTCGAGCACGTAGAGCACACCCACCAGGCCGGACCCGATCTGGGTGGCCAGCCGGATGCGTTGGGCCTCACCGCCGGACAGCGTGGCCGCGGCGCGCGACAGCGACAGGTACTCCAGCCCGACATCGAGCAGAAAGCCCAGCCGCGACTGGATTTCCTTGAGCACCTGCCCGGCGATCGCCTGCTCGCGCGGGCCCAGGGTGAGCGCGTTCAGGAAGTCGGCGCAGTCCGAGATCGACAGCTCGCAGACCTCGGCGATGGACTTCGCGCCGCGCTCCCCCGCGGCCAGCGTCACCGCCAGGATCTCCGGCTTGAGCCGGGTGCCCTCGCAGACCGGGCACGGGCACGTCACGCATGAAGCCCTCGTAGCGTTCCTTCATCTGCTCGGACTCGGTCTGGGCCATCTTGCGCTGCAGGAACGCCAGCACGCCTTCGAAATCGGCGTAGTACGAGCGGGTGCGGCCGTACCGGTTGCGGTACCGCACGTGCACCTGGTGGTCGGAGCCCTCCAGGATCGCCTTGCGCGCCTTGGCCGGCAGCTTGCGCCACGGCGTGTCGACGTCGAATCCCAGCTCGTCGCCCAGCCCGGCCATCATCCGGGTGAAGTACTCGGCGGTGTGGCCCGTCGACCACGGCGCCACCGCGCCCTCGGCCAGCGTGCAGATCCGGGTCGGGCACCACCAGGTCGGGGTCGACCTCCTTGCGGATCCCCAGGCCGGTGCACTCGGGGCAGGCGCCGTAGGGCGAGTTGAACGAGAACGACCGCGGTTCCAGGTCGTCGACCGCCAGCGCGTGCCCGTTGGGGCAGGCCAGCTTCTCGGAGAACCGCTGCTCGCGGTGCTGGTCGTGCTCGTCGTCCGTGGTCGGGGAACTCCAGCACCACGATGCCGTCGGCCAGGTTCAGCGCGGTCTCCACCGAGTCGGTGAGCCGCTGCTTGGCGGTGGCCTTGACGGTGAGGCGGTCCACCACCACCTCGATGTCGTGCTTTTCCTGCTTCTTCAGCTTCGGCGGATCGGTCAGCGGATGCACCACGCCGTCGACCCGCACCCGGCTGTAGCCCTGCGCGTTGAGCTTGTCGAACAGGTCGGCGAACTCGCCCTTGCGGGTGCGCACCACCGGCGCGAGCACCAGGAATCGGATGCCCTCCGTGCATCGCCAGCACCTGGTCGACGATTTGCTGCGGGGTCTGCCGCGCGATCCGCTCACCGCAGATCGGGCAGTGCGGGGTGCCCGCGCGGGCGTACAGCAGCCGCAGGTAGTCGTAGACCTCGGTGATCGTTCCGACCGTCGATCGCGGGTTGCGGTTGGTCGACTTCTGGTCGATCGACACCGCCGGGGAGAGACCCTCGATGAAGTCGACGTCCGGCTTGTCCATCTGCCCCAGGAATTGGCGGGCGTAGGCCGACAGCGACTCCACGTAGCGGCGCTGGCCCTCGGCGAAGATCGTGTCGAAGGCCAGCGACGACTTGCCCGATCCGGACAGCCCGGTGAACACGATCAGCGAGTCGCGCGGCAGGTCGAGGTCGACGCCGCGCAGGTTGTGCTCACGGGCGCCCTTGACGATCAGGCGGTCAGCCACGCTGCCCCTCTCAGAACGATCTGCAACTTCTCGTAGCCGCGATGCGGATCAAGCACCGGAATCGCGCACGGCGCATTCCATGCTATGTGCCCCTACCGACAAGCAACCAGCGACCAGTAACGTGGCCGCCATGACTGCCTCGAGGAGTCGCACATGACTGCCGTGGACGACAACTACACCGGACACGTCGACCCTGGTACCGCGGCCCGCCGGACCCTACCCGGCGCCACGATTCTAAAGGCGTCGGTGGGCCCGATGGACAACAACGCCTATCTGGTGACATGTTCAGCGACCGGCGAAACACTGCTGATCGACGCCGCCAACGACGCCGAGGTCCTCGTCGACCTGATCCGGCGTCACGCCCCGAAGGTCTCGCTGATCGTGACCAGCCATCAGCACTTCGATCACTGGCAGGCGCTGGAGGCGGTGGCCGAGGCCACCGGCGCGCCGACCGCCGCGCACGAGATCGACGCCGACCGCTGCCGGTCAAACCGGACCGTTTGCTGGCCAACGGCGACACCGTGCAAATCGGCGAGCTGACCTTCGACGTGATCCACCTGCGCGGGCACACGCCGGGATCGATCGCGCTGGCCCTCGACGGGCCCGCGACCGGCGGGGTCACCCAGTTGTTCACCGGCGACTGCCTGTTCCCGGGCGGTGTCGGCAAGACGTGGCAACCCGGGGATTTCACCCGCTGCTCGACGACGTCACCACAGGGTGTTCGACGTCTACGGCGACTCCACCGTCATCTACCCCGGCCACGGCGACGACACGGCGTTGGGCGCGGAGCGCCCCCACCTCGCCGAGTGGCGCGAGCGAGGCTGGTAGACGGCGAGGAGAGAACGGTTACGACGTGGTGTGCACGATCAACACGTCGACCTTGGCCCGACGTGAGACGTTGGCCGGCACCGATCCCAGCAGCCGGCCCGCGATGGTGCTCAGACCGACATTGCCGACGACCAGCAGATCGGCCTTTTCCTCCTCGGCGAGGTGCACCAGCGCGTCCACCGGAGCACCGACGATCGGCCGCTCCTCCACGTTCTTGGCGCCGGCCTCGTGCGCCCGCTCCTTGGCGTCGTGCAGGATCGCGTAAATCGGGGCGGTGCCCGATACCTTGTAGCTTTCTTCCTTCAGGACGTCGGCGGCCCGGCCGTCCTCATGCTGGGGTAGATACGCCGACGCGATGATCAACTTGGCGTCGGCCCCGGCGATAGTGGCCGCCCTGTCCACCGCGCGCATCGACGAATCCGAGCCGTCGGTCCCGACCACCACAGTCCGATAGGCGCTCATTTACCCTCCCAGTTTCGGTTGCTCTGCCAACCCAAGACAGTATCGCGTTGCCGATGCAGAGGAGACAGATTAATGACACAGCGCGGCGTGGCGCGACGGCAATTTGCGGGCCACGCCGCACCACGGACAATATTGCCGATGACAACGGAATCAATTCGCGCGGCACACGGCGGAAAGCCTTGCATTGCGCGGCTTTTCGCGAATGCCGATGCGAACCACGGATGCGCCCGTACGCGGTTGGTGACCCGTTGCATGCGCCGCGCCTTACAGTGACAAGCATCATGTCCATGCCCACCCTCGAGCCGACGTCGAGCCGCGGGCCAGGTCGGTGCCGAGCCCGCGCCGGCGGGCCGCGCGGCAGGTTGCTCGACCCGTGGGCGATCGCCCTGTTCGCCACCGTCATCAGCGCCGCCTGGGCCTGCAGGCCTTCGTTGTGGTTCGACGAGGGAGCGACGATATCGGCTTCGGCCAGCCGGACATTGCCTGAGCTGTGGAAGCTGCTGGGCCACATCGACGCGGTGCACGGCGCTGTACTACCTGCTGATGCACGGTTGGTTCGCGCATATTTCCGCCGACCGAATTCTGGTCGCGGTTCCCCAGCTCCTGGCGATCGGGGCCGCCGCCGCCGGGGTCACGGTGTTCACCAGGCAGTTCTCCGACGCGGCCCACCGCGGTGTGCGCGGGCGCCATCTTCGCCATTTTGCCGCGCATGACGTGGGCGGGTATGGAGGCGCGCTCCGTACGCGTTCGTGGCCGCCGCGGCCGTCTGGCTGACGGTGTTGTTCGTCGCCGCCGTCCGGCGCAACAGGCCGCGGTTGTGGATTTGCTACGCGCTGGGATTGATGCTGTCGATACTGCTCAACCTCAACCTGGTGCTGTTGGTGCCGGTTTACGCGCGCGATGCTGCCGCTGCTGGCGCCGAAAGGCGCCCGCAAATCTCCGGTGCATCTGGTGGGCCGCCAGCTCGGCCGTCGCCGTCGGCGGCCATGACGCCGTTCATCGCTGTTCGCCCACAGCCAGGTGTGGCAGGTCAACTGGATCTATCCGGTCAGCTGGCATTACGCGTTCGACATCGTCCTGCGGCAGTATTTCGACCACAGCGTGCCGTTCGCGATCGCCGGCGCGGTCCTCATCGTCGCGGCGATCGTGGCCCGGCTGGCCGGCGCGTCGCGGCCCCGGCGGGCGACCTGCGCCGGCTGTTGATCATCTGCGCGGCGTGGATCGTCATTCCCACCGCCCTGGTCGTCATCTATTCGGCCGTCAGCGAACCGATCTACTACCCGCGCTACCTGATCTTCACCGCACCCGCGACGGCCGTCGTCCTGGCGGTCTGCATCGTCACGATCGCCCGCCGGCCCTGGCCCATCGCCGGCGCCGTGCTGCTGTTCGCCATCGCCGCGGTGCCGAATTACCTCTTCATCCAACGCTGGCCGTACGCCAAGGAGGGCTGGGACTACAGCCAGGTCGCCGATCTGATCAGCTCCCACGCCGCCCCCGGCGACTGTGTGATGGTGGACAACACCGTGCCCTGGAGGCCCGGGCCGATCCGTGCGCTACTGGCCACCCGGCCCGCGGCCTTCCGGTCGTTGATCGACGTCGAGCGCGGCGTGTACGGCCCGAAGGTCGGCTCGCTGTGGGACGGCCACGTCGCCGTGTGGCTGACGACGGCCAAGATCAACAAATGCCCGGCAATCTGGACCATCACCAATAGAGACAAGTCGCTGCCCGATCATCAATCCGGCCAATCATTGCCGCCCGGAAGCGCATTCGGGCGCGCCCCGGCGTACCGATTCCCCGGCTACCTCGGCTTCCACATTGTCGAGCGGTGGCAGTTCCACTACTCGCAGGTTGTCAAGTCCACGCGGTGATAACCGCTTTGACCGACGGCTCAGCCTCCGGCGCCGACCGGCTCGGCTTGCCGGGTGGCGCGCGTCGCGGCGTACGAAACGGCCACGCCGGCCGCGCTCAGCGCGGTGAACACCGTGAACAGCCAGCGGGCCGCCATCGCCTCGCCACCGGTTGGCCGTGTTGACGACGACGCCGGCCAATCCGGCGCCGAAGGCCGCGGAGATGAGCTGCACGGTGTTGATCGCCGCGGCCGCCGCGCCGCCTTCGGCCGGGTCGTCGACGGAGTCCATCGCGCGCGCCGACAGGTGCGGCCAGGCCATCCCGATGCCGATGCCGGCCACCAGCAATGCCACCGCCCAGAGCGCGACGATCCCGGCCGACGCGTCGTCGCGCTGCGCGACGGCACCCAGCGCCAGGCCCGACGCCACCACCAGCGGCGCGACCATGACCACCCGCCCGATCGTCCGCGGGTTCTCCAGCGATGCGCTGACGATCTCGCTGACCGTCCAGCCGAGTGCCAGCGCCGCGCCCAGGAATCCGGCCGCGACCGGCGTCAGATGCGCCAACCGCTGCCCGAACAGCGGCACATAGGTGTTCACCATCGCGCGCACCATCAGCACGGCCATGGTCAGGTAGATCCACTTCAGGGGGCCCGGAGCGAACACGCTGGGCGGCAGCATGGCCGCGTGCATGCGCCAGTCGACGATCACGAACACGCCGACCAGACCGATGCCGGCGGCGAGCAGCCCGGACGTCGCGACGGCGTTGCGCGGGATCTGCGCGACGCTGACCGCCAGCGCGGCCACCCGATCATCAGCAGCGACCACACCGGCACCTTCATCGGCGGTGCCGGTCGTCGGGTCTGCCGCGGGCCAGCGCGACCGGCACCAGCAGGGCCATCAGGCGGTCAGAATCGCCATCGCGACAAAGGCCCACCGCCACAACCCGAACTGCGCGAACAGGCCACCGGTCGCGGGCCCGACCACGGTCGCGACCCCCACATCGCCGACACCAGCGCCGAGCCCCGCGTCCACAGCGAGCGGGGCAGCGCGGAGTTGATGACCGCATAGCCCAGGCCGGCCAGCAGGCCGCCGGCCACGCCCTGCAGGGCGCGTCCCGCAATCAGGACCTCCATGGTGGGAGCCACGCCGCAAACCAGGCTGGCGACGCCGAACACGGCCGAGCCCGAGCAGATACGACGAGCGCGCCCCGATGCGCAGCAGCATCGGATTGACCATCGTCGCCGCGACCACCGACCCGACCAGGTACAGGGTCGTCACCCACGCGTAGAGCCGGCTGCCGCCGATTTCGGCGATGGTGTTGGGCAACAGGCTGGTGGTCAGGAACTCATTGGTGGCGTAGAGCGCTACCCCGCCGGCCAGCAGGATGGAAGTTCTCAGATACCTCGGGCCCAGCAGCTCACGCCAGCCGCCGGTGATGGTCGCCGCGTCGGTCACCCCTCTACCGTATGGGGTCACGCGGAGACAGAAGCCGGAGATCGATTGCCAGCAAACTCATTTCAGGCCGGCGGCGTCCATCCCACGCAGTTCCTTCTTCAGGTCGGCGATCTCGTCGCGGAACCGCGCCGCCAGCTCGAACTGCAGGTCGCGCGCCGCCGCCATCATCTGCGCGGTGAGGTCTTTGATCAGGTCGGCCAGTTCGGCGCGCGGCATGCTGGCCGTATCGCGGCCCTCGAACACCCCCGCGCTGACCGCGCGGCCCGGCTCGCCCTGCGCGCGCCGGCCACGGGAGGCGTTGCGCCCCGACCCGCCGATCTCCACCGCC
The DNA here is from genome assembly GCA_963849935.1 of uncultured Actinomycetota bacterium. Classification (GTDB taxonomy): domain Bacteria; phylum Actinomycetota; class Actinomycetes; order Mycobacteriales; family Mycobacteriaceae; genus Mycobacterium. The sequence continues at coordinate 12,432 of CAWKJQ010000012.1, forward strand.
TCGCTGTCGTCGGCCTCGCGGTAGACCTGGTCGAGAATGTCGGCGATCTTCTTGCGCAGCGGCTGCGGGTCGATGCCGTGGGCCTCGTTGTACGCGACTTGCTTCGCCCGCCGCCGTTCGGTCTCGTCGATGGCCTCTTTCATCGAATCGGTGATCGTGTCGGCGTACATGTGCACCTCACCGGAGACGTTGCGGGCGGCGCGGCCGATGGTTTGAATCAGGCTGCGCGATGACCGCAGGAAACCCTCCTTGTCGGCGTCCAGGATCGCCACGAGCGACACCTCGGGCAGGTCCAGGCCCTCACGCAGCAGGTTGATGCCGACCAGCACGTCGTATTCGCCCAGCCGAAGCTGGCGCAGCAGCTCCACCCGGCGCAGCGTGTCGACCTCCGAGTGCAGGTAGCGCACCCGGATGCCCATCTCCAGCAGGTAGTCGGTGAGGTCTTCGGCCATCTTCTTGGTCAGCGTGGTGACCAGCACCCGCTGGTCGGCGTCGGTGCGCTTGCGGATCTCCCCGATCAGGTCATCGATCTGTCCCTTGGTCGGCTTGACCACCACCTTCGGGTCGACCAGTCCGGTGGGCCGGATCACCTGCTCGACGAACTCGCCGCCGGACTGGCTGAGCTCGTACGGGCCGGGGGTGGCCGACAGGTACACGGTCTGCCCGATCCGGTCGGCGAACTCCTCCCAGGTCAGCGGGCGGTTATCGCACGCCGACGGCAGCCGGAAGCCGTATTCGACCAGGTTGCGTTTGCGGGACATGTCGCCCTCGTACATGCCGCCAATCTGCGGGACGGTGACGTGTGATTCGTCGATGACCAGCAGGAAGTCTTCCGGGAAGTAGTCCAGCAGGGTCGCCGGCGGCGATCCCGGCCCGCGGCCGTCGATGTGGCGGGAGTAGTTCTCGATGCCCGAGCAGAACCCGACCTGGCGCATCATCTCGATGTCGTAGTTGGTGCGCATCCGCAGCCGCTGCGCCTCGAGCAGCTTGCCCTGGCCCTCGAGTTCGGCCAGCCGCTGCTCCAGTTCCGCTTCGATCGTCGAGATCGCGTGGGCCATCCGCTCGGGACCGGCCACGTAGTGCGTGGCCGGGAAGATCCGCAGCGAATCCACCTGGCGGATGACGTCGCCGGTCAGGGGGTGCAGGTAGTACAGCGCCTCGACCTCGTCGCCGAAGAACTCGATGCGCACGGCCAGCTCTTCGTAGGACGGGATGATCTCCACCGTGTCACCGCGGACCCGGAACGAGCCGCGGGTGAACGACAGGTCATTGCGCGTGTACTGCACGTCGACCAGCAGCCGCAGCAGCGCGTCCCGCGGCACCTCCGCGCCCACCCGGACTTCGACCGAGCGGTCCAGGTACGACTGGGGCGTGCCCAGGCCGTAGATGCACGACACCGAGGCCACCACGACGACGTCGCGGCGCGACAGCAGCGACGATGTCGCGGAGTGCCGCAGCCGTTCCACGTCGTCGTTGATCGAGCTGTCCTTCTCGATGTAGGTGTCGGTCTGCGCGATGTACGCCTCGGGCTGGTAGTAGTCGTAGTACGAGACGAAGTACTCAACCGCGTTGTGCGGCAACATCTCTCGTAGCTCATTGGCCAGCTGGGCGGCCAGCGTCTTGTTGGGCGCCATTACCAGGGTGGGCCGCTGCAGCCGCTCGATGAGCCAGGCCGTGGTCGCCGACTTCCCGGTACCGGTGGCGCCCAACAGCACCACGTCGCGCTCCCCCGCCCTGATCCGGCGTTCCAGTTCCTCGATGGCGGCCGGCTGGTCCCCGGCGGGATCGTGCGGGCTGACCACCCGGAAGTCGCCGCCGACGCGCACTACGTCGTCGACAGCGCGATACTCCGAATGCGCTACTACGGGATGTTCCGTGGCGAATGCCATGCCACCAGGGTAGAACCGATCACCGACAAGTGCCGCGGGCGCGGTCCTCCCAGGTCAGGGCTACCCCGCCGGGCGCGTCCACGTCCGGGTGACCGGATCGCATTGCAACAGGTAGCCGTCGCTGGACGTGCTCATGGCGAACACCGGCGTGCCCGGCCGGTCGCATGAGCTGCCGGCGGCGTGCGCGCCCATGGTGATCGGCGCTTTGGCCCAGCTGCTGCCCTCGCACACGATCTGCTCGTTGTTGGTCGGGTCGTAGGCGACCTTGCCGACGTCGCTGCACAGCCCGGCGAGCACCGGCGGTGCCGCGGCGGACGCGGTGGTCGAGGTGTTGATCACCTGGGTGGGGTCGCCCAACGTCACCGTGGCGGGCGCATCGCCGGTCCGGGTGGCTACCACAGGCACCCGCACCACCGCCCCCTGAGCCCCGCACTCATTGCTCAGCACGGTCTCGGTCAACGTGCCGCGCAGCGTGCCGTCGGCCTGCGGCGCCAGCGACCAGCCGATGGTTTCCTGCTGGGTGGCCCGGACCTGGCCGTCGGGCTGGGTGCAGCCAACCCGCTGCTGCACGGGCACGCCCTGCCAGTAGCCGCCGACGAAACGCAGCGTGTCGGCCTGGCCGCCCTCGGTGGTGTTCGCCACCTGATGGGTTGCGTCGTCCAGCTGGGTCCCCGTGGCCGCACAGCCGTTGGTGGTGCACGCCGAACGGAACGCCCACCAGTTGGTGGTGGCCCCGCCGTGCCGTATCGAGGTGCCGTTTGTGGTGCGCTTGGTCTGGCCGTAGTCCAGCTTGTACGTCCCTTGAAGCACCGGTCCGCCCGCGGTGGGTGCGGCACTGGCGGCGGGCGCGGACGGTTTCGAGGCGAGCGCCGGGTTGGACGGCGGGGTGTCTGGCTGGAAGGAGTAGAGGAGCGACCACGTCGCGGCGACGGCGATGAGCACCGCACACAACAGCGCGGTCGCCCACCGGGCTTTCGACGAAAACCGGTGACCGAGGCCGGATCCGCGCCGCCGATGCTCGGTCGATACGACGGCACCAGGCTGGGCGCCGTCGACATCGGCGACGCCGCTTGAGGATTCGTTGAGGGCCGCCCCGAACGCGCGGCACCGCCCGAACCTCTCCTCGGGCCGTTTGGCGAGGGCGCGAAAGAAAACCTCGTCCAGCTCAGCGAGCTCGGGGCGGAAATCGCTGAGCCGGGGCGGATCCTCGTGCAGGTGCTGACTGATCACCGCGATCGGGTTGGAGTGCTGAAACGGAGGCGCCCCGGTGAGGAGATGGAAAGCCGTTGCGGCCAGAGCATATTGGTCTGCCCGGCCGTCGATGGGTGAACCCGTCAGCTGCTCGGGCGCGGCGTACGCCACCGTTCCGACCGCGACGTTGGTCTCGGTGATCCCGCTGATGTTGCCCAGGTGTCGCGCGACACCGAAGTCGGCCAACAGGATTCGCCGCTCCCCCTCTTCGGGATGGGTGAGCAGGATGTTGGCGGGCTTGACGTCGCGGTGCAGCAGGCCGCGGTCGTGGGCGTAATCCAGCGCGCCCGCCACCGCTTGCACGATGGCGCACACCTCGTGGATCGGCATCCCCTCCGGATAGCTCTCCTTGACCAGCCGCGAGGCGTCGGTACCCTCGACGTAGTCCATCGAAATCCACAGATGCCCGTCGAATTCGCCCCGGTCGTGCACGCCGACGATGTGCGGATGCCACAGCGTCGCCGCGAGATCGGCCTCGCGGTTGAACCTTTCGCGGAATTCGGGATCGGCGGTCACCGCCTCGGCGAGGACCTTGATCACGTCGCGGCGGGGCAGCCTGGGATGCAACGCCAGATAAACCTCGGCCATGCCGCCGGCGCCCAGCTTCCGCAGAATCGTGTAGCCGGCGAACGATGCACCGTTGCCCACCGCAAGGCGCGACCCGCTGGACTCATTGCGTTGCTGCACGACGGCGGGTTCGGCGTTCGGGGCCGAATCGACCGGCGGAATCCGGCGGAAGAGCTGACCGATCGGCATCGCGGGCAGCGATTGAAATCCGGCGCGCAGCGCCTCGCGGGCTTGTCGCGGGTTGCTCAGCAGGCGTCGCCCGTCGCCGATGCGCCGGGTGGTTCCCTTGTGCTCGTCCATCAATTCTCGCCCCCTCGTTTCCTCGGCACCGCCCAGGTGTTCGCCGCTCTGTGATGCGGACCGCAACCCCACGGGCACGCGCATGGCGATTGGGCCTATGTCTCGTGTCGGCGTCCGCACTGCACAACGCTGTGCTGGGCACACGTGGACACAATCTGTGAATGCACCCCTCCCGTCCGAATGATGCCGCACGCCGTTAGGCGATTCGTCTCTGCAAGCTATGAAAGCGCTATGAGTGGCTGAATCGAGACAAAGCGAAGTCACAGGTGGCTCCAATAGGGGGCACGGCCGGCGCTGGCCGATACTTGAGTAGTGACCCGACCCGCCCCACCCATCCTGACGATTCGGCATGACGGGTCTCAGCGATCCTTCGCGGCCGGGCAAGAGGTGGTCGTCGGACGTGACGTGCAGGCCGATGTTCGCATCGCCGATCCGCGGATCTCACGGGCGCATCTGATTCTGCGGTTCGACCAAGGCCGTTGGCTGGCAATCGACAACGGCTCGCTGAACGGAACCTATCTCAATGGTTACCGGATGCCGGTAGTCGATATCCACGACGGCCAGAGCATTCACATCGGCAACCCGCAAGGCCCGCGTCTGACCTTTGCGATCGGACCGCAGCAGGGCCATTCCAGCCATCCGCCCCGGACCCGCCCGAGCCACGATTCGGGACCGCCGACCCTGGCCTGGTCGGCGCTTGCCGAGCAAACGAACCCGACGCACTCGCCGCGGCCCCCGCAGGGCCGGCCCGGCGGCCAGAACAGGGGCCCGGCCCACGGCGGTCCGCAAGGTGCGCCGTCGCGCCCCGTCCCGCCCCGGCAGCCCGCGAGACCGTCGAGCGCACCCCCGCCGCGACAGCCCGCGGTGCCGCCCCGCCAAGCGCCACCGCCCCGGGTGCCCCCCCCGCAGGCGCCACGCGGCACACCCCCGGATGAACTGACCGTCATCGACCCCGGCTCGCCGGCAAGGCTGCAGGTCAGGCCGCCCGCCGCGAGCGAAATCGGCGCGCAGCCAAAGCCATCCGCCACGCCGCCGGCCGAATTCACCGTCATCAACGCCAAAACGGCCGACGTGTCGAACCTGGCGACCCGTTTTGTGAAATTGCTCTCGCCACGCGCGTCGTCGGCCGCGGGCACGACGGGCGCCAAGACGATCGGCCGCGCCGCCGAGAACGACATCGTCGTCTCGGACGTCCTCGCGTCCCGTCAGCACGCCACGCTGGTGCCCACCCAGCTGGGCACCGAAATCCGCGACAACAGCGTCAACGGGACGTTCGTCAACGGCACCCGGGTCGGATCGGCCATCCTGTCCGAGGACGACATAGTCACCATCGGGAACGTCGACCTGGTGTTCCGCGACGGCACCCTGACCGAACACGCCGGCGCCGCCGCCCGCACCGGCGGCCTCGAGGTGCGCAACGTCAAGTACGTCGTCGACAACGGCAAGCAACTGCTGGACGACATCTCGCTGACCGCGCGACCCGGGACGCTGACCGCGGTGATCGGCGGTTCGGGCGCCGGAAAGAGCACCCTGGCCCGGCTCATCGCCGGCTACACCATCCCCACCTCCGGCTCGGTCACGTTCGAAGGCCACAACATTCACGCCGAATACGCATCGCTGCGCAGCAGGATCGGCATCGTCCCGCAAGACGACGTGGTGCATCGCCAGCTGACCATCAACCAGGCGCTGGGGTATGCCGCCGAGCTGCGGCTGCCGCCCGACACCAGCAAGTCCGACCGCGCGAAGGTCGTCGCGCAGGTGCTCGAGGAACTCGATCTGACCAAGCACGCCGACACCCGCGTCGAAAAGTTGTCCGGCGGCCAGCGCAAACGAGCCTCGGTGGCACTCGAGCTGCTGACCGGGCCGTCACTGCTGATCCTCGACGAGCCGACCTCCGGGCTGGACCCCGCGCTGGATTTGCAGGTCATGACGATGCTGCGCCAGCTGGCCGACGCCGGTCGTGTCGTGCTGGTGGTGACGCACTCGCTGTCCTACCTCGACGTGTGCGACCAGGTACTGCTCATGGCCCCCGGCGGCAAGACCGCCTACTGCGGGGCGCCCGACCAGATCGGTGGGGCGATGGGCACCACCAACTGGGCGAAGATCTTCACCCAGGTCGGCGCCGACCCCGAAGAGGCCAACCGCCGCTTCCTGGAACAAAACGAGGCCCAGAAGCGGCCACAGAAATACCTGCCGGACAAGACCGACGAACCGAGCAGCCTCGGGGAGCCGGTTCATACCAGCGTGCGGCGCCAGATCTCGACGATCGCCCGGCGGCAGGTCCGCCTGGTGATCGCCGACCGCGCCTACTTCATCTTCTTGGCACTACTGCCGTTCATTTTGGGTTCGCTGTCGTTGACCGTTCCGGGCAACAACGGGTTTCATGCTCCCGCACCCAACGCGGGGACACCCGACGAAGCCGCGCAGATACTGGCCCTCTTGATGCCGGCCGCGGCATTCATGGGCACCGCCTTGACAATTCGCGACCTGGTCGGCGAACGCGCCATCTTCCAGCGTGAGCAGGCGGTGGGCCTGTCGACCAGCGCCTACCTGCTCGCCAAGACCGCGGTGTTCTGCGGGTTCGCGATACTGCAGTCGGCGATCGTCACCGCAATCGTGGTGGTCGGCAAGAGCGCCCCCACGCGGGGCGCGGCTCTGTTGGGCCACTCGACTGCCGGGGCCACCGCGGAGCTGTTCGCCACCGTCGCGGCGACGTGTGTTGCCTCGGCCATTCTGGGCCTTGCGATTTCGTCGCTGGTGCGCTCCAGCGAGCAGATCATGCCACTGTTCGTGGTGACGGTGATGGCGCAGCTCGTGCTGTGCGGCGGGATGGTGCCGGTGACCGGCCGGCTCGGTTTGAATCAGCTGTCCTGGGCGATGCCGGCGCGCTGGGGTTACGCCGCGGCGTCGTCGACCGTCGATCTGCGCCACCTGGTCCCCGATTCGCTGCTGTCCCAGGATCGGTTCTGGCAACACACGTCGAGGATCTGGCTGCTCGACATGGGCTTGCTGGCCGCGTTGTCGGTCTTCTACGCCTGCTTTGTGCGATGGAAGATCCGGCTGCGCCGTTAACGAATTGTCCAGCGGCGGTAGGGTGACACCATTCACCCGCCGAAGCACGAGACGTTCGACCTGGTGGCCCGCACGAACACCGATCCCAAGGGCATCGTGCGGACCGTCGACGAGTATGCCGTGCACCCGTGGGGCCTTTACGTCGCCCGCCCGACTCCCGGTCGCGCCCAGTTCCGTTACCTCGAGTCCTGGCTACTGCCGTCGTTGGGCTTGCGCGCCACGGTGTTTCACTTCAATCCCGGGCATGAACGCGACCACGATTACTACCTGGATGTCGGCGAATACCGACCCGGACCCGCGGCCTGGCATTCCGAAGACCACTACCTGGACATCGAGGTACGCACCGGCGCCGGGGCAGAACTCACCGACGTCGATGAGCTGCTGGATGCCGTGCGCCACGGTCTGCTGACCCCCGAGGTGGCCGAGCAGGCGGTGACGCGCGCCGTGGCCGCCGTCGATGGGCTGGCGCGTAACGGCTATGACCTTTCGCGGTGGCTGGCACAGCAGGGCATGGACTTGACCTGGCGCGGGGGACCACGCTGATGTCGCGTCGTGATGGGCAGGCGGGCCAGCGATTGCCGACGCCCCGTGCCTGAACTGCCCGACGTCGAAGGGTTCCGGCGCGAGCTCGCTAAAACGCTCCCCCGCCGCCGAATTGACCACGTGGACGTCCGCGACCCCGGGATTGTGCGCAACGCCTCCGCAGCCGCGTTCGCGCGGCGCCTGGTAGGGCACCGCTTCCGGGCCCCGCGCCGCCACGGCAAATGGCTGGTCCTGCCCACCGACGGTCCGACACTGCTGATCCACAGTGGCATGACCGGACACCCGTACTACGCCGAAGCCGGCGCCGACACGAAAAGTTATGAGCGACTGGTGATACTGCTCGACGAAGGCGAACTGCGCTACGCGGACCTCCGAAAGCTGCGCGGAGTCTGGCTGGCCGACGACGAGGACGATGTCGCGGACGTACTGGGCCCGCAGGGGCCCGACGCGCTGGGCATGGGACTGCGCGAGTTTCGCGACGTGGTCGCCGGGCGGTCCAAGAGTGCCAGGCCGCTGAAGTCGACGTTGATGGATCAGTCGGTCATCGCCGGCCTGGGCAACCTGCTCGTCGACGAAATCTGCTGGCGGGCCAGAATACGGCCCACCCGTCCGGTCGCGGAATTGGACGACGACGGCGTCAAGGCCTTGCATCATGCGATGACGCAGGTGCTGCGGACCGCGGTGCGGCATGGCCGGGTGCCGGGCTTGGCCCGCTGGCTCACCGGGGCCCGTGACGGACCGGACCCACACTGCCCACGCTGTGGCACGCGGCTCGAACGTGCCCGGGTGGGTGGCCGGACGACCCTGTGGTGTCCGCACTGCCAGCCGTAGCGCAACCGCCTGGTCCGCCGATCGTGCCGGTTGTAATGTCAGCGGCTATGAGCTGCCAAGGCCGCAGGTTGCTGCCGATCGCCGCGGTGATGGTCATCGCCGCATTGAATCCCGCAACAGCAAGCGCGGATCTGCACAACATCACCTATCGGGCCAGGATCGACGGGGTGACGACCGGTAGTCAGGCCACCTTCGTGATCAATGGCGGTCAGACGAACACGGCCGGGCTGAGCTCGATGCCGGGCAATGCATTCGAGGCCAACACCGTGCTGCCCGACCCGCAGCAGGCCGGCATGCGCATCGTGGTGCGCTTCCCGTACGCGGCGAACGTGCACTGCGAAATCGACGTGGACGACAACGTTTTCGTCCAGTCCGACCAGATGGTCCGGCCCGTGGCGGGCAATGCCGACCCCACCAACGGGGCCCTGCAATGCGGCGCACCGTTACCCTAGTTGCGCGTCAGGGCTTCCAGCCCGTCGAGTCGGCCCAGTCCCAGGCCCGCCGATACGCGTCGAGGAACCACGGCTCTTTGACCCCTGCATAGTCCGCCGTGTCTCCATCGCCGCTTTCTTCGGCGGCCCGCTTGACGTTCAGGTAGTCGGCGCGGGCGTCGGCGTTGGCGGCCAGCCAATCCACGAACAGCAGGGCGAACTGCTGATTGGGCCACCCGTCCACCCGGATGTGCACATTGGTGGGCCGGCCGGGATCCGCCGACGCGTGAATCCGCTTGCGCCACAGGGCCGGATCGTCCTCGTGGTCGTAGCGGTCCACCGTGCTGCGGGCGTCGTTCTTGGCGACATCTTCGGCGATGTGCTCGATGCGCGGGTACCCGGCGGCCAACAACGGTTCGACGAGTTCGTCTGCGACGGCGAGGGATTCGACGGTGATCTGGATGTCGATGACATCCTTGGCGGGGAGGTCGGCCACGGCCGTCGACCCGATGTGGTCGACGCGCAACGCCCGGTGGCCACAGGTGGTCCTCAGGCGGTTCAGGATTCGTTGCGCCTGGTCCGCCCACGCCGGATCGGGCGGCACCAATCGCGCCGGGGCCCGGGCGATCTGGCGCGCACTCAGGTTGTGCGCGAACGGGACGATCCGGTTGTTCCACACGTCTCGGGCGTGCCGCGCCAACTCCTCGGGGCTGCCCGAGTTGTCCAGCCAGATGTCGGCGACCGCGCGGCGCTGCTCGTCGCTGGCCTGGGCGGCGATCCTGGAGCGCGCGTCTTCTTCGGCCATGCCGCGCTGGTCGACGAGCCGCCGCAACCGCACCTCGACATCGGCGTACACGATGACGACGAGCGGAAAAAGCGGCGCCATCCCGGATTCCACCAGCAACGGAATGTCCTCGACCACGACGGAATCCTCGGGCACCGAGGCGATGATCTCCGAACGGCGATTGCCCACCAAGGGGTGGACAATCCCGTTCAGTGTCTTGCGCGCCTCGTCATCGCGAAAAGCCTTGGCGGCCAAGGCCGGACGATCCAGCGATCCGTCCGGAAGCAGGATGTCGCCCCCGAACGCCTCGACCAGCGCGGCCAGGCCTTCGGTTCCCGGCTGGACCACCTCGCGTGCGATGACGTCCCCGTCGACAATGACGGCACCGCATCGCGCGAATGTGGACGACAGCGCCGACTTGCCGGCGCCGATGCCACCGGTCAACCCGATCCGCAGCATGGCGTGGTCAAGAAGGCGTCACGCGTTGCCGGCGAGTTTCTCCCGCAGCGCGGCCAATTGAGCATCGCTGGCCAGCGATCCGCCCGCCTTCTCCGGCGGAGCACCGTTGCCCGGCGACTGCTCCGCGTGCCCGGCGGCCTCGGCAGCGGCGAACTTCTCCATCTGCGCGGTGTGCATCTTGTGCCGGCGCTCGGCCTCGGCGTAACGGGCCTCCCACTCGGCGCGCTGCTTTTCGAATCCCTCGAGCCATTCGTTGGTCTCGGAATCGAAGCCCTCGGGGAAGATGTAGTTGCCCTGCTCGTCGTAGCTGTCGGCCATGCCGTACTTCGCCGGGTCGAATTCGTCGGTGTAGTCCTCGTTGGCCTGCTTGAGCGACAACGAGATTCGCCGGCGCTCCAGGTCGATGTCGATGACCTTGACCATCGCGTCGTCGCCGACGGCGACCACCTGGTCGGGCACCTCGACGTGGCGCTCGGCCAGCTCGGAGATGTGCACCAGACCTTCGATGCCCTCCTCGACACGCACGAACGCACCGAAGGGAACCAGCTTGGTGACCTTGCCTGGCACGATCTGGCCGATGGCGTGGGTGCGGGCGAAGTGGCGCCACGGGTCTTCCTGAGTCGCCTTCAGCGACAACGAAACCCGCTCACGGTCCATGTCGACGTCGAGCACCTCGACGGTGACCTCGTCGCCGACCTGGACAACCTCGGACGGGTGGTCGATGTGCTTCCAGGACAGCTCCGAGACGTGCACCAGGCCGTCCACCCCGCCGAGGTCGACGAACGCGCCGAAGTTGACGATCGAGGACACGACACCCTTCCGGATGGCGCCCTTCTGCAGCTGGTTGAGGAACTCGCTGCGCACCTCGGACTGGGTCTGCTCCAGCCAGGCGCGCCGCGACAGCACCACGTTGTTGCGGTTCTTGTCCAGCTCGATGATCTTGGCCTCGATCTCCTTGCCGATGTACGGCTGCAGATCGCGCACCCGACGCATCTCGACCAGCGAGGCGGGCAGGAAGCCGCGCAACCCGATGTCGAGGATCAGGCCACCCTTGACCACCTCGATGACGGTGCCCTTGACGGCCTCGTCCTTCTCCTTGAGGGCCTCGATGGTGCCCCAGGCGCGCTCGTACTGCGCGCGCTTCTTGGACAGGATCAGGCGACCCTCTTTGTCCTCCTTGGTGAGAACCAGGGCTTCGACCTCATCACCGACGGAAACGACCTCATTGGGGTCGACATCGTGCTTGATGGAGAGTTCGCGGGCGGGGATGACCCCTTCGGTCTTGTAGCCGATATCGAGGAGCACCTCGTCCCGGTCCACTTTGACGATCGTGCCTTCGACGATGTCGCCATCGTTGAAGTACTTGATCGTTTTGTCTATTGCGGCGAGAAAGTCCTCGCTCGAGCCAATGTCGTTGACGGCTACTTGCGGCGAGGTGACGGCGGGACTCGGCATATTGTTGGGTTGCTCCGGACAGGTTTGGTCGTAGGGACAATTGGGATTTACCTGTCGAGGCTACTCGACTGAGCACATGCTGGCCAAACTTGGCACGGTCGAGCCCGTTCGAATAATTGGCCAGAAATTAACGCTACGGCGAACTTCCGATGGATTCTCGCCGCGCCGTTTGCCCCGGCGGCTGACTGAACAGCGAATATGTCCTCGGAGGGCCGCGGTGCGCGGCGGCGTTCGCATCGCCGCGCTAATGCGCGGCGGAGTCCCATGAGCGGCCGTAACCCACCGAAACCTCCAGCGGGACGTCGAGCGGGTAGGCGCCGCCCATCTTGTCGCGTGTCAGCGCTTCCAGCTGTTCCCGTTCGCCCGGCGCGACCTCGAACAGCAGCTCATCGTGCACCTGCAGCAGTATCCGAGACGACAGCCCGGCGTCTTTGATCGCCCTGTCGACTTCGAGCATCGCCACCTTAATGATGTCGGCGGCGCTGCCCTGTATGGGCGCGTTGAGCGCCGCCCGCTCGGCAGCCTCGCGCACCTGACGGTTGCTGCTGTCGAGTTCGGGCAGATAACGGCGGCGCCCGAAGACCGTCGACGTGTACCCGTCCTTGCGCGCCTGTTCCACGACGTCCATCAGGTAGTCGCGCACCCCGCCGAACCGGGCGAAGTATTGCTCCATCTGGTCTTTGGCTTCCTCGGTGGAGATTTTCAGCTGCGCGGACAGTCCGTAGGCGCTCAACCCGTAGGCCAGGCCGTAGGACATCGCCTTGACGCGGCGGCGCAGCTCGGCGGTGACGTCCTCGATCGGCACGCCAAACGCCCGGGAGGCGACGAACGAGTGCAGGTCCTCGCCGGTGTTGAACGCCTCGATCAATCCGGCGTCCTTGGACAGGTGCGCCATGATCCGCATCTCGATCTGGCTGTAGTCGGCCGTCATCAGCTCGCTGTAGCCGTCGCCGACGACGAACGCGTCGCGGATCCGTCGGCCCGCCTCGGTGCGGATCGGGATGTTCTGCAGATTCGGCTCGGTCGACGACAGTCTGCCCGTCGCCGCGATGGTCTGGTTGAAGGTGGTGTGGATGCGCCCATCCGAGGCCACGGAATTGAGCAACCCGTCGACGGTGACTTTGAGCCGGGTGGCGTCGCGATGGGTGAGCAGGTGCTGCAGGAACGGATGACCGGTCTTGTCGAACAGCGATTGCAGGGCATCCGCGTCGGTGGTGTATCCGGTCTTGGTGCGCTTGGTCTTCGGCATCTCCAGCTCGTCGAAGAGCACCGCCTGCAGCTGTTTCGGCGACCCCAGGTTGATCTGCTTACCGATCACCGCGTACGCGGCCTCGGCGGCGTCACGGATCTGGTGCGCGAAATCGCTTTGCAGCTCGGTGAGCAAATCCAAATCGACTGCGATGCCCGCGTTTTCCATCCCCGCCAGCACGGCCTGCACCGGCAGCTCCATCCCGCTCAACAGCGAGGTGGAGTTGATGCGGGCCAGCTCCTCGTCGAGCGCGTCGGCCAGATCCAGCACCGCCACGGCGCGCAGGATCAGCGTCTGCACCGCCTGGTCGTCGACCCCCTCGTTGTCGTCGAGCAACGAGAGTTGTTGCTGTTCAGGGTTTTCGGCGCGTAACTCACGGCGCAGGTAGCGCAGCGAGAGGTCGTCGAGGGAAAAGCTGCGCTGCCCGGGGCGCACCAGGTAGGCCGCCAGTGCGGTGTCGGAGGTGACGCCGGCCAGCGTCCAGCCCCGGCCGGCCAGGTCGTGCATCGCCAGCTTGGCTTCGTGCAGCGCCTTGGGCGGGCCGGGGTCGGCCAGCCAAGACGCCAGCGCCGCTTCGTCTTCGGGATCAAGCGTCGTCGTGTCGATGTAGCGGCCCTCGCCGTCGGCGGAGACGATGGCCAGCGCGGTGGCGTCGGCGTCGTAGGCCAGATGGGTGCCGACGACGGCCAGGCCGAACCGCTTTCCCGAACTGTGCTCGGCCAGCCACACCGCCAGCTCGCCGGCTTCCAGCGCGCCCCCGCGCACGTCGAAGCCCTCGTCGACCTCGGGCTCCACGGCCGCAAGGGTTTCGAACAGCCGGTCGCGCAGCACCCGGAACTCGAGGTCGTCGAAGAGCCGGTGGATCTGGTCGCGGTCCCACGGTTGCAGCCGCAGGGTGTCCGGTGTCTGGGCCAGCGGCACGTCTTTGACGAGATCGGTCAGCTCACGGTTGCGGATGACGCTGGCCAGATGTTCGCGCAGCGCGTCGCCCACCTTGCCGCGCACCGAGTCGACATTGTCGACCAGTGCCTGCAGCGACCCGTATTCGCCGATCCATTTGGAGGCGGTCTTCTCCCCCACCCCGGGAATGCCGGGCAGGTTGTCGCTGGGGTCGCCGCGCAGCGCGGCGAAGTCCGGGTATTGCCGGGGGGTCAGCCCGTACTTCTCGACCACGGCATCCGGGGTGAAGCGGGTCAGCTCGCTGACCCCCTTGCGCGGATACAGCACCGTCACGTTGTCGCTGACCAACTGCAGCGAGTCGCGGTCGCCGGTGACCACCAGCACCCGGTACCCCTCGTGTTCGGCCTGGGTGGCCAGTGTGGCGATGACGTCGTCGGCCTCGAACCCCGCCTCGGCGAGCACCGTGATGCCCAATGCCGCAAGGACTTCCTTGGTGATGTCGATCTGGCCGCGAAACTCGTCGGGCGTCGCCGAGCGGTTGGCCTTGTACTCCGGGTAGCGCTCGGAGCGGAACGTCTGCCGAGACACGTCGAACGCCGCGGCGATGTGGGTCGGGGCTTCGTCGCGCAGCAAATTGATCAGCATGGCGGTGAAGCCGTAGACCGCGTTGGTGGTCAGCCCGCCGCGGGTTTTGAAGTTCTCGGCGGGCAGCGCATAGAACGCCCGAAACGCCAGCGAGTTCCCGTCCAGCAGCATGAGCGTGGGCGTGGTTTCTTCCTCGCTGGCCTTCGTGGCGGTTTTCGTGGCGGTTTTCGTGGCGGGCACGAGTCTCACTCTAAGCACCCGGGGTGACGAGCCGGCCGCCCGAACCGTGCCACAGGAGAACTGCAACACGTTTCAGTTTTGCGTTTGGGCTGGGTAGTCTGGGCCAGTGCCAGAGCTCACCAGTCAAGAACCCGCGATCGACGGGTGGTTCGGCGCCGACGACGCCGGAAATCCCCAGCTGATCGGCAGCAAGTGCCCCGAGTGCGGCACCTACGTCTTCCCACCGCGGGAGAACAACTGCCCCAACCCGGCGTGCGCCAGCGATGCCTTGGAGTCCGTCGTGTTGTCGACCCGGGGAAAGCTGTGGAGCTACACCGAGAATCGGTATCCCCCACCCGCGCCCTACCCGGCCGCCGACCCGTTCGAGCCGTTCGCCATCGCCGCAGTGGAGCTGGCCGACGAGGGAATCATCGTGCTCGGCAAAGTGGTCGAGGGCACGCTGGCGGCCGATTTGAAGGTCGGCATGGAAATGGAGCTGACCACCATGACCCTGTTCACCGACACCGACGGCGTCGAACGCCTCGTGCACGCGTGGAGGATTGCGAAATGAGCGCTCCGGAACCGCTCTACATCCTCGGCGCCGGCATGCACCCCTGGGGCAAATGGGGCCGCGACTTCACCGAGTACGGCGTGGTCGCCGCCCGCGCCGCGTTGGCCGAGGCGGGACTGGACTGGCAACAGATCCAGCTCGTCGCTGGCGCGGACACCATCCGCAACGGTTACCCGGGCTTCATCGCCGGGTCGACGTTCGCGCAGAAGCTCGGCTGGAACGGGGTACCGGTCAGCTCCAATTACGCCGCCTGCGCGAGCGGTTCGCAGGCGCTGCAGAGCGCCCGCGCCCATATTCTGGCCGGCTTCTGCGACGTCGCGCTGGTCATCGGCGCCGACACCACGCCCAAGGGCGCGTTCGCCCCGGTCGGCGGGGAACGCAAGAACGACCCCGACTGGCAGCGCTTTCACCTGATCGGCGCGATGAACCCGGTGTACTTCGCGCTGCTCGCGCGCCGCCGGATGGATCTCTATGGGGCGACGTCCGAGGACTTGGCTGCGGTGAAGGTCAAGAACTCCCGGCACGGCCTGCAGAACCCAAATGCCCGCTACCGCAAGGAATCTTCGGTCGAGGACGTGCTGGCCAGCCCGGTGGTTTCCGACCCGCTGCGGCAGCTCGACATCTGCGCCACCTCCGATGGCGCCGCGGCGCTCATCGTGGCCAGCGCGGAGTTCACCCGCAAGCACCTCGGCTCGCTCGAGGGGGTGCCGTCGGTGCGCGCGGTCAGTACGGTCACGCCCCGCTACCCGCAGCACTTGCCCGAATTACCCGACATCGCAACCGATTCCACCGCTGTGGTGGCGGCGCCGGAACGGGTGTTCAAGGACCAGATCCTCGACGCGGCCTACGCCGAGGCCGGCATCGGACCCGAGGACGTCAGTCTGGCCGAGGTCTACGACCTGTCCACCGCGCTGGAACTCGACTGGTACGAGCACCTGGGGCTGTGCCCCAAGGGCGAAGCGGAGGAGCTGCTGCGCAGCGGCGCGACCGCGATCGGCGGCAGGGTGCCGGTCAACCCGTCGGGCGGGCTGGCGTGCTTCGGCGAGGCGATTCCCGCGCAGGCGATCGCTCAGGTCTGCGAGTTGACCTGGCAGCTGCGGGGACAGGCCACCGGCAGGCAGGTGGACAACGCCAGGGTCGGTGTCACCGCGAATCAGGGCCTGTTCGGCCATGGTTCGTCCGTGATCGTGGCCCGCTAGGGTTTCGGCGCCCTGACATTTGACGCCCGGGCCGTGGGTGTGAAACCACGGTTTTCAGTGTGCGACCACGGCGACCGCCGTCGGCGTGTCGTCGCCCTCACCGCACACTCGACGCCATGGGTTCACACTCCCGGTTTTCGGCTGGCCCATGGCCGAGGGCTAGGCGTCTTTGGACTTGTCGAGGGTCTCCAGGACGACTTCGGCCACCCGCTTCATCGTGGTCCTGCGGTCCATGGCGGCCCGTTGAATCCACTTGAACGCCTCGGGCTCGGTCATGCCCTGTTCGCTCTGCAGCAGCCCCTTGGCGCGCTCGACGAGCTTGCGGGTCTCCAGCCGGTCGGACAGGGAGGCCACCTCGCGTTCGAGCTCGGCGATCTCACTGAAGCGACTGAGTGCCAATTCAATAGCCGGGATGAGGTCGCTGATGGTGAACGGCTTCACCAGGTAGGCCATCGCCCCGGCGTCGCGCGCCCGCTCCACCAAGTCACGCTGGCTGAAGGCGGTCAACACCACGATCGGAGCGATGCGCTTGCTGGCTATCTCCGACGCGGCGTCGATGCCGTCGCGGCGCGGCATCTTCACATCCATGATCACCAGATCCGGCTGATGGCGCTCGGCCAACTCGACGGCTTCCTGCCCGTCGCCGGCCTCACCGACGATCTCGTAACCCTCCTCTCGGAGCATCTCGGCGAGATCCATGCGGATGAGCGCTTCGTCTTCAGCGATCAGGACCCGGCGCGGCACAGCGGCGTCGGTGTCGGTTGTGGGGCCTGTCATGACGGATATTGTGTCGTGCACGCCTCAGACCAGCGACCTCGGGGGCGGTGAGACAGGTGAGCACTCCTGATCCTCTATGGTGGGAGGCTGCCTCTAAGGTAAGAGGCCACACGCCCTCGTATCCCAACTGGCAGAGGAAACGGATTCAAAACCCGTACAGTGTGAGTTCGAATCTCACCGAGGGCACAGCATTCTGCGGGAGTGTTTACGCAGGTAAATAGGTGTTTTTAGCCCTGCTGGGCGCCGTCGTGAGCACTTGGTGAGCACGCGGTGAGCACACTTTTGCGTGAGTATCGGGCGTGCATTGTGTCCGCGAGAGCATCCAAATCGGTGTCGAAATGATCAGCGTAGATGCGCAGCGTGACACTGGGGTCTTTGTGTCCGAGCATCCGCGCTAGCACCAGCACGTTCCCCCTGCTGACACCGCCAGGCTGGCGCAGGCGTGTCGCAACGCGTGCGGTGGATCGTTTGCACGCCTGCGCGTTCACGGCTGCAACGACGCTACGCCGAATGTTAAAGAGGCTGAATCTCTTTCGCTCGCCTGGAACGCGACTATCTCGGTCGGGAAGCCGCCGGTCCATCTCCGCGAAGGCCGCCGCCGAGGCCCGGCGGCCTTCGCCGCCTGGCGATGCGGCCCTTGACACGAACGAAGCTTCCCGTTGAGAGCTCAGTCGGCTGATCTCCCTTAAGCCACTTGCGGCCTCGTGCACTCAAATCACCCATTCAGTCAGCTAGCGACAGGCGGCCCAGCTCGACTTGTTCCAGAGGGTGCCCGTCGGTCATCGCCCTGACGAGCGCGAGCAGGGGATGGCGGAAAGAATCTATCGTGCCGACATGCCAGCAAGCGCCGGACACAAACTTGACGCGATCACCAATCTCCAATGGAATAGCCATGATTCAGGCTTCCGTTGTGTGCGCTTGGTCGGCAGTAGCACGAATCCGACCCGACAATCGAAGCAGATCGTGCTCGCCCACACCGTCGGGCAGGGTGTAGGCAAGCTGCCATAATTCGACGGCGTAGTTGCGCAAGTCCTGGCGGAGCTGCGCCTCAAAGGCGGGCACGAAGCCGGCAAGTTCTGCGGGAACTTTTGATGTGTGGTCAAGCATTGCTGCATCCTCGGGGTCTAGCACCCGGGTGCGATGAGGGCGCGATGGCTGTGCCGACCAGTTTGCGTTTCGGCGGCAGCACAGAACGCGGACCCAAGTCATCATTGCTACCTTGACCGGTGCACTCGACTGTACCCCTACTACGCGCTGCCTTTCTCAGTCATCGCGGCACCAACGCCAGCACCGCAACCCTGGCGGGCCGAGTCGGAGCACAGCTCGAGTCGCCGGCCCCGGGAAGGTGCCTGCGGACGCCCTGTGGATTCGCCCCCGCCCGAGGGCCACATGACGACGCTGCATGTGGTGGTCGCCCGCGCAAGTCAGCAGCCAATCGAGTTACGGAATCTGGTTCCGGCCCGCCGGGTACGCTCTCGTCGGGGGACAGGCGATGCTGCGAAGGATTGACCGCTCCAATTCTGCGGCAGTGGTAAATAGTACATCAACATAGAGTGCTAACTGCATTATTAGTGGGTTTTCTAGGTGGTGCACTTAGTACTTTGACAGTTGTTGCGATGGCTCATCTGCGTGTAATTAAGAAGCACGCGTGGCTAAAACTTCCATAGTGGGCAAATAAGGCAACTAGAGAACCTCGACTCTGAGCTGAGATTGGTGGTGTTGCTTCGCCGTACGGCTCGGGACGCGGGGCCGCTGCCGCCGATAGACGAAGCGGATGCGCTGCTCCATGAACGCCGGCTGACTCACCGACGGGTTGGAACCAGTGTGTGTTCAGAAAAATTGGGTGAGTGCCATCCCGCCTTGATACCGCATCTGAAGCTACCAATTTTGGACGAAGGGACGACAGCAACGAAAACATCTGCAATTTGTGTACGGCGCATCGGGCTGCGTAGTTGCTATCTCCCAGTTAGTCACCGACCGGGGTGAAACCGGACATGGGAATATAGCTACTTTTGCGCCGCGTCCAGGATGCTGATTGTGCCCTGCGCGCCGTTAACGCGGACGCGCTGCCCGTCGCGCAGGAGGGTCGTCGCCTGCGGAATGGCGAAAATCGCCGGGATACCGTATTCGCGGGCCACGATTGCCGCGTGGCTCTCCGAACCGCCGATCTCGGTGACGACGGCGGAGGCAAGGCGGAACAGCGGTGTCCAGACCGGCGCGGCGAACGGCGCGACAAGCACATCGCCCTTGCGCAACTTGCTGAACTCGTGCGGGCCATGTACCACGCACACAGGGCCGGTTGCTACGCCGGCGGCAGCGGGACGCCCCGATAGCGAATGATCGTCGGCTGGCTTTGCGCCCCGCTTGGCCTTCCGGGGCTTGGGAGGTGCGACGGATCCGCTGGCGACCAGCCAATGCTGCCCGCGTTCATGGGCCGCGACTAGGCGAGCAAATCCCTGCTTGCGCCGGGCAATGCGTTCGGTGGGATCGAGTTTTCCCTGCGCCACTGGCTCCAATTCGCCCTCCAGCAGGAACAGCACGTCGTTCTGCGAGGACAACATGCCCGCCGTGACCAGCATGCCACCGAGCAACAGCGCCGTACGGCGGATCTGCGTGGTCATGATCTCCATGCGGTACCGTTGGTCTTCGCGTACCAGGAGACCGTTGCGAGCAAATTCCAGGTGACGGCGGAACAGTCGGCGCAGCGGCGACCACAGGCGGGATTCCGCCTCGGCGCGGGCCGTGCGGAAATCAGCTTCCTCGCGGCGCCACGCTTCTTCGGTCGCCACGGTCGAGTCCGAGATCAGGGCATCGACAAGCCCGTTGATGACTTCAGGAGCCTCGCGCCATGACGGGATGCTTGGCATCATTTCCAAGCCGCGCGCCGGACGGCTGCCCCAGTCTGTCATGAAATCATCCATGGCCGACTTGTATTCGAGGCTGTTTTTGCCCTTTACTTTGGCGATGTCGGCCAGATTGCCGAGAGCCTGATTTTGTAGCGCCGTGCGGAAGGGCACCGCCCGCAATAGGCGATCTTGCATCACGTGCGCACCCTTTTTGCCGTTACTAAGCCATGCCCACAGGTAGATCCAGATGAAGGCGTGCATGACCGGGAAGAACATCGCCCGCCCCCGCGCGCCGTTTAAATACGAATAATCGCTCAATTCTTGCAACAGGAGGCGGGCTAAGGCGGGCGCGTCGTGAGCTGCTACTGCTGCCGATTCTGCTGACGCCCATTTTTTGAAAGTAACCTCGAATTCGTCTGCCACCGCTTGCCACTTGTTTAGCGGATCGCCGCTTCGGAACAGCAGTTGGCCGGGGATCGCCCACAGCATCGCGGGCGACATGCTCGGGTTGTAGACGCGAACCGCGATCCGTCCGTCGGGGCGCTCGACGGCCATGTTTTGCTGGGCGGGCGGCCGCATCCCCATAGATTTCCAGACCGTCGCGGCGCCACCCCGACGACTTGATGAACAACGAAATGTCCAGCGGAGTCGTCGGTTCGGGCCAGTATTCCCGCCAGCCGCCGAATAGCTTCTTGTTGATCGGCACTTCATCCGCTGGGACCACTGGATCAGCCTGCATCCGGTCGAGCGCCGTGAGCGGGCGCGCTTGCACGATGTACAACTCGCCGGTGGACAACACCCACTCGGTATCGACCGGACTGCCGTAAAGGGCTTGTACCCGGCCGGCCAGATCACCCAGCGCTGCCAGTTCGAAATCGGATAGACAGTAGCGGCGCTGCTCGGCGTCACAGACGGCTACCGTGTGCGTGCCGTTGACATCGCATACCACGCGAATTTCCTTCCCGCCCAGCGTTCGCTCTTTGACCTTGCCGTCCTGGGACAGGATGTAGGTGTCTGGTGTCACCGCGCCGCTGACCACCGCCTCACCGAAGCCGTAGCTGCCGCTGATCACGATTTCATCGCGTGCGCCGGATACGGGATTGACGGTCAACATGACCCCGGCGGCGTCGGCGGGGAGAAGCGCCTGGACGACAACCGCCATCGCCACGCTGAGATGGTCGAAGTTCATCCTGGTCCGATACGAGATGGCCTGCGGCGTCCACAGGCTGGCCCAACACTGCCGCACCGCCTCGATCACGGCGTCGACCTCGCGGACATTGAGGTACGTTTCCTGCTGTCCGGCAAACGATGCCGATGGCAGATCTTCCGCCGTCGCGCTGGAACGCACGGCCACAGGAAGCGCTCCCGCCCCGCTCGTACGGCCGGTCAGACGCGCGTTGAGGGCCTCATACCTGCTGGCAACATCGGCACGGATCCTGTCGGGCATTGATGCGGTGCCGATCCACCCCATGATGTCTTCGCTGGCAGCGGTCACGGCGGCCAGATCTTCGGCGAGCAGGTTTTGCAAGCGGTCGGCGATGCGACCCTGCAGGTGCCCCGCGCCCAGGTGGACGCGGTAGGCGTCCGCCGTGACAACAAATCCGGGCGGAACGGGCAAGCCGGCGTGGATCATCTCGCCCAAGTTCGCGCCTTTACCGCCCGCTTCAACCAGCGAGTCCCGATTAAGCTCTTCGAGCCAGCGGGTGTGGCTGGTGTGACAAGCGAGCATTGACATTCCTTATTCCTCCCTTCTCGCCGTAATGGAGATGAACGCACAGTAGCTGAGCAAACTCGTAATTAAAAACTTGCGATGAATCCGCCGGCACGATACCGTGCCCTGCCAGCTACACTGTGGCGATACGCCGAGCACTCGGAGCGAAGTGGGGCTTCCGCGCCGTGACCGCTAGCCACCGACGCGCTGCACTACATCGGGACGCAGCCGGAGACTCACCGAGCACGAGCAGGATTTGGAGCAAGAACAACTGGTGAATGCACCACCGCGCGAAAGCGCTGAGTCTGCGAGGCCTACTCATTCTTGGCTTACATAACCTCCGGTCCTAGGCCATCGGCTACCGAACCCGTCCAGAGCTTGTCTGACGCGACGCCGACTGCCAAAATCACGCCAGGGGGCGACCTCTTTTGTCGACCTCCAGGTCTGGCTCCATCAGCGCCAAGAGCGCCGCGAGGCGGCATGGCCCCGAAGGCCACTGTTTCAGAACTCTCCCGGAGCTGTAGCCCACTCGGTCAGATCCCGTCGCCGCCCTTCCGGCAGCAGAGCCAGCGCTGTGACGCCGCCGGCCGAGGATGCCAACGCAGCGTATTTGACGCACCTGGCAAATTATTCAAAGGGCTACACGAAAACACCGTGCAAGTAGATAGCGGCGGAACTGGCAAACTATTAAACAGCTGTGTAGCAGACAATCTTGTTGGAACGCAATTAAGTAACGCCGCCGCTAATATTAAGACAGCCTAAGCTGATCTGTCCGGCGGGGTGCGAATCCCCAAAGCGTTGGTCACCACTTGAGCGACTGGATGAGTCACATAACGCAGCCGAACATCGAGGTCCACGGGGTTAGGCTTGAACCGTGGTGGCAAAGAACTGCGGAGCCCCACTTAAGTCGGACGGCTCGGCGAAAAGCTCGGACTGCGTAGCAGCGGTGCGGGCGCAAACCCGCGATCGCAATCAGCACTACGCCGACAGCGCCGCGCGCCGCGCCCGGATTCTGACCATCGCCGCCTGGCTGGCCGTGATGGTCAGCGTGAGCTTTGTGGTTGTTCAGATCGTCAGCGGAACGTGGTTGTGGCAGGTAAGCACGATCAACGTCGTCGGCGCCATGGTCTTCGCGATGGTTCCGTGGTTGCAGCGGTTCGGGGAACTGGTTGCGCCGCTTACCTTCCTGGGCACCGCGTATGTCTCGGTCTTCGCCAGCTGTCTGGACGTGGGTACCGGCGCGGGGGCTCAGTTCTTTTTCCTGGTGGGCGCCTGCATAGTCGTGCTGTTGCTGGGGATCGAACACATCATTTTGGCGTCTGCGCTGGCCGCCAGCGCCGCCGGACTGATAATCGCCGTCGAGTTCCTGGTGCCCCGCAGCACCGGGCTGCAGCCGGCCTGGGTCCAATCGACCGGGTTCGTCGTCACCGCGATTTCCAGCGTCGTGATGGTGGTCGTGACGCTGTGGTTCGCCCTGCGTGACACCGCCCGCGCCGAGGCGGTGATGGAATCCGAGTACCAGCGGTCGGAGGCGCTGCTGGCCAACATGTTGCCGGGCAGCATCGCCGAACGCCTCAAGAACGCCGACCGGGACGTCATCGCCGACAAGTACGACGAGGCCTCCGTCCTGTTCGCCGACATCGTCGGCTTCACCGAACGCGCCAGCAGCACAGCGCCGGCCGACCTGGTTCAGTTCCTCGACCGGTTGTACGGCGCCTTCGACGCGTTGGTGGACAAGCACGGCCTGGAGAAGATCAAGGTCAGCGGCGACTCCTACATGGTGGTCAGCGGGGTGCCGCGGGCACGGCCGGATCATGCCTTCGCGCTGGCCAATTTCGCGCTCGACATGGCCAATGTTGCTGCGGCGCTCAATGATCCGCACGGCCAGGCGGTCCCGCTGCGGATAGGCAT
Source organism: uncultured Actinomycetota bacterium (assembly GCA_963849935.1). GTDB lineage: Bacteria > Actinomycetota > Actinomycetes > Mycobacteriales > Mycobacteriaceae > Mycobacterium. The sequence continues at coordinate 35,982 of CAWKJQ010000012.1, forward strand.
GGCCTGCGGGCCCGTCGTCGCCGGCGTCGTGGGGTCGCGCCGGTTCTTCTACGACGTGTGGGGCGACGCCGTCAACGTGGCGTCGCGCATGGAGTCCACCGACTCGGTGGGCCGGATCCAGGTGCCCGAGGCGATGTACGAACGCCTCAAACACGACTTCGTCCTGCAGGAGCGGGGCCGCATCGAAATCAAGGGCAAGGGCGTTATGCGCACGTGGTATCTAATCGGCCGCAAGGCGGGCGAAGAACACAGCGACCTGCGCGCCGAAGATCCGCGCACGGCCCATGTCTGATCAACGTCCCTGTACCACGGCGCACGTTTGTGCCAGACTGCGGCCATGACTATCTCCCCTGGCTCTCCTGGAACCCACCCCGTTCCAAGCTTGCTACCGCATCTGTGGAAATCCGCTCTGCTGTCGGGAATTCTGTCTCTTGTCCTGGGTGTCCTGGTGCTGGCGTGGCCGGGAATTTCCATCCTGGTCGCCGCCGTCGCCTTCGGCGTTTATCTATTGATCACCGGAATCGCGCAGGTCGTCTTCGCGTTCTCACTTCATGTTTCGGCCGGCAGCCGGATCTTGCTGTTCATCAGTGGCGCGGCGTCGTTGATCCTGGCGTTGCTGGCATTCCGCCATTTCGGCAAGGACCCGCTGACCGCAATTCTGTTGCTGGCCATCTGGATTGGCATCGGGTTCATCTTTCGCGGCGTGAGCACGGCGGTTTCGGCGATCAGCGATCCACACCTGCCGGGTCGCGGGTGGAACATCTTCGTCGGCGTCATCAGCCTGCTCGCCGGCATCGTGATCCTGGCGTCGCCCTTCGCGTCGATCGTCACCCTGGCCATCGTGGTCGGCGCGTGGTTCGTGGTCATCGGGGTGTTCGAGATCGTTTCGTCCTTCGGAATCCGTAAGGCCTCCAAAACCCGCGCCGACGAGGGTTTTGGAGGCCTTGCCGCCGAGGGCGAGCGCAGGTAGCGGGCGCACCGACTCATCTACTACACTCTGTCGTAGCCGTTGAATCGGGCCTCCGCAGTTCCGGGAGATGACAGATGAGTGTCGTCGATATTTCGCGGTGGCAGTTCGGTATCACTACCGTCTACCACTTCATCTTCGTGCCGCTCACAATCGGCTTGGCGCCGCTGATCGCCATCATGCAGACGGTGTGGGTGGCCACCGGTAACACCGCCTGGTACCGACTGACCAAATTCTTCGGAAAGCTGTTCCTGATCAATTTCGCCATCGGCGTGGCGACGGGGATCGTCCAGGAATTTCAGTTCGGGATGAACTGGTCGGAGTACTCGAAGTTCGTCGGCGACATCTTCGGAGCGCCACTGGCGATGGAGGGGTTGTTCGCTTTCTTCTTCGAGTCCACGTTCATCGGCCTGTGGATCTTCGGCTGGAGCCGACTGCCGAAGCTGGCACACCTGGCCTGCATCTGGATCGTCGCGTTCGGCGTCAACGCATCGGCGTTCTTCATCATCGCGGCGAACTCGTTCATGCAGCACCCGGTCGGCGCACACTACAACCCGGCGACGCGACGCGCCGAACTCGACGACATCTTCGCCCTGCTGTCCAACAACACTGCGAAGGCAGCGTTTTCGCATACCGTGACCGGGGCGCTATTGGTTGCGGGCACCTTCGTCGCCGCGGTGAGCGCATGGTGGATGGTGCGCTCAAATAAGCCCGGCTCCGCGACCCCCGAAGCACCAACCGATGCACGCACCATGTTTCGCCCGGCGGCCATCCTCGGATGTGGGGTCGTGCTCATCGCCACGCTCGGCCTGTTCTTCACCGGCGATCGCCAGGGCAAGCTGATGTTCGTCCAGCAGCCGATGAAGATGGCGTCCGCGGAGTCGTTGTGCCACACGCAGACCGACCCCGACTTCTCGGTGCTGACGATCGGGACCCACAACAACTGCGGCAGCGTCGCCGAAGTGATCAAGGTGCACTATGTGCTGCCGTTCCTGGCCGAAGGCAAGTTCAGCGGCGTCACGCTGCGCGGGGTGGACGAGTTGCAGCAGGAGTATCAGCAACGCTTCGGACCCGATGACTACCGGCCGAACCTGTTCGTCACCTACTGGTCGTTCCGGGCGATGGTCGGGTTCCTGGCCATCCCCGTGTTGTTCGCACTGACCGTGTTGTGGGTCACCCGCGGCGGACGAACGCCGAAGAACCGCTGGGTCTCCTGGTTCGCCCTGCTGACCATTCCCACGCCATTCCTGGCAAACATCTCGGGCTGGGTGTTCACCGAGATGGGCCGCCAGCCATGGGTGGTGGCGCCCAATCCCACTGGGGACCAGTTGATTCGGATGACGGTCCGCGAAGGCGTGTCCAATCATGTGCCCGGCATGGTCATCACCTCGCTGGTGACCTTCACCCTCGTCTACGCGGTGCTCGCGGTCCTCTGGTTCTTCCTGCTCAAGCGCTACGTCGTCGAAGGGCCGCTGGAACACGACGCGGAACCCGCTCCCCCTCAGGCGCCCAGCGACGACGAGGTGGCACCCCTGTCCTTCGCGTACTGACGGGTGATGGGGCTTATCGACACCGGAAGGAGTGCAACGGTGGGACTGCAGGAGTTGTGGTTCGGCATCATCGGGATGCTGTTCTTGGGTTTCTTCATCCTCGAGGGCTTCGACTTCGGCGTCGGCATGCTGATGGAGCCGTTCGCCCGCGTCGGAATCGGTGAAGCCGAACCGCTGCGCCGCACAGCTCTCAACACCATCGGGCCGGTGTGGGACGGCAACGAGGTCTGGCTGATCGTTGGTGGCGCAGCGATGTTCGCCGCCTTCCCCGGCTGGTATGCCACCGTGTTCTCCACGCTGTACCTGCCGCTGCTGGCGATACTGTTCGGCATGATCGTGCGCGCCGTGGCGATCGAATGGCGCGGAAAGATCGACGACACGAAATGGCGCGGCTGGGCCGATGTCGGCATCGCGGCCGGGTCGTGGCTGCCGGCGGTCTTGTGGGGTGTGGCGTTCGCCATCCTGGTGCGCGGGCTTCCGGTGGGCGCCGACGGCCACATTCACCTGTCGATCACCGATGTGCTCAACGCCTACACGCTGTTGGGCGGGTTGGCCACCGCCGGGTTGTTCATGTTCTACGGAGCGACGTTCGTCGCGCTGAAAACTTCTGGCGCCATCCGGGACGACGCGTACCGATTCGGCGTCTGGCTGTCCCTACCGGTCACCGGACTCGTTGCGGCCTTTGGGCTTTGGACCCAGCTGGCTCATGGCAAGGACTGGACTTGGCTGGTGCTGGGCGTGGCGGTGGTGGCGCAACTGTCGGCGGTGCTGTTGGTGTGGCGGCGCGCGTCCGACGGCTGGGCTTTCGCCTGCGTCGCGCTGGTGGTCGCGGCGGTGGTGATCCTGCTCTTCGGCTCGCTGTATCCAAACCTGGTGCCTTCGACGTTGAACGGGCACTGGAGCCTGACAATTTACAACGCCTCCTCTACCCACTACACCCTCAAGGTGATGACGTGGGTGACGGCATTCATGGCCCCGCTGACGGTGATTTACCAAGCGTGGTCGTATTGGATCTTCCGGCAACGGATCTCAGCTGACCGGATACCGGCGTCCATCGGTCTGGCAAGGCGCGCATCCTGAGCGGTACGGACCGCACCAGCAGAGCGCCGCTCGATCCCAGGCTGTGGCGGGCTTCGGCGGCGTTGCGCCGCTACCTGTTGGCCGTGGTGGCCTGCGGTGTGCTGATCTCCGGCTGCGCGATCGGCTCGGCGGTCGTGTTGGCGAACGTCGTCGCCCGCGTCGTCGGCGACCCCTCCGCCCGGAGTCTGCGCGTGTGGCTTGTTCCACTGTCGATCCTGTTGGCGCTGTGGGTAGTTCGTACAGTAACGCATTGGCTGCAAGCCCGGCTGGGGCAGCGCGGAGCCAGCGCGGTCATCGCCGACCTGTCCGGCCAGGTGCTTGCGGCGGTGACAGCCCGCCAACCCGGTGAGCTCGCAGCGCAGCGCGACAGCGCCGCCGTCGTGGTCACCCGCGGTCTGGATGGGTTGCGCCCCTACTTCACCGGTTACCTACCGACGTTGCTGCTCGCCGCGATCCTGACCCCGGCCACCGTGGCGGTGATCGCGGCCTATGACCTGAAATCGGCAGCGGTAGTGGCGATCACGCTGCCGTTGATACCGATCTTCATGGTGCTGATCGGGCTGGCCACCGCTGACCGGTCGGCGGCGGCGTTGGCCGCCATGACGACGCTGCAGGCCCGACTGCTGGACCTGATCGCCGGGATCCCCACCCTGCGGGCGCTGGGGCGTAGCTCGGGCCCCGAACACCGCATCGCCGAACTGGCCGCCGCGCATCGCCGCTCGGCCATGGCGACGCTGCGGATCGCATTCCTGTCGGCCCTGGTGCTCGAGCTGCTGGCCACGCTAGGGGTGGCGCTGATCGCCGTCGGGATAGGGCTTCGTCTGGTTTTCGGTGAGATGACCCTGACCACCGGCCTGACCGTCCTGTTGCTGGCACCGGACGTGTATTGGCCGCTGCGCCGCATCGGCGTGGAATTCCATGCCGCTCAGGACGGCAGGACCGCCGCCGGCGCGGCGTTTGAACTCATCGGCGAAGCGGCCGCGCCGAGGGTCCGGACGCAGACGGTCGTTGCGCGCGGCGCGCGGATTCGCCTCGACCATCTGACGGTGGCAGGCCGCGACGGCCAGGCGCCAAGCGATCTGAGCGCGGTGATCGAACCCGGCTCGGTGACGGTGCTCACCGGGCGTAATGGTGCCGGCAAGAGCACCGCCCTGCAGGCGATCGCCGGGATCGGCGCGCCCACCTCGGGCCGGGTTACGGTGAACGACGTCGACGTCGCCGACCTGGAACCGGCCGGGTGGTGGGCGCAACTGGCGTGGCTACCGCAACGCCCGGTGCTCGTGCCGGGCAGCGTTGACGACAATCTGGTGCTCCTCGGGAACCTCGACGACGTCGAAAAAGGTTGTGCTGATTCCGGATTCGACGCTGTGCTGGCTGAGCTGCCCGATGGAGGAAGTACGATGCTGGGGCGCGGGGGCGTCGGTTTGTCACTGGGGCAACGGCAGCGGCTGGGTCTGGCCCGCGCACTCGGCTCGACGGCCTGCGTGCTGTTGCTCGACGAGCCGACCGCGCACCTGGACGCCCGCACCGAGCAACGCGTTCTGCGGGCCATCGTCGGGAGAGCCCGGGCCGGTGCGACCGTGATCGTCGTCGGCCACCGCGCGCCGGTTCTGGCCATCGGCGACCAGATCGTCGAGGTGGTCGCCGACCGGGAGGTGCGTCATGCCCCGGCCTGATCCCCTCATCGACGCTCTGGCACTGCTGCGCCCGCGGTTGCCCCGCATCCTGGGGGCAATAGCGCTCGGGGTGCTCTCGCTGGGCAGCGCGCTGGCACTGGCCGGTGTTTCGGCATGGCTGATCACCCGCGCGTGGCAGATGCCGCCCGTCCTCGACCTGTCTGTCGCGGCGGTCGCGGTGCGCATGTTCGCGATCTCGCGGGGCGTGCTGCACTACTGCGAACGACTGGCCACCCACGACACGGCCATGCGCGCGGCCGGCATCGCGCGGGTGCAGATTTATCAACGGCTGGCGGGCGGACCAGCGGCGGCCGCCGTCCGGCTGCACAGCGGTGAACTGGTGGCCCGGGTGGGTGCCGACGTCGACGAACTGGCCAATGTCGTGGTGCGCGCCCTGGTGCCGATGGGCGTCGCGATGGTGCTGGCGCTGGCAGCGACGGCGGTCGTCGCTGCGATTTCGCCGTCGGCGGCCGTCGTGCTGGCCGTGTGCCTGCTGATCGCCGGGTTTCTCGCTCCCCGTCTTGCCGGCCGGGCCGCCGCAACCCAGGAAGACGTTGCGCGCCGGCACCATTCCGAACGCGATACAGCGGCGATGATCGCCCTCGAACACGCCCTCGAGCTTCGGGTGGCCGGCCTGCTTCCCGACGTCATCGCCGAATCGCAACGCCGTCAACGCGCTTGGAGCGATGCCCTGGACGCCGCCGCCAAACCGGCCGCTATTGCCGAGGCGATACCCACGGCGGCGATCGGGGCCAGCGTGCTGGGCGCGGTCGTGTGCGGGATCGGGCTGGCACACGCAGTGGCGCCGACCACACTGGCCGTGCTGATGCTGCTGCCGCTGTCCGCGTTCGAGGCGATGACTCCGTTACCGGCCGCCGCCATCCAGTTGACGCGGTCACGGATCGCCGCCCGACGCCTGCTCGAACTTACCCCGCCCGGGCCCGAAAAGTCAACGGCGAGCGTACCGACGCCGGTCGGTGCCGGACGGTTGACCGCCGACGTGCGTTGCGGTCACGACGCAGGCGCACACTCACCCCGCATGCAGGTCGACCTGCCGCCGGGTGCTCGGTTGGTCGTCACCGGCGCCAGCGGTTCCGGAAAAACGACTTTGCTGATGACGCTCGCCGGCCTGCTGCCCGCGCTGGACGGGCAGGTCACGCTGGACGGCATCGCCCTGAACGAATTCAGCGAGGCCGACTTACGCGACGCCATCGGATTTTTCGCCGAGGACGCCCACATCTTTGCCACCACCGTCCGCGATAACCTGTTGGTCGCGCGCGGAGACTGCCGCGACGACGAACTGAGGGCAGCGATCGAAGCCGTGGGCCTCGGCGCCTGGCTCGCCGGTCTGCCCGAACACTTGTCGACGGTGCTCACCGGTGGCGCGCAGGCTCTTTCGGCCGGCCAGCGCAGGAGGCTGCTCTTGGCCCGGGCGGTGATCTCGCCCGCGCGGACCGTGCTGCTCGACGAACCCACCGAACACCTCGATGTCAGCGACGCCGAACAGATCCTGCGTGAACTGTTGGCTCCCGGCTCGCCATTGATGTCCCCGCAACGCACGGTGGTGGTGGCGACGCACCACCTGCCCGACGGCTTGGGCTCTCCCGAGCTACGCGTCGATCACGCTGCGCACTCAGAGGTGTCGCCGGCGTGGCATGAACTCCAGCGACAACAGCACGATCAATAGCGGGACGATCTGCGTCATCGAGATCAGCGCGTAGCGCCGGGCGTCAAGTGCATGCCACTTACGCACGTAGCGGTACAGGGATTCGAGGGCGATCAACGGGTCGAGCACGTGGATCAACCGGTAGAACACGCGCTGGGTCCAGCCGCGGTTCTTGTCGTCGAAAATCTCGGGAAATGCGGCAAAGGCAAGCGAAACCCGCTGCGCGCCAGTCTCTTTGCCGGCCATGATCATGTCGACACTGAGCCGTTCGTCGAGCCCGTTGGGGGCGCTGCGCCGCCGCCACGGCACATCGAGGGTGATTTCGCTGCCCCCACCGGCAGTCGCGTAGCGGTGAAATGCCTGCACTTTGCCGGTTTTGTCCCGGGCGACGATCAGCTGGATTCCCGGGAACCGGCCTTCCAGCACACCGTCGAGATTCATGTGGAATCCGCGATCGGCATGTGCACCCTTGGATGACTCCCGCACCACCTCGGTCAGCTCGGCCAGCAGCTTGTCGTCGAGTTCCTGCTCCGACACGATTTCGGTTGTCACACCACAATTGTGGGTGCGCTTCACCGCCTGACGCAGGTTGCGGAACTTGCGGCCCACCATGTCGAAGTTGGCCACATCGACGACCACATCGCGGCCAATCGGTATGGGACGCAGTGATTGCCGCAATAACGCCGAATCGTTCCACAGATCGAGCCGCCGCTCGCCGCAGCCCACCACGGCGATGCGCCATCCATGGGCGTGGCAGGTAGCGGCGAAATCGGCTATCAGTTCGGGGAAGTGCGCCTCGTCGCCGATCGGGTCACCGCTGACCACGGCGATTCCCAGCCGCGTCCGGTAGGCCAGCGCCGCCGTGCCGTCGGCGGTGAAGTGATAGCTCTTGCCGGTCTGCATCGTGAACGGCGCGAGCGCGTCGCCGCAGGTCGCGTCGATCAGCTTCCACACCCTCGGCAGGTCACCGGGCCGCGCATACGAGGTCATCGGCCACATCAGCACCATGCCCGAGCTGGCGATCACCACGTCACCCAGCAGATCGAAGGACAGCACATGCAAGCCCAGCCCCGCCAGCACGAAGAAGGCGGCGGCGGTGGCATGCATCGTCGTCACGGGCCGGCCCAGGAAGATGCCGCGGGCCATCCATGCCACGGCCACCAGCACGGTCAGCGACCAGGCCAGGCGGTCCGTGTAGTGCCAGTTCGGATGAATATGGTGCCGGGCGAGTATCTCGATGAACCAGCACGCCGCTCCGAATAGCGCCAGGGCACCGATCAAGCGGGCCGCCATTGAATCGACTGCTACGACGACGCGTTCGCGCGCGCGGGTTCTTGCTACCGTGACGTCCATCACCGGCCCGTTCACACTCACCTCCCGATGCGCTGACACCAGCTGGGCGGCTTGATCGCCACCTCTGCACCGAATACCCGGCTACGTCAAAGTTACGCCCGATGAGGGCCGTTTGAAGGCGTATTCCGGGCGGAGATTCCGCGGCTTTTAGGTCACGTTTCGACGGCCGGAAGAAGGGAAGTATTTCAGCACACCTTCTTGCACCACCGTGGCGAGCGGCTGCCCCGACCGGTCGAAGAAGTGCCCGGTGCCCAGTCCGCGCGAATCGGCCGCCACCGGCGACGATGTGGAGTACAACACCCAGTCGTTGAAGTTGACCTGCCGGTGAAACCAAATCGAATGATTGGCCGAGGCGGCGAATATGCGGTCGAATCCCCAGGAAAGGCCGTGCGTGGTGATAACCGAGTCCAATACCGTGGTGTCCGACGAATACACCATTGTTGCTGTGTGCAATACGGGATCGTCGGGAATCTCGCCGAGAGCCTTCACCCAGACCCGATTGTGTGGGAGCCGATCGCCTTTCGTGCGCATCACCCAGGCCGGGTCGTTGGTGTAACGCCATTCGATGGGCTGCAGGGCGTTGACGAAGTGTGGGACGGTCTCCTCATAGCCACGCAACAATTCGCCGATCGTGGGCTGCGTGTGCGGCTCGGCCACCTCCGGCGGCTCCACGCCGTGCTCGAGGCCTCGCCCACCGGCCATGTAGGAGATCAGCGCCGAGCACAGCAGCGTGCCGTCCTGCATCGCATCCACGCGCCGATTGGCGAAGCGGCGCTCATCGCGCAGCCTGGTCACGCGGAATTGGATGTCCTTTGCGGTGTCTCCGCCGTTGATGAAGTGCACCGAGAGCGCGCTCGGCGGCAGGTCGGCACGAACCAGGCTGCGGCTGCTCGCGACGAACGACTGCGACATGAGCTGGCCACCGAAGGTTCGCATGGGGTTCTTGCTCGGATGTGAGCCGATGAACAAATCGTCGTCGACGCGGTTGAGGTCGAGTGTCGCCAGCAGCTCGGCGAAGTCCGAATGGGTCTGTGTCGCGGCTTCTTCCACCGCGTTCGGCTCCTCAGACTCACGGCCGGCCGGCACACGATCTCCTCTAGCTAGACGTCGTCCTCCCCGATCCGGTGGACATGGATGAGGTTGGTTGACCCTACTGTGCCAGGTGGTGCGCCGGCGACGATCACCACCAGGTCGCCACGCCGGTAGCGACCGAGCTCCAGCAGCGACTTGTCGACCTGGCGGATCATGCCGTCGGTAGAGGTCATCATCGGGACGATGAACGTTTCGGTGCCCCAGGTCATGGCCAGCTGGCTGCGCACCTCCGGCCACGCGGTGAAGGCCAGCAGCGGCAGCGGGGTGTGCAGGCGCGCGAGGCGCTTCACCGTGTCACCGGACTGGGTGAACGCGACCAGCGCCTTGGCGTCGAGCCGCTCACCGATGTCCCGTGCCGCGTACGAGATCACCCCGCGCTTAGTGCGCGGCACGTGCGTCAGTGGCGGGGCGGCAGTCGAATTGTCTTCGACCGCGCAGATGATGCGCGCCATGGTCCGGACGGCCGCCATTGGATACTTCCCCACCGAGGTTTCCCCGGACAGCATTACCGCGTCGGCGCCGTCCAGGACGGCGTTGGCGACATCGGAGGCCTCGGCCCGCGTCGGCCGTGAGCTCTCGATCATCGAATCGAGCATCTGCGTCGCGACGATGACGGGTTTCGCGTTCTCCCGGGCCATCTGAATGGCCCGCTTCTGCACCAGCGGAACCTCTTCCAAGGGCAGTTCGACGCCGAGGTCACCGCGCGCCACCATGATCGCGTCGAATGCCAGCACGATGGCCTCGAGATTGTCGACGGCTTCCGGCTTTTCCAGCTTCGCGATCACCGGCACCCGCCGGCCGACGCGGTCCATCACCTCGTGCACCAACTCGACGTCGGACGGCGAACGCACAAAAGACAGCGCCACCAGGTCGACACCGAGTTCCATTGCGAAGGTGAGATCGTCGATGTCCTTCTCCGACAGGGCCGGTGCGGACACGTTCATGCCGGGCAGCGAGATGCCCTTGTTGTTGCTGACCGGCCCGCCCTCGACGACGGTGCAGATGACGTCGTCACCCTCGATGCCGTCGATCACGAGGCCGACCTTGCCGTCGTCGACCAGGATCCGGTCACCGACGGCAGCGTCCTTGGCCAGCTTCTTGTAGGTGGTCGATACCCGGTCGTGGTCGCCTTCATAGTCCGCGACGGTGATCCGCACCGTTTCACCGTCGGCCCAGTAGGTGGGCCCGGTGGCGAAACGCCCCAGCCTGATCTTGGGGCCCTGCAGATCGGCGAGCACGCCGACGGCGCGGCCCGTGGCGTCGGAAGCCGACCGGACCCGCTCGTAGGCGGCTTTGTGATCGGAGTAGTCGCCGTGGCTGAAGTTCAACCGGGCGACGTCCATTCCGGCTTCAACCAGGGCCTGGATCGACTCATCGTTGTTGGTCGCAGGGCCTAGGGTGCAGACGATCTTTCCGCGTCTACTCACGGCGACCCAGCATAGTCGTGTGTGACCTCCACGGCCCGCACATAGCCGACGCCGCGCGGTGTGCCGTTACCCGCCAATAACAGTGGGAAACAGGGGGAAGTCGGGCAGGTTACGCAGCACCGTCCACGCAGCCGTCGCGGCCAGCACCGTCAGCAACGCGGCCCTGGGCAGCAACACCTTGCCGCGACCGCGGCGCACCAGAAGCCACACCGCCAGCAGCGGGATGCCTACCAGCAGAAAGACGTTGTCATGGATGCCGGCCTGCACGTCACCGTGCAAGAGGTCATGCGTCATCCGCAGCCCCCCGCAAAACGGGCAATTCCAGCCGGTGAGCCACTTGAACGGGCACGCCGGGTAGATGGACGTAGAGCTGTGCGGGTCGGCCAGCGCGACGTAGGTGAGCGCGCCGCCCAGCGCCAGGCCGGTTCCGGCCGCTATGCCGAGGCGATGACGCCCGGCTGACCTTGCGCTGGTCACGATGTTCAGCATGCCAGATCCGTTGCGCGGCGCCCGGTGAAATCGGTTCGCCGCCGCGGTCACCGGCGCGACAGCCGGTTGCGCAGTCGCGAGCCCCATCGCCGACGGGGTTCGGGTTGAGCCGGAGTCGTCTCGACGGCGGGTTCCTCGGCGGGTTGCTCCGTTTCCGTGTCAGTCGCCGCCGTGGCGTCCGCGTCGGTTGTTTCACCGGTCTTCTCGACGGGCTCGTCTTCCGAGTCCTCGGTGGCTGGTTCGTCGTCCGCTTCGGTTTCCGGTTCTTTGGTTTCCGGTTCCTCGGATTCGGCTTCCGGTTCCTCGGTTTCCGGTTCCCCGGCGTCGACCTCCGGCTCGTGGTCTTCCGCTTCGGGCTCCTCGGCTGCGGGCTCCTCGGCTGCGGGCTTCTCGGCTTCGGGCTCGTCGGCTTCGAGCTCTGCTGGCTCCACGTCTTCGTCTTCGAGCTCCGCTGATTCCGGCTCTACCGCTTCGGCTTCCGGCTCCTGACCCTCTGAATCCTCGGCTGCGGCCTCGGTTTCGGCCTCATCGGCAGCGGCCTCGACCTCCGGCTCATCGGCTTCCGCTTCGGGCTCGGGCTCGTCGGCACTGGCGTCGCTGGGCTCGGCATCACCGACTGCGTCCGCCGAGTCCATTACCGGTTCTTCGACTTCCGGCTCTGGGGCGGGAGGCTCGTCAGCTTCCGACGTCTCCCCCGAGCCTGCCGGCGCTTCGGTCGCGGCGACGGCTAGAGCGCCCGCCGAAGCGCCCGCGGCAACCGGCGCCGCCACCGTCTCGGGCTCTTCGTCCGGCTCGGCTCCCGCGGCTTCGTCCTCCAGGTATTGGTTGCCGCGCAGGCTCTCGGGATCTTCGCGGCCCTTTGGCGCCGCCATCAGATACACCACGGCACCGATGAACACGAAAGTCGATGTGAATGAGTTGATCCGAATGCCGGCGATGTGGGTCGCGGTGTCGTCGCGCAGCAGCTCAACACCGAACCGCCCGATGCAGTAGCCCGCCACATACAGCGCGAACAATCGGCCGTGGCCCAGCGTGAAACGCCGGTCCAGATAGATCAAGGCCACGAAAATGAGGACGTTCCAGATCAATTCGTACAGAAACGTCGGCTGCACCACGAATGCGATCTGGCCCGTCGAGACGCCGTCCAGCGAGTGCGGGTCGACGTATCCCGAGGGGTCCCGGCGGTAGAAGATCTCCAGACCCCATGGCAGCGTCGTTTCCCGGCCGTAGAGTTCCTGGTTGAAGTAATTACCGAGCCGGCCGATGGCTTGCGCCAGAATGATTCCCGGAGCCAGCGCGTCGGCGAAGGCCGGTAGCGGAATCCCGCGCCGGCGGCAGCCGATCCACGCGCCGACGCCACCGAGCGCCACCGCACCCCAGATGCCGAGGCCGCCGTCCCAGATCCGCACGGCCGCCCCGAGTCCCGCACCGCCGGGGCCCCAATAGGTTCGCCAGTCGGTGGCCAGGTGATACAACCGACCGCCGATCAACCCGAACGGCACCGCCCACAGCGCGATGTCATAGATCACCCCGCGCTCGCCGCCGCGCGCCTCCCAGCGCCGGTCACCGATCAGCAGTGCGGCCACGATGCCGACGATGATGAACAGTGCGTAGGCCCGGATGGGCAGCGGCCCGAGGTGCCAGACGCCCTGCGGCGGGCTCGGGAAAGAGGCCAGCAATCTCGTCACGAGGCGGCCGCCCCCTGACGAACACCGGCGGCGAGTTCCTCAGTCAGTGCACGCAATGCAGTCAACCCCCCGTCCCCCAACGCCGTAACCAGCGCGGACCCCACGATGACACCGTCGGCGTAGCTGCCGATCTGGGCGGCTTGCTCTCGCGACCGCACTCCCAGGCCGACACCGACGGGTATGTCGGATACCTCTTTGACCCTGCCCACCAACTCGGGCGCGGCGTTCGACACGACGTCACGCGCCCCCGTCACGCCCATCGTCGAAGCCGCGTAGACGAATCCGCGCGACGCCTCGACCGTCATCGCCAGCCTTTGCGGTGTCGAGGACGGCGCCACCAGAAAAATCCGGTCCAACCCATGCCGCTCCGACGCCGCCACCCACTGGCCGGCTTCGTCGGGGATGAGGTCGGGCGTGATCAGGCCGTACCCGCCGGCCGATGTCAGATCTCGAGCGAATGCGTCAACGCCATAGTGCAACACGGGATTCCAGTAGGTCATCACCACGGCCCGTCCCCCCGCCGCGCTGATCGCCTCGACCGCGGCAAGGGTGTCGCGGACGCGAACGCCCCCGTGCAGCGCGGCCTCGGTAGCCTTCGCGATGGTCGGGCCATCCATGCCCGGATCGGAATAGGGAACCCCGACTTCGATGATGTCGCAACCGGATTCGACCAGTGCGATCATCGCGTTCACGGACGTCGGCACGTCCGGGTATCCGGTGGGCAGATAACCGATCAGCGCCGCGCGGTTGTCGTTGCGGCAGCCATCGAAGATCGACTGAAGTCTGCTCGCTTCGCTTTGTTTGACGGTCATCGATCGCTGGACCCCAACAGCCCGAACCACTTCGCGGCCGTCTCGACGTCCTTGTCACCGCGCCCGGACAGGTTGACCACAATGATCGCTCCCGGTCCCAGCTCGGCCCCCAACTTCAGAGCACCGGCGACGGCGTGCGCGGATTCGATGGCCGGGATGATCCCTTCCGTGCGGCATAGGACGCGGAACGCATCCATCGCCTCCGAGTCGGTGATCGGACGGTACTCCGCACGACCGATCTCGCGCAGGTAGGCGTGTTCAGGGCCCACCCCCGGGTAATCGAGACCCGCTGAGATGGAATGGGATTCGATGGTCTGCCCGTCCTCGTCCTGCAGCAGATACGAGAACGACCCCTGAAACGCGCCCGGTGAGCCGCCGCTGAAGGTTGCGGCGTGCCTTCCGGTTTCGACACCGTCGCCGGCGGCCTCGAATCCAATCAGCCGCACTCCCGGATCGTCGATGAACGGGTGAAAGATGCCGATGGCGTTGGACCCGCCGCCGATACAGGCCACCACCGCGTCGGGCAACCGTCCAGCCTGGGCCTGGATCTGGGCGTGCGCCTCGAGGCCGATGATCCGCTGGAAGTCGCGGACCATCGCCGGGAAGGGATGCGGGCCGGCCGCGGTGCCAAAACAGTAGAAGGTGTTGTCGGCGTTGGTAACCCAATCCCGAAACGCTTCATTGATGGCGTCCTTGAGCGTCCTGGATCCGCTTTCGACCGAGACGACCGTCGCCCCCAGCAACCGCATCCGTGCCACGTTGAGCGCCTGGCGCTCGGTGTCCACGGCACCCATGTAGATCACGCAGTCCAGGCCGAGCAAGGCGCACGCCGTGGCGGTCGCAACGCCGTGCTGGCCGGCTCCCGTCTCGGCGATCACGCGCTTCTTGCCCATGCGCTGGGCCAGCAACGCCTGACCGAGCACGTTGTTGATCTTGTGAGAACCGGTGTGGTTCAGATCTTCTCGCTTGAGGAAGATGCGCGCGTCGGCCTGCTCGGATAGCCGCGTGGCCTCATAGAGGGGCGACGGCCGGCCGGCATAGTTCGCCTGCAGGTTATCGAGGGTGTCCAGGAAGTCCTGGTTGACACGTTCCTTCTCGTAGGCGGCGGTCACCTCTTCGATCACGGCCATCAGCGCCTCGGCGACGTAGCGTCCGCCGTAGACGCCGAAATGGCCACCCGCATCGGGTTCGTGGCGGGTGGGTTCGGCGATGGCTGCGCTCGGGAGCGGAAGCTCGGGGCGGGACAGGTCCACCATCACCAATGCTCTACGCGGGGATGGCTCATGGGTTCAACGTATCAGCGCTGGGTTTTGGAGTGACGAAGCGACTAGCGAGCCGGTTTCGGACAGGACGGATGGGTGCCCGCGGTAACCAGGTCGGCAACCGCGGCGCGCGGGTCGCCACTTTTGACCAGACCTTCGCCGACCAACACGGCGTCGGCACCCGCGCCGGCATACGCCAGCAGGTCTGCGGTGCCGCGCACACCGGATTCGGCGATCCTGATGACGTTGCTGGGCAGCCCGGGAGCGATGCGCGCGAAGCAATCCCGGTCCACCTCCAGCGTCGCCAGATCGCGGGCGTTGACACCGATTACGTTGGCGCCTGCCTTGAGCGCCCGGTCGGCTTCTTCTTCGGTGTGCACCTCGACGAGCGCCGTCATGCCCAGCGATTCGGTGCGGTCCAGCATCGAAACCAGCGCCGACTGCTCCAGCGCGGCGACGATGAGCAGCAGCATGTCGGCACCGTGCGCGCGGGCTTCGTGGATCTGATAGGGCTGCACGACAAAGTCTTTGCGCAGAATCGGTATCGAGACGGCCGCGCGAACCGCGTCGAGGTCGTCGAGCGAGCCGTGAAAGCGTCGCTCCTCGGTCAAGACGCTGATGATGCGGGCACCACCGTCTTCGTAGGCCCGGGCGAGCTTGGCCGGATCGGCAATGGTGGCCAGGGAACCCGCAGACGGGCTGGCGCGCTTGACTTCGGCGATGACTCCGATTCCGGGCTCGCGCAGGGCTGCCATCACGTCGCGTGGCGGCGGCGCGGCCGCCGCGGCGGCCTTGATCTCGGACAGGCTGATGAGCGCTTCGCGCGCGGCAACGTCGGCCCGGACTCCCTCGAGGATGGAGTCAAGCACGGTTGCCGGACTCATGCCTGTCGTTTCCCTTCGCCCTGTCGCCCGCTGTCATCCCACGACCCTTGCACTGTCCCCAGCCGATTGCGACGACGTGAATGAAGGGTAGCGGCCCGCGGCTTGCGGTCCGTCACCGACCCTCGGTGTCAGACTCGCCTGCCCGATCGGTTGGGTCGCGCCCCTCGTCAAGCGCGTCCCAGATCATTCGCTCCGACATTCCCGGCGTCTCCGGCTCCTCCAGCATCGCCCCGTCGGCCTCTTCACGGTGCGCAATCGACCGGCGCGTCGCCGGTGTCGCGTACTTTCTCGCGCTCGAGCGTGCCGACCCCGAGTCCGATGCGGATCGCATGAGGAGGACGGCGGCGATCAGCGTGCAGGCGGCGGCCGCCACGGTGATGCCGGCGCCCCAGTACCGGCGCTCGCTTCCGACCAGCGACATCATCGAGACGTGCGCCAGCTCGGCGCCGCGGACCGCCACGTCGGGCAGCGCCCACAGGCTGATACCGAGGTAACCGACCGCCAGGCTGACCACCGCCAGCAGGCCCGCGAGCGCGCGCAGCAACCAACCCCGGACGGCGATGACGGCGACGGCCCCGGCAAGCAGGAGCAGCGCCAACGGCAGCAGCGCCGTCGACCAGGCGCCGCCGGACAACGTGACCTGTTTGGGCGGCCCGAGCCCGTCGAACGAGCGGATGACGACCCACGGCAGACGCGAGGCCGCCCACAACGCCCCCGCCGCAACCACCAGCACGACCTGCGCGATCCGGTTCAGGCGTCGGCTGCTCGGCCGGCCGGTGTCTGCGGCGGCCTCACTCATCGCAACTCGCGCCGGGTTCGGTCAGCGTCTCGGCGGCGGCGATCGCGCTGAGCACCGCGCGGGCCTTGTTGCTGGCCTCGGTGTATTCATACGGCCCGTTGGAGTCCGCCACGACACCGCCACCGGATTGCACGTAAGCGGTGCCGTTGCGCATCAGGGCGGTGCGGATCGCGATCGCGAAGTCGGCGTTGCCGGCGAAGTCCAGGTAGCCGACCACGCCGCCGTACAGCCCGCGACGCGTCTTCTCCACCTCTTCGATGAGCTCCATGGCCCGCACCTTGGGGGCGCCCGACAGCGTGCCGGCTGGGAAACAGGCCGTCACCGCGTCCAACGCGGTCCGGCCGGCGCCGAGCGTGCCGGACACCGTCGACACCAGGTGCATGACGTGGCTGTACCGTTCGATGTGGCTGTAGTCCTCGACACGCACGGTGCCCGGCGCGCAGACCCGCCCAGATCGTTGCGGCCCAGATCGACCAGCATCAGGTGCTCGGCACGCTCCTTCTCGTCGGCCAACAGCTCCTTTTCCAGCAGCTGATCCTCTTCGTCGGTGTCGCCTCGCCACCGGGTTCCCGCGATGGGATGGGTGGTCGCGGTGCCGTCGGAGACGGTGACCAACGCCTCCGGGCTGGAGCCGACGATCGAAAAGTCCGTTCCGCCGGCGTCATTCGGCACATGCAGCAGATACATGTAGGGGCTGGGATTGGTGACCCGCAACATCCGGTACACGTCGATCGGATCGACGTGGGTGTCCATTTCGAACCGTTGCGACGGCACCACCTGAAAGGCTTCACCCGCGGCGATCTGCTCGACGAGGTAGTCGACGATCTTCCCGTACTCCTCGACGCTGCGCTGCGCCCGATAGCGCGGCTCGGGCCGCTCGAAGGTGCCGACCGTGGACGACAACGG
>CAWKJQ010000013.1:0-18156 GCA_963849935.1 uncultured Actinomycetota bacterium
TGTCGACGTGAGTCGCGGCTATACGATGGCCCGGCCGGTGGGATGCACCGCCCGGGCGACCGCATCGGCGAGCGGGTCGATGTCATCGGGGGTCAGGTCGCAGACCGTGATGCGGATGCCCGCCGGTGTGTGCATCCGGAACCGGCTGCCCGGCGCGACCGCCCAGCCCGCGCCGAGCAGGTGGGACACCGCGACGGCCTCGTCGGGAACCGGCACCCACACGTTGAGGCCGGAGCGCCCGAGCGCCACCAGGCCGCGTTCGGACAGGGCGTCGCATAGCCGAAGGCGCCGGTCGGCGTAGTGCCGCTCGGCGGTCGTCACCAGCTGCGTCGCCGCCGGGTCGGACCACAAGCCGACGGCGAGACGCTGCAGGATGTGGCTCACCCATCCCGGCCCGAGCCGCAACCGGCCATGGACGCGCTCGACGGTGCGGTGGTCCCCTGCGAGCAGGGCGACTCGCAGATCGGGGCCGTATGCCTTGGACGCCGAGCGAACGAACGCCCAATGGGCGGTGCGGCCGGCCAGGGTGTGCAGCGGCACACCGGAAATCCCCGCGCAGTGGTCGTCCTCGACCAGCAGCAGATCGTCGGACCGCCGCGCCAGCAGCGCACGCAGTGACTCGGCGCGATCCGCCGAAAGCGCGGCGCCCGTCGGGTTTTGCGCGCGGTTCGTGAGCACCAGCGCACGCACCCCGCTGCCCAGCACCCGGGCCAGGTCACCGGGTAGCGGCCCGTCGTCGTCGACTCGCACCGGTTCGGCCGAAAGCCCCAGCGCGGCAAGGAGATCGAGCAGGTTGGCCCAGCCCGGATCCTCGACGGCGACGCGATCGCCGGGGCGCAGATGCGCGGTGAGCGCGCGCTCGATGCCATCCAGCGCGCCGCTGGTCACGGCCAGGTGATCGGGGGGGACGCCGTCGGCGGACAGCGTGCGACGGGCGAACTCCTCCAGCGCCGGCGAGACCGCCGGCTCGCCGTAGAGCACCGGCTGGATCGCGGCCCCGGCGGCCGGCGGCGCGCCGCCGATGGGCAGCAGCGCAGGGTTGGGATTGCCGGTCGACAGGTCGCGCACGCCCGCCGGCACGTCCAAACCGAGCAGCGAGCGCGGGGTGGTCGCCGGGCGATGCCGGACGCGGGTGCCGCGGCGCCCCGCGGTCTCGACGGCCCCGCGATGACGCAGCAGGCGGTAGGCCGCGGCGGCGGTGTTGGCGTTCACACCGAGCTGTGCGGCCAGCTCGCGCACGGGCGGTAGCGCATCGCCGGGCGCCAGGGCGCCGGCCGAGACCGCCGTCTCGATGCTGGCGGCTATGGATTCCGCGCCGGTTCCGGTTATGCTGCTTTGTACTGGCACGCAAAGCAGTATGTACTAGAACAAACTTGAGGGCAATCTTGTGGGCACCGCATACCAACCGACGACACGCACCACCCCGACCCGCTACCGCGAGCGCGCGCACTATGACCGCCGCACGGTCCACACCATCCTCGATGAGGCGCCGATCTGCCACCTCGGCTACCTGAGCGCGGGCCGGCCGGTGGTCTTGCCCACGACCCATGCCCGGCTCGAGGAGACGCTCTATCTGCACGGTTCGACCGGGAGCGGACCGTTGCTGGCGGCGAAGGCGGCCAAAGCGTCCGGGGCGGGCCTACCCGTCTGCGTCACCGTCACCCTCCTCGATGGCTTGGTACTGGCCCGGTCGGCGATGCACCACTCGGTGAACTTCCGCTCGGTGGTCGTGCTGGGTGATGCGCGGGTGGTCGACGACCCCGCGGAGAAGTCACGGGCGCTGAGCTGCCTGCTCGATCACATCGCACCTGGCCGCTCCGCCGACTGCAGAGCTCCCGATGCCCGCGAGCTCGCCGCGACCGGGATGCTCGCGCTCGACCTCGTCGAGGTGTCGGCGAAGGTGCGCAGCGGTCCACCGGTTGACGATCCGCAGGACCTTCCGCTGCCCCACTGGGCGGGAGTGGTGCCGCTGAGCCTGACGTCCGGGACGCCGGTGCCGGCCGACGACCTCGACCCCGGCGCTCCTGTGCCGCCGTACCTCAGGGCGCACCGCCCCTGAGCCGCGAGGGCGCTCATGCGTCCGGCTGTCGAGGGCCCGCCCGCGTGGTGCTGTCCCACCAGAAGCCGACGAGCATGACAGCGCCTGCCCAGGCCACGCCGAGCATCCAGCCGGCGAGCACATCGCTGACGTAATGGACTCCTAAATACACGCGCGAGAACCCGATCAGGAACACCGAACCGATCGCCACGGTCCAAACGACCACGCGTCCCGTCCACCACGGGATCAGCCAGCGGGTCAGGATCCACGCAGTGATGACCATGACGGCGGCAGTGCCGGTTGCGTGCCCGGAGGGAAACGAATACCCGTCCGCGTCGACCAGGGCGAATGGCACGGGCGGGCGTTCTCGGCCCACAACGGCCTTGGCTGTGAAAAGCACCAATGGAATCCCACCGCCACAAATGAGAGCAAGCACCACCGGCCGCCACGACCTGCACCGCCAGGCGGCAGCAAGCGAAATCGGCAAGGCGAATGCCGTGAGCAAAAGGGGACCGCCCGCGTGAGTGACCACCCGCAGGGTGGTGGTCAGCCATCGATCACGGTGGCCGGCAAGCCACGAAGTTATCGGCTGGTCGATTCCGGCGATGCCGTCGCCCTCGAGCACGTCCTCGAGAACTTCGGTGAAGCCGACCGCCAACGACACCACCGCGGCGAGCCCGAGAAGCAATGCGATGCCGGCGATCTCGCTTGCCGGGAACCGGCCGGTCAGCGACCGTCCCTTTCCGCCGATGCGCCCCCGCACCCACGTCATCGCTTTGCCGATCACGGGAACTTCGCACACCCGCTCCATGAGTCCCCGCAACCGCGGTCCACGCCGAGCAACCCAGATCGCCGCCAACACAAGCAGGGCGAGCGAACCCACGGTGGCGGCGCTGACCAGCCCGAAACCGCCGGCACCGGGTCCAGACGGCTGATACATGTTCTCGGGGCGGGCTAGAGCAACAGGTACCGGTAGGCCGGCGAGCCCGGTTTCAGGGTCTCGACGTGTAACTCCGTCGCGCGTATCCGGGTCAGCAGGCCGTCCAGGTCGGCCGAGGATCCCAATTGGATGCCGACCAGCGCCTCACCGGTCTCCCGGTTGTTGCGCTTGACGTACTCGAACAGGGTTATGTCGTCATTCGGTCCCAGCACCGTGTCGAGGAACCCGCGCAGCGCGCCGGGCTCCTGCGGGAAGTCCACCAGGAAGTAGTGCTTGAGGCCGAGGTGGACCAGCGAGCGCTCGAGCACTTCGCCGTAGCGCGACACGTCGTTGTTGCCGCCCGATATCAGGCACACCACCGTCGTACCGGGCTCGATGTCGGCGTCCAGCAACCCGGCGACCGAGAGCGCGCCGGCGGGCTCGGCGATGATGCCCTCGTTCTGGTAGAGGTCGAGCATCGCGGTGCAGACCGCACCCTCGTCGACCGCGGTGATCGAAACCATGTCGCCGGCGGCCGCCAGGGTCGCGTAGGTCAGGTCGCCCGCCCGTCGCACCGCGGCGCCGTCGACGAACTGGTCGACTTCGTCCAGCGTCACCGGCTCACCGGCGGCCAGCGCCGCCATCATCGCCGCGGCGCCGGCCGGCTCGACGCCCAGCACCGACGTGTTGTTGGTCCGCTCGGCGAGATAGGTCGTGATGCCGGCGATGCAGCCGCCGCCGCCGACCGGCACCACCACCAGATCCGGCTCCCCGCCGAGCTGATCGACGAGTTCGGCGGCGATGGTTCCCTGGCCCGCCATCGTGCGCAGATCGTCATAGGGCGGTATCAACGTGGCGCCGGTGCTTTCCACGTCGGCCAGGGCGGCCTCGGCGGCGAGGTCGTAGGTGGCGCCCCCCACGATCAGGTCGATGAAGTCGCCGCCGTGGTAGCGGATCCGGTCGCGCTTCTGCATCGGCGTCTTGGCGGGCACATAGACGCGGCCCCGCACCTGCAACATCCGGCATGCGTAGGCGAAGCCCTGCGCATGATTGCCCGCCGACGAGCACACCACGCCGGCGGCCAGCTCCGCCTCGGACAGCTGGACCAGCAGGTTGTAGGCGCCGCGCAGCTTGTAGGAGCGCACGATCTGCAGGTCTTCGCGCTTGAGGTAAACCCGGGCGCCGGTGATGGCCGACAACCGGTCGCTGAACTGCAATGGGGTGGGATTGACCACCGCGGCGATCCGCTTGGCCGCGCCGTCGATGTCAGCCGCGGATAGCGGCGAGACGCTCGGGCTGTGGCTCAATTCGGCGGACACTGGTCAATGGTGCCACGCCAGCCGACCAACTCCGGAATTCAGTCGACCGGGGTCAGCACGAACACCGGGATCTGGCGGTCGGTCTTGGTCTGATACTCGGCGTAGTCGGGCCACGCCTCGACGGCGCGCTCCCACCAGGTCGCCTTCTCATCGCCGAAGACCTCCCGGGCGTCGTAGTCGCGCGTCACCGAGCCGTCCTGCAGCTCGACCCGGGGATTCTTCTTGATGTTGTGGTACCAGACGGGGTGCTTCGGCGCCCCGCCCAGCGAGGCGACGACCGCGTACTGCCCGTCGTGTTCGACGCGCATCAGCGGCGTCTTGCGCAGTTTGCCGGTCTTGGCGCCGACGGTGGTCAGAAGAATGATCGGCTTGCCCTTCATGTCGGCGGCCTCGGCTCCCCCCGACTCGGCGTATTTGTCAGCTTGCTCGCGAGACCAATCCAACGGCGACGGTTCGTACTCTCCAGAAAGCGGCATGCCACTCACTCTAGGCGGCCGGCGATCACGGCGCTGAGCCCGTGAGGTAGTGCGCCAGCACCGGTCGCAGCCATTCAGTAAGCGCCGCATCGTCCATCGCGACCAGCGCCGGCACGCCAACGATGTTGCGCGCCACGGCGATTCCCAACGCTTGCGATCCCACCATCGCGGCGCGCTCGGCGGCCCGGTCCGGGGTCACGGTGGTCAGCGCCGGGGCGACCTTTTCGACGAACACCTCCAGTAGCGCGTCGGCGGCGACCCGATTGGTGGCGGCCGCGCGCAGAAGCGGCAGGAAAGATCCGCCCGGATCCCACACCCGGATGAGAAACGGCACCAGGATGTCGGCGATGCGTTCCGGGGCGACGCCGGTCAGGTCGGGGAAGCTGATGTCGAGTCGCGACACCGCGGCGAACAAGTCGGCCTTATTGCCGAAGTAGTGCATGACGAGCGCCGGATCGACGCCGGCCTCGGACGCGATCGACCGGATGGTGGTCCGCTCGAAGCCATGGGTGGAGAACAGGCTGCGCGCCGCACCCAAGATGTTGGCGCGGGTGACCTTTCCGTCGCGGGTCGGCATGACGAAATTCTAGTTCAACAACTGTTGACATAGCTAGTCAGCGGCCTTAGGTTGATTTCAACAGTTGTTGAATCACTTCGGGAAGAAGTTCGGAAATGACCGTGACCGTCATCCAGATCGGGATCGATCCCGACGTGATCGATTACTCGTCGCCGGAGTTCGCCCAGTTCGCAGGCCTGACGCAGGACGTGCTGCGGGCCGCCAACGACAACAACGTCGCGGGTCTGCGCGCCGCCGGCTACCAGGTCGACAACTGCCTCATCGACTTCGGCGCCGCCGGCGCCGAGAAAGCCCGCGAATGGCTGCTCGCCAAGCACTACGACGCGGTGTTGATCGGCGCCGGGATACGCCTGGTGGCCGGCAACACCCTGCTGTTCGAGTCGATCGTCAACATCGCGCACGCCACACAGCCCGGCTGCCGCTTCGTCTTCAACCGGGCAGCGCAATCCACTCCCGGCGACGTCCATCGCTGGTATCCCGAACCGGAAGGAGCGATCCGATGAGGACAACCACTGTTCACGACGTCGACGTCCTGGTGGTGGGCGCGGGCCCCACGGGCCTGACCGCCGCGGGTGACCTGGCCCGCGCCGGGCGGTCGGTGACCGTGCTGGAGCGCTGGCCCGCGGAAAACCCGACCAGCCGCGCGTTCGCCGTCATGCCCCGGACCCTGGAGGTCCTCGAATCGCGTGGCGCGGCCGACGAGCTGCTGGCGCTCGGCCAGCGTGGACCGGACGTGACCCTGTTCGCCAAGGCCCGCCTGGACCTGACCCGGCTCGACTCGGCCTACCCGTTCGTGCTGGTCACCCCGCAGACCAACGTGGATGCGGCACTGCGCCGATACGCGGTGGCCGAAGGGGCCGACATCCGGCGCGGCATCGAGGTGGTGGCGCTCGAGCAGGACGGCGACGGAGTCACCGTCACCGCCCGCGCCAAGGGGGGCGACCCCGCGCACCGGCAGACATGGCGGGCGCGGTACGTGATCGGCGCCGACGGCGCGCACAGCACCGTCCGCACCTTGCTGGGTGTCGACTTTCCCGGCAAGACGGTGCTGAGCTCCTTGATGCTGGCCGACGTCAAGCTGGCCCACAGCCCGTCGGGCGGCGGGTTGGTGGTGGGCACCACCAGCGACGTCTTGGGATTCTTGGCCCCCTACAACCGTCACGATCAGGACGGCTCGTGGTACCGGGCACTGGTGTGGGACCGCGACCACCAGCTGCCCGACGACGCGCCCGTCGACGACCGCGAGATCATCGACATCCTGGCCCGCGCCATGGGCACCGACTACGGCGTGACGCAGATCGACTGGAAGTCGCGATTCCATTGCGACGAAAGGCAAGTCACGCAGTATCGGCACGGACGGGTGTTTTTGGCCGGCGACGCCGCGCACGTGCACTCACCGATGGGCGGCCAGGGCATGAACACCGGCATCCAGGACGCCGCGAACCTGGCCTGGAAGCTCGACGCCGTCCTCGCTGGCGCCGACGACGCGCTGCTGGACACCTACCAAAGCGAACGCCACCCGATCGGCAAACGGGTGTTGTTGCAGTCCGGAATGGTCGCCCGCGGAGCGACGCTGCATCGGCGAGCCGCGATTTGGCTACGTAATCTGTTGGTGCCCAATGCCCTTCGCATTCCGGCCGTGCAGGACTTCGTGGCCGGCAGTTTCGCGGGAACGGCATTGCGGTACGGCCGGCGCGGACTGGTGGGCACCCGGGCCGCTACGATCCCCCTCGTTCAGGCCCGGTTGACACAGCTGCAGCGCGGTGGCGGTTATGTCCTCATCCGCGAACACGGCGCCGCGCCGATCGAGGCACCCGGGGTGCAGCAGGCCGAACGGGCCGACCACGGGCCGGCCGTGCTGGTGCGCCCCGACGGGTACATCGCGTGGGCGGGCGCGTCGGTGCGGGCGGCCGACGCGCCCACGAAGATCGCGGCGGCCACGGCAATTACCGCGCGCACGAGGTGATTTCGTCCTAGTCCGTGCGCTCGGGTTCCTGCGCAACGAACGACCGGAGACGACGGCGGGTCTGGTGGTCTTCCGCGCCTGGCTCGCCGTCGCTGTGCCGGCCGCGCGTGTAATCGCCCTGCCAGGGTTTCTCGTTGGGCGCGCCGTCCGCGGCGTCCTGTTCGCGGCCCAGCGCCCCGCGCGAGCTCAGGAAGTGCTCGTGCTTGCGGTGCAGCTCCTTGTCGGCTTCGATGGGCCGAAGTTCGGGGGCGAACTCCTCCAGCTCGGCCCGCCGTTGCGGCACGATCATGCAGATCGGTTCGTCGACCTCGAACCGCACCGGCATGAATTCGCGGGTGAACTTCCAGTTCATACTGAAACTCGAACTGGACCAATCGGTTTCGACGATGCCTTCCAGCGGCGAGATGGCGTCCTTTGGATGGTTGGCCGGCCCGCGGACCAATAGGTTGTAGCCCGGTGGGGTGCGGAACAGCATCGGCAGGTGCCAGGTCAAGATGCCGTAGCCGAAGTGGCTGGACGGCAGGAACTGACCGCTTTCGCGGGTGTGGGGCGCGATCATCACGGCCGTGCGATCGTTGCCGCCCATCCACGTCGCGGTGAACGCGCTGCGGTTGCGCACCTCCCAGCCGCTCTGGTTGGCGATCAGCATCGGCAGGCACCGGTGCGGCCAGCCCTGCCGAATCTCCGACATCCACGCCCGACCGATCGGCGCCGGGCCGATCGGCGGCGCGATTTCATGGGTGATGTACCCGATCAGGGGCCGGTGCTCCCTGTCGGAGTTGTCACTCATCGGCTCCTCGATTCGCTGGTTGCCCGGGATGGCAGTGTCTCCACGCGACCGCCAGCGGAGATGTTGACCCTCCGGGTTCGACCGCTGCACCGCCTTGGAATCACGTCCACCATAGAGGCATCGCACCTGTGATGCGCGCCGACGAATGTCAGGTCGCGCCCGTCATCATCTTGAAGCGGTGCCTCGCGACGGTCTCGGCGCGGCAAGTTCCCGCAGGGACGAAAGGAACAACTCATCCATCAGCGGGCTCAGTTCGGCCAGCGTTGCGGCGCTGGCATAGCCGGCGGAACCGAAGACACGTTCGAGCGCATCGGTAGCAGTACTGGCGCCTATGGAAAGACAGAGGCAGGCAACGCCTTCTGCCCGCAGTTCTTCGAGGGCCTTGAAGCAGTCGGCTTCGGCGTAACGGCCTTCGTAGCCGTCGTCGTAAGGAAATCCATCGGAAAGGACGACCAGCAGCCGATTCGGCGTGCCCGCCTGACTTTTGAGTATTTCGCCGGCACCTCGGATTCCGGCACCGAGGCGCGTATAGCCCGACGGTTCGAGCTGGTTGAGCCGAGCACGCCCCACAGCGCCGAAGCTCTGGTCGAACGTCTTGATGACCGGCAGATGGACAGCGTGGCGGCCCTGTGATCTGAAGGCGTAGACGGCGACCCGGTCACCAAGGTCTTCGAGTGTCACGGCCAAAGTGGCGGCCGCACGTCGTTGGTGGTCGTGCACCGCGAGGCCATCCGCATCGGCGTCGACGGCGGATCCGGACGCGTCGATCAAAATGAGCACGCCGAGATTGCGGGCAAGTTTGCGGCGCTCGAGGTAGACGTGCTCGGGTGGGGAAAAGCCTGATTGCAGATCGACGAAGAGGTCGATGAGCGCCTCGATGTCGAGATCGTCCCCGTCGGCACGGCCGCGCAGGACCTTCGGCCCGAGGCCGACGCGAGCCAGGCGGCGCCGCAGCACGTCGTCGTGCACCACGCCGGCATCCGATACGTCGGCGGCTGCGGTCAATGGATAGTCGACCACGCGGCACCAGTCGGGCTTGTACCTGTTGTTGAAGACGTCCCACTCCGGGTGCAGGGCGCCGCCCACACCGATTGCAGCACCGGGCTTGCCGTCATCGGTGAACTGGACGCGGGTCGGCAGGGGACGCGTGTTCGGCCCGATCTCATGCACCCGGCGGATCGAGCGCACCGTCATCTCGGCACCCGCGGCCCCGTCCCCAGGCGAACGCGAACCTCCGAACACCTTGCGGAAATAGTCCGACATCGACTGGTTGTTGAGAAGCGGACTTTCAAACAGCCTGATGATCTTGCTCTCCCCAGACTTCCCGCCGTCATCGCCGTCGTCCTCATCATCCGATTCAGGCATGTCAATCGGGTCGAACCGCAATCGGAGGTCTTTGTTGGTGGCCTGGCCGCCCCGTCCGGCGGGCGCCGCCATCAACCGGGAGGGCTTGATGACACCGAACCACCCGGGTGGGTCAGCGACCTTGGTTCGGCTCTTGGCCACCTCGAGTGATTCATCGGCGGTCGCGGTGCTGGGTCTTCCGTCCGGAAGCAGCTCGGCATCGAGCGGAATGTGCCGGGCGAGATCGGCAAGAACCCGCCGTCCTTCGAGTGCCACGTAGCGGCGCGCCAAAGTGGCACGTGCCCGCAGTCCCCTGACCAATCGTGGGTCAAGGCTCCCCGCGCCGAGAAGTGCGGCCTGCACCAGCATCTCGCGGCGCTGCTGCTGCGCGGACCCACCGGCCGAGACGAAGATGAACCGGCCGTTCGTGTGCGCAGATCGGCCGTCCGGCGCCTCGACGACTTCGACGGACCTGCCGGCGATGTAGGTGGCAAGCAACCGGAACCGGTCAGGATTGTGGGGATGGGAAGCGTCCGTCACGTCTGTGGAAGGACGGTGTTAACGAGTTCATCAAGGGCTCGGATGACATCGTCGTCGTCGGAGAGCACCTGGACGACGGCCGCGTGGACCGCACTGCGCAGGTTCAGCCCTTCAGCGGCGAGGCCGCCGGCAAGAATCAGCATGCGAGTGGAGGACACTTCGCGCAACGGTGAGCCGTCGAGGTTGCGGATGGCGTACGCGAGCTTGACCAACGAACGTGCGGTTTCGATGTCGATCCCGGCTTCGTAGCCAACCACTTCCGCCTCGACCTCCGGGGTGGGATAACCGAGTTCGATGGCGATGAAGCGCTGACGGGTCGACTCCTTGAGGTTCTTCAGGACGCTCTGGTAGCCGGGGTTGTAGGAGATCACCAACTGGAATCCGGGCGCCGCACGCAACGTGGTTCCGAGCCGGTCGACCGGAAGCTCGCGGCGGTGATCGGCGAGCGGATGGATGACCACGGTGGTGTCCTGGCGCGCCTCTACCACCTCGTCCAGATAAAAGATGGCGCCCTCGCGCACGGCTCGAGTCAAAGGCCCGTCCACCCAAACGGTTTCACCGCCCCTGAGCAGGAACCGGCCCACCAGGTCAGCCGACGTCATGTCCTCGTGGCCCGCAACGGTGATAAGTTCTCGGCCCAGCTGGTGAGCCATCGCCTCCACGAATCGTGTTTTGCCGCATCCCGTGGGACCTTTCAACAGCACCGGCAGTCCGCGGCGAGCCGCCGCCTGGAAGACCTCTGCCTCGTCGCCGACGGCACGGTAGAACGGCGCGTTCGAAACGGAGCGAACGGCTGCGGGTTGACTGTTCAACAATTACTTCCCCCGATCGAGCGGAACGTTTTTCGGCAGCTTTACTCCCCCGGGCAGGACGAGCTGACCGTCGTGGTTGATATAGCCGGAATTCGTCAGAGGCACTGGCAGCGAAGGGTCGGGGCACGGCCGGTCAGTGTCTGCACCGCAGATGCCCATCAGGAAGTACGAGCGCTTCAGGATGTCATCGGGCCAGGGATCTTGGTGCATGGCGAACCACTGCGCGGGAAGGTTGTAGAAGACGAAGAAAAAAGCGCTGCAGGCGGCGAAGATCGCCAGGAAGCGGGCGAGCTGCTGTCTGACGAAACCGCCTCGCACGCGGTCGAGTCCGCGCTCGACGAAGGTCCGGCCACGGTCGTCGGTGAAGTAGCGCAGGCAGCACAGGCCCGCCTGGACGCCGCCCCACATGAGCCCTTCATACAGCGGCCACTGGTAGTACGTGCCGGCATTGACCGACAAGGCCCGAATCGCGCCGGGGTAGGTGAAAAGCCCCATCGGCATGAGGAACAGACCCTCGATGACGAAATCGAAGATGAACGTCCAGGCGATCACCACGCCGATCAGGCCGAAGGTGTTGATGTTGGGCCACCGCTGCTTGGATTTACGCATCACCCAGCAACCGAGCATCGTGCAGAGGAGGACGAAGAAGTAACCGGGAGCGTTCATCAGGAACGGCTCGGCCATCATGGCACCCGGTTTTCCGAAGGACACCCAACCCGGAACGTCCTGAACCCACGAGCCCCGGTTCCACATCCAGGTGTTGTAGGTGCTCCACGTGTTGAAGTAGTTCAGCAGCGGATCCTGAAAGAACAGCAGGCCGCATGAGATCAGGAGCATGCCGTCCAGGGTGATTCGCCGCTCCCGACGCCACGGTCGAATGATGAACCACCAGAAGGCAATCGGCAGCCCGACGACGATCACGGCGGTCCAGGTGAAGAGGATAGTCTTCATAATCGCCGGCGGCTCGGTCGGTCCCGGCGGAACCCGCTCGAAATGGGGCCCGGCGATCCAGCGGACCCACACGTAGAGCTGGAAAGCGAGAATGGCGCCCCCGGCGATGGCCCACACGCGGACGGGCTTGGCCTTGGGAGGAGCCTTGGTCCCGAGTGAGCCCACATCCCCGATCGACTCGGTGACGACCGGCGAACTCTTGCTGCTCGACAGTTCCGTCATGACACTGCCCTCCTGAATTGTCGTGATACAGCGTCTGCGAACCCGACTTCGCACGCCCGTGGCGCGCTGCGACAGACGGGGCCCCATGAGATGCAGTCGTGAAGCTCTGTCAGCCGGTTCTCCGCCAAGATACCAACTAGTATCTCACAAACCAAGGATATTCTTAGATGCTATGGCAGAATCGCGACATGGTTGAGCGCTGGACGCGAGAGCGGCGCGTCGAGCACACTCGGTCCCTGCTGCTGGACGCCGCGGAGGAGGTGTTTGCCGAAAAAGGTTTCATGGCAGCGTCTCTCGACGACATCGCACACGCCGCCGGCTATACGAAAGGGGCCATCTACAAACACTTCGCCGCGAAGGAAGACCTGTTCCTGGCGGTGAGCGACCGGTACTGGCGCCGGTATTTCGACAACTTCTCTGAGGTGATGTCGACCGCCACCCAGCTCGGGGCGCGCGAACTCGACCAAATCGCCGAGCGCTGGCGAAAACTTAGCCTTGACCGCGGCGCGGAGCACGCCGCGCTGGGACACGAATTCACCCTGTATCTGCTTCGCAACCCCGACGCACGGAAACGGGTGGCTGCGAAGCGATCAGAAGTCGTAGAGGCACTGGCCGAATTCATCGTCGAAGGCATGGACCGGCTGGGCGGAGCACTGCTGATCCCTCCATTGACGTTCGCCCACATACTCGTCGCCACCACTGACTCCGTCATGCTGGGCAGCCAACTGGACGACGTCGACCTGTACCGGCCCACCCTCGAAATGTACGTGTCTGTCATCAAATTGCCATGAGCACGACACTTTTCATTTAGCCCGTTCGCCATTGAGCTGAACTCGGCCACTGAGCTCGGATCGCGCGTGCTGTCGGCGGATCGCGTCTCAGTGCGTTCTGGCCAGCTCCGCAATGGTATTCACCCGCAGGACGGCGGTGGCGATCTCGTCGGCGAACTCACTTCGCCGCCGGGCGATGTCGCGGTCGTTGGAGCCGTCGACCAGCTCGCGATGGCGGGCCAATCGCAGCGCGGTCTTGAACAGCTCCAGCGAGCGCGATTCGGCGTTGGCGATCCTGTGCTGCAGCTCCCACTGCTTGCCGACCTCGAGGCACTCGGCGAGAAACGCGTTCTCATCCAACGATTCGTCGTCGTAGGCGGCGAGCCGGTCGGCGACGATGTGGTAAGCGTCGAGGAAGGGGCGCAGCACGAGGTGCGCCAGCAGAAGTTCGGCCTTTTCCAGTAGGCCGCGTACGTCGGCAGCGCCGGCCGCCTTGCTGGTGTCATCCACCGGGCCGATCAGGCGCACCTCGTCGGCGAGTTCCTTCTCGAACTGCGCGCGCGCCGAGAACAGGAACTCAAACTTCAGCAATTCGCGCAGGCTCAGCGCCTCATCGCGCACAGCCGCCGGTTGCACCAGCCCCTCCACCGAGCCCTCGGCGTCGTCGACGGCGGCCAGCAACGCCGTCTCGGCGATGGCCCGGTCTACCAGGATGTGGATGGCGGTGTTGCGGTAGAACGCGGCGACCAGATGCTGGTCGGTGCCGATGCCCCACACCGGTTCGGTGCCGGCGTCGTACACGCTGACGACGCCGGAGGCCACCAACTGGTGCAGGGTCCAGCGGATGGTCGAGCGATTCGTCAGGTCGGCGGCGCCGGCGACCTTCCAGTTGCGCGCCGCGATGTAGCTCGCCAGCGGCCGCACCGTGGCCAGCACCTCGCTGATGGACAGAGAGCGGTCGGCGCCCAGCAGCGCGAGGCTCACCACCGCCGTCGGGGTGACGGGCGTGGCGCGGTTGATCCGGTGCTCGACGTCCAGGGCGATGCGTTCGATCTCGGTGCCCGTGCCGGACTCCTCGGCGCGCAACTCTTCCAGGCGCTTGCGCAGCGGCAGCGGTTCACCGAAATCGAGGTAGGCGCGGCCGAGCCGCTCGCCTTGCTGTCGCGCCAACCGGACCAGGAAGCGAAAGTCTTCGGGCCGCTTCGCCGCACCGTAGGCCTCGGTGGTCATGGCTTCCACCTCGTGCAGCTGGTCGTACACGATCGACGTCGGCACCAAATACACCTCGGGACCGTCGATTTCGTCGACGGCGTCGCTGATGTAGCGCAGGATCCCGAACACCGGCGGCCGCAGCTTGCCGGTCCTGGTCCGGCCGCCTTCGATCGACCAGGTCAGGTTGACGTGGGATTGCACCAGCTGCGCGGCGTACGCGCGCAAGACCAAGCGGTAGACGGGAAGGTCTTTCGTCTGGCGCCGGATGAAAATCGTTCCGGTGCGCTTTGCCCAGGCACCCATTGGGAAGAAGTTCAGGTTGGCCCCGCCGAAGGTCAGCGCGGGCGAGAGCCGGTTGGCCTGGATCACCTCGGGCAGCAGCAGCCCGTCCAGATAGGAGCGATGCGAAAAGGCAAACGCCAGCGTGACTTTGCGGTCCAGCTTGCGCAGGTGGGCGATCTGATCCTCGTCGGTCAGCACGTCGTAGGCCCGCATCAGCCAGCAACTGAAGCCACGCCAGGCTTTTACCGCCCGCTCATCCAGCGAGGGCGCCATCTCGCGCAGGTAGCCGGCGGCCTCGGCGCGCACGCTGTCCAGGTCGCGCCCGAGCTCGTGGGCCAGCTGGCCCAGCCGCTCGTCATACCATGGCGCGCCCAGCAATTCGACGACCTCGGCCGGGTCGGTCGACAACGGTGACGTCGATTCCTCCAGGAGGCCGCTGCGCTGCAACAGCTTTCGCATTCCAGTGCGGCCGATTTCGCGGGCGGTCCCCGCCGGTCCCCTGGTCATGCCGGCTGCACCGTGACGGCGTCGGCCGGCTCGTGCACCTCCGGGTGCGGTTCGGCGCGTAGAGCTGCTCGATTTCGTCGGCGTATTTCGCCATGATCGGCTTGCGTTTGAGCTTCATCGTCAGCGTGATCTCGTCACCACCGGGCTCCCACAAGGTGGGCAGGATGCGGAACCGTTTGATCTGTTCCACCCGCGAGAGTTTGGCGTTGCCCGCGGCCACCCCGGCCGCGATCTGCGCGATGACCTCCGGGTCGGTCGCCAGGGCGGCGGGCGAGGGGTCGGACAGGCCGCGCTGGGCAGCGTAGGGACCGACCGAGTCGGCGTCGAAGACCATCAGCGCGGTGTTGTACGGCCGCCCCTCGCCGATGGTGATCATCACCCCGACCATGGGGCAGGCGGCCAGGATGGCGTTCTCAATGTTGGCCGGGGACATGTTCTTTCCGGCCGCGTTGATGATCAGCTCCTTCTTGCGGTCGACGATGCGCAGGTAACCCTCGGCGTCGACCTCGATGATGTCGCCGGTGTGCAGCCAGCCCTCGGCGTCGATCGCCTCGGCGGTCTTCGCCGGTTCCTTGCGGTAGCCCTTCATCACCAGCGGACCGCGGATCAGAAATTCGCCGTCCTCGGCCACCTTGCCCTGAAGCCCCGGCAGCAGCTTGCCGACGGTGCCCAGTCGCGCGTCGTCCGGATGCGACACGCTGGCAGCGCAACTCAGCTCCGACATGCCCCATACCTCGCTGATCGGGATCCCGATGCCGGCGAAGAACGCCAACGTCTCGCTGGGGATCGGCGCCGCACCCGAGACGGCCCAGCGTAGTTCGCCGAACCCGAGCCGCTCGCGCAGCTTGGACAGCACCAGCTCGTCGGCCTTGGCCCACTCCGCTGTCACCTCGGCGGGCTCCGGCTCGCCGGACACCAGCGCGGCGGCGCGCTTGGCGGCCACCGACAGGCCCCACTGCAGGCCCTGCCGCTTGGCCTCGTCGGTCTCGTTGGCGACGACGAATTCGATTGCGGCCTTGAGCTTTTCCCACACCCGCGGCACCGCCCCCCACACCGTGGGCCGGACTTCGGGCAGCGCCGCCGCAATGGCGCGTGCGTCAGCCACGGGGGTCACCTGGGTGCCGAAAACCTCGAGGGGATACAGGGCCATCATCCGGTCGGCGATGTGGGCCGAGGGCAAGTACGACGTGGTCCGATCACCGAACCGGCTGCCGAGCACGGCGTCGAGTCCGTACGCCTCGAACAGCAGATTGGCGTGGGTCATCTCCACGCCCTTGGGGTTTCCGGTGGTCCCGGAGGTGTAGATGAGCGTGACGACGTCGTCGGGTCGCACCGCTCGCCACGTCGCCTCGAAGTCGAAATCGGCGTGCGCGGCGGCATACAGGTCGTCGACGGAGATGGCGCCGGGCGGCGAACCGTCGATGCAGATGATGTGCTCGATGGGGGCACCGCTGGCGCGAATGCGGTCTACGTACTGCTGCTCGCAAATCGCGACCTTGGTGCCGGCATTGTCGAAGAGGTAGGTCAGCTGCTCGGCGGGCAAGGTGTTGTACACCGAAAACGATGTGGCCCCAGCGTGTTGGGCACCGATCTCGAACGGGTAGAACTCGATCCGGTTGGCCATCATCAGCGACACCGTGTCGCCCCGCCGGACTCCCAGACCCGCCAGGCCGGCGGCGACCTTGCGCACCTGCGCCGCGAGCTCGCGCCACGTCAACGCCTGCGTACCGCCGGGCGTCCGGACTGCGACGGCCTCCGGGTCGATCGACGCGGTGCGGGCAAACGCCTCGCAAAAGGTGGCCGGAACCTGGGCCGTCGTCATTTCCGTCCTCCTGGGCGCCACATCAGCACTGCCTTCGTGAGCCTACGTCCGACCACAGGGGCACGGAACGTATCGCGTGACTTCGCCGGGCGGCCCGGCTCATGACCCGGGACGCCAGAGCTGCACCGTGCTCGTCGCACCGCCCGGCAGTTCCAACAGCTCGATCGGCGTGCCGTCGGGGTCGTAGATGAAGAACATCCGCACTCCCCCGATGTCAACCGGCGGCTCGGCCCGAACGGCGGGGTGGTCGCGCGCCACCGCCTCGTAGGTGGCGTCCAGATCGTCGACACGAAACGAGATGTTGGTGTAACCCAGGTGGGGCCCGCTCGGGCACTCGGGCACGGCGCCCAACGACAGCAGCTCCACCATCGCCGCCCCGATCAGCCCACCGACCATGCGGCCCTGCTGGGCGGCACCTCCGGTGACGGAATCCAGTCCGGCGCCCTCGAGTTCGACGTCGAACACCACGTCCATGCCCAGCACCGCGGTATAGAAACCCAGCGACGCCTCGATGTCGGAGACGCCGATGCAGACGTGGGAGAAGTTCTGCACGGCGATGGGGCGCTGCTGGGTCATAGGGGCTCCTTGGCGGGGTGGGGTGGATGAATACCACAGGTACACGAGTCGATTGACGGACACGTGCAGCGCATCCCCCACTCGATGACGGCGCGGGCGCGGACCAACGACTCGATTTGTGCGTCGATCTCGGCCAGTTTGGCCTCGGCCAGCGCGCGGCTGACCGGTCGCCCGGGAGCGTCGTCGGCGAACAGCAACTGGATCTCCTCCAGCGAGAATCCGGCGGCCTTGCACAGCGCGATCACCTCGAGGCGGCCCAGAATCGAATATCATACCGGCGCTGACCGCCCAGCCGTGCAGGCTCCGGCACCAGGCCGATCTGCTCGTAGTAGCGAACGCCGTCGCGGCCATCCCGGCCTGGCGCGCCACCTCGCCGATCGTCAGGCCCGGCGCCATCGTCGCCTCCCGGAATTCGTGCTTGACTTCGAGCCAACTCTTAGTCGTTCACTGTGGATATGACCATCCCCCGATGCGCGAACTCCACAGATCCCGCTACGCCCTGCTGCGTTCCTTCCGCCGCGACAGCATTGCCGTCGACACCCCGATCTGGTTCGCGTTCGACGACGACGGCCTGCTGTTCCGGACCAAGATGGGCCCGAAGACTCGGCGGCTGGCCGCCCGCCCCGGCGTCGGACTCGCGGCATGCGACTACCGGGGCCGGTTGCGTGCGGCCGCCGCGGCGGTGACCGGCCACGCCACGGTGCTGTCCGGCACGAGGCCGAACGCGCCAACCGCGTGCTGCACAGGCGCTACGGCTGGCAGTGGAACATCGTCCCGCTGATCAAGGTGCCCGGCGTCACCAGCGTGCACCAGGACCTGTGCGCGCGCGAGAAGTTACGTCGCGCCCGCGACCCGCGGGGTGTGGCCCGACAGCGTCATCGTGCGGGTTGACTTGTCATCACGCGGTCGTACGTGAAGCCAGCTTCACGTACGGGCGCGAGTGTGAAACTAACTTCACCCTCGCGAAGACCGGCGATCCGGCGTGTCGCCTAGCCGCCGAGGCAGCCGGGGCCGAGCAGCGCCTTGAGGTCGC
>CAWKJQ010000014.1:0-193270 GCA_963849935.1 uncultured Actinomycetota bacterium
GTCGCGGCGGGTCACCAGGAAGAACCAGCCGAACCGGACCCACTCCTGCACCAGCAGCTTGCGCAGGCCGGGCTGTGACAGCAGGTAGCCGCGGTTGCGGTAGGTGTAGAACCGCTTGGTCGGGTTGTCCGGATACTGGGTGTGCATGCGGCCACCCAGGATCGGCCGGAACTCATCAGATCCGCAGGGATGCAGGTAGATCGTGTCCAGGCAGGTCCCGAACGGCAGCCCCGAACGCACCAGCCGGCGGTGCAGTTCGACCTCGTCGCCGCGGATGAACAGCCGCAGGTCCGGGACTCCGACCGCGTCCAGGGTGTCGGCCCGAAACAGCGCGCCGTTGAACAGCCACGCGATCCCGGGCAGCAGGTCGTGACCCGCCTCCGTGCGCAATTCACTTGCGCGCCTTCGCCATACCAGGCCACGCCGCAACGGGAAAGCCAGTCGCTCCGGGTCGTCCATGTTGCACACCATCGGCGACACTTCGGCCAGACCGTGCTTCTCGGCACACGCCAGCAGGGTGGCCAGCACGGCCGAATCCTGCGGGCGCCCGTCGTCGTCGGCGTAACGTACACCCAGTCGGCGCCGTTGGCCAGAGCATGCAGCATGCCCAACGCGAAACCCCCTGCGCCGCCGAGGTTTCGGCGCGAAGGCAGGTATGTGGTCGGAATCGGTTGGCCGGCGACCAGGTCGCGGACCTGGGCCGGAGCCCTGGCCTCCGCCGGAGAAATCGTTGTCCACCACGATGAGGTGATCGGGTAGCCGGGTCTGGGTGCTCAGCACGTCGAGCGACTTGGCCAGGCCGTCAGGGCGCCGGTGGGTGACGACGACGGCGACGACGGTCTCACTCATCCCCGGATGCTCTTTGGCCCAGGGGTGTCTCGACCCGATCCGCTTCCTGGGTTTCGGCCAGCACCTCGCGGACGTGCCGGGCCGCGTCCTCCCCCTCGTACGCGCGCACGACTTCCTCGATGCCGCCCGACATCCGGATGACGCCGTGGTCGATCCACATCGCCGTCTTGGAGAGCCCGGCGAGGAATTCGTTGGAATGACTGGCGAACACCAGGATTCCGGACCGCTCCACCAGCTTCTGCAACCGCGACTGCGCCTTCTTCAAGAAGTCGGCGTCCACCGCGCCGAGTCCTTCGTCGAGCAGCAATATTTCGGGGTCGATGCTGGTGACCACGCCCATCGCCAGCCGGACACGCATGCCGGTGGAATATGTGCGCAGCGGCATCGACAGGTAATCGCCCAGTTCGCTGAACTCGGCGATCTCATCGACCTTGGATAGCATCTGTTTTCGCGTCTGGCCGAGGAACAGGCCGCGAATGATGATGTTCTCGTAGCCGGAGATCTCGGGGTCCATGCCGACGCCGAGATCGAAAACCGGTGCGACCCTTCCGGTGACTTTCGCCCAACCCCTGGTGGGTTCGTAAATGCCCGAAAGTAGGCGCAGCAGAGTCGATTTTCCTGCCCCGTTGTGGCCCACCAGCCCCACCCGGTCACCCAGCTCGAGGGACATGGTGATGTCGCGCAGCGCTTCGACCACCACCACGTTGGAGCTGTTGCGGCCGATCGTGCCGCCGGCCTTGCCCAGGAAGGTTTTCTTCAACGAGCGCGACTTGGCATCGAAGATGGGAAATTCCACCCATGCGTTGTGCGTCTTGATGTGAGGACCCGCCACCGTCAACTACTCGAGTTCGCTTACAGGTACTGACCGTGCCCGGGCGCGCCGCCCGGCTTGCCGATGCCTGGCGGAAGCGCGCCCTGGCGCATCTTTTCCAGCTGCGCGCGGGCGGCCATCTGCTGGGCGAAAAGCGCGGTCTGGATGCCGTGAAACAGTCCTTCCAGCCAGCCGACCAGCTGTGCCTGGGCGATGCGCAACTCGGCGTCGGACGGGGCGGCGTCCTCGTTGAAGGGCAGGGTGAGGCGGTCCAGTTCCTCACGCAGTTCCGGTGCCAGGCCCTCTTCCAATTCCCGGATGCTGGTCGCGTGGATCTCGCGCAGCCGGTTACGGCTGGCATCGTCCAGCGGTGCGGTGCGCACTTCCTCGAGCAGCTGCTTGATCATGGTGCCGATGCGCATCACCTTGGCCGGCTGCTCGACCAGGTCGGTCAGGGAACGCTCGTCGGCGTCGTCATCGGCCAGCGACATCATCCGCGGGTCGACGCCGCCGACGATTTCGACACCGTCGTCATCGTTGCGGGTACTCAACTCTTCACCATCCTTTGTGGACTATGAGTGTGGCGGCGTGCCGTTTCCGCGCCATTCATAAATTCGGGCACCGCCATTGTCGTAGATCAACGCCCACGACTTCGACTTATCCAGTGACACTAGTCCTTCGGGTACGGCGAACCCCCGGACAGTCGGCGAGCTGGTGTAGATGTATCGAATATTGAGCGCTTTGATCGCTTCGACGACCCGCGGATCGGACTCACCCCGGCGCGCATAGGCCCAGAAGATATACCGGTTCGGACCCGGTCCCATCTGCTGTGGGTAGTCGTAGTGGGTCCATAACGGATGCAGATCGGCGACGGCATACATCCACGCGGTGCCGTCGGTGTTGGAATTGCCGATCAATGTGTCGTGCGCGCCGGGCAGTTTGGCCAGATAGGCCATGGCCATCAGGTCGCGCTGGTCGATCATCACCGAGTCGTACTTGTCGCCGATCAGCACCAGGTGCCGGTACAGGTAGTGGCGCCCGGTGAGCACGGTGGCCGCCACCAGCAGCACGGCAGTGACCGCGACCCAGACGGGGGCGGGCCCGGGGCGCCTCCCGGTTGCGGGGGATGGCCGGAACCGGCCGGTTACCCGTTTGGCGCCGGCTACCACCACCAGGACGATCGCGAACAGTGCGACGCCGGCCATCGGCTCCAGCAGCAGGGTGATGGCGGCCGAGATCCTGCGCGGGTCCTTATAGAAGAACTCGCCGAACATTCCGGCCACCGCACCGACGGGACCGCCCAGCGGGTTACCGGCGTCGATGTCCACGACCACCAGCAGCAGCCATAAGGCGAGTGGCCACCAGATCTTCTTGACCAGAAAAATGACCCCGCCGATGGCGGTCACCGCCATGAGGCCGTACTGCACCGGAAAGTCGTTGAGGTGCCGCGAATGCTGAAAGACCGCGTCGAACACTCCCCGCTTCTTACTGAGGTGAGTCAAAAAGGAGTGCCCGGCGATGATGTCTTCCTGCCCCTGGACGCTGATGAACTGCGGCAGCAGTATCAGTCCGGACAGCACGGCAACGCAGGCCAAGGCGGCGAAGTCGACCAGCTTGCCGCGCACCGGATGCCACAACACGTCCAAGACCCACCAGGCCACCAGGAACAACAACACGATCACCCCACCCGTGATGTGCACGGACATGACGCCCACCCACGCCAGCACCGCCGTCGGGATGCGGTCACGGTGTCGCAGCGTGGAGGCGATCAGCACGAATGCCGGGACCGCGACCCCGTAGGCGGCCAGGTTGGGCATCGCGGCGACGCCGAACTCGACGTAGGGGACCGCGGTGAACGACGCCGACAGCGCCGCCGCGGTGGCCGACGCCCCGGCGCAACGCCACTCGGTGGTGCGCGGCCGCAGCAGATGCCAGGTGAGCATCGCCGCGCTGGTGGGGAACAACCACACCGAGGCGGCCACGGAACTCAGCGTGTAGCCGGTGGTGGGCGCCGCGCCGGTCAGCTGGCAGAACACCGCGGTCAGGGCATGGAACACCGACGGGTAGTACAACGTCTTGTGGGTCTCGACGTTGCGCAGCTCGCCCATGTGCGTCGATGACGCCTGGCCGGTGTCCAGGATGAAGCGCACCTCGTTGGCGTGCCAGACGGCGTCCCAGGTGCTCGGGATGGTCTGCCAGTGCGCGGCCAGACCACGGTAGGCGGCCCACATGATGAGCAGGGCTCCCAGCGCCACTCCGGCCGACACCGTGATGGCCGGCCACCGGCTGAGCGCACGGGCTTCGGCGTCGCGGTCGCGGTAGCGGGCGAGCAGCAGCTGTAAACCGATCATCAGCAGGCACACCACGACCAACGCCGCCAGCGCCGTCCACCCGTTCCACGGAATTCCGATGGCACCAAACGGAATAATGGCTAGCGCGACCACGCCGTAGGTCAGCGCCGGGCCGACCGCGACGGCGATCGGCCAGGACAGCTGAGTGATACGTGCGATGATCGCCCCGGGCGCTATCAGCAAGAACAATGCAATGAGCGTTCCGAACCAGAGCCCCACTCGACTAGTATGGCTGGCCGGGTGCCCTGGCTCGGGAAGCCACCAACTGGCCGGAACGTCTGTGGCACCCGCTACCGTCACAGTTTCGCAAAAAAGCGGAAGCTTTAAGGTGGCCCACATGGCATACGACGTCGCCCGGGTGCGCGGACTGCATCCCTCACTGGGTGACGGGTGGGTGCACTTCGACTCCCCGAGCGGGATGCTGGTTCCCGATTCCGTAGCCACCACGGTCTCGACCGCTTTCCGCCGGTCCGGTCCCACCACCGTGGGCGCGCACCCATCGGCGCAGCGCAGTGCCGCTGTTCTCGAGGCGGCGCGGGCGGCGGTGGCCGATTTGTTCAACGTCGAACCCGCGGGTGTCGTGCTGGGCGCCGATCGGGCGATCTTGCTGTCGGCGCTCGCCGAGGCGTCGTCGTCGCGTGCCGGCCTGGGTTACGAGGTCATCGTCAGCCGTCTCGACGACGAAGCCAACATCGCCCCGTGGCTGCGCGCGGCGCACCGCTATGGCGCCAAGGTCAAATGGGCCGAGATCGACATCGAGACGGGCGAGCTCCCGACGTGGCAGTGGGAGGGCCTGATCGGGAAGTCGACCAGGCTGGTCGCCGTCGCCTCGGCCTCGGCGACCCTGGGCACGGTCACCGACCTGCGGGCGATGACCAAGCTGGTGCACGACGTCGGCGGCCTGGTTGTGGTCGACCATTCGGCCGCTGCGCCCTACCGGCTGCTCGACGTGAAGGAGACCGACGCCGACGTGGTGGCGGTGAACGCCGCGGCGTGGGGCGGTCCGCCGATCGGGACGATTGTGTTCCGCGATCCGTCGCTGCTCAACTCGTTCAGTTCCATCTCGCCGGACCCCAAGGCCACCGGGCCGGCGCGCCTCGAGATCGGCGCTCACCAGTTCGGTCTGCTGGCCGGGGTGGTGGCCAGCATCGAGTACCTGGCCTCGCTCGACGAAGCCGCCCGCGGCAGCCGGCGCGAACGGTTGGCGGTGTCGATGCAATCCGCCACGTCATATCTGAACCGCATCTACGACTACCTGATGGTGTCGTTGCGGTCGCTGCCGTTGGTGATGGTGATCGGCCGTCCGGAGGTGCATATCCCGGTGGTCAGTTTCGCGTTGAACGGCGTGCCCGCCGAACACGTCGTGCAACGGTTGGCGGACAACGGTATTCTGGCCGTCACCAACGAAAGTTCCCGCGCGCTCGATGTGTTGGGCGTCAACGACATTGGCGGCGCCGTCACGGTGGGGCTGGCGCACTATTCGACGACGGCCGAGGTCGACCAGTTGGTGCGCGCGCTGGCGTCCCTGGGTTGAGCCCGGGCTGAGCCGGGCTCAGGCCGGCAACATCAGAACAACCTTCCCGTGCACCTCTCCCGCCGCCAGCTTCCGGTGGGCGGCGCCCGCCTGCTCGACGGGTATCCGCTCTCCGATGATCGGGCGAACCCGGCCGTCGGCGATCATCGGCCACACCGCGTCGGTCACCGCCGCCACGATCTCGCTCTTGCTGTTCGGGCCGCTCACCGGACGGCCGCGCAGCGTGGTGCCAATCACCCGTGCCCGTTTGGCGAGCAGCTTGGCGACGTTGAGCTCGCCCTTGATGCCGCCCTGCATGCCGATGATGACGAGCTGGCCGTCGGTGGCCAGGGCGTCGATGTTGCGGTCCAGATACGAGGCTCCCATGATGTCGAAGATCACGTCGGCGCCGCCGGAAACTCCTGCACCCGTGCGACGAAGTCTTCGTCGTGGTAGTTGATGGTGATTTCGGCGCCCAGATCGCGGCAGGTTTGCAACTTTTCCGCCGATCCGGCGGTAACCGCCACCCGCGCGCCCAGCGCCCGGGCGATCTGGATCGCGTGGGTTCCGATCCCGCTGGCCCCGCCGTGCATGAGCAGCAGCTGTCCTTCGCTACAGGTGGGCGGTCATCACCAGGTTGGACCACACGGTGCAGGCCACTTCGGGCAAGCCGGCGGCGTCCACCAGGTCGACGCGGCCGGGTATCGGCATCAGCTGACCCGCCGGCACGGCTACGTACTCGGCATACCCGCCCCCGGCGAGCAGCGCGCAAACCTCTTGTCCCACCGGCCATTCCGTCACGTTGGCCCCGGCTTCAGCGATGACGCCGGACACCTCCATGCCGATGATCTCGCTCGCGCCCGGTGGCGGCGGATACTTACCGGCCGCCTGCAGCAGGTCGGCCCGGTTCACGCCGGCGGCAGCGACTTTGACCAGTACCTCGCCCGGCCCGGCGGAAACATCGGGTACTTCCTGCCAGGAAAGCTGATCGGAGGATTCGGCGACGATGGCGCGCATGGTGGCCACGCTACCGAGTCCCGCTACCCTGATCAGCGGTGGCGTGGCAGAGCGGCCTAATGCACTCGCCTTGAAAGCGAGAGACGGCTAACACCGTCCGGGGGTTCAAATCCCTCCGCCACCGCAGGCGTCACTAGACGCTCTGATGCAGCGTCGGTGCGTAGCGCAGCACTGCGCCCACGCCGTCGGCAGGGGCGATCCGCTCGTCGGTGCGCACCAGGGCGGCCCCCACCGAGATCGCCGATACCACCAACGCCTCGTCGGCCCGCAGCGTCTTGGCGGGGGCGGCGCCCTGCTCGGACAACACGTTTTCGTCGGGGGCGATCGTCGTCAAGCTTTCGTCGGCAACGACGGTCGCGTCGCCGATGTCGCCGATGATCAGTGTCTCCACCGCGCCTTGGCGCAACGCGGAGCAGACCGGGCCCAGCCCTTCGGCCGCCAACCCCGACTGCCGCCCGATCTCGGCGGTGAAGCGCTGTGCGGCATCGTCGATGGTGCGCAGCTGGCGCTTGACGAACTCGGCTTCGATGGCCTGCTCGATCTCACCGAAGTCGTGACCGCTGTGCCGGGCACCGATTTCGAGTGCCACCGTGCGCTCCTGCAGCCGCTCCGGTAACGCGGCCAGCAGATCGGAACGCGAGCGGACCTCGCCCACCACAAAGATCACCTCGATCGCCTTGTCGTCGGCCAGTTCGGCGACACGGTCGGCGACAGCGCGCAGGTTCTTACGGGCGGCCTCTTCGGTGCGCAACTGGGGATCGCCGTAGCCCGCGGTCTCGGCGCCCGCGGCTTTGTGCACGGGATGGCCACCACCGTCCACGGTCTCGGCGCGCAGCGTTCCGCCGAGGTGGGTGGTGATGTCGGCCCCGCTGTGGTCGACGACCGCCAGGACATAATCCGGATGATCGAAGCTCTGCTCGAGAATCGGCACCAGGTAAGGCAATTCGGATACCCGAACGATGTCGGCAGCGGCCGGGCGGGCCAGGTGCTCGTTGATCACCACACCTTCGGCACTGGCGATCACCGCCCGTCCGCTGCGGCCGATCGGCGGGCGCAGGTTCATGATCGCGTCCTCGATCTGGTCGACGACCGCCGCGCCGGCGCGTAAGCGCTCCAGCTCGTCTTTGACCGCCCGCCACTTGAGCTCGAGTTGAGCCTCGGCGTCATGGGTGTCGTGTGAATCGTCGAAGTACACCGAAACGAACGGCCCCGGTGCGTCCAATAGTTTGCGGAAGCGTTGCGAGTCCATGCTGTGTTGGTTGCCCCGCGAACCGGGGGGCAAACACCTAGCTCCGATCGCCCTCGCTGTCATCGAAGAAATGCCACTCGCCGTCGGTTTCGACTTCCATCCGCCAGCCGAGCTCGCTGTTATCGGCCTTCTGGTCGACGAACCACGCGTGTGCGTCGTCGGCGCTTTCGATGTCTTTGGTCGCGACGACTTCGCCCTTGGGGTCTAGCACTCGATAGGTAGCCATGAGGGCAGTGTTCCCACTGCCGTCATCATCAACCGGACGGGATTTCGGCGGTGATCGTGTCCAGCAGCGCGGTATACCTGCGG
The DNA here is from genome assembly GCA_963849935.1 of uncultured Actinomycetota bacterium. Taxonomy (GTDB): domain Bacteria; phylum Actinomycetota; class Actinomycetes; order Mycobacteriales; family Mycobacteriaceae; genus Mycobacterium. The sequence continues at coordinate 8,100 of CAWKJQ010000014.1, forward strand.
GCCTCGGGATCGCGGCCGGGTTTGCCGCTGCTCACCACGCCGGCCGACAGGCCTCGCGCGGGGTCGGCCCAGATCGCGATGTTCACCAGGCCCAGGTTGCCGAACGCGTGCGGCGCGTTTCGCCCGAACGGACCCCACCGGTTGGTGCCGAGGATGTATCCGGTGCCCCAGCGAGCCGGTCGCAACCCGACCGCGAAATCTGGTCGTAGCCTTCGGCATTCGGTCACCGCGCCGTACATGGTCTCCGGGCTGATCACCCGCACGCCGTCGAGTTCGCCTCCGCGCCGCCAAATTTCGGCGAACCGCGACATCTCCTGCGCGGTCGACACCGTGTTCGACGATGGAATGATGGTGGTCAAGAACATCGGGGAGTTCGTGTACGGGATCATCTCGTGCACTGTCCCACCGATCGCCTTGCGGAAGATCTGCGCGACCACCGGCGGGAGCGTTCGCCCGGTGGCGTGACTCGGCGCGACCAGCGGGACGTCCTGTTCGGCGACACCGAAATTCGTCCAGCGGAAGCCGAGCGGGTCGAGGATCTCGGTGGCGAGGATCTCGCGAATCTCCTTGCCCGTTGCCGCGTAGACGATCTCGCGCACCAACGGACCCCACGTCAGTGCGTGGTACATGTGCATCAGCCCGGGTCGGTAGAGGGGCCGCAGTTCGCCCAGCTTCTGCTGCGCGTATTCGTGGTCGTCGGCGCGGGTGACGTCCGGCCTGGGTCCGGTGGGGAAGGGCAGTCCGGCGCTGTGTGTCATAACGTGCCGGATGGTGATCCGGTCCTTGCCGTGGCTGGTGAACGTGGGGATGTATTCGCACACCCGGTCGTCGAGGGAGAACACCCCGCGCTCGACGAGCATGTGCACCACGGTCGCCGCGAACCCCTTGGCCGCCGAGTACACACAAAACGGCGTGTCGGGCGTGACCGCGATCTTCTCGGCATCGGGTGGGTCGCTCGGCGCGTTGCCCCAGCCGTGGCCGATCGCGCGGTTGAGCACCACGCGGCCGTTCCGTCGGATGCACAGCTGGATCGCCGGATGGAAGCCGGCCCCATACCAGTGCCGGGCGGCCTGCCAGATCCGGTCGACGGCCGCACTGTCGATTTCGGAGTGGTCTTCGGCGCCGATCGCCGTCACGGAGTCCAGGTCTGCCGGGAGGCGGATCTTGCCGTCTGGTGTCGTCACCTCAGCGAGGGTACGTGGGGTCCGATTATTCCCCGGTGAACTGCGGCGGGCGCTTCTCGAACGTCGCCGAGATGCCCTCGGTCAGGTCCTTGGACGGCAGGAAGGCCGCGTTCCAGGCGGCCACGTACCGCAGGCTCTCGGAGACGGCCGCGATGCGCTGCTGGTCGAGAACGTCCTTGATGCCGTGCACGGTCAGCGGCGGATTCGCGGCGATCTCCGCGGCGGTGGCGTGGGCCGCGGCCAAAGCGGCGTCGGCGTCGGCGTACACGTCGTTGACCAGACCGATCTTCTCGGCGCGGGCCGCGTCGATGTCCTTGCCGGTCAGCGCCAGCTCGCGCAGGTGCCCGTCGTTCAGGATCATCGGCAGGCGGGCCAGGCTGCCGACGTCGGCGACGATGGCGAGCTTGACCTCGCGCACCGAGAACTTGGCGTCGGCGCTGGCGTAGCGGATGTCCACCGCCGAGATCAGGTCGACGCCGCCGCCGATGCACCAGCCGTGCACCGCGGCGATGGTCGGGGTTCGGCAGTCGGCGACCGCGCTGATCGCGCCCTGCATGCGCTTGACCTCGCGGTGGAACACCGCGCGCGGGCCGGCCAGCGCGTCGCCGGACAGCAGCGGGGTGAACGAGCCGCCCATCGCCGGCACGTCCAGCCCGTAGCTGAAGTTCCTGCCCGAGCCGGTCAGCACGATGGCCCGCACCTCGGGGTCGGCGTCCAGCTCCGCGAACAGCTCCGGCATCTCCGACCAGAACGCCGGTCCCATCGCATTGCCCTTGCCCGGTCCGATCAGCGTCACCTGGGCGACGTGGTCTTTCGTCTCGACGGTGACGGATTCGTATGCTTGCGCCATATCGAGACCGTAGCGTGGCGAATATGGCTCCAGATCTGCGACCCGGACCGCATTCCCCGCCCACCGACGAGCTGCACAGCGCCGAGGACACCTTGGGCGTGCTGCAGCGCGTGGTGCACACCATCGCCGACGACGACCTATCCCGGCGGACGCCGTGCACGGAATTCGACGTGTCGGGGCTGACGGGGCATCTGCTGAACTCGATCTCCGCGCTCGGGGGCATGGTCGGGGCGGAGATTCCGCAGCGCCAGGAAGGTGATTCGGTGGAGCGCCAGGTGATCGCCGCGGCTCGGCCCGCCCTGGACGCGTGGCACCGCCGTGGCCTGGACGGGTCGGTGCCGTTCGGCAAGGGCGAGATGCCCGCAGACAGCGCGTGCGGCATCCTGTCGATCGAATTCTTGGTCCACGCTTGGGATTACGCCGTCGCGGTGAGGCACGACATCAACGCGCCCGAGCCGCTGTCCGAATACGTGCTAGGGCTGGCGCGTCACATCATCAGGCCGGAGCTGCGCGGGCAAGCCGGATTCGACGACCCGGTGGACGTGCCGGCCGACGCCGGCGCGCTCGAGCAGCTAATCGCATTCACGGGTCGCAATCCGGCGAAGTAGCGCGGGGTCTTGAGTGCGAAGCCACGGCGTTGAGTGTGAAGCCGCGGCGGATTCGTGCAGCTTGGGCTCAAGGGGTGATTGCAACACTTCGTAGTTAGGGGTGTTGATGACGGGTGAGCCTCAGCAGTTGTCGGTGCAACGTCGGTTTTGGGAGTTGATCGCAGCGGGGGTGTCTTCGGAGGATGCCGGGGTTGGGGTCGGCGTGTCGGCGACCTGCGGTAGCAAGTGGTTTCGCAGATTTGGGGGTGTGAATCCACAGTGGTCAAGACCTGCAAGGGTGTAGGCGGCCGCGGTTGTAGCTGATGAGCGTGAACAGATCATGATCGGTACCGCTCAGGGCGAGTCGATCCGCTCGATGGCCGCGTCGGTTGGGTCGGGCGCCTCGACGATGATGCGCGAGATCGCGACACAACGGCGTGATGCGCGGGCATGTGGGCCGTTATCGTGCCCGGTATCGCTTCGGGGCTCAGCCGGGCGCGGCTGGGAGGCGAAATCGGGGTATTCGGCGCGGATTGCTCAGCTGCGCAGTGAGCAGCGCGCGCGCCGGCCAAGAACGGCAAGCTGGGCCGTTGCTCGGCGTTGCGGAGCGAGGTGCAAGCGTGGTTGGTTAAGAAATACAGCCCGGAACAGATTGCTGGGGAGTTGGCCAGGACTTACCCTGATCGCCCGGAGATGCAGGTGTCCCACGAAACCATCTATAAAGCGCTCTATGTGCAAGGACGCGGGGAATTACGCCGCGAGTTGACCAAGTGTCTGCGGACCGGGCGTGCCTGCGCAAGCCACGCGCACGCGGCCCGCGCCTGCGAGGGCAGCGGCCGGATCCCGGGCATGGTCAACATCAGTGAGCGCCCCGCCGAGGCTGGCTGACCGCGCGGTGCCAGGGCACTGGGAAGGCGATCTGATCATCGGCAAGAACAGGCGCTCCCAGATCGGCACGTTGGTCGAGCGTTCCACGGGATTCGTGCAACTGTTGCATCTGCCCACTAGACGCGCATCCTGAGACGTCGTGGCCGAGGTGATGATCACGACGATCCAGGCCTTGCCCGAGACGTTGCGCAAGACGCTGACCTGGGACCAAGGCAGCGAGATGGCTGCGCACGCGCGTATCAGCATCGATGCCGGCATCGACATCTACTTCTGCGATCCACACTCACCCTGGCAGCGCGGCAGCAACGAGAACACCAACGGCCTGCTGCGCCAATACTTCCCGAAAGGCACCGACCTGTCCGTGCACTCCGCGGACTACCTGGCAGAAGTCGCCGCCGAACTCAACGGACGACCCCGAAAACGATTCGACTGGGATAACCCCACCAACCGCCTCAACCAACTACTACAGTCACCGCCAACAGAAACCACTGTTGCAACCAAACCTTGAAACCGCCCGGCGTGTCGGCGCCCTGGATGCACAGTCAACGCCGTCGATTGACGCTCGACGGCTCAGCTGAGCAGCTACTCGCGTTCGAGATAGAAGTAGTAGTACTTGCCGTTGTCGCGGACGCCCTTGCCGTTCATGATGCCCATCACGGCGTCGTCGTCGATCTTCTTGAAGTGGTCGTGCACCGGCTGGCCGTCGTAAACCATGGTGGCGGTGACCTCGCCGCGGAAGTCCTCCAGCCATAGGCTGGCCTCGCCCTTGCCCAGCTCCACGTTGGAGAACTTGTTGCCGTCGGCGTCCAGGCAGACCAGCGGTTGCACGTCGCGAACCGACTTGAAGGTCTTGTCGTACCACCCCGCCTTCTCCAGTTGGCCGTTCATCTTGTGGCCGGTCTGGAATTCGCCGCCCTTCCACTCGCCGAGCATCCCCTCGATCGTCGCGGGCGCAAGTTCGGCCCAGAATTCGTCGAGCTCGGAATCGGCGATGTCGCCGCTGCGCTCCTTGAACTCGGTGAACTTCTTCCGCGCGACGTCCACGGACGACTCCTTACGATTCGCTGCGGGCAATCCAATCGCGGACAAAATGCAGCATGGCGTCATTTTCCTGCGGCGCACCAATGGTGACACGGACGCCTTCGTCCGCGAACGGGCGCACCACCAGGTGTGCATCGGCGGCCCGATCGGAGAAGTCCATGCTGCGCTCGCCCAGCGGTAGCCAGACGAAGTTGGCCTGCGACGGGGGCAGCTCGAATCCGGCCTCGCGCAGAGCGGCGCTGACGCGGGTGCGCTCGAGGACCACCGCGTCGGTGCGCGCCATCAACTCGTCCGAGGCCTCGAGCGACGCGATGGCGGCTGCCTGTGCGACGTTGGTCACGGCGAACGGCATCACGACCTTGTCCAGTGCGGTGATGAGATCCGGGTGGCCGATCGCGTACCCGACGCGCAGACCCGCCAACCCGTAGGCCTTCGAAAAGGTCCGCAGCACAACGACGTTGCCACGGGTCAGGGCCAGCTCCAAGCTGTTGGGCAGCATGCCGTCGCGGATGTATTCGGCGTAGGCCTCGTCGATGGCGATCAGGATCTGCGGCGGCACGCTCTCGACGAATCGTGTCAGCTTGTCGGGGTCGACGACCGTGGACGTCGGGTTGTTCGGGTTGCACACGAAGATCAGCCGGGTGCGGTCGGTGATGGCGGCCAGCATCGCGTCGAGGTCGTGTGTGTGGTCGGTCAACGGCACTTTGACGCCGGTGGCCCCGGCCACCTGGATGACGGGCGGGTAGCACTCGAAGGTACGCCAGCCCATCATCACCTCGTCGCCGGCCGCGGCGGTGATCTGAACCAGTTGCTGGCACAAGGTGGCCGAACCGCTGCCGACGGCGATGTGCTCGGGCACGACACCGGAACCGAGGTGCATGGCGAGCGCGGCCTTGAGGTCGACGCTGGCGTTGTCCGGATAACGGTTGACGACCGCAATCGCGCGCTCGATGGCCGCGCGCACGCTGGGCAGCGGCCCGTGCACGGTCTCGTTGCTGGCCAGTTTGATCGAGCCCGGCACGTTCTTGCCGGGGACATACACTGGCAGTCCGGCCAGTTCGTTGCGCAGGCGGGCAGTCACTTCGACAGTTTAAGTCTCGACTGTGTACAGTATGGCCGGTTCCCCGAGAGGGTCGGTACCCTCAGAAAGTCCAAGGGAGGCGTGCCAGAGCGGCCGAATGGGGCTCACTGCTAATGAGTTGTCCCCCTCAAAGGGGACCGGAGGTTCAAATCCTCTCGCCTCCGCCACGAACACGGAACGACAACTGAAGATACAGGCGCCCGTAGCTCAACGGATAGAGCATCTGACTACGGATCAGAAGGTTAGGGGTTCGAATCCCTTCGGGCGCGCTCAACGCGGCGATCCAAAATGATTCGAATCGTTAAGACGCAGTTTCTTGCCGGCAGGGTTGGTCCCCGATACCGTCCGCCCATGACTAACAGCATTGAGCGAATCGGTGGCGGCGCTGGCGGCGGATTCTCGGCGGCGGTGCCGGTGGCGGTTTCCTCGGCGGCGGCGGCGCCGGCGGCTAAGGCCCCGGCTCGCACGTCCGGCCCGGCGCAACGATCGGGCCGGGTGGCTCGTCGGGAGCGGCGCCGGTCAGCAAGTCGAGTTGCATCCACGCAACGTCGTGCCAGCTGTCGTGTTTCCACTCGACGCGCCGGTATACCCCGGCCTCGGTGAACCCGAAAGAACGGTGGAAGCCGTTGCTGGCCTCATTGGGCTGGGTGATGCCGGCGAACGCCTGCCGGTAGCCGCGCTCGGTGAGCCTGCGCAACAGTTCCGTATAGAGCGCACGGCCTCCGCCAGTTCGGCAATGGCCCGCGTCGAGGTAGATGCCAATCTCGGTCGACCACTGGTACGCGGCAAGGCGATTGAATGCGTGCCCGTAGGCGAAGCCGATCACGCGGCGATCGCGTTCCAGGACAAGCCATTCATGGCGGGCCTGGGCGGCGGCGATGCGCGCGGCCATCTCATTTTCGGTTGGGACTTCGATCTCCCAACTGATGACCGTGTTCTCAACGTAGGGCCGGTAGACGGCCAGGCATGCAGCGGCATCAGCTGCGGATGCCGGACGGATCAGCCCGGCGCTCGCGTGCATGTCGCCGGCTAGGGACGCGGCTGGAACGGCTGGAACGGACCCCGGCGGGGCGGTTCTGTGACGGTCTGCGTGACGGTGCTGGTTTCGGTGCTGGTTTCGGTGCTCGGTGGCACCGTGGTCGGCGGCTCCGTCGTCGTGCCCGTATCGGTGCTCGGCGGTGGGGCCGTCTCGGTCACCGTTTCGGTGGGCGCTCCGCCACCTCCGCCTCCTCCGCCGCCGTGGTGCCGCGGCGCTTGCGACGTGGTGGTTGTGGGTGCGGTGGTGGACGGGACGGGAGTCGTGGTCGTGGTCGCGGGGCTGGGCGCGGGCGACCCGCTCGTGAGCTTGACTACCGCGAATACCAGCGCTGCCAGCAAGATCGCGCCAAGCGCGCCGGCCGCGACCAGCGCCGCCGGACGGCGATACCACGGCGTCGGCGGCTCCGGCGGCTCCGGCGGTTGGGGCTCGGGCTCGTAATACCCGCCATACCGCGCGGCCGCGGTGGGCTCGGAGTAGAAATCCGGTTCCTCGGGATAGGGCGGCACGAGAGGAGATGGTAGTAGGTCAGCCTTCGCCGGAGATGAGGCCCAGTGCCCTCTCGAACAAATGCACTGTCGCCGCATGCAATTGGTCGCCGACCTCCTTCTCCGCTTTTCCGGCACAGGCCCGGGCCAGCGTCCCCTCGATCACGATCCCGAGCTTGAAGCAGGCGAGCACGGTGTACCAGGTGATGTGGGATAAGTCTCGGGTGGTGTTGGCGGCGTAGCGCTCGAAGAGCTCGTCGGTGCTGGCCAGTCCGTCCTGCCCGCCCAGGGCGTGGCTGAAGACGCTGGAACCGTCGGGCTGGCGCCAGGTGGCCAGCAGCCACCCCAGGTCCAGCAGCGGATCACCGATCGTGCACATCTCCCAGTCGACGATCGCTACCACGTCGGGTCCGGTGTGGGAGAACATCACGTTGGCGGCGTGGTAGTCGCCGTGCATGATGCCCGGCGCCCAGTTGGCCGGCCGGTGCCGTTCCAGCCAGCTGGACACTTCCTCGATGCCTGGGATGTCGGGTCCGGGGTAGCCGTCGTACTCGTTGTAGGACTGCAGCTCCGAAAGCCAGCGCGGCACCTGACGTTCCAGGAAACCCTCCGGCTTGCCGAAATCGGCGAGACCCACCGCGATGTGGTCGACGGCGCCCAACTTGGCCAGCGCGTCGGCCATCGACAGGCCCATGCCGTGTCGTATGCCGGCATCACCGGCATGCAACGGCGGCAGACCTTCGCCCGCGTTGAATCCGTCGACCGGGTCCATCAAGTAGAAGACGGCGTCGCCGAGCACACCGGGGTCCTCGCAGGCGGCGATCAGGTGTGGATGCGGTACATCGGAACCCGCCAGCGCGGCAAGCACTTTCGTCTCCCGCAGGATCACGCTGTTGCTGCGCGGTCGCAAGTGCCGTGGCCCACGCCGCAGCACATAGGGCCGGCCAGCCCTGGTGAACCGCAGCATGACGTTCTGGGTTCCACCGGTGACAGTGGAAACGTCCTGCAGCGGCCCGGAGCCGAGTCCCTGCCCGGACATCCACTCCGCTACGGCTTCCAGGTTCACGTATTCCACTCGTCAGCCCTTCGGGTGCGGCGTGTATCGCACGGTTTGTGTTCGGATCATGCCGTCGCGGAACACGAAGGTGTCAACACCGTCGTCGACCCGGTTGACGGCCGAATCGGCGGTCCACACCAGAAACAAAACGTCGTCGTCGAAAAGCTGGGTCGTCAAGTCCCAGTTCGCATCCGGCAGATCGGCGAGCAACGTCGCGAAGACGCCGCGGATGGCATCCTTGCCTCGGGCGATGCCGGCGGGGCTGATCAGCACGGAATCCTCGGCGTAGTCGACGACGATCTCGTCAAGGTCGCCCGCGGCCAGTGCGGCGCCGTGGTGGGCGAATACCTCCTGCGGGGTAAGCGACGGGGTAGGCGTCATGACACTCCCTTGCTACCTGTGGACCGTCTGGGAAAAAGACTAGGGCAGGGGAGACGGGAGGCTCCGCGCGGCGGTGGCTGGAAGAATAGTGTGCATAACTTACTTTCTGGGGAAGGGAAATGCGATGCCGCGGACCGACGACGACTCCTGGGAGATCACTCAAAGCGTGGGCGCCACCGCGCTCGGTGTCGCCGCGGCTCGCGCAGCCGAGACCGAAAGCGCGAACCCGCTGATCAATGATCCGTTCGCGCGGGTGTTCGTCGACGCCGCCGGCAAGGGGATGTGGAGCATCTACGCCGATCCGGCGCTGCTGGCCAAGGCCGGCGACATCGAGCCCGACCTGCGAAATCGGTTGCAGCTGATGGTGGACTTCATGGCCACCCGGACGGCGTTTTTCGACGAGTTCTTCCTCGCCGCGGCCGACGCCGGCGTCCGGCAGGTGGTGATCCTGGCCGCCGGCCTGGATGCACGCAGCTGGCGCCTGCCGTGGCCCGACGGCACCGTCGTCTACGAGCTCGACCAGCCCAAGGTGCTGGAATTCAAATCAAAGACCCTGCGTGAACACGGCGCGGAACCGAAGGCGCACTTGGTCAACGTCCCAATCGACCTGCGTCAGGATTGGCCGAAAGCCCTGCAGGAGGCCGGATTTGACGCATCCAGGCCCGCCGTGTGGTCGGCCGAGGGTTTGGTTCGCTATCTGCCGGCGCAGGGCCAGGACCTGCTGTTCGAGCGGATCAATGCGCTGAGCACGGCGGGCAGTCGGCTGGCGTCCAACGTGCCCGACTCCGGTTTCACCGATCCCGATCGGGTGCAACGCCAGCGCGACGACATGCGACGGATGCGTGCCGCTGCCGCCGAGTTGGTCAATGCGGAGATCACGGACTTCGACGACCTCTGGTACCCGGAGGAGCGCACGCCGGTCGACGGCTGGCTGCGTGAGCATGGCTGGGATGTCACGACGGCGTCCTTCGCGGAGTTGATGGCGCGGTACGACCGCATGCGTTCCGCAGGGCGCGGAAGACTCGATGCCGCCCACCCTCTACGTGTCCGCGCAGCGGCGAGCGGACTGAGTGGCGAGCGGACTGAGCGCCCCGCTGGGGCGCGGGTCGCCTTTCAGACCTCAAACTTGCCGTACCGCAACACCTCTTGCCGCGTGACGATCGGAAGTCGGTACCCTCGCCGTCATGGCTGCCCGACGGGCACGGGTGAGCGACGTGCATGAGATCGCCGCCGCGATGCCGCATGTTCAGCGCCTTGAGGGTCCCAAGGGCAATGCCATTTACCAGGTGGGCGGGAAGTCGTTCGTCTTCTTCCGCACGCCCCGCCCCGACGCGACCGATCCGGACACCGGCGAACGCTATGCGGACGTGATCATGCTCTGGGTGGAATCGGAGAGCGACAAGTTGGCGTTGGTGTCCGATCCCGGTTCCCCGTTCTTCACCACGGACCATTTCGACGGGCATCCGTCGGTCCTGGTGCGGGCCAGTCGGCTGGGCGAAATCAGCAGAACCGAATTAGCTGAGCTGATTCAGGATGCCTGGCTGTCCCGGGCGTCGAAGAAGCGTGCCTCCACCTGGCTCGCCCACCACCTCTAACGCTGGAAGCCGTGCCGATAAGCACTGCCGCATAACCCATTGCATGTTTAGACATGAGTCGAATGGGTAACTTCTCGTCCACGAGAAAACTTCTTCTCGTCCACAATGGAGGTCACGATGCGTGGCAGCGGGATCATCGGAACGGTTGCTTTGGTGTGGTTGCTGATCGGAGTCTTCGCTGCGTGGCAGCGCGATTACTTCAAAAATGACAACTCATCATGCGCCTCGGCGGGCACGGTTGCGGTGACCGTGATCGCCGGACCCTTGAATTACTTCGGTGTCAATCCGAAAGTAACGGATTGTCACCTGCCGCAACCAAGTTCAATGCAATCGATCAACATCTAACCGCTCACTCAAAGGAAGTCGAAATGGTTATCTTAGGGATCATCCTGCTTATTCTTGGATATTTTTTCCACGTATCTATCCTCATCACGCTGGGCATCGTACTGCTGGTCATCGGCGCGATTCTGTGGATTCTCGGCTCGATCGGGCGCCCGGTCGGCGGCCGCCGCTATTGGTATTAACGGCTCGTCCGGAAAAGCGAATCGCGCGACTGCTCAGCAGTCGCGCGATTCGTTTCACAGGACACGCATAGGTTCGGCATAGCTTCGCCTCAGTCCGTATCGGATACTGGAACTTGTGACGCAACCCCGAACCTCGGTAGAGCGGGTTGTCATGTGCCGCGCGGACGGCAACCCCATCAATGTCTTGGTCGTAGACGACGAATCGGTCTTGGCCGACATGGTGTCGATGGCACTACGGTACGAGGGCTGGAACATCTCGACCGCCGGTGACGGTGCGTCGGCCATCGCTTCCGCCCGCTCCCAGCGGCCCGACGTGGTAGTTCTCGACGTGATGCTGCCCGACATGAGCGGGCTCGATGTCTTACACAAACTGCGCGAGGACAACCCGCAGCTGCCGGTGCTACTGCTGACCGCCAAGGACGCCGTAGAAGACCGCATCGCCGGGCTGACGGCCGGTGGCGACGACTATGTCACCAAACCGTTCAGCATTGAAGAGGTCGTGCTGCGTCTGCGGGCGCTGTTGCGGCGCACCGGTGTGACCACGGTGGATAGCGGCGCGCAGCTGGTGGTCGGCGACTTGGTGCTCGACGAGGACAGCCATGAGGTCACTCGCGCTGGCGAGCCAATCTCGTTGACCTCCACCGAGTTCGAGCTGTTGCGCTTCATGATGCGCAACTCCAAGCGGGTGCTGAGTAAAGCCCAGATCTTGGACCGGGTATGGAGTTACGACTTCGGCGGCCGTTCCAACATCGTCGAGCTCTACATTTCCTACCTGCGCAAGAAGATCGACAACGGCAGAGAGCCGATGATCCACACGCTGCGCGGCGCGGGTTATGTCCTCAAGCCGGCCCGCTGACACGCGAAGGGTCTGGTCCCTTCGGCTGCGGCTGCTGGTCGGGCAGATCGTCGTCTTGGCCATCGTCTGCGTCGGCATCACCGCGGCGACCGAGCTGGCGCTGCTCCACCACCTGGTCGCCCAGCTCGATGGGCAGCTCGCCGGCACCTCCTACCGCTCGGCGCAGATGTACCCCGAGCCTCCGCATCAGGGCTGGCGGCGCCAGCGTGTGTATCCGAGGCCGGGCCCCGGTCCGCGATTCCTCGATGCCCCGGGCCAGCCGGCGGGCATGGTCGCGGCGGTGGTCAGCCACGGGAACACGGTGGACGCCGGATACACCACCAGTAGCGGTGACCGGGCCGAGCTGACCCCGACAGCCCAGCGGCAGCTGTCCGCGATCGTCGGCAGCCGCAGGCCGGTAACCCTGGACCTCGAGGGCCTGGGGCGTTACCGGGTGGTCGCGGCCCCGAGCCGAAACGGCGGCGACGTCATCGTCACCGGCCTGTCGATGGCCAACATCGACGCCACCCTGATGCGAATGCTGGTCATCTTCGGGATCGTCACGGTCATCGCGCTGGTGGCCGCCACCACCGCCGGTGTGATCATCATCAGGCGGGCGCTGGCGCCGTTGCGTCGCGTCGCGCAAACCGCCACCAAGGTAGCCGGCTTGCCGTTGGCGCGCGGCGAGGTCGAATTACCGGTGCGTGTGCGCGAAGCCGACGCGAATCCCTCTACCGAGGTGGGGCAACTCGGCGCCGCCTTGAACCAGATGCTCGACCACATCGCTGCCGCGCTCTCGGCGCGGCAGGCCAGCGAGACGCGGGTCCGCCAGTTCGTCGCCGATGCCAGTCATGAACTGCGCACGCCCCTTGCGGCGATCCGCGGCTACACCGAACTGACTCAGCGGATGGCCGACGATCGCGAGGCGGTGGCACAGGCCCTGAGCCGGGTGGCTTCCGAGACCGAACGGATGACGCGCCTTGTCGAGGACCTGCTGCTGCTGGCCCGGCTGGACTCCGGCCGGCCGCTGGAACGCGAACCGGTGGATCTGTCGCGGTTGGCGGTGGATGCGGTCAACGACGCTCACGTTGCCGGACCCGACCATCAATGGGAGCTCGACCTGCCCGAAGAACCGGTGGTCGTCACCGGGGACGCCGCGCGGCTACACCAGGTGCTGACCAATCTGCTTGCCAACGCCCGCGTCCACACCGGGGCGGGCACGGTGGTGACGACGCGGTTGAGCACCGAGCCGTCGCACACGGTCCTGCAGGTGATCGACAACGGTCCCGGCATCCCGGCGGTGCTGCAGTCCGAAGTTTTCGAACGTTTCGCCCGCGGCGATTCTTCGCGGTCCCGCAAGGGCGGCAGCACCGGGCTGGGGTTGGCGATCGTCTCCGCGGTTGTCAAGGCGCACAACGGGACTATCGCGGTGGACAGCGCGCCGGGCCGGACCGAGTTCACGGTGCGGTTGCCACCCAACGGATGGCAACCGCCCGCATCCGAGTCCTAGGTCAGGAGCAAGTCGCGTCGATTTCGAACGGCTTGTTCACCGGCTGCATCGGGTTTGCCATGTCGACGCCGGTTGCGGTGCCGGTGACCTTGTACGTATTGCCGTCCTTGGTTGCCGAGGCGTTGCCCTGGCCACCTTGCGCGTATTGAAGCGTCACGCCGTTGACGTTGCCGAGCTGCGCCGCCTTCACTGCGAGCGGATTGGCGTCGGCGAGCACGACGCTGATGCCGGTCTGGTTCCCACCAACCGCAATCGAGATGTTGCCGCCGGCCTTGGTGCAGATGGTGGTGCCCTGGACGTTCTGGTCCTTGCCGTCGATGATCACCTTCGACGAGTTGTTACCGCCGGCCGACACGGAGCCTCCTGGCACCGAGGTCGAAACGCCGCTCGATTTGTTGCTCGAACACCCTGATATCCCGGCGGCAAGAATGGCCGCTCCAGCCACCGCGACCGTCAGTTGACGCTTCACCTGTTCTCCTTTGCCCGATAGTTGCGGTCCTCGGCATTGAGGGCCGTCTGGGCAGTATGCGGGTTAACTGGGCCGCGATCCAGAGCCCGAAGAAATTGTTGCTGTGTTCATTAATTCGACGGCGAAAAGCTTTCGGAATCACCTTGATTGGAGGCGCATCAATGGCAAGGTATGACGGTGGACCACAAGCCTCCCAGCGCAGTCATCGAGTCGGCGCATCGCGACCACGATCTGCCTTTTCACGATGAGACTGATTTCGCCGACGCGGACCGGGGATTCATTGCCGCCCTTTCCCCCTGCGTCATCAAAGCGGCCGACGGACGGGTGGTGTGGGACAACGACGCCTACTCGTTCTTGAGTGGTCCCGCTCCGGCGTCGGTTCACCCCAGCCTCTGGCGGCAGTCGACGCTGGCCGCCAAGCAAGGCCTCTATGAGGTGGTGCCCGGCATCTATCAGGTCCGCGGGCTCGACCTCTCGAATATCACCTTCGTGGAGTCCGACAACGGCATCATCGTCATCGATCCCTTGGTGTCCACCGAAGTGGCGGCGGCGGCGCTGGCGCTGTATCGCACACACCGGGGAGGCGAGCGTCGGGTGGTCGCGGTGATCTACACCCACAGCCACGTCGACCATTTCGGCGGCGTATTGGGTGTCACCTCGCAGGCGGAGGTGGACACCGGTGCGGTTGCCGTCCTGGCGCCCGAAGGTTTCATCGAGCACGCGGTGCAGGAAAACGTCTACGCCGGACCGGCAATGACGCGACGGGCGACCTACATGTACGGCGCCATGCTGGCGCGCGGACCGCTGGATCAGGTCGGCTGTGGGCTGGGTCAGGCGGCCTCCACCGGCGAGGTCGCCGTAATCGTGCCCACCATCGACATCCGCGCCACCGGTGAAACGCACGCCATCGACGGTGTGGAGATCGAATTCCAAATGGCGCCGGGCACCGAGGCGCCCGCCGAAATGCACTTCTATTTCCCGCGTTTCCGCGCGTTGTGCATGGCCGAGAATGCGACGCATAACCTGCACAATCTGCTGACGCTGCGCGGCGCGCTGGTGCGTGATCCCCACGCCTGGTCCGGTTATCTCACCGAAGCGATCGACAGGTTCACCGATCGCGCCGACGTTGTCTTCGCGTCCCACCATTGGCCCACTTGGGGACGGGACAGCATCGTCGAATTCCTGTCGCTGCAACGCGACATGTACGCGTATTTGCACGACCAGACGCTGCGCTTGCTCAACCAGGGTCACACCGGTGTCGAGATAGCCGAAATGTTCCAGATGCCACCAGCTCTGGAGCGAGCATGGCACACGCACGGGTACTACGGCTCGGTCAGCCACAACGTTAAGGCGATCTACCAGCGCTACATGGGCTGGTTCGACGGTAATCCCGGCAGGCTGTGGCCTCATCCGCCCGAAGCGCTGGCGCCGCGGTACGTCGAGGCCATGGGAGGAATCGACCGGGTGGTCGACCTCGCCCGTGCTGCCTTCGAGTCCGGTGATTTCCGCTGGGCCGCAACACTATTAGACCATGCCATCTTCACCGACACCGAACATGCCGGCGCCCGCGAACTGTACGCCGACACTCTCGAGCAGCTGGCCTACGGGGCCGAAAACGCGACCTGGCGCAACTTCTTCTTGAGTGGCGCAACCGAATTGCGCGACGGCAACTTCGGCAGCGCCGCAAACGTCGCGTCCCCAACCATGCTGTCCCAACTGACGCCGGAGCAGATCTTCGACGGCCTGGCGATCCGTGTCAACGGACCGCGTAGCTGGGATCTGGAGATCGCCCTCGATATCACGTTCACCGACTCCGCGGTCAACTATCGGCTCACCCTGCGCAACGGGGTGCTGGTTCGACGCGAGGTGCCGCCCGATCCGGCGACAGCGACCGTTACTATCAAGCTGGCCAACAAGATTCGGCTCCTCGCCGTGGCGATGGGTGATTTCAGCTCGCCCGGCCTGGAGCTTTCCGGCGATCAGACCGCGCTACCGGCCCTGCTGAGTGTGCTCGACGGACCGGACCCGAGCTTCAACATCGTCACTCCGTGAGATCCGGGCCGCGTCACGCGACGTCGATCACCACTTTGCCCAGCACCTTGCGATCGGCCACATGGCGTAACGCCGCCGCGGTATCCGACAGCGGGAATCGCGCACCGATGTATGGCCGCACCGTGCCGGCGGCGAACATCTGCGCCAACTCCTTCAGGTCACGCACGGCGTCGTCGGGCCGGTCGGTCATGAAGGTACGGATCTCCATGCCGCGCACGCAGATATCTTTGAGCAGAATCAGATTGAGCGGAATGGCCGGGATCGTGCCGGCCGCGTAGCCCAGCGTGACGAAGGTGCCGCCACGCGCGAGTCCGCGCAATGCCGGCTCCGAATACGCTCCGCCCACCGGGTCGAGGACCACCCTGGCGCTGTCACCGGTGAGCTCACGGATCCGCGCTTTGAGGTCCTCCCGGTCGTAGTCGACGGTCGCCTCGGCGCCGCGTTGGCGGCACAGCTCGAGTTTCTCCGGACTCGACGCCGCGGCCAGCACCTTAGCTCCCATCGCGACCGCCAGGTCGACCGCGGCCAGTCCCACTCCGCCCGCGGCGCCGAGCACGATAACCCAATCTCCTTGTGTGACAGCGGCCGTCGAGCGCAATGCGTGATAGGCGGTGCGGTAGGTAACGCCGAACGCGGCGGCCGAGGCGAAGTCGGCGTCATCGGGAATGAGCTCGGCCTGGCTCGCGTCCAGCAGCGCCTGTTCGGCGAACGCCCCGAAGGTCGTGCCGGAAACGCGTTGCCCGGGACTGAATGACGCGCCTTCACCGGCGCCGATGACTTCACCGGCGATCTCGTTGCCGGGTATGAACGGCGGCGGAATTTTGACCTGATACTTGCCGGCGATGAACAAGTACGTCGGGGAAGTTGACCGCGGCGGCGCGGACTCGCACCAGCAGTTGGCCTGGAGCCGCAACGGGCTCGGGCACGTCGTCGATCACCAGGTCCTCGGGTGTGCCATAGGAACGGCAGATCACCGCGCGCATCAGGCGGACCCCAATCCACGTAAACAGAACCGCACCACGTGTGCGATGTCGTCGGCGCCGGGCGCCGTCGCCGAACCCACATAGCGGCGCATCGTCGCGGCGGTGCAGTTGAACACCGCCTCGACATCGCGCTCGACATCGGTACTGCCCAGCGCCGCAACGGGTTCGACGAGCAACTCCCGAAGCGGCCTCATCATCTCCTGATCGGCCGCGCGCCAACTGGTGCCGGCCGACATCTGGCCAGCCGCCGCTCGGCTCATGCTGATCAGGTGCGGGTCGGCCACCTGCGCCAGTGTCCCCTCGATCCACCGCGTGACCTTGTCCCGCGGCCTGGATTCCTTGGCCATCTGATGCTCCAGATAGGACACCACGATGGCAACCCCTCGTTCCATGACCGCCAAGATCAGGTCGTCCTTGCCCGCGAAATAACGGTAGAACGCCTTGTTCGACGAACCCGCCTCCGCCACGATATCGGTGACCCGGGGGGCGTCGGGAGCGACGCGTTCAATGACGCGCACCGCGGCGGCCAGGATGCGTTCCACCTCCTCGGTGGCCTCCCGCTGGCGGTCATCGAGTGCCCGCTCGACCGCGGCGGTCACTCGGTCAGAGGTCAACGAGCTCTCCGTATTTGGCGCGCGCGGCCGCGCGCCGAACGTCGAGCATCTCGCTGGGCCAGTCGCCTTCCTCGGCCTCGTACCCCTTGAGCAGCATTCGGGCCAGGTTGACCTTGTGCGCCTCGGTCGGCCCGTCGGCCAGGCCCAGCGCGATGCCACCCAGCAGGACGTTGACCAGTGGCAGCTGGTCGGTGAGCCCCAGCGCACCGTGCACCTGAATGGCCCGCAGCGCAATCGATTTGAGCACCTGCGACGCCAGGATCTTGCAGGCGGCGATCTCCGCCCGCGCGGCGCGCTCGTCGCCGTTGTCGATCAGCCACGCGGCGTGCAGCACGGTCAGCCGAAACGGGATCAGCTCGGTGTAGGAGTCGGCGACGAACTCCTGGACCAGTTGTTTGTCGGCCAGCAGACTGCCCTGGGTGAAGCGGCTTTTCGCGCGGCGCGACATGATCTCGACCGCGCGCTGCGCCATCCCGATCGAGCGCATCGCGTGGTGCAGTCGTCCGCCGGCCAACCGGGTCTGCAATATCAAAAAGCCCTGGCCGGCCTCGCCGAGCAACGCGTCGGAGGGCACCCGCACGTCGTTGTAATGCACTAGCGAATGGCCGGGCTCGTGCGGGTCCGCGCCGACCAGGTGGTGATTGGCTTCCAAGACCAGCCCCTCGGTGCCGGCCGGGATCAGAAACGTCGACGCGCCGGTATGCACCGGCACGTCGGGATCGGTGATCGCGACGACGATAAAGAAGGAGGCGACAGATGCGTTGGAGGAGAAGTACTTTCGTCCGGTGATCACCCAGTCGTCGCCGTCACGGACGGCGCGGGTGGTGAATACCCGCGGATCCGCGCCGCCCTGGGGCTCGGTCATCGAGAAGCACGAGAAGATCTCCCCGGACAGCAGCCCCGCCAGATAGCGGTCCTTCTGTTCCTGGGTTCCGAAGCGGGCGATGATCTCGGCATTGCCGGTGTCAGGCGCTTGCGTTCCGAACACGATCGGCGCCCAGGGGCTGCGGCCCAGGATCTCGTTGATCAGCGTCAGCTTGACCGCACCGAATCCCTGCCCGCCCAGCTCGGGCCCCAGATGCGGTGCCCACAAACCCTTGTCGCGCACCTGCTGCTTGAGCGGGTCGACAATGCGGCGCCGCTCGTCGTTCAGTGGCAGAAACTCACAGCCGGGGAATAGCACCTCGAGCGGTTCCACCTCGTCGCGGACGAACGCGCGGATCCACTCGAGCTTCTCTTCGAACTCCGGCTCGGTGGAAAAGTCCCAGGACATTCGAACACTCCTTTCATTGGTGGCGACCCGCTGCGTCAGGGGATTCCGCCGTCGGCCCGCAGGATCGAGCCAGTGGTGAAGCTGGACGCATCGGAGGCCAAGAACAATGCCGCGCCGACGATTTCGCGCGGGTCGCCCGCGCGCTGCAACGATAGATGCTTGAACGGATTCTGCTCGGCGGCCCCCAGATTCCAGGCCTTGCTCACATCGGTCAGAAACGGTCCGGCCATCAACGTGTTGACCCGCACCGCCGGACCGAACGCCTTCGCCAAGCGCCTCGGTCATGGCGTTGAGCCCGGCCTTGGACGCGGCGTAGGGGACGATGTCGGGCGTCGGCCGCAGCGATCCGGCCGTGCTGACGTTGATGATCGAGCCCCGACCGGCCGCCACCATGCGCTCACCCACCAACGCCGACAACCGGAACGGGCCCTTGAGGTTGAGGTTGACCACGGCGTCGAACAGCTTCTCGGTCACGTCGGTGAGCTTGTCGTACAGCGGCGACATGCCCGCGTTGTTGATCAGCGTGTCGACCTTGCCGAACCGTTCGTAGGTCGCCTCGACCAAGCCGTCGAGTTGATCCCAGCGCCCGACGTGCACCTGATAAGGCATGGCAGTACGGCCGGTCTCGGCCTCGATCTCCTTGGCGGTGGAGACGCAGTTGTCCATGTTGCGGCTGGCGATCACCACGTCCGCGCCGCAGCGGGCTGCGCCGAACGCCATCTCACGTCCCAGGCCGCGGCTGCCGCCGGTGATCAGGACGACCCGGTCGGTGAGGTCGAAAAGCTGTTCGGCATAACCCATTTCAGGACCCCTGGTTAGATCGGGCGAGCTCGGCCGCGGTGGCGATGAGCTGCAGAATCATCGGACCGAACGCGTCGGTGATCTTCGGGTCGACCTTTGCCCGGTGCGCACCCCGGCGGCATATGTCTTTTCCAGCACGATGCCCAGCTTCCAGTTGGCCAGCACCAGGTAGTAGTCGATGTTTTCGGTGGACAGCCCGCTGACGCTTTCGTAGTGCTCCAACAGCTCGCTGCGCGTGGGCATGCCGCGCATGTCGAGATAAAACCCGTCCTCGCGCGGCTTTTCACCGTCGTAACCCAGCAGGCACCACGCAAGGTCGAGCAGCGGATCGCCGACCGTCGTCATCTCCCAGTCCACGATCGCGGCCAGACGAGCCGGCTCGCCGTGCGCGAACATCACGTTGGCGAACTGATAGTCACCGTGCATGATGCCCGCCCGGTAATGCGCCGGACGGTTCTTGCGCAGCCAGTCGGACGCCTCGTCGAGACCCGGCAGCTCGCGGACCTTGTAGGCGTCCAGAAACGCCAGCCAGCGATCGACCTGCCGCTCGTGGAATCCGTCCGGGCGGCCGAAGCCTTCGAGTCCTTGTTTGCGCCAATCCACTCGGCCCAGCTTGGCTGCGCCGTCGACCAATTGGAAGGCCAGCCCGCGGCGGGCCTCGAAGTCGGTGTCGAACGGTGACTGCCACCCGCCGTCCATCGGGCTCCAGCCGTCGATCGCCTGCATGACGTAGAACGGCATGCCCGAGCACGGTGCCGGTCTCGTCGGCCGCGATCAGCGCCGCGTGCGGTACATCGGTGCCGGACAGTGCCCGTACCAGGCGGATCTCCCGCAGCAGCCCGTCGATGCGGGCCGCGTCGGCCCGCGCACCGGGCATCCGCAACACCATCCTGGCCGGCGCTTCCGACGGGCCGCGCTCGATCAGATAAAGGGTGTTCTGCGAGCCGCCCTTCAGCTGGGTCAGGCTGCAGCTCTTCGCCACCACCCGGTGCGTCGTTTGCATCCAGCCAGCGGGCGAGGACGTCCGCGTCGAGTCCCGATTCACTCACCTGAGTCACCGTCCCAACCATCGCCGCACACCACAATCTCCGATACGGAGAATAGCATTCTCCGCAGGCCCGCGACAGGTGCGGCTCAGTCGGGCTTGTGCGCGCTCAGCAGGAACCCGGGCGCCATGAAGTGGCCCTCGTCGTCGTGCTCAAGGTGTGCCAGCGGACCATCCGAAGACCCGCCGGAGTCGTCATTGCCGTAAACCTTCGCCGCGCGAACGTCATCGACGCACCACAGCGTCGCGACGGCATCGTGCAATTCGGTTTCGGTGAAGCCGGGCGGGCCCGGCCGGTCCGAATGAGCGTCGTCCAGCGCCCCGGCGGCGAAGGCCAGGATGTACAGCGCGGCTCCCGGCGCGGCGGCCCGAAAGATGGACCGGACGTAGTCCTGGCGGCGGTCCGGCGGCAGCGCGTGGAACAGGCCGCTGTCCAGGATGGTGGAGAAGCGGCCGTCATAACCGCCGAAGTTGGTGACGTCGGCCTGCGCGAACGTCGCCGTGGTGAGTCCTCGCTCGGCGGCGGCGGCGGTGGCCGCTTGAATTGCGGTCGCGCTGGCGTCCAGGCCGACGACCGTGTGGCCGAGTGCGGCCAGACTCAGCGAGAGCGCGGCATGTCCACAGCCGGAGTCCAGCACCTCGCTGCGGATCTTTCCCTGATCGATGAGACGGGCCAGCTCGGGCTGGGGCCGGCCGATGCTCCACGGCGGCGGCGCCGCTTGTCGGTAGGTGGCGTCCCAATCCCTATCCGATTCGGTCACGGTCCCCCTCGCCAGTGAGCCAGTGCGGCCATGTCATTGTGCACGCCCGAGTGAAGCCAGGGGCGATGAGAAACTCGGACGCGGCACAACCATTCGAACGAGACGGGAACAAACATGCAAGTGCTTCTGGTCCGGCACGCGCTGCCGCTGCGCAGCGAACACGGCCAAGGTTCCGACCCGGACCTGTCGGAGGAAGGGTTGGCCCAGATCGAGCGACTACCCAAGGCGCTCGCCAGGTTTCCCATTTCGCGGGTGGTGAGCAGCCCGCAGCGCCGGGCCATCCAGACCGCCGAACCGGTCGCGGCGGATCGCGGGCTGACCGTCGAGATCGACGATCGGTTCGCCGAGTACGACCGCGACCTTCCGGTGTACATCCCCGTCGAGCAGATCCGCGCGGAGATGCCCGAAGAATGGGCACGGCTGGCTCAGGGGCACCTACCCAGCGCGGTTGACGAGGACGCTTTTCGTGCCCGGGTGCGTGCCGCGGTCGACGACCTCGTCGCCAGCGCCGACCCCGACGACACGGTCGCGGTGTTCAGCCACGGCGGGGTCATCAACGTCCTCCTGCACGAAATTCTCGGAACCGGCGCGACTGCTGTCCTTTCCCGTCGATTACGCGTCGGTCACTCGGTTGCTGTTCTCCCGGTCCGGGCAGGCGACGGTGGCCGCGGTCAACACCACCGAACACGTCTGGGACCTGTTGCCCCGAAACCAAAGGCTGATCGACGGCGATGCGGGCCGCGGCACGGCTTGAGCGCGAGAACGGCGAATCGCAGGTGGTGCGCCGGGTCGGAGGCGGCGATGGTAGACAAGTTCGGTGACTTCAGCTGACCAACTCGAGGGGCTCGACCTGGCCTCGCTGGACCGGTACCTGCGTTCGCTCGGGATCGGGCGCGACGGCGAGTTGCGCGCGGAATTCATTTCCGGTGGTCGCTCAAACCTGACGTTCCGTGTCTACGACGACAGCACCAGTTGGCTGGTGCGCCGACCACCGCTGCACGGGCTGACCCCTTCGGCGCACGACATGGCCCGCGAGTTCCGCGTCGTCGCGGCGCTGCAGGACACGCCGGTTCCGGTGGCGCGGACGATCGCGACTCTGCGAGGACGATTCGGTGCTGGGCGCTCCCTTCCAGATCGTCGAATTCGTCGCCGGTCAGGTGGTGCGTCGCCGCGCTCAACTCGAATCATTCAGCCACACCGTCATCGGGGGCTGCGTCGACTCGTTGATCAAGGTGCTCGTCGACCTCCACACCGTCGATCCCAACGCCGTCGGTCTGGCCGACTTCGGCAAGCCCAGCGGTTATCCTGGAGCGTCAGGTGCGGCGATGGGGCTCGCAATGGTCGCTGGTGCGGTTACCCGAGGATCGGCGCGACGCCGACGTGGAACGACTGCATTCCGGTCTGGGCGAGGCTATTCCGCAGCAGAGCCGCACGTCGATCGTGCACGGCGACTACCGGATCGACAACACGATCCTGGACGCCGACGACCCGACGAAGGTTCGTGCGGTCGTCGACTGGGAGCTCTCCACGCTGGGGGATCCGCTGTCCGACGCGGCTCTGATGTGTGTGTACCGTGACCCCGCCCTGGATTTGATCGTCAACGCGCAGGCCGCATGGACGTCACCGCTGCTGCCGACGGCGGACGAACTGGCCGACCGGTATTCGCTGGTGGCCGGTACACCGCTGGCGCATTGGGAGTTCTATATGGCGCTGGCCTACTTCAAGCTCGCCATCATCGCCGCGGGTATCGACTTCCGCCGGCGTATGTCGGATCAGGCTCGCGGCGCGGACTCCGACCACGCACCGGAGGTCGTGGCGCCGCTGATTTCTCGCGGTCTGGCCGAACTGGCCAAGCTGCCCGGCTAACGGGTGGCGGCCGCGTGCTGCCTTTTCGCCGCGCGGCGCAGCTGCAAGATCCGTGCGGTGCCGACCGCCACCGTGATCAGCCCGCCCACCACGGCCGCCAGCAAGATCGCCACTCCTTTGGGCTGGCTCCAGTGCCAGCCCAAGAACTGAAAGTCCGTCGGTGTCGTGTTCTGGGTGATGAAGATCAGCAACAGGATCAGGATCACAAAGCCGGCGATCAACGAGGACCACAGCGCGCCGGCGCGGGTGAAGCCGATGGCCGGTTCTTTGGCGGCTGCGCCGGTTGTGGCCGCAGGAGTGGGCTGGGGGGGCGGCTGCTCGGGCGAGGCAGGGGTGTGGCTGCTCATACTGCCATCTTTGCCCTATCCGAGGCAGAATGAAACCGATTCGCGGCAACCAATCCTCGCAGGCCAACGTCCGCGCCGTTCTGGCATTAGGGTCGGCGGTATGACGACACTGCCGCGCCTGCGGGGCGTGATCAAGCGCGCGGCAGCATGGTGATGCGATGTGCGTCGTTGCGGCGTGCAGCAATTCCGATCCACTGGGGAGCGCAGGTTCGAAGCCCCAACTCCATTGTCATCGGCTCCGGCGACTTTCCGGAATCACAGACCATCGCCGAGATCTACGCACAAACGTTGCAGGCTAATGGCTTCGAAGTGGGTAAGCGAATGGGCATCGGCAGCCGCGAGACGTATATCCCTGCGCTGAAAGACCATTCCATCGACCTGGTGCCGGAGTACATCGGCAATCTGCTGCTATATATATGCGCCGCAGTCCAACGCCACCACGTTGGATGCCGTCGAGCGGGAGCTCGACCAGCTCCTGCCCCACGGCCTTGCAATTCTGACGCCCGCCCCGGCCGCCGACACCGATACGGTCAGCGTGACCGGACAAACGGCGAACTCCTGGAACCTGAAGGCGATCGCCGATTTGGCCGCCCACTCGGCCGACGTGCGATTCGGGGCGCCCTCGGCCTTCGCGACCCGGCCGGCCGGGCCTGCCGGGACTGCAGCAGAAGTATGGACTCGACATCAGGCCGGGCAACTTCGTCGCCATCGACGACGGCGGCGGTGCGGTCACCGTGCGCGCGTTGATCGAGGGAAGGGTGAATGCCGCCAACGTTTTCACCACATCTCCGGCCATACCGCAGAACCACTTGGTTGTCCTGGACGATCCGGAACACAATTTCATAGCCGGAAACATTGTGCCGCTTGTCAATACGCAGAAGAGGTCCGACCGTCTCAAGGTTGTTCTGGACGCGGTCTCAGCGAAGCTGACCACCTCCGGCGTCGCCGGCCTCAACGCCGCGGTGTCGGGAAACTCGGGCATCGATCCCGACCAGGCGGCGCGAAACTGGGTACACGACAACGGCTTCAACCATCCAATCGGGGGATGACTTGATCGTCTTCGACAATGTCAGCAAGGCCTTCGCCGACGGAACCACCGCCATCGACCAGCTCAGCCTGAGCATCCCCAACGGGAAGCTGACCGTGTTCGTCGGCTCCTCCGGCAGCGGCAAGACCACGGCGCTACGCATGATCAACCGGATGATCGAGCCCACCTCGGGCGCCATCACCATCGACGGTCGTCGATGTCTCCACCCGCGACCCGGTAAAACTGCGCCTCGGGATCGGGTACGTCATCCAGCACGCCGGGCTGATGCCCCACCAGCGGGTAATCGACAACGTGGCAACGGTTCCCGTGCTGAGGGGTCAGCCTCGCCGAAGCGCCCGCAAAGCCGCCTACGAGGTGCTCGAGCGGGTCGGGCTGGACGCCAAACTTGCGACCCGCTACCCCGCGCAACTGTCGGGCGGCGAGCAGCAACGGGTCGGCGTGGCGCGTGCGCTGGCCGCCGACCCGCCGATCTTGTTGATGGATGAGCCGTTCTCCGCCGTCGACCCGGTGGTTCGCCACGACCTGCAGAACGAAATACTGCGCCTGCAAGGCGAAATGCACAAGACGATCGTCTTCGTCACCCACGACATCGATGAGGCGCTCCGGCTCGGCGAGCGGGTGGCGGTGTTCAAGGGTGGCTCGTTACAGCAGTACGACGAACCCGCTCGGCTCCTGTCGCGGCCGGCCAATGATTTCGTGTCGAGGTTCATCGGCCTGGGCCGTGGTTACCGATGGTTGCAACTCCTCGACGCGGCGGACTGCCATTGCACAACGTCGAACTGATCACAGCCGAAAAGCTCTCCGAGACAGAACCTTTCGACGGCTGGGCCGTCGTCGTCGACGACGCCGGCGCGCCCGTCGGCTGGATCGACGACGAGGGGGTGCGCCGGCACCGCGACGAGTATGCCGTTGTCCGACAGCATGAGCGGGGTCGGGTCGCTGTTTCGGCCGCGGGGAAATCTGAGCCAGGCGCTGGACGCGGCGTTGTCGTCGCCATCGGGCGTCGGTGTCGCCGTCGACGACGGCGGCAAGGTGATCGGCGGTGTGCTGGCCGACGACGTGCTGGCCGCGGTGGAATCCCAACGCCTCGGCTCGGCCGGACCTCGAGGGACTTAGCCGATGCACTATCTGTTCACCCATCTCGACGACGCCTGGGGCCTGACCGTCGTGCACCTGCGGCTGTCGTTGGTGCCGGTGCTGATCGGACTGGTGATTGCGCTGCCCCTGGGGATGCTGGTGCAGCGCAGGCGGAGCGCCCGCCGGCTGACGACCGTGGCCGCCAGCGTCGTATTCACCATCCCGTCGCTGGCGCTGTTCGTGGTGTTGCCGATGCTCATCGGGACCCGCATCCTCGACGAGGCCAACGTAATGGTGGCGTTGACGGCCTACACCGCCGCGCTGCTGGTGCGTGCGGTGCTCGAGGCGCTGGACGCGGTGCCCGCCCAGGTGCGGGACGCCGCCACCGCGGTCGGCTATCCGCCGACCGACGCGGCTGCTGAAAGTCGAACTGCCGCTTGCTGTTCCGGTCCTCGTCGCCGGGCTGCGAGTGGTAGTGGTCACCAATATCGCGATGGTCTCGGTCGGTTCGGTCATCGGCATCGGCGGGCTGGGCAGCTGGTTCACCCAGGGGTACCAAACCAACAAGAGCGATCAGATCCTGGCCGGCATCATCGCGCTGTTCCTGCTGTCCGTCGTCATCGACGTGCTCATCGTGTTGGTAGGCAGGCTGGCAACGCCGTGGGCACACGCCACGCGCCGCACCGGCCGCCGCCCGGTCGTCGCGCCCGTCGTGGGTGGCGCACGGTGAACTTCGTCGAGCGGGCGATCTCTTACGTCTTGACCGCCGACAATTGGACCGGTCCCGGTCGGGCTCGCGGCCCGCATCCTGGAACACCTCGAGTACACCGCCCTGGCGGTGGGCGCCTCCGCGCTGATCGCGATTCCCGTCGGCCTGATCATCGGGCACACCGGCCGCGGCACCCTGCTGGTGGTGGGCGCCGTCAACGGGCTGAGGTCCCTGCCGACGTTGGGCGTGCTGTTGTTCGGGACGCTGCTGTTCGGGCTGGGCCTGGGTCCGTCGTTGGTGGCGCTGATGCTGCTGGGGGTGCCGGCGTTGTTGGCCGGTACCTATGCCGGGATCGCCAATATCGAGCCGACGGTTGTCGATGCCGCCCGGGCGATGGGGATGACCGAGGCCCAGGTGCTGTTGCGCGTCGAGGTGCCGAATGCGTTGCCGTTGATCCTGGGTGGGCTGCGCAATGCGACGCTGCAGGTGGTCGCCACCGCGACCGTGGCCGCGTACGCCAGCCTCGGTGGCTTGGGCAGATACCTGCTCGACGGGATCAAAGAACGTGAGTTTCATCTCGCCCTGGTGGGGGCGCTGATGGTGGCCGCGTTGGCGCTGGTGCTCGACGGACTGCTGGCCTTGGCGGTGTGGATTTCGGTACCGGGCACCGGGCGGCTGCGGCGAACATACCGGGCACTTCCGCAACGCTTGGCGGGCACGTCTTACGGTAGATGAGTGAACGCAGCCCCTTCTGATCCGTCTCGCCGCGTCTGGCAGGCGATGCTCACCTGGCGCGCACAGGATGTTCCCCGGATGGAATCGGTACGAGTTCAGGTGTCCGGCAACAGAATCAAGGCCAATGGCCGCATCATTGCCGCCGCCACCGAGACCACTCCGGCGTTCGGCGCCTACTACGACCTGCTGACCGATGAGACCGGCGCCACCAAGCGGCTAGGCATGACCGTCACCCTCGCCGAGCGGGAGCGGGTCTTTTCGTTCGCCCGCGACGAAGAGAACATGTGGCTGGTCACTGACCATCAGGGCGAGCGTCGCGCGGCCTACAACGGCGCGCTCGACGTCGACGTGGAGTTCAGCCCGTTCTTCAACGCGCTGCCCATCCGGCGGCTCGGGCTATATCGAACGGCCGGCCTCGGTCACGCTGCCCGTGGTCTACGTGCACTTGCCGGAGATGTCCGTCACGGCGGACACCGTGAGCTACAGCAGCACCGGCAGTCTGGACGAGATCAAGTTGCGCTCGCCGATCTCTGACACCACGGTGAGCGTCGACGAAGAAGGATTCATCGTCGACTATCCAGGCTTGGCAGAGCGGATCTGATCACCGCGCCGGCCCGGCCCGCGGCGGCCAATTCCTGACGCCAGTTCTCCGCGCCGACGACGACGTGGAAGACGTCGCTGCGCGGGAAGCTGTCGTAACGCGTTCGCGCGGCATGGCCGGACTCGATGAGGTCGGCGACGGAATTATGGGAAGCCAGCGATTCGCGGGCACGGCTCAGCAGTTCGATGATGCGATCGGCCGTCGGCACCAGTTGGTCGGAATTGCCCTCGCACATCGCCCGGACCAGGTCCGGGGCGGTGGCCGCGACCCGAGTTCCGTCGCGGAACGACCCGGCGGCCAGGGCGAAGGCCAGTGGGACGTCTCCGGCCACGACGGCCAGCGCCTCGGCGAGCAGGTGGGGCAGATGCGAGATTGCCGCCGCGGCGGCGTCGTGTTCGTCGGACCTGGCCGGCACCACGACCGCGCCGCAGTCCAGCGCCAACGTCATCACCGTCGACCAGACCGCCGGGTCGACATGATCGTCGACGCTGACCACCCACGGGGCGCCGGTGAACAACCCGGCGTAGCCGGCGGCCCATCCCGAATGCGCGGTGCCCGCCATCGGATGGCCCCCGACGAATCTTTCCTGCAAACCCGCCGCGACGACTTGATCGAGCACCGCCTGCTTGACGCTGGTGACGTCGGTCAGCGGACAGGCCGGGGCCGTCTCCTTGATGTGGGCGAGCAGGCCCGCCATCGCCGGCATCGGCACGGCCAGCACGATCAATGCTTCTGAGTGGGCGGCGCGGGACAGGGTCGCGGTCAGATCGGTGGTCACATCGAAGCCGTCGGCAGTCGCGGCCTGCGCACCCTCCACCGAGCGGTTGTAGCCGAACACGTCACGGCCGGCCGCCGTGGCGGCGCGCATTATCGAGCCACCGATCAGCCCCAGCCCAAGCACACACACCGGTGTTTCAGAAGGAGGGCTTGCCACATTTCAAGGTTGGCACATCAGGTCGGGGTCGGCGCCGTCAGACGTCGCGGCCACCTGGCGCCATCTGGCCAGGGGCCTGGTCAGGGACTACCGTAAGCGGCCATGGGAGCACAACGGGCCTCTGCCCAGGGCCTGTCCGCGGACACGCCGGACGGTTTCGGCGTCGCGGTGGTGCGTGAGGACGGGCAGTGGCGTTGTGCCCCAATGGCCCGCAAGTCGCTGATGAGCCTGTCGGCCGCCGAGACGGAGTTGCGTGAATTGCGCAGTTCCGGGGCGGTCTTCGGGTTACTGGACGTCGATGACGAATTCTTCGTCATCGTGCGACCGGCACCCTCGGGGACGCGGTTGTTGCTCTCGGATGCCACCGCCGCGCTGGACTACGACATCGCGGCGGAAGTGCTCGACAAGTTGGATGCCGACCTCGAGCCGGAGGATCTGGAGGACTCGGATCCTTTCGAGGAGGGTGACTTAGGGCTGTTGTCCGACGTCGGGCTGCCCGAGGCGGTGCTAGGGGTCATCGTCGACGAAACCGACCTGTACGCCGACGAGCAGTTGGGCCGCATCGCCCGGGAGATGGGCTTCGCGGATCAGCTGTCGGCGGTGATCGACCGCCTCGGTCGGTGATCGCAAGTGCGGCGGAGCCGGGCGCGGCGGGTCGCCGCCCTCAGGCCCGGTCGGTGATTACTGACGAAGACCTGATCCGTTCCGCACTGTCGGTCGCCGCGACGGCGGGTCCCCGCGACGTGCCCATCGGTGCGGTGGTGATCGGCGCCGATGGAACGGAGCTGGCCCGCGCGGTCAACGCCCGCGAGGCGTGGGGAGACCCGACGGCACACGCCGAAATCCTGGCGCTGCGCGCGGCCGCCCAGGTACTCGGTGACGGGTGGCGGCTGGAAGGCGCCACGCTGGCGGTCACCGTCGAACCGTGCACCATGTGCGCGGGCGCGCTGGTGCTGTCGCGCATCGCCCGCGCTGGTGTTCGGTGCCTGGGAGCCCAAGACTGGTGCGGTCGGATCGTTGTGGGACGTCGTCCGGGATCGGCGACTCAATCACCGCCCGGAGGTGCGCGGTGGTGTGCTGGCGCAGGAGTGCGCCGCGCCGCTGGAAGCCTTCTTCGCGCGCCAGCGATTGGGGTGACGGGCCTTCGGTTGGGTAAGCTGCTCGGCGGTGGCGTGTCCGAGCGGCCTAAGGAGCACGCCTCGAAAGCGTGTGACGGCTAAAACCGTCCGAGGGTTCAAATCCCTCCGCCACCGCCACAACTGTCTGGGCACCAGCGCAGGCAGACGGGATTTACCTGTTTCCTACCGAACTCCCTGAGCCCTCGGTGGGCACGTTGTGGGCACATATTTGAGTAATTTCGCGTGAGTATCGGGCGTGCAAACTGGTCGCCACCGCGTCAAGGTCGTCATCGAATAGGTCAAAGGCGACACCGTCACCGTCTCCGAGCATCTCGCTCAGGAATGGGAACGCAGCGGCTACGTCGAACGCGTCACCAGCAAGACCTGACAATGTGCCCTCGGCGTGCTCAATGTGGAATCACTGCAACGGTTTCCATGCCGGGCATAGGTGCAATGGCGTGGCCACGACGATAGTTACTCACCCGAGCTACGACCAGCATCGAGCATGCCGAGAACCAAATGCCCTTCCAGCCGCTCAGAAGTTGTTGCAGGTAGCGAAGGTCTGTAGAAGGGTTCCAACGTATGGCTGGGTATCGGGATTGCTTACTATCCCCTGAGCAATTTGCCGTCGTTGACTGGGCGAGCCGGCCACGAACTGCTGCAACCCGGCCTGCATCTCCGGGTCGGAGGCAAGTATCGGGTCCTGCGCGTTCAGTGCTGCCAGGACCTGGTCGTAAGTGCAGGTTGTGTTAACGGCTGAACCCAAATCGGGATCGGCGGACGCGACCCCGGCCCCGGCGGTCAACGACAGTGTCAGACCACCAACCGCCGCAACAACTCTAGTCAACGACAGTTTGGCCATATGTGGACTCCCTCCAAACCGCCGACTGTACAGCAAACACGCAGTCAAGCAGGGGGTATGCAAATCTCAACGGACGATTATCCGGACGAGCCAAAGGGCTGGATCATTTTCGCCCACGAGATTCGGGTCTCACATGTGTAGTTGAAAATCGGTGGGCAATAGTACGGCGGCTGCCATAGGTGCCACGCGGACAGCCGCGAAGAGATTCCACCACCCCCTCCGGCCTGCGAAGGTCGGCTGCGGGGACATCAAATTCATTGCGAGACAGTAACTTTAAGGATAACCGATGACACTAGAACATGGACGTGCCCGCTATACCCGCGGTTGCCGCTGTGCGGTTTGTGAGGCCGCGGAGCGCGACTATCGGCGTGACCGCTACCGTCGCCAGAGCGGGCTTCCGGTCGGCTCACCGGATTCTTCGACTCTGAATGTGGTTGACTCTCAGCCGATTGAATCGCAA
Organism: uncultured Actinomycetota bacterium; assembly: GCA_963849935.1. Taxonomy (GTDB): domain Bacteria; phylum Actinomycetota; class Actinomycetes; order Mycobacteriales; family Mycobacteriaceae; genus Mycobacterium. The sequence goes on from CAWKJQ010000014.1 coordinate 38,912, forward strand.
CGCTGTTCTGTGGTCGCGGGCGTGCGTGCCGAACTCGACGCCGCTCCGGCCGCTGTCGAACGTCCCGGCCTAGCAGCGGTGGCAATGGCGTTGGCCCCCATCCTCGACGACGCCAGACATGTAGCGACTCAGCCTGCCGCAGCACGCCAGAGGGTGACCAACGTCAGCCGCCGCCGGGCGGCTGGCGTTGGAGCAGGTTGCCGTGCCCGGGCTACTCACCAGTAACGGCGTCTGCGGCCAATCGGGAACCTGCCGCCGGACCCGAAAAGGGGTCTGCGGCCGACCGGCTCGCCCGCGACGGCATCGTAACGGCGTCTGCGGCCAATCGGAAACCTGCTGCCGGACCCGAAAAGGGGTCTGCGGCCGACCGGCTCGCCCGCGACGGCACCGTAACGGCGTCTGCGGCCGACCGGCCAACTGCCGACCGAACCGAAATGGCTTCTGCGGCCGACCGGCTGACTGCGGACAGAGTCGAGCAGCCAGAGGATCGCCCCGATGATGAGCAAGATCCAGCCGAGCCAGATCGCAAGGGTCACTAGGACGAGCGGCACTGGGATCAGCAGAGGTAGCAGATAGCCGAGAAGCAAGAGGATCACGCCGGCGACGATCATTGTCGCCTCCCTTCAACTGGGTAGCAAGCGGCATACCCGCGTCCGGGAACTGCAAACACCGACCGCATCGATCGATGCAGAGTTGTAGCAATGCCCCTGATCGGCGGCAGCGGCCCACCCCGCTCCCGAGCCGCACGGCGAAGCGCCGCCACCAATTGCAGCTCGGAGTCGATGGTGTCGATGTCACGCATAGACGGAAACTTAAGCCCTTGGCGCCACGAGCGTTACTCAGCTGAGCGCCCAAAGTGCCCGATGCAGCAAACACGAGGTCTACAACAATGCTGACAAAATCTTCACCGCCACCGAGAGCTGCCAGCGTGACAACCGATGATTTCAAAATGCGGGCCTCGCTCGCATCGGCAGGCTACGACTCGATACGAAGCGGAAACCCATAAATCGGGCCTAAGCCCTACGCATAAATCAAGGAAGCATTCCAAATAAGTTGCAAAGGAAAGAGCAATGTCGACTTGGCGATTATTGTGCCTACAGTTAGATAATGAATGCAGCATACATATTGTACGCATTCGTGGGCGAGGTCGTCTTCGCCGTTATGGCTGCTGGAGCGGTGGTGTTACTTGCCGCGCTGCTCAAGGTCACGCCGCTGAAGGTTTTGCGACACCGGCTATCCGGCTCACAAGGTGACATACAAATTGGTGCAAAGCCTATTGACCCGCTAGCGCCGAATGTACCCGTAATAGGGGGTGCGCAGACCCCGGCAAACGACCATCGGGACGAGCCAGCGGCCGCGGCGGTATTTCGCTCACGCGATATGCAGCCCCATATGTGAGACTGGCAATCTTCTGCGAAATCCACTCCAATGCGGCTCGGAGTCGATGGCCGCGGTGTCGCGCATAGCCCGGTTGCGACAGCGTCGAGTCGGGTCAGCGGCCGAGAAGTCGCGGTTTAAAAATCAGTTTTCTGGGCACACAGCGGCATGATCGCACGTCACTGCCTTCGTCTGCTTGCTCCTGCCCTAGCCGCGGCGTCGGGCGTTGCCGCTTCCGTCCTCGCAACCGCCATCCCCTCCGCCGCCGCCGATCCGTGTCCGGACGTTCAGGTCGTCTTCGCTCGCGGCACCGACGATCCACCCGGCCTCGGCCCGACCGGACAGGCGTTCGTCGACAACCTGCACTCACGCGTTGGCGCGAAGTCCTTCGACGTATATCCGGTCGATTACCCCGCCACCCATGACTGGACGAACGCGGGCGAGGCCGGCGTCAGAGACGCGGGCGCACACGTCGTTTCGATGGCGCACGACTGTCCCAACACCAAGATGGTGCTCGGCGGTTACTCCCAAGGCGCGGCCGTGATGGGGTTCGTCACCTCACCGGTCGTACCGAATGGGATCGATCCGGCGGCCGTGCCCAAACCGTTGGATCCGGAAGTGGCCAACCACGTCTCCTCGGTCGTGCTGTTCGCGTTGCCCAACGAAAAAGCGATGAACTTCTTCGGCGAACCGCCGGTCGCGATCGGCCCGCTCTATCAGGCCAAGACCATCCAGGTGTGCGCGGCCGAGGATCCGATCTGCTCCGACGGGATGAACTTCGCCGCACACGACACGTATTCGACCAACGCCGCAGTGATTGACAAGGGCGCGGCCTTCGCGGCCGGCCTTCTCGGCTGGCCCTGGCCGGGAGCGGCTCGATGTAAGCGGACGGCCGCGGCTGTTCTCGAATAACTGAGCGGACGCACGAACGGGCAGCGCCAATTGGCGCTCGATGCGTCCGAACCACTAATTTTCCTGAGGTGAAGTTCTCAGTTGCCGGTGCGGTCGCGCGGTGGATGGTTCCCTTGATCACGATTGCGGCCGTCGCCGGCATGGGTTCAGCCAAGCCCGTGCAGGTCCGTCCCGCCCCGACGCTGCGCCTGGTCGCCGACGGGGACCCGTTGGCCGGAGCGCCGTTCTACGTCAACCCCACGTCGGCAGCAATGCGTGCCGCGCAGAGCGCCGATCCGCCGAGCCCCGAGTTGACGGCCATCGCCAACACCCCGCAGGCCTACTGGATCGTCCCGGGCTCCTCGGCGGGCACGGTCGGCAAGTATGTCGGCGACGCGAATGCTTCCGGCGCCATTCCGGTTCTGTCGCTGTACGGAATTCCCCACCGCGACTGTGGCAGCTTCGCCGCAGGCGGTATGGCGTCGGCCGACGACTACCGCGCATGGATCGACGGCATCGCATCAGGCGTGGGCACGTCCCGGGTGGCGATCATCGTCGAACCCGATGCGCTTGCCATGGCCGACTGCCTGTCGGCTGATCAACGCCAGGAACGCTTCGACTTGGTTCGCTACGCAGTCGACACGCTGACCCGCGATCCGAACGCGGCCGTATACGTCGACGCGGGTCACCTGCGCTGGCACAGCGCCGACGACATGGCCGCCAGGCTCAACCAGGCCGGCGTCGGCCACGCGCGGGGTTTCAGCGTCAACACCGCGAACTTCTTCACCACCGAGGACGAAATCGGCTACGGCGAAGCGATTTCGGGTCTCACGAATGGTTCGCACTACGTGATCGACACATCGCGCAACGGTGCCGGGCCGGCTCCCGACTCCGACTTGAACTGGTGCAACCCCAGCGGACGGGCACTAGGCACTCCGCCCACCGCGGCTACCGCGGGCGCGCACGCCGACGCCTACCTGTGGATCAAGCGTCCCGGTGAATCCGACGGTACATGTGGCAAAGGTGATCCACCCGCAGGCAATTTCGTGAATCAGTACGCCATCGATCTGGCCCACAACGTCGGCCACTAGCAGGGCGGCTCTGCGTCGTCGGCCCGAGCCGTCGGCGGTGCCGCGAGCAGGGTTTCCGATTATCGACGCTTATGGTTGCGAGTGGGTAACATTTCGCTATCTAAAGCAGATAAACGAGCATGCGGGCACGAGGCATCATGACAAGGAAGCTGGAGATCTTGGCGGCCTTCTCGATCTGTACTGCCTTCATGACGGCTTCCGGCGCGATGAGTAGTTTCGCTGCACGCGCAGACGATTCCGGGGCAGCGCTATTCAGCGGCGTCAACCGGCTTCGCGATGCCTGCGGACCGATCACCGATGACCCGCGTTTGACGGAGGCAGCGCAGCAGCATGCCGACGACATGCTGCGGAATGGGGTAAGCGGACACATCGGTTCCGATGGCTCTTCGCCGCAGGTGCGCATCGCGGATGCCGGCTATCGAAGCAGGTACTCGGGTGAGATCGTCTTCTGGGGTACCGGATCCGCCGCGACTCCCAATGAAGCCCTCGACATGTGGATGCAAAGTCCGCCGCACCGAGCGATCATCTTGAATTGTGCATATACCGCAGGCGGCTTCGCCACCGCCTGGGACGGCAACAAGATGACCGCCGTTGGTGACTTCGCGGCTCCGTAAACCCCGGCGGTGATCAGACGTGAGGCAGCCAACCGGACCCGTGTGGCGACAGCACGAAGCCACGGCCTTGCGGGTCTTTGCAGGCGGTCATGCCAGAGCTGTCGACCCCGCAGATGAAGCCATTCACGGTGAGCGAGTGGGACGGAGGAAGCGTTTTGATGGGTTGTCCGTTGATCGCATGCGCCGGTTCGCCCCCGCTGGTCTGGTTGAGCCCGCTGGTGGTTCCTATCCAATTGACGCCGTTCATCCCGGCCTCCGGATTCGACGGCGCAGGGGGTGTCGCGGGCAAATTATTTCCACTGCACGATGCCTGGTCGAGCGTGAATTTGCAGACGACGCTGTCGGGCGTCAGGAAATAGACCGTCGGATCGGGTTCCCGGCCGGGGTTGGGCACCAGGATCTCGTAGTCTTTGACATTCGCGGGAGCGTATCCGCTCAGGTCGGGAAACTTGAGCGGCTCAGCATGCGCCGCGCACGAACCTACAAGAGCGGCGCCGACCGATGCGCCGATGCTGATGAGCGTCTTCACGGCCATATCGTTCCTACCAATTCTGACTGCCCAGTCATGCAATCAGTGAAAGGGGTTGACTTGAAACTCGCGCGTGGCATACGGCGTGCCGATTGGCACGCCGTTACCGTCCTTACCTGTATTCCATTGGCTGGCAAATACTTTCAAGTCGTCCAAGCGCGAGCCGGGCATGATATAACCACCATACGGTTGCGGCATGAAATTGGGAGCGCCTGGATCGCCATTCTGCGCGACAATAGTGGTCGGCACGTTACCGAATATACCGGTCGGATTAGACCCAACCCGTACTTCCATGCGTCCACCCTGGGCATCCCGGTTGAAACCGGATAAGACTGGCTTACCGTCGATCTCGCGAAAGCTGAGTTCGCCATAGCGATCAGTGGTGACCGGCGTGGCTTGTTCCCGCGGATTCCCCCAGTTCTTTCCATTCCAGGGCTGCCAGCTGCCGCGGTCGGATACTTTGTCAGGATCGGCACGGTACATCGTGACGCCCCGGCTGCGGTCGAAGGAATCGGCGGCGATGTAAACCTTGCCGTCCGAACCCTTGTATCCGCTGACCTGGGTAGGCGCTTCGCCCGCTCCCCGATACGATCCCGGCACCATCGTCCATCCCTTACCGGGATCACCGTTGACTTCGACCAACCACGAAGCCACTGGTTTCAGGTCATCCTTGGTTCCCGTCACCATCATGTACGTTTTGTCCCCCAGCGTGATCGTCCCCGACGGAAGAGTGTCGGTAACGCCCACCGCATCCGTCGGGATCGGAAAAAGCTCATGACCGCTGTCCTTCGCTCCGGTCAACGGCGCCCCGAAATGCGGCCGCCCGTCGGCGTCGAACGTGACCGGCACAGCCACAGATCGATAGTGTTCGCCCTCCCCAACCTTGTTGCCCGAGAACGAATCCCCGAAGATCGCCAGGTACTTCCCGGGCTGCCCAGTCACCTCAACGACTTCCCCTAGGTCCGCCGCTCCGATCCCTGGGATGCCGGGAATGCCGCCGGTACCGGCGATCGGCCCGAGATCTCTCACCTCACCCGGTTTCAGGGGGCTTTCGATCCACTCGTTTACGGCTTTCGGGGGATCGTAGCCGTCGGTGTGCAACGCGCTCATCGGTTACGCAAAGCATCTGATCAGTTCCGCTTCGCTCAGGTTCTGCATGGCACCGCCAGCAGTCGCCTGGCATCGACGAGCATCGCCGCCCCCTTCTGAGCTCCGATAACCCTACTATCGGTGGCACCCGGACGGGCAACGTCTTAAAAGGTTGACGGTGATACAGAATGCGCGGTGCGCAACCCAGTTCAGGTCTGGCTACCGGCCAGCTTTCGAACCGTCAGAGCCTCGATGTCTTGAAACGGCCGCCCCTCGGGCCGGATCAGGTCGTGGAACCACACTTTCGGGACGGAAGTGTATGGGTGATCCCATGAGTCCCAGGGGAAGTAGGTCTGGGTCTTGCCTGCGACCAGGCCCCAGTTGATGGCCCCGACGTTGTGGCGCTTGGCAACCGGCAGGATCGACTCGACGGTGCTGCCCTGGGGTCGTGCCATGTATTCCGTGCACAGGACCGGCCGGCCCAGCGGGGTGAGCTCGTTGATGCGGTTCTCGAACGCCGCGGGCCCCGCATAGCTGTGGAAAGTGATCACGTCGGCGTTGGCGAGCTGTATGTCGCTGATTGCGCTGCGGCCCTGCGGTTGTCCCCAATCTCCACGCCACACACCACTTGTCAGCGGCTGGCTGGGGTCTACCGCCCGGGCCCACCGAAATACCTGGGGCAGCAAGTTGGTGACGAGCTGTTCCTTGTCGCTTCGTTCGACGCTGCGGTATTGGCGCGCGGGGTTGTCGGGCTCGTTCCACAGGTCCCAGCCCAAAACCCGGTTGTCGTTGCGGAATTGGGTCATCACCGCCGTTACGTAGTCGCGCATGACCGGGACGTAGCGAGGGTCGCCGAGCCGTTCGGCGCCCGGACTCTGCGCCCAGCCGGAGTTGTGCACGCCGGGCCTCGGCGCGCGCTGGCGACCTGCGCGCGGCTGCGGATCCCAACACGAGTCGAAGAAGACGAACAGCGGTTTGATGCGATGGCGGGCCGCGATGTCGACGAATTGCCCAAGGCGCGTTTGGAAGCCGCGCTGATCTGCCGCCCACAGCTGATCATGAAGGAATACACGCGCGGTGTTGTGGCCATAGAACTGTGCCCAACCGAGCTCGGCATCGATGCGCCGGGGGTCAAACGTGTCGGGCTGAAACATCTCGAGCTGGTTAATGGCGTTCGCCGGGATGTAATTTGCTCCAACGAGCCAACCCTGCGCTTGATACCAGCGGTTGGCGCGATCGGGCGACCACCGGCCAGCCTCCTCCGCGGAGGCCCGCGGTATCCGGGCAACTGCGGCGCCTGCCGCCAGTAGCAGAGGGAGTTTAAGGGCCGTACGTCGTTCCACGATGTGACGATAAGTTTTCGGGGCGATTTCCCTGGGATTTGTTCAGCGCGTCGCGACAGCTTGAGATGACGATTGTTACCGGGCCGTCATCGGCGCGGTCGAGCGGCGCCCTTCGCTCATTATCGTGACCAATCCGTGACCACGACCACCGGCGCGCCCGGACCGTCGCGAGGGACTACCAAGTTAAGATCAGGCCCCGCTGTGGGCCAAACCCGTTGGCCGACAACCCAACACATGTTGTCGCTTCTCGGACGTCTAACGCAGCTTGCGTCCATGGTTGTCTTTGACGCTGCCGGTGAAGATCAAGATCGCGTCGACGATGGCCCAGACGATGACGCCGAGAAGGACTGGAAATCCCAGGCCTGGGCGACTGCCACCAAGGGTGGCTCACCGGGCGGATTTCCGGGTTGGTTGGGTGGCGTCGACATCACGTCGAGCTAACACGTCCGCTGTTCGGGCGTCCACACCGGCGACGGCGACACCGGTACATAACAAACTCGATGAAGCAGTCGGCGAAATTGCTTCTAACTTCACCCCGAAGAGCGCAATACTGAACGAGTGCCTGATCGAAATGTCCTAGGCGGTCCGCTGGAACCGTGCGGCACAGACCCGCTGACCGGCTTCTACCGCGACGGCTGTTGCTCGACGGGACCTCAGGACCTCGGACGGCACACGATCTGCGCAGTGATGACCGCCGAATTCCTGGAGCACCAGCGTTCCATCGGCAATGACTTGCTGACGCCGGTTCCCGAGTACCGGTTCCCCGGCCTGCTGCCGGGCGACCGCTGGTGCGTGACCGCGCTGAACTGGCTGCGCGCTCACAACGACGGTTGTGCCGCGCCGGTGGTGCTGGCGGCAACCCATGAGAGCACCCTCGAGGTGGTGCCCCTGGAGGCGCTGGAAGAACACAAGGTCGACGTTCCCGACGATCTGGCCAACCTATAGCGCCAAGGCCGTCACGACGAGGTGGATGAACGACGGATCTCCGCCGCGGCTAGCGTTTGTGTCATCTTTCTCACTGGCGCGTCGAAGAGGGGTTGCGGTGGGTTCTGCGGTCGACGACATCGACTTCGACGACTTGACTGCGCCCCGGCTGACCGACGTGCAGCGTCAGATCCTGGAATTCACCGAAGCCAGACCCGTTGATCTCGACATCGACCGCATGCTTGCCGAGGCCATCGAGCAGTCCGGCTTGCGGGCAGGAGCCGACCTCGCCGACACGGACGGCTTCGCTGACCGTCTGCGCGCCCACGTCGGCGCGATCCAAGCCGACGATGGCCTGCGCCAGCTCACCCGCGGTTCGTTGCGCCAACGCATCGTGCGCCTGCTGCGCAATCGGTTGTCACTTACCGAGCTCATTCAGCGGTATCCCGAGATCGAATCCATCCCGATCGAAAAGCCAATCATCGTCGTCGGGATGCCGCGTTCGGGCACCACGCATCTGGTGAATCTCATTGCCGCCGACCCACGCCGGCGCGCCCTGCCGTATTGGGAGAGCCAGGATCCCATCCCCGCCCGCGGACAGGGCCCGGACATTTTCGGTGTTGATCCGCGTTACGCGCGCGCCAAAGCCGAACATGACGCGCTCATGGCGAGCGCGCCCAGTCGTGGCCGCGATGCACGACCGGTTCCCCGAGGCGATCGAGGAGGAGGTGGAGCTTCTCGACCTCGACTTGGCCTCGTATGTGCTGGAATGGCATGCGCGCGTGCCCGATTGGCGGGATTATTACCTGGATCTCGACCAAACTCGGCACTATGCGTACATGAAGAAGGTGCTGCAGGCGCTGACCTTCCTGCGCGGGCCGCGCGCATGGGTGCTCAAGAGTCCGCAGCACTGCGAGCAGCTTGGTCCGCTGATGGAAACTTTTCCAGACGCGACCGTGGCCTTCACCCACCGTGACCCCGTTTCGGTGATCCAGTCGGCGATCACCATGATGGCGTACTCGGACCGGTTGCGCCGAAACAGCATTGACCCGCAGTGGCTGCTGGACTATTGGAGCGACCGCGTGCACCGGCTACTCAGCGCATGCGTACGCGACCGCGACCTGGTGGCGGCCGAGCGGAGCGTCGACATCAACTTCCACCAGCTCAATGGCAACGAGATGCCGGTGCTCGAGCGGCTGTATCGGTGCGGCCGCGTCGAGTTGCCGCCCGAGGTGCGCGAGCGCTTCCAGCGCTACCTGGACGGCAATCCGAGGGGCAAACACGGCCGTATCCACTATGAGCTGCAGCGGCACTTCGGTACGTCCGCCGACGAACTGCGCAGCCGTTTCGGCTTCTACTTCGACAAGTTCGACGTCCACCCCGAATGAAGGAGTCACCAGCGATGTCCGAACCTGTCTATCGGAGCAGGCCGGGCGCCGACGCGATGCGCCCGGCCTCGGCCGACGAGGCCGAGCAGGTCGCTCCGGGGTTGTGGTGCTCGCCCGGTTTGTCCAACTCATATCTGCTCACGACCACCGAGGGCCGGGTGATCGTGAACACCGGCATGGGCTTCGAGGGGCCCGTGCATCGCGCCAACTTCGACGCCGTGGACTCGTCACCGGTGCGCTACATCATCTTCACGCAGGGCCACGTGGATCACGTCGGCGGCCTGGACAGCGTGCGCGATCCCGCGACGACCGTCGTCGCGCAGGCGAATTGGAAGGACTGGCGAGACGACAACGATCGGTTGATCCCGTATCGGGCCAGCCGCAGCGCGTTCGCCTTCAAAGACACCCTGGCCAGCGGCATCCAGGCCATCCAGCGACGCCTGGGCACCACACGGCTGGCCGGTCAGAGTGTGCCCGACGTCGACATCGACTTTGAGGACACCCTCTGCCTCAAGGTCGGTGGCCGACAGATGGAACTGATTTCGGTACCCGGTGGTGAGACCACCGATTCCCTGGTGGTGTGGCTGCCGCAGGAGCGAATCTGTCTGTGTGGTAACACTTTCGGTCCGCTTTTCGGACACATTCCCAACCTTGTCACGATGCGCGGTGACCGCTACCGGGATGCGTTGACGGCGATCGCATCGGTGGAAAGAGTCCGCGACCTGCGGGCCGACCTGCTGGTGACCGGACACTTCGGTCCGGTCCAGGGCGCCGAACGCATCAATGCGGAGTTGACGCGGCTGCGCGACGCGATTCAGTACGTCCATGACCAGACCGTCGCCGGGATGAACGCGGGCGAAGACGTCCGCACCCTGATGCGGGAGATCACTCTGCCCGCGGAATACGAAGTGGGCCAAGGTTACGGCAAAGTAGCCTGGGACGTGCGGGCCATCTGGGAGAACTACTCGGGCTGGTTCCACCACGAATCGACCACCGAGCTTTACCCTGTCGGATTCGATTCCGTCGCCGCCGACGTGGTCGAGCTGGCCGGCGCCGATGCGCTGGTGGATCGAGCGCGCGCACACCTGGCCGCCGATCGTCCATTGCAGGCCATCCATCTCGCTCAGCTTGTTCCGGCGGATCATCCGGGCGCTCGGGATGTGTTGCGGGACGCTCACGAGCGACTTCTCGCCAGCAGCTCGAACTTCTGGGAAAGCGCCTGGCTTCGTAACCAGATAGCGAGGAACGCATGACGGCATTCGCATTACGGCCCGAGGACTTCTATCACACCGGCATCATCGTCGCCGACCTCGATGCGGCGATGGCCCGGCTCAGTGCGCTGGCCGGCTACCGCTGGATCACTCCGGTGAGCTACACCTTGCCCTTCCGCATGACGAGCGGAACCCGAGAGGTGACTTCCACTTTCGTCTATTCGCTGCAGGCGCCGCATGTCGAACTGATCAAGGAAGTACCGGGGACCGCCTGGACGGCGGCGCCGGGCAACGCCATTCACCACCTCGGGTACTGGACAGATGATCTGGGCGAGACCGCGAAGTTATTGGAAGACAACGGTTTCTCCTTTGAAGCGACTGCTGACACTTCCCCGCCGGATCTGGCGCTCTTTGCCTACTACGTCGACGCGGCGGGAACTCGCATCGAGATCGTCGACCGGGCGCTGTTCCCGGACTTCCCGGGCTTCCTGCGGGCGGCGGCCGGACCAGAAGCGTAGCGAGGCCCGACATGCTGTTGACGGTACTGCGCTTCAACTTCGCTTCCCCACAAGGTGATCCACGCACGCAGGGCAAGCTGTTATCTGCGGCCCTAGAGCTGGGGCAGTGGGGGGAGTCCCACGGCATCACCTCCATAAGCGTCGACGAGCATCACGCCACCGGGCACGGGTGGAGTTGCAATCCGATCATGGCCGCCTCGATGTTCCTGGCCCGAACCTCGACACTGATCGCGAGCGTCGATTGCGCTCTCGGACCGCTGTGGAACCCGGTGCGGCTTGCCGAAGACATCGCGCTCGTCGACAACATGAGCCGCGGGCGCCTGCACGCCACGGTCGGTCTCGGTTACCGCACGGTCGAATACGATTCCCTCGGAGCGGATTTCGGGCGGCGCGGGGCGCTGATGGACAGCCTGCTCGAGCGGATGCTGGCCGTATGGTCCGGCGGCGATCCCGAGAACGGGATCTGCACTGGCACCTGGACGCGACCGCATCCACCGCTGTACGTCGGCGGTGGCGCTCGTGCCACGGCGCGGCGCGCGGCCCGGTTCCGGCTGCCGCTCAGTTTGGCGGACCATCTACCCGATATCGCCGATTACTACCGCGAACTGTGCGCCGAGGCCGGGATGACGCCGTTCATCCTCATGCCGGGTCCCGTCAACCGCGGAATGATCTACCTGCATGAAGATCCGGACCGGGCATGGGCGGAGCTAGGCGAGCATATCCTCTGGGAGGCAGTCACTTACGGCCAATGGTCAACCGATCAGCGTTCGCTCATGCACCTGCCGGGTGTCCAGACTCTGGATCAGGTCCGGGCATCCGGTCGATACCGCTTCCTGACTCCCGACCAGCTGATCGCGGAGGTGCGCGACGCGGAGAATTTCGGTCCGCTGGTCATGCACCCGCTGGTGGGCGGCATGCCGGTCGACGAAGCGTGGAAGTCGGTCCAATTGCTCACCGACAAGGTCTTGCCCGCACTGACCTGAATGCGTCGAATGCTCGGTTGCTCAATCGAATAAAGGGTGTTCAGGCTGGATCAAAGCTGCGACACCCAATGGGGGATCTAATGCGGTTTGAAGTAAGGAAGACAATGGCGCTCCTCGGAGGCGCCGCCGTGGTCAGTTCGGCGATCGCGTTCGGTAGCGGTGCCGGCGCGAGCACGTTGGCAAGCAACGCGCCGGCAGCGCCGCCCACGTCGTCCCACCCCGCACCACCGCCCCCGCCGTCGCCCGCCGTTCCCGGGGGAACCTATGGCGGCAGCGGCGGCGAAGGTGGCGCGAATGGTGGTGGCGCCGCTGGTGGTGCCGCTGGAGGTGCCGGTGGTGGTGCCGGCGGTGGGGCAGGAGGCGGCGGATAAGTAATCCGCCTTAGACGGTGCGGCTCTGCTCCAGCCAGTCGGCCAGCGAGCGGCCGGTGTCAGCACGTGCCGTTCGGCGATAGTGCGGGTTCGTTCGCGTCCGACCTCGGCACCGGCAGGCTCCAACGTCGCCGACTACCGGAAAGCCAAGGCCAAGGACGCGGCGCGGTGGGGGTAAATGGTGCTCTGGTTGACGCTGCCCACGTGAAACAGGCCGAGCAGATCCTGGTGCGCGCGGCACTGATCGCCGGCCGCCGCTAGCCGATCACCACTAAGAGATCGCCGCCCTCCACTTGTGCGGTGTGCGAGACCGCGATTCGCGCGACCTTACCGGCCTTCGGGGTGGTGACGGCGGCTTCCATCTTCATCGCTTCGATCGTCGCGATGGTCTGGCCGGCCTCGACCTCGTCGCCGACGTCGATGGTCACCGTCACCACTCCGGCGAAGGGTGCCGCGATGTGGTCCGGATTGGCGCGATCGGCCTTTTCGGCGGCGGGCACATCCGAGGCGATGCTGCGGTCACGCACGACGACCGGTCGCAGTTGACCGTTCATGATGCACATCACGGTGCGCATTCCGCGTTCATCGGCATCGGAGACGGCCTCCAAGCCGATCAACAACTCCACACCGCGCTCCAGCTCGACGCGATGTTCATCCCCGTGCCGCAGTCCGTAGAAGAACTGGTTGGCGCTCAGGCGAGACGTGTCCCCGTACTGCTCGCGATGGTCCTCGAGTTCCTTGGTGGGCTCGGGGAACAGCAGCCGGTTCAGCGCGGCCTGCCGGCCGGCGCCCGGCGTGGCCAACGCCTTTTCGTCGTCGGGCGACAGCTCCTGCTCCGGTTTCGCCGGACCCCGACCCTGTAATGCCTTAGTGCGCAGCGGCTCCGGCCAGCCGCCCGGCGGATCGCCGAGCTCTCCGCGCAGGAATCCGATCACCGACTCCGGGATGTCGTAGCGTGCGGGGTCATCGGCGAAATCCTGCGCGCTGACGCCGGCGCCCACCAGCGCCAGCGCAAGATCACCGACGACCTTGCTGGACGGGGTGACCTTGACGAGATGCCCCAGAATGGCATCGGCTCCCGCGTAGGCGTTTTCGATGTCCTCGAAGCGGTCACCGAGTCCCAGCGCAATCGCTTGCTGGCGCAGGTTCGACAGTTGGCCACCGGGAATCTCGTGGTGATAGACGCGTCCGGTCGGGGCCGGTAGCCCGGACTCGAAGGGCGCGTACACTTTTCGGAGCGCTTCCCAATAGGGTTCCAGGTCGCATACCGCCGGCAGTGATATTCCGGTGTCGTATTCCGTGTTGGCCGCAGCGGCAACGATCGACGACAGTGCAGGCTGGCTGGTGGTTCCCGCAAGCGGGGCCGCGGCGCCGTCGACGGCGTCTGCGCCGGCGTGCCAGGCCGCGACATAGGTGGCCAGCTGCCCGCCCGGAGTGTCGTGGGTATGGACGTGCACGGGCAAATCGAATCGGGACTTGAGCGCCGAGACCAAGGCCCTCGCCGCCGGTGCGCGCAGCAACCCGGCCATGTCCTTGATCGCGAGCACGTGCGCGCCCGCGTCAACGATCTGTTCGGCGAGCTTCAGGTAGTATTCCAGCGTGTAGAGCTTTTCGGCCGGATCGCTGAGATCACCGGTGTACGACATTGCCACCTCGGCCACCGATGCGCCGGTTTCACGCACTGCGTCGATGGCCGGTCGCATCGAGTCGACGTTGTTCAACGCATCGAAGATCCGGAAGATATCGATGCCCGTCGCCGTCGCTTCCTCGACGAATGCCGTCGTGACCGTCTCAGGATAGGGCGTGTAGCCCACGGTGTTGCGTCCGCGCAGCAGCATCTGCAGGCAGATGTTGGGCAACGCCTCGCGCAGCGTCGCCAGCCGTTCCCATGGATCTTCCTTCAGGAAGCGCAGCGCCACATCGTAAGTCGCCCCTCCCCAGCATTCGATCGACAAGAGTTGTGGTGTGGTCCGCGCGATATAGGGTGCCACCTTGATCAGGCCGCTGGTGCGGACCCGCGTGGCAAGTAGGGACTGGTGCGCATCGCGGAAGGTGGTCTCGGTGACGCCCACACCGCGCGCCTCGCGCAACCAGGCCGCAAAGCGCTCCGGCCCGAGTTCGGTCAACCGCTGCTTGGAACCGGCCGGGGGCTCAGTCGACAGATCGATGTCGGGCAGCTTGTCGTGCGGGTAGACCGCCGACGGCCGTTCACCGTGCGGCTTGTTGACGGTGACGTCGGCCAGGTAATTGAGAATCTTGGTGCCGCGGTCGGCGGAGCTGCGTGCAGTGAGCAGCTGCGGGCGCTCCTCGATGAACGAGGTTGTGATGCGGCCGGCCTGAAAGTCAGGGTCGTCCAGGACCGCTTGCAGGAAGGGAATATTCGTCGAGACCCCGCGGATGCGGAACTCCGCGACCGCCCGTCGGGCCCGGCGTACCGCCGTGGCGAAGTCGCGGCCCCGACAGGTCAGTTTGATCAGCATCGAGTCGAAGTGCGCGCTGATCTCGGCACCCAGTGTGGTGCCGCCGTCCAGGCGGATCCCCGCGCCGCCGGGTGTGCGGTAGGCCGTGATCCGGCCGGTGTCCGGGCGAAAGCCGTTCGCCGGATCCTCGGTGGTGATCCGGCACTGCAACGCTGCGCCGTGCGGGACAATCGAATTCTGGCTCAAGCCAATATCTTCCAGGCTCTGTCCGCCGGCGATCCGCAGCTGCGCCGACACCAGGTCGACGTCGGTGATCTCTTCGGTGACCGTGTGCTCCACCTGGATGCGGGGGTTCATCTCGATGAACACGTGATTGCCGCGTTCGTCGAGCAGGAATTCCACCGTCCCGGCACACGTGTAGCCGATGCTTCGCGCGAAAGCCACCGCGTCTGCGCAGATCTGTTGGCGCAACGCCGGATCGAGATTGGGAGCCGGTGCGATTTCGACGACCTTCTGATGTCGGCGCTGCACGCTGCAGTCCCGCTCATAGAGGTGGATGACGTTGCCTTGGGTGTCGGCCAGAATCTGCACCTCGATGTGGCGCGGATTGATCACCGCCTGCTCGAGAAAAACCGAGGCGTCCCCGAAGGCGGATTCGGCCTCGCGGCTGGCCGCCTCGATCGCCTCTGCAAGCGACGCGGCGTCGGTCACCCGGCGCATGCCACGTCCGCCGCCACCGGCGACCGCCTTGACGAACAGCGGAAAGGTCATCGACTCTGCGGCCGCCAGCAGCTCGTCCACCGACGTCGAGGGTGCCGAGGAAGCTAGCACCGGAAGGCCGGCTTCCCGCGCCGCCGCAATCGCCCGCGATTTGTTGCCCGTGAGTTGGAGCACCTCCGCGTTCGGCCCGACGAAGGTGATGCCGGCCGCCGCGCACGCCGCGGCCAGGTCCGGATTCTCCGACAGGAAGCCATAGCCGGGATAGATTGCGTCCGCTCCGCAAGCCCGTGCCGTCGCGACGATGTCGTCAACCGACAGGTATGCGCGAACCGGGTGGCCCTCCTCACCGATCTGGTAGGACTCGTCGGCCTTCAGCCGATGCACGGAATTGCGGTCCTCATAGGGATAGACCGCGACCGTGCCTATTTCCAGCTCATAGGCTGCGCGGAACGCGCGGATTGCTATTTCCCCGCGATTGGCGACCAGTACCTTCGCAAACACGGTATTTACGATAGAGCGCGCTGCGGAGGTCCGACATACTCGCTCAGCGGACGCGGCCGGCCTACCGCGGTGCGGCGCCCTCACCCAGGGCGGTGATCAGCTCGTACGCCACCGGGTGGCGCCCGATCTGACCGATAACCACTGAACGGCCTTGCCCTGCCGCCTCCACCCGCTGAGTATGCGGTGTTGACGGCGCCCGCGGCGGAGTGGTCCAGTGAGCCATGCACAGGATTGAGGAGACCGCATGCTCAAGGTAGCGATTCTTGATGACTACGCCGAGGTGGTCTTGAAGGTTGCCGACTGGTCGTCCGTGCAAAAGCGCGCCGAGGTAACGGCTTTCGAACGACATCTTGCCGAGGACGAGGCCGCCGATGTGCTGCGGCCGTTCGATGTGGTGTACACCCTGCGAGAGCGAATGGCGTTTCCGCGGACCTTGATCGAGCGGCTGCCGAACCTGAAGCTGATCACGATCGTCGGCAGGAGCCTGCCGAACCTGGACATGGCCGCGGCCACCGATCATGGGATTGCGGTGGCGCATTCGGACTTCGCCCATCCCCGATTCCGGTCCACGCGCGATGCCACGCCGGAACTGGCTTGGGGGTTGATGATTGCGACGGTACGCAATCTCGCCGAAGAGCATCGCAACATGCGGGACGGCGGGTGGCAGACCAGCGTGGGCATGACCCTGTCAGGCAAGACCCTCGGACTGCTTGGCCTGGGCAGGGTGGGCAGACGCATGTCCGAATACGCCAGGGCTTTTGGCATGGATGTCATTGCGTGGAGCCAGAATCTCACCGAGGATGCCGCCGCGAGTGTGGGCGCACGTTGGGTCGATAAAGCCACGCTGTTCGCATCCTCGGACGTGGTCTCCATTCATCTGGTGCTATCCGAACGCACCCGAGGCCTCGTCGGCGCGGCCGAGCTGGCGCTGATGAAGCCACACGCCTTCTTGATCAACACGTCGAGGGGCCCGATCGTCGACGAGGCAGCCCTGATGGCCGCGCTGGAAGCCGGGCGCATTGCCGGAGCCGGGCTGGACGTCTATGACATCGAACCGCTGCCACGCGACCATCGGCTGCGGCTGCTGCCGAACGTGACGCTGTCCCCTCACCTGGGATATGTCACGCGCGAGATGCTGGGTGCGTTCTACTCCGACACGGTGGAATCGGTAGTGGCCTGGTTGGACGGGGCGCCGATCCGGATCGCCAATCCCGAAGCGACACAACGCGGCTGAGCTGTGTCACGTCCGCCTCCAGTGCGGACTTTTGACCGCATCCAGGGCATCGGCGACGTAGCGATCCAGGGGTCGAGGTTTCCCGGACTGTCGCACCCATTGCTGGAAGGCGAAATCGGCTGCCGCGAAGGCGAGTTGGACTAAAAGACCGGGCCGGATATCGGCCTGCGGGTCAACGCCCATCCGTTCGGCGATGAGCTTGGTCGCCCGCTCCTTGTCGGCCGGCCGGTGAACGGTGACCTTGTCGAGCAGATCGGGGACCACCAGCAAGGCTTCCCGCCATTCTTCGGTGTCGGACTGATCGAAGGATCGGGTCCGCGTGATGATGGCATTGATCAGGGCGACGTCGGGGGACTCGACGGCGGGGCGCCCCTCGAGGAGGTTGACGATCGCGGCGCCGCCGTACCGCACGGGTGCCAAGAGAAGCTCCTCCTTCGCCGGAACGTGCCGGAAGAATGTGCGTGGGGAAACGCCTGCGGCCGTGGCGATTTCCTCAGTGGTCACCGCGTCGTACCCGCGCTCGACGAACAGGCGGAAGGCCGCGCGCCGGATGTCGGCCCGGATCTGTGCGCGTTGCCGGTCGCGGAGCGACACTGCTCTGGTGGGAATGGTCATCGGAAGCAGCCGATCCCGCCGTCGACGTGAATGGTCTGTCCGGTGATGAAAGTGGCATCACTGCCGAGCAGGAACGCCACGAGCGCACCCACGTCGGTGCGCACGTCGCCGATACGCTTCATCGGAACCCGCCCTACGGCCTTGTCGTACTCCTTGGGCGCGAACGACTTCCAGAACTTGACGCCGTCTGACTCGGCGAAGGGGCAGATGACGTTGACGCGGATGTTGTCGCGCCCCCATTCGAGAGCGGCCACCTTCGACAGCCCGCGGATGCCTTCCTTGGCGGCGGCATAGCCGCCCCACTTGGGCTCGCCGCCGGTGCCCGTCCCGGAGCCGAGGTTCACGATCGACCCGCCGCCCGCCTCCACCATCAAGGGATGCACGGCCTGCATCAGCAGGAACGTCGCGCGCGGGCCCACGTCGTAGCCCAGGGCCAGGTCTTCGGTGGTGATGTCGACGAACGCCTTGGGTTCGTTGGTGGCGATGGCGTTGTTCACCAGGCCCTGCACCGTGCCGAAGGCGTCGACCGCGGCGGCCGCGATTCGCTGCGCGCTGTCCGGGTCGCGCAGATCGGCGACGAGCTGTTCCACCCGACCGAGCGGTTCGAGCTCGGCGGTTGTGGCGGTGAGCTTCTCGTCCTGAATGTCCACCAGCAGCACCTGTGCACCGCGCTCGAGCAACGCGGTGGCGACGCCCTTGCCAACGCCCTGGGCGGCACCGGTGACGATCGCGACGTGTCCGCGCATGGAATCGGCGTGGCTGTAACTCATCTGGCGGATCCCCTGTTGTGGGTCATGGTTTGGCGGCGGCAAGTCCCGGAGCGGGCCGCCCGGCGAACAACGGCAGATCGAGATAGGTCTTGATACCCGGCTCCGCCGCGCAGACATCGGGAATGGCGTTGATGCAGTGGTTGGCGGTGACCACGACGCCGGGATTCTTCACCAGGCCTTCCGCGATCGTGTCCGGTTGCAGACCCTTGAAGGTGAGGCTCACGTCGGGGTCGCCGGTAATCTCGACCTCGAAGCGTTCACCCCGACCACCGAAACTCCAGGCCGGTTCCAGATTTTCCTCGCCCATCAGCCAGTTGACCGCCGCGGTGATGACCGGTTCGCCATCGACCAGCGCCTGCCAACGGAACCGGCGTGCGGCCACGGTGCCGGTCGTGATCGGAAAGGGATCGTAGTCGATGTCGGTGGTCGCCACGGCGACGTCCTGGATGGTCCTGATGTTGGAATCGATGCGAAAACCCATGTGGTCAGCAATCATTCGCACGGACTGCTTGAAGCCCGCTTCGAGCAGTCCGGCCATCGGCCCTTGGGTGGCTTCCTCGGGTGTACCGCCGAATCCCATGATGTGGCGCACCACGTCGGGTGCGTTGTAGGTGCGGATGTCGGAGAACTCCTCGGCGCGCACGTGCGTCACGGCCGACGACAGCGAGGACACCATGAGCGGGAATCGCTCGGTGATGCCGCCGGGGTGAATGCCCGAACCATGCAGCGTCACACCGCTTTCCGTTGCAGCGTCGGCTACGGCCCGGTGACGCTTGTTGCCCGGATCGGGATAGACCCAGCCGACGGGTGTGACGACGTTCTTGCCGGAGCGCAGAATCGCGATTACTTCGTCGTCGTTGGGAATCAGCGGGCTGTACATGACGCAATCGGCATCCAGCGCCAGAATCTCGTCGACGCTCGTGGTGGCGGTGACGCCGAGCTCATCGCTCCCGATGATCCGGCCGACGTCGACACCATTCTTGTTCGCGCTGTGCACCCAGCATCCCACCAGCTCCAGCCGGGGGTGATTGATGACGCACTCGATCGCCGCTTTACCCACGCCCCCGGTCGCCCACTGAATCACGCGAAGTTTGGACGGGCTACTCATCATTGACCTCCCGGATGGCAACAGCGCGGCCTTTACACATCGATGGACGAAATGGCAGGCTATGACTTGCTGACAGTGACTGTCAATCATCGATCGCGGCGAGAGGGGTCTGTCGATGGGCGTCCTCGAGGGCAAGATCGCGATCGTCACCGGTACCAGCCGCGGTGTGGGTGTGGGGATCGCCCATGAATTGCTGCGCGCCGGCGCGACCGTCGTCGGCTGCTCGCGCTCACCGCTGGATGCGATTCCCAACATCGAACCGGACTGGATGGAACGCGCGTCGCAACGGGTGTGCGACCAAGGTGACCATCGCTCGATCGACGCGTTCGTCACCGACGTCGTTGCCGCCCACGGCCGGGTGGACATTCTGGTGAACAACGCCGGAGGCACCGTCCCGGCACCACACGCCGAGAACATTCCCGAACTGGTGCAGCGCATTCAGGGCGCACCCGCCGGCGATGACGACTACGCCCGCACCGCTCTCTTCCACGCGTACGCCGTGCAGATGAACCTCATCAGCCCGCTGTGGTTTGCGATCCGCGTTTATCGGCAGATGCAAACCCAGGACGGCGTCGGCTGCATCATCAACATCTCCAGCGGCGCCGGCCATCCGGCTGGATCGCCCACCCTGGTCTCCTACGGGGCGGCCAAGAGCGGCCTCAACCATTTGACCCGGTCGCTGGCCGAAGAGTGGGGTCCCAATGTACGGGTCAACTGCATCGCCTTGGGGCCGACGATGACCGAAAACTTCCGGTCGTTCGTGCTACCCAAGGACGACCCCGATGGCGCAAAGTATTTCGCCGCGGTCCCGTTGCGGCGCGCCGGCGAGCCCGCGGAGGTCGGGCGGGTCTGCGTTTTCCTCGCCGGCGGACAGGCCGACTTCGTCAACGGCACCACCATTGAGTGCGACGGCGGGATGCTGCCCGGCGTGCTCTATGAGGCAGGCCTGAAGACAATCACGGATCTGCTGTAACGACGCCCGCCCGCTTCTGAACGAAAACCAGCGCAAGGAGATTCACATGAGCGGCTTGGAGCCGACACCAGAGCAGTTCGCCGCGCTCGCGGGGCGACCGGCTGATGCGCCGGTGGTGATGGTCAACCTGCTGAAGTTCAAGCCCGAGGGCGGCCTTCAGAGCTACCTGCAATACGGCCAAGAAGTGCTGCCGCACCTCAAACGCGTCGGCGCCACCCTGCGTTATGCCGGGGGTGTGCCGTCGGTGGTGATCGGCGACGGCGAACGGCCTTGGTGGGACGCAATTCTCATCGTCGAGTACCCAACCCCGCAGGCCTTCATCGACATGGTGACCACCCAGGAGTACGCCAAGGTGCACGAGCACCGCGCCGCCGGGCTGGATCGCGGAGATTTGATCGCGACCTCGAACTGGTCGGTCGTGAGCCAATGATCTGAAGCCCGCCCAATCGCGCGATAGCTTTCCGGATCAGGTCGAAATGGGTCTAATAGGTGGATGGAACTGATAAAGCCCACCGACGCGATCTTTCTCCTGGGAGAGTCCCGCGAACATCCCATGCACGTCGGAGGCTTGCAGTTGTTCGAGCCCCCGCCGGGCGCCGGCCGCGGCTTCGTTGGTGACCTGTACAAGAGCCTGGCCGCTCAGCGGGACTTCCAGCCCACGTTTCGCAAACATCCCGCGAGCTTCGTCGGCGGAATCGCAAACCTGGGCTGGGCGTACGACGACGACATCGATATCGACTACCACGTCCGGCGCTCGGCGCTGCCGTCGCCCAAACGGGTTCGCGAGCTGCTCGAGCTCACCTCGCGGTGGCATAGCAGCCTGCTGGATCGTCACCGCCCGCTGTGGGAGACGCACATCGTCGAAGGTTTGAAAGACGGCCGGTTCGCCATCTACACCAAAGTGCATCACGCTTTGATCGACGGTGTCTCCGCGCAGAAGCTGATGCAGCGCGCGTTGACCACCGACCTCGATGACCCCGAGATCCGCGCCCCGTGGACTTTGCGTAAGCCCAAGCGCAAATCCAATCCGTCGTCAGTGTTGAGTTCATTGGCCCGAACTGCGGGATCCCTCGCGGCACTTGCCCCCTCAACGCTGGGACTGGCGCGCGCGGCGCTGCTCGAGCAGCAATTGACGTTGCCTTTCGCGGCGCCGAAGACCATGTTGAACGTCAAGATCGGCGGGGCACGCCGTTGCGCTGCACAGTCCTGGTCGCTGGACCGCATCAAAAACGTGAAGAAAGCCGCGGGAGTCACGGTGAACGACGTCGTCTTGGCGATGTGCTCGGGCGCCCTGCGCTATTACCTCCTCGAGCACGACGCGCTGCCCGAGACGCCGCTGATCGCGATGGTTCCGGTGAGCCTGCGCACCGAGGAAGAGGCCGACGCCGGCGGCAACCTGGTCGGAGCGATTCTGTGCAACCTCGCGACCGATACCGATGATCCGGCGCAACGTCTGCTGACCATCAGCGAATCGATGCGCAGTAACAAGACCGTGTTTTCCCAGTTGCCGCGGTTCCAGGCGTTGGCGCTGTCCGCGATCAATACGTCGGCGCTGGCGCTGGCGGCGGTGCCGGGCTGGGTGACATCGACCTCACCCCCGTTCAACATCATCATTTCGAACGTGCCGGGACCGACGCAGCCGATCTACTACGGCGGCGCCCGGCTCGACGGCAACTACCCGCTGTCCATCGCGCTGGACGGGCAGGCGCTGAACATCACCCTGGCCACCAATGCCGGCAATCTAGACTTCGGTCTGGTGGGATGCCGCCGCAGCGTGCCGCACCTGCAACGCCTGCTCGCGCATCTGGAGTCCTCGCTCAAAGACCTGGAACGCGCTGTGGGAGAATAGAACTCGATGGCGAAGCTGAGTGCGGGTGTGATGTTGTACCGGACCTGCGACGGCGTCATCGAGGTCTTGATCGCGCATCCCGGCGGGCCGTTCTGGGCCCGCAAGGACGATGGCGCGTGGTCGATCCCGAAAGGTGAGTACACCGACGGGGAGGATCCGTGGTTGGCAGCGCAGCGCGAGTTCTCCGAGGAGCTGGGTTTGCCGGTGCCGGCCGGCCCGCGCATCGACCTCGGTCAGCTGAAACAATCCGGCGGCAAGGTGGTGACGGCCTTCGCCGTGCAGAGCGACCTCGACATCACTGACGCACGGAGCAACACCTTTGAATTGGAATGGCCGAAGGGATCGGGCACGCTGCGGGAGTATCCCGAAGTCGATCGCGTGGGATGGTTTGCGGTCGCAATCGCGCGCAGCAAACTGTTGAAGGGCCAGCACGGCTTTCTCGATCGGTTGATGGCCGATCCGGGCTTGGCCGGACTATCCGAGGGGGCGTGACATGCAAACGCTGCGAACACCCGACGACCGGTTCGACAGTCTACGCGACTTCCCTTACATCCCAAGGTATTGCGACGTTTCCGACGATGAAGGCGGCGCACTCCGCGTGGCCTGGGTTCAGGACGGCCCGGAAAGCGCTGACCCCATTCTCATGCTGCACGGCGAACCGTCGTGGTCATATCTGTACCGGAAGATGATTCCGATACTGGTGGCCGCCGGTCATCGAGTCATCTGCCCAGATCTAGTCGGGTTCGGCCGTTCGGATAAACCGACCCGGCGCGAGGACCACAGCTACGCACGCCATGTCGAGTGGATGCGAGCCCTCGCCTTCGATGCCCTCGACCTTCGCAACGTCACCCTGGTAGGCCAGGATTGGGGCGGGCTGATCGGATTGCGGCTTGCCGCAGAACATCCCGAGCGGTTCGCCCGAATAGTCGTCGCCAATACCGGGCTGCCCAATGGCGAGCAGCCCATGGCCGAGGTCTGGTGGCGATTCCGTGACGCCATCACGTCGGCGCCGACGCTGAATATCGGCGCGTTCGTTCGGGGTGGTTGTCGTCGCCAGATGAGCGATGAGGCGCGGGCCGGCTATGACGCGCCGTTCCCCGCCGACGAGTACTGCGCCGGGCCGCGAGCCATGCCCGGGCTGGTGCCAACGTCACCCGATGATCCCGCCGCGACTGCCAATAAGACTGCGTGGGCGAAGCTTTCGGCGAGCCCCACACCCATGCTGGTCGCCTTCAGCGACAGCGACCCCATCACCGGCCCGATGGCCGCCATCTTCCAGCGCGAGATGCGCGGTGCGCAGGGAATCGACCACCCAGTGATCCGTGACGCCGGACATTTCTTACAGGAGGACGCCGGGGAAGAACTGGCCGGCCACATCGTGGAGTTCTTGCGCCGCTGAGCGGGTGCTGCCCGCTGGCGGGCACAATGTCAGGATGACGACCGCGCCTACCGAGTCCACCAGACCCGACGAATTGTTGGTACGGCTGTTGGACCCGGCGGTGCGCGCCGATCCCTACCCGTTGTTCGCGCAGTTTCGCGACCGCGGGTCGTTTGCCTTGCCGGAGGGCAACCTCGCGGTGTTCTCGACCTACCGTGACTGCGACGAAGCCTTGCGGCATCCGTCGTCGAGCAACGACCGGCTCAAGTCGACATCCGCCCGTGCGCAGATCGAGGCGCAGACCCGGCAGCTCATCGAGGCCGGTGCCGAGCCGCCGCCGCAAGCCCCGCCGGGGTTCTTGTTTCAGGACCCGCCGGACCACACCAGGCTGCGCAAGCTGGTCAGCAAGGCGTTCGCGCCGAAGGTGGTGAACGCGCTGCAACCCGACATCACCGGGCTGATAGACGGGCTGCTCGACCGGATCGCCGAACAAGGGGCGGTTCGATGTCGTCGAAGACCTGGCCTATCCACTGCCGGTGGCGGTCATTTGCCGATTGCTCGGCGTGCCGCTCGAGGACGAACCGCACTTCAGCCGGGTGTCCGCCCTGCTGGCGCAATCACTGGACCCGTTCGTCGCCTTCACCGGAACGCCGTCGGAGAACCTGAAGGAGCGGATGGACGCCGGTGCGTGGTTGCGCGCCTACTTGCACGGCCTGATCGACCGGCGACGCTCGCGGCCCGGCGACGATCTGATGTCCGGACTGATCGCCGTGGAAGAATCGGGCGACCAGCTGACCGCGGAGGAGATCGTTTCCACGTGCGTCCTGTTGCTGGTTGCCGGTCACGAAACCACGGTGAACCTGATCGGCAATGCGGTCCTGGCGATGCTGCGCCAACCGTCGCAATGGATCGCGCTAGGCGCCGATGCCAACCGTGCGCCTGCGGTCATCGAGGAGACCCTGCGCTATGACCCGCCGGTGCAGATGGTCGCCCGAACCGCGGGCGACAACATGGCGATCGGGGAGATCGACGTGGCCGCGGGCGACATCATGATGCTGCTGACCGCCGCCGCCCACCGCGATCCCGCCGAATATGACCGTCCCGACATCTTCGATCCGGATCGGAAAGCCATGCGTCACTTGGGGTTCGGCCGCGGGGCGCATTACTGCCTGGGCGCGCCACTGGCCCGGCTGGAAGCCGGTGTGGCTCTGTCGGCAGTGACGGCGCGTTTCCCGGACGCCCGGCTGGACAGTGAGCCGCAGTACAAGGCCAATGTCACACTGCGCGGCCTGTCACAGCTCATGGTCACGGTCTAATCCCGTTCCCACGGCGGGGTTTCGTCCATCTTTTTGTAGTACTTCGCCAAGTGACTCTTGATCCGGTCGACATCGGACTGCGGCACGTCAATGCCGCCCCGTGCCCCGTCCATGATCGCGCCGGCCGCCATCACTCCGCGTGGCACCACCTTGAGGTCGCCGTCGATGACGTCGGCGATCAGCAGCTTGTAGGCCGTGAAGTTGTCCTTCTTGTCGCTGTCGTACCAGACATGCGCGTCGCGGTATCTCTGGTTCGGACCGTCCTGAGCGTCGGCCCACTTACGGACGCGTTTTTCGGCCGCGTCGCCGTCCCACTTGCGGTCACGATCGGCCAACGGCAGATCTTGAAAGGCTGTGACTGACATGCTTGCCGCGTGCCCTCTTCGGGATCCCGGTCAAACGCGGCTAAACCGTGTGTTCGCAGATGCATAAGCGGTAGCGTCATTGGCAGCTGGCTGGGCTGTCGACGGTGATTGCCACCCGAGCACTCGGCAACGCCCCAGCGGCGGTGTGACGGGAGACGACCATGAAACGGTGCATCGTCGGAGGATTCGCTGCCTTGCTGTTGGCCGCACAGCTGCTCGCCGCAGCGCCGCCCGCCAGCGCCGGCTGTCAGTACGGAGGACCCGTTCTCAGCAAGTGCGATGGACCCATCCAGCCCGACGGCACCTGGCAACGTTGCGTGGCAGTCACCCGCTTGGTTCCCAATGGCATGAGTTCCTACCTCGTGCCCGACAATCACTGCGGTCCGATGGGTCCCGGCCAGCAGCCCTCGGATTACGCCTTCGCCGACCCACCGACGCACATCGACGGCTGAGCGGACCCCGCCGCCAAGGGCGCCGGTTTAGCCGGAACCGAGTCCGGGCACGATGTCACCAAGGCTGAAAGTCACCGGCTGTTCGAGTTGTTCGTAGGTGCACGAGCGTGGATCGCGGTCCGGACGCCACCGGTTGAATTGCGCGGTGTGACGAAACCGCTGGCCTTCCATGTGGTCGTAGCGGACCTCGACCACCCGCTCGGGCCGCAGCGGTACGAACGACAGGTCCTTCCCGGCATTCCAGCGCGAGAATTCGTTCTTGCGAGGCGTCCGCTCCCCGGCTTCATGCGCGGCCCAATTCCACGGGTGCCCTTCGAAATCGGTTACGAGCGGCTGTAATTCGTCGAATAGCCGCCGCCGCTCGGCCATGGGAAACGCGCCGATCACCCCGACCGACGCGAGCTGGCCATCGTCCGAATAGAGGCCCAGCAACAGCGAACCGATCGCACCGGCGCCGGACTTGTGCACCCGATAGCCGGCGACCACACAGTCGGCGGTGCGCTCGTGCTTGATCTTGAACATGATCCGCTTGTCCGGTTGGTAGGTGATGTTCAGCGGCTTGGCGATCACACCATCGAGACCGGCTCCCTCGAATTCGTCGAACCAGCGCTGCGCGGTGGCCAGATCGGTCGTCGCCGGCGTGGCATGGATCGAGGGTCCCGATGCCGGCCAAGGCGTCGACCAGGGCGGCGCGCCGCTCGCTGAAGGGACGTCGCGTGTAGTCGTCGTCGCCGAGGGCAAGCAAATCGAAGGCGATGAAGGACGCCGGCGTGGTCTCGGCAAGCATCCGCACCCGCGAATCCGCCGGGTGAATGCGTTGTTGCAGCGCCTCGAAATCCAGTCCCCGGTCGGTGGCGATGACGATTTCGCCGTCGATCACGCAGCGCTCGGGCAGCTCGGCCTTGACCGCGGCGACCAGCTCGGGAAAATAGCGTGTCATCGGCCGTTCGTTGCGGCTGCCCAGCTCGACCTGGTCGCGGTCGCGGAAACAGATCGACCTGAAGCCATCCCACTTGGGCTCATAGGACGCATCAGCGGGAATCGAGCGAACCGACTTCGCGAGCATCGGCGACACCGGCGGCATGACAGGGAGGTCCATAGCCTGATTGTGCTGGAATCGGAGGTATGGCTGCTGCAGAAGAGCTCGACGTCGACG
Source organism: uncultured Actinomycetota bacterium (assembly GCA_963849935.1). Classification (GTDB taxonomy): domain Bacteria; phylum Actinomycetota; class Actinomycetes; order Mycobacteriales; family Mycobacteriaceae; genus Mycobacterium. The sequence goes on from CAWKJQ010000014.1 coordinate 66,098, forward strand.
GCATCGCGGTGCGGCTGACCAATCCGGACAAGGTGTATTTCCCCAAATTGGGGTCGAAAGGCACCAAGCGACACCTGGTGGACTACTACCGTGCCGTCGGGGGCGGCCCGATGCTCGACGCGCTCCGCGACCGGCCCACCCACCTGCAGCGTTTCCCGGACGGCGTCGACGGCGAGGAGATCTACCAGAAGCGGATCCCGCAGCACCACCCCGACTACCTGCAGACGTGCCAGGTGACGTTTCCGTCGGGGCGGACGGCCGACGCGCTGAAGGTCACCCATCCGGCGGCGATCGTGTGGGCGGCGCAGATGGGCACGGTCACCTTGCACCCGTGGCAGGTGCGCTGCCCGGACACCGACCATCCCGACGAACTGCGCATCGATCTGGACCCGCAACCCGGCGTCGCCTTCGAGCAGGCGCGCACCGTCGCGGTCGACGTGCTGCGGCCGTTGCTCGACGAGCTCGGGTCTGGTCGGATACCCGAAGACCTCGGGTGGTCGCGGAATCCACGTCTTTCTGCGGATCGCCAGCGACTGGGACTTCATCGAGGTGCGCCGCGCCGGCATCGCCCTGGCCCGCGAAGTCGAGCGCCGCGCGCCCGACGCCGTCACCACGTCCTGGTGGAAGGAAGAACGCGGCGAGCGCATTTTCATCGACTTCAACCAGAACGCTCGGGACCGCACCATGGCGTCGCCATATTCGGTGCGGCGCACCCCGATCGCGACGGTATCGATGCCACTGACGTGGGAGGAGCTTGCCGACGCCGAGCCGGACGACTACACCATGGCGACCGTGCCCGATCTGGTCAAGGACCGAGAAGACCCTTGGGCCGCAATGGACGATGCGGCCCAATCGATCGCTCCTTTGTTGGAGATGGCCGAGGCCGACGAAGAGCGCGGGCTTGGGGACATGCCGTATCCGCCGAACTATCCGAAAATGCCGGGCGAACCGAAGCGGGTGCAGCCATCCCGAAATACCGATTTCAAAAGCGCGAAGGTTGATTGCGGTCCGGCAAACCAACGGAGCGCTACGGCGTGTCGCGGATTGCACAGTCAGTCGGTTCTGGGACCGTTGAACCGTTACTCGAGACGGAACGCAAGGAGGCGGCGTTGACCCCGACTCTCATTTTCTTGGTGTCGGCTCTCGTCGCCACGCTGGTAGTTGCGGCCGTGGCCATCCTTTTCTCCGCGAAGCGGTTTCGTCCCGAAGCGACCTTAGCGGCTGTGTTGACGCTGGTTACCATCGCGGGCTGGATCTGGCGAATGCCGCAGGGGTGGCGCACGATGTCGCAAATCGCTTGGCGCTACGGGTTGAAGACTCCTCAGGTCCGAGAGGTCGCGAATATGCTCGGTATGCCCTTCAACCGCGGTGCGTTGGTCCCTCCCGCACAGCAGAAAAAGATGCGTCCCGAACTGATGCGTCTGAAGAAGCGGAAGGCGGCGCGCCCGTCCAGCGCAGTGAAAGACAGCCGGTTGGTCGCCGAATTGTCAGACAATCGCTCCGGCTTCCTGCAGGAGGCCGAACGCATGCAGTTCTCCGGTAAAGAGCTGATGCGACATCTGCGTCCGAGCATCAGCGATCACGTCGCCGACGTCGAGGCCGAGGCAGGCTGACAAAAGTAGGCTCAGTTGCTATGTCGGTGGCAGCGCGGGCGTGCTTTGCGATATCGCGCTGCTGCTACTGCCGATTTTCGCTTCAGGGACGGCCGGTGCGGAGCCGGCCGCACCCGACACAAACCGATCGGACGCAAGAATGGTCGGCTGGGACACCTACCGCCGGTTGGACCGGTTGCCCTATTTGAACCCCGGTTCGCAGACGCTGCAGGTGTCTAGCTTTGACCGCAGCGGCGGCGATTTCGACATTTCCACCGGCAATCGCAACGGCAGTGGCGGGTGCCTGGCGCCGGGGGGTGCCGGCTGCGTCATCGCGGAGGATCACGGTGCCGGAGAGATTGATTCGATCTGGCTGACCCGCGATGGCGGTAATGTTCGCGCTCTCGGAAACATCCGCATCGAGCTGGACGGTCAGGCCGTTGTAGACACACCATTGCAGTCGTTGGTCGACGGCAAATCGGGGGCGCCGTTCGTGTGGCCGCTGGTGGCCAACGCCGCTCAATCACCGGGGGGCAATTACATCAAGGTGCCGATGCCTTATCGGCGGTCGATGCGGGTCAGCGTCACGTCTCATTTGGAGTATTACCACGTCGATTATCGGCAGTTTCCCGACGCCGACGGGATAAACACGTTCTCACCATCCGATCCCGCATTCGATGTGCTGGACACGCTCCGGTCCGCCGGCGCGGGTGACCCCAAACCGGCGGCAGCCAGTGCCGCGCACGCCAATCGGGTCATCGATCTCCCCGCCGGCGCCGGGCAAACCATCGCCGAATCGACCGGATCGGCCAGCATCTCGGCGCTGAGGCTGCAGCTGCCCGAACCGGCGGCCCAACAGTTGACCGGATTGCGGCTGCAGATCGAGTTCGACGGCAGAACCATGGTCGACTCCCCGCTCGGGGAATTCTTCGGCGCCGGACTGGGCCCGAACCCCGTGCGATCGCTGATGTTCGCGACCACGCGCAGAGCCCGATGGGTCGGTGGTGTTATCCGATTGGTGGCCAATGCCTTTCGCGCAGTCGGCCCGTGTCACACTCGTCAACGCCGGCGCCGACCCGGTGACAGGGATAGACAGCGACGTCGCCACCACACCCGACCCCCAGTGGGCGCCCGCGCTGACCAGCGGCCGCGCCGGCTACTTCACCGCACGCTCACACGCCGGACCGACGACCCCCGGCCAGGACTGGGTGTTCGCCGAAGAACAGGGACACGGCAAATTCGTCGGCGTCAGTCAAACCGATTCACGGCGACCGAATCAAAACGATATTCAGTGACGACGCCCCTTACTTCCTCGAAGGCGCCGAACGGGTCTACACCGACGGTGCCGCATCCCCACAGTGGTACGGAACCGGCACCGAGGACCTCTACGAGGGCGGCTGGTACTTCAAGAACGGCACCCACTTCACCGACCCACTCAACGGCCAACCCGATCAACGCACGGCCACAGGCGGATGCGCCGACTACTGCGTCTCCGTCTACCGGATCATGCTGGCCGATGCGATCGGCTATCACTCCGCGATCCGGTTCGGCATCGAGCACGGCAAAAGGAACATGGTCCAACCCGACTACAGCTCAACCGCATTCCTCTACACACAGCCAGACGCCAGTGTCACCGGCGGAGACGACGTCAGCCCCACCGATCCCATCAATCGAGTCCTGCACGGCTACAACGATTCCGACGCGACCGATCAGCTACTCGTCAGTGAATACGAGGGCACTCAGGACACTCTGCCCGTCGTCGGCTCGGTGCGCACCGCCCAGGGCGCGATCACGTTTCACGTCCAGATCGATCCCGAACAACCACGGCATGCTGTTGCGCCGTACATCGGATCAAGCGACCGGCTTCCAATCGGCCGACGTTGCGGTCGACGGTGTGCCGACCGGGAATTGGCTGCAGCCGCGCAGCAACACCTTTCACCGGTGGCTGGACGACACCTACCTGGTGCCGCCGTCGGTCACCGCGGGCAAGGCGCAGGTGACGGTCACTTTGACGCCTACCGCAGACTCACCGCCCTGGACCGCCAGCCGCTACCACGTCGACACACTGACGGGGCCCTCCGACTAAGGGGCGATTAGTGGCCAGTCCGATGAGTGCGCCGGCCAGCCCGCCGGCTGGTGCCATCAGCGAAGGCCCGGCGAGCAAGAGATAACCGAACGTGACACCGACCATGAGCAGGGCCTGGTGCAGGGGTGTCCATGAGGCGACCGGGCGCAGCCGGAACGACAATCCAATGCCGAGCAGCAGCGCCACCACGTGGCCGACGGCGGTGAAGTCCGCACTCGCGGCCGCCACCACCGCGGTCCCCAGCCACCAACCCGCCCAGACCCCGCGCCAGCGCGCCGGGATCGCCGCCGTGAACGCGCCGAGCACACACATCGCGCCGTAACTGATTCCCACGTCACTGGCGCGGGCGATCGAGACCGGCAGCATCCCCGTTTCGATGGCGGCGACCAGCCCGACCGCGACGATCAATGTGGCGCCGATGTGGCCGACGGCGAAAGTGACGAGCAATCCCCTGCCGCACCACATGAGTTCACCCAAGGCCAGGAGGCAGACCAGCCCCGGCAGCCAGAAGAACAGCTCACCGCCGTCGTTGACGAAAGCGCTCCCGATCAAGGTGCCAAGGTGACCGCGCCCAAGGTTGTGAACGTTCGTGCTCATTCGGCTCACGGCCACCTCGTGCGCGTGCGGGCCCAGGCCGGCGAGGATGAGATAGATGGCGAGCAGGGTGAGGGCGTAGCAGGCCGTGACTCGAACCGACGCCGCACCGGGCACCGCGCGCAGCGGCGCCTGAGTCCAGCGCAGGGCGCCGTCGCGGGTAGCGGCGAGAGTCATGGTTCTACGGTGCGGGTCCGGCGGGCTGCGTGCCTGTTTCTTAACGAAGCCTTCATACCCGTGCCGCAAATCTTCACGGATCTGACCGGCCCGGTGACGTCAACTTAAAGAGGTGATCGCGGCAACGGCCTCATCGGCGGTCACGATGGCCGAGGCGTAATTGGGCATGTTCACCTCGAGGGCGGCGTGCATCTCGGTGTCCGAGTAGTCAGCCGTGGCGTCTCGGACCACTGTGACGTCATACCCGAGCTCGGCGGCGAGCGAACCGTTGCCTCGACGCAGGTATGTGCGATCAAGCCCATCACGATGACCCGCTCGATGCCATGGCGTTTGAGTTGCAGGTCCAAATCGGTGTTGGCGAAACCGCTGGAACACCAATGCTCATGAGCGACGATGGCGACGTCGCTGAATGACACCGCGCCTGCCGTGCATGCCCGCGCCGCCGCGGCAACGCTGATCGAGGCCGCCCTGCGGTCTTGACGGACTCGTCGGGATGCTGCTAGACATGGCCTGCGCCACACTTTTGGGCGATCGCCCAAAGTCGATGGGTGGAGGATGCCATGGGTCGGATGGACGGCAAGGTCGCCTTCGTGACCGGTGCGGCACGGGGGCAGGGCAGAAGTCACGCCGTCCGGCTCGCGCAGGAGGGTGCCGACATCATTGCGGTCGACATCTGCCGTGGCTTCGACGGGCTCGCCGGCCCCCGCCGCCACACCGGAAGACCTCGACATCACCGCGGGCATGGTCAAGGACGCCGGAGCTCGGGTGGTGACCGCCGAAGTCGACGTGCGTGACTTCGACGCGTTGAAGGCAGCGGTCGACAGCGGCGTCGAACAGCTGGGGCGGCTCGATGTCATCGTCGCCAACGCGGGCATCGGCACGATGACCGGCAAGCTGCACAAGACCGACGAGGCGCTGTGGCAGGAGATGATCGACGTCAACCTCAGCGGCGTGTGGAAGACGGTCAAAGCCGGTGTCCCGCACATGCTGGACGGGGGCCGCGGCGGCTCGATCATCTTGACCTCGTCGGTTGCGGGTAGGAAAGCGTACTTGCACACCGGTCACTACACGTCGGCCAAGCACGGGGTCATCGGGCTGATGCGGGCGTTCGCGGTCGAGTTGGGCCACAAGATGATCCGGGTCAACGCCGTGCTGCCGACCCATGTGAACACGCCGCTGCTGATCAACGAGGGCACCTTTCATGCATTCCGCCCCGATCTGAAGAACCCTGGGCCAGACGACCTCGCGCCGATCTGCCAAACCTTCCACACGCTGCCGATCCCGTGGGTGACGCCCGAGGACATCAGCAATGCCGTGCTGTTCCTGGCCTCCGACGAAGCGCGATACATCACCGGCGTCGCGCTTCCGGTGGACGCCGGCAGCTGTCTGAAGTAAGGAAAGCATCGATGACGGTCACCAACGACACCGACGTCTACTACGACCCCTACGACGTCGACATCAATGCCAACCCCTATCCGATCTACGCGCGACTGCGCGAAGAAGCGCCGATCTACTACAACGAGCGCTATGACTTCTGGGCTTTGTCAAGGCATTCGGATGTCGAACGCGGGCTGGCCAACTGGGAGACCTTCTCCAACAGGCGAAGCGACATCCTCGAGCTCGTCCAGTCGAAGTTCGACATGCCCGGCGGCGTCATGATGTTCCAGGACCCGCCGGAGCACTCCAGGCTGCGCGGCCTGATGTCGCGGGTGTTCACCCCGCGCCGGATGGCCGCCCTGGAGGACCAGATTCGGCAATACTGCATACGCTGCCTGGATCCGCTGGTCGGTTCCGGTGGATTCGACATCATCGCCGAGCTGGCGTCCATGATGCCGATGCGCGTGATCGGGATGCTGTTGGGAATCCCGGAATCCGAACAGATCTCGGTGCGCGACGCCAATGACGCCAACCTGCGCACCAAGCCGGGTGCGCCGTTGAAGGTCGCCAACGCCGACTCCATCGCCGACGGCCGGATCTACGCCGACTACGTCGAATGGCGCTCCAAGAACCCCTCGGACGACCTGATGACGACGCTGCTCAACGTCGAATTCGACGACGAGAACGGGGTGCACCGCAAGCTGACCCGCAAGGAGGTGTTGCATTACACCCAGGTGGTCGCCGGGGCGGGCAACGAGACCACCGGCCGGCTGATCGGCTGGCTGGCCAAGGTGCTCGCCGAGCACCCAGACCAGCGCCGCGCGGTCTACGAGGACCGGTCACTGTTGACCCGTACGGTCGACGAGACGTTGCGATTCGAACCCACCGGCCCGCACGTCGCCCGTTGGATGGCAACCGAATTCGAGTGCTACGGCACGACGGTTCCGGCCGGCAGCGCCATGCTGCTGCTGTTCGGCGCCGCCAATCGCGATCACCGCCGCTACACCGATCCCGACACCTACAACATTCGTCGCGACAACATCTCGCACATCACCTTCGGAAAAGGTGTGCACTATTGCCTGGGTGCCAACCTGGCCCGACTCGAGGGCCGCGTCGCGCTCGACGAGATCCTCAACCGGTGGCCCGAATGGGGTATCGATTACGACACAGCGCAATTGGCGTCGACGTCGACCGTGCGCGGCTGGGAGCGGCTGCGGGTCGTATTGCCCTAACAAGGGCTACGCGTAGAGCCGGCAGCGCTCGACGAGGATCTCTGCCAGCCATTCCGGCTCGCTGACCATCACCATGTGGCACGTGTCGATCTCGATCAGTGTCTGCACACCGCCGAGCGCGTCAATGTATTTGCGCTGCAGCTTCGGAGCGAGGGCTCGATCCCGCCGAGTCAGAATCCAGGTGCGGGGAATGTCGTTGGGCATCCCCCGTCGAGACACCTTCTCGGTGAGAATGCGCAGTGACTCAGCATAGAGCTTGCCGCATCATGAATCGGCGGCGATGCGAAGGAACCCCGTTCATGAACACGAATCGCGCATACCACTGCGGCGCCGGTTTCGGTACATTCTTCTTTGCCCTGCGCCGAGCGATGGCCGCGATCTGCCACGGTGAGCCGTCCACGATCGACTTGCCTTCGGGCGGAAGGAAGCTGGCAGCGAAGATCATTTCGCGGACCCGCGCCGCTCCAAGCTTGGTGACCACTCCGGGCAGCGGCATAGCCCCCATTGAGTGACCAGCGATGACGATGTCTTCCAACCCGGCGCTCTCTATGTCGCCGACCAGCGAGTCGACATAGTCGGCGATAGTCATCTTCTCGCAGGTCTCCTGGCTTGTTCCTCCGGCCAGGCATGTCGAGCGCGAGCACAGTCAAATCCGGTGCCAACCGCTGGATCTCATCGGTAGTCAGCTCCCAGGAATCGGCGGCTAGGCCGCCTCCGTGTACCAGAACCAATGCGGGCAGCGCCATCGTTGGCCTCCTACTTCGCGCCGCGCTCCCGGCGTCTCTTCGGGGTGGGCATCTCGAAGCGGTCCAGGAAGCCGGTTGACCAGCGCGACGGCCTCGTCGTGGCCGCCGGAGGTGCCAAGGCCCTTTTCCAAGATCAGGGTGCGGCCAATCGAGGCGATGACAACCGCTAGGGCCGCGGGCGGGAATTCGTCGGTGTCGATGTCGTGTTCGCGAGTGATGAAGTTCAGCGCGGTGATCTGTTGCTCGCGCCATCGGTCCGACCACGCGGCGATCTCCGCGCGAATCTCCTTGCGGTGGTTGGCAAGTCCCATGAACTCCAGCAGCAACCGGGTGTCCTTGGGCTCGATCAGCGTGTCCCAGAAGGCGTGCAACGGGCGGTCGGAGGCCAACGCCTCCTGTTGACGCTCCAGGTAGACGGCGGCGCCGCTGCGGAAGACGGCCAGATACAACTCGTCCATCGTGGGGAAGTAGTAGTGCACCAGGGCAGGTTTGACACCGGCTTTGGCCGCTACCCGCCGTGACGTGGCCGCGGCATAACCCTCCTCGACCATGATCTGACTCGTCGCGGCCACCAGCATGTCGCGCGTCGTCGAGTCGCGCGCTTTCGGTCGCTCGGATGCGGTCACGGGGTGGTCATATCACAGGTGTCAGGCCCGGTTCGGCGACCATGTCGAAGAATGCCGCACCGGATCGGCGATAATTCGCGTACCGATCGTGAATTCGCTGTATCTGGTTCGCTTTGCCATTGAGCCGTCTCATTCCCGACAAACTGTCAGCCAGCTGGTTTGAGCGATCGCCCAAACCGGGTTGCTGACATGCTCGCACCTCCGATCGCGGTGGTCAAGGCTCACCGTCCGTGCAGCCGGGCCACCACCGGCGCGAAGGATTCGATCTGTGACTGCTGCACCGTGACGTAATTGACGCCGAGCGTTTCCCGGCGTGAATACAACGTCTCGACAACGTGTTCCGGCGAGACGTTAGACACGGAGCAAGGCGAACGCGCGATCTCGCGCTTGACCGTGGTCGGGGCCGGGTGATAGGCATGTGGAGCCCTTTATTGGGCGGTCGCTCAGGAAAGTGGGTGGTGGTCGGGTGAAGACGGCGGTCGTCACCGGCGGTGCCTCGGGGATCGGCCGCGCCGTCGCCGAGCGATTGCGCAGCGACGGATTTCGGGTGGCCGTCCTCGATCTGGCTCCCACCGATGACGGCTCCGGTTATGGCGCCGATGTCACAGACCGCGCCCAGGTCGACACCGCGATAGCGCAGATCCGCGAGGCGTTCGGCCCGATTCTGGTGCTGGTCAACGCGGCGGGCGTGGAGGGCTTTCAAGAAGTTCTCCAACATGTCTTTCGAGGAATGGTCCAGGGTGATCGACGTGAACCTGAACGGCGTGTTCCACACCGTTCAGGCGGTACTGCCCGACATGGTCGAGGCGGGATGGGGCCGCATCGTCAACATCTCGTCGTCGAGCACCCACTCCGGGCAGCCGTTCATGGCCCACTATGTGGCCGCGAAGTCCGCGGTGAACGGTCTGACCAAGTCGCTGGCCTCGAATACGGACCGGCCGGAATCACCGTCAATGCGGTTCCGCCGGGTTTCGTCGACACACCCATGTTGCGCAGTGCCGAGCGGCGGCACCTGCTCGGCGGCACGGTGGAGGATCACATCCAACGCACCCCGGTACGTCGCGTCGGCAAGCCGGAGGACATCGCCGCGGCATGCGCCTTCTTCATCTCCGAGGAGGCCGGCTACATCACCGGCCAGATACTCGGCGTCAACGGCGGCCGGAACACCTGACCGGTGAAACACGCAGAGCCGCAAGAGGATTGACTCGCGAGAAGGATCAGCTCTCCATCGGTGGGGTTCGGACCGCCCCGGCCGCTGATCAGTGGACATTCCGGGTCACTGGCGCCATGATTGGGAACTTCACGATTGGGGAATGGGTGGGGCATCCCTCCACAGACAAGGAACACGCGTGGCCACCAGCTTCAAGGACGTTATTCAGTCCAAGTACCTACTGTTGACGACATTCACCAAGGATGGGCGTCCGAAACCGACAGCCGATCTGGGGCGTGCCCGACGGCGACAGCACGCTGTTGGTGATCACCGACGACGGTTCGTGGAAAACCAAGCGCATCAACAACACTCCCAGGGTGACGATCGCCAAGAGTGGGGCGCTGGGCAAGCCCAAGAGCGACGAGGTCGAAGCCGTCGCCCGGGTGCTACCGAAGTCCGAGACGCGGCGGGTCTACAACGCCGTCCTCAAGCGGTACTGGTACCACGCGCCGTGGTTCTACGCGCACTCGATCGTCCGCGGCGGCATCGACAAGGTGCACGTCGGGCTGGAAATCAAGCCCGCCGGCTGAGGCGCACCGCGGCTAGCCGCCGTCGGCGCGAATGGCCTCGAAGGTGTCCGCCACGGTCTCCTTCGGGTCCCGATAGGTGATGCCGAGGTCTCGTTCACTCGGGGAATCGTCGGACGCCGGCATCTGGGTGTAGTACTGCATTCCCGCCCAGGTGAACGGCGTCTCGAAGGGCAGGAAACGGTTCGCCCGATCCAGCACCGCGCCCGCGACGCGCAGCGCGGTGTCCGGGATCGGGACGGCGACCATCGGCGTCCCGGCGACCTCGCCGAGCAGGTTCGCGAGGTCGGCCGCGGGCACCCGATGACCACCGGCGGTGTAGCGGCGCGGCCCGCGGCCGGGCTCCAGCAACGCCGCGTGCAGCGCGGCCAGATCGCGGACGTCGACGATCAGCCACGCGGCGCTGCGGCCGGGGATCGCGTGCATCTGCACGGCCGCCCTGACACCCTCGCCGGCCTCACCGAATTGGTCGCCGACCGGCGGACCGAGCACCATGCCCGGATAGGTGATGTTGACCGGTGCGCCGGCGTCTTGCAGGCCGCGGGCATAGATCTCGACCTGCGCCTTGGACGTTCCGTATCCATCCGCGCCGCCCACCACCGGCAGATCCGCCGTCAGCGTCTCCAGGTCCGGATGGAACAGCGCGGTGAAGCTCGACACGTGGATGATGGGATCCAGGCCGAGCTCGACGGACTGACCCAGAACGTTCTGCGCGCCTTGCATGTTCGTGGTGAGCATCTCGCGCCGTCTGGCGCGGGTCGGTTGCGACCAGTGCGGCGCTGTGCACGACGGCGTCGCATCCCTGCAACGCCTCGCGCACCGAGACGCGGTCGGTGATGTCGGCGACGGCGAAGTCCGAGACGTCGACGCCCAGCTTGGCGACGGTGGTCTGCAGCTTGTCGGGGTTTCGGACCAGGAACCGGACGGAATGCCCCGCGTCAGAGATGGCCTTGGCGGTCCACCCGCCGACGAATCCGGTACCGCCCGTGATCAGAACCCGCATGGGCTCATTCTGCAAGACCGCACAAACCTAGAGGTGGCTGGACGGCGAAGTTGGCGGCTTGGTTCGTCATGCCGTTGACCGGATAGGACGTGTGCGCGGCGAAGTCGTTGGTGTCGGCGTTGCCGCAGATCGGGTCGCCCTGCGCGCACAACTCCAGGGTCTTGGGCTGATACAGCGGCCCGATGGTCATCGGCGGTGCGCTGTACTTCTGCAGGAACTGATCCGACGGCGTCCCGAACAGCGTGACGGCGGCGACGTGCTTTGCGACGTCCGGCGGCATCGGCGGGGGCACCGCTGATGCGGGCACGCCCGGGGGCACGGCGGCCGAGGTGGTGTAGCCCGCCACGGCGGCGCCCTGCGAGTATCCGCCCAGCACCTCTTTGGTGTTGGGGCAATTCGCCGCCATCGACTCGATGTGCGAACTGGCGTCCCGGATCCCGTCGATGACGGTCAACGGAAAGTCGGGACTCGAAAAGTCAGTGCTGGCAGGGTAATTGACCGGATACACGGTCAATGACTTGCCGCCGACCTGCGAGCGCAACGCGTCGACGAAGGACTGACCGATGCCGCCGACGCCGGGTGCCTCGCCGGATCCCCGGGCGAAAACGACTTCGACGTCGGGACACGGCTCGGCCGCCGCGGACGGAACGGGCGAGCTCGACACGAGCGAGCCGGCCAGCGCGGCCGCCGACAGCGCGGACGCCGACAGCCCGCGCGTCGACAACACGGTGCCCTTGCGAATGTTCATTACTTCTTGAAGGCGTCCTTCACCTTTTCGCCGGCGTCCTTCAGGCTGGACTTCGCCTGGTCCGCCCTGCCCTCGTTCCTGGTGTCGTGGTCTCCGGTGGCCTTGCCGACGGCTTCTTTGGCCCGGCCGCCCAGGTCCTCGATCTTGTTCTTCACTTTGTCTTCGTTGCTCATGCCGCTGTGGCTACCCAGCAATGAGCGATATCAAAACGTGCGCCCTGCCATCATGGACGTGTGAGCGCCGCAATCGTGGTGGCAGTAGTGGTGGTGTTGATGCTGCTCGGCATCGGCATGGTGGTCAATCAGCTGTTGCGGCTGAAGCGCTATTTGAGGGACTCGCCCACCGAACAACCCCCCGCGGCGAAACCCGAGCCACCGGACCATCTCGGCTGATAGCTTCAACCTCGTGAACGCTCGAGGCGTCGCGACGCGGTGACGCCGTCGACTCTGCTGGTCACCGACGATGGTTTGCCACGCGGTGTGTCCGGTGCTGCCGACCCGCGTTTCGCGAGCGCCGTCAAGGTGTTCTCCCAGCTGTTTCCGGGTCGCCGGTTCGGCGGGGGAGCGCTGAGCGTGTACATCGACGGGGTGGCCCGTCGTGGACGTCTGGACCGGGTGGTCGGACCGGGCCGGCACCCAGCGCTGGACCGCGGACACCGGCGCCATGGTGTTCTCGGCCACCAAGGGCGTCGCGTCGACGGTGATCCACCGGCTCGCCGACCGGGGTCTGCTGTCCTACGACGCACCCGTCGCCGAATACTGGCCCGAGTTCGCGGCCAACGGGAAGGCCGAGATCACCGTTCGCGATGTGCTGCGGCACCGCTCCGGGTTGTCGCACCTGCGCGGCGTCACCAAGACGGAGTTGATGGACCACCTGCTCATGGAGGAGCGGTTGGCGGCGGCGCCGGTCGACCACCTGCGTGGTGTGCAGGCCTACCACGCGCTCACCTATGGCTGGCTGCTTTCCGGTCTGGCCAGAGCGGTGACCGGCAAAGGCATGCGCGAGCTGATCCGCCAGGAGGTCGCCCGTCCGCTCGACACCGATGGACTGCACCTGGGCCGCCCGCCGGAGGGCGCACCAACCACGCCTGCCCAAATCCTGATTCCGCAGGGAAGGCTGCGCGCGCCGGTGTTCAACTTCGTCGCGCCCAGGGTGGCCGGTCTGCCGTTTTCCGGTGCGCTGGGCGCGATGTACTTTCCCGGTGTCGTCTCCCTGATCAAGGGTGACACCCCGTTCCTGGACGGTGAGATCCCCGCAGCCAACGGCGTGGTGACCGGCCGGGCGCTGGCCAAGATGTTCGGCGTGCTGGCCAACGGCGGTCGCATCGACGGAAAGAAGTTCGTGTCCGAAGAGCTGGCGCAGGGCCTGGCCGGGCACGCGCGACGCAAGTGGCCCGACGCGAACATGGTGGTGCCCATGCCTTTTCACCTGGGTTACCACGAGTCGCCGGTTCCCGGTTTACTTCGCGGCTTTGGTCACGTCGGTCTGGGCGGAACGCTCGGCTGGGCCGACCCCGAGACCGGCAGCTCCTTCGGTTTCGTCCACAACCGGCTGCTGACGCCGCTGCTGTTCGACATGGGATCCTTTGCGGGCCTTGCCCGTCCGCTGCGCAATGCGATCGAGGCGGTCCGTGATCAGGGGCCGCTCGCGGTGCCGTCGCTGGGCGCCCGCTACGCCAAACCCGTTCGGCGACGGGCGCGCTCTATAACGCTCCGGCGACGAAGGTGGCGGCCTGGTCCGTCATCCCGGACTCCACGATACGAGCCGTGCGCCCTCAGATTGCCGCCGGCGGAGGAGCATACCGGATCGCCGTCGGCGCACATGTCAATGGTCTTGGCGGCATACGGCGGGCCGATCGACGAAAAGACGACGCCGGTGAAATTGCCTGCACGCTCGCTGGTGGGATTACCGAAGATGGCGATCGCCGCCACATGATCGATGGCCTCGGGCGGCAGGGCCCTGGTCGCCAGATCCATGACGCCGGCGCCCTGGGAGAAGCCGCCGAGCACCAGCCGGGTGCCGGGGCAGCGCCCCATCATGTCGTTGACGTGAGCGACCACATCGTCGGCACCGGTTAGCGCGCTCGATGCGAAATCCCCTGATGCCGGGTAATTTACGGGGTAGACGCCCATCGAACGGCCGTTGATCTGCGATCCGAGCGAATCGACGAAGGCTTGACCCACTTCGCCGACGCCAGCGTCCTGGCCGGTGCCACGGGCGAACACCACCTCGACGTCCGGGCACGGATCGGCATGACGCGAGCCGGCGAATTCGAGCGGTTGCGCTCACGACCGCCGGAAGTTGTCGCGATCGCCGCGACGATGAGGATGCGAATGAGGTGTCGCGCAGCTCACCGATCAATGCTGACATGCGCGTTGCCGCGCGGCAGAGGTCAGCGGAAGGTCGGCGTACGTGGCGATTCCCGGCGCCGCCGCGACGACGGCGGCGATCGCGTTGATGGCGGGCACCGCCGTCATGATGTGGCCGAGGTCCATGAACTCCTCGAGCGTCGTGGCCTCGAAGTACGGCGGCGGCAGGAAGCCGACTTTGGTGGTGACCGTGGGCTGTCCGTCGATCTGGATGACCCAGCCGTCCTGCTCGATCTTCCAATCGGGCTCCAGTGTCTGTCCCTTTTTCCACCGGACGTTGAGGTCGATGAGTGTCTTGCCGCCGACGACGCCCTGCCAGCTGATGTAGGTGCCCGCGACATGTCCCGCCGGGATGGTCCAGGACGCCATGACGAGATCCTCGGTGGTTTGGGCGAATTCGGCGACACACTTCACCTCGTCCAGCTCGACGCCCAGGGCGTCGCCGACCAGCCGGACGGCCTCGCCGAAAATGGCCGTGCCCTTCGCCGCCATCGCCGGGAGGTCGGGGTGGTCGATCGGCTGGCCGAAGCCGACGGGCTTCTCGGTCTCCGGCGAGTCATAGAAGGTGGTGTCGGCGGCCTCGTTGACGGTGACCTTGTCGATCCGGTTGCAGACCATGGCCGACACGATGGCCAAGAGCTCGGCGAAGCCCGGGCTGACGCCGGAGCCGAAGATCGTGGAGCCGCCCTTCTCGCAGGCCTCCAAGATGCGGTCGCGGCCGTCGCCGAGGTTGTGGCCGGTGATGAACGAGGCCGTGGTCACCACGTTGACGCCCGCGGACAGAATGCGGACCAGTTCGTCGACGTTGATCCACATCGGGTTGTAGACCACGCAGTCCGGTTTCAGCGCCAGCAGCTCATCGATGTCGTTGGTGGCCGCGATACCTAGCGGCGGGATCCCGACGAGTTCGCCGGCGTCGCGCCCGGCCTTCTCCGGCGACCAGGCGTAGCAGCCCACCAATTCCAGCGTGGGGTTGGTGACGATCGACTTCAGCGAGCTCTTGCCGACGTTTCCGGTGTTCCACTGAACGACGCGATAGGTGTTTGGCACTCGCTCAGCATAGGGAATGGCCGGGGTTCTTAGTAGGCCTAATAGGCAGATTCCGAGGCCAATATCTCGGCGAGGAAGGCGTCCCGCGGGGGCAGGTCCACGACCCGCGAATCATCGCTGCGGGCATCGCTGATCAGCGCGGCGGCTCCGACGTCGGCAGCGGCCGCATATCCGATTCGACCGTGTCGTCGGGGGAGGAGGAGCTCTGCGCGCCGGCGGTGCAGCATCGCAACCGATCCCAAGATTCGCGGGGCCCAGCCGGTATGCTGCGTCGATGTCGGCGCCGGCGAAGGGATTACCGCGATGCTCAGCGTGAAATGGCTGGAAAAGCCTGACGCCCATGATTTTCCGGCGGCTGCCGACTACCTCACCTTGCTCGCGGACGGGCAGACCGTGAAGAAGGTGATCAAGAAGCTGAAGTCCGGGAGTGTGACGCACAGAAAGGCCAAAGACATTCTGCGGGCGGCGCAGCTGGGCCTGCTGCCGGTGGACAATCCGCACGTCGCCGCCGACCTGACCAAGATCGAGAAGGGCCTACCGCTCTCACCCATCCTGGTGGTGCGCGGCGACTTCACCACCGGGGTTCCGTTGCAGATCGCCGACGGATACCACCGCGTCTGCGCGAGTTATCACACCGACGAGAACATGGACATTCCCGTGGTCCTCGCGGTGGCGCGTCGCTGATCGGAGGAATGATCATGATCGACGTCAACACAGCGGGGACCGTGCAGGTGCTGACCCTGTCATCGGGTTCAGTCAACGCGCAGGATGTCGAGTTGCTCGAAGAGCTGGCTTCGGCGGTGCGCGAGCTGGCCCGTTCGGACGCCGGCGCGCTGGTCGTCACCGGTGCCGGTCGCGCCTTCAGCGCCGGCGTCGACCTCAATCGCGTGGTGCAAGGCGGCACCGGCTACACCGATCGGTTGGTCCCCGCGCTGTCCGCGGCGTTCGAGGCGATGTTCAGTTATCCCGGGCCAACCGTCGCCGCGATCAACGGTGCCGCAATCGCGGGTGGATGTGTGCTCGCGTGCGCTTGCGACCGGCGCTTGATCGGACCGGAGGCGCTGATCGGTGCGGCCGAGGTGCGCGTAGGGGTGCCGTTTCCGGTCGCCGCGCTGGAGATCATGCGCTATGCCTGCGGGATCCACGCCGATGAGGTGCTGCTGGGCGGCCGCAACTATCGGGGTGCGGACGCCTTGGCCCGCGGACTGGCCCACCGCGTCGTCGCCGACGACCTCGTCGAGGCGGCCGTGGCGGAGGCGTCGGACCTGGGCAGCATCCCGGCCGACGCCTATCGGCAGACGAAGACGCAGTTGCACGCCCCGACGATGGCGCGGATCCATGAGGGCCGCGGCGTCGATGACGAAGTTCGGCGGATGTGGGGCACCGACGAGACGCTGGAGCGGATCGCCGCCTACGTGGAGCGGCTGCGGCGTCGCTGACTAATCCTCGTCGAGGGCTTCCTCGACGGCCACGCCGCTGCGAGTGCGCCGACGCCGCATCCGGTGCGACCCCTTGCCCGTCGGGCGCCGGTTGCGCAATCTGGCGCGCGACTCGTCGTCCTCGTCGGCAGCTTCCTCGGTGTCGGCAACGGGTGCTGCCTCGGTTGCCGGTTCCGGTGCTGCCTCGGCTTCGGGGGTTTCTACCGTTTCGGCGGTGACTTCGTCGGGCTGCGCCGCAGGCTCGGCCCGCTCGGCTTCCTCGGGTTCTGCGGTTTCTGCAGCGGACGTCTCTGCCTCGTCCGCCTCGTCGGCTTCGGCCTCTTCGTCCGTTGCCGCCTCGGTGTCAGCGTCCTCGCCCTTCTTGCGCCGCACGCGACGTTTCTTGGGCTCCTTCGCCTTGATCGGTTTGGGCGGCGGCGGGGGCAGCTCGGCGACGAAGGACAGATAGAAGGCGAAAATGCCGAGCAGCGCGATCGCGGCGGCGGCGCCGTAGATGCCGAACAACCATCGCCCGGCAGCGTCCAGACTCAGCCAGATCTCGCTGATTGCGGTGCCGATGATCAGCACCCCGGCCAGCACGTGGGCAACGATCGACCAGATCCTGATCGACAAGGCGAGCTGCGGCGTCCCCAGCTCAGGCTTGCGGGTGCGCAGCAGGGTGAACACCACCGGCAGTGCCGCGAGCGCAATGAGCGCGCCCGTCAGGATGCGCAGCGCCATCCCGAGCGTGCGCGACGTGTCGCCCATCAGCTCTGGCCACCGGGGCAACACAAAGAAGAAGTAGAGGGCGCCGGCAACGAGGGAGAACAGCAGGTGCCACGGCACGGCGATCTTGCGCCCCATACCCCTCCTCGTGCTGGTGAATCCACGCCAGCCTAAAGGCGGCTGACCCGAATCCGTATCAATTCGTACATGTCCGCTTGGCGGACCGATGGCGGAGGATGCGGGATTTGAACCCGCGAGGGCTGTTAACCCAACCCGCGTTCCAGGCGAGCGCCATAGGCCACTAGGCGAATCCTCCGTGGACATGGTAACCGAGGGCCAGATGGTCGCCGCCAGTCGCACGTCGTCGCCTCCGGGGCAGGTACTAGACTCGTCGCTGGACCCCGCGCGGCGTCTATCCTGTGAACTCCCCCAGGGCCGGAAGGCAGCAAGGGTCAATGGGCTCTGTCGGGTGCGCGGGGTCCCCTAGGTCAAATGGGTGCCGATCCGCTGCGCCCGGCTCTGCCGCGCTTGCGATCGCCACTAGGCATGACGAGTGGCGACCCGCCGCACCCGGCTGTGCCGCGCTTGCGATCGTCACTAATGCCGACAGCGAAAGGGTCAATGGTGTCGCTGGCGTCCCTCACCCCGGCCGAGCTCGCAACCGCGAACGCTCGCCATCAGCAGGATTACGCGGATCTGCAGGCCAAAAAGCTTTCGCTGGATCTGACCCGCGGCAAACCGGCTCCCGCCCAGTTGGACCTGTCCAACCAGCTGCTGAGCCTGCCCGGGGGCGACTACCGCGACAGCGAGGGCACCGACACCCGCAACTACGGCGGCCTGCACGGCCTGCCCGAACTGCGGGCCATCTTCGGGGAGCTGCTCGGCATCCCGGTGCAGAACCTGATCGCGGGCAATAACTCCAGCCTGGAACTGATGCACGACCTCGTCGCCTTCTCCATGCTGTACGGCGGCGTGGATTCACAGCGGCCCTGGAAAGACGAACCGAGCGTCAAGTTCCTGTGCCCGGTCCCCGGTTACGACCGGCACTTCGCCATCACCGAGACGATGGGCATCGAGATGGTCCCCGTTCCGGTGCTCTCCGACGGGCCCGACGTCGACCTGATCGAAGAGCTGGTGGCCGCCGACCCCGCCATCAAGGGCATGTGGACGGTGCCGGTGTTCGGCAACCCGACCGGGGTCACCTACTCCTGGGACACCGTCCTGCGCCTGGTCCAAATGCGGACCGCCGCACCGGACTTCCGGCTGTTCTGGGACAACGCCTACGCGGTGCACACCCTGACGCATGACTTCATCCGGCAGGTCGACGTGCTCGGGCTGGCGGCCGCGGCCGGCAATCCCCATCGGCCCTACGTGTTCGCGTCCACCTCCAAGATCACCTTCGCCGGCGCCGGCGTGAGTTTCCTGGGCGGATCGCTGGGCAACATCGCGTGGTACCTGCAATACGCGGGGAAGAAGTCGATCGGACCCGACAAGGTCAACCAGCTGCGGCACTTGCGCTTCTTCCGCGACGCCGACGGGGTGCGCCTGCACATGCTGCGTCACCAGCAGATCCTGGCGCCGAAGTTCGCCCTGGCCGCAGAAATTCTCGATCGGCGGCTCAGCGATTCCAAGATCGCGTCGTGGACCGACCCCAAGGGCGGCTACTTCATCAGCCTCGACGTGCTGCCCGGCACGGCCAAACGGACTGTTGCGCTGGCCAAGGACGCCGGTATCGCGGTGACCGAAGCGGGTGCGTCTTTCCCGTATCGGAAAGACCCGAACGACACCAACATTCGGATCGCGCCCACCTTCCCGTCGCTGCCGGACCTGCGCGAGGCGGTGGACGGCCTGGCAACCTGCGCGCTGCTGGCGGCGTCGGAGTCGCTGTTGGCGTCGTCCGCGTCGGGCGTGAACTGACGGCTTCCAGACGTGAGCCGGGGGCGGACGCCAGGGCGCGCTCTCGTCAGCGTGCGCCGGTAGCCTGCTGACCGTGGCTCTCTACCGCAAGTACCGACCGGCAACCTTCGCCGAAGTGGTGGGGCAGGAGCACGTCACCGAACCACTGTCGATCGCCCTGGAAGCCGGCCGGATCAACCACGCGTACCTGTTCTCGGGTCCACGCGGCTGCGGGAAGACGTCCTCGGCGCGCATCCTGGCCCGCTCATTGAACTGCGCTCAGGGACCGACAGCCACTCCATGCGGGGTCTGCGACTCGTGCCAGGCGCTGGCGCCGAACGCGCCCGGCAGCATCGACGTGGTCGAACTCGACGCGGCCAGCCACGGCGGGGTGGACGACACCCGTGAGCTGCGCGACCGCGCCTTCTATGCGCCGGCCCAGTCGCGCTATCGGGTGTTCATCGTCGACGAGGCGCACATGGTGACCACGGCGGGGTTCAACGCGCTGCTCAAGATCGTGGAGGAGCCACCTGAGCACCTCATCTTCATCTTCGCCACCACCGAACCGGAGAAGGTGCTGCCGACGATTCGATCGCGCACCCATCACTATCCGTTCCGGCTGTTGCCGCCCAAGACCATGCGGGCGTTGATCGGGCGGATCTGCGAGCAGGAGGGCGTCGTCGTCGACGACGCCGTCTACCCGCTGGTGATCCGCGCCGGGGGCGGCTCACCTCGCGACACCCTTTCGGTGCTGGATCAGCTGGTGGCCGGCGCCGAAGGCGCCCACGTGACCTACCAGCGGGCGCTGGGCCTGCTCGGAGCCACCGACATGGCGCTGATCGACGACGCCGTGGACGCCCTGGCCGCCGCCGACGCCGCCGCGCTGTTCGGTGCGGTCGAAGCGGTGATCGATGCCGGCCACGATCCGCGGCGGTTCGCCACCGATCTGCTGGAGCGGTTTCGCGACCTGATTCTGCTGCAAGCCGTCCCGGATGCTGCCAGCCGCGGCGTGGTGGACGCACCGGAGGACGTGCTGGAGCGGATGCGTGAGCAGGCGACCCGGATCGGGCCGGCGACACTGACCCGCTACGCCGAGGCGGTCCAGGCGGGCCTGGGGGAGATGCGCGGTGCCACCGCGCCGCGCCTGCTGCTCGAGGTCGTCTGTGCGCGATTGCTGCTGCCCTCGGCCAGTGACACCGAATCCGCGTTGCTGCAACGGGTCGAGCGCATCGAGACCCGGCTGGACATGTCCATTCCCGGCTCCGAAGCCATCGCCGCGGCGCCGCGTAGCGCGCCTTCGCGCGCCGAACCCGAGCAACCGACCCGGTTCACCCGGCCGTCCGCGGCTGCCGCGGCCCAGCCAAAACCGAAAGCTGAGCCCACGCCCGAGGCCAAACCGGCTCCAGCTACCGAACCGGCGCCCGCTCCTACGCCAGAACCCTCTCCGGCACCGGTAGCCGAATCACCCTCTGCGCCAGGCGAACTCAATACCGCCGCGGTGCGCAGCATGTGGCCGACGGTGCGCGACAAGGTGCGTCAGCGCAGCCGCACCACCGAGGTGATGCTGGCCGGTGCGACCGTTCGGGCCATCGAGGGCAACACGCTGGTACTCAGCCATGAATCGGTTCCGCTGGCCAAGAGGCTCTGCGAACAGCGCAACGCCGACGTCATCGCCGAAGCGCTCAAAGACGCGCTGGGCGTCGACTGGCGGGTGCGGTGTGAGGCCGGCGCACCGACCTCCGCGCCGGCGGCCCCTGCCGCCGTCCCGGGGAGAGCCCCGGCCGTCCCCGACCCGCAACAGCCCGCGCCCGACGCGGAGTCGGCGCGGCGCGACGAAGAGGAACACATGCTCGCCGAAGCGGTGCGCGACGAGCCGTCGGCGCCGCGCCGCGACCCCGAAGAGGTCGCGCTCGAGCTGCTGCAGAACGAGCTGGGCGCCCGCCGCATCGACAACGGCTAACGAGTCAGGCCGTCCACCACGGCCGCAGCGGCAAGTCGTCGTCGCCTCGCGCGTCGGTGTTGGCCGCCAGCACGTGGTGAAGCTGAAGGTTGTTCTGCTCGAAGGCCACCCGGGACCCCGCCATGTACAGGCCCCACACCTTGGCGGTCGGCAACCCGACCTCGGCGACCGCCACATCCCAATGCTCGACCAGATTGTGGCACCAGTCCCGCAGCGTCATCGCGTAGTGATGGCGGAAGTTCTCCCCGTGCAGTACCTCGAGTCCAGCATCCTGGATCGCGCAGGTGATGCGGCCCGAACCCGTCAGCTCGCCGTCCGGGAAGACGTAGCGATCGGTGAAGCCGCCGGCAAACGAGGTCGAGGTGTTGTCTTGGCGGGTGATGCAGTGGTTGAGCAGCAGACCGCCGGTGCGCAGCTTCGACTTCAAGAACCCGAAGTAGGCGGGGTAGTTCTTGACGCCGATGTGCTCGGTCAGCCCGATCGAGGAGACGGCGTCGAACTGTGTTTCGCCCACGTCGCGGTAATCGGAGTGCCGCACCTCGGCCAGTTCCGTCAGCCCCTCGTCGGCGATCGCTTGCTGCGCCCACTTCGCCTGCTCGGCCGACAGGGTGGCGCCGATCGCACTGACGCCGCGGCGAGCGGCGTAGCGCACCATGCCACCCCAGCCGCAGCCGACGTCGAGCAGCCGGTCGCCGGGCTGTAGCCGCAACTTCTCGAAAATCAGCCGGTATTTGTTTTGCTGGGCATCTTCCAGCGTCGCCTCGGCGTCGGGATACACCGCGCAGGTGTAGGTCATCGACGGACCCAGCACGAGTTCGTAGAAGGTGTTCGAGACGTCGTAGTGGTGGTGGATGGCCTCGGCGTCACGGGTTTTGGTGTGCATCAGCCCGTCGGCGACCCGGCGCCAGCGGGGCCGGGTTTCCTGCGGTGGCGGCGCGACCGGCAACAACCGCTCGAAGCCCAGCGAGCGGACGACGTTGGCCAGCACCCGCGCCGGAGGCCGCTTGAATTGCACCCGGTCGGTCAGCGTTTTGAGCAACTGGTACGGATCACCCGGATGCACGCCGTATGCCTGCAGGTCGCCCGCCACATAGGCGCGGGCCAGGCCGAGTTCGCCGGGCGCGGTGGCCAGGTAGGTGGCGCCACGAGGTGTGCGAAGGTCCAGACCCAGTTCGGCGTCTTCGCTGCCGGCGGTGCTGCCGTCGTAGGCGGTGAACTTCAGCGGATGTCGTCCGGTCGCGGCGAAGACCTCCAGGATCTCGGCCATGCTGAGTTTGCCCGTCGACGAGCGGTGCGGTTCTCTGGTCGTCGTCATCGCCGTTGTACCGCCTTTGCGTAGAGGTCGAGTAAACGAGAATCGGGGTCGTAGATTTTCTTGACGGTGTTGTAGGCCTCGCCGCCGTACAACTCGTCGAATGCCTCGCGGGAGTAGAACGAATCGGAATACAGCGACTTGTGCCCCTCGAGCTCGTCGACCTTGGCTTCGATCATCCGGTTGGTGGCGCCCTCGGTGGCGCCGGCCGGCACCGACGACCAGAAGCCGACGTTGACGTACGTGTGATCCGGCCGCATCGGGTACAGCGGCCAGCCGTCGTGGTCGCGTAGACGCAACGGGCACAACCAGATTGGAGTGATGGGCACGCTGTCCAAGAACCACTCCAGGAAGTCGCAGGTCCGTTCGACCGGTATCTCGATGTCTTGTACCACCCGCTCACGCGGTGGGCGGCCGTTACGCTTCTCGATCGCATCGGCGATACCAAACCGCTGGTCGATCGCGATGAGCTTCCAATAGAAGCTGCTGCGCCGGTAGCGGCGCGGCCACCAGCGTCGCACCCGCGGGTTTTGCGCACCGAATGCGCGCGAGCACCAGAACCAGTCGGTGTCCCAGCGCCAGAAGTAGTCGTTCATGGTCAGCCGGTCATCCTTCGCGGCTTCGACGCCCGCGGAGTCGTGCCGGATGGATTGGTAGTAGATGTTTTGGCCGGTGTAATCGCTGACCGGGCCGGGAGTGGTGGTCCGCCGGCCCACGCACAGGTAGCTTTCGTCGGCGCTGAAGACCACCCCGTCGAGATAGTCCACCGGCATCCCGCCGTGTCCGCCGGTGTCGATGATGCGTTCCATCGCCGCGACCAGATCGGGCAGCGAGCGAAATCGGATGTGGCGCAGTGCCACGAACGGCGCGATGGGTTCCAGCTCGATTCGAAGCCGCGTCGAATACCCAAGCGTTCCATAGGAATTCGGAAACGCTCGGAAAAGGTCTGGGTGTTGGGTGCGTGAGGTGGTGAGCAAATCGCCAGCGCCGGTGAGGATGTCCATCTCCAGCACCGATTCATGCGGCAGGCCGTTGCGAAACGACGACGACTCGATACCTAGTCCGCTGACCGCGCCACCGAGGGTGATGGTCTTCAGTTGCGGGACGACCAGCGGCGAAAGACCGTACGGCAGCGTCGCGGCCACCAGGTCCGCATATGTGCACATGCCGGCCACGTCTGCGGTGCGGGTGCCGGGATCCACGCTCAAAACGCCGGTGAGCCCTGACGTGTCCAGACCGGGCGCATCGCGTTTGGTGCGGGCGCGGAACAGATTTGACGTCGGCTTGGCCAGCCGCACGACGGACGTTGCCGGGATGGATCGATAGCTTGCCATCAGCCGGTCAACGCCAGACTTGTGGGCCGAGAGTGCAGATCCAGGGACAGGCACCACATATACCCTAGTCTTCGACAACAGCCCGTGCACCCGTCGTGGGCGGCAGCACCGGATAAATCATCATGAGGAGGGTCGCCTTGGGACAGGTGAGCGCAGAGAGCACCATCTTGATCAACGCGGAGCCCGCGGCAGCCCTTGCCGCCGTCGCCGACTATCAGAACGTCCGGCCGAAGATCCTGTCTCCGCAGTACAGCGACTATCGAGGTACTGCAGGGCGGGCAGGGGGCCGGCACCGTCGCCAAGTGGAAGCTGCAGGCCACCAAATCACGCGTGCGCGACGTGCAGGTCAACGTCGACGTTGCCGGGCACACCGTCATCGAGAAGGACACGAACTCGTCCATGATCATCAACTGGACGGTGGCGCCCGCCGGACCCGGCTCCAGCGTGACCGTCAAGACCACCTGGACGGGCGCGGGCGGGGTGAAGGGCTTCTTCGAAAAGACCTTTGCGCCTTTGGGGCTGAAGAGGATTCAGGGCGAGGTGCTGGCCAACCTGAAACAGCAGCTGGAAAGCTGACCCGCGCAATCGGACTCAGCGCGCCTGGCCCTGTGAGGCCAGGAAGCCCGCGACACCGCGGACCAGCGCGTCGGCGTATTTCTGCCGGCCTTCGGCGGACTCCATCAGCGCCGAGTCCGCGGGGTTCTTCATGTTGCCGCACTCGACCAGGATCGACGGGTACTGCGCCAGGTTCAGGCCAGTCAGATCCGAGCGACCGTAAAGACCGTTTTGGCCGATGTAGTTGGCCGGCGGGATCCCCGAGCCCTGCAGCTGGTCGCGCATGATCCGCGCGTACTGCACCGACGGGCCCGCCTGAACCTGGTTCAGCGGCGGGGCCGAATAGTTGACGTGAAACCCGCGGCCAGACGGCGGGCCGCCATCGGCGTGGATGCTCAGCACCGCGTTGGGATGCAGCGCGTTGGCCGCGTTGGCGCGTTCGTCGACGCAGGGTCCCAGGCCGTTGTCGTTGGTGCGGGACAGCGCGGTGCGCACTCCCAGGGCGTTCAGCTCGGCGCGGACCCGCAGCGCGGTGTCCCAGGTGAAGGTGTGCTCCATATAGCCGCTGTTGGTCGCCGTGCCGCTGGTCTGGCAGTCCTTGGTGCCGCCGCGGCCGGTGGGCACCTGGCGGTTGATGGAGCCGTCGTTGGAGCCGTTATGGCCCGGATCGATGAAAACCACCATGCCGGCGATGCTGGAAGGCGCCGCCACGGCGTTCGGGATGACGATGGCCGACGCAGCGACAATCGTGCAGATGATCGTCCTGACGCCGACACGCCTGCTCACTCGTAGGTCCACGGCGCAAAGCTAACGCCGCGCGGTCTACGCTGGGTGTTTCGAATCGCCAGAGACTCACGAGCGAAACCAACTCGAGACCAAGATGCGAGGGGATTGTCATGCAACCCGGAGGCGACATGTCGGCGCTGCTCGCTCAGGCGCAGCAGATGCAGCAGAAGCTCATGGAAGCCCAGCAACAACTGGCGAACGCCGAGGTGCATGGTCAGGCCGGTGGCGGTTTGGTCAATGTGACCGTCAAGGGCAGCGGTGAGGTGGTCGCGGTGAAGATTGATCCCTCCGTGGTCGATCCGTCGGATGTGGAGACCTTGCAGGACCTGATCGTCGGCGCGATGGTTGACGCTTCCCAGCAGGTGACTCGGATGGCCCAGGAGCGGTTGGGATCGCTGGCCGGAGGCTTCGGGCCGCCGCCGGGCCAGCCGCCCGCGCCGGTGCAGGGGCTCTAGATCCGCCACCGACATGTTCGAAGGACCCGTCCAGGATTTGATCGACGAGCTCGGCAGACTGCCGGGCATCGGGCCCAAAAGTGCCCAGCGCATCGCTTTCCACCTGTTGTCGGTGGAGCCGCCCGATATCGACCGGCTGACCGCGGTGCTGGCGAAGGTCCGCGACGGCGTGCGGTTCTGCGCGGTGTGCGGCAACGTCTCCGACAACGAGCGGTGCCGGATCTGCGCGGATCCCCGCCGGGACGGTTCGCAGGTGTGCGTAGTCGAGGAACCCAAGGACGTCCAGGCCGTCGAGCGCACCCGCGAATTCCGCGGCCGCTACCACGTTCTGGGCGGTGCGCTCGATCCGTTGTCCGGGGTCGGGCCTGATCAGCTGCGGATCCGCGAGCTGTTGAGCCGGATCGGGGAGCGGGTCGACGACGTCGACATCACCGAGGTGATCATCGCCACCGATCCGAACACCGAAGGCGAGGCGACGGCCACCTACCTGGTGCGGATGCTGCGCGACATCCCCGGGTTGACCGTCACGCGGATCGCGTCGGGGCTGCCGATGGGTGGCGACCTGGAGTTCGCTGACGAATTGACGCTCGGCCGCGCGCTCGCGGGCCGCCGGGCCATGGTGTGACGCTGGGCCCGCAATCCCTCACGCGCCGGCGAGCTCGCCGGTCTCGCGTTCGACTGCAGGCCCGGATCCGGGCAGCGGCCTGCCGGCGACTTCCGGCATGAACCGAAGGGCGATCGTCCCCACCAACCCCGCGAAGATCAACATGTAGGCCGGCACCATAGCGCTGCCGGTGCCGGTTATCAGCGCTTGAGCGATCACCGGAGTGGTCCCACCGACGGTCGACAGCGCGATGTTGTACGAGATCGCCAGCGCTCCGTTGCGCACCCGGGTCGGGAACAGCGCCGGCAGCGCCGAGGGGGTGGTGCTGTCGAAACACAGTTCCATCAGGCCGACCAGCAGCACGCCGAAGAAGATCAACAAGATACCGCCGAAGCGCATCAGCAAGAATGCCGGAACCGACGCCAGAACGAGCAATCCGCAACCCGTCCACATGATCGGCTTGACGCCGATACGGTCGGACAACGTGGCGACGAAAACTATGGCGGCCATCAGGATCGCCAACGTTGCCACGATGATCACTAGCGCCGCGGTATTGCCCACGTGCACAACTGTTTTCAGGTATGTCGGCAAGTATCCGGTGAGCATGAAGTCGGGGATCTGTGAGCTCACCACGATTGCCGCGCAGACCAACATCGGCCTCCACTGCTCCACGACCGTGCGCCGAAATTGCTGCCAGCCGCGGTCAATTGGCGCATCCGTGTTGCTGCCCACCTGCTTGTAGAAGGGTGACTCCTCGATTCGGAGCCGCAAATAGAGGGCGAGGATGCCGAAAGGCGCGCCCAGCAACAGCGGAATCCGCCAGCCCCACGCCAGCATGTCGTGGCTTGGCAGCCAGGCCTGCAAAGCGGTCACCAGCATCCCGGCAAGCACGAACCCGACCAGATTGCCCAGCGGCAGGAACCCGACCATTCTGCCGCGTTTGTGGTCCGGCGCGCGCTCGACGAGATAGGTCATCGCGCCGACGAACTCGCCGCCGGTGGACAGGCCTTGAAAGACGCGGGCGACCAGCAGCAGGATCGGCGCCCAGATGCCGATGGTGCTGTAGCCGGGCAGTAAGCCGGTCATGGTGGTCCCCACCGCCATCAGCAGGATCGTGATCACCAAAATCCGCTTGCGCCCGACGCGGTCGCCGAGGGGGCCGAGGACGAATCCGCCGAGCGGACGCACCACGTACGCCGCCGCCAGGGTGCTGAAGGTGGCGATGAGATGGACCGCGCTGACGCTGTTGCCTGGATAAAACACCTGCGCGATGGTTGTCGCGATGTAGCCGTAGACGCCGAAGTCGTACCACTCCATGAAGTTGCCGATGGCAGTGGCCAAGCGTGTCCCGGCGCATCGCAGAATCGGTGTCCCGCGATGTCGGCGCCGTTGCGTCCGTTGCTCATTGACAGGTCAGTACCCAGAACTTTGCTGCCCGGAACCGGTTGCGCCTATGACCACCCGTTTCGCCTCAGCGAGCCGCTAACCGCTCGCGGCGCAGCTGCTGGACCTCGGGCAGGTCCAGCGGAGCCAGCTCGCCGACCACCTTGCTGAGCAGCAGGTCGGCCAGCTCCGGATTGCGGGCCAGGCAGGGCCCGTGCATATAGGTCGCAACGACGCTACCCTGCACCGCGCCGTCGAAGCCGTCGCCCGACCGGTTGCCCGCGCCCTTGACCACCGCACCCAGCGGCGATGCCGCCGGCCCCAGCACGGTGCCGCCGCGGTGGTTCTCGAAACCGGTGAGACGCTCGGTCAGACCCGACAGCAGCGGCTTGGTCGCGAGCTCGCCGATGGTGCGTGTCTGTTGCGGCGACGTCGTCGCGTCCAGCATGCCCACGCCGTCGACACGCTCACCGGCCGACGTTTCATACCAGTGCCCGAGCACCTGCACGGCCGCGCAGATCGCCAGCACCGGGGCGCCCCTTTCCGCGGCGCGCTGCAGACCCGGGTACTTCGTCAGATGCCTGGTGGCCAGGCGCTGCGCGTAGTCCTCGGCCCCGCCCAGCGTGTAGAGATCCAAGGAGTCGGGCACCGGGTCGCCCAGCGTGATCTCGACGATCTCGGCGGAGAATCCGCGTAGCCGCAGGCGCTGCCGCAGCACCAGCGCGTTGCCGCCGTCGCCGTAGGTGCCCATCACGTCGGGCAGCACCAGCCCGATCCGGACCCTCGAGTCAGTCATGGCGCGCCAATGCTCGGTGCAGCTGGAGGAACGCGGTGTAGTTGGCGACGACCTCGACCCGCCCGGGCGGGCACGACGCGATCGCGGCGACGGTGTCGTGCACCAAGGTGTGCTCGACACCCGCGTAGCCCAGACGCACCGCCAGGTCGGTGCCGCGCTCGCCGGCGGCCACGACTATCCCTTTGCAGGCCTCCGCTACGTGCTCGAACCGCACATCCCAGAGCCACGACAGGTCTTCCCCGTCGGGCACCTGGCCGTTGACCGAGATGACCACCCCGGCCGCGTGCTTGTCCACCATCGACAGCGCCTCCTGCCAGCCGGCCGGGTTCTTGGCCAGCAGAATGCGCACCTCGTGCGCACCGACGCGGACGGTCCGATAACGCCCTGCGACCTCGTCGACCGCCGAGACGGCCGCCACCGCCGACGCGGGATCGGCGCCCAGCGCGACCGCGGCCGCGACCGCCTGGGCGGCGTTGCCCCGGTTGACCGCGCCCGGCAGCGCCAACCGCATGGGCAGCGACAGGCCGTCGGGCCCGTACAGCGTGTTGTCGTCGAACCACCATTGCGGGCTGGGGCGTTTGAAGTCGGCGCCCGTGGAATACCAGTGGCCGCGGTCGCGGACGATGACCTCGCCGCTGCGGGGGCAGCTGACCGAGTCGTTCGACCACGATCCCCCCGCGGCCACCCACACCACGTTCGCGCTGTCGTAGGCCGCGGACGCCATCAGCACGTCGTCGCAGTTCGCCACGACGACCGCCTGGGGATGCCGGGCCAGGCCCGCGCGCAGGGTCCGTTCGATGACGTTGATTTCGCCGACCCGGTCCAGCTGGTCGCGCGACAAGTTGAGTAGCACTACGACGCTCGGGTCGACGGCGTCGGAGACGTGCGGGACGTGCATTTCGTCGACTTCCAGGGCCGCCAGCGGTGCACTGCGGTTGGCGGCCAGGGCCGCGACTAGGCCGGCGTCCATGTTGGCGCCCTCGGCGTTGGTGGCCACCGAACCCAGCGTCGCCAGCGCCGCGGACGTCATCCGGGTGGTGGTGGATTTGCCGTTGGTGCCGGTGACGATGACGGTGCGGCGTCCGGAGGCGAGTTGCCGGAGAACCGAGCGGTCCAGCGTCATCGCGATCAGGCCGCCGATCATCGCCCCGGCCCCGCGGCCGGTGACCCGCGACGCCCAGCGCGCGCTCGCTCCTGCGGCGAGGGCCAGGCGGGCACGGGTGGTAACCACCCGGGAAGTTTAAATGCGATCGCAAGCGCGGCGTCTGTCGCGGCGGGTCGCCCGTATCGAATTCCGGGCCGACACGGCGCTGCGTGACGCCGATGATGTCGGTTGGTCGTGTCATCCTCAGTGCATGAGCGGGGTGTCCTGGGGTCGGCCGGCCAGCGAGCCGGACGGTGGCTGGGCCGTCGTCGATGTCGAGACCTCGGGCTTTCGGCCGGGTCAGGCGCGGATCATCAGCGTGGCCGCGCTCGGCCTCGACGCCGACGGCAACGTCGAGCAATCGGTGGTGAGCCTGCTCAACCCCGGAGTGGACCCGGGCCCCACCCACGTGCACGGACTGACCGCCGCCATGCTCGAAGATCAGCCGCAGTTCGCCGACATCGTCGGCGACGTGGCCGAAGTGCTGCGCGGGCGCACGCTGGTGGCCCACAACGTGGCGTTCGACTACGCGTTTCTTGCCGCCGAAGCCGAACTGGCCGAGACCGAACTTCCCGTCGACAGCGTCATGTGCACCGTCGAGCTGGCACGGCGGTTGGACCTCGGGATCGACAACCTGCGGTTGGAGACGCTCGCGGCGCATTGGTGTGTCACCCAGGAGCGGCCGCATGACGCCTTCGACGACGCGTTGGTGCTGACCGGCGTGCTGGCCTCGGCGCTCAAGCTCGCCCGCGAAGGCGACATCTGGTTGCCCATACATCCGGTGACCCGGCGCCGCTGGCCGAACGGCCGGGTCACCCATGACGAGTTGCGACCGCTGAAGGTGTTGGCCTCGCGGATGCCCTGCCCGTATCTGAACCCGGGCCCCTACGTCGGCGGCCGGCCCCTGGTGCAGGGCATGCGGGTGGCGTTGGCCGCCGAGGTGGGCCGCACCCACGAGGAACTCGTGGAGCGGATCCTGCATGCCGGGCTGGCCTACAGCGACACCGTCGACCGGGAGACCTCGCTGGTGGTCTGCAACGACCCCGCCCCGGAGCAGGGCAAGGGCTACCTCGCCCGGCAGCTGGGGGTGCCGGTGCTCTCCGACGCGCAGTTCATGAACTCCGTGAGCGCCGTCATCGGCGGCACCAGCATGGACGAATTCACCGACGCCAGCACGCTGGACCAGCAGCTGGCGCTGTTCTGATCGGCGGCTGTGCCGACCGCGCCAGATCAGGGCCCGCCGCGCCAGTGTTCGATGCGATGGTGGTCGGGGGTGAACCCGTGCTGCACGCCCCACAGCACGGCCTGCGTGCGGCTTCCGACGTCGAGCTTGCGGTAGATGTTTCGGATGTAGGACTTCACGGTGTTCGGGCTCAGGTAGGTCAGCCGCGCCACGTCGGCGTTGCTCTTGCCCTGCGTGATCAGCGCCAGGATCTCGGCCTCGCGGTCGCTGAGCCCTTCGCCGCGGCCGGGCCAGTCGAGCCCGGGGGCGCTGCGCGCCCGGCCGGTTATGTCGCTGACGATCACCTCGCCGGAATGCACGGCTTCTAGCGCGGCGACCAGCTCGCGGGCGGGCAGGGTCTTCGAGAGGTAACCGTGAGCCCCATGTCGCCGGGCGCTCTCGACGAGGTCGGGGTGAAAGTTCCACGTGTAGACCACAACGCGGCGGGCCCGAGGGTTGGCAACCAGAACGCCGATCTCCTCGTGGTCGGATTCGGGTTGGGCAAACGAGTCGTACAAAGCGATATCGACGGCGTCAACGACGGGCATCGTGGAGTCGAGTTCGGCGATCACTACACGTTCGCGGTACGGGTCCAGCATGTTGGCCACGCCCTTCACGACGACGTCGTAGTCGTCGACAAGCGCAACCGTGATCGGTGCGCGAGGGGAAGGCGGCGGCATGTCGGCGAGATTACCTCCCTAGGGGTGTATTGCCACCCCCCTTAAGGGTGATGCGACTGAATTCATCGCTGGCGCAATCAGATAGCCAGCCATCGACCTCAGAGGGAGGCACATCATGATCATCCTTGGCATCATCGCGCTGATCGTAGGTTTTCTGCTCAAGATCGCGGTGCTGTGGACCATCGGCATCATCCTCGTCATCGCCGGCGTGATCCTGGCGATCCTCGGATCCACCGGACGGGCCGTCGGCGGCCGTCGTCATTACTTCTGATCGCCGCGACACAAACCGCCGTTTGTGTCGGCGGCGTCTGGGCTATTCGACATGAGTACGAGAGGAGCGCAAAATGCCCACCTGGGAGTGGATTTTGATCGCGGTCTCCATCTTGATTGTGGTGGCAGTACTCGCCATCGCGGCGAAAGTAGCGAGCAGTCGCCGGAAAACAAACCGGCTGAAGCAGCACTACGGCCGCGAGTACGAGCGGTTGGTGTCGCTTGCCGGAGATCCGAAGGTGGCGGAGCAGAAATTGACCGCCAGGGAACGCGAACGGAACAAGCTGAACATAGTGCCGTTGACGCCGTCGGCGCTGTCGGACTATAGCGCCCGTTGGCAGCAGGTGCAGACCGGCTTCGTCGATAATCCGGCAACCGCCGTCGGTGTCGCCGATCGGCTGGTGACCGAGGTGATGCGTGAACGCGGTTATCCCATCGATGATTTCGAGCGGCGGGCAGCCGACATCTCGGTGGATCATCCAGGGGTTGTCGACAACTACCGCGCAGCGCACGGCATTCATTTGCGGGGCGATGTCAGCACCGAGGAGCAGCGAGAGGCGTTCGTGCACTACCGGGCGCTGTTCGAAAAGTTGCTCGAGACAACAACAAACGACGATGCATCACAGGAGGCGAGCGCATGACCACGCATGATCGTCCATTGACTGATTCCTACGACGAGTCCCAGCCCGCGGTCGCGGAAACCACTGGGCGGGTGGATGATCGCACCGCGGGAGACGAACGGTTGGTGCCTACGAGTGCGCCGCCGCCGGCCGATCGACGATACGGCGAACCAAAGCCGGGTCGCTTCGGAGGATCGCTCGACCGCCCCTGCGGAGGACGAATCATCAACGGAACAGCGGCTTTTCGCAGATAACGACCTCGCGGACTTGCGTGCGCGGTGGGCTGGTGTGCAGGCCGCCTTCGTCGACGACCCGAAGGATTGCGTGCAGAAGGCCGATGTCTTGGTCTCGGATCTGGTTGACCGGCTCACGAACGGCTTCGCCGACGCGCGCTCGCGCCTCGAGGAGCAGTGGGCGCGGGGCGAGCAGGCGTCCACCGAAGACCTCCGCCTGGCGTTGATGCACTACCGCGACTTCTTTGAGCGGTTGCTTGCGGTGTAGCGCTGCGGCAGCCCACACCCGTGCCGGCGGAGACTCCTCCGCCGGCACGGCGTTACCCGCGAGCGGCGCGATTGACCGCCGACACAACCGCCCGCAGCGATGCCGAGGTGATCGACGGCGCGATCCCGACGCCCCACACCGTGCGACCGTCCACCGAATCCGATGGGTGCCGACCCGCTTCGCCCGGCTGCGCCGCGCTCGCGATCGACACCGAACCCGATGGGTGCCGACCCGCTTCGCCCGGCTGCGCCGTGCTCGCGATCGACACCGAACCCGATGGGTGCCGACCCGCTTCGCCCGGCTGCGCCGCGCTCGCGATCGACACCGACGCCTCGACATACGCCGCGGCCTGAGCATCGTCACCCGAGCTCATCGCGTGCTCGGAGTAGTCCAGAACGGCGACGTCGAAGCCGACACCGCCCAGTGCGTGGACGAACGCGGCCAGTGGGCCGTTGCCGTGCCCGCTGATCTCGGTCTCCACCCCGTTGATCTTGACCGTCGCGGTGATGCGGGTGTCGCCGCTGTCGTCCTCCGATGCGTCGACGCGCTGTTTCATTCGCTCCAGCGGCAGCACGGGAGCCAGGTACTCCTCGGAGAAGGCATCCCACATCTCCTTCGGGCTGACCTCGCCGCCTTCCCCTTCGCTGATCTTCTGCACCACCTGGGAGAACTCGATCTGCAGCCGTCGCGGCAGGGCCAGGCCGTGATCCGCCTTCATGATGTAGGCCACCCCACCCTTGCCCGACTGCGAGTTGACCCGGATCACCGCCTCGTACGTGCGTCCGACGTCCTTGGGGTCGATCGGCAGATAAGGCACCTGCCAGAGCATGTCCTCGACATCGGTGTCCGCGGCGTCCGCGTCGACCTTCATCTGGTCCAGGCCCTTGTTGATGGCGTCCTGGTGGCTGCCGGAGAACGCCGTGTAGACGAGATCTCCGCCGTAGGGGTGACGCTCGTGCACCGGCAACTGATTGCAGTACTCCACGGTGCGGCGGATTTCATCGATGTTGGAGAAGTCGATCTGCGGGTCCACGCCGCGGGAGAACAGGTTCAGCCCCAACGTCACCAGGCACACGTTGCCGGTGCGCTCGCCGTTGCCGAACAGGCAGCCCTCGATGCGGTCGGCCCCGGCCTGGTAGCCCAATTCCGCTGCGGCGACGGCGGTTCCGCGGTCGTTGTGCGGATGCAGGCTCAGGATGACCGATTCCCGGTTGGCCAGGTTGCGGCTCATCCACTCGATCGAGTCGGCGTAGACGTTTGGGGTGGCCATCTCCACCGTCGCGGGCAGGTTGAAGATGATCGGATTGTCGGGCGTCGGCTGGATGACTTCGCCCACGGCGTTGCATACGTCACGGGCGTACTCCAGCTCGGTGCCGGTGTAGGACTCCGGCGAGTACTCGAACCGCCACCGCGTGCCCGGGTGCTTGGCGGCCTCCTCGACGCACTTGCGGGCGCCCTCGGTCGCGATCGCCTGCACCGCTGCGCGGTCGGCGCGAAAAACTACGCGGCGCTGCAGGATTGACGTCGAGTTGTAGAAGTGCACGATGGCCTGCGGCGCACCGTGGCACGCCTCGAAGGTGCGCTCGATCAGTTCCGGCCGGCACTGGGTCAGCACCTGAATGGTGACGTCGTCGGGAATGGCACCGTCGGTGATGATTTCGCGGACGAAGTCGTAGTCGGTTTGGCTGGCCGACGGGAATCCCACTTCGATTTCCTTGTAGCCCATGCGAACCAGCAGATCGAACATGCGGCGCTTGCGCGCCGGGCTCATCGGGTCGATCAGCGCTTGGTTGCCGTCACGCAGGTCCACCGCGCACCACAGCGGCGCGCTGGCGATGACCTGATCCGGCCAGCTGCGGTCGGGCAGCCGGATGGGCTCGACCTCTTCGGCGAACGACCGGTACCGGTTGACCGGCATCGAAGAGCCGCGCTGTGGGTTCCATGCGGGTTGCCCGGGCGCTGGCGGGCCGGCGGGCTGCACGATGTTACGTGCCGAACGGAATGCGTCGGGATTGGAAGTCACGGTAATTGCTCCGGGGATATCAGAAGGGGAACTTCAGACCGGCGCATCGCGAACACCCGCGACGGGAAGCCGGTCTGGATCAGACCCCGTCGCGGCGTCCGAGGAGGAGCACCCGCTGCACGTCCTGCACTTTACCGCGATTAGCGCTTGGGTGAAAATTGCGCCGAGATCGCAGCGATACCGCAGGCGGGGCGCCTGGTATCGCGACGTAAATCACCATGCGGTGCCACGTATTCTGTTGTGGACTTATATCCGAAATTGGGATGCTCAGGGCCGGAGAGGCAGGAAAACGTGGCGCTCGTCGTACAAAAGTACGGCGGATCGTCGGTGGCCGACGCCGACCGGATCCGCCGCGTGGCC
Organism: uncultured Actinomycetota bacterium; assembly: GCA_963849935.1. Taxonomy (GTDB): domain Bacteria; phylum Actinomycetota; class Actinomycetes; order Mycobacteriales; family Mycobacteriaceae; genus Mycobacterium. The sequence goes on from CAWKJQ010000014.1 coordinate 101,480, forward strand.
GAGCGCATCGTCGCTACCAAGAAGCAGGGCAACGACGTCGTCGTCGTCGTCTCCGCGATGGGCGACACCACCGACGACTTGATGGATCTGGCCCACCAGGTGTGTCCCGCGCCGCCGCCGCGCGAACTCGACATGCTGCTGACCTCCGGCGAGCGGATCTCCAATGCGTTGGTCGCGATGGCGATCGAATCGCTGGGTGCGCAGGCCCGCTCGTTCACCGGCTCCCAGGCCGGGGTGATCACCACCGGCACGCATGGCAACGCCAAGATCATCGACGTCACGCCGGGACGACTGCGGACGGCCCTCGACGAAGGGCGCATCGTGCTGGTGGCCGGATTCCAGGGGGTCAGCCAGGACACCCGCGACGTGACCACGCTGGGCCGCGGCGGTTCGGACACCACCGCGGTGGCGCTGGCCGCGGCGCTGCGCGCCGACGTGTGCGAGATCTACACCGACGTCGACGGCATCTTCAGTGCGGACCCGAGGATCGTGCACAACGCCCGCAAGCTGGACACGGTCACTTTCGAAGAGATGCTCGAGATGGCGGCTTGCGGCGCCAAGGTTTTGATGCTGCGCTGCGTGGAATACGCGCGCCGCTACAACATCCCGGTGCACGTCCGATCGTCGTATTCGGAAAACCCGGGCACCATCGTCGTCGGATCGATCAAGGAAATAGCCATGGAAGACCCCATCCTGACCGGAGTCGCGCACGACCGTAGCGAGGCCAAGGTGACCGTCGTCGGCATACCCGACATCCCTGGATACGCCGCTCGCGTCTTCCGGGGGCTCGCCGATGCCGACGTGAACATCGACATGGTGTTGCAGAACGTCTCCAAGGTCGAGGACGGCAAGACCGACATCACCTTCACCTGCTCACGCGACAGCGGCCCCACCGCGGTGGCCAAGCTCGACGCGCTCAAGAACGAGATCGGGTTCAGCCAACTGCTCTACGACGACCACGTCGGCAAGGTGTCGCTGATCGGGGCGGGCATGCGCAGCCATCCGGGCGTCACCGCCACCTTCTGTGAGGCCCTGGCCGAAGTGGGCGTCAACATCGAGCTGATCTCCACCTCCGAGATCCGCATCTCGGTGCTGTGCCGCGACACAGAACTAGACAAGGCCGTCGTGGCGTTGCACGAGGCGTTCGAACTCGGCGGCGAAGAGTCGGCGACGGTATATGCGGGGACGGGCAGATAGATGGTTGCCATTGGAGTTGTAGGCGCTACCGGCCAGGTCGGCCAGGTGATGCGCAGGTTGCTCGACGAACGGGACTTTCCCGCCACGTCGGTGCGGTTTTTCGCGTCGGCACGCTCGCAGGGCCGCAAGCTGGGATTCCGCGGCCAGGAGATCGAGGTCGAAGACGCCGCGACAGCGGACCCGAGCGGGCTGGACATCGCGTTGTTCTCCGCCGGCAAGACGATGTCGCTGGTCCAGGCGCCGCGATTCGCCGCGGCCGGGGTGACGGTGATCGACAACTCGTCGGCCTGGCGCAAGGACCCCGACGTGCCCTTGGTGGTGTCCGAGGTGAACTTCGACCGGGACGCCGCCAACCGGCCGAAGGGCATCATCGCCAACCCGAACTGCACCACGATGGCCGCCATGCCGGTACTCAAGGTGCTGCACGAGGAGGCGGGGCTGCAACGCCTGGTGGTGTCCAGCTATCAGGCAGTATCCGGCAGTGGAATCGCCGGGGTCGAGGAGTTGGCCACCCAGACCCGCGCTGTCATCGACGGCGCCGAAGAGCTGGTGCACGACGGCGACGCCGTACAGTTCCCCGCGCCCAAGACCTACGTGGCGCCGATCGCCTTCAACGTGATCCCGTTGGCCGGCTCGCTGGTGGACGACGAGTCCGGGGAGACAGACGAGGACCAGAAGCTGCGCAACGAGAGCCGCAAGATCCTCGGTATCCCCGACCTGGCGGTCAGCGGCACTTGCGTGCGGGTACCGGTGTTCACCGGACACTCGCTGTCGATCAACGCCGAATTCGCGCGGCCGTTGTCACCGAAGCGGGCCCGCGAGCTGCTCGACGGTGCGCCCGGCGTCAAGGTGGTCGACGTGCCGACCCCATTGGCGGCCGCCGGCGTCGATGAATCCCTGGTCGGCCGGATCCGGCGCGACCCCGGAGTGCCCGATGGTCGCGGCCTGGCGTTGTTCATCTCCGGCGACAACCTGCGCAAGGGGGCGGCGCTGAACACCATCCAGATCGCCGAGCTGCTGGCCGCCCAAGGGTGACGAGCGGGTGAGTACCACCCACACTCGATTCGCCGCGCGGTGCTCACTGTTCGCCGCGACGGCAGTGTGTTTGGTTCTGCCGCAATGGATTAGCGTTGCGCACGCCGACCCGGCGGCGCCGGCCCCCGAGCCGGTCGTGCAGCCGCTGGCGCCCGGTCAGGTGCTGAGGATCGGTCCCACCGCCGGTACCGGCACCCCGACCGGGGATTACGGCATCGGTGCGACCGACCTGTGTGAGTTCGTCGAGTTCCCGGCCGAATTGCTTCAAGTTTGCGGAGACAGCTTCGCCGGTCAGGGAGTTGGATTCGGAGGTTGGTACGCACCGGTCGCGTTGCGCGTCGACACCTCGTCCGTCGACGACCCCGGCGGGGTCCGCTACACCGGGGTCACCGGCATCAACAATCCGCTGCTGGCGGAGCCCACGCCGCCGGGTGCCTCGCAGCTACCCGCGGGGGTGGTGCAGATCAACCGGCGCAATTACCTGATGGTGACCACCACCAAAAACCTCGAGCCGCAGACCTCCCGGCTGGTGACCGCCGAACCGGCGCGCGCGGGCTGGCAGACGATCCCGGGATCCAAGCGACCCGCGTCGTATCAGGGTGGCGCGCAGACGCAGATCAGTGGCTACTACGACCCGATCCCCACCCCGGAGTCACCCAGCGGATGGGTGTATATCGTCGCCGACAGTTTCACCCGTAGGGACCCGGTGGTTCTCTACCGGGCGGCGCCGCAATCGTTCACCGACCGGTCGCGGTGGCAGGGTTGGGCGGCCGGTCCGCAAGGGGGCTGGGGTAAGCCGCCGACGCCGCTGTGGCCGGACGCGGTGGGCGAGATCTGCATCCGGCAGATCGACGGCAAGGCAGTGCTGTCGTATTTCAATGCCGTCACGGACAACATGGAGGTCCGGGTGGCCGACGACCCGACGAGCCTGGGCGACGCGCCGGTCACCACGGTGGTTCAGCACGACGAATGGCCGGAGCCGGCGGAAAGCCTGCCGCCGCCTTACGACAACCGGCTCGCGCAACCCTACGGCGGCTACATCTCACCCGGCTCGACGCTCGACGAGCTGCGAATCTTCGTGAGCCAGTGGGACACTCGTGCGCGGGTAGCGGCTCCATACCGGGTGATCCAATTCGCAGTCAATCCGCTGCGGCCCGAGTAGCGCCGGTGTCCCCGGCAAAGGCACACCCGCGCGGCGCGCGAAGCCATTTTCACCCGCTGAGCGGGGGCTTTACTTCACAGCTGCTACATAAGTAGCGCATAGCGGCCACTACTGTTAACGGCTTCATCATTTGTCTCATGAGTGAAACATCTGAAACACCCACTGTGCGGCACTCCACCGCAACTGCACCGGCCGCCGCGGAAGCGGTATCGGCCTACCGGACCTCGCGGGTCTTCCAAATCGCCGCGTGGGTCGCCATCGTCGCCGGAATCGTGTTCATCCTCGCGGTCATCTTCTTCACCGGCTTCATCCTCGGTCACCGTGGCGGCGGCCATCACGGCCACCACCACAAGCACCACGGGATGATGTACCACCGCGGTCCTGGCGGCGCCGGCAACTTCGGCGGCCCAGGCGCACCTGGCGGCCAGGGTGGTCAGGGTGGACAGGGCGGACAGAACGGTCCGGGAGCCACCACCACTGCTCCGGCTCCGTCGGGCGTGCGTCCCAGCGGCATGGCCGCGGGCCAGCTCCCACCGTCGGTCTTGCACTCGGCCGCCGCGCTGGGACAGGTTCCGAGCATCATCGTCCTGACCAACTGAAAAACACTTGTCAACCAGTGGCCCGGCGCTCCAAGCGAGCGCCGGGCCACCTGTTGTTTGCGGTCACCGGTGTCTAACCGCCGCATTTCGATTCACCACATTTTTGTCGCCGAGACCTGGTAGGGACCAGACATGCGGGGCAATATGGCAAGGCATGAGCGAGACACCCGAACGACGAGTTGAGCCGACCACCGAGCCGACGCCGGCGACATCAGTCGCTGCGACCACGCCGCCACCTCCAAACCGGGTGAAGCCGCCCAGGCTCTATACGGCGGCGGCCTGGGTGGTGATCGTCGCGGGCATCGTCTTCATCCTCGCGTCGATATTTTTCGTCGGTGCCTCCATCTGGATGCACCAGCACCATTGCAGCCATCACCACGGCATGTTCCAACCCGGCGGCCCCGGGCCGGGCAACGGTCCCTGGGGACCCGGTGGACCCGGGCCTGGGCAGTACGGCAGCCCCGGCGGCGGCTACGGCCCCTGGTACGGCGGACCCGGTGGTCCAGGACCCAACAACGGCCAGTGGGGGTCTGGGCCCGGAGGTCCCGGCTTGATCGTCCCGATGCCCCCCGGCGGCCCGGGCGGTCCCGGTGGGCCGGCGGCCGGACCGGGTGTCAGCGGCCCCGGACAACCTCCGGGTGTCGGGCCGGCTCCCGCTGCGCCCGGGCCACGCCCTTGACGGCGCTCCTCGAGTCACGCCCTTAAGCCAGGCCCGAATTGGGTACTAGCTCGTAGTGGGCAACCGATCGACACTGCCCGGATTTTCTTGACCAGATGAAGATGAGGGGAATACTCGACTGTAGGCCGGAACACCCGGGCACCGGCTGTGGTGTTGAAATTGCTTGTTGCTCAAGCGGATTCAACATGTGCTGTGCGGTTTCGGGACTGCGGCCCCCAGCCCGGTGACGAGGAGAGAGCGTAATGACGGAGCGTTTCACGACCAATGACGCTGGTATCGCTGCGCCGAGCGACGATCAGTCGCTGACGATCGGTCCAGACGGCCCGATTCTGCTGCAGGACCACTACCTGATCGAACAGATGGCGATGTTCAATCGGGAGCGCATCCCGGAGCGTCAGCCGCACGCCAAAGGAGGTGGCGCGTTTGGTCATTTCGAGGTGACCAATGACGTCAGCCAGTACACCAGGGCGGCGGTGTTCCAGCCCGGCACGAAAACCGACATGCTGGCCAGGTTTTCCACCGTGGCCGGCGAGCGCGGCAGCCCAGACACGTGGCGCGACCCGCGCGGCTTCGCGCTGAAGTTCTACACCAGCGAAGGCAATTTCGACCTCGTCGGCAACAACACCCCGGTCTTCTTCATGCGTGACCCGTTGAAGTTCCAGCACTTCATCCGGTCCCAGAAGCGCTTGCAGGCGAGCAACGTTCGTGACCACAACATGCAGTGGGACTTCTGGAGCCTCTCTCCGGAGTCGGCGCATCAGGTGACCTGGTTGATGGGTGACCGGGGCATCCCCAAGACGTGGCGGAACATGAACGGCTACAGCAGCCACACCTACAGCTGGATCAACGCCGCCGGTGAGATCTTCTGGGTGAAGTACCACTTCATCACCGATCAGGGCATCGAGTTCCTGACCCAGGAGGACGCGGATCGGTTGGCCGGCGAGGACGGCGACTACCACCAGCGCGACCTGTTCGAGTCGATCGAGCGCGGGGATCACCCGAGCTGGACGCTGAAGATGCAGATCATGCCGTACGAGGAAGCCAAGGACTACCGGTTCAACCCGTTCGATCTGACCAAGGTGTGGCCGCACGGCGACTACCCGTTGATCGACGTCGGCAGGATGACGCTGAACCGCAACGTCACCGACTACCACGCCGAGATCGAGCAAGCGGCATTCGAGCCGAACAACACCGTGCCCGGCACCGGGTTGAGCCCGGACAAGATGCTGCAGGCGCGTGGCTTCTCGTACTCCGACGCGCATCGCGCCCGGCTGGGGACCAACTACCGGCAGATCCCGGTCAACACGCCCAAAGTCGAGGTGAACAGCTACTCCAAAGACGGCGCGATGCGGATGAACAACGTCTCCGACCCCGTGTACGCGCCCAACTCCTACGGTGGGCCGCACGCCGACCCGGCACGCGCCGCCGAGATCCGCTGGCATGCCGACGGCGACATGGTCCGCTCGGCGTACACGCTGCACGCCGAGGACGACGACTGGGGGCAGGCCGGCACCATGGTCCGCGAAGTCCTCGACGACGCGGCCAGGGAACGCTTGGCGCACAACATCATTGGCCATGTCTCCCAGGGCGTCAAGGAGCCGGTGCTGTCGCGGGTGTTCGAGTACTGGCGCAACGTCGATCCCGACCTCGGCAAGAAGGTCGAGGAAGGCGTCCGCGGCAACGGAGGCTGACCGTTCGTCGGTGCGCCTGGCATGATCGCTGCATGACCATGCGGGTTACGCAGGTGGCCCAGCTGCACGGGGCCGCGATGGCCATCGGCTTGGCCTGGCGGGCGCAGCCGCGATTCCGGTCGCGGCCGCGCACCCGTCGGAGCCCGGCGTGGTGAACTACGCCGTGCTGGGCAAGGGGTCGGTCGGCAACATCGTCGGCGGACCCATGGGGTGGGAGTCGGTGTTCACCCAGCCCGGGCAAGGTGACTGGGTGGACCTGCCGGAGTGCAACAACTGGGCCGACATCGGTCTGCCCGAGGTGTACAACGATCCCGACCTGGCGTCGTTCAACGGAGCCCTCACCCAGACGTCGGCAACCGACCAGACCCATCTGGTCAAACAGGCCGTCGGGGTGTTCGCCACCAACGACGCCGCGGGTCGGGCTTTTCATCGGGTGGTGGATCGAACGGTGGGCTGTTCGGGACAGACGACCGCGCTCCACCTGGACAACGGCAGCACGCAAGTGTGGTCGTTCGACGGCGGCCCGGCCGGCCCCGTCGACGAGAACTGGACGAAGCAGGAAGCGGGCACCGATCGCCGGTGCTTCAATCAAACCAGGCTGCGCGAAAACGTGTTGCTGCAGGCGAAAGTGTGCCAATCCGGGAACGCCGGACCTGCGGTGAATGTGCTGGCTGGGGCGATGCAGAACGCGTTGGGTCAATAATCGAGCGATTGGGTAACCGTCCGTCCCGGGCACGCCAAAGTGCGGAGAAGGGAATATGTCGGGGGCATCTGATAGATGAAGCACAAGACGAAGTAGTGCCGATTATCGTTCGATTAGCTGCGCAGGGAAGCGGTCCGCAGGTGCATGTTTCGGCCGTGCCCGGGCCCGAAGGGATCGTGATATGACGTTCGCGCCGATCACCGCCGCGGCTTCGCAGTCGGAGTCGCAGGTGGCAGGTGCCGACCCTGCCTCGGAGCTCAACATCGCCGAGCTGGCTGACTCCGCGGCCGTCGCGCAGTACATCGCCGAGGGATGTCTGGTGGATGCCCCGCTGGGCCGTGTCGGCCTGGAGCTGGAGGCGCACTGCCACGACCCGGCCGACCCGCATCGCAGGCCGAGCTGGGACGAGATCGCCGCCGTGCTCGACGCACTTCCCGCGCTGCCCGGGGGCAGCAGGATCACCGTGGAACCGGGCGGCGCCGTCGAACTGTCCGGGCCGCCGGCCGACGGCGTAGTGCCGGCCATCGAGGCGATGCGCCGGGATCAGGCCGTGCTCCAGCCGGCGTTTGCTGCGGCCGGCCTGGGCCTGGTCTTCCTCGGCGCCGACCCGCTGCGGCCGCCCAGGCGCATCAACCCGGGCGCCCGGTATCGCGCCATGGAACGGTTCTTCGCGACCAGCCGACTCCGGGGAAGCGGGAGCGGCGATGATGACGTCCACCGCCTCGATTCAAGTCAATGTGGACGCCGGGCCGCGGGACGGCTGGGCGGCGCGGGTGCGTCTGGCACATGCCTTGGGGCCCACCATGATCGCGATAACGGCGAACTCGCCGATGCTGGTCGGTGAATTCACCGGCTGGGTGTCGAGCCGGCAGCGGGTGTGGGGCCAGATGGACTCGGCGCGCTGCGGACCCATCCTGGGTGCCAGCGGCGACGACCCGGGCACCGACTGGGCCCGGTATGCACTCAAGGCCCCGGTGATGCTGGTGCACAACCCCGAAGCCGAGGCCGTCACGCACTGGGTGCCGTTTGCCGACTGGGTCGACGGCCGCGTGTTGCTCGCGGATCGCCGGCCCACCGTCGCCGATCTGGAATACCACCTGACCACGTTGTTCCCGCCGGTGCGGCCCAGGCAGTGGCTGGAGATCCGCTACCTGGACAGCGTGCCGGACGCGTTGTGGCCCGCGGTGGCGTTCACCCTGGCGGTTCTGCTCGATGACCCGGCCGCCGCCGACGTCGCGGCCGAGGCGGTCGAACCGGTTTCCACCGCCTGGGACACCGCGGCCCGAGTCGGGCTGCGGGACCGGCGGCTGTACGCGGCGGCCAACGCGTGCGTGGCCGTCGCCGCCGCGAAAGCGCCCGCAGAACTCGGCGACTCGATGCAGCGGCTGGTTCGCTTGGTCGAGCAGGGTCGTTGTCCCGGCGACGATTTCGCCGACCAGGTGATCGAGCGTGGCCTGGCGCCTACGGTGGGCCGATTGGCGCAAGGGGAGCTGTGACGTCTGCTGATGATTCCGACCCGCTGCGCCCGGCTGCGCCGCGCTTGCGGTCGTCATCTGCTGATGATTCCGACCCGCTGCGCCCGGCTGCGCCGCGCTTGCGGTCGTCATGCCGAGAGGCGATCGCCGACGATTTGGCGCGGACGCGGGCGCGGACGTTGGGTCTGGTCGAGTTCGACGACGCCGAACTCTGCCGGCAGTACGACCCGTTGATGAGCCCGCTGGTGTGGGACCTGGCCCACATCGGTCAGCAGGAGGAGCTGTGGCTGTTGCGGGGTGGTGATCCGGCGCGGCCCGGGATGTTGCCGCCGGCCGTCGAGGGGCTCTACGACGCCTTCGTGCACTCCCGCGCCAGCCGGGTAGATCTGCCGCTGCTGTCGCCGGATCAGGCGCGGGCATATTGCCGGACCGTGCGGTCCGCCGTGCTCGACGCGCTCGACGTCCTGCCCGACGACCCCGCCGGCGACGAGGCGGCCTTCGTGTACGCGATGGTGGTCAGCCACGAAAACCAGCACGACGAGACCATGCTGCAGGCGTTGAACTTGCGCAGCGGCGCACCGCTTTTGCGGGGAGCGTCGGCGCTTCCGCCGGGTCGCGCGGAACTGGCCGGCACGTCGGTGCTGGTGCCCGGCGGTGAATTCGTGCTCGGTGTGGACGCCGCAAGCGAACCGTATTCGTTGGACAACGAGCGTCCGGCGCACATCGTCGACTTACCCGCGTATCGGATCGGCCGGGTTCCGGTCACCAACGGCGAATGGCGGCATTTCATCGCCGACGGTGGCTACGACCAACCGCGCTGGTGGTCGGAACGCGGCTGGCAGCACCGCCAGAGCGCGGGGCTGACGGCGCCGCAGTTCTGGAGCTCCGACGGCGCGACCCGCACCCGATTCGGCCACGTCGAAGCCATCCCGCCCGACGAACCCGTCCAGCACGTCAGCTATTTCGAGGCCGAGGCCTACGCGGCCTGGGCCGGTGCCCGGCTGCCCACCGAAATGGAATGGGAGAAGGCCTGTATTTGGGATCCGGCGACCGACACCCGGCGCCGGTATCCCTGGGGCGAGCGCAAACCGGACGCGGCGCTGGCCAATCTGGGCGGCGCGGCGCTGCGGCCCGCGGCCGTGGGCGCCTACCCCGCCGGCGCTTCGGCGTACGGGGCCGAGCAGATGCTCGGCGAGGTCTGGGAGTGGACGAGCTCGCCGCTGCGGCCCTGGCCCGGGTTCGTGCCGATGCTCTACGAAAGCTATTCGCAGCCGTTCTTCGACGGCGACTACCGGGTGCTGCGCGGCGGCTCGTGGGCCGTCGAACCGGGCATCATGCGGCCGAGCTTCCGCAACTGGGATCACCCGTACCGGCGCCAGATCTTCTCCGGTGTGCGGTTGGCGTGGGACGTCGGCGACGCCAGGGATTCCGCCTGATGTGCCGGCACCTGGGATGGTTGGGCACTGAGGCCACGGTTTCTTCGCTGGTGCTCGACCCGCCGTTCGGGCTGCGGGTGCAGTCTTATGCGCCACGCCGCCAGAAGCATTGCCTACTCAACGCCGACGGTTGGGGCGTCGGGTTTTTCGACACCTCTGCGGAGGGCTCGTCGGGCGGCGGTGTGCCGCGCCGCTGGCGCAGCCAGGCGCCGCTGTGGGGGGACGTGTCGTTCGATTCCATCGCGCCCGCGCTGCGCAGCCACTGCGTGGTGGCCGCGGTGCGCTCGGCCACGGTCGGCATGCCGATCGAGGTCAGCGCGACCGCGCCGTTCACCGATGGGCAGTGGTTGTTGTCGCACAACGGAATCGTCGATCGTGCCGTGTTGCCGCAGACGTCGCAGGCCGAATCGATCTGCGACAGCGCGATATTGGCGGCCGCCATATTCGAGCGCGGCCTCGATGCGCTGGGGGAGACCATCGTCGAGATCGCGGCCGCCGATGCGGGAGCCCGGCTGAACATTCTGGCCGCCAACGGCTCTCGCATGTTGGCGACGGCCTGGGGGGACACGCTGTCCATCCTGCGCCGCACCGACGGTGTGGTCCTGGCCAGCGAACCCTATGACAACGATTCCGACTGGGAGGACATACCGGACCGCCACCTTGTCGAAGTCACCTCCGATGGTGTCACGCTGACGCCGCTGGATCAGTCGAGAGGATCTTGATGACGCTGTCGCTGTCGAACCACCTGGCCGCCGACTCGGCTTACCACGCGTTGCGCCGTGATGTGCTCGACGGTCTACAGAGGACACCAAAGACGTTGCCACCCAAGTGGTTCTACGATTCCGTGGGCAGTGATCTGTTCGACCAGATCACACGGTTGCCCGAGTATTATCCGACCCGCGCCGAGGCGCAGATCTTGCGCGCGCGGGCGGCCGAAGTGGCATCGGTCAGCGAGGCCGACACGCTGGTGGAATTGGGCAGCGGAACCTCGGAGAAGACTCGCGTGTTGCTCGATGCGCTGCGCGGACGGGGTTCGTTGCGCCGGTTCGTCCCGTTCGACGTCGACGCCAGCATCCTGTCGACGGCCGCCGCGGCCATCCAGGAGGAATACGCCGGCGTCGAAATCAAAGCCGTCTGCGGTGATTTCGAGGAACACCTGACCGAGATTCCCGAAGGCGGGCGACGGCTGTTCGTGTTCCTGGGGTCGACGATCGGCAATCTCACGCCGGGACCGCGCGCGGAGTTCCTCGCCGCCCTGTCCGCGCAGATGCGCCCCGGCGACAGCCTGCTGCTGGGCACGGACCTGGTCAAGGACACCGAGCGGCTGGTGCGCGCCTATGACGATGCCGCCGGAGTGACGGCAGCGTTCAATCGCAATGTGCTGGCGGTGGTCAATCGGGAGCTCGACGCCGATTTCGACCTCGACGCCTACCGGCATGTGGCCCGGTGGAACGCGGCGGAGGAACGCATCGAGATGTGGTTGCGGTCCGACCGCATTCAGCGGGTGCGGGTCGGCGCGCTCGAGCTGACCGTCGACTTCGCGGCCGGCGAGGAGATGCTCACCGAGGTGTCGTGCAAGTTCCACTCCGACAAGGTGACTGGCGAATTGGCCGCCGCGGGGCTGCGTCGTACCCGGTGGTGGACCGACGAGGCCGGCGACTTCGGGTTGTCGTTGGCCGCGAAGTGACGGCCGGCAACGCGCTGGCCGACCTATGGCGGTCGGCCCGCCCGCCGATGGCCGGACTGCACCTGGACAACGCGGCCTGTTCACGGCAGAGCCTCGCGGTGATCGAGGCCACCGCGCGGCACGCCCGCAACGAGTCCGAAGTCGGTGGCTACGTCGCGGCGGATGCGGCCACACCGGTGCTCGACGCCGGGCGCGCCGCGTTCGCCGCGCTGACCGGAATGTCCGATGCCCAGGTGGTTTTCACGACCGGCTCGCTGAATGCTCTGGATCTGCTACTGGGCGGCTGGCCGTCGGAACGCCGAAGACTGGCTTGCCTGCCCGGCGAGTACGGCCCCAACCTGGCTTTGATGGCAGCCCACGGGTTCGACCGGCAGCTGCTGCCGACTATGGAAGATGGCCGGGTCGCGCTCGACGACGCGGCGCTGGCTTTGGAGACCGATCCGCCGGATCTGGTGCATCTGACCGCCGTGGCCAGCCATAGCGGTGTGGTCCAACCGGTTTCGATGGTCGCCAAACTCTGCCGGGAATTGGGGCTGCCGCTCGTCGTCGACGCTGCGCAGGCGCTGGGCCAGGTGGACTGCGCGGTGGGCGCCGATGTGACCTACTCCTCGTCGCGCAAGTGGATCGCCGGGCCGCGTGGTGTGGGGATGCTCGGGGTGCGCCGCGAGCTCATGGAAAGCCTGCACCCCAGGCTGGCCGCGCCGGAGTGGGCCACGAAAGACGGCTCGCCGACGGTGGCCGAACAACTGGAATTCGGCGAAGCCAATGTCGCTGCCCGCGTAGGGTTTTCGTTGGCCCTGGGCGAGCATCTGGCGTATGGGCCGCCGGCCGTGTGTGCACGCCTGGCCGAGCTGGGCAGCCTGAGCCGCACGGTGCTGGCCGATGTGGCTGGGTGGACGGTGGTCGAAGAGGTCGAAGAACCCAGCGCCATCACCACTTTGGCCGCGAACGACGGCGCCGACCCGCAGGCGGTGCGGGCCTGGCTGCTGGCCGAGCGACGGATCCTGACCACCTTCGCCGCGGTGCAGCGGGCGCCGCTGGAGCTGACCGAACCGGTACTGCGGATCTCGCCGCACGTGGAAACCACGGCCGCCGACCTGGAGACCTTTGCCGAAGCTCTCATCGCCGCGACCGCGGCAACCTCTGCTTGAGCGTTAACCGGCTTTGTGCGCCGTCAACAAGTAGGCCGGCATCTTGATCCGGCCCTTTTCGTCGCGATCGTGCGGTGGGAATTCGAAGGGCGCATCAGGGACTTGGACAACGTTCGACAGGATGAACGAGGGGCGAATCTCGTCGACCTCCCAGTACTTGCTCACCGCGGCGCGCAGCTCGTCCTCGTCGACCTCGTTGGGCTTGGGTTGCATCTCCGCCGGGAAGGCGCCCTTGGCGAACACCAGGACGAAGAAGCTGGCGCCCGGGGCGGCCGCACGGTGTACCGAGTTCAGGTAGCCGTCGCGGCCCTCGACAGGCAGCGAGTGAAACAACGTGCTGTCGACGACGGTGGAGAACCGTCCGTCGTAACCGGAGAACGACGTGATGTCGGCCTGCACGAAGCTGGCCGTGGTCAGGCCGCGCTCTTGGGCGGACTTGGTAGCCGCCGCAATGGCCGTTGGTGTCAGGTCGACACCGACCACGGTGTAACCCTGAGCGGCCAGCGCCAGCGACAGCTCGGCGAACCCACATCCGGCGTCCAGCACGTCGCTGCGGAACTTGCCGGCGGCAACCAGCGCCGCCAGTTCTGGTTGTGGCTCACCGATATTCCACGGCGGTGGGCCCTCGAAGTGGGCCTGCTCGCGATACGCACTGTCCCAGTCCATCACTTCGTCAGATGACATGGTTGTCAACCTACTCCCAGGTGTGCACCGGCTCGTTGGCGTGCATGTGGTCGCAGTACCGGCGCAGCATCTCGGCCAGCGCGGCGGGCCTGCTCATGCCGCCGTCCTGCAGCGCCCGCACGGTGGAGACCTGCCAGCTGGCACCGTTGCGTCCCGCACGGGCCCGGCCCTCGATGACGCCGAGGAACCGGTCGCGCACCTCGGCGTCGACGCCCCAGCGCTGTAATCCCTCGTCGGCGATCGGCAGCAGCGTGTCGAGCACCAGGTCGCGTGCGCTCACCTCGCCCACCCCGGGCCAGTGCAGCCGCGCGTCGATGCCGTAACGCGCCGCCGACAGGAAGTTTGCTTCTGCCACACCGAAATCCATGCTGTGCCACAGCGGGTTGTCCGCTTCGGACAGGCTGCGCAGCACACCGTAGAGGAAGGCCGAGTTCGCCAGCATGTCGACGACGGTCGGCCCGGCCGGCAACACCCGATTCTCCAGTCGCAGATGGGGGCGACCGTCGGCCACGTCGTACACCGGCCGGTTCCACCGGTACACGGTTCCGTTGTGCAGGCGCAGTTCGGAAAGCTGCGGGATGCGTCCGGCGGCCAGCTCGGCGGCCGGGTCCTCGTCGGACACCTCGGGCAGCAGCGACGGGAAGTAGCGGATGTTCTCCTGATACAGGTCCAGGACCGAGTCGATCCACTTTTCGCCGAACCACACTCGTGGCCGCACGCCTTGGGTTTTGAGCTCCTCGGGCCTGGTGTCGGTGGACTGGGTGAACAGCTCGATGCGGGTCTCGGCCCACAGCAGGTGCCCGAAGAAGAAGGGCGAGTTGGCGCCCAGCGCCAACTGCGGCCCCGCCACGACCTGGGCCGCATTCCAGTTGGCGGCGAACGTCTCCGGCGCCAGCTGCAGATGCAATTGCATGCTGGTGCAGGCCGATTCGGGTGCGATCGTGGCCGTGTGCCAGCTCAGCGGCTCGGGGCCGGAGATGTCGATGGGGATGTCTTCGCCGCGGGCGGTGAAGATCGACTCGTTCAGGGCGGCGTATCGCGTCGACTCGCTCATCCAGCCATGGTCGAGGTGTTCGGACATCAGCGTGGGCAGGATGCCGATCATGACGATGTGCGCGCCGCCGGCGGCGACGGCCTTGGTCTCGGCCTCGTTCAGGCTGGCCCGCACCTCGGCCTCGAGGTCCAACGTGGTGTGTCCGGGCAGCGCGTGCGGCGGAACGTTGAATTCGATGTTGTAGGCGCCCAATTCGGTCTGATACGCCGGATCGCCGATGGCGTCGAGCACGTGGCGATTGGACATGGCCGGCTGGTAGTCGGCGTCGACGAGGTTGCACTCGATTTCCATGCCGGTCAGCGGCTGCCCGGATTCGAAGCGTGACTGGGCCAGCATCGTCTCGAAGGCGTCCAGGCACAGCTGTACCTTGCGCCGGTATTCCCGCCGTTGCGCGCTGTCGTACGTGGTGCGCTTGACCTCTTCGCCCACAACGCAGATGCAACAGGGTTACCGCCCGTAACGCAAGCTCCCACGAGTCACGGTTGTGGCCTCACCCGTCCGGCGGGTAGACCATGATGGAGTTTTGCCGCAACAGTGTTCCGAGCTCACGGGTGGAGGAGAGCAGTTGGCCGAGTTCGCCGAATTCGTCGCCGCCATCGACCAGGGCACCACCAGCACCCGCTGCATGATCTTCGATCACGAGGGTGCCGAAGTGGCTCGCCATCAACTCGAGCACGAACAGATCCTGCCCCAGGCCGGCTGGGTAGAGCACGACCCGGTCGAGATCTGGGAGCGCACCTCTTCCGTGCTGATGTCGGTGTTGAACCGGTCCGACCTGAGTCCGAAAAATATTGCAGCACTGGGTATCACGAACCAGCGCGAGACGACGCTGGTGTGGAACCGCAAGACTGGGCGGCCGTATTACAACGCGATCGTCTGGCAAGACACCCGTACCGACCGTATCGCGTCGGCGCTGGAACGCGATGGTCGCGGAGACGTGATCCGCCGCAAGGCCGGCCTGCCCCCGGCCACCTATTTTTCCGGCGCCAAGCTGCAATGGATCTTGGAAAACGTCGACGGGGTGCGCGAGGCCGCCGAAAGCGGAGACGCGTTGTTCGGTACCCCGGACGCGTGGGTGCTGTGGAATCTGACCGGCGGCCCGCGCGGCGGTGTGCACGCCACCGATGTGACCAACGCCAGCCGGACCATGCTGATGGACCTGGAAACCCTCGACTGGGACGACGAGCTGCTGTCTTTCTTTTCCATCCCGCGTGCGATGCTGCCGAAGATCGGGCCGTCGTCGTCTCCGCAGCCCTACGGCGTGACTATCGACACCGGTCCGGCCGGCGGCGAAATACCGATCACCGGGATGCTCGGCGATCAGCATGCGGCGATGGTGGGCCAGGTGTGCCTGGCGGAGGGGGAAGCCAAGAACACCTACGGCACCGGCAATTTCCTGCTGCTCAACACCGGTGAGTCAATCGTGCGGTCCGACAACGGGCTGCTGACCACCGTCTGCTATCAATTCGGCGACGCCAAACCCGTTTACGCACTTGAGGGTTCGATCGCGGTGACCGGGGCGGCCGTGCAATGGCTGCGCGATCAGCTGGGCATCATCAGCGGCGCCGCCCAAAGCGAATCGCTGGCGCGCCAGGTCGACGACAACGGCGGAGTCTATTTCGTTCCCGCGTTTTCCGGGTTGTTCGCGCCCTACTGGCGATCCGATGCGCGCGGTGCGATCGTCGGGCTGTCACGGTTCAACACCAACGCGCATCTGGCGCGCGCCACGCTGGAGGCGATCTGCTATCAGAGTCGCGATGTGGTGGACGCCATGGCGGCGGATTCCGGTGTGCGGCTCGAGGTCTTGAAGGTCGACGGCGGCATCACCGGCAACGACCTGTGCATGCAGATTCAGGCCGATGTGCTGGGCGTGGACGTGGTGCGGCCGGTGGTCGCCGAGACGACCGCACTGGGCGCCGCCTACGCGGCCGGTCTGGCGGTGGGGTTTTGGGCCGATGCCTCCGACCTGCGGGCCAATTGGCAAGAGGGGAAGCGGTGGGCGGCGGCCTGGAGCGACGAACAGCGCGCCGCCGGATACGACGGCTGGCGCAAGGCCGTGAAGCGGACCCTGGATTGGGTTGACGTGACATGACCGATCCAGGGCCCGCGGGAGGCGCTCAGTCTTCGCCGAGAATGCCGTAGATCTCACGGCGCGCATTGTTGAGGATGTCGACGATGCGCTGCTGCTGCTCGGCGGACGCGGCGTGGGCGGACTGCCCAGCCGCGCCGAACAACTGGCCTACGGCCGCCCGCAGATTCATGTGTCCTGGGTCGGCGCCTTCGGTGATCTCGTCCCACGGCGGGGTCTCGACCTTTTCGGCGGCCGCGCGGCCCTGTTCGGTCAGCTCGAAAAGCTTTTTGCTGCCTTCGGTTTCGCTCGCGGTGATCAGGCCTTCGTCGTCGAGCAGCTGCAGCGTCGGGTACACCGAACCGGGGCTCGGTTTCCACAGTCCGTTGCTGCGTTCGGCGATTCGCTGGATCATTTCGTAGCCGTGCATCGGCCGCTCGGTCAGCAGCGTCAGGATGGCCGCTCGCACGTCACCGCGCTTGCCGCGACCCGGGCCGCCACGGCGCCATCCGCCGCGCCGGCCACCGGGACCGAAGCCGAAGCCCGGGCCGAACCCCGGGCCGAATCCGGGACCGAAGCCCGGGCCAAAGCCTGGACCGAGCGGGCCGTCGTGGCCGCCCGCGTGCTCGCGTAAATGCTCGCGAAAGTCTCGTCGGGCCTGGCGCCGTGCTTCGTGCAAAGCGCGCCGGTCAACGGGGCCGGAGCCGAAGCCGAATCCGAGCCCGGGCCGGCCGGCAAAGGGTCCTTCGGGGGGAGTGAATGGGTTGCTCATTGTGTTCCTTCTCGTTCGTGGGTCGCGCTCCGATTGGGCGCGTCGAAACATCACGATATATCGAAACCTAACGTGATGCAACGGCAGTTCGCACGAACTCCGTGATTGAGGCACTGAGCTGCAGAAATCGCAGGATCATCGGCGCGCTAGTCCGGCGCGGCTCGGTTTGTATGCGGCAGACTGGGTACCAACTATGGAAATGGATCCCAACAACCACCTCACGGTCGGCAACGGGACGGCTGGCGCGCCCTCATACGGACGACCCGGCGGCGCGCCGCGCCCTAACACCCGGCCGTGGGTCAATTGGGGGTTGGCGCTGGCGACGGTCCCTGGCGCCGCTCTGGTGATGCTTTTCGCGCTCGGTGCCGTGATGAGTACCGATGGTTGCAGCGATCGTAGCTGTCTCAATCTGGGCCGCGGCGGCATCAATTTCGGCGTCGCGTTCTACGGCGCGCCCGCGGTCGCCGTCGTCGTCATCATCATCTCGTTCTTCACCGCCAAACGCCGCTGGGGCATCGCGATTCCGCTGTGCGGATGGGCATTGCTGATCGCCGACGTCGTCCTAATGGCGTTGAGCGTGGCCGGCTAGCGAGGCAGTGAGAAACCGTCCGGCGCGCCGGGGTCTTCCGGGCCGGGGCGACCCGATTGCGGGTCCGGGGATCCGACAAATGGCGGCTGCGGTGCCCTACCCGGCGGCGGGGTCGGCCAGCCCGGCGGGCCGTACGTGACACCGACCGGTGGCCAGGGGCCCGGCCCGACGGGTGGCTGTCCGGGTGCGGGCATGGCCGGGCGTAGCCGGGCCAGTTCGCGGCGGTGCCGCTCGGCGAGGACCGCGGCGAGTACGAGTTCCGGCGGGGCGCCGGGTGGCGGCGGCGGCGCGATGCGGGCCACCACGTCACCGGCGATCCGGTATCCCATCTGGATGCGCAGCTGCCGGTCGAGTTGAGTTGCCCTCGAAAGAAATTGGCGCGCAACCTCGGCCTGGGCGGCGGATAGACCCGACAGCTGTAGCGATGAGGCCCACCATGCCAGTGACGGCGGCATCGTCGGCGGTGGCCCGAGTCGGGGTCCGCGTTCGTTGACCACCACGGTGCCGGCGAAGATGTCGCCGATCCGCTTGGCCTTCGGGGACAAGATGCTGCAGATAACGGCCGGGCTCCCGAACAGCATCCAGATCTCCACCAGTGCCGCCAGAGCTCGAAACAGGGCCTGGCGGAAGCGTTCTGGGCCGCCGTCGTCGGACACTACCCGCAGCCCCATCGCGATCTTGCCCACCGAGCGTCCCCGCGTTGACGTTTCGAGGATCAAGGGATAGCCCACGACCACCAGCACCGTGAAGATCAACAGGATCGCGTTACTCAGTGCGGTATCGAATTGAGTCAGGGTAGCCGCCCACAACATCAGGCCGAGCAGGTAACCGATGGCCATGACCGCGATGTCGATCAGCGCGCTCAACGTCCGCACCGGCAGCTGGGCAATCTGTACATCGAGCACCACAGCATCCCCGGTCACCACCTCCGACATAACTTCGAACGGTACAGGTTGGACGCATGTGCCCGGCCGCACCGAGTCGTGCCTTCCGTGCGATTAGGCTGCCGAGGGTGGATGTCGACGCCTTCGTGCTGGCCCATCGCCCTGCCTGGGATCGCCTCGACCGATTGATCGGGCGGCGGCGGTCGTTGTCCGGTGCGGAAATCGACGAACTCGTCGAGCTCTACCAGCGGGTCTCCACGCACCTGTCGATGCTGCGGTCGGCATCTTCGGACTCCATGTTGATCGGCCGGCTCTCGAGCCTGGTCGCGCGGGCCCGTTCCGCGGTCACCGGCGCCCATGCTCCTGTGACCAGTGCGTTCGCCCGGTTCTGGACGGTATCTTTTCCGGTCGTGGCCTACCGCACCTGGCGGTGGTGGCTGGCCACCGCGGCGGCGTTCTTCGCCGTCGTCGTCATCGTCGCGCTATGGGTCGCCGACAGCCCGGACGTGCAGTCCGCGATCGGAACACCCAGCGACATCCAGCAATTGGTCAACCACGATGTCGAGTCCTATTACAGCGAACATCCCGCTGCCGCCTTCGCGTTGCAGATCTGGGTGAACAACTCCTGGGTTTCCGCTCAATGCATCGCGTTGTCGGTGGTGCTGGGACTGCCAATTCCCTTTGTGCTGTTCCAGAACGCCGCCAATCTGGGCGTCATCGCCGGCCTGATGTTTCCGGCCGGCAAGGGCGGCCTGCTGCTGGGTCTGCTTGCCCCGCACGGCCTGCTGGAGCTCACGGCGGTATTCCTTTCGGGCGCAACGGGAATGCGGCTGGGGTGGTCAGTTATCGCACCCGGAGATCGGCCCCGGGGACAGGTGCTCGCCGAGCAAGGACGTGCGGTCGTCTCCGTCGCCGTGGGCCTGGTTGCCGTGCTGCTGATCTCCGGTTTGATCGAAGCGCTGGTGACGCCGTCGCCATTGCCGACGTTCGTGCGCGTGGGCATCGGTGTCCTCGCCGAGGTGGCCTTCTTGTCCTACATCGTCTACTTCGGCCGCCGCGCGGTGAAGGCCGGGGAAAGCGGTGATATCCAAGACGCTCCGGACATCGTTCCGACTCGCTGAGCGTCCGCCTCCGCCGCATCGTCGCCGCGCTAAAGCCCGATTGCCCGGTTCCTCCTCACGCCGCTGGGCGGCGCGCATCGTCACCGCGCTAAAGCCCGATTGCCCGGTTCCTCCTCACGCCGCTGGGCGGCGCGCATCGTCACCGCGCTAAAGCCGCCCGGCCGCTTTCATCGCCAGGTAGTGATCGGCGAGGGCCGGTGCCAGTTCGGCGGGCGGGGCGTCGACGACTTCCACCCCGCTGCGGCGCAGCCGTGTGGCGATCGCGGCGCGGTCATTGCGGGATCGTTCGGCGGCCGCCGCGTCGTAGATCGACGCGACATCCGAACGCCCCGCGGCCATTTGGTCGACGCGGGGGTCGGAGACCGCGGCCAGCAGCAGCTGGTGTTTGGCCGACAGCTGCGGCAGCACGGGCAGCAGGCCCTCATCGAGGGCGGCAGCATTGAGATCGGTGAGCAACACTACCAGGGAACGGCGGCGGGCCCGCACTGCGATGGCGGAAACCAATGCACGCCAGTCGGATTCGACAAGCGTGGGTTGTAGGGGCGCCATCGCGTCGACGAGCTGGGCAAGCAGTTCGGTGCGCGACGCGCCGAACACACCGGCCCGGCTGACGCGGTCGTGGGCAAGGAAGTCGACACGATCCCCGGCCCGCGATGCAAGGGCGGCCAGCAGCAGCGCGGCGTCCATCGACCAATCCAGCCGCGGCCAGCCCGCGGGATCGGACGAAGTCGGATCGACACCGACCCGCCCCGCCGCCGTACGACCCGTGTCGAGCACGATCACCACCCGGCGGTCGCGTTCGGGCCGCCAGGTCCGCACCACCACATCGGCACGGCGCGCGGTGGCGCGCCAGTCGATCGAGCGCACGTCGTCACCGACGACATACTCTCGCAGCGAATCGAATTCGGTGCCCTGCCCGCGCACGAGCGTAGGCAACATGCCGTCGATCTCCCGTAGCTTGGCGAGCCGCGACGGCAGGTGCTTGCGGGCCAGAAATGGGGGCAGCACCCGCAACCGCCCCGGTACCGGTCGCGAACCTTGCCGTCCCGCCAAGCCCAGCGGACCGATCGATCGGGCGGTCACCACCGTCGCCCTCTGGTCGCCGCGGCGGACCGGTTGAAGCCGGGTCGTGACGTGCTGGTCTTGCCCGGCGGGGATGTTGACGAAGTGGATGCGGGGCTGTCCCTGGGCGCTGGGTGGCCAAGCGTCGCGGATCTGGCCTCGGAACCGGCGTGGGCCGTCGTTGTGGATCAACAGCCCGCAGTCAACCGGCTGCCCGAGTCGGGCGGAGCGATCCGGGGAACGCACATAGCGCTGTGTGGCGGTGCGGGCCGCCAGCACGACGTCGACGATCACCACCACCGCCAGTGCGATCAACAGGACGGCGAAAGTTGTTGCGGGCCGAGGAGACAGCGCGATGGGCAGGACGCAGATCAGTGCGACCAGCCCGGTGCGTCCGGTCAGGACCACTAGCGGGGCACCGGGACCGAGGCCAGAATCCCGTCAAGCACACCATCGGTCGTGGCCCCTTCGAGTTCTGCCTCGGGCCGCAGCATCACCCGGTGCCGCAGCGTCGGACGGGCCATGGCCTTCACGTCGTCGGGGGTGACGTAGTTGCGGCCGGACAGCCATGACCACGAGCGGGCCGTGGCCAGCAGGGCGGTCGCCCCGCGGGGCGAAACCCCTAGTTGCAGCGCGGGGGAGGAGCGCGTGGCCCCGACGATGTCGACGATGTAACCCAGCACCTCGTCGCCGATCAGCACGTGTTGTACGGCATCACGGCCGGCCGCCAGGTCCGCGGGCCCGGCTACCGGCTTGATCGCCGACAGATCGCGCGGATCGAAGCCGTGCGCGTGCCGGTGCAGGATGGCGATCTCGGCGTCCCGCGGCGGGAGCGTCACATTCAGCTTGAGCAGAAAGCGGTCCAGCTGGGCCTCGGGCAGCTGGTAGGTGCCCTCGTATTCGACCGGGTTCTGGGTCGCCGCCACGATGAAGGGGTCGGGCAGGGGCCGCGGTTCACCCTCCACGCTGACCTGCCGCTCTTCCATCGCCTCGAGCAGCGCGGCCTGCGTTTTGGGTGGCGTCCGGTTGATCTCGTCGGCCAACAGCAGGTTGGTGAACACCGGACCGGGCCGGAAGACGAACGCGGCGGTGCGCGCGTCGTACACCAATGAACCCGTCACGTCGCCGGGCATCAGGTCCGGGGTGAATTGCACCCGCTTGAACTCCAACTGCAGCGCCGCGGACAGCGCCCGGACCAGTAACGTCTTCGCCACTCCCGGAACGCCTTCCAGCAGCACGTGGCCGCGGCACAGCAGGGCGATCACCAGGCCGCTGACGACGCCCTCCTGTCCGACGACAGCCTTGGCGAGCTCGCCGCGCAACGCCAGCAGCGCCTCGCGTGCCGATTCAGCCGTGGGGGATTGGGCGGTAGAGGGTTGTGTCACGGGTGTGCGGCCTGCCTTTCGATTTCGTCGAGCGCACGGGCGAGTTGTAACAGGTCGTTGTCGGTCGTCGGGGGCGGACCGAACAGATGGTAGGAGACAAAGGCCGGATCGGATCCGATGCGCCGGGCCGCGGTGGTCACCACCGCAGCGGGCGAAGCGCCCGCGCCCAGGCCGAGCCGCGGCAACAGCCGCTGCAGCGTGGCGGTCCGCAACGCCGCGGCCGCGCGATCGCGGGCCCGTCGGGACCGGTATAGCCGGCCGCGTCCCTCGACGGTCTCCGACGCGCGCACCACCACCGGTAGCTCCTCGGCCACCAGCGGTCCGGGCCGGCGGCCCTTCCACAGGGCGACCAGCAGCACCACCAGGGCCAGTTGCCCGACGATCCAGATCACGTTGGGCGGAATCAGCTCGAAAAGCGATGCCCTGGCCGAGGATTCGCCCTCCACCTGGTGCGGCGCATACCACACGAGACGGGGCCGGTCGCCCGCGAGGTTCATCGCCAGCGCGGCGTTGCCGGCCTGCAGCAGGCTGCCGTTCGTCATGAAGTCGGTGTTGCCGACCGCGGTGATGACGCGGCCGCCGTCGCGGAAGCGGATCAGCGCACCGTCATAACAGCGGGTCATCGCCCGGCCGCTCTTGGACTCGTACGTGTTGCTCGGCCCGAACCGGACCGAGCCGGCGCGAACAGCCTCGCGTAGCGTGCATTTCGGGTCGAGGTCAAAACCGTCGGCACCGGAGATCCGGACATCCGGCAGCAGCGCCTCGCGGGTCGGTGTCGTCGGTTGCACGAGGAGCAGGTCCGAATGAACGTCGGCCAGCCTGTCCAGCACCGTGTCGGTGAGGTATTGGCTCTGAGCCACCAGGATCAGCGCATCGGGGCGCGCCGCCTGTTCGACGTCGGCGATGTTGTCGGCCACGACCACGTCGACTCCGGCGCCGCGCAGCAACTCCACCAGCGCGTGGGCACCGTCGGACCCTGTTGACGCCGGGTCCATGCGTGCGCCGGGTCGAGGCGCGCTCAGATACGCATCGACCCCGGCGATGACGGCGAGCACGAGCAGCGTGATAAGCACCCAGCGCCAGGACTGCCAGCGTCGTGGCGCGGTCTCGGGCCGGGCACCGCTGATGGTCGCCATCACCGCACCGCCGCCCATGACTCGGGTGCGGCTGGGCGGCCGGGTTCTAGAGGTCCGCCCTGCCAGCGGGACCGGAGGTGGTCATCCAGCTCGACGATCATCTGGTAGGCGGACGGGGTGCCGGGTTGCTGGCCGTACGTGACATCGTTGAAAGCCGTTGCCGCTTGGGTCATTTCGTCGGCCAGGTGCGGTAACGCAGCGCCGGCATCGCGTGCCAGCTCGTTGGCCGTCCGGCTGGGTGCCGGTGTCAGCACTCCGGTCTCTTCGAGTTGGCGGGCCACGGCCCGGAGTCGGTGACGAATCGCCGCCGCCCAATCGCCTTGGGCCGCACAGTTCTCGGCCGTCGCGCGATGCTGAGCGGCGGTCAGCGGGCCGGCTTCGAACAACGAGTAGTCGCCGCCGCGGCGCGTGCGCATGGTGCGCCGCAGAAGGTATACGCTGGCGATCACGGCGATGGCGAGCAGTATGAAAAGCACTGTCGCGGTGAGCCATCCGCCGGGGATCGTGGAGGTTTTCTGCAGCAGCCGGTAGATCACGTCGTTGAGCCAGTCGACGAAGTGATCCCCCGCGGAGCCCTTCGAATAGATGGCTTTGCTGAGCTCGTCCTGCGCGGCGTGATGTGCGGCATCGCGGTCGATGTCGATGGAAGGCATTCTGCGCTTGTCCTTTTCGCCCCTTACAGGGACCGCGTCAGCCAGAGATTGTCGGTGGACGCGGACGAGTAGGGCCCCTGGGCGGCTCCGTTCTGTAGCACCAGATCGAATGCCTCGGCGCGCATTCGGCGGTCGGTGTACAGCAGAACGATGACTCCCGCGTTGAAGGGTGCGGTGATGATCTCGCCGATAGCCGCCCCCACCGAGAGAACCGCGGTGCTGACCAGGAAAGCCGTGCTCGAGGAGGTGGCCTGGAAAAACTGGCCGGCAATGCTGAAGGGCACGGCGACGGCATTGGCGACGACGGACGTCACCAGGAACGTGAGCAGCCGGATACCCAGCACGCGCCAGAAGCCGTTGCGAATCAGCCTGAACGATCGGGCGATCGCATCCATGACGGGCAGCCGCTCCAGCACGATCAGCACCGGGGCGAACAGCACCACCGTGTACAGGTACGCCATGAACGCGAGGACGACCAGCACCAGGGGAATCCCCAACACCACGGCCGCCGCGGCATTCCCGATCGCCGCCAACATCCCGACTATCACCGCGACCAGTCCGGCAACGGCCGCCACCACGACCGCTTCCAGCAGGGCCAATCCGAGCAGGGCCAGCAGTCGACCGCGGATCTTGGCCCAGGTCTCGCCGATGGTGATCGATGACCCGAACACCGCGCGCCCGACGATGACCGTGAGCATGCCGGACAACAACATGCCGCCCAGCCAGCCGACCAGGATGCCGCCGATCACCGACGCGAACCAGGCCCCGATCACACCCGAGCTCAGCTCGCCGGGCTGATCGGTGTTGAACCTGTCGGCGGCGGCCAGCGGTCCCAAGAACGCGACCTTGGTGACGATCTGCATGATCACCACCACGATGGCGGTCAGACCCAGCGTCGCTTTCGGGTTGGCTCGCACGTAGCCGACTGCGCCGTTGAAGATGTCGCCGAGGGTCAGCGGCCGCAGCGGGATGATGCCGGGTTTGACGGCTTGGTAGCCCAGTGGCGCACCGAACGGCGGCGATCCGTAATTCGGCGCCGGTCCATAGCCGGATGGTGGCCCGTATCCAGGTGGCGGGCCGTAGCCCGGTGAGGGTCCGTAGCCCGGTGATGGTCCGTAGCCCGGCGGGGGCGGGTAGCCGGCCCCCGGCCCGTAATCAGGCGGCGGGTAGGGCGTTTGCGGACCGTATTGAGGTGGTGGGCCGTATGCCGGTGGTGGACCAGCCGGATAACCAGGCGGCGGCGCGCTCACCGAGTGCAGCGGCCCGTCAAAACAGCCCCGCGGCCGGGCACGTCGTTCGTCATGGGCTCCATCCTGTCGGCGGCCGGGGCATTACACAATGTTGCCGCTCACGCGGCGCGTAGCGTTCCTAGGCATGGCGGAACTCAAATCCCGGCTCCGGACGGACCTGACCGCGGCGATGAAGGCCCAGGACAAGTTGCGAACGGCCACGCTGCGCATGCTGTTGGCTGCGATCCAAACCGAGGAAGTGTCCGGTAAGCAGGCCAGGGACCTCACCGACGAGGAAATCATCAAGGTGCTGGCCAAAGAATCGCGCAAGCGGAGCGAATCCGCGGAGATCTACACCCAGAACGGGCGCGGAGAGCTCGCGGCCAACGAGCACGCCGAGGGCCGGATCATCGACGAGTACCTGCCCACCCCGCTCACCGAAGCCGAGGTGGCCGACGTCGCCGATACCGCGATCGCGCAGGTCGCCGAGGAAATCGGGGAGCGGCCGGGGATGAAGCAGATGGGCATGGTGATGAAGGCCGCCACCGCGATCGCCGCGGGCAAGGCCGATGGCGCCCGCCTCTCGGCCGCCGTCAAAGAGCGGCTGTAGCCACCCAGGTCAGATCAGAACTCGGGTTCCGTCATCGCCCCGGCGCGTCACGCGCCGGGCATCGAGCTGTTCCAGCAACGGCACCGCCACCCGTCGGCTGGTGCGCAGCGCCCGGCGCGCCTCGCTGACGGTGAACGGCTGCGGCAGGGTCGCCAGCACCCCGGCGGCGCGGTCGAGCGCGTCGGGCCCCAGCACCACCCCCTCGGCGATGCGAGTCAGCCGGCCGGCTCGCATCGCCGCGGCCAGCTCGCGGGGACCCAGCTTCAGCTCGGCGAGCTCGTCGGCCTCCGGCGCCCGGAACGGCTCGGCGATCAGCCACTCCTCGACCGCGCGCACAGCCTTGTCGACGCGGGCCGGCAACCCCGCGCCGGGCGGACGGACCAGCCCGTCGGCTACCTCGAGACCCGTGCCGTCCAGCAACTTCGGCACGAGTTCGGTCGCGGGCAGCCCCACGTGCTGCCGCAACGTCTCCATCGGCATCCCCGCCGCGATGTCGTGATCGCCCGCCCAGCGCCGCACCGCCGCCGTCGCGTCCTCGCGCCGCGCCGACCACCACTGCGGATCCACCACCCAGTCGCCCACCCGCTGTCCGCGCTCCGGCAGACCCATGGCGCTCAGGTCGGCTGCCCGCGCGAAATCGGGCGCGCGGACCTGACCGGTGGCCAGTTCGGCGGCGCGAAGCCGCGCCGCACCGCGCCGCCGCAGCCCGGGTGGGCGGACATCGAGCACCTCGATGCCCGCCGCGATCCGGTGCCGGCCGGGGTCGCGGAGCAACCCGATGTCTTTGACCCGCAACGGCAGCGGCCTGGCCAGTCGCAGCCGCGCGGCGGCGGGCCCCAGAGCACGAACCTGCACCGGGACGGCCGCCGACCCGATGTGCAGCACGAGCTGGCGGTGCAGCGTGCCCGCCGATCGCAGGGCGACGTCGATCTCCGCGGTGTCCAGCCATGCCCCCGGCGTGCGAACGGTGTCCCCGCGGCCGATGTCATGCCGGTCTACGCCCCGCAGATTCAGCGCAATGCGGGCGACCGCGCCGACCTCGGAATGGTTGTGGCCCAACGCTTGCAGCCCGCGGACGGTGAGGCGACGCCCGGCGTGTTCGAGTTCGTCGCCAACCCGAACCGTGCCGGCGGCCAGGGTGCCGGTGACCACGGTGCCCGCGCCACGGACGGTGAAACTGCGGTCGATCCACAGGCGCACGTCGGCCCCGGGGTCCGGCGCGGGCAGCCGGTCGGTCAGCGTCACCAGTTCGGCGCGCACCCGATCGAGGTCGGTGCCGATCGCGACGGGAGCGCCGGCAAGTGACGTCGTGGCAAGCCTTTCCGACGCCTGCGCGACGGCCGACCCCGGATCGGTGAGGTCGGCCTTGCTGATCACCAGCAGTCCGTGCCGGACCCCTAGCGCGTCGAGCGCCGCGAGATGTTCCTCCGACTGCGGCATCCAGCCCTCGGTGGCGGCGACGACGAACATCACCGCGGGGACCGGCCCCACGCCGGCCAGCATGTTGGCCACGAACCGCTCGTGCCCCGGTACGTCGACGAATGCGAGCTGACGTCCGCCGAGCTCGGTCCACGCAAAGCCCAGATCGATGGTCAGGCCGCGGCGCTGCTCTTCGGCCCACCGATCCGGCCACATGCCGGTAAGTCGTTGCAGCAGAGTCGATTTGCCGTGATCGACGTGGCCCGCGGTGGCTAGGACGAACACGCCCGCACCGCCGCGGCCAACACCTCGTCGTCCTCGGGCGCCACCGTGCACAGGTCCAGCAGGCACCGGCCGCCTTCCAGCCGGCCGACGACCGGCGGGCTGCCGAGCCGCAGCGCGGCGGCGTAGTACTCGGGCAGGCTCACCGCGGCACTGGGCAATTCGACGCCGGGTGCCCCGCCGCCGCCGACCGCCGCGACGCAGTCCACCGCCGCGGCCCCGGGCAGCCCGGCGGCCAGCGCCTCGGCCCGGGCCCGCAGCCGGTTGACGTCTGCGGCAAGCGCCTGGGCCACGGGCGTGGGCGGCCCCAGCAGGGTCGCTTCCAGCGCGGCCAGCGTCAGCTTGTCGACCCGCAAGGCCCGCGCCGCCGGGTGACGCCGGATCCGCTCGATGAGCTCGGAACGGCCGAAGAGCAGCCCGGCCTGCGGCCCGCCGAGCAGTTTGTCCCCGCTGGCGGTGACCAGATCGGCGCCGTCGGCCAGCATCGACGTAGCGTCCGGCTCGTCGGGCAGCACCGGGTGCGGCGACAACAGGCCGGAGCCGATGTCGACGACCAGCGGCACGTCGAGCTTGCGCAGAACCGGCGCCAGCTCAGCGACGTCGACGGCCGAGGTGAACCCGCTGACGTGGAAGTTGGACGGGTGCACCTTCAGCACGAAGCCGGCCTGCGGTCCGAGCGCCTCGGTGTAGTCGCGCAGGCTGGTGCGGTTGGTGGTGCCGACTTCCCGCAGGAGCGATCCGGTGGATTCCAATAGTTCGGGGATGCGGAACCCATCACCGATCTCCACCAGTTCGCCGCGGCTGAGCACGATTTCCTTGTCGGGGGCCAGTGTCATGGCGGTCAGCAGCAGCGCGGCCGCGTTGTTGTTGACGACGTGCACGCCGCCGGCGGTCGGGACCGCACCCGCCAGCGCGGCGAGCGCACCCCGACCGCGTCGCGCGCGCCGGCCCGTCGCCAGGTCGAACTCGACGTCGGTGGCCCCGCCGGCGGCGACCACGGCATCCAGCGCGGCTTGCGACAGCGGGGCACGGCCCAGATTGGTGTGCACCACCACGCCGGTGGCGTTGATGACCGGCCGCAGGCTCGAGGCGGTTGCGGGAAGCGCGGCGACGGCGTGCTCGGCGACCTGATCGGGTGCGATCTCCCCGGCCCGCGCCCGCTGCTGGGCCGCGCTGATCACCGACTTCACCAAGGCGCGGCCCAACACCCGCTGCGCCGCGACCAACCGCGGATCGGCGAGCAGTGTGTCGGTGCCGGGCACCCGGCGGCGTGGGTCGCTCACGTCGGGCCCGAAAGAACATGGCGGAGGCGGACGGGAATTGAACCCGCCAACGACAGCGACTGCCGTTCGACGGTTTTGAAGACCGCGCCGGTCACCAGACCGGACACGCCTCCCTGAGCCATGGCGTCAATTGTCGCAGCCTTCGGCGCGCGGGCACCATGGACGCCGTGACGTACCGATTGACCCAATACGCCCACGGTGGCGGCTGCGCCTGCAAGATTCCACCCGGTGAGCTGGAGGACGTGGTACGCGGGCTGGGATCGACCCCGCCCCGCGACCCGGTCGGGGACCTGCTGGTTGGCCTGGACCACGGCGATGACGCGGCGGTGGTCCGCATCCAGGACGGCATGGCACTGATCGCGACGACGGACTTCTTCACCCCGGTGGTCGACGACGCTTACGACTGGGGCCGCATCGCGGCCACCAACGCTCTGTCGGACGTCTACGCGATGGGCGGGCGCCCGGTGGTCGCGGTGAACCTGCTGGGCTGGCCGCGCGAGGTGCTGCCGTTCGAGTTGGCCGCAGAGACGCTTCGCGGCGGATTCGACGTGTGCGCCCTGGCCGGTTGTCACCTGGCCGGCGGTCACAGCGTCGATGACCCCGAACCGAAGTACGGACTGGCCGTCACCGGACTAGCTGACCCGAATCGCTTGCTGCGCAACGACTCCGGCAAGCCGGGAACGGCGCTGTCGCTGACCAAACCGCTCGGCGTCGGGGTACTGAACAACAGGCACAAGGCCACCGGAGAGCGGTTCGAAGAGGCGATCGCCTTGATGACCACGCTCAACGCCGAAGCGGCCGCCGCGGCGTTGGCGGCGGGCGTCGAATGCGCAACGGACGTAACCGGTTTCGGGCTGCTGGGGCATCTGCACAAGCTGGCGCGGGCCAGCGGCGTGACGGCGGTGATCGACTCGGCCGCGGTGCCCTACCTGGACGGCGCGCGTGCGGCGCTGGCCGCCGGTTATCTCAGCGGTGGCACCCGGCGAAACCTCGACTGGGTGGCACCGCACGTCGACCTGTCCGCGGTGAGCCAGGACGACGCCCTGTTGCTCGCTGACGCGCAAACCTCCGGCGGGCTGCTGATCGCCGGGGAGATCCCGGGCGCGCCGGTCATCGGTGAACTGGTGCCGCGCGGCGAGCACACCATCGTCGTGCGCTGACCGGGCAACGTTTCGTTGCGACGCACTAGGGTAAAGGTCATGCCCATGCGGAAGATTTTTCTTCAGTGGCCCGTCCTGCGCCAGTTGCGCTCGACCGACAAGCTCGGCCGCGGCCCGGCGGTGACCTCCAAACACACCCGCGCGCTGACGCCGCGCACCACCACAGCCGACCGCGTCGTGCAGAGCGTGTGTCCCGTACTGCGCCGTCGGCTGCGGGCAGCGGGTGTACGTCAAGGACGAAAGGGTCGTCGCGATCGAGGGCGATCCCGATTCGCCGATCTCGCGAGGACGGTTGTGCCCCAAGGGTTCTGCCAGCGAGCAGCTGGTGAATTCGCCCGGGCGGCAACTGCAGGTTCTCTACCGCCCGCCCCGGGCGACCGAATGGCAGCCCCTCGAGCTGGACACCGCGATCGACATGATCGCCGACCGCTTCATCGAGTCCCGCCGCAACGCCTGGCAGGACATCGACAAGAAGGGCAATCTGCTGCGCCGCACCATGGGGATCGCCTCCCTCGGCGGCGCGACCCTGGACAACGAAGAGAACTACCTCATCAAGAAGCTCTTCACCGCCGCGGGTGCCATTCAGATCGAGAACCAAGCCCGTATTTGACACTCCGCCACGGTTCCCGGTCTGGGAGCCACCTTCGGGCGCGGCGGCGCCACCCAAACACTGCAAGACATGGCCAACGCCGACTGCATCGTCATCCAGGGCTCCAACATGGCCGAGTGCCACCCGGTGGGATTCCAGTGGGTCGAGGAGGCCCGGGCGCGGGGTGCGCGGGTGATCCACGTCGACCCGCGCTTCACCCGCACCTCGGCGGTGTCGGATCGGCACATCCCGATCCGGGCCGGTTCCGACATAGTCCTGATCGGTGCGCTCATCAACCACGTTCTCAGCAACGATCTGTGGTTCAGGGAGTACGTCATCGCGTACACCAACGCCGCCACCATCATCAACGAGAAGTTCAGGGACACCGAGGATCTGAATGGCCTGTTCTCCGGCTTCGATCCCGAAACCGGGCAGTACGATACGTCGACGTGGGCGTACGAGGAGGAGGGCAATGGTCAGGTCGAGTCCCCCGGCGGCGGCCACACGCACGGCGCCACGGCGGCGCAGAGCGGGGCGGGTCACGAGCACGGCAGCGGCGGTCCCCCGCTCGCGAACGCCCGGGTGAAGCGCGACGAAACCCTGCAGCACCCGCGCACCGTTTTCCAGATCGTCAAGCGCCACTTCGCCCGCTACACCCCGGAGATGGTCACCGACGTCTGTGGCATCACCCGCGCGGACTTCGACTACCTCGCCCGCTCCATCGTGGAGAACTCCGGGCGCGAACGCACCACCTGCTTCGCGTACGCCGTCGGGTGGACGCAGCACACGCTGGGGGCCCAATTCATCCGCAGCGCAGACATTTTGCAACTCCTGCTCGGCAACGTGGGCCGACCCGGCAGCGGCATCATGGCATTGCGCGGCCACGCCACCATTCAGGGCTCCACGGACATCCCCACGCTGTTCAACCTGCTCCCCGGCTACCTGCCGATGCCGAAGGCCGGGATGCACGACACCCTGGCCGACTATCTGGACGCCGTCAGGTCGAAGAAACAGAAGGGCTATCTGGGCCAACGCGGACGCCTACACCATCAGCTTGCTCAAGGCCTGGTGGGGGGATGCGGCCACCAAGGACAACGACTGGGCCTACGACTACCTGCCGCGGCTCTCCGGCCCGCACGGCACCTATCAGACCGTCATGGGATGCTGGACGACGAGGTCGAGGGCTACTTCCTGCTGGGCCAAAACCCCGCGGTCGGGTCGGCGCACGGCCGGATGCAGCGCCTGGGCATGGCTCATCTCAAGTGGCTGGTGGTGCGCGACTTCAACCTCATCGAATCGGCCACCTGGTGGAAGGACGGCCCGGAGATCGCGTCCGGCGAACTGAAAACCGAGGACATCGAGACCGAGGTGTTCTTCCTGCCCGCCGCCACCCATGTGGAGAAGGCGGGATCGTTCACGCAGACCCAGCGACTGGTGCAGTGGCGGCACAAGGCCGTCAACCCGCCCGGGCAGTGCCAGAGCGAGTTGGCCTTCTTCTACGAGCTCGGCAAACGAATCCGGCAGCGGCTGGCCGGCTCGACCGACGAACGCGATCGACCCTTGCTGGACCTCACGTGGGACTACCCGACCGACGAGGACGGTGAACCCGACGGCGAAGGCGGTGTTGGCCGAGATCAACGGGTATTACGTCGGCGGCGCAAACGCGCGGCAAGCCGCTGTCGTCGTACACCGAGCTGCGCGCCGACGGGTCGACTGCCAGCGGTTGCTGGATCTACACCGGCGTCTACGCGAACGCCATCAACCAGGCCGCGCGCCGCGTCCCGCACGGCGGCGACTCCCCGAGCCAGCAGGAGTGGGGCTGGGCGTGGCCGGCGGACCGGCGGATCCTGTACAACCGCGCGTCCGCCGACCCGGACGGCAAGCCGTGGAGCGACCGTAAGAGGTACGTCTGGTGGGACTCCGACGAGCAACGGTGGGTCGGCTACGACGTGCCCGATTTCGTGGCCGACAGGGCACCGGGCAGCAAACCCGATCCCGATGCGGGCGGGCCCGAAGCGCTCGCGGGAGATGACCCGTTCATCATGATGGCCGACGGCAAGGCTTGGCTGTTCGCCCCCAAGGGTCTGGTCGACGGGCCGTTGCCCACGCACTACGAACCGCAGGAGTCGCCCGTCGCCAACCCGTTGTACGCCCAACAGCAGAATCCGGCGCGAATCACGTTCCCGCGCAAGGATAATCTGAGCGCGCCCAGCGCCGGCGAACCCGGCGCCGACGTGTATCCCTACGTGTTCACCACCTACCGGCTCACCGAGCATCACACCGCCGGTGGGATGAGCCGGTGGCTGCCCTACCTGTCGGAGCTGCAGCCGGAGATGTTCTGCGAGGTGTCTCCGGAGCTGGCCGCCGAACGCGGACTCGAGCCCTACGGGTGGGCCACGATCGTCTCGCCGCGCTCGGCGATCGAAGCCCGGGTGTTGGTCACGAACCGCGTTGCGCCGCTTGTCATCAACGGCCACACGGTGCACCAGATCGGCCTGCCGTACCACTGGGGCGTCGGCAGCGACGCGGTGGTCAGCGGGGACGCGGCCAACGACCTGCTCGGCGTGACGCTCGACCCCAACGTGCAGATCCAGGAGTCCAAAGTCGGGTCGTGCGACATCCGTCCGGGGCGCCGGCCGCAGGGTGAGGAATTGCTGCGCCTGATCGCCGAATATCAGTCCCGCGCGGGCGCGACCACCGAGACCGGCAACGCGCGAATCAGCGAGGGCGTCTGGGAACGGGGGAGCCGATGGGTCAGCTTAGCGGACCGACCGATCCGACGAGCCGACGCAGGCTGGGTGGATCCCAAGCCGCGCAAGGGATTCTTCACCGACACCTCGATCTGCATCGGCTGCAAGGCCTGCGAGGTGGCCTGCAAGGAATGGAACCGCAACCCCCGTGACGGCAACCTCGAGCTGCTGGGTTCGTCGTACGACAACACCGGCGCGCTGGGCGCCAGCACCTGGCGGCATGTGGCCTTCATCGAGCAGGGCCGCGAACGCATCGAAGAGGCACGCGAATCCGGCCGCGCGCTGATCAATCTGGGTATGCCGGCGCTGCCCGGATCCTCGAGAACCGTTGACAGCGAACCTGTTTCGCAGCCCATGCACACTCCGGAATTCCGCTGGCTGATGTCGTCGGACGTGTGCAAGCATTGCACGCACGCCGGCTGCCTGGACGTCTGCCCGACGGGCGCGTTGTTCCGCACCGAGTTCGGCACGGTGGTGGTGCAGCACGACGTCTGCAACGGCTGCGGAACGTGCGTTGCGGGCTGCCCGTTCGGTGTGGTCGAACGCCGCAGTGACGGCACATACGCGACGCCCGTGGAACGTCCGGGCCGGCCGAAAGAGGAGTTCGTCACTGGCGTGGCACAGAAGTGCACGCTCTGCTACGACCGCTTGCTCGAGGACCAGGTGCCGGCGTGCGCCCAGACCTGCCCGACCACGTCCATCAAGTTCGGCAATCACGACGACCTGGTGGACCAGGCGCGCGAGCGGGTCGCGCAGCTTCATGCCGAGGGGCGCACCGAGGCAAGGCTTTACGGCGCCAATGAGAACGACGGTGTCGGCGGCATTGGATCGGTGTTCTTGTTGCTCGACGAGCCGGAGGTCTACGGGCTGCCGCCTGACCCGCGGGTGTGCACGGCCGACCTGCCGACGATGTTCAAGCGCGCCGGGATGGCCGCGGCCGGCATGGTCGGCGCGGTCGCATGGGCGTTCTGGAAGAGCCGATGAGCACCTCGGAATTCGACAGCTTTCGTCCGCCGGAACCCGCCGGTGGCAGGCGCCGCAAAGGCAAACGGGCGGGCAGGCGCGGCGGCGCGGACGGCTCACGCGAGATGCCGATGGTGCCCGACGCCGAGTTCACCTCGTATTACGGGCGTCCGGTGGTCAAGCCCGCGCCGTGGGGACACGAAGTCGGCGGCGTACCTGTTCTTGGGGGGCGTCGCCGGTGGCTCCGGGTTGCTGGCGGCCGGCGCCCAGCTCACCGGGCGAAAGACGTTGCGCCGCAATACGAGGCTGTCAGCTCTGATCGCGGTGGCCCTAGGGGCGGTTGCCCTGGTGAAGGACCTGGGCCGGCCCGAGCGCTTCGTCAACATGCTGCGGACGGTCAAGCTGACCTCGCCGATGAGCATCGGCTCGTGGATTCTCAGCCTGTTTTCCGCCGGCATCGGAGTCGCCGCGGCCGCCGAGGTCGACCGGATGACCGGGGAACGAATCCCGTTGGGCCCGTTGCGGCCCGTGCTGCGTGCCGCGGAGGGGCCCGCCGGATTGGAGGCCGCCGTCTTCGCGGCACCGCTCGCCGTCTACACCGCGGTGCTGCTCACCGACACCGCGACCCCGACCTGGAACGCTGCGTATCGGGACCTGCCGTTCGTGTTCGTCAGCTCGGCGAGCCTGGCCGCGTCGGGATTGGCGATGATCACCACCCCCGTCAGCGAGGCCGGGCCCGCCCGCAAGCTGGCCGTCATCGGGGCGGTCGCTGACCTGATCTCCGCCAGGTTCACCGAGTACCGGATGGATCCGGTGACCAGGGAACCGCTGCACCACGGCACGCCCGGCCGGCTGCTGACGGCCAGCGAATGGCTCGCCGCCGCAGGCGGTTTGGGTGCTCTGCTGGGCGGCCGGCACCGCGGTGTCGCCGCCTTGTCCGGCCTGGCTTTGCTGACCGCGTCGGCGATGCTGAGGTTCGGATTCTTCGAGGCGGGCAAGGAATCGACCGGCGACCCCCGCTACACGATCGAGCCGCAGAAGCGCAGGCTCGCCGCCCGGCGGGCGGCCGGCATCACCGGGGACTCCATCACCACCGCGGACTGAGCAGGCAAGAAGCCGCGCAGCACCCGAGCGCCGTTTGCGCCACGTGCAGCCGGGTACTCCGTTATGCATGACCAAATTTGGCTACACTTTGATGACCGAGCAGAGTGGACCCAAAGACCTTGTGCGATACGCCGTTTCGGCTGAAGAGCGCGGCTTCGACTTTCACGTGTGTAGTGACCACTTTTCGCCGTGGCTCACCTCGCAAGGACACGCGCCGAACGCCTGGGCGGTGCTGGGGGCGGTCGCACAGGCCACCGAGCGGGTCGATCTCTATACCTATGTGACGTGTCCGATCATGCGGTATCACCCCGCTATCGTCGCCCAGCAGGCGGCCACCGTGCAGATCTTGTCTGACGGCCGGTTCACGTTGGGGCTGGGCAGCGGCGAAAATTTGAACGAACACGTCGTCGGCAAGGGCTGGCCGACCGTCACGCGCCGGCACGACATGCTGCGCGAGGCCATCAAGATCATCCGGGAGTTGTTCGGCGGGCAGCTGGTGGACTTCAGCGGTGACTATTTCCAGGTCGATTCGGCCCGGTTGTGGGACGTGCCTGACGTTCCGGTCGGCATCGGGGTTGCCGTCGGGGGCACCAAGGCGGTCGACAAATTCGCCAAGCTGGCCGATCACCTGATCGCGGTGGAGCCCGAGAAGGAACTGGTCGACGCCTGGCACGGTGCACGTCAGGCCGCAAACCTCGCCGGCGGCGGGCGGGTGGTCGGCCAGATCCCGGTGTCGTGGGATCGCGACCGCGATACGGCGGTGAAACGTGCGCACGACCAGTTCCGCTGGTTTGCCGGCGGGTGGAAGGTCAACGCCGACCTACCGACGCCGGCCGGCTTCGCCGGGGCGACCCAGTACGTGCGCCCCGAAGACGTCGCCGAGACCATTCCCTGCGGCCCTGACCTCGATGCGATCGTCGAGGGGGTGCGGCCCTACTGGGAGGCCGGGTTCACTGACATCGCGCTCGTTCAGATCGGCGGAGACGCTCAGGAAAGGTTCCTTGCCGAAGCGGCCGAGCCTTTGCTGGCGGCACTGCGCGACGCATCAAACTGATCGGGGGTTTGACCGCCTCCCGCCCGGGTATTCGCGTCGCAGTCGTGCGCAAGCGAGTCAACGCGCGTCAATTGTTGCGCGCCGGTGGTGCAAATGTCCGTATTCCGGCAAGCAGGGGGAGTGAACGATGGGCGGTCAGACCGATGCCACCACGAACGCACTCGTCAAGGCCCTCAGTGGTGCCAGTTTCGGACTTGGTGTGAGCGAGCTGATCGCCCCGGGCAAGGTCGCCGCAATTGCGGGCGTGGATGACACCAGCCGGTCGCGGTGGGTGATCCGGGCGCTCGGGGTACGCGAATGCGGCCATGGCGCGGCGCTGCTGGGCGGGCCGGCCAAGCTGGTGTGGACGCGGGTGGCCGGAGACGTCTTGGACATGGCGCTGTTGATCGCGGGCGTGGCCGCCCGCGGGCCGGGCCGACG
Source organism: uncultured Actinomycetota bacterium (assembly GCA_963849935.1). Lineage (GTDB taxonomy): Bacteria > Actinomycetota > Actinomycetes > Mycobacteriales > Mycobacteriaceae > Mycobacterium. Next base: position 138,566 of record CAWKJQ010000014.1, read on the forward strand.
CCGTCAGGGCACCATCTCAGCCGCCCTCCTGTCCGGTATCGCCGGGCTAGACCTGTATACGGCCTTGAGAACCACCGGCAACGGGACCAGACCAGGCGCTCCACCGCTACAAGCTCTTTGAGCCGAACGAAATCGGCAATCGCAGAAAGGAAAACTACGATGTCAAACGAATTGCAAGGCAAGAAGATTGCGATCTTGGCGGCCGACGGCGTGGAAAAGGTGGAGCTCGAACAGCCGCGTGCGGCGCTGCAGGAGGCTGGCGCCCAGGTCCAGTTGGTGTCCCTGAAGGATGGCGAAATCCAGGCACGCAACCACGATCTGGAACCGGCTGGAACCTTCGCCGTCGATCGCACGGTATCCGAGGCGTCAGTGGACGAATTCGACGGTTTGGTGTTGCCCGGCGGCACCGTCAACCCGGACAAATTGCGCATGGACGACGCCGCCGTGTCTTTCGTCCGCGATTTCGTCTCGTCCGGGAAGCCGGTGGCCGCCATCTGCCACGGTCCGTGGACTTTGGTGGAAGCCGGTGTGGCAGTGGGTCGGACGCTGACGTCGTACCCCAGTATCCGCACCGATCTGCGCAACGGTGGCGCCAATGTCGTCGACGAAGAGGTCGTGGTCGACGGCAATCTGATTTCCAGCCGCTCGCCATCGGACCTTCCGGCGTTCTGCGCGACCATCCTCAAGCAATTCGCGCAGGCGACGACCCATTAACCGGAATGACTTTTTGGCCGGTCCGTTTGAATGCAGCGGTTTGCGGGCATTATTCCGCCAAGCCGTGATCAGCGGCAGTCCTTGTCCGGTTCTTGAAAGGCCAACAGTGACAACCACGTATCCTGAGCCCGCTGTGTCACCGGTTCCCAACGTGTATCAGCCGCAGGAGGACTCCCGTTTGCTGGTGGATGTGATGCACGATACCGGCCTGATCCCGGGGCGGCGGGTCCTGGATCTCTGCACAGGCAGCGGGTTCGTGGCAATCGCGGCCGCGACGATGGGAAGCGCCAGTGCGACGGCCTTCGATATCTGCCCGCGGGCGGTGCGTTGCGCTCGGGAAAACGCCGCGGCTGCCGGTGTGGAGGTCGATGTGCGCGAAGGATCCTGGATCGCCGCGGTGGACTACGCGCCGTTCGATGTTGTCGTGTCCAACCCGCCGTACGTGCCCACCCCACCCGGTGCTGAGACGGAAGAGATCTGCCCGACCGCCGGACCGTCATGGGCCTGGAATGCCGGGGTGGATGGCCGGATGATCCTCGACCCGCTGTGCGAGTCTGCGCCAAAGTTGTTGCGCGACGGTGGATCACTGTTGCTGGTCCATTCGGCGCTCTCCGGTGTCCAACAGTCGTTGGATTCCCTGAAGTGGGCCGGCATGGACGCGAAAGTGATTGCCTCCAAGTGGATACCGTTTGGCCCGGTGCTATCCTCTCGGGCGAATTGGCTGGAGGACGTCGGCCTGATCCCGCGCGGCCGGCGGGAAGAAGAGTTGATCGTGATCCGCGCGGAGAAGCGATGACCGCTACCCGGGTACAGGTGGTGCCCAACGGGCCCGTACTGGTCTCGGGTCCGGTGCGGATCGAGATGCCCGATGGGCAGGTCGTCGAATCCGACCGGTTCATGGTGGCGATATGCACGTGCCGCCGCAGCGAGCGCTACCCCTTGTGCGACACCAGCCATCGCAGGTGTCGGCGCCTCAAGACGTCGGGGCGCCGGTCAGCTCCAGCGGCCTCCGCAGTGACGTCCGATCCTGACCCCACGACGTCATAATCCGTTCCGCCAAGCGGTCTTCCATGGCGGCGTGTGCGCGGATGCCGAAGATGACGTCGCGCTCGAGTTGCGGTTCCTGAGCGACCAGGTCGCCCACCACATCGATGCGCACGACGTGTTCGTGCACCGCGTCGGCCTCGACGTGCTCACTGTAGAACTCGACGCAGGGCGCCGGCGCCTGCAGACGCCGCAGGGCCTTCACCATGCGCTGCGATCCCGGCGGAGAGGTGATCTCCGTAGAGGCGAAGTGCCCGATCGCGGCGCCGCGCAAGGAGCGGTGCAGCCCGAACAGCGACATGAGGTTCACCACCGCCAGGGATTCGGCCGGCACGGCGTCGATGTAACCCCAGTACGTGGCATCCAGACCGGCCGCCGCCAGCAGATCGGCGAACAGCCGCTGGTGCAGCCGCGTGCCCTGCCCGGCGCCGTATTCATCGAATTCGACTGCCACGAAAGCAGCTTTGGCCATGCCCGTCAGACGCGGAATGGCCCACGCATGCGGATCGGCCTCTTTGAGGTGATACAGCGAGCGGTGCACGAAGTATTCGCACATCTGCTGCCAGGTTCCGGTGTCGCGCAGGTAATACGACGGCCCGTTGCCGTCCACGGCTTCGACCGTGATCGCTTCCATCTCGGCGGCCGCCGTCTGATCGGGATCGATGTGTCCGACGTCGCGGCGCACGCCGGCCAGAAACACTCGTTCCAGTTCCGCGCGCAGCCCCAGCAGTGCGGGATTCCACTCCCATGCGGGGTCCACGCCGGCGAGGCCGCGGTAGTGCAGCTCATAGCACATGGACAGCGCCAGCTGCAGGTCCAGACCGTAGGGATCGGAATCGCGCACAGATGCGCCGATACGCGCCAAGTGGTCGCCCGAGGGTGGGCCGGCCAGCGCGCAACGCACGGCCGTCGACAGCGGCCCGTGTGCTGCAGGCAGGACGGGTTCGGTCAGGGTCGATGCGTGGGTCACGCCGATGTCTACCCGGTATACGGGGCGGGCAAACGGTATGGGCGGTTGCGCACCGGTCCTCGACCCGCCTCAGCCGGCCCGTGTCGGCACTCGGAAGGTGATGTCGGCGGTGGTGCCCGTGGCGGTGGCGTCGAGCTCCATGGAATCGCTGAGTAACTGCATCAGCGGCAGGCCGCGTCCGCCGTTACCTGGGTTGGCGGCCGGCATCTTCCACGATCCGCGATCGGTGATCCGGGTGCGTACTTCGTCGCCGGTGAGGCTGGCTTCGAGCACCATGGTACCGGCGGCGAATCCACGGTAAGCGTGCTCGACGCAGTTGGTGCACGCCTCGCTGACGACCAGCACAATGTCGGCGGCCAGCTCCTCCTCCGTTATGCCGCCGGCGCGCAGCCAGTCCGCCAGACGATGCCGGATCCGGACCAATTGGTCTGCGGCTGGCGACGGTTTCGATCCGCAGTGGCGTGTGCTGGTGTCGGTAGATCACCATCGCGACGTCGTCGTCATACCCCGCCGCCGGAGCGAGCTTACTCAGCACCGCATCGGCGACGGTATCCAAGGGTAAGGCCATGGTCTGTGCCACAACATCTGCGGCACGGGCGATTCCGTCGTCAATCGACTCATGCTTGCGTTCGACGAGCCCGTCGGTGAACAGCATGAGCGTCGAACCGGACGGCAAGACATGGGTGGTCTGGGGTCGCGGCTCCTTCCGGCGGACCGCGAGCGGCACCGATGCGGCATCGGTCAACAGCGTCGTCGTGCCCGGGGCCGGTCCGGCCAGCACAGCCGGCATATGGCCGGCATTGCTGTACTGCAGCACCCCCGTCTCGGTATCCAGAATCGCCAGAAATACCGTCGTGCAGTAAGCATTCGGAATCAGCGATGCCGCCGAGTCGAGTTGTTCGAGCAACACCGCGGGTCCGGCGCCGTTGATCAGCAGCGCCCGCGCGGAGCTCCGCAGCTGCCCCATGATCGCGGCCGCCGGCAGGCCGCGGCCCACGCAGTCGCCGACGACGATACCTATGTGGTGCTCCCCGATCGGCAGCACGTCATACCAGTCACCGCCGATCTCCAAGGGGGGCACCGCTGGTTCGTAACGCACGGTGAAGCCCGGCGGTGGCTGCACCGGTGGCAACATGGCACGCTGCAACGTCAGTGACGTCTCACGCGCGCTCTCGAACTGACGCACGTGCTGCATGGCCAGACTCAGGTGGCTGATCAGCACGGTGACCAGCAGCCGATCCTCGCCGCTGATCCACCGCGGTGTCCGCAGCTCCAGCCACAACGCCAGGTTCCCCGCGCCGGAGAGCACCGCGACCAGCCCCTGGGCCTTACCCGGATTATTCGGCGCCTCAATGGTTTTCGCTGTCAGCGGCAGTTGGTTACGCGCGTCTTGAAAGGTGTTGCGCAGCCACGGATCCAGCTCGCGCCATGACGGTGCCGAAGGCTCGCCCGCCACCTGCACCGTCGGGTTGCCTTCGCCGGTGGGCCACGAGACCGCGATCACCCGCTGCACATCGATTGCCGCGCTGCACTCGTCGAGGGTGATCGACAGCAGCTCGTCCACGCTCTTGGCCACCGCGACCGCCGTGGCCAAGCGCAGCACCGCACCTTCTCGGGCCGCGAAGGCACGCTCGGCGGTGACGTCACGGATCGTACCGACGTAGACGTCTCGGTCGCTGCCGGCTTCCTTGACCGCATTGATGCTCACCTTCACCCAGGCCAGGTGCCCGTCGGCATGACGAATCGGTGTTTCGTAGTCGGCCCTGCCGTTGCTGAGCACCAATGTCATTTGTTCGGTCGCCGTTTTCGTGTCGACCAGCCAGGGGTGCGGCCACTTGTACGGCAAACCCTCGTTGGGATATCCGAGGATTTCGATGAAGGCGCTGTTCATCTCGACCACGGAGCCCTCGTGATCGGCGACGAAGAAACCTTCCTGCAGCGAATTCACCAGCGCGGTACGGAATTTGTCGCGGTCAGCCAGCCCCTCGGCTCGGGCACGCTGTTCGGCATAGCGTCTGTTGCCGTCGATGAAGCCGCGGGTCGCGACGTCAAGGGGGACCAGCAGCTGCAGCAGGAACTCCAGCGCGATCGGCGCGTCGACGCGCACGTCCTGTGAAATCTCGAAGATCAGCCGGACATGGTGCTCGACGATGTCGAGCAGGCTGATCCGTTCCTGAAGTGCCCTGCGCCCAAGCTCATTGCCGATCGACAGGCTGGCCTCGTCATGGGAGGCCAGATAGGTGCGTAACGCAGCCTCGTACTGATCGTAGAAGTCGTTGTGGTCGCTCAAATCGTCACTCCCCTGTGCCGAGCCGCCAGCACCATCGCATCGTCGGTCTCCTTCGCGTCCTTGCCGAGAAGGCCTTCGGCGATGGCAACAGCGGAGGCCGAGAAGTCGATGTGGTCCAGGTAGTCTTCGGCGATTCCATCGGTGCTGATGACGATCAGGTCACCGGGACGAATGGAAACGACTTGCGCCGGCTGTATTTCGGGTATCCGATAGCCGACGATGCCTCCGGTGAGTCGTGCACTGGACCGAATCTCGAAACCGGTCGGCGCCTTGGCCACCAGATTGGCGGTGACATTGCCGATGCCGGCCCAGGTCAGCGTGTTGGCGGCAAAATCGATCCGCGCCAACGTCATTGCGACTCCTCTGGTGCCGACCAGCACGCGGTGGCAGAGCTCGATCAAGACTTCGACCGGCTCGGAATGTGCGCGCGTGACCGCGTCGACGGCGCGCAGCGCGGCTTCCGCGGCGGCCGGCCCGTGACCGAGGCCGTCCACCACCCCGAACAGCGCCGCGGCATCCTCGATTCCGACCGCGATACCGCGGTCACCGGAGGTGTACTCGCTGGGCAACGGCCGGCCCGCCCTTGCCCACTCGATAGGTCCGAAGCGCCCGTTTTCATGCACGAGGGGGCACCCATTTCCACATCTCGATGACGGTTCCCTGGCCGAGGGTGGACTCGACGATCAACCGGTCCATCAGGCGGCGGGCGCCGGGCAGGCCCAGGCCCAGGCCCCGGCCGGTGGTGTATCCGTCTTCCATCGCCCGCTCGAGGTCGGCAATGCCGGGGCCCTGATCTTCGGCGCGCACCACCAGGGCCTTGCGCCCCTCCTTGTCGGCGATGGCGACCCGAACGGCGCCGCGACCGGCGTAGCTGGTGATATTCCGCGCGACTTCCGAGATCGCCGTGGCGATCATCGTGACGTCGGTGAGGGAGAATCCCAGGTCAAGGGCGAGTTGGTGTCCCGGCTTTGCGGGCTTCGACGATGTCGTCGGGGTGGTCGATGGCGACGACGATATCAGCCGCCACCGTCAAGCCCGATCGTTGTCTTCCCCAGTCCCCCTTGGCGATTCAACAGCGCGAGGCCCTCTTCAAGGTCCAGCGCGGTGTTCATGTCGTCGAACGCCAGGCCGAGCTGCACCATCGCGAAGGCCACCTCGGGCTGCAGGCCCACGATCACGGTGTCCGCGCCGCGCAGCCGGGTCATGTGCGCGATCGTGCGCAGCGACCGGGCGGCAAAGGAATCCATCACATCGATGGCGGTGACGTCGACGATGATGCCCTGGGCGCGGAACTGGCTGACCCGTTCCATCAGGTCGTAGCGCAGGCGTTCGGCGTCGGAGTCGGTGAGGGCGGCCTGTACCGACGCGATGAGAATCGAGCCCTGTTTCAGGATCGGTACTGGCATTGGGTGCTCGCGTCGATCGTGGTTATCCGGTCTGTTCGCCGGTGCGGGTGACCTCGTAGCCCAGCAGGCGTTCGGCTTCCTCGATGCCGCCTTGCAGGTCGCCGACGGCGTTCATCTTCGACAGGTCCAGCCCGATGGTGACCAGCGTCAGCGCGATCTCGGAGGACAGGCCGGTGATGATCACGCTGGCACCCATCAGCCCCGACGCGTCGACCGTCTGCACCAGGTGGTTGGCCACCGTCGAGTCGATGGTCGGCACACCGGTGATGTCGATGACGACGACTTTGGCGCGGTTGGCGCGAATCGCTCTCAGCAGCTGTTCGGTGACCTGGCGGGCGCGCTGAGAGTCCAGCACACCGATGATCGGGAGGATCAGCAGCTGCTCACGCACCTGCAGCACCGGCGTCGACAGTTCGCGGATGGCCTCCTGCTGCTGGCGGATGATGCGCTCGCGTTCCTGCACGAAGGACACGCCCACGGTGTTGGCGATGCGGTTGGCCGCCGGCTCGTAGGCGTCGAGGACGCGGTTGAGCATCTCGAACTCGGTCTGATACTTCTCGAACAGCGAGCGGGCGAGCACGTCGCGCAGCAGCAAGACGATACCGAGCACCTCGTCGGTCTCCACGCCTCGCGGAATGATGCGTTCCGACAGGTCGCGCGCGTAGGCCTGCAGCGCCTCGACGCTACCGGTCTCGAGCACCTCGACGTAGTTGTCGTAAACCGCCGTCGCCTCGGAGAAGAGCTCCTCCGGGGTCATCGCTGTGAGCAGCTCGGCCTCGGTGATGCGCCGGGCCCACTCCTCGCGCAGAACGGTCCGATTCTGCCGCAGATGCTGGACTAGCTGGGGCAGCAGCCCCTCGCTGGAAACGCCGACGGTCTGTGCTGCGGTGCCGGTACTGTTGAAATCCGACGGCGAATCTGACATCTGGCCTCCCGAGTGCCACGTCGCGCCCTGCGGTCTGCAGTTCCCTTTGCGAGACTAGCCTGGCTTGCCGCGCGGCACGGGTTGAGGGCATATTCTTCTCGCAGTTCGTAACGCAGGCTAGGGTTGAACCACGCCACGGCCCAGGACAAAGGATTGCCATTGTCAGCTCCGGATTCGATTACCACGTTGGTTGAGGACCACGACGGGGTGTCCGTGGTCAGCGTCAGCGGCGAAATCGATTTGGTCACGGCTCCCGCCCTGGAACAAGCCATCAGCGCAGTCGTCGCGGACAGCCCGACAGCACTGGTCATCGATCTCTCCGCGGTGGAGTTTCTCGGTTCGGTGGGGCTGAAGATCCTGGCGGCGACCTACGAGAAATTGGGCAACCAGACCGGGTTCGGCGTGGTCGCACGCGGCCCGGCCACCCGCAGGCCGATCCACCTGACCGGCTTGGACAAGACCTTCCCGCTGTATCCGACGCTCGACGACGCGTTGACCGGGGTGCGGGACGGCACACTCAACGGCTAGCGATTCACCCGGGCGGCGCCCAGTTCCGCGTCGGACGCCCGCCCCGCCGCGCCCATCGCTTGCCTAGCAAATCTTTGGCGCAAATGCGGCGAGTCCGATTTCGCATTGCATCGATTTCGTGACTTATTCGGGTTTTCCCGCGAATGCCGAGAATTCGCTCGAATGAATCGCTGACGAAAACCGAGTCGACGACGGACCCGTTCGAAGCGGCGTCCACACCCAGCCCAGGTGCGATGATCAGGGCTATGGACGTCGACCATCCGCAATCCGACCAGCGGTGGGATCGCCGTGCGCGAGGCGAAACAGAAGTTGAACGGCTGGACCGCAATTGGAACAGCCTGTTGCAAGAGCTGCGGGTGGTCCAGACCGGGGTGCAGCTGCTGACCGGCTTCTTGCTGACACTGCCGTTTCAGCAGCGCTTCGACGTGCTGGGGCCGCCCATGCGCCTGGTCTATCTGGCCACCGTGGTGTGCGCGGTGTGCGCGACCGTCTTGCTGATCGCCCCGGTCGCCATGCACCGAATGCTTTTCCGGCGTCATCGGCTCCAAGTGCTCGTGTCGGCGGCACACCGGTGCGCCTTTGCCGGGCTGGCCTTGCTCGGTCTGGCGGTGATCGGCCTGACCACGATCATTTTCGCCGCGGTGGCCGGGCGGACTGTGGGCCTGATAGCCGGAGCGTGTGCGCTACCGCTGTTCACGTTCTTCTGGTGGGTGCTGCCGCTGGTCCTGCGGACGCACGGCGAATGACGCGAAGCCTGTCGGTCAGCGGCCGGGCGCGAGCGCCGCAATGCGGGTGGATTCCAGGTGTTCGAGCAGGTCGCGCGGATCGGCGAAGACAGGGTCGGCACCCGCTTCCTGCAGCTCCGCGCGGGCGATGCCGCCGCTCAGCAGTCCGATGCACGGCAGTTTCGCCCCGGCGGCGGCGTGCGCGTCCCATACCGCGTCCCCGACGAACACGGCATGCTCGGCGTCCACGCCGGCGCGGTCCAGGGCCACTCGCACGATGCCGGGTTCGGGCTTGGCGGTGTCGACGTCGCGTGACGACGTTGTCTCGGAAATGACGTCATCGCAATCGAGCACCTTGCGCAGAATCTCCAGTTCGTCTTCCGGCGCCGAACTGGCCAACACGACCTGTAAGCCCAACTCCGCGACGCGGTGCAGCAGGTCCCGGGCGCCGGGCAACGGCTGCAGCAGCGGCGTGATCTCCCGGTAGTACTCGCTGTGCTTGTCGCTGAGCCGCTCCTGCACATCGGCCGGGGCGTCATCGGAGAGTTTGCGCACCAGCCTGGATCCGTCCATGCCGATGCAGCGGTGGATTTGCCAGGACGGCACCACCATGCCTTCGTCGTCGAACGCGCGCTGCCAGGCGTGGACATGCAGGTAGTTGGAATCCACCAGGGTTCCGTCGACGTCGAAGAGGACGGCGGGGGTACCGGTCATGTGCCCGGCATACCCATGCCGGGCATGGCTGACACGGTCAGTATCTCGTTTGGGTCCCGGGTCGACGGGTAGACGTCGGTGGCGGTCCGCGACACCGGGATGACTTCGTTGCGCCAGTCAGCGGAGCCGACCGCGACGGTTGTAAGTGCGGATAAGGTTTGGTACACAATGCTTCTCGACGAGGAATGACATTGGATTATCGCAAGAACGCCCCAGTCGACCATGCCCGGTACCACTCGTCAGCATGCCGGCGAATCCCTCAAGAACGGTGCCAACGCCCCCGGACTCGCCGGGTCGGCCCTCGCGGTAATCGCCTTGACGGTCGGCTTGTTCGCCGTCGCGGCCGGCCATTTGATGGGCGGCGCCATCGCCCTGATCGTGGCCGTGATTCTGGGCGGGCTGAGCGCGGCCTGGCTGCTGCGCACCCACCGCAAGAGTTCGCGACGCCGAACTGCGCTGGCACGCCGCGCATTCCGACCGGCCGGCGCCACCGCCCAGCAGCTGAGCGGTCGCGGTTTGCCGGTGGCGGGCGGCTCGCCGCCGGCCTGCATCGCACCGGTAACCGATGTCCGACGGCCGATCCGTCGGGGCGAGCGGAAAATCCGGCACTTTTTTCGGTCGCATCGGTGTAGCGCACCCCCGAACGGGGTACTGACTGCGCCACGGGTGAGTACAGGAAAGTGCGTCAACCCGTTCCAGAGCGGGAAGGAACTCCAATGGCGACCACCACTGACTACGACGCACGCCGTGTAACCGATGCTGACACCCAGGACAAATCCTCGCTACGCGGACTGACGCCGGCCCTGCAGGCAGCTGCCACCACCGTGGTCGATGAGGACCCCAACGATGTGCACTACTTCGAACTACCGGGCGCCGACCTGTCCGGGGAAGAGCTGTCGGTGACGGTGATTCCGCAACGGGCCGACGAGTTCACCTGCTCGAGCTGCTTTTTGGTGCAGCACCGGAGCCGAATGCGTGGCTCCAGCTCCGGCCTTCCGGTGTGCGCCGACTGCGCCTGATACCGCTCGGGTTGTGGCGGAAGGCTTCCCGGACGGGGTGAGCCGCGTGCCGCGGCCCGACCGCTGCGCTGATCTCTCGCGCCGGATTGTCGGTGGCATCCACTAGGTTCATCGGACAAGTCGGCGTCGGCGGTAACGGCACGTTGAGGAGTCATGGAGAAGGCGCTCGGGTCGCTCCTCGTGGTGGGGTTGGCGGTCCCTTGGTATTTCACGCAGCGCGCCACCGGCAGCTTGCCGGCGGGATGCGTGGCCGGCCTGGTTGGGCTCGCCGTCGCGGTGGCCGTCCTGTGGTGGCTTTCGGTGCAACGGGATCGCTACCAGGCCGACGCACAGCGACGACGCGACCTCAAGTACGCGAAATCCGGCCTGCGGGCCATCGATCGGATGTCCGGCACCGAGTTCGAGGAATTCGTTGCGGCACAGCTTCGTGTCGCGGGTTACGGCGTCACGCCCACTGCGAGCACCGGCGACTACGGCGTGGATTTGATCGCCAAGAAGGACGGCGTCCGCATGGCCGTCCAATGCAAGAGGCTGACGAAGGCGGTGGGCGTGGCCGCGGTCCAGCAGGTCGTGTCCGGTGCGCTCCATCATGGCTGTAACCGGACGGTCGTGGTGACCAACCAGACCTTCACCAAGGCGGCTCGCCGGCTGGCCGTCACCCACCATTGCCGCCTGGTGGGTCGCACCCAACTGCACGGCTGGACGCGAATTCAACCCATCGTTGTTCGTGGTCCGCGGCGCACGCGCGGGGCCGCGTCCCACATCCGAACGCAGCGGCTGGAACCGGAGTGGGAAGCCTAGCGAAATACCTTGAGCCACAGCATGTTCAGTTCGGCGCACGGCGGCCATCCCCATGACGTCACCGCCCTGTTGCGTCCTCGATCAGCCGGCGCGCGACGTCTCGCAGCGGAGTGTTCATGCTCTGCGATTCGGCGGTCAGTGTTCGTTATGCGCGGCCTCGATGTGCGCGATGTGTTCAAGGTGGCGGTCGATCGATTCGAGCTGTCTGGAAAGCGTGCGAATCTGTGCAAGTACGTCCACGCGCTGGTGGACTAGCTTGTCTCGCCGTAGGGCTAGCGTGATGCGCAGATCGTCATGCCGCGCCGAACTCACCGGCTGCGACGTGTCATCGGCGCTCATGGAGGGAGCCCTCCTTCGTGACGGGTGCCCGCTGCGGGAACCCAAGCAGGAGATTCGCCAGGTCCCGGACGCCAACGTCCCGCCGAACCAGTTGAGTCTGTCCCGGACGCCAACGTCCCGCCGAACAACGATGACGGGTACACCGAATAGTGCGCCGCTTACATTCCCGAGCAGTCTAAGAATCTCGGAAAGCTGTTCTCCCCGGCTGGAACCGAGTAATCCGCTGTCATATGTAAACGAGGCGAAGTGACGAAAGATCACGGGGCGTTTCAACATCACCGCCGTAGCGCGCTCTTGAGCTGCTCGAGCGCCTCTCCCAAGACCGAAACGCCAAGCTGGTGGACATCGCCCGGCAACTCACCCGCAAGACGCATTTCGGCGACCGCTCACTGCGTCCGATCCGCCGCGGCGGATCGGGCCGATCGCACCGATTCCTGTTCAGTGCGCCCTGCGGAGGTCTGGTTGGGGCTCGGCCTGTGGCTCTCGTTCCTCGTCGAGATCCGCCTCTGCCGCGCGGTGGTCACGGCGTTGCGCAATCTGGGTGCGGAGCGCAACTGCCCGCGCTTGCATCTCCAGCGCCACCCGCCGCGATATTTGCGGTCTCTGTTGTGCCCGCCGCGCGTGATTCATGGCGGCGGCAATATCTTGTGGACCCAGCCGCGGCATGCTGGTTGGCATACCCGCCGAAACTGGCGCTATGCCTTTGCGGATAGCGGCCCTGGTGAGCCTTTGAATTACTGGTCGGGGTGGCGGGATTCGAACCCACGGCCTCTTCGTCCCGAACGAAGCGCGCTACCAAGCTGCGCCACACCCCGCTTGAAGCTTCGACAGCCTATCGCACCGGGCCATCGACTGGCCAAACCGCGGTGCGCCAGGTCACGTCCAGGAGCACGATCGCTCGAACTCCACCAGCGCCTCGGCGCGGGCCGGCCGGGATCCAGCCCCTGCGCCCGCACCCATTCGTCGCTGAAATAGGTGTCGCGGTACCGGTCACCGCTGTCGGCGAGCAGCGTGACCACCGAACCACTGCGACCCTCGGCGACCATCTCGGCGAGCAGGCCGAACGCGCCCCACAGGTTGGTGCCCGTCGACGGCCCCACCCGGCGCCCCAACACGGCGCTGACGTGGCGTGCGGCCGCGATCGATGCCGCGTCCGGCACGGCCACCATGCGGTCGACCACGCCGGGCAGGAACGACGGCTCCACCCGCGGCCGGCCAATGCCCTCGATGCGCGACGAGGTGGGCATGACGATGTCGTCGCGGTCCTCGGCATAGGCGGGAAAGAACGCGGAGTTCTCCGGGTCGACGACGCACAGCCGGGTGGCGTGCCGCCGGTAGCGGATGTAGCGCCCGATCGTGGCACTGGTTCCCCCGGTCCCCGCCCCGACCACGATCCAGTCCGGGACGGGGTAACGCTCCTCGCGCATCTGCTCGAAGATCGACTCGGCGATGTTGTTGTTGCCCCGCCAGTCGGTGGCGCGTTCGGCGTTGGTGAACTGGTCCAGGTAGTGCCCGCCGGTTTCGCGGGCGACCCGCTCGGCCTCGGCGTAGACCTCGCCGGCGCTCTGCACGAAATGGCAACGGCCGCCGTGGGATTCGATCAGCGCCACCTTCGACGTGCTCGTCGCCGCCGGCATCACGGCGACGAACGGCAGCCCGAGCAGGGCCGCGAAATACGCCTCCGACACCGCCGTCGAACCCGACGACGCCTCGACCACCGTGGTGCCCTCGTCGATCCAGCCGTTGCACAGCGCATACAGGAACAAGGAGCGGGCCAACCGGTGCTTGAGGCTGCCGGTGATGTGCGTGGTCTCGTCCTTGAGGTAGAGCGCGACGTCGGCGCCCGCGCCCCACGCCGAGGGCAGCGGATAGCGCAGCAGGTGGGTGTCGGCGCTGCGCCGGGCGTCAGCCTGGATCAGCCGGATCGCGTTGTCTGTCCAGCAGCGTGACCGGCTGCGAACCGCGATCCGGGTCTGGTCGGTCAACGCACCGATGCTGTTGGCTGCGAACGGCTCAGGTCACTGGCCGCGCTACGGTCACCCATCGGGGTGGCGATCAGCGTCAGCAGGGTGGCCTCGGGCCGGCAGCAGAATCGCACCGGGGCGAACGGGGAGGTGCCCATGCCGGCGGACACATGCAACTGCATGTTCGCGCCCCAGCGGGACGGCCCCTTGGCGCGCGAGCGGTCCAGACCGCAGTTGGTCACCAGCGCGCCGTAGAACGGCAGGCACACCTGGCCGCCGTGGGTATGTCCGGCCATCACCAGCTGGTAGCCGTCGGCGGCGAAGCGGTCGAGCACCCGCGGCTCGGGCGAATGCGTCAGTCCCAGCCGCAGATTCGCGGCCGGGCTGGCGGGGCCGGCGATGGTGTCGTAGCGGTCGCGGTCGATGTGCGGGTCGTCCACGCCCGCTGCGGCGACGTGCAGACCCGCCACTTCGAACTCGCGCCGGGTGTGGGTGAGGTCGAGCCAGCCGCGCTCGGTGAACGCCGCCCGCAGGTCCTGCCAGGGCAGCGGTTCACCGCGAACCCGGTGCGACGGGTTGGTCACGTAGTTCAGCGGGTTCTTCAGCCGCGGGCCGAAGTAGTCGTTGCTGCCGAACACGAAGACGCCCGGTCGCGACAACAGGTCGCCCAGGGCCTGGATGACCGACGGCACGGCCTTGGGGTGGGCCAGGTTGTCGCCGGTGTTGACCACCAGGTCCGGTTCCCAGCCGGCCAGTTCGCGCAGCCACGCCTGTTTGCGGCGCTGGCCGGGTGTCATGTGGAGGTCGCTGACATGCAGCACCCGCAGCGGGGTCGAGCCCGGGGTCAAGACGGGCATGGTGATCTCGCGCAGGACGAACGCATTGCGCTCGATGACCGCGGCATATCCAAGGCCGGCAACGCTCGAACCGAGCGCGGCCGCACCGGCACGTATCAGGACGGGCAAGCTCGGCGACGATGCGGGCCGCGAGGCGGCCCGGGGAGGAGCCGGGCAATCGGGACTTGAGCATCAGCCATGCTGGCAGCCTACTGCCGGTCGCGGACTGGCAGCGTATCTCTTGCGGCACATATGCCTACGGAGGCGGCTCTCCGGGCGGCGGTCCACCTGGCGGCGCCGGCGGTGGCGGCGCCAGCAGCGGAATGGTGATCGGCGGCAGGCCCGGAATCTCGACGACCTGCGAGCCGACCGGCGGCGGTCCACCTTCCGGCGGCGGCGGCGGGGCAGGCGGGATGCCGTTGCTGACTTGGATGGTGACGATCGAGCCCGGAATCGTCGCGCCGCTCGGTGTCGTTCCAACCACTTCGCCCTGCTTTGCGCTGCTGTTGACGAAGTTGTTCTGGTCGGCGACCTGGAAGCCCGCCTCCTTGATGCGCTGGCGTGCCGCCTCGATATCCAGACCGGCGACGCTGGGCACGCGCGATCCGGGTGACCCGTCGACGTAGCGAGGGTCGGTGGGCGGCAACAGCACCGGCCCGAAGTTGTTGGCGATCGGCTTCATCGCGGTGAACCACGTGCGCGCCGGTTCGTTACCGCCGTACAGGTCGCCCTCGCCGCAATGGCGCAGTGGGGCCGAGCACAGGTCGGTGGGGTTGGGGGAGTCGTCGTAGATGTAGTTGGCCGCCGCGTAGTGGTTGGTGAACCCCACGAAGCCCGAGGAGCGGTGCGCCTCGGTGGTGCCCGTCTTACCCGACACCGGCAGGTCCCAGCCCGCCGCACTGGCCGAACCGGCCGCGGTGCCGCCGCCCAAGGCGTCCTTGCTCATCGCGTTGGCCATCGTGTTCGCCAGGCCCTCGGGCACCACCTGATCGCAGGTTTCGGTGGTCACCGCGACCTCGTTGCCCTTGCGGTCGACCAGCTTGTCGATCGGACTGGGCGGGCACCAGGTGCCGCCCGAGGCGAGGGTGGCCGCGACGTTGGACAGCTCCAGCGCATTCACCTCGATCGGGCCCAGCGTGAACGAGCCGATGTTCTGCCGTTTGACGAAGTCGGCCAGGCTCTCGTTGCTGTCGGGGTTGTAGTCGCGGGCCGTGCCCGGGTCGGCGTAGGACCGCAGCCCGAGTTTGATCGCCATGTCCACCGTGCGCGTCACGCCGACCTGTTGGATCAGCTTGGCGAACGCGGTGTTGGGCGAGGTGGCCAACGCGTCGGTGACATTCATCGACCCGCGGTAATTACCGGCGTTGACCACGCACCAGGTGTCCTTCGGGCAGCCCTTGGCCCCGCCGCTACCCATGCCCTTCGCCTGGAACCGGCCCGGCACCTCGAGCGTGGCGTTGGTGCCCATTCCCATGTCCAGGGCCGCGGCCGTGGTGAAGATCTTGAAGACGGACCCCGCGCCGTCGCCGACCAGCGAGAAAGGCTGCGGGCGCATGGTTTGACCGGCGTCGACGTCGAGCCCGTAGGTGCGGTTGCTGGCCATGGCCATCACCTTGTGCGACGTCTTGCCGGGCTGGATCACGCTCATCACGCTCGAGATTCCCGGAAGCGTCGGGCTGGCGAACTTGTCGATGGCCGCCTTGACCGGGATCTGGACGTCCGGGTCCAGCGTGGTCTTGATCAGGTAGCCGCCCCGGGCCACCTGTTCCTTGCTGATTCCGGCGCGGGACAGGTACTCCTGGACGTAGTCGCAGAAGAAGGCGCGATCGCCCGCGGCGATGCAACCGCGGGGCAGCTCGTTGGGCTGCGGCAGGATGCCCAAGGGTGCGGCCTTGGCGGCGCGCAGCGCTTCCTCCTCCTGCGGGATGTTCTGAATCATGGTGTCCAGCACCAAGTTTCGCCGCGCCAACGCCCCGTCGGGGTTGATGTACGGGTTGAGCGCACTGGTCGACTGCACCATGCCCGCCAGCAGCGCCGCCTGCTGCCAGTTCAAGTCGGATGCGTTGATGCCGAAGTAGGTCTGCGCGGCGTCCTGCACGCCGAACGAGCCGTTGCCGAAGGAGACCAGGTTCAGATACCGGGTGAGGATCTCGGGCTTGGTGAAGGTTTTGTCCAGCGTCAGCGCCATGCGGATCTCACGCAGCTTACGGGCCGGGGTGGTCTCCACGGCCGCGCGCTTCTCGGCGTCGGTTTTCGCGGTCACCAGCAGTTGGTAGTTCTTGATGTACTGCTGCTCGATGGTCGAACCACCGCGGGTGTCGACGTCGCCGCGGGCATAGCCCGCCAGCCCCGTCAGCGTGCCTTTCCAGTCGACGCCGTTGTGCTCGGCGAACCGCTTGTCCTCAATGGACACGATCGCGAGCTTCATCGTGTTGGCGATCTTGTCGCTGGGCACCTCGAACCTGCGCTGTGAGTACAGCCAGGCGATGGTGTTGCCCTTGGCGTCGACCATCGTCGACACAGCCGGCACCTCGCCCTCGAGAAGCTGAGCCGAACCGTTGGCGACCACTTCCGAGGCCCGATTGGACACCAGACCTATTCCGCCGGCGAAGGGGAACAGCAACGCGGTGGCGACGACACTCGCCAATAGACATAGCCCGGCAAGCTTGAGGATGGTGAGCGCGGCCGGGGGGCGGTCTGACATGGCTACTACATTAGCGGCCCCCAGTCACGTCGCCACGCTGCACGTTCACCAAAAAATTACGTAATCTGCAGGGTCCGGAGACCGGCTGACGCCAAATTTACCGGTGCGTCAGAGGACGCGCGGCTTTGGCTCCAAGATCACTTTCTCGCCTCGCTTTTGGTACGAGACGGCACGCCCGTCCCAAAAAAAGCGTTATCGGACCGTTGCGCAATTGGCACCTGACCACCTAACTTAGACACACGGTGAGATTCAGGTAACACCGACGTACATGGTGTGGCGTAGATCGCTTAGACGGATCTGCACCCAGGAGGGCGGCCGTGACGGGCGGCCGGTAGGGAAAGGGAACAGTTCGTGTCACCAATACGGTCGGCGGCGCGTAGGACAAACATTGCAGCCGCACAAGGGGTACTTCACAGTGTCGATGCCGAGGAACGGATCGCTTGGGTCTCGCAAGGCGTTATGCCGGACCACCGATCCCGACGAACTGTTTGTCCGCGGAGCGGCCCAGCGCAAGGCGGCAGTGATCTGCCGGCATTGCCCGGTGATGCAGGAGTGCGGGGCGGACGCCCTGGACAACAAGGTCGAGTTCGGGGTCTGGGGCGGCATGACCGAGCGCCAACGTCGCGCGCTGCTCAAGCAGCACCCCGAGGTGGTGTCCTGGGCGGACTTCTTCGACAAGAGGCGAACCCGCAGCGTCGTCTGAGGCTTTTACCGCCGGTTCCTCAGCGGGCCGCTGTCCGGCCCGCATCGTCACCGACGTGGTTGAATGGGCCGGTTCCTCAGCGGGCCGCTGCCCGGCCCGCATCGTCACCGACGTGGCCGAATGGGCCGATTCCTCAGCGGGCCGCTGCCCGGCCCGCATCGTCACCGACCGAAGTGATCTGATCGGCGAGCGCGCGCAGCGCCTCCAGATCCGAGACATCGAACGGCAGCGACGGAACGCCGATGACCGGCACGTGCGGGTTGGCGCCGGTGAATCGGGAGAGCAGTCTGATCTCCCGCTTGGCGGTCTGCGCGCGGTCGGCATGGATCTTGAGCACCGCCGAGGCCAGCGACGCGGATTCGGAATCGGCATCGTGATCCAACATTTCGCTGCCGTCGATCGCCCGCTCGGCCGGCAGGGAGCACAGCGGCGGATGGGTGCGGTTCAACACGAGCCCGGCGAGCGGCATGCCTTCCTGCGACAGCCGGTCGACGAAGAAGGCCGCTTCGCGCAGCGCGTCGGGCTCGGCCGCCGACACCACAACGAACTGCGTCCCACGCCTTTTCAGCAACGCGTAGGTGCGATCGGCCTTTTCGCGGAAGCCGCCGAAGGTGGCGTCCAGCGACTGCACGAAAGCCGCGGCGTCGCCGAGCATCTGTGAACCCAGGATGGTGGACATCGCCTTCATCGCCAAACCCATTGCGCCGGTTACCAACCGCCCGATGCCCCGCCCCGGCGCGAGCAGCAGTCGCCACAACCGGCTGTCCATGAAGCTGCCCAGTCGCTTCGGCGCGTCCAGGAAGTCCAGCGCGTTGCGCGACGGCGGGGTATCGACGACCACCAGGTCCCAGCGATCCTCGGCCAGCAGCTGGCCCAGCTTTTCCATCGCCATGTACTCCTGCGTGCCGGCGAGTGAACTGGCGACGGTCTGATAGAACTGGTTGTCCAGAATCGCCTGCGCGCGACCGGGTCCCGAGTACTGGATCACCATTTCGTCGAAGGTGCGACGCATGTCGAGCATCATCGCGTGCAACTCGCCGGGAACCTCTGGGGCCAGCGGGACTCGTTGCGGCGTGTTACCGAGATCGCTGACCCCCAGCGCTTGGGCCAGGCGCTTGGCCGGATCGATCGTCAAAACGCAGACATTGCGCCCGTATTCCGCCGCGCGCAGCGCGATTGCGGCCGCGGTGGTGGTCTTACCGACCCCACCAGCGCCACAACACACGACCACTCGATTGGTGGTGTCGGCCAGGATAGCGGCCATATCAAGCCGTGTCGGTGTGGTGCTCATCGAACCCCCTGCTGTGCAAGTGATTCCGACAGCTCGTAGAGGCTACCGAGGTCGACCCCGTCGGAAATGGCCGGTAATTCCAGTCGCGCCACCTTCAACGCGTCGAGCTGTCGTGCGATCTCGGCGCGCGTAGCGACGACCGTCGCATGCTCAATGGTCTCCGTGAGCAGGCCCGCAAAATCCTTGTCGTTCAGGTTGATTCCCGACTTTTCCAATCCCGCCCGCACTGAGTCCGCATCGACGTCTCCCTCGGCGGCCTTCGCCAGATCGGCCGGCTGCAGGTAGGAGGGAATGTTGCGGTTCACGATCACGCTGCCGATCGGCAGCTCGCATATCGGCGAGCTCCTCGATGGCTTCCAGCGTCTCCTGGACCGGCAACGCCTCCAACAGGGTGACTAAGTGAATGGCCGTCTGGTCGGAGTGCAGTAACTTCACCACGCCGTCGGCCTGCGAATGCACCGGGCCGCCCTTGGCCAAATCGGACACGGCTTTGGTGACATCCAGGAAGCGCGCGATCCGTCCGGTCGGCGGGGCGTCGACGACGATCGCGTCATAGACCGGCAGTCGATTCTTGTCGACGCGGATCACCGTCTCTTTGATCTTGCCGGTCAGCAGCACGTCACGCAGGCCTGGCGCGATCGTCGTCGCGAACTCGATGGCGCCGATGCGGCGCATCGCGCGGCCCGCAATGCCCAGGTTGTAGAACATGTCGAGGTATTCCAGGAAGGCGGCCTCGATGTCGATCGCCAGGGCGTTGACCTGACCGCCGCGTTCGGCGGTCGCGATCTTCACCTCCTGATACGGCAGGGGTGGGACGTCGAAGAGTTGCGCAATCCCTTGGCGGCCCTCGACTTCCACGAGCAGGACCTTGCGGCCTCCGGCGGCCAGGGTCAGCGCCAGTGCGGCCGCGACGGTCGACTTACCCGTTCCGCCTTTGCCGGTCACAAAATGTAAACGGGCCTTCGTCAAGCGCGACGGCCAGCCGACGGCAGCTCCGCCGCTCGATGTGGTTGCCACCTTCGCATGCTAGCCCGACCGGCCCATGGGCTGGCCGGAGCGGTTCACCTCCGACCGATAAGCTCGCGGCATGAGTCAACCGACCGCATGGGAGTACGTCACGGTCCCGCTGCTGACGCATGCCACCAAACAGATCCTCGATCAGTGGGGGGCCGACGGCTGGGAGTTGGTGTCGGTGCTGCAAGGGCCGACCGGCGAGCAGCACGTCGCGTATCTGAAGCGCCCCAAGTAAAGGTCGGCGCGATGAGTGCCCCGCCTACCTGGCAGGCCCGGCTCGGGCAGCTTGGCCTCGAGCTCCCGGAGGTGGTTGCGCCGCTGGCCGCCTACATACCGGCGGTGCGCACCGGCAACCTCGTCTACACCGCGGGCCAGCTCCCGATGCAGGCCGGAAAGCTATTGAGCACCGGCAAGGTCGGCGCCGACGTCAGCGCGGACGACGGCAAGGCGCTGGCACGGATCTGCGCGCTCAACGCGCTGGCGGCCGTCAATTCGCTGGTCGGTATCGATACGGTGACCCGGGTGGTGAAGGTCGTCGGGTTCGTCGCGTCGGCCCCAGGTTTCAACGGTCAGCCATCCGTTGTCAACGGGGCCTCCGAGCTGCTCGCCGAGGTGTTCGGCGAGTGGGGCGCGCATGCGCGTTCGGCGGTCGGCGTCTCCGAGTTGCCATTGGATGCGCCGGTGGAAGTGGAGCTGATCGTCGAGGTCGGCTGACGTCCGTGACCAAGGCCGCCGAGTCGTTGACCCATCCCGCATACGCCAAGCTGCGGGCGGTTACGGACACGGCGTCGGTCCTCTTGGCCGAGAATCCCGGTCTGCTGACGCTCGAGGGCACCAACACCTGGGTGCTGCGCGGCCCGCGCAGCGAAGAGCTGGTGATCGTGGACCCCGGACCCGACGACGATGACCACATCGCACGCGTTGCCGCGCTGGGCCGCATCGCCCTGGTCCTGATCAGCCACCGGCACGGCGATCACACCGACGGCATCGACAAGCTGGTCGAGCTGACCGGCGCCACCGTGCGCTCGGCGGGCAGCGGTTTTCTGCGCGGCCTCGGCGGCGAGCTGACCGACGGCGAGGTGATCGACGCCGCCGGCCTCAAGATCAAGGTCATGGCGACCCCCGGCCACACCGCGGATTCGCTGTCCTTCCTGCTCGACGATGCCGTGTTGACCGCCGACACCATCCTGGGCCGCGGCACGGCCGTTCTCGACAAGGAGGACGGCAGTCTGACGGACTACCTGGAATCGCTGCGGCGACTGCGCGGCCTGGGTCGACGGGCGGTGTTGCCCGGACACGGCCCGGACCTGACCGATCTGGAAACCGTCACGCAGGGCTATCTCGAGCACCGGCGGGAGCGACTGGATCAGGTGCGCTCGGCGTTGCGGGAATTGGGGGAGGACGCCAGCGCCCGCCGGATCGTCGAACACGTCTATGTCGATGTCGACGAAAAGCTCTGGGACGCCGCCGAATGGTCCGTGCAGGTTCAGCTGAATTTTCTGCGCGCGGAGTCGTCGGCGTGACCGCGTTGCAATTCACTAGTGCCCCATGAGTCCCGGCGCTTGGAGGGACACAGTGCTTTTGAAACGCGATAGCGCCCGCGCTAGCACGTTTTGAACTCGCCTAATGGGTGCACGGTGGTGCCGGTGTGGCTGGGGTAGATGTCCCCAGTAGGGCTTACGTCGCTCGGGATTGGATTCTCGCTCGGTCGCGCCCGCGCTTCGCGCCCGCTTACCTCGCTCGGCGCGCCAATCGCTCGGAGTCCGAGATCAGCACGCTCTTGCCCTCCAGGCGGATCCAGCCGCGGTGGGCGAAGTCGGCCAGCGCCTTGTTCACCGTCTCCCGGGAGGCCCCCACCAGCTGCGCGATCTCTTCCTGTGTCAGATCGTGGGTGACCCGCATCGCGCCACCCTCTTGGGTGCCGAACCGCTGGGCGAGCTGCAGCAGCTGCTTTGCCACCCGGCCGGGCACGTCGGTGAAGATGAGGTCGGCCAGGTTGTTGTTGGTGCGGCGCAACCGTCGGGCCAACACCCGCAGCAGCTGCTCTGCGATCTCGGGACGATCGGCGATCCACGCCCGCAGCGCGTCGCGGTCCATCGACACCGCACGCACCTCGGTGATGGTCGTGGCGCTGGACGTGCGCGGCCCCGGGTCGAAGATCGACAACTCGCCGAACATGTCCGACGGGCCCATGATCGTCAGCAGGTTCTCGCGTCCATCGGGCGAACGGCGACCGATCTTCACCTTCCCCGCGACGATGATGTACAGCCGATCGCCGGGTTCCCCCTCGGCGAACACCGTGTGTCCACGGGGGAAGTCGACGGGTTGCAGCTGTTTGGTCAGTGCTGTGACTGCGCCGGGTTCAACCCCTTGGAAGATTCCTGCCCTTGCCAGGATCTCGTCCACGTTGCCTCTTCAACTTTCCCAGAAAATTTGTGTGTGATACGGGCAGGCTAACCCCTAGCTCGCGGGACGAGTCTAGAGGCAGGCCATTGTGTCCAACGTGCCAACGCTACACAGGATTGGCGTGCCGGGGTGCCCTAAATTGCGGATTGACGTGCGAATGGCCGTGTATTCGCGTCGGCAGCGTCATCTCATCGCGGTCGTCGAAGCTCGCTGCAAACGACGGCGCGGCGTGCCGCGGTCCGCTGCCGCGAGCATTCGTCGGCCCCATCGATAGCTGCTGAACCTCGCGCCGATGCAGGTATTCGAGCGCCTCCGGCATGCCTTCGGATGCCAGGCTATGCATATCGACACTGCCGGCACGCTCGAGGAATTCGCCGACATCGGCCACTGCCAGGGCATCAGGAGCGAGCTCTGCTTCGAGCCGCCCGAGACCCAGCGCCGCCAGCATCAGCAGCACCGGAACACCGGCCACCAGCAACCACGACACACGAAGAGTAAACATGGCCTTGAATCAACACAGGGTCTCGGTCAGATCACGAAATCAGTACTCTGTCGTAGGTGACAGCGGCAAAGTCGTCGGGGCGTTCGAAATCGACTCCGGTCCCGTCCGGCGGCGTCGATGCCGGACGTTGGTCGAAGGAAACCCGGACCGGACTGGTGCGACGGGCGCGACGCATGAATCGCGCGCTGGCACAAGCATTTCCGGACGCACACTGCGAGCTCGATTTCACGACGCCCCTGGAACTGACGGTCGCCACCATCCTGTCGGCGCAGAGCACCGACAAGCGGGTGAATCTGACGACGCCGGCGCTATTCAAGAGGTATCCGTTGGCGCTGGATTATGCCCAAGCCAACCGGGCCGAACTGGAAAACCTGATTCGTCCGACCGGTTTCTTCCGCAACAAGGCGTCCTCTCTGATCGGTCTGGGGCAGGCCCTGGTCGAAAGGTTCGACGGCGAGGTGCCGTCGAGCATGAGCGAACTGGTCACCCTGCCCGGAGTCGGCCGCAAGACCGCCAATGTCATTCTGGGAAACGCCTTCGGCATCCCCGGCATCACCGTCGACACCCACTTCACGCGCCTGGTGCACAGGTGGCGATGGACCACGGACAAGGATGCGGTCAAAATCGAGCACTCGGTCGGTGAGCTCATCGAACGCGCTGAGTGGACCATGTTGAGCCACCGGGTCATCTTCCACGGTCGCCGGGTGTGCCATGCGCGCAAACCGGCATGCGGCGTCTGCCTGATCGCGAAGGACTGCCCCTCCTTCGGCCTGGGCCCCACCGAGGCGGCCCTGGCCGCGCCACTGGTTAAGGGCCCGGAAACCGAGCACCTGCTCGCGTTGGCGGGACTCTAATACCGGGCGGCGGATGTTGACCCGGCCAACGCGATGGACCATCGCGATCCTGGCGGTGGTGGTGGCGCTGATCGCGGCGCTGGTCGCCCAGCTGCGCGATGATGCCGCGACGACCGGCACGCCAGCGAGCACCCAGCCGATGGCCGAACGCGAACACCGTGACGCCGATACGCCCGCCGCGCTGACGGGTCCCCGGCAGCGCGCCAACCTGCCACCCTGCCCGGTCGCCGGCACAGGTCCGGGCCCGGCGGCGCTGCGTGGTGTGACGGCGGATTGTGCCGCCGATGGTTCCGTTGTAGACGTCGCCGGGGCGCTGGCCGGGCGCCGGGTGGTCCTCAACTTGTGGGCATATTGGTGCGCGCCGTGCGCCGCCGAACTGCCGGCGATGGCCGAGTATCAACGTCGGGCCGGTTCGGATGTGATGGTGGTGACGGTGCATCAAGACGAGAACGAGACGGCCGCGCTGCTGCGGCTGGCCGAGCTCGGGGTGCGCCTGCCCACCCTTCAGGACGGTCGACGCCGGGTCGCGGCCGCGCTGCGGGTGGTAAATGTGATGCCCGCGACGGTGGTCCTGCGGCCGGACGGTAGCGTTGCCCAGACGCTGCCACAAGCTTTCACCACTGCCGATGAGATCGCGGCTGCGGTCGGCAATGACACGGGATAAGCGGAAAAATTGAACCGACTGGAGGGGCCGTGAGTGCTGGGGGTTCGCCCCTGCGGAATGGGGACCCCGCCCGCGCGCCCGGGGCCGTTCCGCTGAGGCCCGACGCCTGTCCGTCCTGGCTGCGTCCACTTGTCGACAACGTCGATCACGTTCCCGATGCGGCCCGGCGCCGTCTGCCGGCCGACGTGCTGGCGATGATCACCAGCAAGGCCGCGTCGGCGGTGACGACCCTGCGCGGCGCCGGCCGCGAAGCCGCTGTGCTGGTGCTGTTCTCCGGTCCGGAAGCCGGCCCGCCCGATGGCGGTCTCCCCGACGACGCTGACCTGTTGGTCACCGTGCGGGCGTCGACCCTGCGCCACCATGCCGGCCAGGCGGCGTTTCCCGGCGGGGCTTCCGATCCCACCGACGACGGGCCGGTGGACACGGCGCTGCGCGAGGCCCGCGAGGAAACCGGGATCGATGTCAGCAGGCTGTATCCCTTGGCGACGATGGAAAAGATGTTCATCGCGCCGTCGCGATTTCACGTCGTCCCGGTGCTGGCCTACTCGCCGGATCCTGGTCCGGTGGCGGTCGTCAATGAGGCCGAAACGGCGATCGTGGCGCGAGTTCCGGTGCGCGCGTTCATCAATCCGGAGAATCGGCTGATGGTGTACCGCGGCGATCTCGGCCGGCGGTGGGCCGGGCCGGCGTTCCTGCTCAACGAGATGCTGGTCTGGGGATTCACTGGTCAGGTGATTTCCGCGCTGCTCGACGTCGCGGGCTGGGCCCAGCCGTGGGACACCACCGACGAGCGCGAGTTGGACGCGGCGATGGCGCTGGTCGGCGACGAGGGTGGATCTCGATGAATTCGATGAGCCCGTCGCAGTGGCTAGATGTCGCGGTGCTGGCGGTCGCGTTCATCGCGGCCGTGTCGGGCTGGCGGTCGGGCGCATTGGGCTCGTTGTTGTCTTTTGTGGGTGTGCTGCTCGGCGCGATCGCTGGGGTGTTGCTGGCGCCCCATCTGGTCAGCCACATCGCCGCGCCGCGCGCCAAATTGTTTGCCGCACTGTTCCTTATCCTCGCGCTGGTGGTCATCGGTGAGGTCGCCGGTGTGGTGTTGGGGCGCGCCGTCCGCGGCGCGATCCGCAGCCGATCCATCCGGACGGTCGACTCGGTCATCGGTGTGGCCGTGCAGTTGGTGGTGGTGCTGACCGCGGCGTGGTTGTTGGCCACGCCGCTGACCCAGTCCAAGGATCAGCCGGAACTGGCTGCCGCCGTCCGCGGTTCGCGAGTGTTGGCTCAGGTCAACGACGTAGCGCCGCCCTGGCTCAAGACGGTTCCCAAACGCCTTTCCGCACTGCTGAACACCTCCGGTCTGCCGGCGGTGCTGGAGCCGTTCAGCCGCACCCCGGTCATCCCGGTCGCTTCACCGGATCCCGAGCTGGCCGGCAACCCCGTTGTCCAGGCCACCGCGCCCAGCGTGGTAAAGGTGCGCAGCTTGGCCCCCAGCTGCCAGAAAGTGTTGGAGGGCAGCGGATTCGTGATCGCACCCGACCGGGTGATGACCAATGCGCACGTGGTGGCCGGCTCCAACAGCGTTCAGATCTATGCCAGCGGCAATCCCCTCGACGCCACCGTGGTTTCCTACGATCCGGCGGTCGACATTGCGATCCTGGCCGTCCCCAACTTGCCCCCGCCGGCGTTGCACTTCGCCCAGGCCGACGCGAAAACCGGTGCCAGCGTGGTAGTCCTGGGATACCCCGGCGGGGGTAACTTCACCGCTACCCCGGCCAGGATTCGCGAGCTGATCAAGCTGAGCGGGCCCGATATCTATCGGGATCCGGCGCCGGTCACCCGTGACGTGTACACGATCAGGGCCAGTGTGGAGCAAGGGAATTCGGGTGGGCCGTTGATCGCTTTGGACGGTAACGTGCTCGGTGTGGTGTTCGGCGCGGCGGTCGACGACCCCGACACGGGATTCGTGTTGACCGCCGACGAGGTGGCCAGTCAGCTTTCCAGGATCAGTGATACCCAAATGGTGGGCACCGGCTCCTGCGTCGGCTGAGCCGCCGCGTTCACCTTGTCCGCGTCAGGTGCACCTGTTCGAGGAATTTCGTCAGGTGCCTGTTGATCTCCTCGGGCGCTTCTTCGTGGCTGAAATGCCCTGCGCCGGCGATGGATACGTAGCGCCCCTGTGGCGCGTAGCGCCGCGTACGGTCGACTGGGTCGGCCAGCACGTAGGGATCCGCGTCGCCACGTAAATGCAACAGCGGGACGCTGAGCTGCTGGCTCATAGATCTCATGAAGCGCCGGCCCTCACCGCGCAGCTGGCTGCGTGCGGCCCAGCGCTGGTATTCCAGTGCGCTGTGCGCGGCCGCTGGAATCTGAATCGCCGTTCGCAGATGGCCGATGGTTTCGGAATAGTCTTCGGAGGCAAGCCATTTGCCGCAGCTGCGACTACGCACGAGGCGCTCGATCTCGGCGGCGTTGTCCCGGGTCAACAGGCGCTCGGGCCACAGCGGTAGTTGGTATTGCAGCAGCGTCGGCAGAAGTGCATAGCCCTGGTCGCGTCGCGTCAATGTGGATCGCCGCAACGCCGCCGGGTGCGGTGAACTGATCAGCGCGATCGCCGACACCAGTCGCGGATGCAGCAGGGCCGTCGCCCAGCACCCCAGCCCGCCGTCGGCGTGGCCCACCAACGTGGCCGAGGAGTGGCCCAGGGCCCGAATGAGCCCGGCCGTGTCACCGGCCATAGTCCAGCCGTCGTAGCCGCGAGGCGGCTTATCGGTGCCGCCGTATCCCCGCAAGTCCACGGCCACCACCCGCGCCCCACGCAAGCCGCGCAGCTGATGACGCCACGACCACCAGAACGATCCGAATCCGTGCAACAGCATCACCAGCGGGCGTGCCGTCGCGGGTCGACCGTCGTCGTCGTTCAGGGCATCGACGACGTGGAAGCGGATGCCGTTGGCGTGCACATCGAGATGGCGCCAGGGCCCCTCAATGCGGGTTACCGACGGATCCGGCGGCGCCACTACCAGCCCGATGGGTCGGCGGCGGCGTCGTCTCCGGGCTTCGCGTGCTTGCCCTGCGGCTCGGGGAGCTGCTTGGTGCCGTCCGGAGCCTTGTCGTGGCCCGGCGTGAGCGCGCTGCGTGTCTCCTTGACCGATTCGATCGTCTGGCGCGGCCCCCGGATCCGGCGAACCTTGAGGAAGCCGAGCAGGGCCAGCACGGCGCCGACCACCACCATGATCCCGAACACGATCAGGTAGGCCGCCCAGCGCCACAGCCAGGTGTCGAGCAGCTCGGCGATGAAGAAGAAGAAAAAGAAGGTGGAGTAAAACAGCACCACCAACGCGGCGATGAAGAAGACGCTGCCGGTCAAGCCCTTTTTGACGTCCCGGGTGATTTCGGCGCGCGCCAGTTCGACCTCGGCGCGCACCAGCGTGGACACCTGGGTGGTCGCGTCTTTGATCAGATCACCGATCGACGGCTCGGCGGATCTGGCATGCGGGTCGGTCAACGGAATCGTGGTCAGGGTGCTGGGCACTTCGTTCTTGCCATCGGCTTTGCTCACAGACGGTCCTCTTTCGTCGTCGCCCGGCTCGCTGTCATCGCGGTTTATGTTGCCATGTGGAGCGATGCCAGACGAGGCCAGCCGAGCGTAGCGGCTCAGGTTCGCCAGGGCCGAGGCCACTTCGGTTCGGACAGCGGGCGGTCGGCGACGCCGCAAAAGGGCGACGCGCTTTCGAAAAGCGAACATCACATCGGGGCCGATTACACTCGGCCAAGCCGGTCGCGATGTCCGGCCGACCGATGGGAGTAGCCGTGCGGAGGGCGCACCAATGCTTCTCAGTGGCGATGGTTGCCCTGCTCTTGGCGGTGATGGGTCCGATTGCCCGCGCCGCCGCTGCTGACGTCCGGATCCCGCTGGGCGGTGGCGCGGGCATCGTGATCAACGGCGACACCATGTGCACCCTGACCACCATCGGCAGTGACGCCACCGGAGCGCTGATCGGTTTCACCTCCGCGCACTGCGGAAGCCCGGGAGCACAGGTCTCCGCCGAGGGCGCGGAAGGCGCCGGGGTGCTGGGCACCATGGTCGCGGGTAACGACAACCTCGACTACGCGGTGATCAAGTTCGATCCGGCCAAGGTGACACCGGTAGCCAACTTCAACGGCTTCTTGATCAGTGGCATCGGTCCGGACCCGGCATTCGGCGAGATCGCGTGCAAACAGGGCCGCACGACCGGCAATTCGTGCGGTGTCACCTGGGGCATGGGTCAGTCACCGGGCACCATCGTCATGCAGGTCTGTGGTCAGCCGGGCGACTCCGGCGCGCCGGTCACCGTGAACAATCAGCTGGTCGGAATGATCCACGGAGCGTTCAGCGACAACCTGCCGACCTGCATCATCAAGTACATCCCGCTGCACACCCCGGCGGTGGTGCAGTCCTTCAATGCGATCCTGGCCGACATCAATGCCAAACATCGGCCCGGTGCGGGGTTCAGCCCGCTGCCCGGCTGAGCTCCTGCGACTACTTCGCCGCTCTGATCGCGTCGAACACGCCGGGATCGAGCAGCGTCGAGGTGTCGCCCAGTTCGCGGTTTTCGGCGATGTCCCGCAACAGCCTGCGCATAATCTTGCCGCTGCGGGTCTTGGGTAGTTCGGGCACCACGTGGACCTCGCGCGGGCGGGCAATGGGCGAGATCTCGCGGGCCACCTCGACACGCAACTCGTCAACGATCCCGTCGTGCACCTGGTAATCGCCGCGCAGGACGACGAACGCGCAGATGGCTTGGCCGGTGGTCGAATCGGTCGCCCCTACCACCGCCGCCTCTGCCACCGCGCCATGGCCGACCAGCGTCGACTCCACCTCCGCGGTGGACAGTCGGTGCCCCGACACGTTCATGACGTCGTCGATGCGGCCCACCACCCAGATGGCGCCGTCGCGGTCGTAATAGGCGCTGTCGCCGGCGAAATACCAGCCCTGCTCGGCGAACCGGGACCAGTAGGTCTCGACGAATCGCTCGGGATCACCCCAGATGCCGCGCAGCATGGACGGCCAGGGCTGGTCCAGCACCAGGTAGCCGGTTTCGTGCTCGCCCTTGTGGACACCAGGCACCAGTTGATCGCCATGGTCGTCGACGATCTTGGCCGAGACGCCCGGCAACGGCCGCATCGCCGAACCGGGTTTGGCCGCAGCTACTCCGGGCAGCGGGGAGATCATCGTGGCGCCGGTCTCGGTCTGCCACCATGTGTCGACGACGGGAAGGCGGTCGGCGCCGATCACCTTGCGGTACCAGCGCCACGCTTCGGGGTTGATCGGTTCGCCGACCGAACCCAGCAGCTTGAGACTGGACAGGTCGTGCGCATCGGGGATCTCGCGGCCCCACTTCATGAACGTGCGAATCAGCGTGGGCGCAGTGTAATAAATTGTCACGCCGTACTTTTCGATGATTTCGAAATGCCGGTGCTGACTCGGCGAGTCCGGCGTGCCCTCGTAGAGAACCTCGGTGACGCCGTTCGCCAGTGGACCGTACACGCCGTAGGTGTGTCCGGTGACCCAGCCGATGTCGGCGGTGCACCAGAAGACGTCGGTGTCGGCCTTGATGTCGAAGACGTAGTAGTGCGTGTAGGAGGCATGAGTCAGGTAGCCGCCGCTGGTGTGCACGATGCCCTTGGGCTTGCCGGTGGTTCCCGAGGTATACAGCAGGAACAACGGCTGCTCGGCGTCGAAGGCCTCCGGAGTGTGCTCGGGCGAGGCGGCGTCGACGACGTCGTGCCACCACAAGTCACGGCCGTCGTTCCAGGAAACGTCAATCCCGGTGCGCCGCACCACAAGTACGTGCTCGACGGGGCTGGCGCCATCAGGGCCGTCCTTGACGGCCTCGTCGGCCGCGTCCTTCAACGGTGCCGGCTTGCCGCGGCGGAACTGGCCGTCGCTGGTGATCAGCAGCTTGGCCTGAGCGTCGGCGATGCGGGCCCGCAGCGCCTTGGCGGTGAAGCCGGCGAACACCACGCTGTGCATGAGGCCCAGGCGCGCGCACGCCAGCATCGCGATCACCGCTTCGGGGATGAGCGGCAGATAGATCGCGACCCGGTCGCCGGCAACCAGACCGAGATCGGTCAGCGCGTTGGCGGTCTTGCACACCTGCGCTTGCAGATCGGAGTAGGTCAGGCTGCGGTGGTCTCCGACGGGTTCGCCCTCCCAATGGATGGCGACCCGATCCCCGTAGCCTGCCTCCACGTGGCGGTCCACGCAGTTGTAGGCGACGTTGAGCTTGCCGTCGGCGAACCACTTGGCGAACGGTGCCTCGGACCAGTCGAGCACCTCGGTGAACGGCGTAGCCCAGGACAGCCGGTTGGCCTGCTTGGCCCAGAAGGCCAGCCGGTCCTGCTCGGCTTCGCGATACAGTTCCTCACCCGCATTGGCTTGCTCGGCGAATTGTGCCGGCGGCGGATACGACGACGGGCCTGCGGTACTGGCGGTCACTGGGTTCTCTCCTGTGTCGAGACTGCGCCGTTCGGCGGCCGTGCGCTCATGGCCGACTGCGAGCCTAACCGGGTGAGGCGTGGCTGTGCGAGTGGTAGCTGCGCGCGCCAATCCGGGGTCAAAGTCTGCCCCTCATGCCGGATAATCACCGGTGTGCCGGGTCATGGGTGGGGCAGCCGCCGACCAATCCCTGGTTTTGCCGCGGCCGCAACGATGTACGCGACGGCCACCCTGTTGGGTGGCCCGCGTCGGCCATGCCGCTGGAGAGCGGCGAGGAGGCCACGCCCTGCCGGTCAGAGCAGGTCGCCGTCACCGCCTCCCCGGCAGAAGGCGCGGCCGGTCATCGCGCGGTGACGTTGATGTTCGCCCTCGCCGGCGGGGCCGAGCCGTGCACGCTGACCGGATACGCCTGGGTGGATTCGGGCGCCGGCGGGCCACTGATTCACGCTCAGCCCACCCCGCGTGGATACATGGGCGGGCTGCCGGCCGGGGCCGACGCCCCGCCCACTGTGCTGCTGTCGATATCGGCGCAGGGGCAGGCGGTCGTGGAGGGGATGGCCGTGGACGGCACTGGCGTCGCCTGCCCCACCTACACCGACCTGCGCGTCAATCCGCCCGACACCGAAGTAGTGCTGACGGTCGTGGCCACCATCGACGCCTGCGATTTGCAGGTGCATCCCATTACCGCGGCCTGAGCGACGTCCGCCGTCGACGCGCTTGGCCGCCTGTCCTGGCATCGCCAGCGCCACCGCAGGCCTAGGGTCGGGTGTCATGCGTTGGATGCGGGGCTGGCCGGCTGTCGCTGCGGTCGTCTTGTTGACGGTCGCCCCGCTGGCCGGTTGCGGTGGCGGTGTCCTGGGCCCGGATCTGGTGGTGGTGAACGGCGGGGAACCGCCGAACCCGTTGATCCCCACCGGCACCAACGACAGCCTCGGCGGCCGGATCCTCGATCGGCTCTTCGCCGGGCTGATGTCCTACGACGCCGCCGGGAATCCGTCGCCCGAAGTCGCCCAATCCGTCGACACCACCGACAACGTCAACTACCGGATCATCCTCAAACCCGGTTGGAAGTTCACCGACGGCTCGCCGGTGACGGCCCATTCCTTCGTCGACGCATGGAATTACGGGGCGCTGAGCACGAATGCCCAACTGCAGCAAAGCTTTTTCAGCCCGATCGACGGGTTCGATGCGGTCGCCGGGCCGGCCGGTGACGGGAAACCGGCGAGCCACCACCATGTCGGGGCTTCGCGTGGTCAACGACCTGGAGTTCACCGTCCGGTTGAAGGCACCCACCATCGACTTCAAGTTGCGGCTGGGGCACAGCGCGTTCTATCCGTTGCCGCAGGCGGCTTTTCGTGACATGAGTGCCTTCGGTCAGCACCCCGTCGGCAACGGCCCGTACAAACTCGCCGACACTCCCGACGGGCCCGCGTGGGAGCACAACGTACGAATTGACCTGCGACCAAACCCCGATTACCGCGGCAACCGCAGGCCGCACAACAAGGGGCTGCGGTTCGAGTTCTATGCCAACCTGGACACCGCCTACGCCGACCTGCTGTCGGGCAACCTCGATGTCCTGGACACGATTCCGTCCAGCGCATTGACCATCTACCATCGCGACCTGGGCGGCAATGCCGCCAGCGGACCCGTCGCAGTCAGCCAATCGCTCGACACGCCGTTGCGGCTGCCGCATTTCGGCGGCGAGGAAGGCCGGCTGCGCCGGCTGGCCTTGTCGGCGGCCATCAACCGCCCGCAGATCTGTCAGCAGATCTTCAACAACACCCGCAGCCCGGCCCGCGACTTCACCGCCAGCTCGTTGCCGGGATTCGACCCGAACATTCCGGGCAGCGACGCGTTGGACTTCAATCCCGAACGGGCACGCCAACTCTGGGCCCAGGCCAACGCGATCGCGCCGTGGAGCGGGCGATATGCCATCGCCTACAACGCCGACAGCGGCCACCAGGAGTGGGTGGACGCGGTGGCCAACAGCATCAAGAACGTGCTGGGCATCGAGGCCGTCGGCGCGCCGCACCCCACCTTTGCCGGGTTTCGCACCCAGATCACGAATCGCACCATCGACACCGCGTTCCGGGCCGGCTGGATCGGCGACTACCCGTCGATGATCGAGTTCCTCGCCCCGCTGTACGCCACCGGTGCGGGATCCAACGACGTGGGATACTCCAGCCGCGAGTTCGATGCCGGACTGGCCGCCGCCGAGGCGGCTCCCGACCTGCGGCAGGCCGACGTGCTGGTCAACGCCGCTCAACGAATCCTGTTGCACGACATGCCCGCTGTGCCGCTGTGGTACTACATCGCCGTGGTCGGGTGGTCGCCGGAGGTCGGCGCCGTCAAAGTCACCTGGAATGGTCTGCCCGACTACGAGAATCTCGTCAAGGGTTAAGGCATGGGCTGGTATATCGCGCGCAGGATCGCCGTCATGGTGCCCGTCTTCCTGGGCGCCACCCTACTGATCTACGGCATGGTCTTCCTGCTGCCCGGCGATCCCCTGGCCGCCATCGCGGGGGACCGGCCGCTGACGCCGGCCGTGGCCGCTGCGCTGCGGGCGCGTTACCACCTCGACGATCCGTTCATCGTGCAGTACCTGCGTTACCTGGGCGGCGTCGTACACGGTGACCTGGGCCGCGCCTATTCCGGGCTGCCCGTCAGTGCTGTTCTCGCGCACGCGTTTCCGGTGACGATCCGCCTCGCGTTGATCGCTTTGGTCGTGGAGGCGGTGCTGGGCATCGGGTTCGGTGTCATTTGCGGGCTGCGCCAAGGGGGACTGTTCGACGCCACGGTGCTGATCGCCGGGCTGATCATCATCGCGATCCCGATATTCGTGCTGGGCTTCCTGGCACAGTTCCTGTTCGGGGTCAAGCTGGGCATCGCGCCGGTCACCGTCGGTGAGCGGGCGACCTTCGCCCGCCTGCTGCTGCCCGGAATCGTCTTGGGTTCAGTTTCATTCGCCTACATCGTCCGGTTGACTCGATCTGCCGTCGCGGCCAACGCGCACGCCGACTATGTCCGCACCGCCACCGCCAAGGGGCTTGACGCGGCCGCGCGTTGTGACCGTGCACATTCTGCGCAATTCGCTGATTCCGGTGGTGACGTTCCTGGGCGCCGACGTGGGTGCGTTGATGGGCGGGGCCATCGTGACCGAAGGCATTTTCAACATTCACGGTGTCGGCGGCGTGCTCTACCAGGCGGTCACCCGGCAGGAGGCGCCCACCGTGGTGTCGATCGTGACGGTCCTGGTGCTGATCTATCTGGTCACCAACTTGATGGTGGATCTGCTCTACGCGGCCCTGGACCCGAGGATCCGATATGGCTGAACATTCCGGCTTTTGGGGCGAGACCTGGCGAAAGCTGCACCGCCGTCCGAAGTTCGTCGTCGCCGCCGTGCTGATCCTGCTGATTGTCTTGGTCGCGCTGTTTCCCGCGTTGTTCACTCACGCCGACCCCAGCTATGCCGATCCGAGCCAGAGCTTGCGCAGTCCGTCGTCTGCGCACTGGTTCGGCACCGACCTGCAGGGCCACGACATCTACACGCGCACCGTCTATGGGGCGCGCGCGTCGGTGACAGTCGGGTTGGGTGCGACGCTACTGGTCTTCCTCATCGGCGGGGCGCTGGGCGCGCTGGCCGGCTTCTACGGAGGCTGGCTGGACGCCGTCGTATCTCGCGTCACCGACATCTTTTTCGGGCTGCCGCTGCTGCTGGCCGCGATCGTCCTAATGCAGGTTCTGCATCATCGCACGGTGTGGACCGTGATCGCCATCCTGGCCCTGTTCGGTTGGCCGCAGATAGCCAGGATCGCTCGTGGCGCGGTGCTGGAGGTGCGCAGCGCCGATTATGTGCTCGCGGCCAAGGCGTTGGGGCTGAGCAGGTTTCAAACGCTGCTGCGTCACGCTATGCCCAACGCGGTGGGTCCGGTGATCGCGATGTCCACGATCGCGTTGGGGGCCTTCATCGTCACCGAGGCCACGCTGTCCTACCTCGGAGTCGGGCTGCCCACCTCGGTGGTGTCGTGGGGTGGCGACATCAACCTCGCCCAGACTCGGCTGCGGGCGGGTTCGCCGATCTTGTTCTATCCCGCCGGTGCACTGGCGGTTACGGTGTTGGCGTTCATGATGATGGGCGACGCCCTGCGCGACGCCCTCGATCCGGCATCGCGGGCGAGGCGGGCGTGAGCACCGGGGAATCGCCGCTGTTGACGGTCGAGGGCCTGCAAGTCAGGTTCGGCGACCACGACCCCGCGGTGGCGGGCGTGGATCTGCGCGTCGAACGAGGCCAGACCGTCGCCGTGGTCGGCGAGTCGGGATCCGGGAAATCCACCACGGCCGCCGCGATCCTCGGGCTGCTGCCCCCGGGAGGCCGAATCACAGCCGGCCGCATCACTTTTGACGGGCTCGATATCACCTCCGCCGATCGCCGGCTGCTGCGGTCGATCAGAGGGCGTCGCATCGGCTACGTGCCGCAAGACCCGATGACCAACCTCAACCCCGTCTGGAAGGTCGGCTTTCAGATCCGGGAAGCGTTGCGGGCCAACACCGATGGCCGCCAAGCCCGGCGGCGGGCGGTGGAGCTGCTCGCGCAGGCCGGCATGCCGGATCCGGCGAAGCAGGCGGGTAAGTATCCGCACCAATTGTCCGGCGGAATGTGCCAGCGCGCGCTGATCGCTATCGGGTTGGCGGGCCGCCCGCAGCTGCTGATCGCCGACGAACCGACGTCGGCCCTGGACGTCACCGTGCAACGTCAGGTCCTCGACCACCTTGCGCGGCTCACCGACGAGCTGGGCACCGCGCTGCTGCTGATCACGCACGATCTGGCGCTGGCCGCCGAACGGGCGGAGCGGGTCGTCGTCGTCCACCGCGGCGTCGTGGTGGAATCCGGTGCCGCACAGACTATTCTGCGCGACCCGCAACACGAGTACACCCAGCGGTTGGTTGCCGCGGCCCCGTCACTGACGCGCAGGAGCCGGCCGCGGGCCACCCCGACCGACGACATCCTCGTCGCCTCGGATCTCACCAAGGTCTATCGGGATTCGCACGGCGCACCGTGGCGGCGTGGCGAGTTTCGCGCCGTCGACACGGTGTCGTTCCGGCTGCAGCGGGCCCGCACCCTGGCCATTGTCGGTGAATCGGGTTCGGGGAAGTCGACGGTGGCCCGTATGACGCTTGGCCTGCTCCAACCTACCTCGGGCACAGTGGTTTTCGAGGGCACGCGGATCTCCGACGCGACCGACCGGGACACGATGATGGCTTTTCGCCGCCGGGTGCAGCCGGTGTTCCAAAACCCGTACAGCAGCCTCGATCCCATGTACTCGGTGTTTCGCGCCATCGAGGAGCCGCTGCGGATCCACCGCGTCGGAGACCGCAGGCACCGCGAGAAAGCCGTGCGCGAACTCGTCGACCAGGTGGCGCTGCCGTCGTCGGTGCTGAGCAGGTTGCCACGCGAGCTGTCGGGCGGCCAACGCCAGCGGGTGGCGATCGCGCGAGCGCTGGCATTGCGGCCCGAGGTGCTGGTCTGCGACGAGGCGGTGTCGGCGCTGGACGTCCTGGTGCAGGCGCAGATACTCGATTTGCTGGCCGAGCTGCAGTCCGAGCTGGGCCTGGCCTATCTGTTCATCAGCCACGACCTGGCGGTGATCCGGCAGATCGCCGACGACGTCCTGGTGATGCGGGCGGGCCGCGAGGTGGAGCACGCGCCCACCGAGGAACTGTTCGCAAATCCCGGGCACGAATACACCCGGCAGTTGCTAGAGGCCATCCCGCACGTGCGGTGAATCCGGCGGGGATAGGTTGTGAGGTTGTGACAGGTGATCCGCTGGCCCCCCTGATGGAGCTGCCCGGCGTCGCCGAGGCAAGTGACCGCGCCCGTGAGGCGTTGGGTCGCGCCCACCGCCACCGCGCCAACCTGCGGGGCTGGGCCGTGACCGCCGCCGAGGCGGCGCTGCGGGCGGCGCGCGCGTCGTCGGTGCTGGACGGTGGCCCCGTTCGGCTGGAGGACCTTGCCGATGCCGGGCAGATCAGCGATCCGGTGTTCGCGGGGGCGCTTCGGGTAGCCCAGGCGCTCGAGGGCGGTGAGGGCCCGTTGGTGCGAACCTGGGAGCGGGCACCGCTGCAGGCACTGGCGCGCTTGCACATGCTGGCCGCTGCGGACATGGCCGACGAGGATCGACTGGGCCGACCACGCACCGACGCCGAGGTGGGGGCGCGTCTGGCATTGCTGGCGGACATCGTGGGTGGCCGCACCCAGGTGCCGGCGCCGGTGGTCGCCGCCGTCGCGCACGGAGAACTGCTGGCACTGAAGCCTTTCGGCAGCGCGGACGGCGTGGTGGCACGCGCGGTGTCGAGGTTGGTCACCATCGCCAGCGGGCTGGACCCACACGGGCTGGGTGTGCCCGAGGTCAGTTGGATGCGTCAGCCCGCCGCGTATCGGGACGCGGCGCAACGCTTCGCCGGCGGCACGCCGGAGGGTGTGGGGGCCTGGCTGGTGCTGTGTTGCCGGGCGATGAAAGCCGGTGCGCAGGAGGCTTTGTCGATCGCCGACTCGATGTCGAACAAATAGCTGAGTCGGTAGCCAGGACCGCGAAACTCCGGCCGCAGAAATGTAGAGCGGGCGACGTTCCGAATGTTCGGTCCGCCGCCCGCTAGCACGGGGCTCGGTTACCAAGCGTGCATCTCGGGGCTGCGTGGGTTGGCCTCGGCGATCTCACGACGCTTATGGTTGCAACCCCACCCAAAGGGCCGTCGATACCTTCCGCATTTTCGCAATTTCGCAGGCCCGCAACACTTCTGCCATTTTCGCGGCTATGACTCCGCGTGGGTGCCGAGCACCGTGCTGGGGGCCCGGGTCGGGAGGACGAACCTTCTCTTCCGGCTCGACCTTGGCCTCACCGGGCTTCCGTGGTTCCTTTGTACTACTAGACCCCTAGCACAGCAAGGCCCAATTGCGAAGGAAATCTGATCGCGCGACGGCGATGTTTGCTAGGCCGCTAAAAAGCGTAACGGCGCAACAGCGAATAGGTCACTGCGCCGGCGGCGAGCGCGCTGATGCCCACCGCGGCCGTGGTGGCGATCGCGGCGCCGGAGGGCGCGGGGATGCGGTCGCGCAGCGACACGGGGCGGGAGAACGAGATCACGGGCCAACCGCGTTCCACTGCCTCCCTGCGCAATCCGCGATCGGGATTGACCACGCTGGGGTGTCCGACGGACTCGAGCATCGGCAGGTCGGTGATCGAGTCGGAGTAGGCGTAGCAGTGTTCCAGCGGGTAGCCCTCGCGAGCGGCCAGTTCGCGGATCGCTTGAACCTTGCCTTCGCCGTAGCAGTAGAACGCGATCTCGCCGGTGTACCGACCGTCCTCGACGACCATCCGGGTTGCCATTGCGTGAGTGGCGCCCAGGGCGCGGGCGATGGGCGCGACGATTTCTTCCCCGGAGGCCGAGACCACCACGACGTCGCGCCCGCACAACTTGTGGGCCGCGATCAGATCCGCGGCTTCGGCGAACACCAGCGGGGTCACGATGTCGTGCAGCGTCTCGTTGACGATCGACTTGACCTGTTCGACGTCCCAGCCGGTGCACATGTTGGTCATGTGCGCGCGCATCCGATCCATTTGGTCATGATCAGCACCGGAGAGCAGATAGATGAACTGGGCGTAGCTGGACTTGAGCACGGCGCGGCGGTTGAGCAGGCCCTGAGCGAAAAACGGTTTGCTGAACGCCAGGGTGCTGGATTTGGCGATGATCGTCTTGTCCAGGTCGAAGAAGGCGGCCGTGCGGGCGTGGGATGCGTTGTTTGACGCTGATTGCTCCGAGGCTGACGGCTCCGCGGTGGGGTCGAAGACGGTCACCGACCCAGCATAGGTCGGTGGTCCGGCAAGGCCGCGATCCCGCACCGGAATTGGCCGCTCAGGGCGTCCGGGGCGCTGGCGGCCAAGTGTTTACGCGGCTCAAGCAGTTTTTTCAGCAAGCGATCTCTTGCGCTACTCGGGCTTGTCATGTGTATAGTAAGCATTACTCGGCCTGAGCCGAGGGTGTATCAGCCCGACCCCCCGGGGCTGATACACGACGACCCTCGCCTCCTCCCCCCCTGGCGGGGGTCGTCCCATTTCTACGGTCGGTTCCTCTTCCTGCACGGCGCCGAGCTCAGCGTCCCGCGCGTTGCGGGCAGGCGTCTCCGTCGTCGCTGGCGGCGTGCCCTGGCTAGGCGTTTGTGCACACTCGCGTCTCTATCCACAAATCCGCCATTTGGGACTGTTGTGCCAAGGTCACGGCCACGCACAGTGGGTGGGTGGCTAGCACCTCCGGAATCGACGCGGCGGGTTCGGCGGGTGTGTTGGCGGTGTTGGCGGACGCCGGCCTGCGCGCCGAGTTGGACCGGGTGGCCGCGGCCGCCGGTGTTCGAGTGGTGCACGCCAGCGACGTGTCGCCGGTCAGCCGCAAAAGTTGGGCCGCGGCGGCTGCCGTCGTACTCGATTCGCGGGCGGCGGCTCGCTGCGAAAGATGGGCGCTGCCGCGTCGCGATCACGTGACCGTGCTGACCGTCGCCGAACCCGACACGGCGACATGGGCGGCTGCCGTCGGTGTCGGTGCCGGGCAGGTATTGCGGCTGCCCGAGCAGGAAGCGGACTTGGTCGGCGCATTCGCCGAAGCCGCCGAATCGTCGCGCGACGACGGGTCGCGTGGTCACGCGGTCGCGGTCATCGGCGGATGTGGCGGCGCCGGCGCGTCCTCGCTCGCGGTCGCCCTGGCCCTGGCCGCCACCGACGCGCTGCTGGTGGACCTCGACCCGTGGGGCGGCGGTCTGGACTTATTGCTGGGCAGCGAAACCACTACCGGGTTGCGGTGGCCTGACCTCGCGTTGCAGGGCGGACGGCTCAACTGGTCGGCCGTCCGCGATGCGCTGCCACGGCACCGCGGAGTCAGCATCCTGTCCGGCACTCGCGGCGGCTACGCGCTGGAGGCCGGACCGGTGCACGCCATCATCGACGCCGGTCGGCGTGGGCCGGTCAGCGTCGTCTGCGACCTGCCGCGTAGTTTCGGCGACGCGACCCAAGCGGCGCTGAGCGCGGCCGATCTGGTCGTCGTCGTCAGTCGCTGTGACGTGCGGGCGTGCGCGGCGACCGGGGCCTTGGTCCCGCTCCTGACGTCAATCAATCCCAATGTCGGCCTGGTGGTCCGGGGTCCGTCGCCGGGAGGATTGCGCGCGGCCGAGATCGCCGACATCGCCGGCCTGCCCCTGCTGGCGGCGATCAAAGCGCAGCCGCAGCTCGCCGAACAGGTCGACCGACGGCGGCCTGCGGTTGGGGCGCCGCTCGGCGCTCGCGGTGGCGGCCCGCCAGGTGCTCGGAGTGCTGTCAGCCGCCGGGCCGCGCCGGCGCACGGGGCAGAACGGCAAGGCGGCGTGAGCAATTCGCTGATCGAACGCGTCCGAGAGCGACTGGCCGGCGAGGCCGGCCCGCTGGGGCCGGCGGTGGTGGCCGCCGCGATCCGCGCCGAGTCCGGCGGGATGCTCGGTGACACCGAGGTGCTGGCCAGTCTGCGGATCTTGCAGACCGAGCTCACCGGCGCCGGCATCCTCGATCCGCTGCTCTGTGCGGACGGGACGACGGACGTCCTGGTCACCGCGCCGGATGCGGTGTGGGTGGACGACGGCACCGGCCTGCGGCGCACCGAGATTCAGTTCCCCGACGAGGCGGCGGTGCGGCGGTTGGCGCAGCGGCTGGCGCTGGCCGCCGGCCGGCGTCTGGACGACGCGCAGCCCTGGGTGGACGGCGAGCTGACCGGGATCGGCGCGGGCGGGTTCGCGGTGCGGTTGCACGCGGTATTGCCGCCGGTGGCTGCCGCGGGCACCTGCTTGTCGCTGCGTGTCCTGCGGCCCGCCAGCCAGGACTTGGCGGCCCTGATCACCGCCGGGGCGATCGAGCCGGCGGCCGCCGCGCTGGTCACCGACATCATCGTTGCCCGGTTGGCGTTCCTGGTCAGCGGAGGAACGGGCGCCGGCAAGACGACACTGCTCGCCGCGATGCTGGGCGCCGTACCACCGGCCGAACGGATCGTCTGCGTCGAGGATGCCTCCGAGCTGGCGCCGCGGCACCCGCATCTGGTGAAGCTGGTCGCCCGCTGCGCCAACATCGAAGGCGTCGGCGAAGTTCCGGTACGCCAGCTGGTCCGGCAGGCACTGCGCATGCGGCCCGACCGCATCGTGGTCGGTGAGGTCAGGGGCGCCGAAGTGGTGGACCTGCTGGCCGCGCTGAACACCGGTCATGACGGCGGCGCGGGAACCGTGCACGCCAACAGTCCCGGGGAAGTTCCCGCCCGGCTGGAGGCGCTGGGTGCGCTGGGCGGCCTCGATCGGTCCGCGCTGCACAGCCAACTCGCCGCGGCCGTGCAGGTGCTGCTGCATGTCGAGCGTGACCGCGCCGGGCGGCGGCGGCTCGGTGAAATCGCTGTGCTTGCAACATGATCAAGACCGGGTTCGGGCGGTCACCGTGTGGCACGCGGATCGGGGCATGACGGACGCCGCCCCGCAGCTGCAGCGCCTGCTGCGCAGCCGGATGCCGTCGTGAACGG
Organism: uncultured Actinomycetota bacterium; assembly: GCA_963849935.1. GTDB lineage: Bacteria > Actinomycetota > Actinomycetes > Mycobacteriales > Mycobacteriaceae > Mycobacterium. The sequence continues at coordinate 180,029 of CAWKJQ010000014.1, forward strand.
CCCACTGGCCGGCGCGCTGCTGTTGTCGCTCGCGCTCATCGTCGTTCGGCCTTCGCCGCGCCGACGACTGTCGGCGTCACGACACCGGCGGCTTCCGGGCCTCGGGCGTCGTGGGGCGTTCTGCGTCGCTGCGGGTATCGGCTGCGCCGCCGCGATCGCGCTGCCGTTGACCACCGTGCTGTGCATCGCGGTGGTGGGCGCGACCGCGGCGCTGCGCTTTCGGCGCCGCAGGCGCGTCCGGCGCGCCGCAGCCGAGGGTGATGCGCTGCACGCCGCGCTCGAGGTGCTCGTCGGTGAGTTGCGCGCCGGCTCGCATCCGGTGCGCGCGTTCGGTGTCGCCGCGGACGACGCGGCCGGTGCGGTTGCGGTGTCGCTGCGTTCGGTGGCGGCGCGGGCCCGGCTGGGCGCCGACGTCGCGGCCGGACTGGCCGCCGCCGGCCGCTCGTCGGCGCTGCCGGCGCATTGGGAGCGGCTCGCGTTGTGCTGGCGGTTGGCCAGCGATAACGGCCTGGGAATAACCACCCTGATGCGCGCTGCCCAAGGCGATATCGCTGAGCGGCAACGATTCTCGGATCGCGTGTCCTCGAGCATGGCCGGCGCGCGCGCAACCGCGGCGATATTGGCCGCGCTGCCCGCACTCGGCGTGCTGCTGGGCCAGCTGATCGGAGCGCGCCCGCTGCGGCTTCCTGCTTGGCGGGCACGCGGGCGGGTGGTTGCTGCTCATCGGCTCGACGCTGGCCTGCGTCGGTCTGCTCTGGTCCGATCGCATCGCCGATCGGGTGGCGTCGTGAAGCCCGTGGAGGAGTGGCGCGTGAACCGCCCCGTCGACGATGCAGAGCGAAGCGATGAGTCGAGTGGCGCATGGGGCTAGCGGCGATGCTGCTGGCAGTGGCGCTGTGGATGGGCCCGGGGCCAGCGCTGGTGCGCGGCCGCGCCGGCATGCCGCTGCGTGCTGGTCGGCCGCGTCGAAGCCCGGGGTCGGCGCGCGGCCCGGATCCGCTGGCGGTCGCCTCCTGTCTGGACGTGCTGGCCGTATGCCTTGGGGCGGGCATGGCGGTATCGAGTGCCGCCGCGGCGGCCGCGCCGTCCGCGCCGCCGAAGCTGGCCCGTGTGTTGGGTCGCGCCGCCGACCTGCTCGCGCTTGGAGCCGATCCCGCTGTGGCATGGTCCATTCCGTCCGATTCGCGAAACACGGCCGACCCGCAGATCGACGCGCTGCTGCGGTTGGCCCGGCGTTCGGCGTCTTCGGGGGCGGCGCTGGCCGGTGGCGTCGCCGACTTGGCGGAGGAGTCTCGGCAGGATGCCGGGCATGCGGCGATCGCGGCCGCCGAGCGAGCCGGCGTGCTGATCGCCGGACCGTTGGGTCTGTGCTTCCTGCCGGCGTTCGTCTGCCTGGGCATCATTCCGGTCGTGGCCGGTTTGGCCGGTGAGGTTCTGCAGCCGGGGCTGCTGTGAAAAGAGAGGAAGCCATTGATGATCAACATGTTTCGCGAATTTTCTGCACGGGTCGCCGTCCTGGCCGCCGACGAGTCGGGCATGTCGACGGTCGAGTACGCCATCGGCACCATCGCGGCGGCCGCCTTCGGCGCGGTGCTGTACACCGTCGTCACCGGCGACTCCATCGTCTCGGCGCTGACCAACATCATCGGTCGTGCGCTCAGCACCAAGGTTTAGCCGGCAGCGCCGGTGCCAGCACCGTGGAGGCGGCACTGGGCATTGCCTCCCTTGTCGTCGTGCTGGTGTTGTGCTTGGCCGGCGTCACCGCGGTATCGATGCAGGTGCGTTGCGTCGACGCTGCCCGCGAAGCCGCGCGGTTGGCGGCCCGCGGCGACCAACGCTCCGCGGTGGCCGTCGCCCGCCGGCTGGCGCCCGCCGGTGCGCGGGTCGATCTGCGCCGTGACGGGGAGTTGTTGGTGGCCACAGTGGTGGCGCATTCGAAGTTGTTGCCCACCATCGACATTGCGGCCGACGGGGTCGCGGCGGCCGAACCGTCGAGATGATCGCGGCTCCGCCACTGTGGTCGCGGCCTGGATGATCGCGGTGCTGCTGACGGCGACCGGCGCCGGTGCATATCTGGGCTCGGCGGTGGTGGCACGCCACCGCGCGCAAGCGGTAGCCGACCTGGCCGCCCTGGCTGCCGCGGGCCGGCTGAGCTCCGGAACTCAGCCAGCCTGCGCGAGCGCCGCCGTCGTGGCCCACCGGATGCGGGTCGACGACATCCGCTGTGTAGTGGACGGTCTCGACGTCATCATCACGGCACGGGTGCCGGTCGCCTTCGGCGGCGTGGCCGGCGCCGCCGCCCGGGCGGGCCCGTTGGCCGCAGAATTCGACTAGGGCGCAGCGTCGGGGCTGGGCGACAAACCCGCGGTGGCCAGTTCGTCGATGGTGGGCAAGCGCAGGGAGACCAACCCGGCGTACGTATCCGGTTCCAGTTCCACCCGGTTGACGGTCACGTGCACCGGCACCCAATCCCCGTCGTTGCCCGGCAGCCGCAACACACCACTCGTGGCGCCCCCGTTTAATTCCCTCGTCATCGTGGACATCAAGTCTCGGTCATCGGGGTGAACCCTGGGCTTGCCCGTCTCACTGCTGCGCCAGTCGTAAAAGGGGCACGGCTCGTCGAGCCATTTCAGCAGCACCAAGGTGTTGAGGTCGATCAGCGCGCGGTGCACCCCGGCCTGGGCCAGGCCGCTGAGGATGCGTTGCGCGAGAACATCGGTCGAAACCTCCGGGCCCTTCAGTTCGCACTGCCAGTTCATCGCCCGCGCCACCAGGTGTTCCCTGCCATCGGGTGCTGGTTCCAGAATCGTGCGCGCGACAAAACCGATCCGGATCGACTTTCCCTTCCAGTCGGTGAGATCCCAAGTGCTGCATAGTGTTTGGTCCGGCTTGGCTTTGACCGCCATGGCCAGCACTTTGGTTTCGTTCGGGTTGAGTTCACGCGACGGTAGGTCCTCGGCGAACGCCCTGCCGAAGGTGACTTCGACCTCGGGATTCTTGCCGCTGTTGACCAGCGATTCGCGGGTGTCGGTGGCCACGCCGAGGGTCAGGTCCCACTTCAGCGGCCCCGGGATCGGCCGCTCGGGCGGCTCGACGTCGGCCGGACCCGTCCAGACGTGCACGCCGTGAATGTAGCCGTCGGACATCACCACCGGTTCGGTGCGAATGATGCGGTCCCGCTTGGGTGTGATGCTGGTGAGGGCCTGGCCGGTCTGCACCGACTCGGCGATCGCCGTGCGAACCGCAGCGAGATACGGACTGCGGCGCAGGAACGTCTTGATGGGGACGAGATTCTTGAGTTGGCGTCCCTGCGCCACAACGGTGGGATCACCTCCGAGCGTCTCCACGAGCAACCAGTCGTGGGCCATGGGGCCGATTTTACGGAAAGGAGGATGATGGAGTGCGGGCGCACGGGTGTCTAGTTGCGTTGCCGCTGGTGCCTTGGTAATTTTCTGCTGCGCCCACATCGTCGGGGTTGTGGGCGGCGCATAATTCATCGTTTCTCGTCAACACGACAGCACGCCGCCATTGCTTCAGCAGCAGGAAATGCGTTCTTGGCGTAGGCGTCACCAGACAAACCCAGCTAGTCGACCGTCGAGGGGTCGGTCGTCATCCGCGGGGATTGCTCTGCTGTGGCCCCTGCGCCAACTCCGCAAGGACCAGCTTCAGCACCAGCACCGCGCCCGCCTTGTCAAGCGGGTCGTTGCCGTTGCCGCACTTGGGGGACTGCACGCACGACGGGCACCCCAAGGGGCACTCGCACGCTTCGATCGCGGCTGCTGTCGCACCCAGCCAGGTGGCGGCCTTGCGAAAGCCACGTTCGGCGAATCCCGCGCCGCCCGGATAGCCGTCGTAGACGAAGACGCTGGGCAGGCCCAGGGGATCAGGGCCCACCGCGGTGGACAGACCGCCGATGTCGCCGCGATCGCAACTGGCCACCAGTGGTAGCAGTCCAATCGCCGCATGCTCGGCCGCGTGCAACGCTCCCGGGATGCGTGTCGCCTCAATACCCTTGCGCTGCAACGCGTCTTCGGTGATGGTGTACATCACCGCCGTGGTGGCCAAGGTGTGTTCCGGCATGTTCAATTCGATGAAGTCGATCACCTCCCCGGAGAGCCTGCGGCGCAGGTACCCCACCACCTGGTGGGTGACGCGGACCGGCACCAGCCCCAGCGTTACCGGCCCGAACGTCAAGCGTTCACCCGTCCCGGTGATGGCGATATCGGTGATCTCGCGCGCGAACGTCGCGTAGCCGGGGTCCTCGGCATGCACGAACGCGATTCCCTCCCCGGTGTCCAGGGAGTCCACCACGTAGCTGTCGCCTTGGTGCAGGTACACCGCGCCGGGGTGGACGGTGGCCGGCGCCTGACCGGCGCCGGCGCTGCCCAGCAACCTTCCGGTGTCGGCTTCCACGATGACGATCTGGCCTCCCGCCGAGCCCCGGATGTCCATCGCGGCATGCGGTTCCAGGCCGGGCACCGGAAAGTACTTGCCGGTGCGCCGCCGCAGCAGCCCGTCATCGACCAGGCCGTCCGCGACCTCGGTGGCGTCGAGGGCGCGCACCTCGGCCTCGTCCAGCGGTAGTTCGGTTGCCGCGCATAGCAGCTGCGGACCCAGGATGTACGGGTTGGAAGGGTCGATCACCACCCGCTCGACCGGCTTGTCCAGCAGCGCCGCGGGGTTGTGCACCAAATACGTATCCAGCGGATCATCCCGGGCGACCAGCACCACCAACGCGCCCTGGCCACGCCGCCCGGAGCGGCCGGCCTGCTGCCAGAACGAGGCGACCGTGCCGGGGAAACCGGCGAGCACGACCGCGTCCAGTCCGGCGATGTCCACGCCCAACTCCAGGGCGTTCGTGGTGGCCAGGCCGCGCAATCGGCCCTCGGCCAGCGCCCGCTCCAGCGCGGTGCGATCCTCGGCGAGGTAGCCGGCCCGGTAGGAGGCCACCGTCCGGTGCAGCTCAGGAGCGATGTCAGCTAATCTCGCCTGCGCGCCCAGCGCGGTCAGTTCCGCAGCGCGCCTGGACCGTACGAACGTCAGGGTTTGAGCGCCCTCGGCGATCAGATCGGCCATGACGCGCGCCGCCTCCGCACCGGCGGAGCGCCGCACCGGCGCCCCGTTCTCTCCGGTCAGGTCCGTCCGCAGCGCGGGTTCCCACAATGCGACGGTCCGGGCGCCCTGGGGCGACCCGTCCTCGGTGACCTCCTCAACCGGAAGCCCGATGAGTTCGGCGGCCGTCTCACCGGGCGAATCCGTTGTCGCGCTGGCGAAAATCACCGTGGGCGACGATGAATAGCGGGCGCACAGACGCAGCAAGCGGCGCAGCACCATCGCTACGTTCGACCCGAAAACGCCACGGTAGTAATGACATTCGTCGACCACCACAAATCGCAGACCGCGCAGCAAGACGGCCCAGCGGGCGTGGTTGCGCAATATCGACAAATGGATCATGTCGGGATTGGAGAACAGCCACCGCGAACGTTCGCGCGCGAAGCGGCGCACCTCGTCTGGGCTGTCGCCGTCGTAGGCGGTGGGCGCGACGTCGTGCAGTCGCGGAATTGCTGCGGTCAGTGCGTGTGCGGCGCGCAACTGGTCGTGGCCCAGCGCTTTGGTCGGTGACAGGTAGAGCACCCGTGCGCGCGGATCCGTGGCCAGCGCGTTGAGGACCGGAAGCTGATAGGCCAGCGACTTCCCCGACGCGGTGCCGGTGCTGAGCACTACGTGACGGCCCGAGTAAGCCAGGTCCGCGGCCGCGAACTGATGCGACCACGGTGATTTGATCCCACGTTCGGTGAACGCGTTCACCACGTCGGGCTCGGCCCACGGCGGCCAATCGTGTGGTCGGCCGCTGCGCGGTGGCAGTTCGGTGACATGACGCAGAGGATGCTCGTCGGGCGCGGTTCCGGCGAGTGCGGCGGCAAGCAGGTCGCTGCCGAAACGCGCCATCTCACTCCCTCCGGGATCGCTGTGAAGTCGGCCTTCGAGTCGGCCTTCGAATCGGCGGATGACACAAGTCTGTCGCCGAGGCGATGAACATGGTTGACTAATTGCGGTCGCAGCTTCTGTGTTCGTGCAAACTTTCGCAGGATCGACGTTGCGGCCGCGGTTCCTGCGAGGTTAATCGGTCGGGTGAAGTTCCGGCGACTCAGCGAGGTATGGCGGTCGTACCAGGCCCGGGGCATCGAAAGGCGATGTCCCGCACCCAGAAGAAAAGGAAAGATCGAGAGATGCCACAGGGAACTGTGAAGTGGTTCAACGCGGAGAAGGGCTTCGGGTTCATTGCCCCCGAAGACGGTTCCGCTGATGTGTTTGTCCACTACACGGAGATCCAGGGTTCGGGCTTCCGCACCCTCGAAGAAAACCAGAAGGTCGAGTTCGAGATCGGCCACAGCCCTAAGGGCCCCCAGGCCACCGGAGTCCGCTCCGTCTAGACGAGAGCAGACCTGAACGGATACCCCCCGTGCAGACCCGCCCAGCGGGTCCGGCCGGGGGGTTTCCTCTTTACCGCCGCAACCAGGCATGCATCCCTGACGACCCGGGACGCCGCGCCGGTTGCCTCAAGACGCGGATGGGCACCCTGGCCTACTGTCGGTGGCGTGAGCCAGCTTTCCTTCTTTACAGCGGAGTCGGTGCCGCCCGCGGTCGCCGATCTTTCCGGGGTGCTGGCGGCGTCCGGGCAGATCGTCACCGTCGGTGCCACCGGTGAAAATCACGTCGCTGGTGCTCGGTTGTCGGTGGTCGTGGATCAGTCCTGGCGGGCTTCGGCGCTCGCCGAGATGATCCGAGAGGCGGGTCTGGTCGCCGAGATCAGCCGGACCGACGAGGACACCCCGTTGGTGCGCACGGCGGTGGACCCCTCATTGAGCACGCTGGCCACCGAATGGACGCGCGGCGCGGTCAAGACCGTGCCGCCGCGCTGGCTACCCGGGCCGCGCGAGCTGCGGGCGTGGACGCTGGCGGCCGGAAACCCGGAGGGCGAGCATTACCTGTTGGCATTGGACCCCCACGCGCCGGACACGCACTCCCCCCTGGCGTCGGCCTTGATGCGCGTCGGGATCGCGCCCACGCTGATCGGCACCCGCGGTGGCCGGCCGGCGCTGCGGATCAGCGGACGCCGCAGGCTATCGCGCCTGGTAGAGAACGTGGGGGAGCCGCCCGACGGCGCCGAGGCGTTATCGCGGTGGCCGCGAGTTTAGCCGGAAGATGGCGCCCGAAATCCTGTCGGCTTCGCGCCGTTTTCGTGAAGGTCGGTTTGCGCAGGCCCGCCCAAGGGTGCGAAATTGTCAGGTGCCGCAGGGCGAAGGAACGGTCGCGTACCTGAATTTCACCGGAATTTTCGATGCCGACCTGTCATTCTTCCTGCAAGTGGTCTCGTAGGGGGGACCCATCACGGATGGAGCGTAAGGGCAGTTGGCTGACCCGAAACTAAAGGACACCAGCAGCGGCGGGAATGGCAGCCGCCGGCGACTCGTGATTGTCGAGTCGCCCACCAAGGCGCGCAAATTGGCCGGCTACCTGGGCTCGCGGTACATCGTCGAATCCTCGCGCGGCCACATCCGTGACCTGCCCCGGGCCGCGGCCGACGTGCCGGCGAAATTCAAGTCCGAGCCCTGGGCCCGCCTCGGGGTCAACGTCGACGCGGACTTCGAACCGCTGTACATCATCAGCCCCGAGAAGAAGAGCACGGTCACCGAGCTCAAGGGCCTGCTCAAGGACGTCGACGAGCTCTATCTGGCCACGGATGGCGACCGCGAGGGTGAGGCCATCGCCTGGCATCTGCTGGAAACCCTCAAGCCGAACATCCCCGTCAAGCGGATGGTGTTCCACGAGATCACCGAGCCGGCCATCCTCGAGGCGGCCGAAAATCCCCGCGACCTGGACATCGACCTGGTCGACGCGCAGGAAACCCGCCGCATTTTGGACCGGCTGTACGGCTACGAGGTCAGCCCCGTGCTGTGGAAGAAGGTCGCGCCCAAGCTGTCGGCGGGCCGCGTCCAGTCCGTGGCCACCCGGATCATCGTGCAGCGCGAACGCGACCGCATGGCGTTTCGCAGCGCGTCCTACTGGGACATCGTGGCCCAGCTGGACGCAAGCGTGTCCGACCCGCAAGCCTCGCCGCCCACCTTCACCGCCCGCTTGACCGGCGTCGACGGCCTTCGCGTGGCCGCCGGCCGCGACTTCGACTCGCTGGGACAGCTGCGCAAGGCCAACGAGGTGACCATTCTCGACGAGGCGAGCGCTACGCAGCTGGCCGCGGGCCTGCGCGGCGCCCAGCTCAGCGTCGCGTCGGTGGAGGAGAAGCCCTACACCCGGCGCCCCTACGCGCCGTTCATGACCTCGACGCTGCAGCAGGAAGCCGGCCGCAAGTTGCGGTTCTCCTCCGAGCGCACGATGAGCATCGCTCAGCGGCTCTACGAGAACGGCTACATCACCTATATGCGAACCGACTCCACCACGCTGTCGGAGTCGGCGATCAACGCCGCGCGCACCCAGGCCCGCCAGCTCTACGGCGCCGAATACGTGTCCCCGTCGCCGCGCCAGTACACCCGCAAGGTCAAGAACGCTCAGGAGGCCCACGAGGCGATCCGTCCCGCGGGTGAGACGTTCGCGACCCCGGACGCGGTGCGCCGCGAACTCGACGGTGACGAATTCCGCATCTACGAGCTGATCTGGCAGCGCACGGTGGCCTCGCAGATGGCCGACGCCCGCGGCACCACGCTGAGCCTGCGGATCAACGGCCAATCGGGGGCCGGCCGCAAGAGAGGTCGTGTTCTCGGCCAGCGGCCGCACCATCACCTTCGCGGGCTTCCTGAAGGCCTACGTGGAGACGGTGGACGAGTTGGCCGGCGGCGAGGCAGACGACGCCGAGAGCCGGCTGCCGCAGCTGACCCAGGGCCAGCGGCTGGACGCGATCGAACTCACCCCGGACGGCCACGCCACCAACCCGCCGGCGCGCTACACCGAGGCGTCACTGGTCAAGGCGCTCGAAGAGCTGGGCATCGGCCGCCCGTCGACGTACTCGTCGATCATCAAGACCATCCAGGACCGTGGCTACGTGCACAAGAAGGGCAGCGCCCTGGTGCCCTCCTGGGTGGCGTTCGCCGTAACCGGCTTGCTGGAACAGCATTTCGGCCGCCTCGTCGACTACGACTTCACCGCCGCGATGGAAGACGAGCTCGACGCGATCGCCTCGGGTCAGGAGCGACGCACCGACTGGCTCAACAACTTCTACTTCGGCGGCGAGCACGGGGTGGCCGACTCGGTGGCCCGCTCCGGGGGCCTGAAGAAGCTCGTCGGCGTCAACCTGGAAGGCATTGACGCGCGAGAAGTCAACTCCATCAAGCTCTTTGACGACGAGCAGGGCCGGCCGGTCTACGTCCGGGTGGGCAAGAACGGGCCGTATCTGGAGCGCATGGTGACCGGCGACGACGGCGAACCCAAGCCGCAACGCGCCAACCTCAACGATTCGCTGACCCCCGACGAGCTGACGTTGGAGGTAGCCGAGCAGCTGTTCGCGACGCCGCAGGAGGGTCGCGTGCTGGGGGTCGACCCGGAAACGGGTCACGAGATCGTCGCCAAGGACGGCCGTTACGGGCCATACGTTTCCGAGGTGCTGCCGGAGCCACCGCCCGGCGAGGACGACGGCAGTGCCACGCCCGCGAAGAAGGGCAAGAAGCCCACCGGCCCCAAGCCGCGCACCGGTTCGCTGCTGCGCACGATGGACCTGCAGACGGTCACGCTCGAGGACGCGCTGCGGCTGCTGTCGCTGCCGCGGGTGGTCGGTGTGGACCCCGCCACCGGTGAGGAGATCACCGCGCAGAACGGCCGCTACGGCCCATACCTGAAGCGCGGCACCGACTCTCGTTCGCTGGCGACCGAGGAGCAGATGTTCGACATCACCCTCGAGGAAGCGCTGAAGATCTACGCGGAGCCCAAACGCCGTGGCAGGCAGGGCGCCGCCGCGCCGCCATTGCGCGAGCTTGGCGCCGATCCCGCGACGGGCAAGCCGATGGTGATCAAGGACGGCCGGTTCGGTCCGTACGTCACCGACGGTGAGACGAACGCCAGCCTGCGTAAGGGCGACGACGTCGCCTCGATCACCGACGAGCGCGCCGCGGAACTGCTGGCCGACCGCCGGGCGCGTGGTCCGGCGAAGCGTCCCGCCAAGAAGGCCAGCCGCAAGGCCCCGGCCAAGAAGACTGCGGCCAAGAAGGCCGCCAAGCGCAGCTAGCCCGGCTCAGTAGCCCGGGCCGATGGTCTCACCGGACATCTCTTGGGCCCGAGCCCGAGGGGGCGGGGAGTCGGTCGTTTCGGCCAAGTGCACGGGGCGCGCCAGCTGGGTGGGTGCCCGGCGGCCGCGCAGTTCGACGACCTCGCCGACATCCCAGCACAGGGCTTCGGCGTCCAGCGCCCCGCTGACCGCGATCGCCGACGCGAGCACGTGTCCGGGCTCGAGCTTGGCCAGCTCGGTCAGCCGGGCGGCCTCGTTGACCGGGTCGCCGATCACCGTGTACTCGAAGCGGGCCTGCGCGCCGATGTGACCGGCGATGGCCCGCCCGGACGACACCCCGATGCCGAACTCCGCCGAACCGATCACCGGCAGCAGCGCGTCGTGCAATTCCCGGGCCGCGGCCAGCGCTCCCCCGGGCGAGTCGGGGTGTTCGATCGGCGCGCCGAAGATGGCCAGCGCGGCGTCACCCTGGAACTTGTTGACGAAACCTCCATGCTTGCCAACGGTTTCCACCACGACCCGGAAGAACTCGTTGAGCAGGTGGACCACCTCGGCGGGTGGCCGGGTCGAGGCCAGCTGGGTGGAGCCGACCAGGTCCACGAACAGCACCGCGACATCGCGCTCCTGGCCACCCAACTCGGTGCCGCGCTCCAGCGCCCGGCGGGCCACGTCCTCGCCGACGTAGCGGCCGAACAGGTCACGCAGTCGCTGCCGCTCGGACAGGTCGCGCACCATGTCGTTGAAGCCCGCCTGCAGCAGGCCCAGCTCGCTGGCGTCGTAGATCTGCATGTGCGCGTTGTAGTTTCCGCGCTGCACCTCCGAGAGCGCCCAGCGCAGCTGGCGCAGCGGGTCGGCGATCGACATGGCCACCAGCAGCGTGCTGACCAACCCGATGCCCAGCGCCGCCACCGCCAGCAACAGGATCGGGGTGAACAGCTTCTCCGGCGTGGCGTGCAGCAGCGAGATCTTGTCGGCCACCACCGCCAGCACGATCGCCAGCACCGGCACGGCGGTGGACAGCATCCAGGTCAGGATCTGCCGCAGGATGACGCCGGGCGCCTTGACGTTCTCGGGCACGCCGCTGCGCAAAGCGGCCACCGCCACCGGCCGCAGCACCCGCTCGGACTGCAGGTAGCCGATGATCGAGGTGGCCGCGGCGCCGAGCCCGGTGGCCACTGCCACCACGGGCGCGGCGTATCGGGCGACCGACCAGCTGGCGATGATGAACACCACGCTGCCGATGGCCCAGGCCACGATGCTGATCAGGGTGCGATAGAACGGCATTCGCAGCGCCCGGCTGCGGGCCAGTTCGGTGGCGGCCGGGTCGGCCTCGGCGAGCATGTTGTCGCGGCGCTGCCACCGGAACACCGGCAGCAGCAGCCGCAGAGTCAGGGCCAAACCGGTGAGGAACACGACGACCAGTGCGGTGGCGAAAATCGCCACGTTCAAGACCGGCAGATCCTGTAACTGGATGCGGTCCTCGGGCGGCAGCGCGTAGCGCAGGAAGCCGAGCACGAACAGGGCGCCGATGATGTCGGCCTGCAGCATGCTGAGCGAGAAGAGCGGCCACGGCGTACGCATCACCCAGCGGACGAACGCGCTGATCCGCCCCGGTAGTGCAGCCGCCGTTGTCACCAACCCACCGTATCGGTCACCGGTGACCCTTCGGAAACTTAATACCGATCTCGGCACGTCGTCCGGGGCCCGCGACGACGTCGAAGATAACGGAATGGTCGCGGTACGGTGGCCGTTCGGTATCTGTCGGCAGCGCCACTACTGTTACCAATGATGTCCGGGGTGTTTACGCGGCTGGTAGGCCAGGACGCGGTGACGGCCGAACTGCTGGCCGCCGCCCGCGCCGCTCGTGGTGACTCAGCCCACAATGCGGTGGGCGCCGGGACTATGACACATGCGTGGCTGATCACCGGTCCGCCGGGTTCCGGGCGCTCGGTGGCGGCATTGTGCTTCGCGGCAGCGCTGCAGTGCACCTCTACCTCCGACGGGGAGCCGGGTTGCGGGCGCTGCCACGCGTGCACGACGACCATGGCCGGCACCCACGCCGACGTGCGGCGGGTGATCCCCGAAGGCCTGTCCATCGGCGTCGACGACATGCGCGCGATCGTGCAGATCGCGTCGCGGCGCCCCGCCACCGGGCATTGGCAAATCGTGGTGATCGAAGATGCCGATCGGCTGACGGAGGGCGCCGCTAACGCCCTGCTGAAGGTGGTCGAGGAACCGCCGCCGTCGACGGTGTTCCTGTTGTGCGCGCCGTCGGTGGATCCCGAGGACATCGCCATCACCTTGCGTTCCCGGTGCCGCCATGTGGCGCTGGTGACGCCGTCGGCCGAGGCGATCGCGCGCGTGCTGGTCGACAGCGACGGCCTGAGTCCCGACACGGCGAACTGGGCGGCGTCGGTCAGCGGTGGCCATGTGGGCCGGGCGCGACGGCTGGCCACCGACCCCGAGGCCAGGTCACGCCGGGAGCGGTCGCTGACGCTGGTGCGCGACGCCGCGACCCCGTCTCGCGCCTATGCCGCCGCCGAAGAGCTGGTGGCCGCCGCCGAGGCCGAGGCCGTCGTACTGACCGCGGACCGCGCCGAGGCCGAGACCGAGGAGTTGCGCACGGCGCTGGGCGCCGGCGGCACCGGCAAGGGCACCGCGGGCGCGATGCGCGGCGCGGCCGGGGCGATGAAGGATCTTGAGCGACGGCAGAAGTCGCGTCAGACCCGCGCCTCGCGTGATGCGCTGGACCGCGCGCTGATCGACTTGGCGACCTATTTCCGCGACGCGCTGATGGCCGCCGCCCTGGAATGAAGGGGAGGTGCGGGCCAACCATCCCGACATGGCCGAGCGGGTCGCCGCTCTGGCCGCCCACGCAACGCCCGCGCGGCTGCTGCGCTGCATCGAAGCGGTGCTCGAATGCCGCGAGGCGCTGGCGATCAACGTCAAGCCCAAGTTCGCCGTCGATGCGATGGTCGCCACCATCGGCCAGGAACTGCGCAGCCAGG
>CAWKJQ010000015.1:0-691619 GCA_963849935.1 uncultured Actinomycetota bacterium
AACGACTGAGGCCGCGCGCGGCAAAGACTCTTTTAGCGTAAATCCGCATAGCCGCGGCCGGGGTGTACGCGATTGTGCTGATGTTTTCGCCTCGCCAGGCCCGCATGCTGGCTAACATGATCAGAATTGATCCGCCGGCGGACATGCCCCTGCTGACTTGGAGCGAGCAGAGCGTGAGCGAGCTGCCCACTGGGACCGTGACGTTGCTGCTCGCCGATGTCGAAGGCTCGACGCGGTTGTGGGAAACCCAGCCCGACATCATGGCTGCCGCGCTCGGACAGCTCAATCAAACCGTCAACGACCTGGTTGCCGGTCACGGCGGCGTGCGGCCCGTCGAACAGGGCGAGGGCGACAGCTTCGTGGCGGCATTCGCGCGGGCCAGCGATGCGGTCGCGTGCGCACTGCAGCTACAGCTGACCGTCCAGCCGCCGATCCGGATCCGCATCGGCCTGCACACCGGTGAGATCCAGTTGCGCGACGCCGGCAACTATGCCGGCAGCACGATCAACCGGACAGCGCGCCTGCGTGACCTCGCCCATGGCGGGCAGACCGTGTTATCCGGCGCGACGGAACCATTGGTGATCGACCGGTTGCCGGCCGATGCGTGGCTGACGGACCTCGGTGAGCATGCATTGCGGGACCTGCCGCGTCCGGAACGGGTCGTGCAACTCAATCATCGCGTCCTGCGCAGCGACTTCCCACCGCTGCGCACCGCGAAAGACATTGGGACTAAGCATCTTCCGCCCCAGTTGACGAGCTTCGTCGGCCGCAGCGCGCAGATCGGCGACGTGACACAGATATTGAAAGAGAACAGGTTGGTGACCCTGACCGGCGCGGGCGGCGTCGGAAAGACGCGGTTGGCGGTGCGGGTCGCCGCCCAATTGGCCGACGAGTTTCCCGGTGGCGCCTGGTTTGTCGACCTCGCGCCGGTCGCCAACCCCCTTCTGGTGCCGGTCGTGCTGGCACGCACGTTGGGTCTTGCCGACCAGCCTGGCCGCTCGACCATTGAGACGCTGTCGAAGTTCGTGCGGGACCGCACCTTGTTGTTGGTCCTCGACAATTGCGAGCACCTGCTGGACGCCTGCGCCGATCTGGTGATGGCGCTGTTAGACGCGGGCGCGGGTGTCACCGTGCTGGCGACCAGCCGCGAGCCGATCGGCATCGCCGGGGAGCAGACCTGGCGGGTGCCGTCGCTGTCGGTCTACGACGAGGCCGTCGAATTGTTCGTCGACCGTGCCCGCCGGACGAGGCCCGATTTCGGCCTCACGGAGGAGAATTCACCCCTGATCGCCGAGATCTGCCGGCGCCTGGACGGCATGCCGCTCGCGATCGAGCTGGCCGCCGCGCGAACCCGCACCCTGTCGCTGACCCAGATCGTCGACAGCCTGCACCACAACTTCCGCCTGCTCGCCGGGGGCGCGCGCAGTGCGGTTCGCCGCCAGCAGACGCTGCGCGCGTCCATCGACTGGTCGCACGCCATGCTCACCGAACCCGAGCGCGTCCTGTTTCGCCGCCTGGCGGTGTTCATGGGCGGTTTCGACCTCGACGCCGCGCACGCCGTGGGCGCCGACGCGGACGTGGAGCACTTCCAGCTCATCGACCTGCTCGGCCTGCTCGTGGACAAGTCCCTCGTCGTCGCAGAGTTGGCCGACGGCGTGATGCGCTACCGGCTGCTGGAGACGGTCCGCCAGTACGGCCTGGAGAAGCTCACGGAGTCAGGTGAGGCCGAGGACGTGCGGACCCGGCACCGCGATCACTACACTGCCGCCGCGGCCGCGCTGGCGGAACAAGGCCTCGGCGACGGGGCACAGCTGGTGCTCTGGGCCGAAGTCGAGATGGACAACCTCCGGGCCGCGCACGCGTGGAGCTGCGACGCCGCCGAGTTCGGGGCGGCATTGCGGCTGGTGTCGGCGCTGCAGCGGGTGTGGCTGACGCGCGGCCGATTCCGCGAGGGGGTGGCCGGGTTCGACGCCGTCTTCGGCGACGAGCGGTACCGCGACGACGGCGTCGACCCGGAAGTCTGGGTGTGCGCGGTCGCCGACACGGGCCTCTTGGCGGTCTGGTTCTCCGCTCCGGTCAGCCTGCAGCGCGCGGAGGAAGCCCTCGCCGCGGCGCGCCGACTCGGCGACCGAGAGCTCATCCGGCACTGCCTCATCACCTGCGCCATGCTGAGGTCCAACGACGCCCAACTGGCCGCGCCGTTTTTCCAGGAGGCGACCGAGCTGGCCCGCACATCGGGTGAACTCGCCGCGTTGGCACAGCTGCGCGCCTACCAGAGCTTCGTCTGCGCTGCCGCCGGCGACCCCGTCTCCGCGCAGGCGGCCGGCGAGGAGGGGCGGGACCTCGCCGACGCGATCGGCGACAGCTTCATCTCCCGCTACAGTCGGACGTTCCTCAGCATCGCGCTGGCGGAGCGGGGGAAACTGGTGGAAGCGTGCGCTGTCGGCCGTGCGCTGGTCGAGGAGTCCGGGCGGCCGAGGACCGCCCGATGGAAGCGTTCGGCCTGATCGCATTGGCGACGGCACTGGTGTTCACCGGGGATGCCGCGGCGGCGCGCGAGTCGGCCGAAGCCGCCCTCGAGATCGGGGCCACGTTGGGTGGATTCCACGAGGACAGTGCGTACGCTGCGTTAGCCGGAGCCGCGCTGGCTGCGGGCGACGCCGCCGCGGCCAAGCAGGCGAGCGAGGCGGCGTGGCGCCACACGTATCCGCTGAAGGAGATGCTCACCAGGTCCACGGTCCCGATGGCCGACGCGACCCTGGGCTGTGGCGATCCGGTGGCCGCCCGCCGGTGGGCGGACAACGCCGTCGCGGCAGCGCCGGGATGGCAAAAGATGCTGGCGCTGACTTCGCGTGCCCGGGTCGCCGTCGCCCAGGGCGAGCCGCAGCAGGCCGAGACCGACCTGCACGACGCCGTCGCGGTCGCCGAACGCACCGGCGGATACGCCTACCTCCCAGATGCCCTCGAGGGCCTCGCAGCGCTCACCGCCGGCACCCAAGCCGAACATGCCGCACGGCTTTTCGGCGCGGCCGACGCCATGCGAGAGCGGCACGGCGAGGTCCGATTCCAAGCCTTCCAGGCCGCCTACGAGACCGCACTGGCGACAGCGCGGCAAGCCTTGGGTCAGCAGGACTTTGATACCGCGTGGCAGGAGGGCAACGCGCTGTCCACCGCCGATGCCATCGGCTACGCGCAGCGGGGTCGCGGCGCCCGCGGCCGCCCGGCCAGCGGGTGGGAGTCGCTGACACCCGCCGAACTCGACGTCGTCCGGCTTGTGTGCGAGGGGTTGCCCAACAAGGACATCGCCGCTCGGCTGTTCGTCTCGCCGCGCACCGTGCAGACCCATCTGACGCACGTATACGCCAAACTGGCTGTCTCGTCGCGTGTTCAGCTTTCCCGGGAAGCTGCCCGCCACACCTGACTCAGGTCGACAGCTGCGTGCGGATGAGCGGCGCGATCTTGTCCGCCATGTACTGATGCCCCGCGTCATTCGGGTGAACTCCGTCCGCACCGATCAGATCGGGCAGGCCGACGAACCAGTGTTCGGCGATCGGGTCGATGAACGTCGCGCCCGCCGCCCCGGCGGCGCCGGCGAGGATGTCGCGGATCACGAACATCGAAGGCGGAACCTCGGCGGTCGGCCATGGCGGTCCGATCACCAGCAACCGGGCCGCCGGCGCGAGGCGGCGCGCGAGATCCAAAGCGGCGTGGGTCTTTCCGGTCAGCAGCCCGGGATCGACCCCCTGGTCGTTGCGGGAGCCGAAGAACACCACCAGCGCGTCGTCGGGCTCGACCGCCCTGGGAGTCAGATCCTCGAAGACACTGCCATGGTCGCCGGGCGTGGCATAACCGGCTTTGCCTTCCGCGGCCACACTGCCCGCGATCCGCGAACCGCGAGAACCGAGTACCTGAAAGGCGCGTGACGCCCACGATCTCGAACCCAGACCGCCCTCATCGGTTCCGGTGGTGTACGAATCCCCCACTACTGCCACGTGATTCAGCCGGAAGTCGAGCGTCAGCGTCTCGTAGGTGCGCACCTGCGCCGGGTAGGCGATACCCACGCCCGCCAGAAAACTCAACCCAATGAGAAAGGTGGCCAGACGACTCACTCTCACCTCCACTGTCAACGGCATCGTCGGGTGCCGCCGCGTCCTCATCAAGTATTCCCCGTGAGTCGCGACCGGCCGCTGAGGCGGCCATCACACCGCGCGGGCCGAAACGGCTTCCAGCGGACGGTCGATCGGATGAAGCTTACTGTTCGACTCGCCGGGATCGCTTCTCGCGTCGACGGCTCTGACGTCGACCATTTTGCGCATCCAGCGGCGGGCGGGCTCTTCGACGCCGTGATAGAGCAGCACAGATACGCCCAGGGCGATCGCGAGCAGGCCGATGATGTTCCACTTCCAGGGGTTGTCGAGGGTGGGGAGCTCGAATTGCTCCACCGCCCATCCCCAGGAGGTGTGCACCAGTTCATGCACCATGTACAGGCAGAACGAGATCTTGCCTCCGTACACCATGGCCCGGGTCGACAGCACCCTCGGCAGGCTTCCCAGCCCAATGGCCAGCGATATCACGAGCGGAACGAACAACACGTCGACGACTCCACCGCTGTCATTCTCCACCACTCCCGATATCGGGTGCGCGCCAAACCAATACAGCACGCCCACCATCGCGGCCAGGAGGAGCAACGAGATGTATCCCGCGACGCGACGGCCACGGTCGGTCAGCTGCAGCCTGCGCACCGCCGCACAGGCCAGCGCGCCGGCGGTGAACTGCGTGACGATTCGCGGCAGCCAGCTCCACGGGGTGTAAAAGTGGCCGCTGGCGAGCAACATCACCACCGGCGGCAGTGATGCCGCGAATGCCAAAACCATCAGGCTGCGCGCCCTGGTCGCCTGTTTCATCCGCAACAGGACCAGAACCAGGACGGCGAACAACACATAGGCCAGCCATTCCGCGCTGATCGACCAGGCCGGGCCGTCCCAGCTCGAGTCATCGAAGAACGGCGCGAACCACAACTGCACCAACAGGATCTGGCGCACGTAGCTGACAGCGGTGAGCGAAGCGGCATCCGGCGATGGCACATGGCCGACGTGCAGGGTGAATATCACCCACAGAGCGGCCAGGTGCAAGGTGACCAGGTACACGGGCCATACCCGAGCCAGCCGCAGCCACAGAAAATGCAGGGTGGCACGGGTCGACCAGGAGCGGCCCATGCGGTCGAGATAGTTGTACGTCAGCACGAACCCGCTCAGGATGAAGAACAGGTCTACGCCCTGGGCGCCGCAGTTGAGCACCGGTGCGAGGGCGTCGCGGAAATCGGGAGACACATCACCGAGCATCGGCCGAAAGTGGAACAGCACCACCCAGAGCGCGGCGACGATACGGAGCCCCGTCAGGGCCGTGATTTCGCCCCTGATTTCTCCGCCCCGCACGCTGCTCTTTCCGTCCGAATCCTGCCGTTTCGTTCTCCCGCTACTTCGGCTGAGCGGGAAATCTCGCCATTTCGCAAGCCCCCGACTAGCAACCGGCAGCCTTGGCAGCCTAGCAGCGCAACCTCCGACACCCGGGGACGGTTGTGGTGTGGCATAGCGGATTCGGGGGTATCCCATTGGCGCGATTTCCTGCTCGAAGTTTGCTCGGCGCATATACCGCCTGCGGCCCAATCGCTTCTTAGCAAAGCGTTAGACGCGGCTTCCCGTCTCCTTATGCTTGCGGCCTAACGTTTTAATTACATTTTGGTGAGCGCGGAGGCGCCCCCAAGACACCGCGAACGCCACGGAGAGTGGAGGGGTGCTCATGACGATCGCAGGCAGCCAGGCTGGCCATGACAACTGCGTGTTTGACTGCGACGGCGCGCAGGTGCGGGCGCACTACCGCCACTTGGCGACGGTCGTGCACATTCGTGGCGAAATCAACGACCTGAATGTCGACCGCATCAGCGACCACATTGCGCGTTTCACTCTCGGAGAAAACCCGGTTGTGCTCGACGTGGCCGACGTGAGCGAATTTGCTGAGGCCGGCATCGCGCTGCTGTATGCTTTCGACGCCGATTGTCGCGCCGCCGGGGTGGACTGGACCCTGGTCGCCAGCTCCGCAGTGACCCGGATACTGGACGACGCCGGCCACGACGCTAATTTCCCGATCATGCGCTCGGTTCACGAGGCGCTGCAGGATCGGGCCGAGGCCATCGTGCTCCGCCGCCGGATGGCGTTGCCGCTCGTCAGGAAGTCGCTCTAGCGCCCCAGCGTGCGCGTCGCAGCCGGGCAATCCCGATGACCGCCAGAACCCCGGCGGTGCTCAACAGCACAAGCGTCAACAGCAGCAGCTGCGGGTCATACACCAGCGACGTGGTGGAGGGCTGCCCGTCCGTGATCGGCGGCACCGACACGGTGTGATGCGATTGCGACCAGGTCAGTCCCGAGCACACGAGCGCGGCGCAGGCCAATATCAGTTCGACCGTCGCGCGGGTGTTCACTGTTCGACTCCCCCGTCGTCGTCCCAATCTGTATCGAGAACATCGGAGCGGGTCGGTTCCACCCGCTCTTGAACCAGTGGGGTGAGTGCGGCCCGCAGCTGCCGATGACGACGCGCCCACGCCTGGACGGTGCGCTGGCCGGTGAGTTTGAGACCGATGCCGACGCGTCCGCGCGGTACCCCGACCAATTCGCCGAGCGCCCGGGCCGACTGCCATCGCGCCAGGTCCTTGCCCGACGCTTCGTGGTTCTCGGCCTCTGGATACACCTGCAGAATTTCGCGGACCAGAATCGTTTCGGTGCCCTGGCGCAGGGCGTCCTCGGTGAGCTCGACGGAGACGTGGATCCGCGCGGCCTTCACCTGTATCCCCAGAAACGCCGATACCATCACCAGGAAGATCGCCGGCACCACCAGCGACACGGGGGCACCGCTCCACATTTCGATCAGGACCATGGCCACCGCCGCGGCCGGGCCGCATGCCAACCACCACATGCTGGCGCCGGGTTCATAGAACAACCGCGCGGGTGTCCTGTCGCCGTCGGTAGTCATCGCCGGCCCCGTCTCACGTGAGCCACCTTGCCGCATCCGCGGCCCAATAGGTCAGAACGATATCCGCTCCGGCGCGCCGGATGCTGGTGAGTGACTCCAGCGCCGCAGCGCGTTCGTCGATCCAGTTGTTTGCGGCTGCAGCGCAAATCATCGCGTACTCTCCCGACACCTGGTAGGCGGCGACCGGAACGGGCGAGACGTCCGCCGCGGCGGCGACCACGTCGAGATAACTCATCGCCGGCTTGATCATCACGATGTCGGCACCCTCGTCGAGGTCGAGCTCGATCTCGCGCAGCGCCTCGCGGGCGTTGCCGGCCTCCTGCTGATAGGTGCGCCGGTCACCGGACAGGCTGGAACTGACCGCCTCACGGAACGGGCCGTAGAACACCGAGGCGAACTTGGCGGCGTAGGCCAGAATCGCCACGTCGGTGTGGCCCGCGGCGTCCAAACCGTCGCGAATCGCACCCACCTGACCGTCCATCATGCCGCTCGGCCCCACTACGTGGGCGCCCGATTCAGCTTGCGCCACAGCAAGTTCCACATAACGGGCCAGCGTGGCGTCGTTGTCGACCCGCCCCCGGTCGTCGAGGACGCCGCAGTGTCCGTGGTCGGTGAACTCGTCCAGGCAGGTGTCGGCCATCAACACCGTGGCCTCGCCGAGGTCCTTGGCCAAGTCCCGCAAAGCGACATTGAGGATGCCGTCGGGGTCGGTCCCGGCCGACCCGATCGAATCCTTGTCCCCGTCACGGGGGACGCCGAAGAGCATCAGTCCGCCCACACCCGCGGCGACGGCGCTGGCGGCCGCGCCGCGCAATGAATCACGGGTGTGCTGCACCACGCCGGGCATGGATGTGATCGGCCGCGGTTCGTCGATACCGTCGGCGACGAACATCGGCAACACCAAATGCCTTGGCTCCAAGGACGTTTGCGCCACCAACCGGCGGATCGCCGGGGTGGTGCGGAGCCGACGCGGGCGTTGCCGCGGGTAGCTCATGAGCTCCCTCGGTGGCGACCCGCTGCGCCCGGCTGCGCCGCGCTGGCGATCGCCACACGCTCATGGTGGCGACCCGCTGCGCCCGGCTGCGCCGCGCTGGCGATCGCCACTAACGCCTGCGGCTCTTTTTACGCGGCGGCGGCAGCGCACCCTCGGCACGCAATCGCGCGGCGTGTTCGGCCAACGCGTCGACCAGCGGGCCAACCGCGGCGGTCTCGGGCTGGACATCCACGCGCAGGCCGAATTCGGCCGCGGTCTCAGCGGTTTTGGGACCGATGCAGGCGATGATCGTCCGTGCGTGCGGCTTGCCGGCGATGCCGACCAGGTTGCGCACCGTGGAGCTGGACGTGAAGCACACCGCGTCGAAGCCACCGGTCTTGATCATTTCCCGGGTTTCCGCCGGCGGCGGGGCGGCGCGCACCGTGCGGTACGCGGTGACATCCTCGATCTCCCAACCTCGTTCGCGCAGACCCTCGGCCAGCGTCTCGGTGGCGATGTCGGCGCGCGGCAGCAGGACCCGGTTGACCGGGTCGAAAATGCTGTCGTAAGGCGGGAAGTCGTCGAGCAGGCCCAGCGAGGACTGCTCACCGGCCGGCACCAGCTCCGGGCTGATCCCGAACGCCCGGACCCGGTCGGCGGTCGACTCGCCCACACACGCGATCTTCACCCCGGAGAACGCGCGCGCGTCCAGACCGAACTCACCGAACTTCTCCCACACCGCACGCACCGCGTTGGTGGAGGTGAACACCACCCACTGGAAACGGCCGTCGACCAATCCCTTGACGGCCCGCTCCATCTGGGCGGGGCTGCGCGGCGGCTCGACGGCGATGGTCGGCACCTCGATGGGCAACGCACCGTAGGACGTCAGGCGCTCGCTCATCTCGCCGGCCTGGTCCTTGGTGCGGGGCACCAGGACGGTCCAGCCGTACAGCGCGCGGCTCTCCCACCAGTTCAGCTTGGCCCGGCTGGCCACCGTCTTGCCGATGGTGACCACCAGCGGTCCGGTCAGCGGACCGGCTGGGTCGGTGCCGCCCAGCACCGCCGAGTCGGTCAACCCGTGCAGCGTGGTTTCGATCGAACGCTGCTGGCAGGTGGTGCCGTGGGCGGTCACCACGCACGGGGTGTTCTCGGCGAGCTCGTGCTCGATCAGGGTGCGCGCCGCGTCGGCCAGATGCGACGACGTGGCCTGCAGAATCAGCGGACCGGGCGCCGCGGCCAGCGCCTCCCAATCCACATGTGGGTCGCGCACGTCGGCCACCGTGTGCGAAGACCCCAACGGCAGCCCCGCGTAGGTCGGGACGGCATCGCTGGGCGCCAGTCCGGGCACGATCTCGATGTGCAGGTGGCTCCGCGCGACGGCGTTCACCTCGGTGATGACCGCGTCGACCGTCAGCGGGTCGCCGGCCACCAGCCGTACCACGTCGACGCCCGTCCGCGCCTCGGCGGTCAGCGTCTTGGCCACCTCGGCGGGGTCACCCAGCGCCGGCCGGATGT
This sequence comes from uncultured Actinomycetota bacterium, assembly GCA_963849935.1. Taxonomy (GTDB): domain Bacteria; phylum Actinomycetota; class Actinomycetes; order Mycobacteriales; family Mycobacteriaceae; genus Mycobacterium. Next base: position 9,515 of record CAWKJQ010000015.1, read on the forward strand.
CGGGACCTCCGGACATCACCGCCGGCTGCACCTTGGCCCGGTCGGAACCGCCGTCGCCGTTCGCAGCGGCCGGATCGGCCGGAGCCGGGCCGGACACCGGTGGCAGGTCTTTGCCGATCACGGCCAGCACCGGCTCAGGCACGTCGGGGTCGGTGAACACCAGGGCGGCGTTCGCCAGCACCGTCGCGGCCCGGGTGGTCAGCAATCCCGGATCGCCGGGGCCGGAGCCCACGTACGTGATGCGGCCGGGTGTCGGCTTGCGGCCTCGCGTCGTCATTGTCGCTCCCACGTAACTCGCATTTAATTTCCTCGCGCCGGGTCTTGCCGCGCTTCGCTCATCAGCTCTCGGGCGCCCAGCTCGAACAGCTCCGCGGCGACCGAAAGCCCAAGCTCTCGTGCCCGACCGGGATTGCCGATGCCAGACGCGCGGATCACATCAGACCCGTCCAGCGCCGCCACGCAACCACGCAGCGACAGCTCTTCGAAGATCCGGCCTTCCTCATCGATGGACTCGACCACTTCGGCGATCGCGCCCACCGGTGCGGAGCAACCGGCCTCCAGTTCGGCCAGCAGGGCTCGCTCCGCGGTGACCGACGCACGAGTGTCGGCGTCGTCCAGTTCCGCCAGCACTGCCGCCAACCGGCTGTCACCGGCACGGCATTCGACGGCGAGCGCGCCCTGAGCCGGTGCTGGCAACATCTGCACCGGCTCTAGCGTCTCGGTGACATCGTCGAGGCGACCGATCCGGGCCAGTCCCGCCCGGGCTACCACGATCGCGTCGAGATCACCACTGCTTACCCTGTTCAACCTGGTATCTAGGTTGCCTCGTAGGGGGCGGATTTCCAAACCGAGACCCAATGCTCTAAGCTGCGCGGCCCGCCGCGGCGACGACGTCCCCACCAGCGAACCGGGTGGCAACTCCGCGAGCACCAGCCCGTCCCGGGCTACCACCGCGTCGCGCGGGTCATTGCGCACCGGTATGGCCGGCATAGCAAACCTTGGATCGTCGGCGGTGGGCAGGTCCTTATGGGAGTGCACGGCGGCGTCGATGCGGCCGCTCGTCCATGGCCTCGCGCAGTGCGGTGGTGAAGACACCCACCCCGAGCTCTTCGATGGGCGCCGACGATCGGTCCCCGGCGGTGCTGATGGTCACCAGCTCCGCCGGGTGTCCCAGCGCGATCAAAGCGTCCCTGACGATCCCGGCCTGAGTGGTGGCCAACAGGCTGCCCCGGGTGCCTATCCGGATCACGTTCGCCAATCGCCTACTCGGCGGTTTGCTGCGGGGTACCCGCGTCGAATCCGCTTGCAATGACTGGCAATTCGCCCGCAGCCACGGCGTCGACGGCGGTCTGGTCGAGTTCGAAAAGTTCGCGCAGCGCCTCGGCGTAGCTGTCGCCACCGGGAGCGCTGGCGAGCTGTTTGATCCGCACGGTCGGCGCGTGGAGCAGCTTGTCGACCACCCGCCGCACGGTGCGGGCCACCTCTTCGCGCTGGGCGCTCTCGAGGCCGGGCAGCCGGTTGTCGAGGCGCAGCAGCTCCGCTTCAACCACATCGGCGGCGCGCTGGCGCAACGCCGTGACCGTCGGCGTGACCTCGGCCATCCGCTGGCCGGCCAGATAGGCAGCAACTTCGGTGGCGACGATGTTGCGGGCGGCGTCGACGTCCGCGGCCGCGGCGTGTGCCGAGGGCTCATGCTGTACGCGGTCCACATCGACGACCCAGACGCCGGGCAGGCCGGCCACCGCCGGGTCGACGTCGCGCGGCATGCCGAGGTCGCAGATGACCAACGGGTTCGACTCTTCGTCGCGGTGCGCGGCGGCCAGCGCGTGGTGCACGTCGGCCAGCGAGACCACCGGGGTCAGCGCCCCGGTACAGCTGACGACGACGTCGGCATCGGCCAGGGCGTCGGCCAGCCGGTCCAATGGCAGGGCGTCGGCCCGCACACCGGAGTCGCGAATCTTGCGGACCAGGCGCTGACCGCGGGACAACGACCGGTTGAGCACATGAACGTGCTCGATGCCGGCACGCGAAAGGTGGGTCGCGGCAAGGGCACCCATCGCTCCGGCGCCGACCAGGACAGCCGTCTTGCCCGACAGCCCGCCCAGCCGGCGTTCGGCCATGTCGAGGGCGACCGACACCACCGAGGCGCCGGCGGCGTCGATGGCGGTTTCGGAATGCACCCGCTTGCCCACCGACAGAGCCCGCTGGGCCAGCTCGTGCAGTACCCGGCCGACGGTGCGATTGGTCTCGGCGTCGGCGTAGGCGCGACGAACCTGACCCAGCACCTGCTGCTCGCCGATCACCGCGGAATCAAGGCCGCTGGTGACCGCGAACAGGTGCTCGACGGCGGCCTCGCTGTATCGGACGTACGCGTACTTGGTGAGGTCGGTCATCGACATCCCGGACTGCTCCGACAGCACCTGCCCGATCACCGCCAACCCGCCGTGGAACGCGTCCACCACCGCGTAGACCTCGACCCGGTTGCATGTCGACAGCACCATCGCCTCGGTCACCAGCGGCGACTGCAACACCCGGTCAACGATCTTGCCCTGATCGGCCTCGTCGATGCTGAGTTGTTCCAGGACGGAGACCGGCGCACTGCGGTGCGAAACCCCGAAGAGCAAGACGCTCACGGCAGCATCACCTGGCCAGCTCCCTTGCTTCCTCCAGTAAATGAACTGCTGTCCACGGTAATCGTTTATCAGCTGGGCTACCAAATAATGGCCGGGCGGGCGGCCGCTGACCGGTCAGCCGCCGAGATCGGCTCGCAGCCGGGGCTCATCGATCTCCCAGTAGCTGTGTTCGCGGCCGTCCAGCAGGATCACCGGCAGCCGGTCGCCGAACTCGGCCCGCAGCGCGGGGTTGCCCGCCGACGGCGGCCGCGTCGACGTCGGTCATCGACAGGTCGAAGCCCAACTCGGCGGCCAGCTCGACCAGCCGGGCATGTACCCGCTCGCAGATGGTGCACCCGTCGCGGGTCAGCAGCTCCACCCGTGGCCGGCCGGTCGCCTGGGTCATGGCGACCAGTGTGGCATCGGTGACTTGTGGGGCGATCTACCTGGCGTTATGTTCCGACGATGGCCGACGAAACGCTGCGGTTCGATCCCGTCGTCATGCAGGGCACCGCCGTCTCGCTCGAGCGCCGCGGCCGAGGAGCTGCGGGCCGGCTGGCCGCACCTCGACGATCAGGTGGGTCAGACTGCTGGGCGGCTGGCAGCGGCGCGGTCGGGCACCGCCGTACGGCATCCGCATGGGAGCTGTGGCATCGCGGTGCCCGCGAGGTGGAGCTCGGGTTGTCGATGTTGGCGCAGTCTGGTGGGCCGGGCCGGCGGGGCATATCAGGGCAACGAGGCCGGGTCCGCGCAGGCGGAGCGGGCGGTGCGTGGTGGCTGAGGCGTTTCGGGTCGATCCGCAGGCGCTGGCCGACGCGGTCCGGCGGATGGCGGCGTTTCAACGCTATGCCGAAGACATGATCGCCGAAATCGATTCTCGGGTAACGCATTTGCACACGTCGTGGACGGGTGCTGGCGCGGCCGCTCATGCCGAGGCGCACCAGCACTGGGTTCGCGGCGAGGCGATGATGCGCGAGGCGCTGGCTCAACTGGAGAAGGCCGCTACGACCGCCCACGGCAACTACACCGGCGCGATGTCGACGAATCTCGGCATGTGGTCGTGAATGCATGGCGCCGCCGGCGGTGTGACCCGGGCGGACACATCGACCAGCCCTGGACACGTCAACGCCCCCACGTCATCTGCCCGATAGGGTTGGTGATCGGGCACCCGCTGGGTCGCCAGGCACGCAGCGATCTAGGAGGTTTGGCGATGACTTCCTCTGAGCCCGGTCGACGCGGACCGCACCGGTTACGTTGACCCGGAGTCGCTGGCCGCGGACGCCAGCGCCGCCCGCGCGCTCGAGGGCATGCAGGAAGCCGCCGCCTCGCAGGATCGCCCGCAGCCGCCGATCGACCTGACCGCCGCCGCCTTCTTCGACGTGGACAACACCCTGGTGCAGGGTTCGTCGGCGGTGCACTTCGGCCGCGGGCTGGCCGCCGCAACTACTTCACCTACCGCGACGTGGTCGGATTCATCTACGCGCAGGCCAAGTTCCAGGTGCTCGGCAAGGAGAACAGCGACGACGTCGCCGCCGGCCGGCGCAAGGCGCTCACCTTCATCGAGGGCCGCTCGGTCGAGGAGCTGGTCGCGCTGGGCGAGGAGATCTACGACGAGATCATCGCCGACAAGATCTGGCCCGGCACCCGCGAGCTCACCCAGATGCATCTGGACGCCGGCCAACAGGTGTGGCTGATCACCGCCACGCCCTACGAGCTCGCCGCGACCATCGCGCGGCGGCTCGGCCTGACCGGCGCGCTGGGCACGGTCGCCGAATCGGTCGACGGCGTCTTCACCGGCAGGCTGGTCGGCGAAATCCTGCACGGCACCGGCAAGGCGCATGCGGTGCGGTCGCTGGCGATTCGCGAGGGGCTCAACCTCAAACGCTGCACCGCCTACTCGGACAGCTACAACGATGTGCCCATGCTGTCGCTGGTGGGCACCGCGGTCGCCATCAATCCCGACGCCCGCCTGCGCGCGCTGGCCCGGGAGCGCGGCTGGGAGATCCGCGATTTCCGCACCGCCCGCAAGGCGGCCCGGATCGGGGTGCCGTCGGCGTTGGCGCTGGGCGCAGCAGGTGGTGCGCTGGCCGCGTTGGCCTCTCGGCGGCAATCACGCTGATAGGCTGCGCCGCGCAGACACAAACGAGCGGAAGGCACAACGCCATGACAGTCCCGAAGGAAGCCGAAGGACTCATCGGCAGCCATTACCGCGCACCGGATTACTTCGAGGTCGGTCGCGAGAAGATCCGTGAGTTCGCGCTGGCGATCAAAGACGACCACCCGGCGCACTACGACGAGCGTGAATCCGCAGAGCGCCGGCTACCCGGACATGGTGGCGCCGCTGACGTTCCTGGCTATCGCCGGGCGCCGGGTGCAGCTGGAGATCTTCACCAAGTTCAGCATCCCCATCAACATCGCCAGGGTCATCCACCGCGACCAGAAGTTCAAGTTCCACCGGCCGATCCTGGCCCACGATAGGCTGTACTTCGACACTTACCTCGACTCGGTTATCGAGTCCCACGGCACCGTGCTCGCGGAGATCCGCAGCGAAGTGACAGACGCCGACGGAAAACCGGTCGTCACCAGTGTCGTCACAATGCTGGGAGAGTCTGCAAATCAAGACGGACGTTGAAGAAACCGCCGCCGCAGTTGCATCCATATCCGCAGGAAAGTTAGGGGCCTTGTCAATGTCTGTCACAGGGGGAAACGGGCGGCACGCAACTGAAGCCGCCGGTCGAGAAGGTCCGGTCGCACTACGACAAATCGAACGAGTTCTTCAAGCTCTGGCTCGACCCGTCGATGACCTATAGCTGCGGCTACTTCGACGAAAACCCGGACCCGCAGAATCTGACCAAGACGCTGGAAGAGGCGCAGTACGCCAAGCGCAAACTCGCCCTGGACAAGCTGAACCTCGAGCCCGGCATGACGCTGCTCGACATCGGCTGCGGCTGGGGCTCGACGATGCGGCACGCGGTGGCCGAGTACGACGTCAACGTCATCGGCCTGACGCTGAGCGAGAACCAGTACGCCCACTGCGTGGCCGAGTTCGACAAGATGGACAGCCCCCGCCGCAAGGAGGTGCGGATCCAGGGCTGGGAGGAGTTCCCCGGCGACGTACCGATCGACCGCATCGTGTCACTGGGCGCGTTCGAGCACTTCGCCGACGGCGCGGGCGACGCCGGGTACGAGCGCTACGCCACCTTCTTCAAGAAGTATTACGACCTGCTGCCCGACGACGGCCGGATGCTGCTGCACAGCATCGTGGTGCCGACCGCCGAGGAGGGCAAAGCGATGGGCTTGCAGGTGAAGATGACCCTGCTGCGGTTCATCAGCTTCATCCTGAAGGAGATCTACCCGGGCGGGAAGTTGCCCCAGGTCAACCTGGTCGACAAGTACGCGACCGACGCGGGTTTCAAGATCGAGCGCCACCACTTCATCGGCAAGAACTACGTTCCGACGCTGACCGCCTGGGGGGACGCGCTTGAGGCGCACAAGGACGAGGCGATCGCCCTGAAGGGGCAGGAGACCTACGACATCTACCTGCAGTACTTGCGGGGCTGCTCGGACCTGTTCCGCGACGGCTACACGAACGTCTGCCAGTTCACGATGGTCAAGTAATTGCTTCACCCAAGACCGCCCCGGCGCCGATCGCGCCGGGGCGGTTTTGCGTATCGGGCGTCTCAGCCGAAGAAGATGTTGCGACGACCGGCGAGCAGCCGGTACAGCGTCTGCTGGATGGTCTCGCGCACCTGGTCGGTGAGCTCGAAGGTGACCATCGGGTCTTCGGCGTCGGAGGCGGCGTAGTCGTCGGTGTGGATCGGCTCACCGAACGCGATGTGCCATTTCGACGGCAGCGGCACCAGGCCGACGGGCCCGGCCAGCGGGAACAGCGGCGTGATCGGGAAGTACGGCAGCCCGAACAGCCGCGCCAGCAGCTTGACGTCGGTCAGCATCGGGTAGATCTCCTCGGACCCGATGATCGAGCACGGAACGATCGGCGCCTTGGTGCGCAGCGCCGCCGTGACGAATCCGCCACGGCCGAACCGCTGCAGCCGGTAGCGGTCCTCGAAGCGCTTGCCCAGGCCCTTGTAGCCCTCCGGGAAGACGGCGGTGAGCTCGCCGGCGGCGAGCAACCGGTGCGCGTCCGTCGTGCAGGCCATGGTGTGACCGGCCTTGCGGGCCGCCTCGCCCACCACGGGCAGGTCGAACACCATGTCGGCGGCGAGCAACCGCAACTCGCGCTGCGCGGGGTGCTCGTCATGGACGGCCACGGACAACATCAACCCGTCGAACGGCAGCACCCCGGCGTGGTTGGCGACCACCAGCGCGGCACCCTCGGCCGGCAGGTTCTCGATCCCGCTGACTTCGACCCGGAACCAGGACCGGAAGAAGACCCGCAGCAACGGCCGAACGATCGCGCTGTTGAAGTGCGGGTCGAAGCCGAACTCGTCGACGGTGTAATCGCCGGTGAGCCGCTGACGGAGGAATCCGGCAACCGCGGCGACGCGCTGCGCCAAGTCATTCAGCGGTGCGTCGGCGGACGAAGACCCCGCGGCACGCCGGTGCTCGTCGATTTCGCGAACCACCGCGGCGATCTGCTCGGCCGACGCGCGGCCACTCGGATCAGACAGCAACGAAGGGTGTTGGCGAGCTGACTCCGCTCGTTGGTCGGCTCTCCGACGCGCCGCTACCCGACCCCGATTCGTATGCAGTGGAATGACATTCGCTCTGGTTTCACCCGCCACGATATCTACCTGACCCCACCCCACGGAATTGGATTTCGGCTACCCCAGCGCTGCGCCAGGGATATGGCGCGACCTTCCCAGGAGCGTACCCGATGTGGGTCGATAATGGGAGTCAAGCCGCGGCCGCGAACGTAGTCGTCAAAGGCTTCCGCCGTCGTCCATTTCGGCTGGTAGCCGAGTTCTGAGCGCATCCGGCTGGTGTCCATGACGCGGCCATAACTCAAGTAATCAAACTGGTCGCGACTGATCTCGTTGTAATGATTTGCGCGCCTAAACGAATCCAGTGCCCATACGCCGAAACCCGGTACTGGCAACGGAATTCGGCCGGCCCGCCGGATCGCCTGCGACAGCATGATGATGCCGTCGCCGCCGATGTTGAACGTTCCGGCCTTGCCGGCCATCGCCGCGCGCTCCAGCGCACCCAGCGCATCCTGCTCGTGCAGCAACTGCAGTCGCGCGTCGCGCCCGAACATCGTCGGCACCAGCGGTCCGGCCAGATAGCGCGACAGCGTGGTGTCCATCGCCGGCCCGATCATGTTGGCCAACCGCAGAATCGTCACCGCGATATCGGGCCGGCGCCGGCCCAGCCCGCGCAGCGTAGCCCTCGATGTCGAGGCTGTCCTTGGCGAAACCGTCGCGGAATGGTCGGCGGCTGGTGCTGTCCTCGGTGAACATCACCGGATCGTGCGCGCTCGACCCGTACACCTCGGACGTCGACTTCAGCACCACCCGGCGCACCGAGGGCGCCTTCTGACAGGCCGCGAACAGCTGCATCGCGCCCATCACGTTGATTTCTTTCAACGCCGCGGTGCCGCCGGATCGCGGCGCGTACGACGCCGCCGCCGCGTGCACCACGGTGTCGACGTCGCCGTTGCGAATCACCTTGGCGATGAAGGGATTACGAATGTCGGCGCGGACGAACTCGGCGCGCCCCATCCGGCGCAGCATGTCCTTGCTCGGGGCGATCGCGTCCACCGCGATGACACCTTTGATCAGCGGGTTCTGCGCGAGCCGGGCCGTCAGGTAGCCGCCCAGGAACCGGCACGCACCGGTGACCAGCACGATTTTCGGGTAATGCACCGTGTTGCCGGCGGTGTCGCCCGGCCCGGTGTCCTCCCCGTTCGACGGATCCACCCGGACAGCCTAGCGGCCAGGCGAGATCGACGGCACTACGGCGGCGGACGCGGCGGGGCTTACTTGCCGAGTTTTCTGCGCTGCACCCGGGTGCGACGCAGCAGCTTGCGGTGCTTCTTCTTCGACATACGCTTGCGCCGCTTCTTGATTACTGAACCCATGAACTCCGCTATCTGACCCGTGACCTGCTTCAAAGCTTGGACCCGGACACTTTACCCGGCGCGACGCACCGAACACCAAACCGGCGTCGGTCGATGGCCGCGTAACGCGCGGAGCCTGGATGCCGCCCTAGAGCGGCACCGTTTCAGGTCAGCCCGCGTCGAAGTACGACGTCTCCAGCATGTCGTGGACGGCCTTGGCGTGCACCCGGAAGGACCGCCCAACCCGAACCGCGGGCAGCTCGCCGTTGTGCACCAGCCGGTACACCGTCATCTTGGAGACCCGCATCAGCGCCGCCACCTCGGCGACGGTGAGAAATTGCGTCCTGGCCTGCTGGCCGTCGACGGAACCGGCGTCCCGCGGCTTACCTGCGGAATCTCGCGCTGATGGCCCGTTACGTAGACGTCATCGCAACCCAATCGTGTCAGGCCCGCGCAATGCCAGCGGCTTCCCCTCCGCTGGCACCCACACGTGCATACAAGAGGAGAATAGCGGGACTAATGGGGTTACTGGTACTGGTGGGGGACAATCAGTTCAAAATACTTGGATTATTCTGATGTAATTCTTAGCTGCTCAGAGCGCCTTTTGGCGGCCTGAACGGCCGCGTCGACGGCCGCCCGCAAACCGCCTCGTTCGAGCTCGCGCAGCGCGGCCGCGGTGGTCCCGCCGGGCGACGTGACCGTCGCCCGCAGCTGCGTCGCCGTGGCATCCGCCCGCAGACCCGGCGCCTCGCCCTCGCCCAGCTGCCGGTCTTGATCCATCCGCTCCAGCAGCATCGCCGCCGACCCGGCCATGGTCTGTGCGGTCAGGTCGGCGGCCACCTCGCGGCTCAGACCCGCCGCGACGCCGGCGTCCACCAGGGCCTCGACCAGCAGGAAGAAATACGCCGGCCCGGACCCCGACAGCGCGGTCACGGCGTCCATCTGCGCTCTCGGGAACGGTCAGCACGCCGCCGACGGCAGTCGAACAGGGCCGAGACCTCCTCGAGCTGTGGCGCCGTGACGAACCGGCCCTTGGCCAGCGCGGTGACCCCGGCGCCGACCAGTGCCGCCGCGTTCGGCATCGCCCGGACCACCGGCGTCCCGGCCGGCAGCTTGGACTCGAAGTAGGTGATGGTGATCCCGGCCGCGACGGTGACGAACACCTGCTCGGCGCTGTCGTTCTCGGCGGCGGCCGGCCGCGCGGGCGAGCTCGCCCATCACCGACTCGACGTCGGCGGGCTTCACCGCGACCACGACGAACGTCGCGTTCTCCACCGCGTCGGACACCGACGTCACCAGCACCGAATAGGTGTCGGCCAGGTACTTGGCGCGCTCGGGCATCCGCTCGGCCACCACCAGGTCTTTGACCTGTCGGCCCGCCCGCAGCAGACCCGACAGCAATGCCTCGCCGATGCTGCCGCCACCGACGATCGCGATTCTTGCCATGCCGGAAAGCATCGCAGACACCGGCGCGCTAGCGAGCGGCAGGGCACCATCGCCAGTTGGCGCGCCTGCACCACGAGGCGGCCCAGGCTGTCGACGACGATGTGGTCCTCGTCGAACCAGTCCTGCCCGATCTCGGTGCAGGTCGCGATGATTCGCAGCCAGCCGTCGGCCGGCAGGCCCCGCAGAAAGGCGGTGAGCTGAACCGTGGGCGCCCAGCCGGTGCGGTCCACGGCGAACGTCACCGGCGCCGACAGATCGCCGCACATGAGCGCAAACAGCGCGTCCGGCGCCACACCGCGGGGGCGCGCCCACATCTGGATCACCGGCGGCCGCCCGTCGCTGCTGCGGCCGCATGCGTCGACAGCACCGGCCGGACGTCGCAGCCCTCGCCCAGGTGCACCAGGCCGGCCAGCGGGTGGCCGGGCCCGATCGGCGCGATGTCGTCGGGCGGCTCCGGTGCCATCAGATCGACGACCGGGTTCGCCGACAGCAGCGGCGCGGCCTGACCGCCGGGGGTGAAGTGCTCGGGCTCGCCCAGGTTGACCACGGCGTGCACCGCGGTGCGGTCGCCCTGGTTGAGCTCGACGTCGACCACGCTGATCCGGCGGCCGCGCTTGCGGATCGACGTCACCAGCTGCACCTGCCCGGGATCGGGCGCCCACAGGAAGCTCGCCGACACCGCGACCGGTTGCTGGACCGATTCGGGCCGTCCGGCCGCCGCAGGCGGTGCGGGCGGCGTTGGCGCACAGCGCCAGCATCGCGCCGCCGTGCACCTTGGGCCCGATGGTCCAGTGCTTGTCGAGCTCGCCCTCGAAGACGCCGGGGCCGACCTCCCGCAGCGTCATCGCGGTGGTGAATAGCGCACTCATGTTGTCTGGATTTCTCCTGGCTTGGTCAGCGCAGCAGGTGCGTGCGGGCGAACTGCAGCGACTCGGCGAGCATGGCTTCGCGCTCGTTGGCCGAACGCGCGCTCGAGGTGGACACCTCCAGCATGACATGGCCGGCGAAATGGCTGCCGGCCAGCATCTGGCACACCTCGGCGGTGGGTTGGGTGCCGCGCCCGGGCACCAGGTGCTCGTCGGCGGGCAGACCGCTGCCGTCGCACAGGTGCAGATGCACCAGCCCGGTGCCCATCCGCTCGCGCCATGTCCAGCGAGTCGGTGCCCGCGGTCGAGGTGTGCGACAGATCCAGCGTGTAGTGCGCGTGGTCGCCGTCCAGCGGGTCGTAGGACGGCGCGAACGCCGAAATCGCCGGGCCCGGACCGCCGCCACGTCTGCGCATCCGTTCGCGCGACTGGTCGGGCCCGAAGAACCGGTCCGCCCGGAACGGGAACATGTTCTCCACCGCGACCATCACCTCGCTGGACGCTTCCAGGGCGACGACCTGCTCGCGGAAACCCTCGGCGTAGCGCCGTTGCCAGCGAAACGGCGGGTGCACGACCACGGTCTGCGCGCCCAGCTCGCTCGGCGGCGCGCACGCTGCGGTCCAGCTTGGGGATCGGGTTGGAGCCCCACACCCGCTGCGAGATCAGCAGGCAGGGGGCGTGCACGGACAACACCGGCACGCGGTAGCGCCGCGACAGCTTCTTGACGGCGTCGACGTCCTGGCTGACCGACTCGCTCCACACCATCAGCTCGACCCCGTCGTAGCCGAGCCTGGCCGCATACTCGAAGGCGGCCTCGGCCCGCAACGGGTACACCGAGGCCGTCGACAGGCCGACTTTGATTGCTGGGCGCACTGTTTCGGTGGCGCCTAGCCCGATTGCAAGGACAGCGCCAGCGGCCCCAGGGTGATCAGCGCACCCACCGCGACCGCGATCAACGTGCTGGCGATGTCCTCGGTTTTGCGAACCACCCGCACCCCGGCCACCAGGCCCAGGATGACCAGCACCGACAGCACCAGCGCCACGAGGCTGTTCCACCGCCACAGCTGGTCGAAGGCGATGAACAGCCCGGCGCCGAACGCCACGGCCAGCATCGACTGCAGCACGACCACGCCGCCGCGCCACAGCGCTTCGAATCTGCCGTGCTCCGGGTGCGCCTCGGCGTCCGCATCGAGCGTGCCCGTCCTCATCCGAGGTGCGTCACGCGTCGCCGGGCCGCCTCGGCGCGCCAGCGATCCCTCGGCGGTCCTCGTCCGTCGTCCAGCGCCGAATCCGCGGGCCTGCAGGTACGAGCGCACGTACGCGGAATCCTCGATCGCCGGTTCGGCCTCGCGCACTTCGGAGTCCATGACGTCGACCGGGACGTCGGCGTAATGGTCCACCGGATCGGGGCTCATGCCCTCGGCGCCGGAGGCTTGCCCCGGTTGCTCGGTGCCGTTGCGGGACGAGCCGGACCGGCCGGCCTCGGGCAACGGGCGCGGGTATTCGCTGCGCTCGGGCCCCGACGCGCGCTTGGGCTGCGGCGGTGACTTGGGCCAGCGCGGCTCGGGCTCCGACCAGTAGGGGGTTTTGGGCTCGTCTTCGGTTACCGGCTCGGCGGCGACGTCCTTGGCCGGCGGGTTCGGCGGGCGCCGGCCGGGCGGCGTCGATCGTGTCGGTGGCGCCGTGGTCGGCTTCGTCGTCATCGCGGATCGACCGGGATCTCGCCGGTGAGTTCGGCGACGGTGACCGAGTCGCTGTCGCCACGCCGACGGCGACGCCGCCGGGTTACCGCCGGGGCGCCGATGGTTCCATTCCTGGCCAGCAATTCGGCCACCGAGATCGGCCGAGTGCCCGGGCTCCTCGGTCTCGGAGTTCGGTCCGGTCATGGTTTGTCGCCTCTCGATCGGTTCTGACGTTCCGATCAACTACCTGACCTCCAGCATCGCGCACCGAAGTCTCCACGAGGGCCGGTTCCGTCGGCTTCGCTGTCGAGTTTGCGCAAGATGAGACCTTCCCGTAATGCCCACGGGCAGATATCCACCGATTCGATCGACAGCGCTCGCATGCTTGCCTCCGCCACCAGAGCGCCCGCCACGATCTGCGGTGCCCGCTCGGCGCTCACTCCTTCCAGTTCTGCCCGGTCAGCGGTCGTCATCCTAGAGATGAAAGATATGAGTTGCCTGAGGCCGTTTGCCGTGAGCGTCCGCTTGACCCTCGGTCCGGCGCGCCGACGGCGCCGCGCCGGTGAGCCGCGCCAGCGACCGGAAAGTCTTCGACGTCGCCACCGCCAGGTCCGGACTGCCGGCCTCGAGGATGGTCACGCTGGCTTCGGCCAGCTCGGCGTCCAGCCAATCGCGCAGCATCGCCACCCGGCGCCGGCCGGGCGGATCGTCGGGCAGCCACTCGCGGGTCAGCCGCCCGGCGCCCAGCGGCAGCGACAACGCGACCTCGGGCTCCTCGTCCACGCCGCTGGACATCTCCAGCGAGCCGCCGCCGATGTCGAGGTTGATGATGCGGCCCGCGCTCCACCCGTACCACCGCCGCACCGCCAGGAAGGTCAGCCGCGACTCGTCGACCCCGCGTCAGCACCTGCAACTCGACGCCGGTCTCTTTGCGCACCCGGGCCAGCACGTCGTCGGAGTTCGCGGCGTCGCGGACCGCGGACGTGGCGAAGGCCATCATCTCCGCGCAGCCGGAGCTGTCCGCGATCTTGGCGAACTCGTCGATGGTGGAGATCAGCTTCTCGGCACCGCGCTTGGTGATCTTGCCGGAGCTGTCGGTGGCCTCGGCCAGCCGCAGCGTGGCCTTCGTCGAACTCATCGGCGTCGGATGCCCGCCCCGGTGGGCATCGACCACCAGCAGATGCACCGTGTTGCTACCCACGTCGAGAACGCCCAATCGCACGGAAACAACCTAACGAAGCCGCGCAGGCGGTGCTTTGCGCGACCCGGTTAAGCCACCGTGAGCGCGGCCATACCGGGCCCGAGTGTCAGCGGCTCGAACGGGCGCGAATCGTGGTCTAACGTGGACTCCGTGGCGAATTCGCACCCAGAACCGGGACAAGAGGTCGAACTGGATTTCGCCCGCGAATGGGTGGAGTTCTACGACCCCGACAACCCCGAGCACCTGATCGCGGCGGACATGACCTGGCTGCTGTCCCGCTGGACGTGTGTATTCGGCACTCCGGCCTGCCGGGGCACGGTGGCGGGCCGCCCGGATGACGGGTGTTGCTCGCACGGTGCGTTCCTGTCCGACGACGACGACCGCGCCCGCTTGGACGACGCGGTGAAGAAGCTGACCGACGACGACTGGCAGTTCCGCGAAAAAGGGCTTGGGCCGCAAGGGTTATCTGGAACTCGACGAGCACGACGGCCAACCGCAGTACCGCACCCGCAAACACAAGGACGCGTGCATTTTCTTGAACCGGCCCGGGCTTCGCCGGCGGTGTCGGCTGCGCCCTGCACAGCAAAGCCCTCAAGCTGGGCGTGCCGCCGCTGACGATGAAGCCCGACGTCTGCTGGCAGCTGCCGATCCGGCGCAGCCAGGAGTGGGTGACCCGGCCCGACGGCACCGAGATCCTCAAGACCATGCGTCACCGAATACGACCGCCGCGGCTGGGGTTCCGGCGGCGCCGACCTGCACTGGTACTGCACCGGCGATCCGGCCGCCCATGTCGGCGCCAAGCAGGTGTGGGAGAGCCTGGCCGACGAACTCACCGAGCTGCTGGGCGCGAAGGCCTACTGCGGAGCTGGCGGCAATGTGCAAGCGCCGCAGCAAGTTAGGGCTCATCGCGGTGCACCCGGCCACTCGGATCGCCGAGTAGCTACGACGACGTCAGGCCGCGGGAGTGGACGACGAAAAGCGATCGGCCGCCGCTCCGCGATGGCGCGGCAAGGCGGGGCGCCTCGAGGTCTGGTACGCCACCCTCTCCGAGCCACGGACCCGAGCGGGGTTGTGGATCCATTGCGAGACGGTGGCTCCCGTGCGGGGCGCGCCCTACGCGCATGGCTGGGTGACCCGATTTCCACCCGAGGGGCCACCCCACACCGAACGATTCGGTCCCGAGCCCGCGCAGCCCGCGGCCGGCGCCGACTGGTTCAGCGCCGCCGGGGTTCGAGTGGCCGACGGGCGGCTGGCCGGACAGGCCGGATCGCTCGGCTGGGACCTGTCCTGGGCGGACACCGCTCGCCCGCTGTGGACATTCCCCCGCCTGCTGTGGGAGCGCGAACTGTTGCCCGGCGCGCAGGTCGTCATCGCCCCCACTGCCGAATTCACCGGCTCATTGAACGTCGGTGACACCGTCGCGCCCGTCGTGGGATGGCGCGGGGGTGTTGCCCACATCTACGGGCACGGCAACGCCAGACGCTGGGGGTGGATCCACGCCGACCTCGGTGGCGGCGACGTCCTGGAGGTGGTCACGGCCGTGTCACACAAGCCGGGACTGCGCAAGCTCGCGCCCCTGGCGTTCGTGCGCTTCCGCCTCGACGGAAAGGATTGGCCCGCAAGCACTTTGCCGTCGCTGGGGATGCGGACGAGGCTCGGCGTGCGGCACTGGCAGCTAGCGGGGCGCATCGGCGGTCGCCGGGTGCTGCATCCGGGTCGACCAGCCGCCGGACCGATGCGTGAGTCTGCGCTACACCGATCCCGACGGCGGCACCGCGGTGTGCACCAACACCGAACAGGCGGACATCCACGTCGAGGTCGACGACCGGCGTTGGTCGGTGCTCGCACACCCGAGGTCGGTCTGCGCGGAACCGAGGCGCCCGAGATCGGCGAGAGGATCTCGACGTGAGCTTCCTTCTCGGCCCGGCCGGTCCGGCGTCGGCCTAGCCTTCGAGCTTGTAGCCCAGTCCGCGCACCGTCACCAGGTGCACCGGGTTGGCCGGGTCGGCCTCGATCTTGGACCGCAGGCGCTTGACATGGACGTCGAGCGTCTTGGTGTCGCCGACGTAGTCCGCGCCCCAGACCCGGTCGATCAGCTGGCCGCGGGTCAGCACCCGCCCGCTGTTGCGCATCAGGTACTCGAGAAGGTCAAATTCCTTGAGCGGCAAGGTGATCGTGTCGCCATTGACCGAGACGACGTGGCGTTCGACGTCCATCCGGACCGGGCCGGATTCGAGCACGCCATCGCTGATCTCGGAGTCGTCGTCACCGCCGCGGCGCAGCACCGCCCGGATCCGCGCGATCAACTCGCGCGCCGAGTACGGCTTGGTCACATAGTCGTCGGCGCCGAGCTCGAGGCCCACGACCTTGTCGATCTCACTGTCGCGGGCGGTCACCATGATCACCGGCACGCTGGACCGCGCACGCAACTGCTTGCAGACGTCGGTGCCGGACATTCCGGGCAGCATCAAGTCGAGCAGCACGATGTCGGCACCGCCTCGATCGAACTCGGCGAGCGCGGCCGGACCGTCGGTCACGACGGTGGCCTCGAAGCCTTCCTTGCGGAGCAGGAACGCCAGCGGATCGGCCAGCGACTCCTCGTCCTCCACGATCAGCACACTGGTCATCGGCGCGACTCCTCCTCATCGCTTCGCTCTGCATCGTCGTACGCGCGGGTCATCGACTTAGTTCTTCCTCTCGTTGTGACCGGTTGGGCCACACGTCGCGGCCCTGCTCGGATTCGCCGTCGTCTTGATGAGACGCCTCTGCCGCCGGAATGGACAGAGTGAACGTCGATCCGGTTCCCGGCTTGCTCCACACGCCGATGCTGCCGTTGTGGTTGGCTGCGACATGCTTGACGATGGCCAGGCCCAACCCGCTGCCGCCGGTGGCGCGCGAACGCGCCTTGTCCCCGCGGAAGAACCGCTCGAAAACCCGCTCCTGGTCTTCCAGGGCGATCCCGATGCCCCGGTCGGTCACCGCGATCTCGATGTTCTCGCCCCGGCGCCGGCGGCTGATCGACACCGGCGAACCCGGCGGCGAATAGGCGATGGCGTTGGACACCAGGTTCGCCAACGCGGTGACCAGCAACGTTTCGTCGCCCAGCACCCGCAAACCGGAGGGCGCGTCGGTGCGAACCTCGATATCGGCGTTGTCGGCCGCCACCTTGTGGCGCGAAATCGCTTCGCTGACAACGGTATCGACGTCAACCTCGATGACGTTGGGCAGCCGTTCGGCACCCTGCAGGCGGGACAGCTCGATCAGCTCGGCGACCATGTCGCCGAGCCGGTTGGCTTCGACGAGCACCTTCTCGGCGAACCGCCGCACGGTTTCGGAGTCGTCGGACGACGCCAGCAGCGCCTCGGCCAGCAGCGCCATGGCGCCGACCGGGGTCTTGAGCTCGTGGCTGACGTTGGCCACGAAGTCACGCCGGGTCGCTTCCATGCGCGCGTAGTCGGACTGGTCATGGACGAAGACCACGGCGAACCGGCGGTCTTCTTCGCTGAGCAATCGGGCCTGCCCGTGCACCGAGAGCCCGGACCGGCCACCTGCCCGTTTCGCCGGCTGCAGGTCGAACTCCACGTCGATGCCGGCCAGCGCCTGCTGCGCGGCCTGCCAGGCCTGGTCGTCGAGCTGGCGGTCGCGCACCAGGCCCAGCTCCTTGGCGCGTTCGTTGAGGTAGACGACGTCGCGATGGGCATCGACCACGGCCGCGCCCAGCGGCATCAGCGCCACGATGCGCTGCAGCATCTGCGCGACGGTGATCCCAGTCCATTCGGTGCCGACCCGCTGGCGGCGCTGCACCGCGCGCGGTGACAGCCGGGTCCCGACCAACACGCCCGCGGCCAGCGCCAGCGCGGACAAAACCCCGGCCAGCAACAGCGCCGAGAACACAGTCACATAGCAAATCCTACAAATCTTCCTGAACGCTGCCCTAGCGGAGCGAGGCCAAAACCGGACAAGTCACACCCTGCGCTACAGGTGTTCCGCTGCCGTTCACGCGATGTTTGGCTAAACGGCCTTTTAACTCGCCAAGTGGCGCGGGGACGCGCAGCTCAGCCGCGTCCCTGGCTGGCAACGGCGGCGGCGCCGGCGGCGGCCGCCTCCGGGTCCAGATAGGTGCCGCCGGGCACCACCGGCCGCAGGTCGGCGTCCAGGTCGTAGCGCAGCGGAATGCCGGTCGGGATGTTCAGTCCGGCGATCTCGTCGTCGGACACCTGGTCGAGGTGCTTGACCAGGGCCCGCAGCGAGTTGCCGTGCGCGACGATCAGCACCGTCTTGCCGCTGCGCAGGTCCGGGACGATGACGTCGGTGAAGTACGGCAGGAAGCGCACGACCACGTCGGCCAGGCACTCGGTGAGCGGGCCGCCGCCGATGTCGGCGTACCGGGGATCGGTGTCCTGGCTGTAGGTGCTGCCCTTCTCGATCGGCGGGGGCGGCGTGTCATAGCTGCGCCGCCAGGCCATGAACTGCTCGTCGCCGTAGCGGGCCTTCGTCTCGGCCTTGTCCAGCCCCTGCAGCGCCCCGTAATGGCGTTCGTTGAGCCGCCAGGTTCGCCGCACCGGAATCCACAGCCGGTCGGCGGCGTCCAGCGCCAGGTGCGCGGTGGAGATGGCGCGGCGCAGCAGCGACGTGTAGAGGATGTCGGGCAACAGGTTGTTTTCGATCAGCAGCTCACCGCTGCGCACGGCTTCGGTCCGGCCCTTTTCGGTGAGGCCGACGTCGACCCAACCGGTGAAGAGGTTCAGCGAGTTCCATTCACTTTCGCCGTGGCGAAGCAGTACCAGCGTGGCGGTGTCACCCATGCCGGTTAGTCTCTCACGCACTCATTCAGCGGTCGCCTTCGTCGTCCTCGTGACCTGAAGCTCGACTCTTCTCATCGCGCATAGCGCTCGGCATCGTCGTCGTGCCGTACTCGACTCCTTCTCATCGCGCTTCGCGCTCTGCATCGTCGTCTTCGTCGATCAGGTGGGCGAAGGCCTCCAGGTTCTTCAGCGACTCACCGCGAGACACCCGCCACTCCCACTCTTTCTGGATCGACGAGCGAAAACCCAACTCCAGCAACGTGTTGAAGTCCGAGTCGACGGCTTCGAGCACCTGCCCGAGCACCCGGTCGATCTCGTCGGCGTCCACCGAGGCCAGCGACATGCGGCCCACCAGATAGATGTCCCCGACATTGTCCAGCGTGTACGCCACGCCGTAGAGGCGGCGGTTGCGCTTGAGCAGGAAGCGGTAGACGCCTTGGTGGTTCTCGTCGGGCTTGCGGCACACGAACGCCTCGACCCGCACCGAATGCTCGCCCACGCTGAGGATGGTGTTGGTCTTGAGCTTGCGCTCGCCCGGCAGTTCCACCACCAGACCCGGCAGACCGCCATGTGCCCCAGCATGTTTCGAGTAGTTCAGCTCGCTGGCCTGCAGCGCATCCTCGATCACCCGCTGCACGTGGTGCTCACGCGCAGCTCCTCGGCATCGCTTCGCTCTGCATCGTCGCCGGCGACGGTCATGCGCCGACCCGGCGGCGCTCGGCGGTGAATTCGCGGATGGCGCGCCGATAGCTGGCCAACAGCGCGTCGGTGGTGTGATCCCAGGAGAAGGTGGCCGCATGCGCGGCGGCCGCGCGGCCCATCGCATCGGCTTGCGGCGCAGGCAAACGCAGCAGGCGGTCCAACGCATCCGCCCACTGCTCGACGCCGTGCCCGGCCACCAGCGTGCCGGTGATCCCGTCCCGCACGGCCACCGGCAGCCCGCCGACCGCGGCCGCCGCCACCGGCGTGCCGCACGCCTGCGCCTCGAGGGCGACCAGACCGAACGACTCCGAATAGCTCGGCACCGCAACCAGATTCGGCCGCCTGGAACAACGTGGCCAGATTCGGGCGCGACTGCGGCGGCAGGAACGTCACGCGCTCGGTGATGCCGAGTTCGTCGGCCAGCCGGGCCAATCCGTCCGGGGAGGCCAGGCCGCTGCCCGAGGGGCCGCCGGCCACGACGATGCGCACCCCCGGCAGTTTCGCGGCCGCGCGCAACACGATGTCGGGTGCCTTCAGCGGCTGGATCCGGCCGACGAAGGCCACGATGTCTTCGTCGAGCGGCAGCCCCAGCGCGGCCCGGGCGGCCCGGCGATCGCCCGGGCGAAACACGTCCAGGTCCACCCCGGGATGGACCACGTCGATCCGCGCCGGGTCGGCGTGGTGAATCGAGATCAGTTGCCTGGCTTCGTCGTCGGTGTTGACGATCAGCCGGTCCGCCTCGTCGACGACCTGCTGTTCGCCGACCGTGCGCAGCGGCGGTTCGGGCGAGTCGCCTTCGGCCAGCGCCGCGTTCTTCACCGCGGCGAGCGTGTGCGCGGTATGCACCAACGGCACCGCCCAGCGGTCCCGCGCCAGCCAGCCGACCTGCCCGGACAGCCAGTAGTGCGAGTGCACGATGTCGTAGTAGCCCGGTTCGTGCGACGCTTCGGCGCGCAACACCCCGGCCGCGAACGCGCACAGCTGGGTGGGCAGGTCGTATTTGTCCAGGCCCTCGAACGGGCCCGCCACCACGTTGCGGACCAGCACCCCCGGCGCCACCCGCGCGACCGGCGGGTCGGCGGAGGCGGTGGCCCGCGTGAAGATCTCGACCTCGATGCCCCGCCGCGCCAGGTGCAGCGCGGTTTGCAGCACGTAGACGTTCATGCCGCCCGCGTCGCCGGTGCCGGGCTGGGCCAGCGGTGAGGTATGGACCGCCAACACTGCGACCCGGCGCGGTTCATTCAGCCGGAAAACGTCATCGTGGCGCACCCTGTCATCTTTACAGGATGGTTCGCCGGCCAGCCCAAGCGCGCTGGACACGGTGTCGCGTCAGGCGGACGACTCGTCGCGCGCCACGTCATGCAGCCGGGCATCCAGCGCCCCGGCGCGCCGCATCGCACCCAGCGGGTCGGCATACAGCCCGGACAGCGAGACGGTTCCCGCGCCGGCCTCCTGCACCCGGTTGCCGAAGGCGGTGAGACGGATGTCGCGCGGCCCGAGCACGGAGCGTTCGACGAACGCCGCCTCCACCTGCTCCATCGCCTCGGGGTACTCGGTGAAAGCCTGGCCGCCGACCACCAGTTCGTCGGGGTTGAGCATGTCGCGCAGCAACGCCACCGCCTCACCGAGCACGCGGCCCGCGCTCGGCGAGCAGGTCCTTGGCCTGCTGGTTGCCGGCTCGGGCCACCCGCAGCAGGTCGGAGATACCGGTCGCGGACACCGTTGGCGCGGTTCGCCGGGGCAAACGGCAGGATGCGCAGCCGGCGGGCGGCGGCCAGGACGGCCTCGTCGCTGACGGTGGACTCGAGCTGGCCGGTGCCGCCGAGCAGTTCGGAGTGCGCCGGCAGGGCCGCGATGGTGCCCGGGCCGCTGGTCGGGCACGTGCACCCGCCCGCCGATCACCAGCGCATAGCCCACGGTCTCGCGGGCGTAGACGTACAGGCTGGTCGGCGAGCTGGGCGGAAATCGCCGCATGCCCAGGAGCAGCTCGGCGCCGGCCATGGCGTCGACGTGCGAGGCCACCGACACCGGCAGGCCCAGCGCGTCGGCCAGCACCTGTCCGACCGGCGCCTGCCGCCAGCCCAGCCGCGGGTGGTCGACCTGGCCGGTGGCGCTGTCGACGGTGCCACCGATGGCGACCCCGACCCACAGCGGCCGGCGCCGATGCCAACGCCGCAGGTAACGGCGGGCGCTGTCGGCCAGCGTCGCCAGAGCGGGCCCGGCAGGGTTGCGCGGTGTCGGGGTCTCGACCGTGTCGAGGGTGCGGCCGAACAGGTCGGTGGCCACGATGCTGGTGGTCCGCGCGCCGATGTGGATGCCCAGCGTCACGAACGGCTCGTGGTTGACCTCCACCGGCACGCGCGGGCGGCCGATCGCGCCCGAGACGGCCAGGTCGGCGCGCTCGCGCAGCAGCCCGGCTTCCAGCAGCGCGATGACCTGGCGGTTGACCGTCGCGATGCTCAGCGAGGTGACGCCGGCGATGACGTCACGGCCGACGGGGCCGCGCAGCCGGACGGCGCGGAAGACCGAGGCCGCCGCCGAGTCCGGGATGTGCAGCGCCGGCGGCACGATCTGCCGGCGCACCGAACGGTGGCCCTTTTGACCGGGCAGGTGCCCGACGGCACGACTGGGCGAATGATGGGTATGGGTGAGGGTATTCGTGCGCACGAGCGTCCTTTGTCCGAGTTCTGCTGGCCGGT
Source organism: uncultured Actinomycetota bacterium (assembly GCA_963849935.1). GTDB lineage: Bacteria > Actinomycetota > Actinomycetes > Mycobacteriales > Mycobacteriaceae > Mycobacterium. The sequence continues at coordinate 31,547 of CAWKJQ010000015.1, forward strand.
CTTGGCCACACCTGGCTTGGGTCAGGAGCGGCAAAGTGCGCAGCAACAACACGCACCCGCCGCGCACAGACACGCGGTGGTCGTGGTGTTGGACAGGGCGCTGAGGAGCACACGCAAAATTTAGCACGTTTATTAGGGTTGTCTCGATGGTTAAAACTGGCAGGAATGAACGAGTCGCAGTAATCACCGGTGCCAGCTCGGGAATCGGCGCAGCAACCGCCCGAACGCTTGCTGCGCAGGGCTTTCACGTCGTCGCGGTGGCCCGTCGCGAGGACCGGATTCAGGCCCTGGCCAGTGAAATCGGCGGTACCGCCGTTGTGGCCGATGTCACAGATGAGGCGGCGGTCGAAACATTGGCGAGCAAATTGGACCGGGTCGATGTGTCTGGTCAACAACGCCGGCGGCGCCCGGGGGCTGGCGCCGGTCGCCGACGCCGACCTCGAGCACTGGCGGTGGATGTGGGAGACCAACGTGATCGGCACGCTGCGGGTCACCCGCGCGTTGTTGCCCAAGCTGATCGACTCCGGCGACGGGCTGATCGTTACCGTCACTTCGGTTGCGGCACTTGAGGTTTACGACGGCGGCGCCGGATACACGGCGGCCAAGCACGCCCAGGGAGCGTTGCACCGCACGCTGCGCGGCGAGCTACTGGGCAAGCCGGTGCGGCTCACCGAGATCGCCCCGGGCGCGGTCGAAACGGAGTTCTCGCTGGTCCGCTTCGACGGCGACCAACAACGCGCGGACGCCGTCTACACCGGCATGACTCCGCTGGTGGCCGACGACGTCGCCGAGGTGATCGGGTTCGTCGCCTCACGGCCGTCGCACGTCAATCTGGACCTGATCATCATGAAGCCGCGCGACCAGGCGTCAGCGACCCGCCGGTTTAACCGCCAGGGGTAGCCGGGCCGGTGCTGGCCGGCGTCGTCGACGTGGTCGGAGTGCCCGACAGGGTCGGCGCGTTCGACGGCGTGGCCGGCGCGGTGACGGGATCTGGGTGCCCGGCGGGTGCGCGCTCGGCGGCGGCAGCGCCGACATCGACACCCAGGTGTCCCAGTCCACCGCCCAGTCCCAGATGTCGCCGTCGGAGTAGGACAGCTGGATCGTGCTGCCGGTCACCTCGACCGGGTCGCCGTAGATCGCGCGGCTGGAAGTACTGCTGCGGCGTCGCCCGTCGACAGGTTGATGCAGCCGTTGGTGACGTTGGTGTTGCCCTGGGCGCCGGAGCTCGCCGGGTTGGCGTGGATGAACTCGCCGTTGTTGGAGATCCGCACCGCCCAGCGCTCGTGGGCATTGCTGTAGCCCGCGGCCGGGTTGGACATGTAGAAGTCGGCGTACTTCTCGGTGACCACGTGGATGCCGTTGCGGGTGACGTTGCGCGCCTTGTCGGCCTCGCCGTAGCTGCACGGGAAGTCCATGATGACGCCCTCGTCGCGTGACCACCTGGATGCGGTGCGACGACACCTCGGCCTTGACCACCTGCCGGCGACCGATCTGGATGTTCAGCGAGATGTCCTCGGCGCCGTAGGCGCCGTCGCCGAACGGCAGGCCGTAGAGCTTGGCCTCGACGTTGACGGTGGTGCCCGCCGGGTAGTACTCGCGGGTGCGGTAGTGGATGCGGGCACCCTTCGCCTCGTCGGGCAGCCAGGCCCAGCTGCCCTCGACGGGCGGGTTGGTGGTGACGGTGAGCGCCTTTTCGACGGCGGCCTTGTCGCTGATCGGCGCATCGAACTGGATGATGATCGGCGCCGCGACCCCGACGGTCTGGCCGTCGGCCAACTGGAATGCCGCCGTCGATCTTCTTGGTCGGCGACACCGTGGTGAACTTGCCCGCGACCGGAATCGCCTTGCCGTCGTGGCCGACGGCCGAGCCGCTCCAGGTGTAGGTCGCGTCGTAGCCCAGCGGCTCGGTGGTCGTGTAGACGGTGCGGTCCTGGTTGAAGGCGCCGCGCGACGGCCTTGCCCGACGAATTCGTCAGCGCGACGTGCTGAAACCAGCCGTCGCTGACCTCGACGCTGACCGGCGCGATCGGCACCACGTCGTCGGTCGCATCGGCGGGCTGGTACTTCAGCTGCGGCGCCGGCGGCTCCTTCTTCTCGGCCTGCTTGCGCGGCCGGTGCTCGCCGCACGCGGCCAACACGCTGGGCGCGAACACACCGAGCCCCAGGGCCGCCAAGGCCGCGCGCCGGTTGAATCGGCCGCGGGGCGCTGGATGGTGCTCACGAAAATTTAAAGATACCGGGGAAAACCGGCCAGCCCGGCCACGACGAAGCCGCGCCCGGGCGCGCGTCGGCAGAGTTTCACGCGCTACAGCCTGCACGCCGAGCAGGACGGGTTCGGGGATCAGTGTGATACCAAACACATCCCGGACGCCGTCGCGGATGGTGCGGGCCAGCGCCATCACGTCCTCGGCGCCGGCGCCGCCGCGGTTGGTCAGCGCCAACGCGTGCTTGGTGGACAGCCGGCAGGGCGTTCGGGCCGTCCTCGTCGGCTCCGGATAGCCCTTGCCGAAACCCGCCCGCTCCACCAGCCAACCGGCCGCCAGCTTGACGCCGTCGGGTGCCGGGTAGTGCGGGACCGGCCCGTCGACGGCAGCGGCCAGCCGCTCGTAGACGTCCGGGGCGACCACCGGGTTGGTGAAGAACGAACCGACGCTCCAGGTGTCGTGGTCGGCCGCGTCGAGCACCATGCCCTTGCGGGCCCGCAGGGCCAGCACCGCCTCGCGGACGGCTTGCGGGTCGGCGCGCTCGCCGCTGCGCCGCGTTCAAGCGCGGCCGCCAGCTCGCCGTAGCGCAACGGCGCGCTGCGCCCCGAGGCGTCCAGCGCGAACTCCACTTCCAGTACGACAGAACGGATTTCGAGTCCGCTGCCGCCGCGTTTGAACACGCTGGTGCGGTAGCCGAAGCCCAGCTCGCCGCCGCGGCACCCAGCGCACCTCGCCGCTGCTGCGATCGAGCAGCCGGACCCGGGTGATGGTGTCGGAGACCTCCGCGCCGTAGGCCCCGACGTTCTGCACCGGGGTGGCCCCGGCCGAGCCGGGGATGCCGGACAGGCATTCCAGCCCGCCGAGGCCGTGCTCGATGGCCGTGACCACCACGTCGTCCCACACCGCGCCCGCCTGGGCGCGGACCAGGTTGCCCTCGACGGTGATGCCGGCGTTGGCCAGCCGCACCGCGGTCAGGTCGGTCAGGGCGTCGGCGATCACCAGGTTGGAGCCGCCGGCAAACACCAGCACCGAGTCGCCGTTGCCCGCCAGGGGTATCGGCGTCCAGCTGCCGCAACACGGCGATCACCTGTTCGGTGGTGGTGCAGGTGATCAGGCGGCGCGCGGTCGGTCCGACCCGCAGCGTGGTCAGCGGCGCCAGCGGCACCGCTTCGGCGACCTGCGCACCGGCGAACACCGAACCGGCGGCGCTGGATTTCATGGCCCGTAACGGTAGCCTGACCAGCTATGCCGCGTTCATTCGACTTGTCGGCCGACTACGACGGCAGCGTTGACGAGGTTCATCGCGCCTTCACCGATGCGAACTACTGGCAGGCCAGGCTGGCCGGATCCGGTGTCGACGTCGCCACGCTGGAGTCGATGCGCGTCGGCGGCGAGTCCGGGGACGAGGACACCATCGAGGTCGTCACGCTGCAGGTGATCCGCAGTGACAAGCTGCCGGGCATGGTCACGCAGTTGCACAGCGGCGATCTGTGCATCCGGCGCGAGGAGACGTGGGGGCCGGTCACCGGTGGCGCCGCGACGGCGTCGGTCGTGGGATCGATCGTGGATGCGCCGGTGAACCTGTCGGGCACCGCCGTCCTGGAGCCCATCGAGGAGACCGGCGGCGCCCGGCTGACGTTCCGGGTCACCGTCCAGGTGCGGGTCCCGATCATCGGCGGCAAGTTGGAGAACATCATCGGCACCCAGCTGGCCGAACTGATCGCCGCCGAGCAGCGCTTCACCACGGAGTGGATCGCCAAAACGGCCTGAGGCCTCGCCGGGCGTCGAGGCTGAATCGCCCGGCTCCTCCTCACGCCGCCGCAGCGGCGCGCATCGTCGCCGGGCCTAAGCTGGCGCTCATGCGAATCGCCTTGGCGCAGATCCTCAGCGGCACCGACCCGGCAGCGAATCTGCAGCTGGTGCGACGAATACAGCCGCCGGGCCGCCGACGCGGGCGCGAAGCTGGTGGTGTTCCCCGAGGCGACCATGTGCCGGTTCGGGGTGCCGCTGGCACCGATCGCCGAGCCGGTCGACGGGCCCTGGGCCGACGGGGTGCGCCGCATCGCCGCCGACTCCGACATCACCGTCATCGCCGGCATGTTCACCCCGTCCGGCGACGGGCGGGTGAAAAACACGCTGGTCGCGGCCGGGCCGGGCAATCCCGGCCAGCCCGACGCCCACTACGACAAGATCCACCTCTACGACGCGTTCGGCTTCACCGAGTCGCGCACGGTCGCGCCCGGCCACGAGCCGGTGGTGATCACGGTCGACGGCGTCGGGGTCGGATTGACGGTCTGCTACGACATTCGCTTTCCCGCGCTCTACACCGAGCTGGCCCGCCGCGGCGCCCAGGTGATCGCCGTGTGCGCGTCCTGGGGTTCGGGCCCCGGCAAACTCGACCAGTGGACGCTGCTGGCCCGCGCCCGCGCGCTGGATTCGATGAGCTACATCGCCGCGGCCGGCCAGGCGGACCCCGGTGACGCGCACGGATCGGGCTCGGGCGCACCGACCGGAGTGGGGGGCAGCCTGGTCGTCTCGCCGCTGGGTGAGGTCGTCGCGTCGGCCGGCTCCCAACCGCAGCTCGTGGTCGCCGACATCGACGTCGACAAGGTCGCCGAGGCCCGCAAGAGCATCGCGGTGCTGCAGCAACCGCTCAGACTTTGCTCAGGTTGATAGGGCAGAATCGGTCGGGTGACGAACCCGCAAGGACCACCCAACCCGGACCCGTCGAAGTGGGGCCGTCCCGGCGACCAGGGACCCTTCGGCCAGCCGCCCACCGAGCGGCCGACCGAGCGGATCAGCACCGGCGGCCCGGGGCACGTGCCGCCACCGCCGCCCACTCCGGGTCCCCCGCCGGGGCACACCGAGCGATTCGGCACGCCCCAGCCGAACATGCAGCAGCCCGGCTACCCGCCCCCGCCGACCCCGCCCGCCGGACCCACGGAGCGGATTGCCGCTCAACCCGGCGCCGACCCGACGCCGGGGACGAAGAAGCGCCGCTTCGGGCGCGACCCGGTCTCCGTCCTGCTGATCTTCATCATCGTGTTCGCGCTGATCATCGCCGGGCTCATCGGGGCCGAGCTCTACGTGCGCCACGTGGCGGACACCAAGGTCGCCCAGGCGGTGGCTTGCGAGGTCAAGGACCAGGCCACCGCGTCCTTCGGGGTGACGCCGCTGATGCTGTGGCAGCAGGCGACCAAGCACTACACCAACATCTCGGTGCAGACGGCCGGCAACAACATTCGCGATGCCAAGGGCATGAAGCTGTCCATCAACATCAACGACGTCCGGCTCAAGGACACGGCCAACTCGAAGGGCACCATCGGCGCACTGGACGCCACCATCAACTGGACCAGCGACGGCATCAAGCAGTCGGTGCAGAACGCGATCCCGGTTCTGGGTCCGTTCGTCACCAACAACGTGACCACCCATCCCGCCGACGGCACCATCGAACTGAAGGGCATGTTGAACGACATCATGGCCAAGCCGGTGGTGTCGGGCACCGGGTTGCAGCTGCAGATCGTCAGCTTCAACGCCCTCGGTTTCACGATGCCCAAGGAGTCCGTGCAGTCGACCCTGGACGACTACACCTCGAACCTGACCAAGAACTACCCGCTGGGCATCCACGCCGACAGCGTGCAGGTCACCGATAAAGGTGTGACAAGCCACTTCTCGACGCGGAACGCCAGCATCCCCACCGGCAACAACGATCCCTGCTTCGCCAACCTCTGACGGCGAGCGCCTAGTCCGTCACCCGAGCCCGTCGAGCACTCCCCGGGTACCCGAAAGCCCGAGCCGGGTGGCGCCGGCATCCAGCATCGCGAGCGCGTCCGCGGCGGTGCGGATGCCGCCGCTGGCCTTGACGCCGAGGCGCCCGCCGACGGTCTCGGCCATCAGGGCGACCGCACGCACGGATGCCCCGCCCGCCGGATGGAACCCGGTCGAGGTCTTGACGAAGTCGGCGCCGGCGTCCTCGGCGGCGCGGCACACCTGCGCCAGGGTGGGCTCGTCGGCCAGGGCCAACAGCGCGGCCGACTCCACGATCACCTTGAGGACGGCGCCGCCGATCGCGCCGCGCACGGCCTGGACATCCGAGCGCACGGCATCGATGTCGCCGGCCAGCGCGGCGCCCACATCGATGACCATGTCGATCTCGCAGGCGCCGGATGCGACGGCCAGGGCCGCTTCGTGCGCCTTCACCGCGGACAGGTGCTTGCCGGACGGAAAACCCGCCACGCGGCCACCCGCACGCCGGCGCCGGCTCGCACGGCGACGGGCACCATCGAGGGCGAGACGCATACCGCGTAGACGCCCAGCTCGGCCGCTTCGGCGACCAGGCGCGGCCACGTCGGCGTCGGTTGCTTCGGGTTTGAGCAGCGTGTGGTCGACGAACGCGGCCAACTGCGCTCGGCTGGGTCGGGTTGCCATCAGAAGGATTCTTCCGGACCGCCGGGATTGCAGCCGGAGGCGACCATTTCGGCGTCGTCGACGACCGGCCGCCACGGCTCCAGGTTCCAGCTGACCTTGCCGGGCTGGGCGAGTTCGGCGAACTGCCAGTGGCAGAGGAACTGCGCGCGCATTCCGGCGGTGTCGGCGTCCGGGGACGCGGCGAGCACCTCGGCCCAGGCCTCGTCGCCCAGGGCCACGGCCGCGGGGCTTCTCGAGGCGGTCCGGCCCGCCGGCGTTGGGTAGACCCGCAGGCTGCTTCGGCCCTGCCACTGCGCCCACTCGGTGTGGTCGATGTAGGGCGGGGCGGGCGGATCGGCCGCGCCGCTGCCGGGGTCGGGCGCGGCGACGGCGGGCGGTATCGGGCAGGACAAGGCGACGAGCACCGCGACCGGCGCCGTCAGCAGGGCCTTCATTCCGCTAGCGCGACTTACCCTGAATCTCAAGCAGTTTGGGCCGCACATCGACCAGATACACTCCGGCGGCACAGGCCGCGATCGCCATACCCAGCACGTTGAAGATGGGATACAGGATGGAACATAGCGCGACGGCCCCTCCCAGGATCAGCAACCACACCGGCTTGGTCAGCTTTTCGGCGGCGGTGTAGGCGTCTGACCGTTGCAGCGCGGCGTGCACGAATGCGTACACCGCCGTAAGCAGGACTGCGACTACCAGGACCCACAAGACGGTTCCCACGAGGTGCATCACGCCTCAAGGGTATGCGGGCGTCCGCCAAAACGTCGACTCCGAGCCGCCCGAAGGCGACTCGGAGTCGAACGTCGTGCCGCAGTGCTTACTTCTGGGTGACCTTCTTGGCCGGAGGCCTTCTTGGCCGGAGCCTTCTTGGCCGGGGCCTTCTTGGCCGGCGCCTTCTTGGCGGGCGCCTTGACGGCCTTCTGAGCCTTCTTGGTGGCCGCTTCGGTCTTACCGGGCAGCTCGATGCCAACCAGCTTGGCGGCGCGCTCGCCGACCGCGCGGGTCTGCGAGGCGACGGTGCCGAGAGCTTCCTGCGTCAGCTCGACGGCCTGGTCGACGTAGCCCTCGGCGCGCGCGGAGGCGTCCTCGAAGGCGGTCTGGTTACGCAGCCGCTGCAGGGCCGCCTCCCCGCGCTCGACCAGCTCGTTGTACCGGCTGGTCGCTGCCTCTAGGTAGCCCTCGGCGGCCTTGCGCAGCTCCTCGGTGGTGAACTTGTCCCGCAGCTCGGTGAACTGCTCGGGCAGGTCCTCCTGCAGCTTGGTCAGGCGAGCGCGGCGCTCCTCGACCCGGGTGCGGGTCTCGGCGACCGGGTGCGGGTATCGGCGCGGGTCTCTTCGGCGCGCTCGCGCAGGCCGGCGATCAGGTCGTTGACGGTGGCCAGGGCCAGGTCGGCCGCGCCCAGGGCCGCGAGCAACGGAGCCCGCAAGTCTTCGATGTTCGTGTTTTCCGCCATGGTTGTTCCTTTCATAGGTGTTTTCGCTATTGGCGTTATTCGGTGTAATTAACTGTCTGGTCGAGAAGTTAGGGGCAAACGTCTCCTTCGCAACTGGGGCCGCCGGTGATCGGTGGTTCTATCAACAATTCGGCTGGAACCGCTTGTCCTTCCCTTCGGGTAACCCCGACGGCCGGTCGTCTATACATCACCAACTCGCTACCGCGATGTGCAAAGCCCGTTCTCTGGCGCAAAGCCCCAGCACAGATGGTTACGGTGCCGGTTGAACGGGCCGATCACTCGCTGTCGTATTCGGTCGAACACTCCTCTTGGATCGATTCGTTTTGCTGGATGAACGATGAGTAGATGTCGAGCAGAATTTGCTTTTGGCGCTCGGTGATCGCAGTGTCGGTGACGATCGCGTCCCGCACCTGACTTTTGTCACTGGGCTCGAGAATCCCGGCGCGCACATAGAGAACCTCGGCGGAGACCCGCAGGGCCTTCGCGATCTGGTTCAGGACATCGGCGGAGGGCTTACGCAATCCACGCTCCACCTGGCTCAGATATGGATTGCTGACCCCGGACTTTTCGGCGAGTTGGCGCACCGACACCTGCGCGAGTTCACGCTGGCTACGGATGAAGCTGCCGATGTCGGAGGCCATGTCGGAGGCAGCGTTGGACACCTTGGCGGAGAGCTTCTCCTCGGGCGTCATGGCGTGCTCCTGGTCGGATGGCTGATCTTGACGCGGATCAGACTACTACAAGTGCTTGCTATTGCAAGCACTTGTTAGCACTGCTAGAAATCCGCTAGATCAGCAGCTGCGCGACGGCGTAGATCGCCAAACCCGCCAGCGACCCGACAACCGTCCCGTTGATCCGGATAAATTGCAGGTCACGGCCCACGTGCAGTTCGATGCGCCGGCTGGCCTCCTCGGCGTCCCAGCGCTCGATCGTGTCGGTGATGATGGCTGTGATCTCCACCCCATACTGCGAAACCAGGTGCTGGGCCGCCCGGACCAGCCAGTTGTCGACCTTGTCGCGCAGGTCGGCGTCGTCGCGCAGCGACTCCCCGATCCGGACCACGGTGTCGGCGATCCGGGTCCGCAGCGCGCTGGACGGGTCGTCGACACCCTCGAGCACCAGCCTTTTCAGGGTCTTCCACGCGGTCGCGGCGGCGTTGGCGATCTCGTCGCGCGCCATCAGCTGCTCTTTGATCGCGTCGGCGCGCGCGATGGTGTCCGGGTCGTGTTGCAGGTCCTCGGCGAACTCGAACAGGAAGCGGGTGGCCGATCGCCGCAACTCGTGGTCCGGGTTGCGGCGGACCTTGTCGGTGAAGTCCATCAGCTCGCGATGGATGCGGTCGCCGACGAGATGGTCGACGAACCGCGGCGACCAGGTCGGCGAGTCACGCTCGACGACCCGCTGAATGACCTCACCGGCCTTCAGCGACCATTGGAAGGCCCGGTCGGCCAGCAACTGGATCAGCGCCTCCTGGCGGTGCTCGGCCAACAGCGTTGCCAGCACGCGCCCCACCGGCGGGCCCCATTGCGGTTCGGCGATGCGGCGCACGATCATCCGGTCGATCACCTGCTGGACGTCCTCGTCACGCAGCAGTTCCACCAGCACCCGCAGCACCGTGGCCGTCTCGTTCGCCACCCGCTCGGCGTGGGCGGCCTCCGACAGCCACTTACCGAGCCTGCCGGACACCTGGGCGTCGCGCAGCTTGGTCTCGACGACCTCCGGCGACAGGAAGTTCTCCCGCACGAACGTGCCCAGGCCCTCGCCCAGCTGGTCTTTCTTTCGCTTGATGATCGCGGTGTGCGGGATGGGAATGCCCAGCGGGTGCCGGAACAGCGCGGTCACCGCGAACCAGTCCGCCAGGGCGCCCACCATCCCGGCCTCGGCGGCGGCGCCGACATATCCCACCCAGGCCCCCAGGTTGGCATGCGCCTGGGCCCACCGGCAGGCGAGGAACACGCCGGTGGCACCGATCAGGAAACTCAGTGCCACCATCTTCATCCGGCGCAGCGCCACCCGGCGCTGCGCGTCGGCCTCGGGATCGGCGCCGGCGAATGATTCGGCCAAAGACGCGTGAGCCGGGTGGGGGGACGCCGCCTGCGTCGGCGAATCGGGCCTCGCCACTGGCGGGCCCGACGCTTCGCCTCTCACCGAGGCTCGATGTGCCACCACTCCATCATCTATCTTTCCCGCCAGTTCGTGCGACGACACTGTTCGCGACGTCTCACTGAGGCCCGGCCAGGGCAGGAAAACGGCCCCCACGCCGTAAGATCAGGGTCGTCTAGGGAATGGGAAATCGGCGACAGTGGCAGAGCGAATCACGGCTGTAAGCGTCAAGATGGATGGGCGCAAGCGGCGCTGGCATCAACACAAAGTGGAGCGTCGTAACGAACTGGTCGACGGCACGATCGACGCGATTCGCCGGCTGGGTGGCGCGCTGAGCATGGATGAGATCGCCGCCGAGATCGGGGTCTCCAAAACGGTGCTGTACCGCTATTTCGTCGATAAGAACGACCTGACGACAGCAGTGATGATGCGGTTCACCCAAACCACGTTGATTCCCAATATGGCTGCGGCGCTTACGTCCAATCTCGACGGCTTCGACCTGGCCCGCGAGATCATCCGCGTGTACGTCGAAACCGTCGCGAACGAACCCGAGCCGTACCGATTCGTGATGGCCAACAGTTCGGCCAGCAAGAGCAAAGTCCTTGCCGACTCCGAACGCATCATCGCCCGCATGCTCGCGGTGATGATGCGCCGCCGTATGCAACAGGCGGGGATGGACACCGGCGGCGTGGAACCGTGGGCCTACTTGATCGTCGGCGGCGTGCAGTTGGCCACCCACTCATGGATGTCGCACCCTCGAATGAGCCGCGACGAATTGATCGACTACCTGACGATGCTGAGCTGGAATGCGCTCAAGGGAATCGTCGAGGTCGGCGGGTCGCTGCAGAAGTTCCGCGAGGAGCCCCACCCGTCGCCGATTGTGCCGACGCGAGGGCTCGAGGACGGATCCGGCCCCGAGCGTGGCTGACGCTTTTGGGAATCACACCGCTTCCGTGTGAGGCTAGGACGCGTATTGGTAGAGCGACCCGAATGGTCGCAGGGATTAGCATTCAGGAAAGTATCGGGGGAGATAGCGGGGTTGCCGATTGGTGCTCTACCCCTGTCCCCCGCATATAGAAAGGCTCGTATCGACATGTCCGTGCAGCTCACGCCGCATTTTGGAAACGTGCAAGCTCATTACGACTTGTCCGACGATTTTTTTCGCCTGTTTCTGGATCCCACCCAGACTTACAGCTGCGCCTATTTCGAGCGCGATGACATGACGCTCGAAGAGGCGCAGATCGCGAAAATCGATCTGGCGTTGGGAAAGTTGAAGCTCGAGCCGGGGATGACGCTGCTGGACATCGGTTGCGGCTGGGGGGCTACCCTGCGGCGAGCGATCGAGAAGTACGACGTCAATGTGGTCGGCCTCACGCTGTCGGAGAACCAGGCCGAGCACGTCCAGAAGTCGTTCGATCAGATGGACACTCGCCGCACCAGGCGGGTGCTGCTGGAGGGCTGGGAGAAGTTCCACGAGCCGGTGGACCGCATCGTCTCGATCGGCGCGTTCGAGCACTTCGGCCGCCAGCGCTACGGGCGCTTCTTCAAGATGGCCTACCAAGCCCTGCCGCCCGGCGGAGTAATGTTGCTGCACACCATCGTTCGGCCATCGTTCAAAGATGCCCGGGCCAAGGGCCTGAGACTGACGCGCGAGATCGTCGAGTTCTCAAAGTTCATCCTGGACGAGATTTTTCCGGGTGGACAGTTACCGACCCCGCAGACCGTCGGCGAGTACGGGGTCACCGTGGGCTTCGACCTGACCCGGGTCCAGTCGCTGCAGCTGCACTATGCCAGGACATTGGAACTGTGGGCCGAGGCACTCGAGGCGAACCGCGAGCAGGCTCTGGCCATCCAGTCTCAAGAGGTCTACGACCGCTACATGAAGTACCTCACCGGCTGCGCGAAGCTGTTCCGGGAGGGTTACACCGACATCAATCAGTTCACGATGGAGAAGTAAATAATCCCCAACTCAAATCGGCCCCGAACGGATCACCGTTCGCGGCCGACTTGGCTTAACTATTCGACCAACGTGAATTGCCCCACATTGTGATGTCCTTGCGGAAGGGCAGCAGCTGGCTCGTGCCCGGATAAACCGAACGAAAACCAATGCGACAGAACTAATCGCGGCCGGGCCATTAGTAGGTGTAGAAGCCCTGCCCCGTCTTCTTGCCGAGCCGGCCGGCCTCCACCATCCGCAGAAGTAGCGGCGGCGGGCCGTACTGGGGTTCCTTGAACTCCTCGAACATCTTGTCCGCGATCAGCTTCAAGGTGTCCAGACCGACCAGGTCGGACAGCCGCAGGGGACCCATCGGGTGCGACAAACCGGCCACCACGGCCTTATCGACGTCTTCGACGGTGGCAAAACCGGCTTCCACCATGCGGATTGCCGACAGCAGGTAGGGCACCAGCAGCGCGTTCACCACGAAGCCGGACCGGTCGGAGCAGCGCACGACCTGCTTGCCCAGGACCGCGCTCGCGAATTCTTCGGTGCGCGCAGCGGCGGCGTCGTCGGTGACCAACGTGCTGACCAACTCGACCAGCGGCAGTACCGGCACCGGGTTGAAGAAGTGCAGACCGAGCACCCGTTGCGGGTTCTTGGTTGCGGCGGCGATCTTCATGATCGGGATGCTGGACGTGTTGGACGCCAGGACCGCGTCGGGGTCGGTGATGACCCGGTCGAGTTCAGCGAAGACCTGCGCCTTGATGGCGTCGTCTTCGACGATCGCCTCGATGACCAGTTGCCGGTCGGCCAGGTCCGTCAGATCGGTGGTGAAGGTGAGCTTGCTCAGGGCGCGGTCGCGCTCCCGCTCGGTCACCTTGCCTGCGCTGACGCCACGCTCGAGCGACTTCACGATGCGATTGCGGCCGGCCGTGATGAGGGCCTCGGTGGTCTCGAACACCGTCACGTCGACACCGGCGCGGACCGAGACCTCGGCGATGCCGGACCCCATCTGGCCGGCACCGACGACCCCTACGCGTTGAATTGTTGCGTCACTCACTGATTTCTCTCTCCGATAGCCCGTATGGTCTTGCACCGCAATAGGCCCCGCCCAGGTTCAGCTGGGCGGGGCCTACGCTACTTCATCTCATTTGGCTCAGGGGTGCGCTCTGCGTCCGGCCGGGCTGCACTAATCCTCAGTGAAACTGACCCTCTTCGGTGGAGCCGGTCAGCGCGGTGGTCGACGAGGTCGGGTCCACCGTGGTGGCGATGCGGTCGAAGTAACCGGCACCGACCTCACGCTGGTGCTTGGTGGCGGTGTAGCCACGCTCCTCGGCGGCGAACTCGCGCTCCTGCAGCTCGACGTAAGCGCTCATCTGGTTGCGGGCGTAGCCGTAGGCCAGATCGAACATCGAGTAGTTCAGGGCGTGGAAGCCGGCCAGCGTGATGAACTGGAACTTGAATCCCATTGCGCGCAAGCTCTTTTTGGAACTTCGCGATGGTGGAGTCGTCCAGGTGCTTCTTCCAGTTGAACGACGGCGAGCAGTTGTAGGCCAGCATCTGGTCGGGGAACTCCGACTTGACGCCCTCGGCGAACTTGGCGGCGAGCTCGAGATCCGGAGTGCCGGTCTCCATCCAGATCAGGTCGGAGAACGGCGCGTAGGCCTTGGCCCGGGCGATGCACGGCTCGAGACCGTTCTTGACCCGGTAGAAGCCTTCCTTGGTCCGCTCGCCGGTGATGAACGGCTGGTCGCGCTCGTCGACGTCGGAGGTGATCAGCGTGGCCGCCTCGGCGTCGGTCCGGGCGATCACGACGGTCGGGGCGTCGCACACGTCGGCGGCCAGTCGGGCCGACGTCAGGGTCCGGATGTGCTGCTGAGTCGGGATCAGCACCTTGCCGCCCAGGTGGCCGCACTTCTTCTCCGAGGCCAGCTGGTCCTCCCAGTGCGAGCCGGCGACACCGGCGGCGATCATGGCTTTCTGCAGCTCGTAGACGTTGAGCGCACCGCCGAAACCGGCCTCACCGTCGGCGACGATCGGCGCCAGCCAGTTCTCCACCGAGGTGTCGCCTTCGACCTTGGCGATCTCGTCGGCGCGCAGCAGCGCGTTGTTGATCCGGCGAACGACCTGCGGCACCGAGTTGGCCGGGTAGAGGCTTTGATCGGGGTAGGTGTGTCCGGACAGGTTGGCGTCACCGGCGACCTGCCAACCCGACAGGTAAATGGCCTTCAGGCCGGCGCGCACCTGCTGCACGGCCATGTTGCCGGTCAGGGCGCCGAGCGCGTTGATGTACTCCAGCTCGTGCAGCTGCTCCCACAGCACCTCGGCGCCGCGGCGGGCCAGGGTGGCCTCCTCGACGACGGTGCCTTGCAGGGCGACGACGTCGTTGGCGGTGTACGTCCGGGTGACGTTCTTCCACCGCGGGTTGGTGTCCCAGTCCTTCTGGATCTGTTCGGCGCTCTTGGGGGTGCCAACGACAGACATTGGGCGTGCTCCTTCACGATCTTCACTACTGAGTTGCTGGACGCCTCACCGGCGGTAGCTAGCGGCTCAACTTCGCTGGTGTGCTAACTCGAAGATGGCACAGGTCGTAGGGGCCGGTCCACCCATTTCAATTGCCAATTTAAGCCACGCGGACTGTGCGATTTTGCGAAGGTTGCTAAGTTGGTAACGAACTTAACCGTTTCAGAAGCTACCCGTCAGTAACGCTATCGCCGCAGGTCAAACGGCAATTTAACCGGGACGCTTGTCCTGTTACCGAGCAAAGATCGCGGCGACGGCTTTCGTCTCGTCGCCGACGGCATATGTGAGCGTTGTAACAGTGCGATCGGCCAGCTCGGGACCGAATTGTTCGGTGGATCCGGCGGGGTGGACGTGCGAGATGATCTCCAGCTTGTCGCCCAGCGCCACCGGCGCCTCGTGTTCGATGGTGACGCGCAGCGGCGCCTCCATCAGTTCCGGGTGCGAGGCCAAGTAGTCCTCGATGACGCTCCAGTACACGGAGTTGTTCATGTGGTCGAACAGGTCGATGTCGGTGACTCGGACGGGAAATTCGTGGATCTCGACCGCGTCGTCGCGGCTGGCCGGCTTCAGGTACGCCTTCCACCGCAACCGGTCGACCGAGGTCGTCTTGTGCAGCCCCGCCAGAAAGTCGTCGGCGATGCGCGAGGGCATCTGGGTTTCGCGGTTGATGTTGATCCAGAAGGCCTCCGACTCGATGAGCCCACCCTTGCGGCCATCGATGCGAACCCGCATCTCACACCAGCGGTTGGAGGTGCCCGAGCACCATCTGCGCAGGCGCAGCATGTCCTGGAACTCGATCGGACGCACAAAATCCAGCATCGTGCGCCGCACGATCCATAGCGGGTGGGTCTCCTCGAAGCCCATCTCGCGAAGCTGATCTTGTCCGATGTCCTGGATGTGGCGGGCGGCCGCGTCCAGCCGCAACCGGCCCGTGCGGTCGATATCGCCGACCCGCAGCGGCCACTCGCGATCGAAAACGTCAGGGTGACCGTCGGGCACCGGCATCAGTTGTTTATCCAGGCTCACCGCGTCGCTCCCCGTTTGCTCCTCGTGGTTACCCCAGGCTAGGCCTGCGGCCCCGGTCGAATCATGCCAACGAGGTGCATCGAATACCAATCCCGACGCGGCCCGCCTCGATGCCAAGCTCTGCGAACCCGCTCTTCGCAAAGCCGGTAGCCTCGGTGAAGTGTCCAAGACGTTCGTCGGATCACGCGTCCGCCAGCTGCGCAACGAACGCGGGTTTTCCCAGGCCGCGCTGGCTCAGATGCTGGAAATCTCGCCGAGTTACCTCAACCAGATCGAGCACGACGTTCGCCCGCTGACGGTGGCGGTGCTGCTGCGAATCACCGAGTTGTTCGGGGTGGACGCGACCTTCTTCTCCTCTCAGGACGACACCCGGCTGGTCGCCGAGCTGCGCGAGGTCACCATGGACCGCGATCTGGACATCGACGTCGACCCCACCGAGGTCGCCGAGATGGTCAGCGCCCACCCCGGGTTGGCCCGCGCGGTGGTCAACCTGCACCGGCGCTACCGGATCACCACAGCGCAGCTCGCGGCCGCCACCGAGGAGCGGTTTTCCGACGGCAGCGGCAGCGGGTCGATCACCATGCCGCACGAGGAAGTGCGCGACTACTTCTACCAACGGCAGAACTACCTGCACGAGCTGGACACCGCCGCCGAGGACCTGACCGTCAAAATGCGGTTGCACCACGGCGATTTGGCGCGTGAGCTGACCCGCCGGCTGACCGAGGTGCACGGGGTCCACATCAACCGGCGGATCGACCTCGGCGACACCGTGCTGCACCGCTTCGACCCGCAGACCAAAACGCTGGAATTCAGCAACCATCTCTCGCTGGGGCAGCAGGTTTTCAAGATGGCCGCCGAATTGGCCTACCTCGAGTTCGGCGATCTGATCGACAGTTTGGTCGAGGAGGGCAAGTTCACCAGCGACGAGTCCCGCACCCTGGCCCGGCTGGGGCTGGCCAACTACTTCGCCGCGGCCGCCGTGCTGCCCTACCGCCAGTTCCACGACGTCGCAGAGAATTTCCGCTACGACGTCGAGCGGCTGTCGTCGTTCTACTCGATCAGCTATGAGACCATCGCGCACCGCCTTTCGACGCTGCAGCGACCGTCGATGCGCGGCGTTCCGTTCTCGTTCGTCCGGGTCGACCGGGCCGGTAACATGTCAAAACGTCAGTCCGCCACAGGTTTTCACTTCTCATCCAGTGGCGGAACCTGCCCGCTGTGGAATGTCTACGAGACGTTCGCCAATCCGGGCAAGATCCTGGTGCAGATCGCCCAGATGCCCGACGGCCGCAACTACATGTGGGTGGCCCGCACCGTCGAACGTCGCGCCGCCCGGTATGGTCAGCCCGGTAAGACCTTCGCGATCGGCTTGGGCTGCGAGCTTCGCCACGCTCACCGGCTCGTCTACTCGGAAGGACTCGACGTCTCGGGGGAACCAGGAACAGTGGCCACACCGATCGGCGCGGGCTGCCGGGTCTGCGAACGCGACAACTGTCCGCAGCGCGCCTTCCCGGCGCTCGGACGCGCACTCGATCTCGACGAACACCGCAGCACCGTGTCGCCCTACCTGGTGACGCAACCGTGAGCGGCGCGCCGGAGTGGACGCATCCCGCCGGGGCGGTTCCGCGAACTCGGACCGATCAACTGGGTGATCGCGAAGCTGGGTGCGCGCACCGTGCGGGCTCCGGAGATGCACCTCTTCACCACCCTGGGTCAGCGCCGGTTGCTGTTCTGGACATGGCTGGCCTACGGGGCCGGCTGCTACGCGGCAAGCTTCCGACGCATCGACACCGAATTGGTGATCCTGCGGGTCGCGCACCTGCGCGCGTGCGAATACGAGTTACAGCACCATCGCCGGATGGCGCGGGCGGCCGGGCTGGACGCGGATCTGCAGGCCGCGATCTTCGCCTGGCCCGAGAAGCTGGACCCGGTCGATGCGCGCCTGACCGTGCGTCAGCAGGCGCTGCTGGCGGCGACGGACGAGTTCGTCACGGGCCGGACGGTCACCACCGATACCTGGCGCCGCTGGCGACTCACCTGGATCGGCGCCAGCTGATCGAATTCTGTTTGCTTGCAAGCCAATACGATGGTCTGGCCGCGACGATGTCAGCGCTCGAGATTCCGCTGGACCATCCGCACCAACTACAGGTAGACGTCGGCGAGGATGGCCAGCGTCAGTAGCACGGGAAGTACCGGCAGCGCGAAGGCGAACGCCGCCCACGGCTGCTTGCCCCGCCGGCGCTGCAGCGAAGCCCCACACCGCGGCGCAGATCCCCAGCACCACCGATGCCAGCAACACCAGCGGGCCCCACTGGCCGACGGTCGCGTTGTCGCCGCTCGAAATGGCCAGCAACCACAGCACGTAACCGGTCGCCAGGCCACCGACGGCACCCACGACGGCCTGAGGGGTGACGGTGCGCATCATCTTCTTGACTCAGAAGTTGATCATGTGCCCGGTCAGTCCGTGGAAGCATTCCTGCAGCGCCTCGGACATGGTCGGGTGGGTGTGCACGTTGCGGGCCAGCTCGGTGGCGGTCAGGTCCCACTTCTGGGCCAGCGTCAGCTCGGGAAGCAGTTCCGAGACGTCGTGGCCGACCAGGTGTCCGCCAAGCAGCTCGCCGTATTTGGCGTCGGCGACCAGCTTGACGAAACCGCTGGGGTCGCCCACGCCGTGCGCTTTGGCGTTGGCGGTGAACGGGAACTTGGCCACCACGACGTCGTAGCCTTCGTCGCGGGCCTGCTCCTCGGTGAGCCCGAAGCTGGCCACGTTGGGCTGGCAGAACGTCGCGCGCGGCATCATCCGGTAGTCGCCGAGCGCCAAAGTCTCTGCGCCGGCGATGGTTTCGGCCGCCACCACACCCTGGGCCTCGGCGACGTGCGCCAGCTGCAGCTTGCCGGTGACGTCGCCGATGGCGTAGATGTGCGCGACGTTGGTGCTGCATGTAGTCGGTGATGCCGATGGCCTTGCGGTCGGTCAGCGCCACACCGGCCTTCTCCAGGCCGTAGCCCTCGACGTTGGGCGCAAAACCGATGGCCTGCAACACCTTTGCGGCCTTGAGCTCCTGGGAGTCGCCGTCCTTGCTGACCGCCACGGTCACCTCCGAGCCGTTGTCGGAGATGGACTCGACTTTCGTGCCGGTGAGGATCTTGACGCCCAGCTTCTTGAACTGCTTCTCGATCTCCTTGGAGACCTCGGCGTCCTCGTTGGGCAGCGCGCGCGGCAAGAACTCCACGATGGTCACGTCGACGCCGTAGTTCTTCAGCACATAGCCGAACTCCATGCCGATGGCGCCGGCGCCGGCGATGATGATCGACTCCGGCAGCTCCCGGGACAGGATCAGTTCCTCGTAGGTGACCACGTTCTCCGACAGCGACGTGCCGGGGACCAGGCGGGTGCTGCTGCCGGTGGCGATGATGGCGTTGTCGAACGTGACGGTCTCGGTTCCCCCGTCATTGAGATCGACCGACAACGGTGTTGGCGTCGGTAAACCGGCCGTAGCCATGGATTTCGGTGATCTTGTTCTTCTTCATCAGGAAGTGCACGCCGGCGACGCGACCCTCGGCCACTTTGCGGCTGCGGTCGAACGCGATCCCGTAGTCGAAGGTCGCCTCGCCGCTGATGCCGAAAGTCTTGGCCTCTTTGGTGAAGATGTGGGCGAGTTCGGCGTTGCGCAGCAGCGCCTTGGACGGGATGCAGCCGACGTTGAGGCAGACTCCGCCCCAGTACTTCGGTTCGATGACCGCGGTGTTCAGGCCCAGCTGTGCGGCGCGAATGGCTGCGACATATCCGCCGGGACCGGCCCCGAGGACGACGACGTCATAGTGAGAAGTCACGAGCCCACCCTAGTTGGCCAGAGCCCCCGGTGGCCGCTCGGGCGAGGCGTCAATAGGGAATGACGCCGACGAGACAGTGGCCCACCCGTTCGCAGTGGTAATAGCCGTACAGGGGCGCCGCGGCGACCAGCGCGGCGAACGGCCCGGACATCAGCGCCACCGACAGCGCCGAGACCAGCGGCCTACCCTGGGTCATCGCCAGCATCACCCCGCCGACGATGCACACCACCACGTAGACCAGGACGACGAACAGCGCCGGGGTCTTGTCGACCGAGTGGTACCACCAATAGAACAGCCCCAGCCCGATCACGCCGGCGGCGAACCACACGCCCAGCAGCACCAGGGCCAGCTTCCACCACTTCAGGTAGAGGTATCGGCCGGGCACGTTGACCGGTTGCACCGGGCCGACGGGTTCGGGCGACTCCTGCTCGCCGGCAGCCGGCGTGGGCGTCGCGTCCGTCGCGGTCGCGGCCTCGGGCTCGGGCTCGGTTGCCGCGGGGTGCTCGCCGGTGTCGTCGTCGAAATCGGGGACCCAGGACTGGGTGCCGGTGTGCTCGGCAGTCGTCTTCGTCGATCCGAGAAGTCCGGTACGAACGCCTCGGTACCGGGGCTCGATGCGTCTTTGTCGTCAGCCACCGGCGGTCACCCGCAACGCGACGAGCACACCGAACCAGCCCGGCGCCACCGACAGCAGGAACGCCCCGAGCATCGTGACCCAGCGGCGCCCGGAAAACAGGATCATCGTCAGCCCGACGACGCTGGGAATGCCGACCACCGACGCGATGGCGACGCCCGGGCGGACGCTGGCGTGGATCGCCACGGTGCACGCCACACCCGCCAAAAGTCCGACCGCACTGCCGATCAGCATGGCGCTGGCCAATACCCAGGGACGCGGAAGCGGGATCACTTTCTCGACTGTACTGCGGCTACCGGTGCAGGGGGCACGTTCCCGACGTCGCGTCAGCCACCACCGGGCCACGCGCCGGGGGGCGTTCACCGCGCTCGTAATCGGCGCCGGTGATGACCGTCACGGCGGCCAGCGAGGCCTGTTCTTCGTCGGTGAAGACGCGGCCACGGGACAGGAACCGCACCCCTCGGGTGCCTCCAGGCTGAACCCGCCTCCGCGGCCCGGCACCACATCGATGACCAGTTGGGTGTGCTTGTCCGATAGTGGGCGGCGTACTGCGGACCCGAGATCCAGACCGGCACCCCGTCGGCCCCGACGTCGAGGATGCCGAGCAACACGTCGCGATCGCCGACCAGGAAGTCGCCGAGCGGGTAACACATCGGCGATGACCCGTCGCAGCACCCGCCGGACTGGTGGAACATCACCGGGCCGTGGGCGGTCTGCAGCCGCGACAGCACTTCGGCGGCCGGGGCGGTGATGACCACACCTGCGGGCGGGACCATCAGAAGAAGCCCTGCGCCTTCTCGCGAGTAGGACACCAGCAGGTTCTTGGTCTGCTGGTAGTGGTCGAGCATCATCTTGTGGTTCTCCCGGCCGATGCCGGACTGCTTGTAGCCACCGAACGCCGCGTGCGGCGGGATAAACGTGGTAGCAGTTCACCCACACCCGGCCGGCCTGGATGTCGCGCCCGGCCCGATACGCGGTGTTGCCGTCGCGGCTCCAGACGCCCGGCTCCCAGGCCGTAGAGGGTGTCGTTGGCGATGCGAGATGGCGTCGTCGTAATCGGTGAATGACGTCACCGTCACCACCGGCCCGAAGATCTCCTCCTGGAAGACCCGCATCTTGTTGTCGCCGCCGAAGATGGTGGGCTGCATGTAGAAGCCGCCGGACAGGTCACCGCCGAGCTCGGCGCGTTCGCCGCCGGTGATCACCTTGGCGCCCTCGTCCTTGCCGATTTCGATGTAGGACAACACTTTTTCCAGCTGGTCGTTGGACGCCTGCGAACCCAGCATGGTCTCGCTGTCCAGCGGATCGCCCTGACGGACCGCCTTGGTGCGGATCGCGGCCAGCTCGAGAAACTCGTCGTAGATGTCGGCCTGGACCAGGCTGCGTGACGGGCATGTGCACACCTCGCCCTGGTTGAGGGCGAACATGGTGAAGCCCTCCAGCGCCTTGTCCTGGTAGTCGTCGGCCTTGGCCATCACGTCGGAGAAGAAGATGTTGGGGCTCTTGCCGCCGAGCTCCAGGGTGACCGGGATCAGGTTCTGCGACGCGTACTGCATGATCAGTCGGCCGGTGGTGGTCTCGCCCGTGAACGCGATCTTGGCGATGCGGTTGCTCGACGCCAGCGGCTTGCCCGCCTCGGCGCCGAAGCCGTTGACGACGTTGATCACTCCTGGCGGCAGCAGGTCGCCGATCAGTGACATCAGGTAGAGCACCGAAACCGGCGTCTGCTCCGCGGGTTTGAGCACCACCGCGTTGCCGGCCGCCAGCGCGGGCGCCAGTTTCCAGGCGCCCATCAGGATGGGGAAATTCCACGGGATGATCTGGCCGACCACGCCGAGCGGCTCGTGGAAGTGGTAGGCCACGGTGTCGTCGTCGATCTGCGAGAGCGAGCCCTCCTGCGCGCGCAGCGCCCCGGCGAAGTACCGGAAGTGGTCGGCGGCCAACGGAATGTCGGCGGCCAGCGCCTCGCGGATCGGTTTGCCGTTGTCCCAGACCTCGGCCACCGCCAGCGCGGCGGTGTGCTCCTCGATGCGGTCGGCGATCTTGTTCAGAATCGCCGCCCGCTCCGCCGGTGCCGTCTTCCCCACCCCGGGGCGGCGGCGTGCGCGGCGTCGAGCGCTTTGTCGATGTCGGCCTCATCGGAGCGGGCCACCTCGCAGAACGTCTGGCCGGTGACGGGGGTCGGGTTCTCGAAGTAGCGTCCCTTCACCGGCGCAACCCACTGCCCGCCGATGAAGTTCTCATAGCGGGATTCATACGACATCAGTGCCCCGGCAGTACCCGGACGTGCGAAAACAGTCATCTGCTCTCACTCCTCGTGCGGCTGTGTAATTCACCTCACACTACCGCCGGGGCCACAATGGCTTCCATGACGTCGCAAGCTCACGCCGCCCCGGACGACGACCAAGATCCGTACCTGTGGCTCGAGGACGTCACCGGTGACGCGGCGCTGGACTGGGTGCGGGCGCGCAACGAGCCGACGCTGGCGCGCTTTCGTGACGAAAGTTTCGAGCGGATGCGCATCGAGGCGCTCGAGGTGCTCGACACCGATGCCCGCATCCCCTATGTGGTGCGACGCGGCGAGTACCTCTACAACTTCTGGCGCGATGCGGCCAACCCCCGCGGCCTGTGGCGGCGCACCACGCTGGACAGCTACCGCACCGACTCCCCGGAGTGGGATGTGCTGATCGACGTCGACGAGCTGGGCCGGGCCGACGGCGAGAAATGGGTGTGGGCCGGCGCCGGTGTCATCTATCCCGAGTACACCCGAGCGCTGGTCAGCCTGTCCCGCGGTGGCTCGGACGCCTCGATCGTGCGTGAATTCGACATGCGGACAAGGCGAATTCGTTGACGATGGGTTCGAGCTTCCGGAAGCCAAGTCGCAGGTCAGCTGGTCCGATCCGGACACCGTGCTGGTAGGCACGGATTTCGGTGCCGATTCGCTCACCGATTCCGGCTACCCGCGGGTGGTCAAACGGTGGCGCCGCGGCACCCCCCTTGCCGACGCCGAGACCGTTTTCGAGGGGGCTCGATCCGACGTGAACGTCGTCGCGAGCACCAGCCGGATCCCCGGCTTCGAGCGCACGCTGATCGGCCGGGCCCTCGACTTCTGGAATGAACAGGTGTACGAGCTGCGCGGCTCGGAGCTCATCCGCATCGACACGCCCACCGACGCCAGCGTGAGCCTGCACCGCGAGTGGCTGTTGATCGAGTTGCGCAGCGACTGGTCATTCAACGACGCCACCTACCCCGCGGGGTCGCTGCTGGCCGCGAACTACGAAGAATTCCTCGCCGGCACAGCGCATTTGGAGGTCGTCTTCGAACCCGACGAGCACACCGCCCTCAACCACTACGCGTGGACCAAGGACCGGCTGCTGATCGTCTCGCTGGCCGACGTGGCCAGCCGCGTGGAAATGGTCAGCGCCCGGCGACTGGCGGCGTGAGCCGGTGGCCGGCATCCCCGCCGCCACCAACACCGTCGTCGTCTCCGCCGACGACACCGGCGATGAATTCTTCCTGGATTCCAGCGGATTCGACTCGCCATCGCGGCTGATGCGCGGAACCGATGACGGACGCCTCGAACAGATCAAGTCCGCCCCGGCCTTCTTCGATGCCGAAAACATCTCCGTGACACAGAATTTCGTCGCCTCGGACGACGGCACGTCGATCCCCTACTTCGTGGTACGGCCCGGCGGCCCGCAGGCGTCCGACGGGCCGGCGCCCACCCTGCTCTACGGCTACGGCGGCTTCGAATCGTCGAACACACCGGGCTACAGCGGGGTGCTGGGCCGGCTGTGGCTGGCCCGGGGCGGCACGTACGTGCTGGCCAACATTCGCGGCGGTGGCGAGTACGGCCCTGGCTGGCACACCCAGGCGATGCGCGAGGGCCGGCACAGGGTGGCCGAGGACTTCGCCGCCGTGGCAACCGATTTGGTGGATCGCGGCATCACCACGGTGGAGCAGCTCGGGGCACAGGGCGGCAGCAACGGCGGCCTGCTGATGGGCATCATGTTGACCAAGTACCCGGAGAGGTTCGGCGCACTGGTATGCAGCGTGCCCCTACTGGACATGAAGCGCTACCACCTCCTGCTGGCCGGCGCCTCCTGGGTCGCCGAATACGGCGATCCCGAGAACCCCGACGACTGGGCGTTCATCTCCGAATACTCGCCGTATCAGAACATTTCGGCGACGCGGCGCTATCCGCCGGTGCTGATGACCACCTCCACCCGTGATGACCGGGTGCACCCGGGACACGCCCGCAAGATGACCGCCGCCCTGGAGGCCGCCGGTCATCGCGTCTTCTACTACGAGAACATCGAAGGGGGGCACGCCGGTGCGGCCGACAACGAGCAGGTCGCGTTCAAGTCGGCGCTGACCTACTCGTTCCTGTGGCAGATGCTGACGGGCGGATGAACCGGCGCGCGACCGCTGCGCTGCTGGCGGCGGCGGTCGTCGCGTGCGGTCACCACGGCGCCCAATCCGACGGGGCCGCAACCACTTCCGGGCTGCTTCCGTCCGGCGTGCCCACCGAAGGCTCCCGGCCGCCGGCCGCCACATTGCCGCCCGCGGCCGAGCCGCAGAACGCGCCCCCGGCGACCGGGAAACCACCGGGCGGTTGGTGCCGGTTGCAGGTCATCCCGAAGGTGTCGCCGTCGACGCGCTGACCCGCACCGTGGCGGTCGCCACGCACGATCCGGATCGGCTTGTCCTGCTCAACGCCGACTCGTGGGACGTGACCGGCCAACTTCGGCTGCCCGGTTCGGCACGTCACGTGGAGCTGGCCGCCCCGGGCGGACCGGTCCTGGTACCGGTCGAAAGCGCAAATGCCTTGGCGGAGGTGCAGTTACCGAATGGTCCCGTGTCGCCGTCGATCATCACCGGCACCTCGCCGCATGACGCGGCGGCGGCGTCCAACGGCACCGTCTTCGTCGGAAACGAACTGGGCGGCACGGTGGCCGCAGTGCGCGGCGGCACGATCGTGAAGGTCTTCACCGACAGCGTGCAACCCGCCGGTCTTGCCGCGGCCGGGACGGCCGTCGGGATGCTGGACGCGCGGAGAAACACCTTGACGGTCTACGACGCGCAGCGATTAGCCATCGTCGGGTCGGTTCCCGCTGGGTGGGCCCCACCCACTTGGTCGCCGATCGGCGCGGCCGGATGATCGCCGCCGACACCCGCGGCGACGCTATCCGGGTGTTCGATCCGTTGCCGGCGCCTCGTGAAGTCGCCGCCGTCGCACAGCCCGGCGGCCCCTACGGCATCGCATACGACGCGGCGCGTGATCGGCTCTGGGTCGCCTCCTCGGGCACCAACGAGGTAGTCGGCTACGACATGAGCCAGCCCGCCCCCCGCGAAATCCGGCGATTCTCCACGGTGCAGAACCCGTACAGCGTAGGGGTGGATTCACAGACCGGACGCCTGGTCGTCGCGGGCGTCACCGCGGCGGCGCTCCAGGTCGTCGAGCCCGGCATCTGAGCATCCGCTCGCCCCTAAGATCGTCACCATGTCAGCGATCGAACGCATCGAACTCACCCTGCTGGCTACCGGGTTGATCTTCATCCTGGCTTCCGCGGCACAGGCGCGCTATCGCTTCATCAAGCACCGTCGCGCCGGCCGGCGGTTTTACTGGGCGACCGCGATCATCGGGATCGCCTGTTTCGCGGTCGGGACGGGCCGGCTCTGGCCGAACGGCGTGCTCGCGGCGGCGGTCTTCGCCGCTCTGGTCGCCTTCTCGGCCTACCTCACCACCCCGTATCTGAAGATCGGCGGGCGGATCTACGCGTCCTCGCCGGAGAACCGTCAGCCCGACCCGTAAGGAACCCATGGCGACCAGTGACTTCGAGACGCTGCTGTACACCACGGCCGGCCCCGTTGCCACGATCACGCTGAACCGCCCGGAGCAGCTCAACACCATCGTGCCGCCGATGCCCGACGAGATCGAAGCCGCCATCGGCCTGGCGGAGCGCGACCCGGCGATCAAGGTCATCGTCCTGCGCGGCGCCGGCCGCGCGTTCTGCGCCGGCTACGACTTCGGCGAGGGTTTCCAGCAGTGGGCCGACTACATGAACACCGGCGGGCAGTGGGACCCGGGCAAGGATTTCGCGACGGTCACCGCCCCGATGGGACCGCATCAGAAATTCATGGCCATCTGGCGTGCCACCAAGCCCGTGATCGCCCAGTTGCACGGCTGGTGCGTCGGCGGCGGCAGCGATTACGCGCTGTGCGCCGACATCGTGATCGCCAGCGAAGACGCCGTGATCGGAACGCCGTACAGCCGGATGTGGGGTGCCTACCTGACCGGCATGTGGATGTACCGGCTGAGCCTGGCCAAGGCGAAGTGGCACGCGCTGACCGGCCGGCCGCTGACCGGCGTTCAGGCCGCCGAGATCGAGCTGATCAACGAGGCGGTGCCGTTCGACCGGCTGGAGGCGCGGGTCGCCGAGATCGCGACCGAGCTGGCGCACATTCCGCTGTCGCAGCTGCAGGCGCAGAAACTGATCGTCAACCAGGCCTACGAGAACATGGGGCTGGCGTCCACCCAGAGGCTGGGTGGCATTCTCGACGGCCTGATGCGCAACACCCCCGACGCGCTGGCCTTCATCAAGACGGCCGAGGCCGACGGCGTGCGGGCCGCGATCGAGCGCCGCGACGGCCCGTTCGGCGACTACAGCCAGGCCCCGCCGGAGCTGCGGCCCGATCCCAGCCACGTCATCTTCCCTGATCGCGACTGATACTGAGATGCACTAGCGAAATCCTGGCAGTCGCCTGAGAACTGTCCCCCGCGGGCCAAAAAGTGTTACCGTAACGGCTATGTCTCGGCTGAGTACTGGCCTGCGTGCAGGCGCCGCGTTCTTTGCTCTCGGTATCACCGCTGCGATTTTCCCGTCGTCCGCGGTGGCCGACTCCACGGAGGACTTCCCCATCCCCCGGCGGATGATCAACACCACGTGTGACGCGGAGCAGATTCTGGCGGCCACCCGTGACACCAGCCCGGTGTACTACCAGCGCTACATGATCGACTTCGACAACCACCCGAACGTCCAGCAGGCGACCATCGACAAGGCGCACTGGTTCTACTCGCTGTCACCGGCCGACCGCCGCAACTACTCCGAGAACTTCTACGCGCCAGTGTCCGATCCGCTGTGGGTGGCCTGGCCCAACCACATGAAGATCTTCTTCAACAACAAGGGCGTGGTGGCCAAGGCCACCGACATCTGCAACCAGTACCCGGCCGGCGACATGTCGGTCTGGGACTGGGCCGAGCCAACCGGTCCACCTGGGTGGCCGGGACCCGTCAAGGGTAGGGCTGAGGGCTGAGTAATCCGCGGTAGGGATCGGTAAAGCGCTGACGGCGCCCCGAACCGATCCGTGGCGTCGTCTTAGCGTCATCTTCCTGCGCCAGCAGGAATCTCGATATTCGTGCGCCTCGCGCGATCAGCGCGGCTGTACCAATCCGCCCGCCGGGTGCTCCTCGACGTCGTTGAGGATCAGCTCGCGCACGGCGGGACGCGGTCCGTACGGTCGCAGCATGGTGCTGGCCGGCCGTGGACGCACGTGCTGCGGCCACCAGAACCAGCGCCCGAGCAAGGTGGCCAGCGACGGTGTCATGAACGACCGCACGATCAAGGTGTCGAACAACAAACCGAGCGCGATCGTCGTACCTACCTGGGCCATCACCAGCAGCGGGCTGAACATGAACGTGGCCATGGTGGCGGCGAACACCAGACCGGCGGAGGTCACCACCGAGCCCGAACCGGCCATTGCGCGGATCGTGCCTGTCTTCAGCCCGGCGTGGATTTCCTCCTTGAATCGCGATATCAGCAGCAGGTTGTAGTCCGAGCCGACAGCCAGCAGCAGGATGATCGCCATCGCCAGCACCATCCAGTGCAACTTCATGCCCAGGATGTACTGCCATACGAGCACGGAGAGTCCGAATGAGGCGCCCAGCGACAGCAACACCGTACCGACGATCACGAAGGCCGCCACGACGCTTCGGGTGATCACCAGCATGATGATGAAAATCAGAGTGGCTGCGGCGATTCCGGCGATCATCAGGTCGATGTTGGAGCCGTCGTGCATGTCCTTGTACGTCGCGGCGGTGCCGCCGAGGTAGACCTTGGCGCCCTCCCAGGGGGTGCCCTTGATCGCCTCGTGCACGGCCTGCTTGATGGGCTCGATGTGACTGATGCCTTCAGGAGTGGCCGGGTCGCCTTCATGAGAGATGATCAACCGGACTGCGTGCCCGTCCGGCGAGATGAACTGTTTGAGACCCCGCGCGAAGTCCGGACTCTTGAACGCCTCCGGCGGAAGGTAGAACGTGTCGTCATTTTTCGCTTTGTCGAAGGCATCGCCCTGGGCGGTGGCGTTGTCGGACTGCGCTTTGGCCTGGTCGTTGAGACCCATCGTGGTCGCATAGTTCGACATGATGGTGTCGAGGTTGTGCTGCTGACTCTCGATCTGGGGCGGTATGAGCGCCACAAGCTTGGGCTGGATCTGATCCAACTTATCGAGGTTCGCGCTCAGGTTCTCGATGTTCTGGGCCACCTGGTCGATGCCGTCGAGCGCGTTGAAGATCGACCGGATCGCCCAGCAGGACGGGATGTCGTAGCAGTGCTTCTCCCAGTAGAAGTAGCTGCGGATCGGCCGGAAGAAGTCGTCGAAGACGGCGATGTCGTCGCGCAACGATTCGGTGATCTGCACGGTTTCTTTGGTGAGCTTGGTGGTTTCGTGCGTGGTGTTGCTGAGGTCCTGCGTCACCTGCATCTGCTCATGCAGCGTTGCCATCGTCTTGCGCAGCTCGTTCGCCTGCTTGAGCAGGTTTGCCGCCTGCTCTTCCTGATAGTGCTGGGTCTGGATCCGCCCTGCGGCTTGTGCACCCATCTGAAAACCGAGGGTGCTGTGGTCGAGCGGCGTGCCCAACGGCCGGGTGATGGTCTGCACCCGGCCGATACCGGGGATGTGGAAGACCGCCTTGGCGACCTTGTCCAGGACCAGGAAGTCGGCCGGGTTACGCAGGTCGTGATCGGTCTCGATCATCAACAGCTCAGGATTGAGCCGAGCCTGGTCGAAGTGCCGGTCCGCGGCGGCATAACCGACATTGGCCGGGGTGTCCGCCGGTAGGAAGTGGCGGTTGTCGTAGTCCGTCTTGTAGCCGGGCAGGGCGAGCAGACCAACCAATGCGACCGCGATGGTCACCGCGAGAACCGGTAAGGGCCAGCGGACGATGGCGGTGCCGATGCGACGCCAGCCCCGGGTCTGCAGCCTTCGCTTCGGGTCCAGCAGCTTGAAGAACGATGCCACGGTCAGGACCGCCGGTGCCAGGGTCAGGGCCGCGAGGACCGCGACCAGCATGCCGACGGCGCAGGGTATGCCGAGTGACGAAAAATAAGGCAACCGGCAAAAGCTCAGGCAGTACATCGCGCCGGCGATGGTCAGCCCCGACCCCAGCACGACATGCGGCCGTGCTGTGGAACATCGTGTAGAACGCTTGTTCACGCGTCTCGCCCAGACCGCGGGCCTCGTGGTATCGGCCGACCACAAAGATCGCGTAGTCCGTTCCGGCGGCGATCGCCATCAGCACGAGCATGTTATTGGCGAACGTGGAGAGCCCCATGATGCCGTAGTTTCCGAGCGTCGCGACGACACCGCGGGCCGCGGCCAACTCGACGAAGACCATCACCAGCATGATCAGAACGGTGACTATCGAGCGGTAGACGAACAGCAGCATCACCACAATCACGAGGAAGGTGACCATGGTGACTGTCGCGACGCCCTTCTCGCCCGCGTGGGACTGGTCGGCAAACAACGGAGCCGCCCCGGTGACGTAGGCCTTGATCCCCGGCGGCGCCGGCACCGAGTTGACGATCTTGCGGACGGCGTCGCTGGACTCGGCGGACAACCCACCGCCCATGTTGCC
Organism: uncultured Actinomycetota bacterium; assembly: GCA_963849935.1. Taxonomy (GTDB): domain Bacteria; phylum Actinomycetota; class Actinomycetes; order Mycobacteriales; family Mycobacteriaceae; genus Mycobacterium. Next base: position 61,601 of record CAWKJQ010000015.1, read on the forward strand.
GGCGAGGTAGACCTGGACGTACGCGGCTTTTTGGTCGTGACTCTGGGAGCCCGCGGCGGTCAGGGGATCACTCCAGAAATCCTGGATGTGCTGAACGTGCTTCTTGTCTTGCTCGAGTCGCCTGACGATCTCGTCGTAATAGCGATGAGCCTCCGCCCCGAGCGGCTTGTCACCCTCCAGCAAGATCATCGCCGAGCTGTCGGAGTTGAACTCTTTGAACGTCGACCCGACGCGCATCATCGACTGGAACGATGCCGCGTCCGTCGGACTCATCGACACCGAGTGGGTTTTGGAGACGACCTCCAGCTGAGGCGCCACGGTGTTGGTGACGAAGACGATGCCCAACCACACCAGGACGATCGGCAGCGCCATCCGGTGGATCATCCGCGGCAGGAACGGCGGGATCAGCGGTTGGTCGACGCGCGGCGGAATCTCGGCGGCCTCGGTGGTCTCACTCATGCGGACTTGTCCAGGCAGTAGACCATGGCATTAACCGTTTCGTTGGACGGCGAGTGATTCGGACCCTTGATGACGTCACCGTGCCCGTCGTGGTTGTTCACGACGAATCGGCAGGCGATCCAACTGCCGTCTCCTTGCGCCACCAGGTTTGCCGGAATGCCGGGCTTTGTTGAACTCAATACTTTGCTCCAGGGCAAGGGCACGTTGAGGGCCTGCTGTGGATGGGAGTTTTCGTCGAGGTAGTTGATGGTTGCCGTGCTGCCCGGTGAGCCCCAGACCTCGAGCGTGATCGTCTTGGCGTTGAACTGGTCGAGGACCTCACCCGACGTGCCGCCACCGAACGAACCACGGTGAACGCCAAAGACGCCGTGCAACCGGTACACCACGAATCCTGAGAGCGCGACGACAGCAGCGATCGTGAGCACCAGCCAGAAACGCCCCAGAAAACCCTTTTTCCCAGCGCGCTGCGATCCGACTTTGTTGCGCGGCGTGGCCTCCGGCGTCATACCGGTTGCGGCGGGATATTGCGCGGTCGGCTCTGGCCCCGGACGCTCGGAGAGCTCGGGACCGTCTTCACCGGTTGCAGTTCGCCAAGCCACACCGGGCCTCCTTTCTGCGTTCATGTTGATTCCGCGATGAGGCCGACGCACGTGGCAGTCAGCAGGCGGGTAAGCGCGGACGCGAAATCCAGATTCCACTCGGGCGGAACCACTTCCGGCTCTTCGGCGTAGACGTCGGTCAGCTGTTCGGGTGGATTCGCGACTTGCCAGAGCGTGGCCGCCAGCGAGTACGCCGCCAGCAAGATATCGAGCGAACCCGACCGCCCGAGTTCGGGCAGCGAGCTGACGATCGCGTCCGACAGCGAGAGTGTGGCCGCGGTGCTGATCCGCCTGACCTCGATAACCCGTTCCGCGTCCACCTCGTGTTCAAGGTGCAGGTGCAGGTTCGCCAGCAAGTCGCAGAACAATGGGTCGTCGGCCAGGGCTTCGGCCAGCGTCTCGGCGATGCGCGAGGGAGACTTCGCGCCCGGCTCGGCCAGCTTCTCCGACACGGTAGCCGACCACCGCACCCAGCCCTCGGCGGACAGATGCAGCAAGACTTCCTTGTGCGAGGTGAAGTATCGGCGCACCGCCGAGTAGTGAATTCCGGCGCGGCTGGCGACCGCGGTCAGGGTGACCGACGCGACGCCCGATTCCATTGCCAGCGAGCGTGCGGCTTCCACGAGGGCCTCCGCACGTTGGCGCTTTTTTTCCTCGGTGCGGGCGCGCTGGAAGGTGAGTTGCGCCACCGGCTGAGCGTAACGCACGTGGTGTGATTTGTATAACGCACGTCCCGTGATTTGTGGCCGGCACTTCGCGGCCGGAAAACAGGTAAAGGTGTAACCATGCCCATCGTGCGGCGCCCTTCGCGCCCCTCCGAATAGCCCGTGCACACCCTCGCCTTGATCGGGTTCCTCGGTGGCCTGATCACCGGCATCTCGCCGTGCATCCTGCCGGTGCTTCCGGTGATCCTGCTGTCGGGCATGGACACCCACCGGGCCGGCACCAACGGCGTGGGTCCCACGGCGCGACCGTACCTGGTGATCGCAGGCCTGGTGTGCAGTTTCAGCCTCGCCACCTTGATCGGCTCCGCGCTGCTGGCGGCGCTGCACCTGCCACAGGACGCGATCCGGTGGGCCGCATTGGTGGTGCTGGTCCTGATCGGCCTGGGGCTGGTCTTTCCGCCGATACAGCACCTTCTCGAGCGGCCGTTCGCCTACTTCCCGCAGCGCCAAATCGGCTCCGGGAAAAGCGGTTTCGGGCTGGGGCTGACGCTAGGCGCTCTGTATGTGCCGTGTGCGGGACCGGTGCTGGCGGCCATCGTGGTGGCCGGCGGGACCTCGTCGATCGGGTTCGGTGTGCTCGTGTTGACCGCGACGTTCGCCGTCGGCAATGCGCTGCCGTTACTGGCCTTCGCACTGGCCGGGCGGCGCGTCGCCGAACGGGTGGCCGCGTTCCGCCGCCGGCAACGCGGGATTCAGGTCGCCGGCGGAATCGCGATGATCGTGCTGGCTGTGGCGTTGGTGTTCAATCTGCCGGCGATGCTGCAGCGCGCCGTGCCCGACTACACGACGGCGATGCAGAACAACTTGGGGGCCAACAAGATCCAGCGCAGCCTGGCCCCGGCGGCCGCGCAGCAGTCGAACCACGGCGGCGGGCTGCAGCTGAGCCAGCCGGGCACCACCAACGGCGGCGCACTGAGCGATTGCGCCGAAGGCTCCGCCGAGCTGCAACAGTGCGGACCGGCACCCGCCCTCACCGGCGTTACCGGATGGCTCAACACACCGGACGGCAAGCCACTGGACCCCGCGTCGGTGCGCGGCAAGGTGATTCTGATCGACTTCTGGGCGTATTCGTGCATCAACTGTCAGCGCGCCATCCCGCACGTAATCGATTGGTACAACCGGTATCACGACAGTGGGTTCCTCGTCGTCGGGGTGCACACCCCCGAGTACGCCTTCGAGCGAGTGCCCGCCAATGTGGCCAGCGGCGCCGCCGATCTGCACATCACCTATCCCATCGCACTGGACAACGACTATGCGACGTGGAACAACTTTGACAACCTGTACTGGCCGGCCGAGTACCTGATCGACGCCAATGGGCAAGTGCGGCATACCAAGTTCGGCGAGGGCGACTACGACGACACCGAGAAGCTGATCCGCAAGCTTCTCGTCGATGCCCATCCCGGCATCCAGCTCCCCGCGCCGACCCACTCGGCCGACATGACCCCGCAGACCAGGCTCACGCCTGAGACGTATCTGGGTGTCGGTAAGTCCGGAAACTTTGGCGGCACCGGGAATTACAAAGGCGGCGTCGCCACGCTGAACTTCCCTCCGACACTGGCCAACGACAAGTTCGCCCTGCAGGGCCGCTGGAACCTGGGCGACCAGGCGGCCACGGCCGACGGCGACGACTCCGCCATCCGGCTGAACTACACCGCGAAAGACGTCTACGCCGTCGTCGGCGGCGCCGGCAGCATCACCGTGACCCGCGACGGCAAGACCACCACGACGCCTATCGGCGGCGCGCCCACGCTGCACCGGATCGTGGCCGACGACGCCGCGCACCGCGATCAGCTGGACATGCGAGTCAGCAAAGGTTTGCAGGTGTTCTCGTTCACGTTCGGCTAGCGGGCGGTCGCGATTTTCTCGCGACACTGCCCAGCATCGCGACGATCACGCCGGATGCGACCAGGGCTGCGCCGGCGATTAACGTGGCGTTGAGCCATTGGTGCAGACCGGCTTCGGCGTGTTCGACCATCACCTCGGCGACGCCGCGGACGCTGCCGGCGGTGTTATTCAGCGCATCGTGGACATGGCGACCGGCGACCTCGATGCCCGCCCAGCCACCGGCACCGGCGAGCAGCGCCGAGACGCCCAGGCTGCTCAACGCCTTGCCGCGGCGGCGCGCGGTCGCCAACGTGAGCAGCGCGCAGACTCCGCACAGCGCCGCCGCGCCCACGCTCACCCACGGCCCCCAGGTGGCCAGCCGGCTCAGCCGCCCCTGCCGCATCGATCGCGGAACCGAAACGGTCAGTGGGACAGTCAATTTCGTTGGGATCGCCACGTTGTGGCGGCGCAGCAGGGGCTGAATAGAGGCGTCCCTGAGCATCGGCGCCACGTCGACCGCCCACTGGTTGCCGTTCTCGGCCGCCCCCGGGTCGCTGAACAGCCAGCCGTGCGCCGCCCGGTTCGCCTGGGCGAACAGCGGCGGAAAGGCCGGCCCTGCGGTGAAGGCCCTGGCCGCCTCGTGTAGCTCGGAACTGTCGAGCGGGTAACGCCCCCCGCCACGCTCGGCGATGAGAGCCGTTGCCCGGGTGGTCAGTTCGTCCGCCATGGCGGACTGCAGAGCCGGGTCGGCCGCCGCGCGCCGCGCCATCGCGGCATAGCCGTCGGCGTCAACGACATTGTGCTGGGTCCACACCGCGGGGATCGCCACCGCGAGCGCGAGCGTGGTGATGAGCCACAACAGCACGGTCGCCGTGAATCGCACGCCTGCGAATCTACTGAATGCCCCGCACGTACGCGGCCTGCCCGAGGTGCTGGGCGCAGTCGTCGATGATGCTCACCAATCGCGCGCTGGCCGTCACCGGCGGATCCCAGTTGGTGTCCACGACGCGGGCCAGTTCCTCGGCGGTGACTCCGGCGACGTACTCGAGCGTGAGCTGGTGCACCGCACGGTAGTAGCCGGACAGCAGATCCGCGGGCGCCTTCACCTTGGCCACGTCATCGGGACCGTGTCCATAACCGGTGTCGTTGCGCGGGAGGTCCAGTCCGAACCGGTCCACCCAGCCGTCGCGGAACCACACCTGCTCGACGCCGGCGACGTCGGCCAGCTGAACGTCCTGCACCCGCGCGCTGTGCCAGAGCAACCAGGCGATGCTGTTGGCGTCCGGGGCCGGCCGGTAGCCGGACTCCTCGTCGGTCAACCCATCGGTGATCTGGTCGACGTGCTCGATCAACCGGGTGAACGCGTCGCGCAAGAGCTCTTGGAGGACGGCGGCATCGTCGGTGCTGGCCATGCTTGCGACCCTACGGGAGGGTTCGGTGGAAGACAGCTTCGAGGTTATTGCCGTCGGGGTCGCGCACGAACGCCCCGAAGTAGCCGGGATGGTATTCCGGCCAGAACCGCGGCGCGTGCCGGGGGCACCTCCCGCTTGCGGGGGAAGGCTCGGCGCCCAGCCCGACGGCGCGACCTACATCCAGCTGCCTGAGAGAAACCCAGCGTCCCCAGCACCGCGTCGTAGAACCGCTGAGATTCGGCGTAGTCGGCGCAGTTGATTCCCACGTGGTCGATCACGCACAAGATCCTGGCACGAGCTACCGCAACGGTCGTAGATTGTTTGGATGACTTACGACCTCATCATCCGCAATGGCACCATCGTCGACGGGCTGGGGGGTGAGCCGTACGTCGGCGACGTGGCGGTGCAGGGCAACGTCATCAAGGCGGTCGGTGCGGTGAACGGGGCGACCGCCGCGCGGGAGATCGACGCCACCGGGCTGCTGGTCACGCCCGGCTTCGTCGACCTGCACACCCACTACGACGGCCAGTCCATCTGGTCGGAGCGCCTGACTCCGTCCTCGGCGCACGGGGTGACGACGGTGGTGATGGGCAACTGCGGGGTCGGCTTCGCGCCGTGCCGCCAGTCCGACCACGACGTGCTGGTCGACGTGATGGCCGGTGTCGAAGACATTCCCGGCGTCGTCATGACCGACGGCCTGCCGTGGACGTGGGAAACCTTCCCCGAATATCTGGACGCGCTCGAGTCGGGCAAGCGCGACATCGACGTCGCGGCGTATCTGCCGCACTCGCCGCTGCGGGTGTACGTGATGGGGCAGCGCGGCGCCGACCGCGAGCCGGCCACCGACGACGATCTGGCCAAGATGCGGCAGCTGGCCAAGGAGGCGATCGAGGTCGGCGCGCTGGGCTTCGCGTCGTCGCGGCTGACGATCCACAAGACCGAAAGTGGTTCGCCCATCCCGAGTTACGAGGCCGCCCGCGAGGAGATCGAGGAGATCGCCCGCGGCGTCGTGGACGGCGGCGGCGGCCTGCTGCAGTTCGTTCCCGACATCCCGTCCGGCGGCTATCAGCCGGTGCTGCAGACGGTGTTCGACGTCGCCGAGGACGTCGGGCTGCCCGTCACCTTCACCCTCGTCGTCGCCAACTCCGGCGACCCGACGTGGCCGGACGCCATCACCATGATCGAGAAGGCCAACAGTGCCGCCGATGGCGGCGAAATCCGAGTCACGGCGCAGCTGTTGCCGCGCCCGATCGGGTTGATCATCGGGCTGCAACTGACGGCCAACCCGTTCGTGCTCTACCCCAGCTACCGCGAGATCGCGCACCTGCCGCTGGCCGAGCGGGTCGCCGAGATGCGCAAACCCGAGGTCCGCGCCCGCATCCTGGCCGACAAGCCCGGCCAGGGTCACCCGATCCTGTACGTGGCGCAGATGTGGGACTGGATCTTCCCGCTGGGCGACACCCCCGACTACGAGCCCGACCCGTCGACCAGCATCGGGGCCCGCGCCCGGGCCCGCGGGGTCGATCCGATGGAAGAGGCCTACGACCGGCTGCTCGACGACGAGGGCCGGGCCATGCTGTTGGTCGCGACCAGCAACCTGCAGAACAACTCGCTGGACACCGTCGGTGAACTGCTGCACCGCGACGACGTGGTGCTCGGCCTCGGGGACGGCGGCGCGCACTACGGCATGATCTGCGACGCCAGTTACTCGACCTACTTCCTGACGCACTGGGCGCGGGACCGCAAGGCCGGACGGTTCACGGTGCCCCAGGCGGTTCGCGAGCTCACGTCGGTGCCGGCCCGCATCGCCGGGCTGGGCGATCGCGGCCGCATCGCGGTCGGCTACAAGGCCGATCTCAACGTGATCGACCATGCCGCTTTGCGGCTGCACAAGCCGACGATCACCTACGATCTGCCCGCCGGGGGGCGGCGCCTGGATCAGACCGCCGAAGGGTATGTCGCCACGATCGTGGCCGGGGAAGTGATCGCCGAGAACGGTGTTCCCACCGACGCCCGGCCAGGCAAGTTGGTGCGTGGGCGCCGGCCCATTCCCGTACCCGCGGGATAACGCCACGAAAAGTGGCATATGCCAGCTAAGTTGGGTCGGTGACGAACCCGCATTTTGCGTGGTTGCCGCCAGAAGTCAATTCGGCACTAATTTTCTCCGGCCCCGGTCCCGGGCCACTGCTTGCTGCGGCGGCGGCCTGGGACGGGCTGGCCGGGGAGTTGGCATCGTCGGCGTCGTCCTTTTCATCGGTGACGTCAGATCTCGCCAGCGGATCCTGGCAGGGCGCTTCGTCGACGGCCATGATGTCCGTCGCCAGCCAATACGTGAGCTGGCTCAGCGCGGCGGCCGCGCAGGCCCACGAGGTGTCCCACCAAGCCTCCGCCATCGCGACTGCGTTCGAAGTCGCGCTTTCGGCCACGGTGCAGCCCGCGGTGGTCGCAGCCAACCGCGCCTTGGTGTCAGCGTTGGCGGCCAACAATCACCTGGGTCAGAACACCCCTGCCATCGCCGACATCGAGGCGGCGTACGAGCAGATGTGGGCATCCGACGTGGCGGCGATGTTCGGCTATCACGCCGACGCGTCGGCGGCCGTGGCCAAGCTGCCGCCCTGGAATGAGGTGCTGAAGAACCTCGGCTTCCCCAAACCGTCGACGCCGCAGTAGCGCGGACTCCCGACCGGCTCGCGCCTATCCTGGAAGACCATGCGCACCAAGAAGAAGGTCGATCTCAAGGCGTTGGGCGACGCGCTTGTCGACTATCCGTACGCGTACCTGATCACGGTCGACGACGGGTACCGCGTGCACACCGTGACGGTCGAACCGCGGTTGCGTGAGGCCACGCTCGACGTCGGACTGATCGGTGGGCGAACCCGGAGCAACCTTGCCCACCGCCCCGACGTGACGCTGTTGTGGCCGCCCGCCGAACCGGGCGGCTACTCGCTGATCGTCGACGGCAGCGCCGAAGTGACTGACGCCTCCGACGAGATCGCGCACCTGAACGTGGTTCCCACGCGCGCGCTGCTGCACCGAGACGCCGACTCACCGGACGCGGCCAAGGGGTGCCTGCACGACTGCGTGGTGTTCTCGCTGCCCGCCTAGCGGCGATCGCAAGCGCGGGCGAAGCCGGGCGCTGCGGGTCGCCGCCATCGGCGTGACGCCGTACAGTCGCGTCCGTGAGCCGCGTCGCACCGCTCGCTCCGCCGTGGAGCGAAGAAGATGCCGCTGGCATCAACAGCTGGGGTCATCCCGATCGAACCTACGAGCCGCTGCTTTTGGTGCGCTGCCTGCAGCGCCATCCGGAGCTGGCCGCCCGGCTGCGCAAGCTTGGCGAATCCCTCTATGTCGCAGCGCTTTTGCCCGGACGGACGCGGACCATCGCCATTTTGCGGATCTGCGCGCTTCTCGGCTGCCAGTACGAATGGGGCGGGCAGGCGGCGTTCTGGGGCCCGATCGCAGGCGTCAGCGACGACGAGTGCGACGCGCTGGTCACGGGCGGCCCGGACGACCCGCGGTGGAGCCCGGCCGAGCGCACGCTGATCGAGGCGGTGGACGAGCTGGAACGCACCGGCTCGTGGTCGGAGGCGACGTGGATAGCGCTCGGGCGCTTCCTTTCCGACGAGCAGCGCATCGAATTGCTCACGGCCATCGGCTGGTACCGCACGATCTGCACGCTGTGCAACGCGCTCGCGCTTCCGGTGGAGGGCTGGATGCGGCCCTGGCCCCTAGCTCGCTGACCGGTCCCTGCGCAGGCTCGGGTGCTGATTCTTGACCAGCGGCAGCAGCAGCCGTCGCGGCATGAACTGAAACAGCCGCGTGGTGATCTGGCTTGGCAGCCCGGGGATCACGGTTCCGCGGTCGTGGTCGAGCGCATCGACTCCGGCTTTCGCCACCTCGCGCGACGGCTTCCACATGAACTTCGGGAATGCGTCCGCGAAGTCTCGCTCGTCCATGCCGGCGCTCTTCACGAACTCGGTGCGCACCGGACCCGGACACAGCAGTGCGACGGTGACGCCGGTGCCGGCCAGCTCGCCCCGCAGCCCCTGGGTGTAGTTGTTGACGAACGCCTTGGTGGCCGCGTACCCCACCTGCCCCGGGAAGGGTTGGTAGCCCACGGTGGAGCCGACGTTGAGGATCGCGCCGCGGTGGCGCGGCACCATTCGCTGGACCGCCCGGGTGGACAGATCGATCACCGCCTCGACGTTGACCCGCACCTGTGCGATCTCGTCGGCGACCGGCAGTTTGGCCACCGCGCCCATGGTGCCGATGCCGGCGTTGTTGACCAGGATGTCGACGGTGAGCCCCCGCCGCTCGACCTCCTCGAACAGGCCGGCGCGGGCGTTGGAGTCCGCGACGTCGCACGCGATCACCTCGACGTTGACGCCGCGGCCGGCGAGTTCATCGGCCAGCTCGCGCAGCCTGTCTTCGCGGCGCGCGACCAGCGTGACGCCGTACCCGCGGTCGGCCAACTCACGCGCGATGTCGGCGCCGATGCCCGACGACGCTCCGGTGACGACGGCGGTGCTGGTGGGTGAGGGAGTTGGAAGGGCCACGGGCTAAGACTAGGTCGCCGAGTGTTCGGTGCGCTCACCGCCGCCGAACGTGAAGCTGCCCGCACGCTCGGCGTCGAATGGGCGGCTAGCTTCACAGTCGCCCGGACGCCGGGCACGCAGGCACGAAAAAGCCCGGCCCCCTGTGAGGGCCGGGCTTTCCCGTAATCGAGTCGTGGACTTGAATGATTGTCCGATTCCTCCTCGCGCTGCTACGCAGCGCGCATCGTCATCGAACTAGAAGTCCATGCCGCCCATGCCACCGGTCGGGTCGCCCGCGGGTGCGGCCGCCTTCTCCGGCTTGTCGGCGACGACGGCCTCGGTGGTGAGGAACAGGCCCGCGATGGACGCCGCGTTCTGCAGCGCCGAGCGGGTCACCTTCACCGGGTCGGCAACGCCGGCCTTGAGCAGGTCCTCGTACTCACCGGTCGCGGCGTTCAGGCCGGTACCGGCGGGCGAGTTGCGGACCTTCTCGGCCACGACGCCCGGCTCCAGACCACCGTTGAAGGCGATCTGCTTCAGCGGAGCCTCGAGCGCCACGCGGACGATGTTGGCGCCCGTCGCCTCGTCACCGGTGAGCTTCAGCTCATCCAGCGACGGAATCGCGTGCAGCAGGGCCACGCCACCGCCGGCGACGATGCCCTCCTCGACGGCGGCCTTGGCGTTGCGCACCGCGTCCTCGATGCGGTGCTTGCGCTCCTTGAGCTCGACCTCGGTCGCGGCCCCGGCCTTGATCACCGCAACACCGCCGGCCAGCTTGGCCAGGCGCTCCTGCAGCTTCTCGCGGTCGTAGTCGGAGTCGCTGTTCTCGATCTCGCTGCGGATCTGGGCCACCCGGCCGGCGATGGCGTCGGAGTCACCGGCGCCCTCGACGATCGTGGTCTCGTCCTTGGTGACGACGACCTTGCGGGCCTTACCCAGCAGGGCGACGTCGGCGCTCTCCAGCGACAGGCCGACCTCCTCGCTGATGACCTGGCCACCGGTGAGGATGGCCATGTCCTGCAGCATCGCCTTGCGGCGGTCACCGAAGCCGGGAGCCTTGACGGCCACCGACTTGAAGGTGCCGCGGATCTTGTTGACGACCAGGGTGCTCAACGCCTCGCCCTCGACGTCCTCGGCGATGATCAGCAGCGGCTTACCGGCCTGGATGACCTTCTCCAGCAGGGGCAGCAGGTCCTTGACGGTAGAAACCTTGGAGCTGACCAGCAGGATGAAGGGGTCCTCGAGGACGGCTTCCTGACGCTCGGCGTCGGTGACGAAGTAGCCCGAGATGTAGCCCTTGTCGAACCGCATGCCCTCGGTCAGCTCGAGCTGCAGGCCGAAGGTGTTGGACTCCTCGACGGTGATGACGCCCTCGTTGCCGACCTTGTCCATCGCCTCGGCGATCAAATCGCCGATCGACTGGTCACCCGCGGAGATGGCCGCGGTGGCAGCGATCTGGTCCTTGGTCTCGACCTCCTTGGCCGACTTGAGCAGGGTCTCGGTGACCTTCTCGACGGCCTTCTCGATGCCGCGCTTCAGACCCAGCGGGTTGGCACCGGCGGCGACGTTGCGCAGACCCTCTTTGACGAGCGCCTGTGCGAGAACCGTGGCCGTCGTCGTGCCGTCACCGGCAACGTCGTCGGTCTTCTTCGCGACTTCCTTGACCAGCTCGGCGCCGATCTTTTCGTAGGGGTCCTCCAGCTCGATCTCCTTGGCGATGGACACACCATCGTTGGTGATCGTGGGGGCACCCCACTTCTTCTCCAGGACGACGTTGCGGCCCTTGGGACCCAACGTCACCTTTACCGCGTCGGCGAGGGCGTTGAGCCCCCGCTCGAGGCCGCGACGGGCCTCCTCGTCGTACGCAATTGTCTTGGCCATTGCGAAGTGATTCCTCCGGATTGGGGATGACACGTTCTGGCCGGGTGCAGTGCCCGCGACGGACGGCTTCGGGTGTCTCCGCTGGCGCGGCCCTGGCCTCACCGTCCCGACCTAGCACTCGCCGGTCGCGAGTGCCAACGTCATTCTTAGCACTCGCCCATGTCGAGTGCAAGAAGCGGTCAGCCCTATCGCCCAGCGCGTAAACCGTCAACGACGACGTCGGTCACCCGCTCCGCCAACGCGGAGTTATATGCCTCCATCGCCTGGCATCCGACCATGATCGCCTTCACTTCCCGCACTCCGATGTCGGGGCGCGCGGTGCCCGCCCGCTGGGCGGCCCGCAACAGCTCGTCGAGCATGGCCAGGAACGCGTCCTCCGCGTCGGGGGCGGCGGTGGCGATGTCGATGCCGAGCCCAGCCAGCGCGTCGGCCAAGCCGCGGTCCGTCGCCCCCCAGTGCAGCACCATCGACCGCAGGAAGCTGAAGAGGGCTTCGCCGGGTCCGTCGGATCCCAGCAGGGCGCGCCCATCGTCGACCAGCCGCTGCATGCGGTCCTCGATGACCGCCTGAAACAGCGCTTCCTTGGTCGGAAAGTGCCGGTAGACGGTGCCGGCCCCGACGCCGGCCCGCCGCGCGATCTCGTCGATGGGCACCGAGAGGCCCTCGGCGGCGAACGTGTCGTAGGCGACTTCCAGCACGCGCGCGCGATTGCGCGCCGCATCGGCGCGCAGCCGGCGTTCGGGTTGTGCCATGTGTTCACCACTCATCGCTTGACAAAACGGGGCGTACGTTCCGTATAGTCTCTATCAACCGGAGCGCTCGCCCCGTTTACTCTACAAGCTCGAGGAGCCTCTCATGGCCAAGTGGACCACCGCGGACATTCCCGACCAGACCGGGCGGGTGGCCGTCATTACCGGGGCCAACACCGGCCTGGGCTACGAGACCGCCCTGGCGCTTGCCGACCACGGCGCCCGCGTGGTGCTGGCGGTGCGCAACCTGGACAAGGGCAAGGACGCGGCGGCCCGCATCGCCGCCCGCAGCCCCCACGCCGACGTCGCCCTGCAAGAACTCGACCTGACATCGCTGGACTCCACCCGCGCGGCCGCCGAGCAGCTGCGCGCCGACCACGACCGCATCGACCTGCTGATCAACAACGCCGGGGTGATGTACACGCCGAAGGGCACCACGAAGGATGGCTTCGAGCTGCAGTTCGGCACCAATCACCTGGGCCACTTCGCCTTCACCGGCCTCCTGCTGGACCGGCTGCTGCCCGTCGCCGGCTCGCGGATTGTCACGATCAGCAGTGTCGGGCACCGCATCCTCGCCGACATCCACTTCGACGACCTGCAGTGGGAGCGCCGCTACAACCGGGTCGCCGCCTATGGGCAGGCCAAGCTCGCCAACCTGCTGTTCACCTACGAGCTGCAACGACGGCTTGCCCCTCATGGCACGACGATCGCCGCGGCCGCGCACCCCGGCATGTCCGACACCGAGTTGATGCGCAACATGCCCGGTCCGCTGCTCGTCGCATTCGAGCGGATCGCACCGCTCGTCGCCCAGAACCCGGCCATGGGCGCGCTGCCGACCCTGCGCGCGGCGACCGACCCGGCGGTGCTCGGCGGGCAGTACTACGGGCCCGACGGCCCCGGCCAGACGCGGGGCTATCCGAAGGTCGTGGGCTCCAGTAAGAAGTCGCACGATATCGACCGGCAACGCCGGCTGTGGGCGATCTCCGAGGAGCTCACCGGGGTGGTCTATCCCATCGACTAGACCCGATGGTGCCGACCCGCTGCGCCCGGCGCATGCGCCGCGCTTGCGATCGGCACTGACTAGCCCAGGTCGAGCAGCTGCTCGTAGAAACCGCCGAAGCCGCGCGCGCGATCGACGAGGTGGATCTCGAGGATCCAGTGACAGATGCGGCCGCGCGGATCGGTGCGGCGCATCGGTTTGTTCGATCCGGGCATGATGATCCACTCGACGCCGGGGCCAGCGATCTTCTTGTGCGGGAACTCGCCGATCAGATGGCCGGCGATGCGGCTGCCCCACTCGAAGCCCTCGGCATGGGCAACCCCGACGACGTAGTCGAACAGCTCGGCACCGGTGATCTCGGGATGGCTGGCGAAGTGGTCGCGGCCGGCCTGCCAGACCCGTGGCAGCGCATCACGAATGGCCGTCTTGTGCGGGTCGTCGCCGAGCACGAACGTCCGCCCGAAATCGGCCTCCCACTCCTCGAAGATCGGCCCCAGGTCGAGGTAGACGATGTCGTCGTCGACGATCACGCGGTCCGGCGGGCGCTCGTGAAACGGCTGCAGCGTGTTCTTTCCGGCCCGCACGATCCGCCGATGCCAGTGCTGGGTCACGCCGAACATCTCCCCGGCGAGGTCGTGAATCTCGTCGGAGAGTTCCTTCTCGGCGAGCCCGGGACGAATCATGGCCCGCCGCTCGATCTCGTCGAACAGTTGCGCGGCCTTGTCTTCGGCGTCCAGCAGCCGTTGCACGCGAACGTCTTCGGCGGTTGATCGATCCACACGGCCGATGTTATGCGCACACTGGAACCATGTCCCTTGTCGTGCCGCCCTACCCGCCAGCCCGCTACACCAAAGACGAACCGGAGATCAGCGCCTGGCTCAAGCGCGCCGATCAGCCGCCCGATTACGAGACGTCCGGGGTGAAGTACCACTACCTGGCCAACCAACAGGACACCGCCGGCGATTACGGGCTCTACCGCGTCGACATCGCCCCGGCCGGCGGCGGCCCCCCGGCGCACTTCCACCGCGCCATGTCCGAGGCGTTCTTCGTCTTGTCCGGAACGATGAAGCTCTACGACGGCACCCAGTGGACCGACGGCCACCAGGGCGACTTCCTCTACGTGCCGCCGGGCGGCGTGCACGGCTTTCGCAACGAGGCGGACGAACCGGCATCGATCCTGATGCTGTTCGCCCCCGGCGCACCCCGCGAGGCCTACTTCGAAGGCCTCGCGTCCCTGGCCGATATGACCGACGACGAGCGCCAGGAATGGTTCATCCGCCACGATAATTTCTGGGTGCAGTAGATCCTTGCGTTAACACGAAATTTGTTCTGCTGTAATGTATCTGCGGCGCGTCTCGGCCGCCGAGACGAAGGGCGTAGGGTGTGGCCGTGCGAACCGGGAAGCCGTCGAAGCGGGCTGCGGCCTGGATGCGGCAACGAATCGATTGGTCGATGAGTGCGCCGGTGATGATCGACTTACGGATCAAGCGCCGAAAACCACGCAGCTCGCCGGATTTTCGACCGCGGTCACCGGCGCCGGTCGCCGCGCGCGTACGCGGCATCCGGGTAAGTGGCTATCAGCGCGGCGGGCGTGGACTGCGCGATCGGGCCCGGGCACGCTTGACCCTCGCACCGGCCGCAATGACACGACGGCCGCGCGTGCCGCGCACGTCAAGTCGACGTACTGCCGCGGTTGCGACTAAGAACGCGGGCTACGGACGTAGCAGGTAGTCCTCAATGACCATGCTGCGAGTGCGCTCGAAGAATTGCCGGCCGCTATAGGGCAATTGGGTGACGACCTTCCCGCTGCGATGTCGAAAGTAGTTGGTACAGGCCAGCCAGACCTTGCCCGCCATCGCGGCCTGGATCTCATCGTTGTAGCGGCGCTGCGCCGCGGCCGTCACCTCGACGGTGTGCGCTCCGCGGCCGTCCATCACGTCGAGGATGTGCCGGATGAAGGTCGTCTGCGCCTCGTGAATATAGATAATCGAATTGACGCCATTGGTGTTGGGGCCATACAGCACAAAGAAATTCGGATACCCGGCGACTAGGGTGCCCAGGTAGGCCTCGGCACCGTCACTCCAATCATCGCGAAGGTGGCGGCCGCCGGCTCCGTACACGTCGATACTGGCCAGGTAGTCGGCGGCGGTGAACCCGGTGCCGTAGATGATGGTGTCGACGCGGTGTTCGACGCCATCAACGGTACGCACTCCGCGTTCGGTCAGTTCGGCGATGGGGGTCGTTTCCAGGCTGACGTTGGGCAGTGCGAACGTTGGATACCACTCGCGCGACATCAGCGGCCGCTTGCATCCGGCGGGATAGTTCGGTGTCAGCTTCGCCCGCAACTCGGGGTCGGACACCTTGCGGGCCAGGTAACTACGGGCAAGCTCGGTCGCTTCGAGGGTCTGTGGGTGGTCAACGTCGAAGCTGGCCGACTCGTAGGCATCAAAGGCCTCGTCGCGCAGCTTCTGCGCGGTAGCCGGTTCACGTTCGAAGAGCTCGTGCTGATCGGCGGTGAACGGAAAGTCGAATCGCGGCGCGATCCATATCGGGGTCCGCTGAAACACGGTCAGGTGGCCAGTCTTTCGCGCTATCGCGGGCACGTATTGGATCGCGCTGGCGCCGGTGCCGATGGAAGCGACGCGTTCTCCGTCGGTCGACTTGCTGTGGTCCCAGCGCGAGGAATGAAATCGGCGCCCGCGAAATCGCTTGGCCCCCAAGAGGTCCGGGATGTACGGCACATCGAGCATACCGACCGCGCTGACCACCACATCGAAGTCGTGCTGTCGGCCGTCGTCACCGGTCAGCGTCCAGCGGCGCTGCGAGTCCGACCAGCGCGCGGTGGTGATCGCGGTGTTGGCCCGCAGGTGCCCGGCCAGCTTGTGCTCGGCTGCCACCCTCTCGAGATAGGCAAGGATCTCGGGCTGGTTGGCATAGGTCTTGCTCCACCGAGGGTTGGGTGCAAAGGAATACGAGTACAGGTGGGACGGGACGTCGCAGGCCGCGCCTGGAAACGTGTTGTGGCGCCATGTCCCGCCGAATCCGTCGGCTCGGTCGAAGATCGTGAAGTCGTAACCCGCGTCGGCGAGCTGTATCCCCATCGCGATTCCGCCGGCGCCGGCGCCGATGATCCCCACCGAGGGCTTCGGGGCCGCTATCCCCATTGCGCAAAGTACGGTCGCCCGGGCCGGCTCTTTTCCACGAGAATGAACACCACGCCCCATGGATCGACGAACCAGGTGGTACGAAGCCGCGCCACGTCCGCGATTCCGCTGACCAGGAAGCGCACTCCCTTGGACTCCAGTTTCGCCCGGGTGGCGTCGAGGTCCGCACAGATCAGTCCGACGTGCGAGAGCCCTGGGTCGGTCAGCGTCCGGCCGTCATCGGGAGACCCGCTTTCGACTCCGAGGTATTCGATCACCTCGAGCACCCTGTCACCGTCGTCTTCGAATCCGAGGATGGCGGCTTTCATGCTCGGATCGGACACCAACTCGCCCATGTCGTCGCGAATGTCGTTACCAGCCATGACATATGGCGGCGAGAGCACACGCAGGCCCAACACATCGCGGTAGAACTCCACCGCGGCCTCGCAATCCGGAACGCACACCCCAGTGTGAGCCAAACCGGTGATCACGTTCTCACCTTACGTCCGCCCGGCCGACCCCACCCGCCCATCCCGCAGCAGCAGATCCGCATGAGTATCTTTTGGGCCATGGCTTCCAACGACAAAGACAACCGCAATTGGTCGGAGGGGGACGTCCCGGATCAGAGCGGCCGCGTCGTCATCGTCACGGGCGCCAACACCGGGATCGGGTATGAGGCCGCCGCCGTGCTGGCCTACCGCGGCGCTCACGTCGTGCTCGCGGTGCGCAACCTCGACAAGGGCAACGCGGCGCTGTCGCGCATCGTCGCCGCCAACCCGCGCGCGGATGTCACCTTGCAGCAGCTGGATCTGACCTCGCTGGACGCGATCCGTTCGGCCGCCGACGCGCTGCGCGCGGCGTACCCGCGCATCGACCTGTTGATCAACAACGCCGGGGTGATGTGGACGCCCAAGCAGGTCACCCAGGACGGCTTCGAATTGCAGTTCGGCACCAACCATCTGGGCCACTTCGCGCTGACCGGGCTGCTGCTCGACAATCTGCTGGTGGTGCGGGATTCGCGGGTGGTGACGGTCAGCAGCCTCGGCCACCGGCTGCGGGCCGCTATCCACTTCGACGATCTGCAGTGGGAACACCGCTACGACAGGATCGCCGCCTATGGGCAATCGAAGTTGGCCAACCTGCTGTTCACCTACGAGCTGCAGCGCCGGCTGGCGGCCAAGGCCGGCGCGAAAACCATTGCCGTCGCCGCCCATCCCGGCGGCTCCAACACCGAGCTGGCCCGCAACCTGCCGGGCGTCTTCCGGCCGGTGAAGGCAGTGCTGGGACCGGTGTTGTTCCAGAGCCCGGCCATGGGCGCGTTGCCGACGCTGCGGGCCGCCACCGATCCGGCCGTTCAGGGCGGGCAGTACTACGGCCCGGCGGGTTTCCTCGAGCAGCGGGGCCGGCCGAAGCTGGTCGAGTCCAGCGCCCAGTCCCACGACGAGGAGCTGCAGCGTCGGCTCTGGGTCGTTTCCGAAGAGCTCACCGGCGTCAGCTTCCCGGTTTGACGCGCGGATAATGGCTGCGATGCGCTCAGTCGCCGAACATCAGCGGGTCGTCACCGAATTGATTCGTGCGCGTCCGCCGGTCGCGGTTCCGCTGACCGACGCCCAGGGTCTGGTGCTGGCCGAGGACGTAGTGGCGCAGCTGGCGCTGCCGGTCTTCGACAACTCCGCGATGGATGGTTACGCGGTGCTCGCCGAGGACACGAAGGGCGCCACGGCCGAACATCCGGTGGTGTTGCGCGTCGCCGAGGACATTCCGGCCGGGCGCACCGACGAGTTGACGCTGCAACCGGGGACGGCCCACCGGATCATGACGGGCGCGCCACTGCCGGCGGGGGCGACGGCCGTCGTGCCGGTGGAGGACACCGACGGCGGCGTGGACGTCGTGTCGATCCGCGCGCCCCGCGAGGCGGGCAGGCACATCCGGCGCGCGGGCGAGGACGTATCTGCGGGCACCACCGTCTTGCGCCGGGGCCAGGTCGTGACGCCGGCCGTGCTCGGCTTGGTCGCGGCGCTCGGCATCGCCGAGCTGCGAGTGATCCCGCGCCAGCGGGTGCTGGTGATCTCGACCGGATCCGAGCTGGTGACGCCGGGCACCCCGCTGCGACCAGGGCAGATCTACGAGTCGAACTCGATCATGCTGGCGGGCGCCGTCCGGGACGCGGGCGCCGATCTGGTCGCCGTCGCGACGGCGGAAGACGAAGTGGCGCAATTCAGTTCGATCATCGACCGGTACGCGGGCTCCGAAAACCGGGTCGACTTGATCATCACCAGCGGCGGGGTCAGCGCCGGCGCCTACGAAGTGGTCAAAGACGCGTTCGGCCGCGAGGGTGACCAGGGCGTGGAATTCGTCAAGGTGGCCATGCAGCCGGGCATGCCCCAAGGCGTGGGACGGGTGGCCGGCGCGACGATCGTCACGCTGCCCGGCAACCCGGTCAGTGCGCTGGTGTCCTTCGAGGTGTTCATCCGGCCCGCGCTGCGCAGGGCCATGGGCCTGCCGGACCCGGAACGTCCGCATCGCAACGCGGTCCTCGCCGAGTCGCTGACGTCGCCGCGTGGCAAGCGCCAATTCCGGCGCGCGGTGCTCAGCGACGACGCCGGCACCGTTACCAGTTACGGACCGCCGGCATCGCATCACCTGCGGTGGCTCGCCTCGGCGAACGGACTGCTCGACATCCCCGAGGACGTCGTCGAGGTGACCGAGGGAACCGAGCTGCAGGTGTGGGATCTGCGTTAGGGAGCCCTAGCCGGCGGGCATGGCCACGTCCCGATGGAACTCGTCGGCCTTGTCGAAAGCCGGGCTAAAGCGGATGGCGATGCCGACGAACGACATCATCACCGGGATGGTGACCAGCGCCGCCGACAACCCCACCCGGGCCGACAGGTGGCCGATCAGCGGCGGCCCGAGCAGGTAACCCACCCAACCGGTCGCGGCCACGATGGCGATGGCCGACCCGGCGCCGCTCGCGCCGTAAGCCGCGCTGAAGGCGGTGGGAATCAGCAGCGCCACACCGACGCCCAGCGCGGCGAAACCGAGCACGCCGATCCAGGCGTTGGCGGTCGCCAGCGTCACGCTCATGCCCGCGACGGCCACCAGCGCCAGCGCCGGGAGCAGCCGGCGACCGGACACCCGGGTATGCAGTCGTGGTGCGCCGAACCGGGTGATCACCATCGTCAGCGTGTAGGCGGCGTAGCTCAACGCGGCGACGCTCGGGCCGGCGCCGACGACGTTGCGCAGGTAGTTCGCCGACCAGTCGGTGGCGGCGCCCTCGCAGAGAAACGAGGCGAACGACACGGCTGCCAGGATCGCCACCGTCGGCGTCATCCAGGCCCGATTGCCTTGCGTCCCGCCCGACGACGCCGCGGGGGCATCCGCCGAATCGGCAATGAGGCGGCGGGTCAGCGGTTCCACCACGACCAGGACGACGAGCCCGAGACAAGTCAGCTGGACGGTCAACCCGACCCCCGCGCTGACGCACACCGCGCCGATCACCGCCCCTGCCAACGCCCCGACGCTCCACATGCCGTGGAACCGCGCCATGATCGGAGCCCTGGCGAGCCGCTCGACGGTTCCGGCCTGGGTGTTCATCGCGACGTCCAGCGCCCCGTGAAACAGCCCCCACACCGCCAGGGTGGTGAACAACCAGGCCGCGGATCGGGCCAGGCCCACCGTCGCTCCGGCCGCGACATAGCCGGCGGCCGTGACCGGAATCAGCCGGTGGCTGCCCCAGCGGGGCAGCGCCCAGTGGCTGAGCAGCGTGGCCACCACCGATCCCACCGGAGCGCCGAACAGCGCCGTCCCGAGCGCCGCATCGGAAAGGCCGAGCTCGGCCTTGACGTGCGGGATGTGAGCGGCCCAGGACGAAAACACCGCCCCGTGCGCGACGAATACGGCGGTGACCGCGACTTTCGCCCGGCGCAGCTGTGTCGCCGACCGATCGTTCGATTGCATATCGCAGGTGGGCGTTCCCCCTGCGGGCGCCTACGAATCAGCCACAGGCTCCGTAAGATGGCCGCGTGGCACGACGCCCCCGCACTATCGGCCCCACAGCTTCGGACCCGGGCTTCAGCCCGCAGCATGCGCTGGGATTGGTGCGCTCCGCCGTCCCGCCGGTGCATCCGGCCGGGCGACCGTTCATCGGCGCGGGGCTGGCGCTGGCGCTGGTCGGCCGCAAGCACCGATGGATACGACGGGCCGGCCTGCTGGCCGCCGGCGCCTGCGCCGGATTCTTCCGTCACCCCTCGCGGGTCCCGCCCACCCGGCCCGGCGCGATCGTTGCACCCGCCGACGGTGAGATCTGTGTGATCGACTTCGCCGCCCCGCCCGCCGAATTGAGCATGGGCGACGCGCCGCTCCCCCGGATCAGCATCTTCCTGTCGCTGCTGGACGCTCATGTGCAGCGCGCGCCGGTCAGCGGCGAGGTGATCGCGGTGCAGCACCGGCCGGGCCGGTTCGGCTCGGCCGACCTGGCCGCAGCGAGCAGCGAAAACGAACGCACCAGCCTGCACATTCGCACGCCGAGCGGCGCGGACGTCGTCGCGGTGCAGGTCGCCGGGCTGCTGGCCCGGCGCATCATCTGCACCGCGCACGTCGGCGACAAGCTGTCGATCGGTGACACCTACGGCCTGATCCGGTTCGGCTCGAGGCTGGACACCTACCTGCCTGCGGGCTCCGAACCGCTGGTGAAAGTCGGCCAGCGCGCGATCGCCGGCGAGACTGTCTTGGCCGAGCTGCCATGATCAACAAGCCGCGCGGACGGCCGGCGGTCAACCTGCAGATCCTGCCAAGCGCGATGACGGTGCTCTCCGTGTGCGCCGGACTGACCTCGATTCGGTTCGCCCTGGAACACCAGCCCAAGGCCGCGATGGCACTGATCGCGGCGGCCGCGATCCTGGACGGCCTCGACGGGCGGGTGGCCCGCATCCTGGACGCGCAGTCGCGGATGGGCGAAGAGATCGACTCGCTGGCCGATGCGGTGAACTTCGGCGTGACCCCGGCGATCGTGCTCTACGTGACGCTGCTGACTAAGTCACCGGCCGGTTGGGTGGTGATTTTGCTCTACGCGGTCTGCGTCGTGTTGCGGCTGGCACGATTCAACGCCTTGCAGGACGACGGCAGCCAGCCGTCCTATGCACACGAGTTCTTCGTCGGCATGCCCGCGCCGGCGGGCGCGATCTCGATGATCGGCCTGATCGGACTGAAGCTGCAGTTCGGTGACGGCTGGTGGACGTCACAGCTGTTCCTGTGCGTCTGGATTACCGGCACGTCGATCCTGATGGTCAGCAAGATTCCGATGCGCAAGATGCACGCGGTCGCCGTGCCGCCGAGTTGGGCCGCACCGCTGCTGGCGCTCTTGGCGATCTGCGCGGCGGCGGCGGTGCTGGCGCCCTACGTGTTGATCTGGGTGATCATCATCGCCTACCTGTGCCATGTGCCGTTCGCCATCCGCAACTCGCGGTGGCTGGCCGCGCACCCCGAGGCCTGGGCCGACGCACCCAAGCAGCGCCGCGCCACGCGGCGGGCGATCCGCCGGGCACATCCCAATCGCCGGTCGATGGCGCGGTTGGGTCTGCGCAAGCCGGGCAGGCGCGTGCCGTGAGTCGCTCCGGCGACGACGCGGGCCGCGCCTTCCCGCACAGCGTCGGAACCGGCAGGCCCAGCTCGGCCCGCCAGCTGTCGCTGGTCGCCAGGCTCAACACCTCCGCCGTCGACTCCCGCCGGGGTGTCATTCGATTGCATCCGAATGCCATTGCCGCACT
Source organism: uncultured Actinomycetota bacterium (assembly GCA_963849935.1). Classification (GTDB taxonomy): domain Bacteria; phylum Actinomycetota; class Actinomycetes; order Mycobacteriales; family Mycobacteriaceae; genus Mycobacterium. Next base: position 83,693 of record CAWKJQ010000015.1, read on the forward strand.
GGGTATTCGGGAATGGGACGCGGTTTCGCTGATCGGATCGCGGACCACCGCGGCGGTAGCCGCCCTGGCGGGCCCGGACACGCCGGTCAGCACCGTGCTCCTCGACGACGTGACGCTGTCCAACGCGGGATTACGCGAGGGAACCGCGGTGGTCGTCGGCACGGTCACCGTTTACGGCGCACGCACGGTGACGCTGTCCGGCTCGACGCTGGCCAGCCAGTCGGTCACGCCGGTCACCCTGCGACAAGCCCTGCTGGGCAAGGTGCTCACCGTGGGTGACGCCGTATCGCTGCTGCCCCGCGACCTGGGCCCCGGCACGTCGACATCGGAGGCCACCCGCGCGCTGGCCACCGCGGTGGGCATCAGCTGGACCTCGGAGCTGCTGACCGTCACGGGCGTCGATCCCGAGGGACCGGTCAGCGTGCAGCCCAACTCGCTGGTCACCTGGGGCACCGGCGTTGCGTCCGGCGCCGCCACCTCGTCGCAGGTATCGGTCGAAGCCGCCAGGCCGGAGATGGTCGTCGAGGAACTCAAAGGCACCCAGCCGCAGGCCGCCAAGCTCGTCGAATGGCTCAAGCTCGCGCTCGACGAACCGCATCTGCTCCAGGCCTTGGGCGCCGGCGCTAACCTCGGCGTGCTGGTGTCCGGCCCGGCCGGGGTCGGCAAGGTGACCCTGGTGCGCGCGGTGTGTGGCGACCGCAGGCTGGTCACGCTGGACGGCCCGGAGGTCGGCGCGCTGGCCGCCGAGGATCGGCTCAAGGCCGTCGCTTCGGCGGTGCAGACGGTCCGCGACGGCGGTGGCGTGCTGCTGATCACCGACGTCGACGCCCTGCTGCCGGCCACCGCCGAGCCGGTGGCCTCGCTGATCCTGAGCGAGCTGCGTACGGCGGTGGCCACCGACGGCGTCGCGCTGATCGCCACTTCCGCGCGACCCGACCAGCTCGACGCCCGCCTGCGAGCACCCGATCTGTGCGACCGCGAGCTGGGCCTGCCGCTTCCCGACCCCGGCACCCGCAAAGCGCTGCTGGAGTCGCTGCTGCGCAACGTGCCCACTGGCCACCTCGACCTCGACGAGATCGCCTCTCGCACACCGGGTTTCGTAGTCGCGGACTTGGCGGCGCTGGTGCGTGAGGCGGCGCTGCGGGCGGCGTCGCGGGCCAGTTCCGACGGCGGGCCGCCGGAGCTGAAGCAGGATGACCTCGTCGGCGCGCTGACCGTCATCCGGCCGCTGTCCCGCTCGGCCAGCGAGGAGGTCAGCGTCGGCAACATCACGCTCGACGACGTCGGTGACATGGCCGAGGCCAGGCAGGCGCTGACCGAGGCCGTGTTGTGGCCGTTGCAGCATCCGGACACCTTCGCCCGATTGGGTGTGCAGCCGCCGCGTGGGGTGCTGCTGTATGGGCCGCCCGGCTGCGGCAAGACGTTCATCGTGCGTGCGCTGGCCAGTACGGGCCAGCTTTCCGTGCACGCCGTGAAGGGCTCCGAGCTGATGGACAAGTGGGTGGGCAGCTCGGAAAAGGCTGTGCGCGAATTGTTTCGGCGTGCCCGGGATTCGGCGCCCTCACTGATTTTCCTGGACGAGGTGGACGCGCTGGCGCCGCGACGCGGGCAGAGCTTCGACTCGGGTGTCACCGATCGGGTGGTGGCCGCGCTGCTGACCGAACTCGACGGCGTCGATCCGCTGCGCGACGTGGTCGTGCTGGGTGCCACCAACCGGCCGGATCTCATCGACCCCGCGCTGCTGCGCCCCGGCCGATTGGAGCGGCTGGTCTTCGTCGAACCGCCCGACGCCGCGGCCCGTCGCGAAATCTTGCGCACCGCAGGTAAATCCATTCCGCTGAGCGCCGACGTCGATCTCGACGAGGTGGCGGCCGGGCTTGACGGCTACAGCGCCGCCGATTGCGTGGCGCTGCTGCGGGAGGCCGCACTCACGGCCATGCGCCGATCCATCGACGCCACCGATGTGACCGCGGCCGACCTGGCGGCGGCCCGAGAAAACGTGCGTCCGTCGCTAGATCCCAAGCAGGTCGAGTCGCTACGGGCGTTCGCCAAAGCTCCGTAGCACGGCCCGCACCGACCCCGCGACATCCTTTTCGAGCCAGGCCGGCATCGGGTCATCGTGCGCGTGGCGCCGTACCACGGCGTAAGGCAGGTCGGCGACCGCTCGCGCGACGGCATCGACGGATCGCGGTCGGGAGTTCCCATACAGCTGCCGGGCCAAAGCCGCGACCCGTTGTGTCAGCGGGGCGTTCATCGCGGCGAGCGTCTGCTGGAATGCGGCGTCGGGCTCGCCGTCCAACAGGTCACCGGGCCGGATCGTCAATAGCAGCCGGGCATCCTCGGGCAGGGCGCGCGCGAAGCTGACGGCGGCCACGGCCATCGCGACGGCGATGTCCGTCGGCGTATCGCCTTCGGCGGCCAGCGCCCGCTCCTGGAAGCGGCCCAGCGCGCGCAGCCACGCCGCCGTCAGGATGCCGTCGCGGTTGCCGAACCGGTGATACAGCGTGCCCGCCGGTGCGCCACTGGCTTTCGCGATCGCCGCCACGCCGGCCGTCCGCGGTCCGCCGTCGAGCACCAGCGCCCGGGCGGCGTCGAGAATCACATCGGTTTCATGCTTCCGCGGAGGGGCCATGATCTAGTACATTCCTTCTATATGGAACGATTACCCTATATCGATGAGCATGCCATAACCATCGACGCGAACCGCGACGACACGTGGGCGGCGCTGCTGCAAGTGATGTGCCGCGACCCGCACGACCCGTCGACCGTGCCGATCGGCTTCGTCCTGGACGAGGCCCGGCTGGCGGCGCGGTTCGCCCTGAAGGGCCGCCACTGGTTCGCGGTCTACCGGTGGGTGTTCGAGCTGGATGCACTCGACGAGCCCGCGCGTACCCGGCTGCGGGCGGCCACCTGGGCGGCCTTCCCCGGTATCCACGGCAAGGCGTATCGGGCGCTGGTGATCGGCACTGGCGGGCACCGCATCGTCGTGCGGCGGACCCTGAAGCGTATCGCCGCAACGGTGCTCGACGCACGGGCGCAAACGGGCGAGACCGCGGCCGATTACGTGGACGTCTTCGAAGTCCCCATCGCCGCCGGCGACGTGCGCACCGCCGAGCAATCTTTCCGCGACGGGCTCGGCGACAGGCCAGGTGCGGGCGGAAAGCTGGTGCTGTGGATTCACCGCAACGTGCTGAGGCTGCGCCTGGGTCCGACCCGGTCTTCCGGTCACCTCATCGGCTGGCCGATCGTCCGTTCCAATCCGGACGAGCTGGTGTTGGCGACGCACGGGCCCCTGATGCGCGGCGAGCTGACTTTGCGCCGTCAAGACGGTCGGCGTGCGGTCCTCACCACCCGTCTGCACTACCGCCACCGGATCGCCGCCCGCGCGGTCTGGGCGTTGATCGGTCCACTGCATCGGCTCGTGGCGCCACGGCTGATGCAGCGCAGCGCTCGCCGCGGCGTCGCGCCGGTCATAGCTCGGGAAGCGGCGACCAGTCCCGAGACAGCCGTGCGGTGAAGCACGGCGCACGACGTTCGAGGAATGCGGCGACGCCCTCGGCGGCGTCGGCGCTCCCCATCACCCGTTCGTGCAGAAGGGTTTCCAGCGAGCCGACCTGCCGCGGCGTGTAGCGGTTGATCGCGCTGTCCCACAGCAGGCGTTTGCACAGCGCGGCCGACATCGGCGCCACGTTGACCGCGATGTCGCGGGCCAGCGTCAGCGCATCGTCGAGCACCTAGCTCGGCGGGCAGGACGCGGTTGGCGACGCCGAGCGCGGCGGCCTCGGTCCCGTCGAAGGTGCGTCCGGTGAGCAATATGTCGGCGGCCACTCCGAGGGTGGTCAACTGGGTCAGCGTCCAGTGGGCCATGCAGTCTGGCAGCACACCCCGACGGACCTGCACCACACCGTATTTCGCGTCCTCGGCGACAATGCGGATGTCGGCCTGCAGCGCGAGGGTCAGCCCGATGCCGATCGCGTGGCCGTTGACGGCGGCGATCACCGGTTTGCGCAACTCGAACGCCGCCGGGGTGATCGGCGAGGCCGTGAAGGTGCCGTCGTTCCCGGGCGCGTCGAACGGGCGCGCATCGCCGGAGAAATCGGCCCCGGCGCAAAGGCGCGCCCGGCGCCGGTCAGCACGATCGCCCGGATGTCGTCGTCCTCGTCGCAATCGCGATACGCGCGGCTCAGCAGCTCGCCCATCTCGGCGGTGTAGGCGTTGAGACGGTCGGGCCGGTTAAGGGTGAGTACCGCCACGCCCGAATCGATTTCGACGGTCAGGTCGGTGCTCATGGCAGCGCGGGCACCCGGTGCAGGGCGCCGATCATCTCGGCGACGTCCGCGGGGCGCGGCGTGTAGCCGGGGAAGTAGCAGCACACCTCGTCGGCGTGCTCGCCGAACCGCGCGGCGATCTGCTGTGCGCACTGCTCGGGTGCTCCGACGATCCCGATCCGCGCCACCATCTCGTCGGTGATCAGCCGCGCGCATCTCGGCGAAGCGGCCATGCTTGGACAGCGCGTTGAGTTCGGGCTGGACGTCGTCCCAGCCCTCGGTCTGCAGCACGGGCAGGTAGGCAGGCGTCGAGCCGTAGAACGCGATGAGGGAGGCCACCCCGTTGATCGCGGTCGCCAATTCGGCATCGTCGCGGCCGACGGCGACCATGGCCTGGGCGATGATCTGAAATTCATCGAACGTCCGCCCCGAGCGGCGCAGCCCCTCGGCGATGGCGGGCACGGTGCGCTCGGCGAAGTGATGGGCACTGTTGAACGGCATCACCAACAGGCCGTCGGCCACCTCGGCGGCGGTGCGCGTCATCACCGGACCCAGCGCACCCAGCAGCACCGGCGGCGGCCCGAACGGGTTGGGGCCGGGATTGAAGTTGGGCGCCATGATGGTGTGGGTGTAGAACTCGCCGCGAAAGTCCAAGCGGGCCTTGCCTTCCCATGCGGCGAAGATCGCCTTGATCGCGGCGATGGCCTCGGCCATCCTCGGCGCCGGCCTGCCCCACGCACTGCCATAGCGCTTTTCGATGTGGACCTTGATCTGTGAGCCGAGGCCGAGCCGGAACCGGCCGCCACTGTGGAGCTGCAGGTCGTAGGCGGAGTGCGCCATGTGTAATGGGCTGCGCGGCGGGGCGATCGCCACGTTGGTCATCAGGTCCAGGCTGGTCGTACCCGCCGCGATCAGCAGCGGGAAGAAGACATCGTGTTGTCCCTCGAAGGTGAACAATCCATCCGCGCCCGTCGCGGCGATGTCAGCGGCGCTCGCCGCGGCGTGTACCGGTGATCCGCTGACCTGAAGCTGTACCTTCATGCACCGTCCTTTGCCGAACACGCCCGGTCATTCCGAAAGCTGAAACTCCACCACTTCGGCGACCGCGTCCACGGCCTCGCGCAGCGCGGCGAGGCGGTCGGCCGCGGTCGGAGCCGATAGCACCGAGTAGCGGTCGGCCGTGCCGATCGGGATGCGAGATGCCAACGCGAACAAGCGTTTTCCGGCCGGGCTGGCGGGGTCCTGGCCCAGGATCACCTCGCGGGCGGGTAGCTTGAGGTCGCGCGCCTGCGCGATCCGCTCGAACAGCGCCATGGCCCGGTCTTCGACGTCGAGCAACTGGGCGTCCGACACCGGCGTCTCCCGGTTCGTCGGGCCACAGCGTGACCGTCGCCCGGGGATAGGGGTCGTCGGGCAGCCATTCGGACACCCGAATGCGTTCCCCGGTCCGGCATTGCAGCGAATACCGACCGGCGCCGTGGTCGACGCACTCGGTGATGCGCGACAGCACGCCGACGTCGCAGCGCGCATCGCCGCCACCGACCTCTCGCCCGCGCGAGATCAATACCACCCCGAACGGGTCGCCGGTGTCCAGGCAGTGCCGCACCAGCGCGCCGTAGCGCGGCTCGAAGATCCGCAACGGCAAGTCCTGGTCGGGCAGCAGCGCCGCCTCCAGCGGAAACATCGCCAGCTCAAGAGATTCCACCATCAGATTTCCAGTTCGCCCACCAGCGCGTCGACGACCGCACGCAGGTCGCCATCATGTTCTTCGGCCACCCGGCGCTGTCGTTGGTAGGAGGCGCCCTGCCGCGGTATGTCGGCCACCGCGGCCAGTTCGTCGACGCAGTTCAGCTTGCGGGCCACCGGCTCGAGCCGGTTCAGCACGTCGTCGAGGTCTTCGGTGACCAATCGCTCGTTGCTGTCGGCGTCCAGGATGATCACCGCGTCCAGGCCGTAGCGGGCGGCGCGCCACTTGTTCTCCTGGTTGTGCCAGGGCGGCATGCTCGGCAACGACTCGTCGGCTTCCAGCCTGCGGTCCAGATCGACGACTAGGCAGTGCGTCAACGCGACCAGCGCGCCCAGCTCGCGCAGGTTGGACACGCCGTCGCAGATCCGCATTTCGAGCGTGCCCAGGTGCGGTGAAGGCCTGATGTCCCAACGGACTTCGTCGACGTGGTCGATGATGCCGGTCTTCTTCTGGTCGTAGACGAAGCGTTCGAACTCCGCCCAGGTCTGGAATTGGAACGGCAGCCCGGCGGTGGGCAGCTGCTGGAACATCATCGCCCGGTTGCTGGCGTATCCGGTGTCCACGCCCGCCCACCACGGCGAGGACGCCGACAGCGCCAGCAGGTGAGGGTAGTAGTTGAGCAGCGACGTCATGATCGGCATCACCTTGTTCGGGCGAGGAGAGACCGACGTGCACGTGCACACCCCAGATCAGCATCTGCCGCCCCCACCATTGGGTGCGCTTGATCAGCTCGGCGTAGCGGGGCGCGTCGGTGAGTTTCTGAGAAGTCCACTGCGCGAACGGGTGTGCGCCGGCGCAGAACAGCTCCATACCGCGATCCCGCACGATGCGGCGCGCGGGCCCCAGGGTCTGGCGCAGATCGTCCATGGCCTCACCCGCGGAGCGACAGATGCCGGTGACCACTTCGACGGTGTTGCGCAGCAGTTCCTTGTGTACGCGTGGGTTTTCGCCGATCTCGGCGATCACCGCGGTGGCTTCGTTGCTCAGGTCGCGGGTATGGGCGTCGACGAGAGCGAACTCCCACTCGACCCCCAGCGTCGGCCGTGGTGAACGGGCGAAGTCGATGCGAATATCGGCCCTGTTAGCCGGCACCGACGACACCGCACGCCACCCACTTGCCGGCGTCACCGGTACTCATCGTCATGTGGTCCGGGGCCGCGTTGGTCTGGTTGTAGCGCTCTGTTCGGATGCCGGCGGAGTCGTCCGCAGCCGCATGGATGATGATCACGACGTCACCCTGCGCAGCGCGCGGCGGCGGCGATCCGGTCCAGATCGCCGGGGTGGTACCCGACGAGGGCAGCTTGGGCATATCCAGCAGCCTAGCCCGGCGACGACGCGAGCCGGAACGGGCGCGCTGCGGGGTCGGGCACTCGGCCAGGGAGTCAGCCTGCGACCAGGACGATGACACCCGGCGGCTCACCGCTGAGCGCGGGGATTCGTGGTTCGACGGGTGCGCCCAGGTTTTTGCCCACCGCGTCGGCGGTGGCGTGCTCGTCGCCGGCATCGGTGTAGTAGACCGTGGTGGACGAGACGTCGGGCACGGCCATGTTGTCGACCTTGGTGACCTTGAAGCCGGCGGACGTCAGCTGGTCCTTGGTGCGCGCGGCGACGCCCTCTTTCCCGGAGATGTTGTAAATCTGCACGTCGGACTGGGCGCTCGCCGGCTTATTGGTTGGCGACGCCGAAGCCGAGGTGGTGGCGCTCGCGCTGGACGCCGGCGATGCCGAATCGTCGTCAGAGCTCCCGGACGAACCCAGAGCCTGCCAACCGAGCAGCAGGAAAATGACGCCGAGGAACAACAGCACCATCACCATGGCCCGCAGGGGCAGCCCAGTGGAGTCGGGAACTCGTTCTTTCATCGAGCCCTACTGTAACGAGTCAGGTCACCTCGAAGCCGAGGCGCCGCGCCGCACGGGCCTTCTGCCTGCTGGCGCGCAGCCGGCGCAGCCGCTTCACCAGCATCGGGTCGGCGGCCAGCGCCTCGGGCCGATCGACGAGGGCGTTGAGCACCTGGTAGTAACGCGTCGCCGACATCGAGAACAACTCTTTGATGGCGTCTTCCTTGACACCGGCGAACTTCCACCACTGGCGCTCGAAGGCCAGGATGTCGTGCTCGCGGCGGGTCAGCCCATCTGCGATCTCAGAGTCGTCCCCCGATCGATTTGCCCGCGCCATGGCGCTGTCCATATCGCTTCCCCTGGACCCTTCCGGCGAATTCCGAACTGCTCGAATGACTTGACTTAGCTAAGGGCGTGTTTCGGCGAATATTGAAACACGCGGCAAACCCTCAAGCCGTCATCCAGACCCGCGAGTCGGGCTATTAACCAAGATTGCCGGACTCCGATCACCGGCTGAGCGGCCCATCGGCGTGCGGTAGCTTAGCCGACCATGGCAGTCGTTCCGATCCGCATTGTGGGAGATCCCGTCCTGCATACCCCGACGCAGCCGGTGCCCGTCGCTGCCGACGGTTCGCTGCCCGCGGATCTGGCCGAGCTGATCACCAACCTGTACGACACCATGGACGCCGCGCACGGGGTCGGCCTGGCGGCCAACCAGATCGGGGTCGGCCTGCGGGTCTTCGTCTACGACTGCGCCGACGACCGCGGCCGCACCGAGCGGCGGCGCGGTGTCGTCGTCAACCCGATCCTGGAGACCTCCGAGGTACCCGAGACGATGCCCGATCCGGACAACGACGACGAGGGTTGCCTGTCGGTGCCCGGCGAGTCGTTCCCCACCGGGCGCGCCGCGTGGGCACGCGTCACCGGACTCGACGCCGACGGCAAGCCCGTTTCCATCGAGGGCAACGGACTGTTCGCGCGGATGCTGCAGCACGAGACCGGGCACCTGGATGGGTTCCTCTACCTGGATCGCCTGATCGGCCGGCACGCGCGCAGCCGCGAAACGCGCCGTCAAATCTCACAACTGGGGCGTTCCCGGCCTCTCCTGGATGCCCGGCGAGGGACCGGACCCGTTCGGTCACTGATGTTCTCGTGGCCCGACCCGGGAACCCGGGTGACGGTTCGCTACCGGCGCCCGGCCGGGTCGGTGCCGCCATTGACCGATGCGGTGGGCCATTTGCTGGCGGTCGACCCGCTGGTGCGGGTCCGGACGAAGAGCGGGCGCGGTCGTCGAGTTCGCGCCCTCCGACGCGGTGGCGCTGCGGGTGCTCACCGACATGCCCCTCCGCACCTCGCAGATCCGCGCGCTCGAGCATGCCGCCGCCGCAGCCTGGCCGGGCGCCGAGCATACCTGGCTGGACGGCTGGCTGCTGCGGGCCGGCCCGGGCGCCGGTCTAACCGCGAATTCCGCTGTGCCGCTGGAGCTTTCGGCTCAAGCGAGCACCGTCCCGGCGATCGTCGACTGGTACGAACGCCGCGGCCTGACGCCACGGCTGGCCGTTCCCGACCGGGTCCTCGCGCTGCCGCCCGGGCTGACCGCCGAACGCACGGAACAGCTTGTGGTGCGCGATCTTTCCGATGTTGTCGCCTCCGAAGCGGACCCGTCCATCACGTTGACAGCGCGCCCCGACCAGGGGTGGCTGCGCATGCATGGGGGCGAAATTCCGGTCGACGTGCTCACCGCCGTCATCGACGGCGAGCTCATCGTTCGGTGCGCTCGGCGACGCCGTCGTCGCGCGGGCCGCGGTGACCGACGACGCCCGATGGCGTGCGGTGGGTAGGGATCTCGGCCGTGCGCTCGGCAGACGGTGCCGACGATCAAGCGGCGGCGCAGCTGTGCGATGCGTTGTTGGCGTGGGGCGCCAGTCGCGGTGCGACGCACGGCTACATGCGGGTGCCCGACACCGGCGCCGAGACACTCGCCGGGCCGCTGGGGTTCCGGCTGCACCACCGCCGCCGCTACGTCCGGTGCCGCCAAGGCGTCTGGGATAGCGTCTAGCCATGCCCGACGGCACGATTGAGAGCGGCGACCCGCCTGTTACTGGCGGCGAGCCGGTGCGGCTGGCCACCTGGAACGTCAACTCGATTCGCTCCCGGCTGCCCCGCGTCATCGACTGGCTGGCCCGCGCCGACGTCGACGTGCTGGCGATGCAGGAGACCAAATGCTCCGACGGCCAATTCCCCACCCTGCCGTTCTTCGAACTCGGCTACGAGGTCGCGCACGTCGGCTTCAATCAGTGGAACGGTGTCGCGATCGCCTCGCGCGTCGGTCTCGACGATGTGCAGATCGGATTCGACGGGCAACCCAGCTGGAGTAGCAAGCCCGAAGTCGCCGCCGCCGCGGAAGCCCGCGCCCTGGCCGCGACCTGCGGCGGCGTGCGGATGTGGAGCCTCTACGTGCCCAACGGCCGCGCCCTGGGCGATCCGCATTACACCTATAAACTCGAATGGCTTGCCGCACTGCGTGATTCGGCGTCGGGTTGGTTGCGCGACGATCCCACCGCCGCGATCGCGCTGGCCGGTGACTGGAACATCGCCCCGCAGGACGACGACGTGTGGAGCATGGATTTCTACGCCGGCGCCACGCATGTCTCCGAGCCGGAGCGCCGCGCGTTCGCCGCGATCCTCGATGCGCAATTCACCGATGTGGTGCGCCCTTTCACGCCGGGCCCCGGCGTCTACACGTACTGGGACTACACCCGGCTGCGGTTTCCCAAGGGACAAGGCATGCGCATCGATTTCATCCTCGGCTCACCGGCTTTGGCCGGCCGCGTGACTGACGCGCAGATCGTCCGCGAGGAGCGCAAAGGCAAGGCGGCCAGCGATCACGCGCCGGTGCTCATCGATGTGAGGCGCGAGTGACCGCGTCCATGACGGTCGGCGCCGGGCGCAACGTCACATCAAGCTCAGGCAATTTTCATGCGGCTTTTCGTTGTCTGCGCGATGTCATGGTGGCAGGCTTTCAACGATTAGAAGCGAAAGCCAGGGAGTGATCATGAGTGTCATCGGCGGAGCAGTCCGAGGCGTGAGTCAGGCGGTGAACCGCGCGGCGAACGCTACGACCGCGGCCGCCGGTGCCGTGGGTGGCGCGGCGGTCAACGGAGTCATCGGCGGCGTCACCGGAGCCGCGGAGGGCGTCAAGCGCGGCATGAACAGCGGCAGCCACTCGACGCCCGCGGCCGCGCTGGCCATCGGCGCGCTCGGCGTCGCCGGACTGGTCGAGTGGCCGCTGCTGCTGGCGGTCGGCGGCGGCGCTCTGCTGTTGCAGAGGTTGAACCGCAAATCGGAGACCGAGCCAAGGGCGGTCAAAGCGAATCTCAAATCGGTGCCGGTGGAATCCGCGCGCAGCCAACTGCCGCGCCGTCGACTTCCGCAGCAGCGAAAGCCACGCCCGCCAAGGCCGCCACCAAGTCGACGGCCAAGAAACCGGCCGGACGCCGGGCGGGCACCACGCGGTTGCGCAGCACCAACTAAGCGAACCCGCCGATCAGCTGATCGCCCGGCTGATCACCGCCGGGGCCACGGTGCCGCGACGTCAAGCGCAGCAGGCCGATCGTGCCTCGTGGGCGGCCGGATCCGGGCAGACCGGGCCCCGAACCGCCCAGCTGGCGCCTTCGCGCCGCGACGAGGCGTCCGATCGCTGTGCCGAATCTCGACGACCCCGACGCGCCACAACAGCGCATAGAGTTCGAGTAGCGGCACCCTCAGCACCGAAGCAAACGACGAAACTAGCGGATCGCCCCCGGTGTCGGTCATCGTCGACATAAGTCCGACGGTGAACGCGCGACCCAGCGAGATGGCAAACCCTTCGTTACCGAAAGGCAAATGATGGCGGAAAAGAAGTCGCGGCGCGGTACATCCCAGCGCGAGGCGGTGGACAAAGATCCGCGAGGGTGAGACCTTCGCGGTGAACCTGCCGGTGGTCGGTCAGATGGAAATCCCCAGGCCAGAGCAGTTGGCCTACTTCGGCGGGCTGGCCGCCCTGGCTGCCCTCGAACTCATCGACTGGCCGGTGGCCGTGGTCATCGCCGCCGGACACTTCCTGGCAAGCAATCACCACAACAAGATCCTGGAGGAGCTCGGCGAGGCGATGGAAGAGGCCTAGCCCGGTTCGCACTCGCCGCGTTCGAACCAGCATCGGTCTCGCGAGGTCCCTCACGGCCTTGCCCCCACGAAATAACGCCGCGGACAGCGTCGGGTAGATGTCGAAGACCCGGTCCAATTCGGTGACCTGGATGGGCCGCAGCACCTGGTCATGGTCGGCGACCAGGCGAACCGCGGTCCCGCCGGCTTTCCCGTCCTGATGACAGTCGAGCACCGCGTTCAGCGCCGCGCTTCCGAAGAAATCAACAGCCAGCAAGTCGATCACCACCGGGCGCACCGGCTGCGTCGAGGCAAGCCCGAGCGCGGTGGATCAGGTGAGCGGCGAGCTCACCGACGGTACTGGAGTCGACATCGCCTTTGACGCTCACGATCACTGCGTCGTCGTGGGCCTCGTGTTCGACCGCCAACAACTTTCATGCCTTTCGCCGCAGCCTACGTTGTGATCTGCTGCCGCTAAGCCCGATGACGCGGCGGTGATGCGCGGTCGCGCATCGCAGATCACCCGAGATTAACCTGTACCCGAACTGCTCGTTTACCGATTCGCTGGTTACCCAGGGGCTCGGGCGGAATCCTCTCGTGCGCGGTCAGCAGCACATGGTCGAACTGGCTCTGCAGCGACGGCGGCCGGTGTCGGCAGGCGGCCACTTCGGCGAGCAGCTGCTTGGCCAGCGCGCGCAGCTTCACATTGGTCTCTTGCGAACGCCACTGCAGCACCCGGAACGCCTGCTCGGCGCTGACCCGGTAGACGTACATCAGCACGCCCTTGGCCTGCTCGATGGCCGCGCGGCTCTCGAAGAGGTCCGGCAGCGCCGTGTCGAGCACCTCTTGCCGGGTCTCGTCGAACGTGTTGGTGAGGTCGATGTAGTAACCCGCGGTGCCCAGCACCGCGCCCGACTCGTCCAACATGCGGTCGGCGACGACGATCGCGTCGTGCACCGTGCCCGCGGTGTCGATGAACCGGTGCCGGCTGGAGAACGACTCCTCGGACTGCAAGGCGTAGTCGAGCAGCTCCTGGACATGCGCGCGGTCATCGGGATGCTTGTGCGACAACAGCAGTTCCGTCGTCGGCACGACCTGCCCGGTTCGTAGCCGTGCATCCTGGCGACCTCGTCGGACCATTCCCAGCGTTGACCCACGAACCAGAAGCGGAAGGCGCCGATGTTCAGGTATCCGGGGGCCGGCTCGATCGGCTCGGAAAATCCCACGCCGCCCCCGTCGGATGACGATTCCCCTGTCCGCCTGCGCTGTTGCACGTTTGCATTTTTCCACTCGGGAATGCCCTCGGCTACCGCCCCGGCTGAGAAGGCCGTCGGCCTGCCATGCGGCCGGCCGTGGGGGTAACGTCGCGTGCGGACCCATCCAGTGACGCGGGAGCGCACGCCGAGTGCGCTGAGAGGACGGCTCGGGGCCGTCGACCGTACGAACCTGACCGGGTAATGCCGGCGTAGGGAGATGAAAATGACCGTAACTGTTGAACCGGCCGTGACCACCGGCCCGATCGCGGGCAGCAGCAAGGCCTACCGCGAGATCGACGGCCCGGACGGAGTCACCCTGCGGGTGCCGGTGCGGCGGGTGCACCTGTCCACCGGCGACGACTTCGACCTGTACGACACCTCGGGTCCCTACACCGATCCGGACGCGACGATCGATCTGACGGCCGGACTGCCGGCGCGGCCAGGCGTGATCCGCGATCGCGGCACCCAGCTGCAACGCGCACGCGCCGGCGAGATCACCGCCGAGATGGCCTACATCGCCGCCCGCGAGGGCATGCCCGCCGAGCTGGTGCGCGACGAGGTCGCCCGCGGACGTGCGGTGATCCCGGCCAACCACAACCACCCCGAGATCGAGCCGATGATCATCGGCAAGGCGTTTGCGACCAAGGTGAACGCAAACATCGGCAACTCGGCGGTGACGTCCTCGATCGCCGAGGAGGTCGACAAGATGGTGTGGGCCACCCGATGGGGCGCCGACACCATCATGGACCTGTCCACCGGCAAGAACATTCACGAAACCCGCGAGTGGATCCTGCGTAACTCGCCGGTGCCGGTCGGCACCGTGCCCATCTATCAGGCGCTGGAAAAGACCAAGGGCGATCCGACCGAACTGACCTGGGAGCTCTACCGCGACACCGTGATCGAACAGTGCGAGCAGGGCGTGGACTACATGACCGTGCACGCCGGCGTGCTGTTGCGCTACGTGCCGCTGACCGCCAAGCGGGTCACCGGCATCGTGTCGCGCGGCGGCTCGATCATGGCCGCCTGGTGCCTGGCGCATCACCGGGAGTCGTTCCTGTACACCAACTTTGACGAGCTCTGCGAGATCTTCGCCCGCTACGACGTCACCTTCTCCCTCGGTGACGGCCTGCGGCCGGGCTCGATCGCCGACGCCAACGACGCCGCGCAGTTCGCCGAGTTGCGCACCCTGGGCGAGCTGACCAAGATCGCGAAATCCCATGGCGTGCAGGTGATGATCGAGGGCCCGGGCCACGTCCCCATGCACAAGATCGTGGAGAACGTGCGGCTCGAAGAGGAGTGGTGCGAGGAGGCGCCGTTCTACACGCTGGGCCCGCTGGCCACCGACATCGCCCCCGCCTACGACCACATCACCTCGGCGATCGGCGCGGCCATCATCGCCCAGGCCGGCACCGCGATGCTCTGCTACGTGACCCCCAAGGAACACCTGGGGCTGCCGGACCGCAAGGACGTCAAGGACGGCGTGATCGCCTACAAGATCGCCGCGCACGCAGGCGATCTGGCCAAGGGCCATCCCCACGCGCAGGAGCGCGACGACGCGCTGTCGACGGCGCGGTTCGAGTTCCGGTGGAACGACCAGTTCGCGCTGTCGCTGGACCCGGACACCGCGCGGGAGTACCACGACGAGACGCTGCCGGCCGAACCGGCCAAGACCGCGCACTTCTGCTCCATGTGCGGGCCGAAGTTCTGCTCGATGCGCATCACCCAGGACGTGCGCGAGTACGCCGCCAAACACGGGCTCGACAGCGAGGAAGCGATCGAGGCGGCCATGTCCGAGGGCATGGCGGAGAAGTCTCGCGAGTTCGCCGAGCAGGGCAACCGGGTGTATCTGCCGCTGGCACCAGTGACGTTCCTGCCGCTGCCCGCACCGGGCACGACGCCGCGGCGGGTGCTGTCCATCGCCGGATCGGACTCCGGGGGCGGCGCCGGCATCGAAGCCGACATGCGCACGATGGCGCTGCTGGGTGTGCACGCGTGTGTGGCGGTCACCGCCGTCACGGTCCAGAACACCTTGGGCGTGCAGAGTTTTCACGAGGTGCCCGGCGATGTCGTCGCCGGGCAGATCGAAGCCGTGGCCGGCGACATCGGCATCCAGGCCGCCAAGACCGGAATGCTGGCGTCCCCGCGCATCATCGACACCGTGGCCGCCACCTGGCGCCGGCTGGGGTTGACCGTTGCCGCTCGTCGTCGACCCGGTGGCGGCTTCCATGCACGGCGACGCGCTGATGGTGCCGGCGGCCCTGGATTCGCTTCGCGACCAACTGTTTCCGTTGGCGACGCTGGTGACACCGAACCTCGACGAGGTGCGACTGCTGGTCGACATCGACGTGGTGGACGCCGAGTCGCAGCGGGCGGCGGCCAAGGCGCTGCATGCGCTGGGCCCGCAGTGGGTTCTGGTGAAGGGCGGTCACCTGCGGTCATCGGGGCGCAGCTGCGACCTGCTCTACTGGCTCTTCGACGGCGCCGACTTCTACGAGTTCGACGCGGAGCGGATCGCCACCGGCAACGACCACGGCGGTGGCGACACACTCGCCAGCGCCGTCGCGTGCGCGCTGGCGCACGACTTCGCGGTGCCGGACGCCGTCGAGCTCGGCAAGCGATGGGTCACCGAATGCCTGCGCGCCGCTTACCCGCTGGGCCATGGCCACGGCCCCGTCTCCCCACTGTTTCGGCTGTCGTGATCGCCATGAATCTCGATCAGATCGCGGGCATCGCGCACGAACCCGCCGGTGACCCGAAAGGTGTGGTGGTCCTGACCCACGGCGCCGGCGGCAACCGGGATGCCGTTCTGCTGCAACAGGTATGCGACGAATGGGCACAGCGAGGCTGGCTTGCGGTGCGCTACAACCTGCCCTACCGTCGCCGCCGGCCCACCGGCCCGCCCTCTGGTTCTGCCGCCACCGACCGGGCCGGCATCGTCGAGGCCATCGAGGTGTGCCGCGACCTTGCCGGCGGCCCGCTGATCGCCGGTGGACATTCCTATGGCGGCCGGCAGACATCCATGGTCGTCGCCGCCCGGGAAGCCGCGGTGGACGTGCTGACGCTGTTCTCCTATCCGGTCCACCCCCCCGGCAAGCCTGAACGCGCCCGCACCGAGCACCTGCCCGACATCACCGTGCCGACGGTGTTCACGCACGGGACCTCGGATCCGTTCGGCACGCCCGACGAACTGCGTGCGGCCGCCGCGTTGATCACCGGACGACCGCCGTCGTCGAGATCGCCAGTGCCCGCCACGATCTGCGGTCCAAGACCTTGAACGTGCCGGCGTTGGCCGTCGATGCCGCGCTGCAGCTGCTCGGGCGCGAATAGACGCGAAAGGATTTGATCGACAATGGAATTAGGACTCACTTCTCACTTTCCCCCCCGCTACGTCTGGTCGCGCAATACGCCGACATCTGGAACTCCACGGTGACGGAAGTCGACGCGTTGAAGCACAAGATCGAGGTGCTGAACCGCCATTGCGACGCGGTGGGCCGCGACCCCGGCGAGATCCGCAAGACGGTGGGCTACTTCGTCAATCCCTTCGAGGACCTCGACGGGTATTTCGCCACCGTGGAGGGCTACGCCGAACTCGGCGTCGAGCTGGTCAATGCCGGGCCGTTCCCCGGTAATCCGGACCCGGTCGGTTTCGTGCGCCGCCTCGGCGACGAAGTGATTCCCCGGCTCGCCCAAATAGGTTAACGGAGTTGGTGATTGGTCAGCCCGGAAAGCGCGAGTAGCAGGCGTCCGCGTTGCCGGTCACTCCGCCGCGGAACGCTGCGATCCGGGTGAAGCCGGCAGGCACGCTGGTGCCGTCAGCGTCACTGGCGACCAGGCGGTTGGTGAGCAGCCCGGCAACCGCTTCGTCGAGATCGCCGGCCGTCAGCAGCAATTGGTTGTGCGAGGGCAAGTCAATCGGCTCGGCCATCTTGCGGTGCGCCACACCGGTCAGGCAGGCGGTCCGCAGCGCAGTCCACGGGCTCTGCATCGGCAGTCCGCGTTCATGCTGCACCGCCAAGGCGTATCTCGACATCACGACCGACAGCGCGGTGTCGTCGCCTTGCGGCAGGGTCAGTTCCTTCTCGTCGGCGATGGCACCCATGGCCGCCAGGCCGGGCAGGTCGACCGCGATGGTGTTCGTGCCCGGACAGTAGGACACCGGCGGGGTGGCCTTGGCGTCGGGGCAAGCCGCCGGCTGGTAGGACAGCGCCGGCGGGTTCGTCGGGGCGAAGACCTTTCCCAGCACCTCCATCAGATTCGACAGGGTGTCCCGGTTGATCCGCACCTCGCCGGTCTCGGTTGTGCCGGTGGTGGAGTCGATCCGCAACGCGTTCGGCAGATCGCCGCGGCGCTGTTCGATTTCCCTGCCGGTTGATCGCCGCGCAGGCCGAGGCGCCGTTGAGGAAACCCATTTGGAAGGCGCTGATTCGGTCCAGGGCCGACCCGTGCGCGTTGTCGTTTTCGGTCTCGCTGTCCATGACCGGGTCACGCGTGGTGATGATCCCGGCCAGCACGTGGTCGAGCCCGTCGGCGGTGCTCAGCGTGAAGCGCGGCGACTTGCCGTCGGCGACCCAGTACAGATAGACACCCGCGAAGCAATCGGCCTGCTGCTCGCGAACAATGGTCGCGTCCCGCCCGGTCACCAGGCTCGCCATCTGCTGCAGCGCATGCCCGAATTCGTGTGCCAGCACACCGGTGACGGACATGTCGCCGAAATACTTTTGCGCCGTGGGCATGAAAACGCCGCGGTCCCAGGCGATCAAGTTGCACTTGCCGGTGTAAAAAGCGTTGGCCAGCTTGTAGGTCTCGTTGTTGCACACAACAGGACTTCTCGGATCGATGGAGTTGTAGGACACCACCTTGCCGACCGGCACGAACTTGCCCTTCAGCGATTGGTCGTAAACCGATCGCCAGTAGTCCTCGATGTCGTTGACCGACAGCAACGCGAGGCTGTCGATGGGCCCGTTGTCGGTGTTGAGCACTTTGCCGGTGGGGCTGGGCGCGTTCGAACGGATTCCGCTGGGCCCGTTGGCCGCGGGCAGGCCGCCGACCAGGAAGGGGTCGTTGAGCATCGACAGCGCGCGTCCGTCGACGAACGTCGTGCAGCCGGCCACCGTCAGCACCGCCGCCGCCCATACGAGTGCCGACCTGAGCGCATGGCTATTCATGACCAACCTCATCCCGACCGGCTGCACGGCGCTAGGGAACTCATTGTAGAAACGCGGTGGCTCGCCGTCGCCTTCAACCGACCGCGCCGCGTGGGTTCCTTGACCGTACGACAAGCCACCAGCTACGGCACCCGGGTGCGATGCCTCTTGTTGTGCGGCGGCACACCGTTGGCCCCACCGATGGATTCCGCGTAGCTTCCGACGGCGAACCCGACGCCAGACCCCATGACCGCCAACGCATCCCGGTTGATGTTGTCGACGGTGTCGCGAGGGCTCTGGAAGTTCGGGTCGAACGCCACACCGGCCTGGCCACCCCACAATCGGGCCTGCAAGGCGGTTTTCGGCTGCGAGGCGCCGGTGGTCATGCCCCCGACGGGCACGCCCGCAACCATGAAGGGGTGATAGTCGGCCCTGGTGTCCAACGGCATGTCGGCGGCGCGCTTCCCGGCGAGGTTCAGATAGCCCGCCAGGGTGCGTTCGATGCCGGCCGATCCTTCGGGCACGTCGGCGGCGGAGACGCCGGGTGCGGGCGGGCCGGACTGATCGCCGTCGTCGGTGAAGAATCCCGCGTTGGGCGAACCCAGCATGGTGAAGTCCAGATACAGCGCGATGTCGTTCAGTTGGTCTCGGTTCATGCCGAACACGTAGTCCATGACGCCGTTGAGGCCGTCCTCCTCGGCGCCCCAGAACACGAACCGCACCGCATTGTTCACCGGAGCCAGCGGACCCAGCTGCACCGCGGTCTCGAGCACGGCGGCCACCCCCGAACCGTCGTCGTTGATCCCCGGTCCGGCACGCGAGCCGTCCAGATGCGCGCCGACCACGACGACCTCTTGGGCTGACCCGGATTTGGTCTGCGCCACCACGTTTCGGGAGGTGGTCTTGACGTTCTGCGCATCCAGCACCAGACGTATCGGCGCGGTGGAGCCGGTCAGCGCGGCGGCGCCGGAGGAACCCAGCACGGCGACCGGCACGGTCAGTTGCTTGAAATAGCCGGGGGTGAACAGCGTGGGTGGGGCTCCCCGCCCGGTGGGTGAACTGAGCACGATCAGCGCGCTCGCGCCCCTGGCCACCGCGCTGTTCTGCTTGTCGACCACCGAACACTGCTCGTCGTCGACGACGGCAATCGCACCCTTGGGCACGACTGCCGGATAATCGTTGGCCGCGCAACCCGATGGCCGCGCCGGCCGGATCGGCTGTCCGGTCAGCCCGCCGGGCGGCGTCTGGACCAGCAGCGAGGCCTGGTCGACGGGATAGCTGCGGCCCCCGACGGTCAGCGCCGGCTTACCCAAGGACACGTTATAGAGCCGGTCGATTTGCGGCGTCTGCACGTCGAACCCCTTGTTGCGCAAGGTCGTAGCGACGTAGTCCACGCTGGCGTTGAACCCCGGCGTCCCATCCGCGCGGTTGCCGCCATTGGCGTTGGCAATGTTCTGCAAGGCGCGCAGATGGGTCAGCATGCCCTCGACACTCACCTTCTTGGCCAAGCCATGCTCGAGGTCCGGAGTGGCCGTCGGCGAGCCGGGCCGCGTCGATGAACAGCCGGCCACCAGGCCGGCGATCAGCAGCAGGGTCGCACCCGCCCGGGAGATCATGACTTGCCGAGTACGTGCCGGGTGCGGTCGGCCATGGCTGGGACGCCGTTATGCCCGCTGATGTCCTGCGCGTAGAGCACCGATTGCGTAAGCCACACCGCCACCGTTGATTCCCAGTGCGGTGCGGTCGATGTGGTCGAGGGTGTCGGTCTTCTGGTGGTAGTTGGGATCGAACGGTTGGTCGGCGGTCCCGCCCCACAGCTTCGCCTGGTCCGCGGTCATCTTGCCCTCGGCACCCGAGAACAGGCCACCGGCGGGGATCCCCGCCAGTGTGAATCCGTCGTAGTCGGACCGGCCGTCGAACGAGGTGTCCTGCGCGGTCTTTCCGGCCGACTTGAGATAGGCCACCAGCGTCCGCTCGATGCCGGCCGAACCCTCGGGCACCACCGGCTGGCCGCGTGCGTCCGCGGGCAGCGACTGGTCGCCGTCGTAGGTGAAGTAGCCGGGGTTCGGCGACGCGAGCATGTCGAAGTTCAGATACAGCGCAATGTTTTTCAGCGCAGTAAGGTCCAGCGACTCGACGTAGTTGCGCGACCCGATCAGCCCGAGTTCCTCAGCACCCCAGAAGCCGAACCGCAGCGCATTCCGCACTGACGGCGAATTACCCAGCCGCACAGCGGTTTCCAGCACCGCAGCCACGCCCGAGCCGTTGTCGTTGATGCCCGGCCCGGCGGGCACGCTGTCCAGGTGCGCCCCCGCCATCACCACGTCGGTGGGCGACCCGGTCTTGGTCTGGGCAATCACGTTGCGGGCCCGGAAGTTCTGTGCGCTGGCAGTGAGCTGGATCGTGGTGTGTCCGGGCTGCCCGCGCAACTGAACCCCCGCCGATTTTGTCACGCTGAGCACCGGGATCTTCACCTCCGTGGCCGGCCCGAGCGTGCCGCCCATCTGTTGCTCGTCGACATTGTCGGCGATGATCATCGCCACGGCGCCGCGCTGGGCCGCGGCGTCCTCCTTCTGCGCGAACGGGCAGGTGCCGCGATCCAGAAGCACCACGGCGCCCTGCAGCGGCAGGTTGGCATAGTCGGAGGCCGCGCAGCCCAGGTTGTTCGCCGGTGCGGCGACGAGCGGCCCGCTCACCCCGTCCGGCGGGGTACCCAGGCTGAAGTCCAGTGCGTGCGCCTCCACCGGCCTGCCGCCGACGGTCAGTACCGGCTTCTCCGCGTGAAACACGCGCGCGGAGAATTCGGGGGTTTGTACATCAAATCCGCTGCCGCGCAGTACATTTACCACGTAATCGACGCTGGCCTCGTATCCGGGCGTGCCGACCGCGCGAGTGCCGTTGTTCGCATTGGCGATGTCTTGCAGCTTGGACAGGTGGGCCATCATCGCGTCGGCCGTGACCTTGTCATGCAGACGGGCGGCGAATTGGGCCGCGGCGGCGTCACCGGCCGGTTGCTGCGGGCCGGACGACCGATGGAAGCACCCGGTCGAGAATGCGGTCAGGACGATCACGGCGACCGTGGCCGGAATAGTCGTGGATTTGTTCACCATCGCGCCCCAGGTTAGACCGCGGCTCAACCAGTCGGAGATCAGGACACGGCGGTATCACACATGCAGAGCGCTGAAGGGCGCAAAGGGGATGTTGCGCACCACGAACCAGGCCAGGACCAGTGACAGCGTCACGGCGGCGGCCCAGCGCCGATGCTGCCAACTGCGGATCCGCCGACCCACCAGACGCCCGTAGGTCCAGGAGAAGTACGCCCACATCAGCAGCACGACCGCCGCCAGGCCCAACGCGTTGAACCTCGCGGCTGCCAACACATTGCCGTGCATCAGTGAATACACCATGCGCAAACTGCCGCAGCCCGGACAGTCGATCCCCAGCAACGCCTTGGTGGGGCATACCGGCAGCGGGCCGTTCGGGGTGGTCGGGTCACCCGCCCAGATGGCGGCGCACATCAGCGTCGTGGATGCGGCCACCACTAGTGGTGCAGCCAGATTCGCGTGCGCCGCCCCCCAGCGGGTCACCATGTTCGGCAGCGGACCTAGAACATCGCGGCGAGGGCCGCGTTGGTGTTCGTGTTCAGCGCGCCGACCGCCATCAAGATGCCGTAGATGATGCCCACGACGACGCCGATGACCGCCGACCAGACCACCCATTTCTTCGCGCTGTCGGCCGACGCCTGCGCCTCGGCGTAGCGGCCCTGTGCCCACAATCCATTGACCTGGCTCGACTTGACAATCGCCACGATTCCGAAGGGAAGACAGCAGAACAGAGTCACCAGGATCGACCACACCAGATAGTTATTCGGCGCTTGGCCGGCCGGCTGTTGCGGCGGGTACCCGGGTGACGGCGGCGGATAATCGGGTGGCGGAGGAGGGGGTTGTGTCATGGATTCTCCAGTCAAGAGGAGTTAGCTGACCTAAAGCGGTGCTAACCATACCCGAGCGGACCGTGATCGGCATCAGCAATCAAAGAAACTGGTTTAGGCCACCCGCGCGATCACGGGCCGACGATAGACGGCTTTCGGCGAAAGGCTGGATTCACGCGCCTCTCAACTTAATTCGAGATTCGGACCGACGGCGGGCTTGCCACTCGCGTTTGCCTGCACCTCTACGGGCTGACCGAAAAAGGACGCCCAGACAGACAATTGCCTGCGGTACGTGTTGCTTTACCGCCACATAGTTCTACTATCCGTGTCTAAAGTCGCTGTCAAGGAGCCATTCATGCCTGATTTCAGCAACGCGCTGAGGACGGTCATGGCAGCGGCTCTCCCGGCCGGTTTGGTCTTAGCGGGCAGCAACACCGGTGCTGCGGCACAACACCGGTGGTGCACGAATGGCTGACGTTTACAGCTGAGCCGCAATCAGATTCGCCACCGCGCGCATCCCGTCGGCGTTAGGGTGTAACGGTGCGGGGCGTCCCGGCAGCGAGACGCCGAGGCGCGCCGGCAGCGTCGTCCAGGGCTCTGCCGACCACGCATGGTGTTCGCGGCCGGCCGCGCCGGCGCGGATGATTTCGCAACCGGTCGCCGCGGCGGCGTCGGCCGTCATTGTTTCCAGCGTCGCGGCCACATGCCGACCCAGGTCGGCATCGGTAGTCGACAGCGGCGGGGCCGGCACGCCCGGCGGCGGCAGCATCGTCAGGTAGTCGACGAAGAAGATCCGCGCCCCCGCGGATCTTTGCCGCAGCGCGCGGCCGACCGCGCACAGCGATTCAAACACCGTGTCTAAGGCCCGATCCCGCGCCTCGCGGTCGAGCAGTTCGCGGATGTGGTCCCCCAGCAGCGGTAGATGACGCAGAGCACGCGGCAGCGCCGCCGCGATCAACAGCGGAATGTAGCCGACGTCGTTGCCGCCGATGGTGACCGTGACCAGGCTCTCGGTGCCATCCAGCGTGGCGATCTGGGGTGGTGCCCCGTGTTGGCTGTCCGTGAGCACGTTTGCGGTGGTCGCCCCCGAGAAGGTGACGTCGACCAGGTCATGCTGGTAACGCTGCGCGATCAGGTGGGCGTAGTTGCGTGCCGATCGGCCCGACCACCGTGGCGCCCCTGCGGCACGCGGCCGGATGCCCGGGCCTGCGGCCATCGAACTTCCCAGCGCGACATAGCGACTCACTGTTGCGGGCTCGAAGCCTGCGCCCAGAACCGCTTCGGGATCCTTCCCGCGCGCCGGGCCAGATACCCGGCGTTGACGGCGGCGGCCATCGCGGTGGCCATCGCGACCGGGTCGGCCGCGCGGGTCACCGCGGTGGCCAACAGCACGGCGTCGCAACCCAATTCCATTGCCAGAGCGGCATCGCTGGCGGTTCCGATGCCGGCGTCGAGCACCACCGGAACGCCGGCCCCGGCGACGATCATCTCGATGTTGTGCGGATTGCCGATGCCAAGGCCGGTGCCGATCGGCGAGCCCAGGGGCATGACCGCCGCGCATCCGGCGTCCTCGAGCCGACGCGCCAGCACCGGATCATCGTTGGTGTAGGGCAGCACGACGAACCCGTCATCGACCAATTGCTCGGCGGCGCGGACTAATTCGACGGCGTCGGGCAGCAGCGTGCGTTCGTCGGCGATGACCTCGAGCTTGATCCAGTTGGTGTTGAGCGCTTCGCGGGCCAACTGCGCGGTGAGCACCGCCTCGGCCGCGCCGCGGCACCCCGCGGTGTTGGGCAGTGGGGTGATGCCCAACCGGTTGAGCAGATCGAGCAATCCCGTGCCGCCCTCGGCGTCGACCCGGCGTATCGCGACGGTGGTCAGTTCCGTGCCCGAGGCCACCAGCGCCTCTTCGAGCACCGCGAGGTTGCTCGCTCCCCCGGTTCCCATGATGAGGCGCGACGCGAAGCTGCGGTCGCCGATGGTCAGTTTCGAATCAGCCACCTTGCACCGCCGTCACTACCTCGAGCCGGGCACCGTCGAAAAGCTCTGTGGCCCAACGGGACCGTGGCAACAGCGCATCGTCCATGGCCACTGCCACGCCGCGATCCGGAAAGCCCAGGGTGTCCAGCAGTGCGGCGACTGTGATGTGCGCGTCGACGTCGACCTTTTGTTCGTTCACCACGACGATCATTGATGTGCTCCCACCGGGGCCAGTTCGGAAACGATCTGCTCTGCCGTCCAGGGCGCCAAGAGGAATCCCGACCGGCCGTGGCCGGCGGCCACCAGCGTGCGCGCGTCCAGGCGATGCACCAACGGCAGATTGTCGGGTGTCATCGGGCGCAGCCCGGCGGCGCATTCGGCCAGCTCGTATTCGCCCAGCGCAGGCAGCACCGCGCACGCGTCGTCGAGCAGGTCCCGCACCCCCGAGACGACCGGGGCGACGTCGCGCCCGTGTTCGTACTGGGTGGCACCGACGACCACCCCGTCCGCGCGCGGCACCAGGTACACCTGCCGTCCGTGCACACGCGCGCGAACAACCCGCTGCGGCAACGGCAGACAACCCTTGCGCCACCGCAGTCGCAGCACTTCTCCCTTCACCGGGCGCACCGGCAGGCCCGGCCACAACGCCGGCGCGTCGATGCCGTTGGCGATCACCACCGCGTCGGCCTCGACCCGCGACAAGTCGTGCACCGGCGGCGCCCAGCCCACCCCGAGGCGCTCGCAGTGCGCGCCCAGCGCGTCGAGCACCGCCCTGTTGTCCACGGCCAGTTCGGTGGGGGCCCGAAAGCCGTGCCTGATGCCCTGCGCCAGCAGCGGTTCGACCTCGCGGGCCGCCGACTCCCAAACGACCGGATGCCCCTGGGCGGACAACCACTCCGCGACGGTGCGAAGGTCGGCGACGTCGGCGCGGTCGACGGCCACCACCAGCGACTCGCGCGCGGTGACCACCTCGGCGGGCAACCCGTCCAGGAAACCGCCCTCGCGCCACAGCCGCAGCGACTCCAAACCCAGCCGCAACAACCGCTCCTCGCCGGGCCAGCCCTCGCTGTGCGGTGCCAGCATGCCGCCGGCGACCCAGGATGCGCCCTTGTGATCGCTGCGGTGCAGCCGCACCGACCACCCGGCCTGCGCGGCGCGGCGCGCCACGGCGAGCCCGATGACGCCGCCGCCGATGACGGCCAGGGACCCCAACGGGGGCCCCGAGGGCATCCCGGTCATTCTCGAGCCTCCCTTCGCCGGCATGATCCGGATCAGGTGTGACGGTAAGGGCAGGTCCGGGTGGCTCCGGCTGTGCCCACTCTCAGCCCCGCAGTCAGTCGACTACCCGGGACTCCCGTGTCTAGTGGTTGTCTTCGGCTCCACGCTAGCGCGCTAGCGTCTCGGTGTGCAGCGTCCGTTTGATACACGACTATCCGTTCTGGCCGCGGCGCGGCTCTATCTGTGCACCGACGCGCGCCGTGAGCGTGGCGATCTGGCCGACTTCGCCGACGCCGCCCTGGCCGGTGGCGTCGACATCATTCAGCTGCGCGACAAAGGTTCGGCCGGTGAGCAGCGGTTCGGGCCGCTGGAGGCGCGCGACGAGCTGGCGGCGTGCGAGATCCTGGCCGACGCGGCGCGCCGGCACGGCGCCCTGTTCGCCGTCAACGACCGCGCCGACATCGCCCGCGCGGCCGGCGCCGATGTGCTGCACCTCGGGCAGGGCGACCTGCCGCTGGGGATCGCGCGCGACATCGTCGGGCCGGACGTGCTGCTCGGTTCGTCCACCCACAGCGCCGACCAGGCCGCCGCCGCGGCGCGCAGCGAAGCGGACTACTTCTGCGTCGGGCCCTGCTGGCCCACGCCCACCAAGCCGGACCGCGAGGCGCCCGGCCTGCCGCTGGTGCGGGTCGCCGCCGAGTCGGGAACCGCCAAGCCGTGGTTCGCGATCGGCGGCATCGACGAGCGGCGGCTTCCGGAGGTGCTCGAAGCCGGTGCGCGGCGCATCGTGGTGGTGCGGGCGATCACCGCGGCCGCCGACCCGCGGGCCGCGGCCGCACGGCTCAGTTCGGCGCTGGCAGCAGCGAGCTGATCCGGCGGGTCAGCTGCGAGGGCGCTTGGTCGGCCTGAAACGGCGGGCCGGGCATGCACCAGACGAAGACGCCGGTCTCGATCTCGATCGTGCGCGGCAGGTATTGCCGTCGCTCGTCGCCGTGGTCCAGCGGCAACACCGTCGGCACGGTGCGCAGCCGCTGCCAGCTTGCCGCGAAACCGGGATGCAGCGGCAGGTCGGCCACCTCGCTTTCGGCGACCCAGCGCATCTCGGCACTTTCCCGGTTGGGCACGGTGTGCAGCAACTCGTCGGCGTCGGCCACGACGGTGGTGTAGCTCCACTGCGTGCCGGCCATGCCGGCGACCTCGGCCGTGACCACGGTTGCGCGCACGGCGAGCCGCTCACCGAGCAGCCCGGCCTCCTCGTTCGCTTCGCGGACGGCCGTCTCCTCAGGCGTTTCGTGGCTGTCCCGGGCGCCGCCGGGCAGCCCCCAGGTCCCGCCCTGGTGACTCCACACCGCGCGATGTTGCAGCAGCACCGCGGGCGTTCCGTCGGATTGCGGTGCGCGCAGGAGCAAACCCGCAGCGCCGTAACGGCCCCAGTAATGGGCGCCGCTGTCGGAGATCACCCAGCCGTCACCGTCGCCCTGCACCGATTCAGGATATGCAGACTTGATTGAGGCGTCGCCAATTGCGTCCGCCTCCACCCATCCACCCGAACATGCTCTTAGACTTCGCTTAGAGAGGTCCGTGCAGCGAATCCGGTGGCCGAGAGATTGAGGGCTGATAAGACGTGACGGTTGAGCTGGCACATCCGTCGACCGAGCCGCAGGGATCGCGGTCACCGGCCGAACCGGCTCATCCACGCTGGTGGTTCATCTCGACGACGCCGGGTCGCATCTTGACCATCGGCATAGTGCTGGCCGTGCTGGGCGGGATCAGCGCCTTCGCCACGTCGACCACCATCAACCATCGGCAGCAGGTGCTGACCACGGTGCTCAACCACACCGAGCCGCTGTCGTTCGCCGCCGGCCGGCTGTACACCACCCTGTCGGTGGCCGACGCCGCGGCGGCCACCGCATTCATCGCCGAAGCCGAACCACAGGGCGTCCGCCAGCGCTACGAGCAGGCCATCACCGACGCGTCGGTCGCCGTCGCCCGGGCCTCGAGCGGGCTCACCGACGAACCGCTGGTGCAGCTTCTCGGCCGGATCAACGCCGAGCTGGCCGTCTACACCGGCCTGATCGAAATCGCCCGGACCAACAACCGGGAGGGCAATCCCGTCGGATCGTCGTACCTGTCGGAGGCCTCCGGGCTGATGCAGTCGACGATCCTGCCCGACGCGGCACGGCTTTATCAGGCGACGTCGGAACGGGTCGACGCCGAAACGACGGCGTCGACGCAGATACCGGCGCCGGTCATCATGGTGGTCGGCGCCACGGTGATCTTCGGCGCGTTCTCCCACCGCTGGCTGGCGCGGCGCACCCGACGGCGAATCAACCCGGGCCTCGTGGTGGGGGCACTCGCTATTCTCGTCATGGTGGTTTGGGTTGGGACTGCGCTGACCATTTCTACGACTGCCAGTCGTAGTGCGAAGGACACTGCCGCGGAATCCCTCAAGACCGTCACCAATGTCGCGATCACCGCTCAGCAGGCGCGCGCCGACGAGACGCTGTCGCTGATCCGTCGCGGCGACGAAGAGAAACGCAAGCAGTCTTTCTACCAGCGCATCGATTCCATGCACCGCCAGCTAGACCAGTACATGTCCCGCAGCGACGCCGTGGACAAGCCGGACCTGGAAGGCGCTAATCAGCTGCTGCTGCGCTGGCGGCAGGCCAACGACCGGATCACCTCCTACATCTCGGTGGGTAACTACCGGGCCGCGACCCAGGTGGCGCTGGGCAGCAGTGAAGAAGATTCCACCCCGGCCTTCGACAAGCTGGAAGGCGAGCTGGCCAAAGCCATGGATCAGGGCCGCATCACCCTGCGCAACGACGTCATCAACGCGCGCAGCGGGCTGTCCGGCGCCCAGGTGGGCGGCGTGGTGCTCAGCCTCGGCGCCGCCGTCGCCGTGGCGCTGGGCCTGTGGCCGAGGCTGAAAGAGTATCGATAATGACCCGCCTGTCCCTGCTCCGCCGGGCGTGCACCGTCGCCGCCGCGGCGGTGGTGCTGGCGGGTTGCGGGCACACCGAATCGCTGCGGGTGGCCAGCGTGCCGACGTTGCCGCCGCCGACACCGGTCGGCATGCAGCAGTTGCCGCCGCAGCCGCCGCTGCCGCCCGACGGCCCGAATCCAGACTGCGACCTGACGGCCAGCCTGCGGCCCTTCCCCACCAAGGCGGAGGCGGACGCGGCCGTGGCCGACATCCGCGCCCGCGGCCGCCTGATCGTCGGACTCGACATCGGCAGCAACCTGTTCAGCTTCCGCGACCCGATCACCGGCGAGATCACCGGTTTCGACGTCGACATCGCCGGCGAGATCGCGCGCGACATCTTCGGGGCGCCGTCACATGTCGAGTACCGGATCCTGTCGTCGGACGAGCGGGTCACCGCGCTGCAGAACGCCGAGGTCGACGTCGTGGTCAAGACCATGACCATCACGTGCGAGCGGCGCAAGCAGGTCAACTTCTCGACCGTCTACCTCGACGCCAATCAGCGCATCCTGGCCCCGCGGGACTCGTCGATCACCAAGGTGAGCGACCTGTCGGGCAAGCGCGTGTGCGTGGCCAAGGGCACCACCTCGCTGCACCGGATCCAGCAGATCGATCCACCGCCGGTGGTGGTGTCGGTGGTCAACTGGGCCGACTGCCTGGTGGCGATGCAGCAGCGGGAGATCGACGCGGTCAGCACCGACGATTCGATCCTGGCCGGGCTGGTCGAGGAGGACCCCTATTTGCACATCGTGGGCCCCAACATGGCCACCCAGCCCTATGGCGTCGGGGTCAACCTGAACAACACCGGACTGGTGCGGTTCGTCAACGGAACCCTGGAACGCATTCGCCGCGACGGTACGTGGAACACGTTGTACCGCAAGTGGTTGACCGTGCTGGGCCCCGCGCCGGCCCCGCCCACGCCGAGGTATCTGGACTGATGGCCGAGCCGGACAAGCAGACCGAGCAGCCGGACACCGGCTCGGAGGACGTGCGCCCGGGCACCCAGCCGGCCGACGTCCAGGCCGGCGGCGCGGCGACGGGGCGGCTGCAGGCCACGCAGGCGCTGTTCCGTCCCGACTTTGACGACGACGATGACGATGACGACGACTTTCCGCACATCGCGCTGAATGCCCTGGACACCGACCCGCAGGACCGCCTGACGCTGGCGACGCGATCGGTCCCGGCGGTCAGGCACCTCGGCGGTGGCCTGGTCGAGATTCCGCGCGGACGGGACATCGATCCGCGCGAAGCCCTGATGACCAATCCGGTGGTACCGGAGTCCAAGCGATTCTGCTGGAACTGCGGGAAACCCGTGGGCCGGTCCAGCGAGGAGGCCAAGGGGACGTCGGAGGGTTGGTGCCCATCCTGCGGCAGCCCGTATTCGTTTCTGCCACAGCTCAATCCGGGCGATATCGTGGCAAATCAGTACGAGGTGAAGGGCTGCATCGCGCACGGCGGTCTTGGCTGGGTTTATCTGGCGGTAGACCACAACGTCAATGACCGGCCGGTGGTGCTCAAAGGTTTGGTGCACTCCGGTGACGCGGAGGCGCAGGCGATCGCGATGGCCGAACGACAGTTTCTGGCCGAGGTGGTCCACCCGCAGATCGTGCAGATCTTCAACTTCGTCGAGCATAAGGATCAGCACGGGAATCCGGTCGGGCTCATCGTCATGGAGTACGTCGGCGGGCAGCCGCTCAAGCACGGCAAGGGCGAGAAGCTTCCGGTCGCCGAGGCCGTCGCCTACCTGCTGGAAATTCTGCCCGCGCTGAGTTATCTGCACTCCATCGGCCTGGTCTACAACGACCTGAAGCCGGAGAACATCATGCTCACCGAAGAGCAGCTCAAGCTGATCGACCTGGGCGCGGTGTCGCGGATCAATTCTTTCGGATACCTTTACGGCACACCGGGTTTCCAGGCGCCCGAGATTGTTCGGACCGGGCCGACGGTGGCCACCGACATCTACACGGTGGGCCGCACACTGGCCGCGCTGACGCTGAACCTGCAAACGCGCAACGGGCGCTACGTCGACGGCCTGCCCGAAGACGACCCGGTGCTGACCACCTACGACTCCTTCCGGCGGTTGTTGCGCCGCGCCACCGATGCCGACCCGCGGCGCCGGTTCTGCAGCACCGAGGAGATGTCCGCCCAACTGTTGGGCGTGCTGCGCGAGGTGGTCGCGCACGACAGCGGGATCCCCCGGCCGGGCCTGTCGACCATCTTCAGCCCCAGCCGCTCGACGTTCGGGGTGGAATTGCTCGTCGCGCACACCGACGTGTACCTGGACGGGCAGGTCCACTCGGAGAAGTTGACCGCCCGCGAGATCGTGACCGCTTTGCAAGTGCCGCTGGTGGATCCGACCGATGTCGCGGCTCCGGTCCTGCAGGCGACGGTGCTGTCCCAGCCGGTGCAGACGCTGGATTCGTTGCGCGCGGCCCGGCACGGAACGCTGGACGCCGACGGTGTCGAGGTGTCCGAGTCGGTGGAGCTACCGCTGATGGAGGTCCGCGCTCTGCTGGACCTCGGTGACGTGGCCAAGGCCACCCGCAAGCTCGACGACCTGGCCGAGCGGGTGGGCTGGCAATGGCGGCTGGTGTGGTACAAGGCCGTCGCCGAGCTGCTCACCGGCGACTACGATTCGGCCACAACGCATTTCATCGAGGTGCTGGACACGTTCCCCGG
The DNA here is from genome assembly GCA_963849935.1 of uncultured Actinomycetota bacterium. Taxonomy (GTDB): domain Bacteria; phylum Actinomycetota; class Actinomycetes; order Mycobacteriales; family Mycobacteriaceae; genus Mycobacterium. The sequence continues at coordinate 114,880 of CAWKJQ010000015.1, forward strand.
GGAGCTGGCGCCCAAGCTGGCGCTGGCCGCCACCGCCGAACTCGCCGGTGACGTCGACGACCACAAGTTCTACGAGACGGTGTGGAAGACCAACGACGGCGTAATCTCGGCGGCGTTCGGGTTGGCCAGAACGCTGTCCGCCGAAGGGGATCGGGCCGCTGCGGTGCGCACGCTGGACGAGGTGCCGGCCAGCTCCCGACACTTCACCACCGCGCGACTGACCAGCGCGGTGACGTTGTTGTCCGGCCGGACCAAGAGCGAGATCACCGAAGAGGACATCCGCGACGCGGCCCGGCGGGTGGAGGCGCTGCCGCCCACCGAACCCCGCGTGCTGCAGATCCGCGCGCTGGTGCTGGGCTGCGCGATGGACTGGCTGGAGGACAACAAGGCCAGCACCAACCACATCCTCGGTTTCCCGTTCACCGAGCACGGTTTGCGGCTGGGCGTCGAGGCGTCGCTGCGCAGCCTCGCCCGCGTTGCCCCCACGCAGCGGCACCGCTATGCGCTGGTGGACATGGCGAACAGGGTTCGCCCCGCCAGCACGTTCTAGGCTTTGCGTTCAGGGGCGCTATCGCTTCCGGCCCGTCGCGGCTCTCCCCGTCGAGGGTGAATCCTGGGCTTTCAGTGTGAATCCTGGGCGGCGACAGGCCGACAAACCCCGCCGTGGATTCACGCCGAAAGCCAAGGATTCACACTGAAAACCGCGAACGCTCATTTGATTTCGTCAGCGCCGCCCGCACGCGCCGGACGATAGCGGCCGGCGGGTCCTCCGCGACGACCCGGACGATCGCCCACCCGATCTGCTCGAGCATCTCCATCCGTTGAATGTCTTTGACGTATTGCCGTCGGTCGCTGCGGTGTTGGTCGCCGTCATACTCCACGGCGACCATCGACTCCGGCCAGCCCATGTCCAGGTAGGCGACCGGCAGGCCGTCGACCCCCAGCACCGGAACCTGGGTCTGCGGCCGGGGCAGACCCGCATCGATGAGAAGCAGCCGCAGGTAGCTCTCCCGCGGCGACTGGGCACCCGCGTCGACCAACTCCAGCGCGGCCTCCAATCGCCGCAGCCCGCGCGAGCGCGGGTGTGCCATCGCGACCCGCAACACATCCTCGACCTTGAAACCCGTTGCGCGGGACAGCGCGTCGAGCCGCACGACGGCCGAGCGCACCGCACCCCGCCGGCCGATGTCGAAGGCGGTTCGCTCCGGGGAAGTGACAGGCAGGCCGTCGAGAACCTGAGTCTCGCCGGTACCCAACGTTTCCCGACGCGTCAGCACCCCGTCCGGCGGGCGGGTGTTGGCGTGAATCAGCTCGACCGGAACACCGTCGGGAATCCAGCGGGCGCCGTGCAGCGCCGCCGCGGCCGCTCCCGCGACGACCGCCCTGCGATCCGACCACAACCACGCCGCGCGAATCCGCACCCGCAGTGACGGCTCCACATGCTGGGGCACGTAGACGTCCGGAAACAGCGCACTGTAGGCCGCCCGCAGCTGGTGGCGACTCAGCCTTTCCGACGCCAGCTCCTCGCTGCCGATGAACGGCACTTGCCTCATGCCGCGAACCATGGCACGTCAACCGCAGTCCGCGAGTTCCGCGATCCACAGGGCTCGTCGACTCTCCGGATAATCGGCTACGACGCGAGCACGCGCACGCAGTCGTGGGCGATGGCCAGCTCTTCGTTGGTCGGAACCACCAGCACGGCGATCGGCGAATCGTCGGTGGAGATCTGACGCGCACCCTTGCCGCCGCCGAGGTTGCGGCGCTCATCGAGCACGATGCCCAGTTCCTCCATGCCTGCGACCGCGTCGCGGCGCACCGCCGGGTCGTTCTCGCCGATCCCGGCGGTGAAGCTGATGACATCGGTGTGCCCGAGCACCGCCAGGTAGGCACCGATGTACTTGCGCAACCGATGCGTAAACACGCTGTACGCCAATTGCGCTGACGCATCACCGGATTCGATCAGCGTCCGCAGCCGGCGAAAGTCGCGCTGACCGGACAGCCCCAACACCCCGGAGCGCTGATTGAGCATGAACTCGACATCGTCGACGCTCATCTTTGCGGCGTGCGACAGATAGCCGACGACGCTGGGATCGATATCGCCGCTGCGCGTGCCCATCACCAGACCTTCGAGCGGCGTCAGGCCCATCGACGTGTCCAGGGGCCGGCTGCCGGCGATCGCCGAAGCGGAGCAACCATTACCCAGGTGCAGCACAATCTGTTTCACGCCGCCGACCGATCGGTCCAGGAACGCGGCGGCCTGCTCGCTGACGTAGCGGTGCGACGTGCCGTGGAATCCGTACCGGCGGATCTGGTACTGCTGGGCCAGGTCGCGGTCGATCGCGTAGGTGGCCGCCGCGGGCGGCATGTCGTGGAAGAATCCGGTGTCGAAGACCGCGATGTGGGCGATATCGGGCAGCAGTTTTCGCGCGACCTCGATTCCCTGGAGCGCGGGCGGGTTGTGCAGCGGGGCCAACTCCGACAGTTTGTGCAGCCTGTCGATCACCGCGTCGTCCAGCAGGGTGGGCCGATAAAAGGTATTGCCGCCGTGCACCACTCGATGACCCACCGCGACGATGCCGCTGGTCTTCAGGTCGATGCCGTCACCGGCCAGCGTGTCGAAGGCGCGACGCAGCGCGGCCTCGTGGTCGGGAACCGACGACGATTCCTCCCCGATCTGCTCCACGAGGCCGGTAGCCCGCGCAGCGCCCGAATCAGGGTCGACCACTTGGTATTTCAGAGAAGATGAACCGGAGTTGATCACCAATACCAGGCGCGCGTCATCGGTTTGTGTCACGGCCGGCCCTGCGCCTGTATCGCGGTGATGGCCACGGTGTTGACGATGTCTTCGACCAACGCGCCTCGCGACAGGTCGTTCACCGGCTTGCGCAGGCCCTGCAGCACAGGCCCGATGGCAAGCGCTCCGGCACTGCGCTGCACCGCTTTGTAGGTGTTGTTACCGGTATTGAGATCGGGGAAGATCAGCACCGTGGCGCGTCCGGCCACCGGCGAGTCGCGCAGTTTTGTGGCGGCGACCGACGGATCGATCGCGGCGTCATACTGGATGGGTCCCTCCACCGGCAGGGCGGGGTTGCGTGTCCTCACCAATTCCGTTGCTTTCCTTACCTTGTCGACGTCAGCACCAGTACCGGAGTCTCCGGTGGAGTACGACAGCATCGCCACCCGCGGTTCAATGCCGAACTTCGCGGCGGTGCGCGCCGACGAGATCGCGATGTCGGCCAGCTGCTCCGGCGTCGGATTCGGGATGATCGCGCAGTCGCCGTAGGCCAGCACCCGATCGGGCAGGCACATCAAGAAGATGCTGGACACCGTCGAGACATCCGGCACCGTCTTGATGATCTCGAATGCCGGCCGGACGGTATGCGCCGTGGTGTGCGCGGCGCCGGACACCATGCCGTCGACATGGGAGTTGTGCACCAGCATGGTGCCGAAATACGTGGCGTCACGCATGGCCTCGCGGGCCTGCTCGACCGTGATGCCCTTCGCCCTGCGTAACTCGGCGTAAAGGTCGGCGAACTCGTCGAGCAGCGGGCTGATCCGCGGATCGATCACCGTGACGTCGCCCAGGTCCACCCCGAGCTCCCCTGCGCGCTGGCGGATTCGGGCCTCGTCACCCAGGATGGTCAGGTCGGCGACGCGGCGCTGCAGGACCCGGCCGGCGGACCGCAGGATGCGGTCGTCATCGCCCTCGGGAAGCACGATGTGCTTGCGGTCCGAACGGGCCTGCAGCGTCAGCTGGTGAATGAACATCTGCGGCGTGACCACGGTGGGAATCGGAATAGCAAGCTGCGCCAGCAGATCCGTGGTGTCGACGTGACTGTCCATCAACTCGAGTGCGGTGTCGATCTTGCGCTGCGAGCTAGCGGTGACCCTGCCCCGGGCCGACGCCGCCGCGCTGGCGGTGTCGTAGGTGCCCAGTGCGGTGGCGACGATGGGCAGGCGCAGCCGAAGTCCGGCGACCAGGGCGGCGATGGACGGGTGCAGCTGAAAGCCCCCGTTGAGCACGATGCACGACAGCGACGGAAAGCCTTCCGCGGCATGGGCACTGGCGACCGCAAGCACCACGTCCGATCGGTCACCGGGGGTGATCACCGCCATTCCGTCGCGCAGCCGTTCCAGGACGTGATCGGCGGTCATTCCGGCGACCAGCACGCCGGTGACCTCGCGGTCGCGCAGTGACTGTTCACCGCTGACCGGCGTGCCGCCGACCGCCTTTTCCAGCTCGGCCACCGTCGGCGCGGACAGCAGCGGCTCTTCGGGTAGCACGTAGCTGCGCTGGGCGAATCTGCGCAGGGCTTCGGCGATCTCGCGCAGCTCCCCCGGCTCGCAGCGGTTGGCCACCACCGCCGCGGTGTGGGCGTGCTGGGCGTCCAGCTCGGCCAGGCAGACGTCGACGACGCTGGCGATCTCGGCGGCCGTGCGACCCTTGCCGCTGACCGTCAGCAGCAGCGGCGCACCGAGATTGACCGCGATCCGCGCGTTGGTCGAAAGCTCCGCGGGCCTGGCCACGTCCGTGTAGTCGCTGCCGACGATCACTACCACGTCACACGCCTCGGCCACCGCGTGGTAGGCGTCGACGATGGCGGCGATCGCGCCGTCACCGTCGGCGTGCAGCTGCTGATAGGTGACGCCGACGCACTGCTCGTACGGCAGGCCGGCGGTGGTCCGCGTCAGCAACAGTTCCAGGATGTAGTCGCGTTCGTCGCCGTCAGAGCGCGTAATCGGCCGAAACACACCGACTTTGGCGACGGTAGCGGTCAACCGGTGCAGCAGCCCCAGCGCGATCGTCGACTTGCCTGTCTCCGGCTCGGGGGCGGCGATGTAGATCGCTGTCACTGAACTGACACTGCGCCGGAGACCATTCGCCCGCCTCTCAGGCCAGCCGCCGCAGCCGCGGCGCCAGGTCCTTCTCGAACAGCTCCAGGAACCGGCGCTGGTCGTGGCCGGGCGCGTGGAACACCAGATGGTTGAGGCCCCATTTCACGTACTGGCCCACCTTTTCGACCGCCTCGTCGGGATCGGACGCCACGATCCAGCGCTTGGCGACCTGCTCGATGGGCAGCTCGTCGGCGGCCTTCTCCATCTCCAGCGGGTCGTGGATGCTGGTCTTCTGCTCGGCCGTCAGCGACAGCGGCGCCCAGAACCGGGTGTTCTCCAGCGCCTTGTCCGGGTCGGTGTCGTAGGAGATCTTGATTTCGATCATCCGGTCGACGTCGTCGGGATTCTTCCCGGCCGCCTCCGCGCCCTCCTTCATCGCGGGCATCAACTTGTCCTTGTACAGCTCCTCGCCCTTGCCGGAGGTGCAGATGAAGCCGTCGCCGGCGCGACCCGCGTACTTGGCCACCTGCGGGCCGCCCGCGGCGATGTAGATCGGTATGCCGCCCTCGGGCACGTCGTAGATGGAGGCGCCCTTGGTGTGGTAGTACTCGCCCTCGAAGTCGACCCGATCGCCCAGCCATAGTTCGCGCATCAGCCGCACCGATTCGCGCAGCCGGGCATAGCGCTCCTTGAACTCCGGCCACTCGCCCTCGTATCCGGTGGCTATCTCGTTGAGCGATTCGCCGGTGCCGACGCCGAGGAAAATCCGATCCGGATACAGGCATCCCATCGTGGCGAACGCCTGCGCGATGACGGCGGGGTTGTACCGGAAGGTCGGGGTGAGCACCGAGGTGCCCAGCACCAGCCTCTCGGTCCGCTCGCCGACGGCGGTCATCCAGGCCAGCGAGAACGGCGCGTGTCCGCCCTTGTGCCGCCACGGCTGGAAGTGGTCACTGACGGTGGCGCTGTCCATGCCGTGCCCTTCGGCGGCGACAGCCAGTTCGACGAGCTCGCGCGGTGCAAATTGTTCAGCGGACGCTTTGTATCCGAGTTTCAGTTCAGCCACGAGTCTTTTCTACTCCTGTGCGCACGGTCGCGACCCGCCGCGGCCCGGCTTCTACACTCGCCGGCATGGGATCGGCGCCAACTCTCGTCCAAGTGACCGACACGGTCTACCTCGCGCAGGGCGAGGCTGTTAACTGGACGCTGGTCGTCGACGGCACCGGCGTGCTGCTGATCGACGCCGGATATCCCGGTGACCGCGAGGCCGTGCTGTCGTCGCTGCGGGAGCTGAGCTATGGACCCGGCGACGTCCGCGCGGTCCTGCTCACGCACGCCCACATCGACCACCTGGGCTCCGCGATCTGTCTCGCCAAGGAATACGGCACCGCCGTGTACTGCCACGCCGAGGAGGTGGGCCACGCCAAGCGGGAGTACCTGGAGCAGGCGTCGGTTTTCGATGTCGCACTGCGCATTTGGCGGCCACGCTGGGCGCGCTGGGGGCTGCACGTGCTGCGCAGCGGCGGCCTGATTCGCGACGGTATCCCGTCCACCCGGCCGCTGACCGCCGACGTGGCAGCCGCGCTGCCGGGTCATCCCAGTGCCGTGTTCACCCCCGGGCACACCAGCGGGCACTGCTCGTACGTGGTGGACGGGGTGCTGGTCAGCGGCGACGCGCTGATCACCGGGCACCCGCTGCTGCGCCGTGGTGGGCCGCAGCTGCTGCCCGCGGTGTTCAGCCACAGCCAGCAGGATTCACTGCGCAGCCTGGATGCGCTGGCCCTGCTGGACACCGAGGTCTTGTTGCCCGGGCACGGCGACGCGTGGCGCGGGCCCATCCGGGAAGCGACCGCGCGGGCCGCCTCGTTGGCCGGCGGGAAATGAATGCGGGCGATCATCGCCACACCAACCACATCGGCATCATCAAAGTTCCTATGGTGTGACTCCCAAACGTGCTAGCACCTCCGCTAGCTGAGTTGAGAGATTCATATTCGATGAAACCGGTTGCGATGGCGCCTATTTCACGCCAGCCACTTCTCGAATGCGATCGGAAGAAACGGGCCCCAGGACGGCAGTGGGTCCGGCTGTACGCGGACATATCCCGTTGCGTCATACAGCGCCTCGGCCTCGGGCTGCCGGTTGCCGGTGATCAGGTAGAGCCGCCGATACCCCCGCGCCAGGGTTTCGGCCTCCAGCGCCGCTAGCAGCGCCCTGGCGTAGCCGCGTCGCCGATGCGCGCCGTCGGTCCAAATCCGTTTCAGCTCGGCGGTGTGGGCGTCATAGCGGCGAAACGCTCCGCCGGTCACCGGCACGTTGTCCACCACGCCGATCAGCAAGCCGCCGTCCGGCGGGGCCAATTCGGCCTGGGGCACGGGCAGCCAGGTCAGGTGGGTGCTCGGCGTGCCGCCGTAACGCTGCGCATATTCGACGGCCAGTTCGGCCAGCAGCGGTTGTGCCAGCGGGTCGTCGTGAGTGGCCGACACGAACCGCAGTTGGCCGTGCGCGGGCTTGATTCCGGCATCACCAAAGCTCAAACGCGTGTCGCGGTGACGTATTCCGGAATGAACTCCGCGTCGCCGGGTCCGGTCCGTCGCCGCCTGCCCAGCCCCATCGCACCCAGCAGCTCGGCGCTGGTCCGCCCCGACGGTTCCCAACCTTTAGACGCCAAATAATCTGGCACATAATGGTATTCGCCAGGATAGGTCAGGCTGGCCAGGTCGACGTCCAGGCCGCGTTGCCGCCACCCGTCGACGAAAGCGCGCTCGGCCCCGAGCTGAATCGGATTCCAGGTGGGCATGTGATCGGCGGTGAACCGGCTACCCGGAGCACTCGAGGCGGTGATGCCGTCCAGCAATCGATTCTGCTCAGCGGGCGGCAGATACCCGACGAGCAACTGCTCGGCGACCCAGACTGCGGGCTGCGCGGCGTCGAACCCGACCCGGCGCAGCGCCGCCGGCCAATCCTGGCCCAGCTCAATGCCGATCGCACAGCGGTGCGTGGCCAATCCGGCGTCCAGCCCGCGCAACACCTCGGCCTTGAAATCGAGCACCCGCGGCCGGTCGATCTCGTACACCGTGGTCCCCCGCGGCCACCACAGCCGGTACGGCCGGGTGTCCAGACCCGACGCCAGGATCACGACCTGCCGGATTCCCGCCCGGCCGGCGCTCGGCCAGGAACTCGTCCACGAACCGCGTATACGCCGCCAGCGCATCCATCAGCGCCGTCATCGCCGGGTCGTCGCCCTCGTCTTCCGCGAACACGCGATCTTCGATCGCCCGGGTGAGGTAGTCGATCCCGACGGCGCACAGCAGCGGCTCGGCGAACGGATCGTTCAGCAGGCCCTTGTTGGTGGCCACCGCCCGCGCAGCCGCACCGAATGTTGCGGTCACCGCCACGTCGGCCGTCTCGCACCATGGTCGCCTCAGACGCTGGTGCGACGCCGCAGGGTCAGCCCGGCGGCCACCCGCCAGCCCAGTAACAGCAGCGCGGTGACGGTCGTCGCGACCACCACGAAACTTGCCGCCACGCCCGCGGAGCGTCGCCTTGCGCAGCAGCATGCCGATCACCACGGTGCACAACCACACGACCACACCGGTGGGCGCGACGGCGGTCGGCCGCCGCCACCCGCGGGAGACCAGCCACCCGACGACGGTGCCGGTGAGAAACGGCCACGCCGTCACGGCGATGCCGGTGACATTGAGACCTTCGTCGTGGCTGCGGCGCCCCACGGCGCAGAACACGCAGCACACCGACGACATCCACCGCGAGCCAGGCCGGCCGCTGGAGCCTAAGCATGCAGGCAGACTACCGGGACGGTGCCTGACGATGGCAGGCTGATCACATGAGCGCTAAGACACCACCCGCTTTCGACCGCGACGACCCGCTCGGCCTCGACGCGTCGCTGTCCAGCGATGAGCTTGCGGTGCGCGACACCGTGCGGGAGTTCTGCGCCGAGCATGTTCTCCCGCACGTCGCGGAGTGGTTCGAGATCGGCGACCTTCCGGTCCGCGAACTGGCTAAGGGGTTCGGCCAGCTCGGCCTGCTGGGGATGCACCTGGACGGGTACGGCTGCGGCGGCGCCTCGGCCGTGCACTACGGGCTGGCGTGCGTGGAGCTGGAGGCCGCCGACTCCGGCCTCCGGTCGATGGTGTCGGTCCAGGGCTCATTGGCCATGTTCGCGATCTGGAACTTCGGGTCCGAGGAGCAGAAGCAGGAATGGCTGCCCGGCATGGCCACCGGCGAGCTGCTCGGCTGCTTCGGGCTGACCGAACCCGACGTCGGCTCCGATCCTGCCGCGATGAAAACCCGTGCGCGCCAAGATGGTTCGGACTGGGTGCTCAACGGCCGCAAGTTGTGGATCACCAACGGCTCGGTCGCCGACGTCGCGGTCGTCTGGGCCGCCACCGACGACGGGATCCGTGGTTTCATCGTGCCGACCAAGACGCCGGGATTCAGCGCCAACACGATTCACCACAAGCTGTCGCTGCGGGCCTCGATCACCAGTGAGCTGGTGCTCGACGACGTGCGGGTGCCGGCCGAGGCGATGCTGCCCGAGGCCAAGGGGCTGCGCGGACCGCTGTCGTGCCTGTCCGAGGCCCGCTACGGAATCATCTGGGGCTCCATGGGAGCGGCTCGCTCGGCCTGGCAGGCGGCACTGGATTACTCGACGCAGCGCACCCAGTTCGGCCGCCCCATCGCCGGCTTCCAGCTGACCCAGGCCAAGCTCGTCGACATGGCGGTCGAGCTGCACAAGGGCCAGCTGCTGTCGCTGCACCTGGGCCGCCTCAAGGACAGCGTCGGGCTGCGTCCCGAGCAGGTCAGCTTCGGCAAGCTCAACAACACCCGCGAGGCGATCAAGATCTGCCGGACCGCACGAACCATATTGGGCGGCAACGGAATATCGCTGGAATACCCCGTCATCCGGCACATGGTCAACCTGGAATCGGTGCTGACGTACGAGGGCACGCCGGAGATGCACCAGCTCGTCCTCGGGCAGGCGTTCACCGGCAGCGACGCCTTCCGCTGACAGGAGCACCGATGGCCGCACGCCTGGAGTACACGTCCGAGCATCACCAGTTCCGGGAACTGGTACGCGATTTCGTGCGGCGGTCGGTCGTGCCCAAGCACGAGACCTGGGAACGGGACGGCCAGTGGGATCGCTCGCTGTTCATCGAAGCGGGCAAGCTTGGGCTGCTGGGCTTTTCGGTGCCCGAGCATCTCGGCGGCCCGGGGGTGGCCGACTTCCGCTACAACGCGATCGTCATCGACGAGTTGCAGCGCGCGGGCGCGGCCGCCGAAGCCATCGCCTTCACGCTGCAAAACGACGTGGTGCTGCCCTATCTCACCGATCTGACCACCCCCGAGCAGCAGCAGCGCTGGCTGCCCGGCGTGGTCACCGGCGAGACGGTGCTGCCATCGCGATGACCGAGCCCGGCACCGGCAGCGATCTGGCCGGGATCCGCACGACGGCGGTGCGCGACGGTGACGACTACGTCGTCAACGGCGCCAAGACGTTCATCTCCAACGGGCAGATCGGCGATCTCTTCGTCATCGCGGTGCGCACCTCGCCGGACCGCCACCAAGGGCTGTCGCTGCTGGTCGTCGACCCCGCCACTCCCGGCTTCTCCCGCGGCCGCAACCTGGAGAAGATCGGCCTGCACGCCCAGGACACCAGCGAGCTCACCTTCACCGATATGCGGGTGCCAAGGGCCAATCTGCTCGAAGACGAGGGCAAGGGTTTCTACCAGCTGATGAAAAACCTGCCCCAGGAGCGGCTCGCGCTCGGGGTGGGCGCGGTGGCCGCCGCCGAAGGCATCCTCGCCGAGACGCTGGACTACGTGCGTGACCGCACGGCGTTCGGCTCACCGATCGCCAGCTTCCAGAACAGCCAATTCGTCCTCGCCGAAGTCGCAACCGAAATCGACATCGCCCGTACCTATCTCGACGACTGCCTGGCCGAACACCTGGCGGGTGAGTTGACCGCCGCGCGCGCCGCCCGGCTGAAGTGGTGGACCACCGACCTGCAGGTGCGCACCGCCGACCGCTGCCTGCAATTGCACGGCGGGTACGGCTACATGCGCGAATACAGCGTGGCGCGCGCCTTCGTCGACGCCCGCATTCAGACCATCTACGGCGGCACCAACGAGATCATGAAGACGATCATCGCCAAGGACCTGGGCATCTGAGGTTTGACCGGGTTGATCGCCGAGGACCGCCGCGCAGACTACGCGCGCGTGCTGAAATAGGGGTCATGGAACTCACCGTCCGCCCCATTCGCAGCATGGTCGCGCTGCTGGCCCTGGGCGCCGCCGCCGGCATGCCCACGGCGGGCGCCGATCCCACCGCCGCGCTGCCCGCCATGACCTCCAGCGGCAGCGGGCCGATCATCGGCGGCGGCGGCAATGCCGGGATCGCCCAGCAGCTGTTCAGCTTTGGCAAGCCTGACGTGCAGGAGGTCGACGGCTCGGACGCCGCGCAATTCATCACGACCGCCGCCGCGAGCACGAGTTCGCAACTGGCCGCGCCCTTCTCGCTGATGCGCCGGGCGCTGGCGTGCCAGACGAACAACGCCGGATTCGGGGCGCGTGCCTATCGGCGCAGCGACGGGCAATGGGGAGGCGCGATGGTGGTCGCGGCCAAGAGCGCCACGCCGAACGTCGACAGCCTGGTCGCCTGCGCCAAGACCAACTGGCGCAGAGCCACGGCCGGTACGCAGAATGGCGCTCTGCAACTCCGGTTGGAGCACCCCCAACACCTTCGAGAGCCGCCGCGGCGAGACCTATTACGTCTTGCTCGCCGGCACCGCCGACGACTTCTGCACCGCGGTCAACGGAAAATTCAAGGACAACTCCAACGGGTGGCCGTTCTAAACAGAAGGGGTGAGCATGTCGCGTCATCACGTCGTCATCATCGGAAGCGGATTCGGCGGGCTGAACGCGGCCAGGGCACTCAGAAGGGCCGACGTCGACGTCACCCTGATCTCGAAGACGACGACCCATCTGTTCCAGCCGTTGCTGTACCAAGTAGCCACCGGCATCCTGTCCGAGGGTGACATCGCCCCGACCACCCGACTGATCCTGCGGCGGCAGAAGAACGTCCGGGTGCTGTGGGGCGACGTCAGCGAGATCGACCTGACGGCGAAGACGGTCACGTCGCACCTGATGGGCATGCAGACGGTGACGCCGTTCGACAGCCTCATCGTCGCTGCGGGCGCGCAGCAGTCGTACTTCGGAAATGACCAGTACGCGGCCTTCGCGCCCGGCATGAAAAGCGTCGACGACGCCCTCGAGCTGCGGGCCCGCATCCTCGGCGCGTTCGAGGCCGCCGAGGTCGCCACCGACCCGGCCGAGCGGCAACGCCGCCTGACGTTCGTGGTCGTTGGCGCCGGGCCGACCGGGGTCGAGCTGGCCGGCGAGATCGTCCAGCTCGCCGAGCGGACCCTGGCCGGGGCATTCCGGACGATCACCCCCAGCGAATGTCGCGTCATCCTGCTCGACGCGGCGCCCGCGGTGCTACCGCCGATGGGCCCCAAGCTCGGCCTCAAGGCGCAGCGGCGGCTGGAAAAGATGGATGTCGAGGTTCAGCTGAACGCGATGGTGACCGCGGTCGACTACATGGGCATCACGATCAAGGAGAAGGACGGCGGCGAGCGCCGCATCGAATGTGCGTGCAAGGTGTGGGCGGCGGGAGTGCAGGCCAGCGCGCTGGGCGCGATGCTCGCCGAGCAATCCGACGGAACCGAGACCGACCGCGCCGGAAGGGTGATCGTCGAGCCCGACCTCACCGTCAAGGGGCATCCTTACGTCTTCGTCGTCGGCGACCTGATGTCGGTGCCCGACGTTCCCGGCATGGCGCAGGGCGCGATCCAGGGGGCGCACTACGTCACCAAGCTCATCAAGTAGGCGGTGAAGGGCCACGACGATCCCGCCAACCGCAAGCCGTTCAAGTACTTCGACAAGGGCAGCATGGCGCTGATCTCGCGGTACAGCGCCGTCGCGAAGGTCGGCAAGCTGGAGTTCGGCGGGTTCATCGCCTGGTTGGCGTGGCTGGGGCTGCACCTGTACTACCTGGTCGGCCACCGCAACCGCATCGCCGCCATGTTCTCCTGGGGGATCTCCTTCCTGGGTCGCACGCGCGGCCAAATGGCCATCACCAGCCAGATGATGTATGCCCGCCCGGTGGTGGATTGGGTGGAGCAGCAAGCGCAAGAGGGATCCCTGGCGGCGGCCGAACGCATCGAGGCGGCCGAGAAACAGGCGGGTTAGCTCAGCGCCCGATCGATGTCGGCGATCAGATCGTCGGTGCCTTCCAGCCCGACCGAGATGCGCACCACGCCGTCACCGAGCCCGATCGCCGCGCGACCCTCCGGGCCCATCGCCCGGTGCGTGGTCGTCGCGGGATGTGTGACAAGGGATTTGGCGTCGCCGAGGTTGTTCGAGATGTCGATCAGCTGCAGCTTGTCCAGCACCTCGAAGGCTCGTTGCTTGGCCTTGTCGTCGGGGCAGTCGAGCGCGAAGGTGATCACCGTTCCCCCGCCGGACATCTGGCGCTTGGCCAAGTCGTATTGCGGGTGCGAGGACAGATACGGGTAGCGGACCCAACTCACCGCCGGATGGTTCTCCAGGAATTCTGCGATCCGGTAGTGCCGAGTTGTTGCTGTGTTCCACCCGGATCGCCATCGTCTCAAGGCCTTTCACCAGCACCCAGGCGTTGAAGGCGCTCAGCGCCGGGCCGGTGTGGCGCATCAGTTTCTGCACCGGGCCGTCGATGTACTCCTTGTCACCCAGGATGGCCCCGCCGAGCACCCGGCCCTGACCGTCGATGTGCTTGGTGCCGGAGTACACCACCACGTCAACGCCGAGCGGAATGCCCTGCTGCAGAAGGGGCGTCGCAAACACGTTGTCCAACACCACTTTTGCGCCGGCGGCGTGGGCAAGCTCGCACACCGCGGCGATGTCCACCAGCGACTGCATGGGGTTCGACGGCGTCTCGAAGAACACCGCATTGGTGGGCACCGACAACGCCTGCTCCCATTGCGCCAGGTCGTCGCCGTCGACGAAGACGGTTTCGACGCCCCACCGCGGCAGGATCTCGTTGCACACCACGAAACACGAGCCGAACAGGCTGCGCGAGGCGACCAGCCGGTCGCCCGCGCCCAGCAGCGCGCCCAGCGAGGTGAACACCGCGGCCATGCCGCTCGCGGTGGCGAAGGCCGCCGGGGCACCTTCGAGCAGGCGCAACCGCTCCTCGAACATCGACACGGTCGGGTTGCCGTAGCGCGAGTAGACGAAGCGGTCCACCTCGCCGGTGAACGACCCCTCCGCAACTGCCGCCGACTCGTAGACGTAGCCCGACGTCAGAAACATCGCCTCGGCGGTCTCGTCGAAATTCGATCGCAACAACCCGCCGCGCACGCCGATGGTGGCCTGGCTGACTCCCTCGGGCAGCGCCGCGGGTATGCGGACGGAGTTGTCGTCGGCCTGAGTCATCGTCGGTTCAGCCCTGTTTCCAGGGCAATCCAATTGCGCGCCAACCGGTTTCGCCCCGGTGGCCGTTGGCGTCCAGTTGGCCCTCGAAGCCGTCCAGGATGTTGTAGGCCGGTGTGATCCCCAGCTCGGTGGCGACCTCGGCGGCGCCGATGGAACGGTTTCCGGACCGACACAAGAACAGCACCGGACGCTCCGCCTCGCCCTGCGACGGCGCAACCTGCTCGCGCAGTTGCTCGGCGAACTTCTCGTTGCGGCGTCCGTCGGATGAATTCCACTCCAGGAACAACACCTCACGCCCGAGGCTGGACAGATCGGGGACCCCGACGAATCGCCATTCGGCGTCGGTCCGCACGTCGACCAGCACGGCGCTGGGGTTGTCGCTGAGCAGCTTCCATGCGTCCAGGGGAGAGATGTCTCCCGCGTAGGAGTGTGCGCCCTCTGTGCTCATGCTCGTTTTCCTCGTTGTTCGTACACGTTGTCAGCCACACTATCCCGCTGAGTGCTTCCGCCCGCAGGGGGCTTGACCACCGCAGCCCTAGGAACGCTCGGCGTGAGCGGCGACCCAGGCGTCGACCTGTGTCCAAGTTCGTTCGAGCCAAGGGCCATTCCAGCCGGCGATGGAACACGAGCGGCTGGCAACACAACCGTGCGGATGAGCAACTGACGATGAATGGGTAGCTGCCACCAGGGTCGGTCCCGCCCGTCGGCGCAGAATCCGTTATGGGTACCAACAGTATGTTGGCGTTCGGAGCGCCCGCCACCGCGGCGGCGGCGCAGTCAAGCGCCGGGCGCTGGGATTGCCGCAAGCACGCGGGCAGCGCGAAGCCGCGATTAGCTGACTTGGATCGCATGGTATCGGGGTCAACTGAAGTTCGCACCCTCGGGGAAAAGCAGCATCGCCTGACCGCCGACGAGCGATTCGGCCAGATCGCGGATTTGTCTGCGCGCGCGGTCGCCGCGACTGAGGAAGCAGAGGCCTCCCAAATCGCTGGCGAAGTCGAGTACAGGCTCACACTGAAGGATGGATTTGAGCACGATCCTTAGCTGTAGCCGGTATTCGATTACCAGCAGCCACGCCACCAGCACGCTGTCTCCCGGACCGCAATGGCGTGACAGCACGATCAGCGGCTGATCGCGCGGGATCCCGTTCGGGCTCGTCGAGGCCGGGTCGAGGACGACCTCGACGTCGAGAATCTTGCGCACCGCGCCATAAACGAATGTGAGGATGTCCTCCATGAGTTGGTCGCAGTCACGGTTTCCACCTAAAAGCCTTGCCAGCGTGCGCAATTCGATGAGGGCGTACGCCAGGAGTACACCGACCGTGCGGGGGAGTCGACTCGACCGGGTAAGAAGGCCCGTGATGCCTGCGGCGGCCAGCAGCAGCGGCCCCGACACCAAGAGGGCAACCATCAGAATGGTCACCAACGGCACCGTGAAAACGCGACGCAGCAACCTCATAGCCGTGCCTCGAGGTAATCGCGCGTTGCGTCATAGGCGAGTTCGGCGCGTCCCGCGATCCGGCGGGTGTCACGGTAGCGCAGGTTCGACCACGTCGCCGGGGACCGCTGCGGCAACCCGGTCGGAAGCACGTGGACCGCCACTTCGGTTCCCACTCGTTCGAGATCGCTGAGAAACCGATGGCGCCGCGAGATCTCGAAGGCGACGAACGCGACCTCCCACAAAAATCGCGGTGCGGCCAGATCCTCCTCCAGGCGCCCGACATGCAAGACCCACACGGTGTCCGCGCCCCGCGCGACCGCCCTACCCAGCGGGATGCTGTTAACCAGGCCGCCGTCGTAAAAGTGCTCATTGCCGATACGGACCGGCGGGAAGACGCCGGGCAGCGCGCACGATGCGAGCACGGGCTCGACCAATTCCCCTTCGTCGAACCAGTGCTCACGGGCCCGCTCGACGCTGGCCGCCACACACTCGAAGGGCACGGCGAGATCCTCGAATGTCCTCGCCGGCAGGCGGTCCTGCAGCATCCGGCGAAGAGCGCCATTGCCATGCAGCGCCGTTCTGCGGCTCACCAGGCCGGCGAGCCGGCCGACCAGAGAACCGCCGAACATGTCTGTCCGGCCGAGCGCCTCCCACATCTCCAACAACCGTTGCGCGCCCTCAGGTGTCGGGTCCGCGGCGATGGCCGCACCGTTGATCGCGCCAACCGAGGTGCCGCACACTAATTCTGGCTGTACTCCCGCCTCCAGCAGTGCACGCGCCATGCCTACTTCGGCGGCGCCGAGCATGCCGCCCCCGCCGAGCACGAACGCGTGGAACGTCATCCAGCATGTATACCCAATCGGCCACTGTGCATTCCGCTGCGATCTTCGGGCCGGGCAGTGCTCGACAGAGACTGCCGCCCACAATACGGCACGATGCCGAAATCAATTGACATTCAACAAGTATGAGGTGATCGCGTGGCTACGAGGCCGACGCCGCGGTTCCGGGCATGCGTGAATCCCGAGTGTTCAAGGCGGCCGCGACCTCGCCGGCGCGTTCTCTTGCGGCCGCCACCTTCGGCGCCGTCGCCAGGGCCCGGTAGCCGCGCCCGACCACGCGCAGGTCACTCTCGGGCACACTCAGCGCGCCGATCAGCGCGGCGGGGTCGTGGGAGCCGACCTGCTCGATCGCGCGGGCGGCGGCCGGCGAAACCATCATGGTGTCCACCGGCAGCCCCAAGATCGTGCGGGCCTGCAGTTCGAACGCGGAGAGCCGCTGACTGCGCAGCGTCACCCAGGCGCTGTCGGTCGGGCGCGACGTGACGTCGGCGAAGTACACCTCGTCACCGTTGACCATGATTTCGACCGCGAAGACGCCGCGCCCGCCCAGCGCCTTGACGATCCGCGCGGCGATCGACTTCGCGGCGTCCGTCGCCGTCGCAGTCAGCCTTTGCGGCTGCCACGATTCCAGCACCTGCCCGTCGGAGCCGCGATGACCGATGGGCGAGCAGAATTCGATCACCGGGCCCGCCGGGCCTTCGCTGCGCACCACCAACAGCGTCACGTAAAGCTCGACCTCGACCACGGTTTCGGCCAGCACCCGGGGCTGGCCGGGGCCCTGGTGACTGCCCACAGCCCGCTGCCAGGCCGGCCCGAGGTCTTCGCGGCGCGCCACTACTGACTGCCGGGATCCCGTGTGCCCGACCACCGGCTTGACCAACAACGGGTATCCGGCGTGCGCACCCACCGCCTCGAGTTCGCCCGGCGACCCGACGAACCAGAACGGCGCGGTGGGCAGCCCCAATTCGTCGGCGGCCAGCCGGCGCAGGCCCTCACGGTCGGCGCTGAGCCGCACCGCGCGGGCGCTGGGCACCAGCTCGGGGTGGCTCGTCCCGTGGGATCCGGTGGCCACGGCGTCGAGGGCCCCGGCGGCGACGGCGTCGGTCGCTGTCACCACGAAGTCGGGCTGCAGCCGTTGCAGCGCCGCGGACAGCTCGGCGGCGTCGCTCAGCGGCAGCACCAGCGCCTGGTCGGCGACCCCGTGCGCGGGCGCGTGCGGATGCGCGTCGACGGCGATCACCCGGGCGCCCAGGCGCCCCAAGTCGATCGCCAACTCCCGGCTGATCTCGCCGGAACCCAAGAGCACCACCGTCGGCCTGCCGTCGGCGGGGGCGGCGGGGCGGGCTTCGGCGCGCGCGGAAGGTTGCTGGGGTACGACGAGCGCCGTCGTTTCGTCGTCCCGTCCGTCGGTCACGCCGTCAGTCACGGCTCAAGGATAGGTCGGTTCGTGCGGTGCGCCGTCGCGCTAGGGCTGGCCTGGGAGTAACTGCACCATCAGGCCGTTGGCCTCGGCCAGCAGCGCGCCGTCGGCGCCGACCAACTCCGCGGACACGAACGCTTTGCGCCCCTCGGTGCTGGTGACCCGTCCCCGTACCACCAGCGGCGCGTCGATCGGGGTGATCTTGCGATAGTCGACGTGCAAAAAAGCCGTCCGGCTGATCGGGCGCGACGCGGCGTGGGAGACCATCCCGAACATGTGGTCGAACAACAGCGGCAGCACGCCGCCGTGCACCGCGTGGTTGCCTCCGACGTGAAACCGGGTGAAATGGCCCTGCATCTCGCAGCCGTCGGGCTCGTAGCGCGTCAACGTCCACGGCGGCAACAGCAGGCTGCCCATGCCCGGCAGGTCGGGTGTGCGCCCGGCGGGCGCGCGGCCTTCCACCTCGGCCTGAAACGGACCCAGCAGCTCGGTCAGCGCCGCGACACGATCGGCCGCGTCGTCCCACACATCGTCGTCGGGGTCGGCCGACACGGCGAGGTCCTGCAATCGCCGCATGGCCGCCACGAATCGCCCGAAGCCCGGACCCGGGCTGGCCACTCCGTATTCGGGGAAGCCGCCGTGGTGCTCGTATTCGGGGTCGAGGTCTTTGGGATCCTGAGCGGCATCCGTCACGGGCGGGCTGCCAGAACGTCGCGGCGCACGATCGTCTGCTCGCGCCCGGGGCCCACACCGATGCATGAAACATGTGCTCCGGCAAGCTCTTCCAGCCGCAGCACGTAGTCGCGCGCCTTCGCGGGCAGGTCGTCGAATTCCCGTGCGTGCGAGATGTCCTCCCACCAGCCGGGCAGCTCTTCGTAGACGGGCTCGGCGCGGCCCAGGTCGCGTTGCGTCATCGGCATCTCGTGGATGCGCGACCCGTCGATCCGGTAGCCGACGCACACCGGAACCGTTTCCAGGCTGGACAGCACGTCGAGCTTGGTCAGGAAGAAGTCGGTGATGCCGTTGACCCGGGTGGCATAGCGGGCGATGACGGCGTCGAACCAACCGCAGCGTCGGCGCCGGCCGGTGGTGACCCCGAATTCGCCGCCCGTCTTCGACAGGTATTCGCCGTGCTCGTCGAACAGCTCGGTGGGGAACGGACCGGAGCCCACCCGGGTGGTGTAGGCCTTGAGGATCCCCAGCACGGTGGTGATCCGGGTGGGACCGATTCCCGACCCCACGGCCGCGCCGCCCGCCGTCGGATTCGACGACGTCACATAGGGATAGGTGCCGTGGTCCACGTCGAGCAGGGTGCCCTGTGAGCCTTCCAGCAGGACGGTTTCGCCGGCCTCCAGCGCGGTGTTGAGCAGCAGCCGGGTGTCGGCGATGCGGTGCCGGAAACCCTCGGCCTGCGCCAGCAGGGCGTCGACCACCTGGTGCGGGTCGAGTGCCTTGCGGTTGTAGATCTTGACCAGGATCTGGTTTTTCAGTTCGAGCGCGGCTTCGATCTTGTGCGTCAACACATCTGGGTCGAGCACGTCGGCGACCCGGATCCCGATGCGCGCGATCTTGTCCTGGTAACAGGGGCCGATGCCGCGGCCGGTGGTGCCGATCTTCTTGTTTCCCATGTAGCGCTCGGTGACCTTGTCGATGGCCACGTGGTAGGGCAACAGCAGGTGCGCGTCGGCGGAGATGAGCAGCCTGGAGGTGTCGACGCCGCGGTCCTCGAGGCCCTTGAGCTCCTCCAGCAGCACGCCGGGGTCGACCACCACCCCGTTGCCGATGACGTTGGTGACACCCGGGGTCAGCACCCCCGACGGGATCAGGTGCAGCGCGAAGTTCTCGCCGGTGGGCAAGACGACGGTGTGCCCGGCGTTGTTGCCGCCCTGGTAACGCACCACCCACTGAACGCGCCCACCGAGCAAATCGGTGGCCTTACCTTTGCCCTCGTCGCCCCATTGGGCGCCGATGAGGACGATTGCCGGCATGACACGCTCCCACCTGATCTCGCCTGCGTATTGTGGTCCAGCCGGTGACCCACCCTAGCCTGGCGACCAGGCGGGCCGCCGGTGGCCGGCAGAGCCGGGCAAATCAGCTTAAGCCAGGGGGTGGCCGGACAGGCATGACACAGCCGGTGCAGGCGGGTGCCAACATCGCCGACTCGGCGGTGGTGGTATTCGGCGACCGTCGCGTGCCACGGCCGCTGGTGGGGCTGCCCATCCACCGGGCCGCCGGCGCCCGCGACTCCGAGGCCATCGATGCTGCCGTCGGCCCATACCGGCGGCTGGTGGTGGTGGGCGGCGACGCCGACCTCGCCGCGGTGCTGACGCGGTTGCTGCGCGCCGAGCGGCTCGACGTCGAGGTGGCCTACGTGCCGCGCCGGCGCACCCGGGCAACCCGGATCTACCGGTTGCCGGCCGGAAGCCGGGCCGCGCGGCGGGCCAGGCGCGGTTCGGCGCGGCGGGCGACGCTGATCCGCGACGAGACAGGGTCGGTGATCGTCGCCCGGGCAACCTGGGCGCCGCCGGATGACGCACGGTCCCTCCATGGCGAGGCGGTGGTTGACGACACGACGCTGTTCGACGGCGACGTCTCCGGCGTGTGGATCGAACCGATGCTGGCTTCGCCCGGCCTGCGCGCGACGGTCGAAGGCCGGGGCCTCGGGCGCCTGTGGCGCAGGTGGGTCACCGGCCGGGCGGCCCAGCTGGGCAGCACGGGAGTCGCGGTGCTGCGTGACGGTGTTCCCGCGCCCCGGGCGGCCAGCCGCTCGGCGTTCTACCGCCACATCGAAGGGTGGCGGCTGGTCCGCTAGTTTCGACCGGTGAGCTTCCGCGCCTCCCAGCACGAATCGGTACGGCCCAGCCCGATCTTCTTGGGCCTGATCGGATTGACGGGCGTCGGGGCCGCGTTGGCCTGGTCGGCCGGGATCAGCACGCGGCCAGTGGCCTATGCCGGCGTGTTCATCTTCGTGATCGCCGGCTGGCTGGTGTCGCTGTGCCTGCACGAATTCGGGCACGCGGTGACCGCCTGGCGGTTCGGCGACCACGACGCCGCCGTGCGCGGCTACCTGACGCTGGACCCGCGCCGCTACAGCCATCCCGCCCTGTCACTGCTGCTGCCGATGGTGATCATCCTGCTCGGCGGGATCGGTCTGCCGGGTGCGGCGGTCTACGTGCGGACCTGGTTCATGACGCCCGCCCGACGCACCCTGGTCAGCCTGGCGGGCCCCGCCGCGAACCTGGTGATCGCGGTGCTGCTGCTGGTGCTGACGCGGTTGTTCTTCGACCCGACGCACGCAGTGCTGTGGGCCGGGGTGGCGTTCCTGGCGTTCCTTCAGCTCACCGCCGTGCTGCTGAATCTGCTACCCATCCCGGGCCTGGACGGATACGACGCCCTGGAACCGCATCTGAGTCGCGAGACCCAGCGGGCGCTGGCGCCGGCCAAGCAGTGGGGCTTCGTGATCCTGCTGGTGTTGCTGCTGGCGCCGGTGCTCAACCAATGGTTCTTCGGGCTCGTCTTGTCGCTGTTCGACCTGTCCGGTGTGCCGGATGTGCTGGTGGGCTGGGGCAATGCGCTGACCCGATTCTGGAGCCGTTGGTTCTGAACCTTGCCATATATGCGCCGTTGCGCATATATTTCGCCTCATGGGCGCAGGCCACAACCACACCCCGGCCGAGACGGACGACGCTCGGCTGATCCCGCGCATGATCCTGGCCGCCGCGATTCTGGCGGCCTTCTTCGTGGTGGAGCTGGTCACCTCGTTGCTGATCAACTCGATCGCGCTACTGGCCGACGCCGGCCACATGCTGACCGATGTCGTCGCCGTGTTCATGGGGCTGGCCGCCGTCACGCTGGCCCGTCGCGGCAGCTCGTCGCCCGCCCGCACCTACGGCTGGCATCGCGCCGAGGTATTCACCGCCGTCGCCAACGCGGCGCTGCTGATCGGCGTCGCGGTATTCATCCTCTACGAAGCCATCCAGCGGCTCAGCGAAGCTCCCGCCGTCCCCGGCGTGCCGATGATCGTGGTCGCTCTCGCCGGGCTGGCCGCCAACTTCGGCGTCGCCCTGCTGCTGCGTTCCCACTCGTCGGGCAGCCTGGCGGTCAAGGGCGCCTACATGGAGGTCGTCGCCGACACCGTCGGCAGCCTGGGGGTGCTGATCGCCGGCGTGGTCACCGTGACGACGCACTGGCCCTACGCCGACGTGGTGGTGGCCGTGCTGGTCGCCCTCTGGGTGCTGCCCCGGGCCGTTTCGCTCGCCCGCGACGCGCTGCGGATCCTCTCCGAATCGTCGCCGACCCACATCGACGTCGAGGAACTGCGCGCCGCGCTCAGTGCCGTCGAGGGAGTGATCGACGTGCACGACCTGCACGTGTGGACGTTGTCGCCCGGCAAGGACATGTGCACCGCACACCTGATCAGCGCCGGCGACTCCGCCCGGGTGCTGCATGACGCTCGTGCGGTGCTCTCGGCTCGCGGACTCGAGCACGCCACCGTTCAGATCGACTGCCCCGACGACACCGACTGTTCGGACAGCTTCTAACCGAGCCCGAGCGCTTTGCGGGCCTCGGGGTCGCAATCGTCGAGCAAGTCCAGGCACCGCGAGTATTCGTCGGTTTCGCCGATCGTGTCGGCGGCGCGCGCCAGGGCCGCCACACACCGCAGGAAGCCGCGGTTGGGTTCGTGCGCGTAGGGCACCGGGCCGAAGCCCTTCCAGCCGTTCCTGCGCAGCTGGTCCAGCCCGCGGTGGTAGCCGGTGCGCGCGTAGGCGTAGGCGGTGATGGCCTGGTCGTCGGCCAGTGCCCGCTCGGCCAGCGCCGCCCAGGCCACCGACGCGGTCGGATGCGCGGCGGCGACGATGCCGGGCTTCTCACCGGCAAGCAGTTCCGCCTCGGCTTCGGTATCTCCGGGCAGCAGAATCGGGTCGGGCCCCAGAAGATCTCGCGTCGGCGTCATGGCTCCATTCTGCAGCTCGTTCGTCTTACCCGCGTGACGCACCTCGGCCATCACCCCGAGTCGGCTTATCGGTCGCTAAGCTCTGCAACTACCCGACGAAGCGGGAGGACAGTAGTACTCATGCCCAAGCCATCCGAACCCGACCGCGGCGGCCCGCCGAAACGGCCCGGGTTCGACCCACGCGATTCTCGCACCGAACCGAGCGACGGGCGGGGGGCCGAGTCCGGCTTCGAGACCGCAGAAGGCGCCACCGAGAGCGCCCCCATGGTCCCCAACGACTCCGAGTCCGAGACCGTGGTCATCAACAGGCCTGACCCGCGGAGCGGCCCCGAAGAAATTCCGGATGCGCCGCAGCGCGGACGTCGGTTCACCGCGCCCGGCTTCGACGCCAAAGAAACCGCGATCATCGCCACCACTGGCGAACCCGCCACCGAGGTGTTCGCGACGCCACCGGGACCCGACGGCACCGCGCAGTTCGGCGTGCCACCCAAAGCCGCTGTCCCACAATCGATTCCACCACGGCTCGGCGGAAAACTGCGCACTTCCAGGCAAGTCAACTGGGGCTGGGTACTGGCGCTGGTCGTGATCGTCTTGGCGCTGGCGGCGATCGCGATCCTGGGCACGGTGCTGCTGACCCGGAGCAAGCACGCGAGCGTTTCGCAGGAAGAACAGGTTCGACACACCATCCAGAACTTCGACGTCGCGATCCAGCGGGGGGATCTGACCACGCTGCGCACCATCACCTGCGGCACCACCCGTGACGGCTATACCGACTACGACGAGCACGCCTGGGACGAGACCTACCGTCGAGTGTCGGCGGCCAGGCAGTATCCGGTGATCGCCAGCATCGATCAGGTGGTGGTCAACGGCCAGCACGCCGAGGCGAACGTCACCACGTTCATGGCCTACGACCCGCAGCTGCGCTCGACCCGCAGCATGGATCTGCAGTACCGCGACGACCAGTGGAAGGTCTGCCAGTCCGCCAGCGGCTAGCCGGAGACTGACTGTCCGGCGCAGTGCAGGTCGGTGCAGGCCTGGACCACTCGCTCGGACATGGACGCCTCGGCCTTCTTCAGATAGCTGCGCGGGTCGTAGGCCTTCTTGACGCCGACCTCGCCGTCGACCTTGAGCACGCCGTCGTAGTTGGCGAACATGTGACCGGCGATGGGCCGCGTGAACGCGTACTGGGTGTCGGTGTCCACGTTCATTTTCACCACGCCGTAGCGCAGCGACTCCTCGATCTCAGACGTCAGCGATCCCGAACCACCGTGGAAGACGAAGTCGAACGGCTGGGCATCGTCGGGCAGCCCCAGCTTGGCCGCCGCCACCTTCTGCCCCTGGGCCAGGATGTCGGGGCGGAGCTTGACGTTGCCGGGCTTGTAGACGCCGTGCACGTTGCCGAAGGTGGCGGCCAGCAGGTACTTGCCGTGCTCGCCGTGGCCCAGCGCGTCGATCGTCTTCTCGAAGTCGTCCGGCGTGGTGTAGAGCTTGTCGTTGATCTCGTGGGCGACACCGTCCTCTTCGCCGCCCACCACGCCGATCTCTATCTCGAGGATGATCTTGGCGGCCGCCGCTTCCTTGAGCAGTTCGCGCGCGATTTGGAGGTTCTCGTCGATCGGCACGGCCGAACCGTCCCACATGTGCGACCCGAACAGGGGGTCTTTGCCCGCGGCCACCCGTTCGGCCGAGATCGCCAGCAGCGGGCGGACATAGGTGTCCAGCTTGTCCTTGGGGCAGTGGTCGGTGTGCAGCGCAACGTTGATCGAGTAGCTGTCCGCAATGGCGCGGGCGAACTCGGCCAGCGCCACCGCGCCGGTCACCATGTCCTTGACGCCCAGCCCGGACGCGAATTCCGCACCGCCGGTGGAGAATTGGATGATCCCGTCACTGCCGGCGTCGGCGAAGCCCTTGATGGCCGCGTTCACCGTCTCCGACGACGTGCAGTTGATCGCCGGGAAGGCATACGAACGTTCCTTGGCGCGTCGCAGCATCTCGGCGTAGACCTCGGGCGTAGCGATGGGCATCAGACACCTCCTGACGGCTGCTCCTACCCAACCACGGATGTGTGGTCGGCAGCTACCCGGCGAAGTGGGACGCGGGTTGGTGCGGGCTTGTGCGGGCCGGGGTCTTTGCGCAGGTATGTTGAGGGATCATGAGCACCGCCGTGACGGCCCTGCCCGACATCTTCGACCCGATGTATTGGTTGGGCGCCAACGGCGTCTTCGGGTCCGCGGTGCTACCCGGCATCCTGATCATCGTCTTCATCGAGACCGGGCTGCTGTTTCCGCTGCTGCCGGGCGAGTCGCTGCTGTTCACCGGTGGTCTGCTGGCCGCGCACCCGAACCCGCCGGCCAGCATCTGGGTGCTGGCCCCCGCCGTCGCCACGGTGGCGATACTGGGCGACCAGACCGGGTATTTCATCGGCCGGCGGATCGGCCCGGCGCTGTTCAGGAAGGAAGATTCGCGCTTCTTCAAGAAGCGGCACGTGACCGAGTCGCACGCGTTCTTCGAGAAGTACGGGCCCTGGGCGATCATCCTGGCCCGGTTCGCGCCGTTCATCCGGACGTTCACACCTGTGGTGGCCGGCGTGTCCTACATGCGCTATCCGGTGTTCTTGGGGTTCGACATCGTCGGCGGCATCCTGTGGGGCGGCGGTGTGACGCTGGCCGGGTACTTCCTGGGCAACGTGCCGTTCGTGCACCACAACCTTCAGAAGATCCTGCTGGCCATCCTGGTCGTCTCACTGATGCCGGCGTTCATCGCCGCCTGGCGAAGCTATCGCGGGCGGCGGCACGCGCAGCGCACAGACGAGCGGGAATCCGAGCGGCTACCGGCAGCCGAGTAGCCGGCCGCGGCTGATCAGAGCGCGACTTTGAAGTCGCAGCCCGTGTTGGCGCGAACTTCCTCGACCGTCACTCCGGGCTGCAGTTCGGTGAGCACCAGCCCCTGTCCGGGCTCGACGTCGAAGACGCACAGGTTGGTGATGATCATGTCGACCACGTTCTTGCCGGTCAGCGGCAGCGTGCACTGGGTGAGAATCTTCGGGCTGCCGTCCTTCGCGGTGTGATCCATCAGGACGATCACGCGCTTGACGCCCGACACCAGATCCATTGCGCCGCCGGGTCCTTTGACCATCTTGCCCGGCACCATCCAGTTGGCCAGGTCGCCGTTTTCGGCGACCTCCAGGGCGCCCAGGATGGACAGGTCGATGTGGCCGCCGCGGATCATCGCGAAGGAATCGGCGCTGCTGAAGAAGCTCGACCCGGGCAGGCTGGTGATGGTCTGCTTGCCCGCGTTGATGAGATCGGGGTCGACGGTGTCCTCGCTTGGGTACGCCCCGATGCCGAGTAAGCCGTTCTCCGATTGCAGCGTGACCTTGATGCCGTCGGGAATGAAGTTGGCCACCAACGTCGGAATGCCGATGCCCAGGTTCACGTAGTAGCCGTCGCGCAGTTCCTGGGCGGCGCGGTGGGCCATCCGTTCGCGGACGGGGCTGTCGCTCTTCAAGGCGGCGCCACCACTCGTGGTGCGGAACTCGATGCGCTTCTCGTAGCCGGTGCCTTCGATGATGCGGTCGACGTAGATGCCGGGGGTGTGGATCAGGTCGGGGTCCAGCTCGCCGACCTCGACCAGCTCCTCCACCTCGGCCACCGTGATCGCTCCGCAGGTGGCGATCATCGGGTTGAAGTTGCGCGCCGTCTTGCGGTAGACGAGATTGCCGGCGGTGTCGCCCTTCCACGCCTTGACGATCGCCACGTCGGCCCGAATGCCTTCTTCCAGAACGTATTCGGTGCCGTCGAACACCCGGGTGTCCTTGCCTTCGGCGAGGTTGGTGCCGTACGCCGTGCGGGTGTAGAAGCCGGGAATGCCGGCGCCGCCGGCGCGCAGCTTCTCCGCGAGCGTGCCCTGCGGCGTCAGCACCAGGTCCAGCTCACCGGCCAGCACCTGGCGCTCGAACTCCTTGTTCTCGCCGACGTAGGAGGCGATCACCTTGTTCACCTGCCGGCCCTTGAGCAGCAGGCCCATGCCGAAATCGTCTACGCCGGCGTTGTTTCCGACGATGGTGAGGTCCTTGATGCCGCTGTCGACCAGGGCCTGGATCAGCTTCTCCGGGATGCCGCACAGACCGAAGCCGCCCGCGGCGATGGTGATGCCGTCCTTCAGCAGGCCGTGCAGAGCCGACTCCGCATCGTGGTAGACCTTGTTGCTCACAGAGTGCTCCTGTTCTACGACTCGGCGGAGACGTTACAGGCGGCCTCCATGAGCATCCACCCCGACAACTGCACCGACAGGTCCCGTTCGGCGACCTCGGAAGCCATCACGGCGCCCTCGACGAACTCCGCCTCTTTGCCGCCCGCCGTGGGCAACTGGGCGTCGCGGTCCCAGAACGCGCCGAACACCGGCAGTCCGTTCACCGTCTGCCTGTTGTCCCAGGCCGACTTCGCACTGGCCAGCACGATCTGCCTCGCGGTGTCGCGCGCCAGGACGTCGTCGGCCGACTCCCCCGGCAGGGTGGTGGCCACCAGCGCCAGGTAGCGAGCGGTCACCCCGGCGAACAGGCCCCCGTCGCCGCCGCCGGCGCCGGCCAGTACACCCGCCGGCGCCATGTGTTCGTGCACGGCCGCGACGAGCCGGTGCACCCGGGCGGCGTGGCGCTGCCGGACCTCGACGGCGGTGCGGGCGGCCAGCTCGGTCTCGAGCCCCAGCACCACGCCCTGGCAGTAGGTGTACTGCGCGCGCACCAGCGAACCGGCTTTGATGCCGTCGAACACCAGGTGCGTCTCCGGGTCGATCAACGTCTGTTCGATCCAATTCGCCATCTGCTCAGCGCGTTTGAGGTGATCACCGTAGCGCGCGAGGAAGATTCCGGCCGGCCCGTTGGCCGGGGCGTTGAAGAACTGGTCCTGCTTGCGCCACGGGATGCCACCGCCGTCCTCCGGCACCCATGCCTCGACGAATACTCCGGCGAGCTTGGGCAACGCGCGCCGGCGCTCGACGCCGGCGATCCGGGCGGCACGTTCGAGCGCCAGCGCCAACCAGGCCATGTCGTCGTAGTAGTTGTTGGTCCACGAAAGATTGTTGCGCAACCGGTGCGAGCGAACCTGCCGCTTGATCTCGGTGTGCCGGTGCGGCTGCGGGTCGCGCGCCTGGGCGTCGACCAGGCAATCCAGCAGATGCGCCTGCCACCAGTAGTGCCAGGTGCCGAACCAGCGGTCGCGCCGGGTCGCCGGCCAGGCCACCACCCCCAGCTGTGTGCCGGGCAGTCCCCACAGCCGCTTCAAGTGTCGTTGCGTGACAGCGGCTTCGCAGCTAACCGCGCGGTTCACCCAGAGCTGATCCATACCTGACGATCCTGCCTGACGCGGTTGACGGTGCGGGTACGGCGTCGAGCTACCAAGCCTGGGACAGATCGGCGTGCTGCTCGACCCAGGCGTGCATGGCGATCCCGGCGGCGACGCCGGCGTTGATGCTGCGCGTCGAGCCGAACTGCGCGATCGACACCGTCAGCGTCGCGCCCGTACGGGTGTCGTCGGTGATGCCGGGCCCCTCCTGGCCGAACACCAGCAGGCACTCGCGCGGCAGCGCGGTCTCCTCCAGCCGCGCCGCGCCCGGGACGTTGTCGACGGCGACCACGGTCAGACCGGCTTCGGCCGCGAAGTCGAGCAGCCCGGCGGTGCTGTCGTGGTGACACAGCCGCTGATAGCGGTCGGTCACCATGGCGCCGCGGCGATTCCACCGCCGCCGCCCGACGATGTGCACGGTGTGCACCGCGAAGGCGTTGGCGGTGCGCACCACCGAACCGATGTTGGCATCGTGACCGAAGTTCTCGATCGCCACGTGGAGGGGATGCCGACGCCGGTCGATGTCGGCGACGATCGCTTCGCGGGTCCAGTACCGATAGGCGTCGACGACATTGCGAGTGTCGCCCTCGCGCAACAGAACTGGGTCATACCGCGGGTCGTCGGGGGGCTCGCCCCGCCATGGGCCGACGCCGGCGGGCGGTGTCGCCGCCCACTCGGTGGGCCCGGGTCCGCTCATCGCTGCGTCCACACACCGGCGTGCGTGCCGTCGACGGCCAGCGTCGCGTAGAGCAACGCGTCGTTGATTTCACCCTGGGTGCACAGCGACGCGTTGACGTGCACGGCATCCAACGACGCGTCGGGCAGGATCAGCACCGATGACCCGTACGTCGCGCAGGCCGGGTTCAATCCCGGGGCGGGCAGGGTCGGCGATGCCAGCAGCATCATCGGGCCGCCGCGCTTGACGGACTCGTCGCGGTAGCGGGCCGCGATCGCGGTGGCTTCCAACCCCAGCAGCATGTAGCCGTTGCCGGTGAAAGCCCCGGGATCGCCCAGCTGCGTCTTGGTCACCGGGGTGCCGTCGGCGCGCCATGCCGACAGGCTGGCGGTTTTGACCGCCAGCCCGCCACTGTCGTTGGCGTTGGTCGGCAGCAGTCCCACCGGGAAGGCAACCGGGTAGGCCGACGAGCTGTCCGGGATCCGGTCACGCGGCGAGTAGGCGTAGACGCCGCGCACCTGGCTTCGATCCTTCAGCGGCCCAAGGCAAACCGTGCCGGTGAGCCGGTCGCGCGGCGCCGAGAGCGGCGCGAGGACGTCATGCACGCCGGTCTTCGCGGTGTCGCAGCTGCCCAGGCCGGTGGCCTCCATCGGGTGGCCCAGCGCGCCGTAGAGCCCGAAGCGGATGTCCTCGGCTTTGGTGTGCGGATCCTTGGCAGACGCCGGGCTGGCGTCGACGTCGACAAGCACGTAGTCGCCGTCCCAGCGCAGGTTCGACACCGACATGTTCCAGCCGAGCAGGGCCAGCGATTCGCCGAGCCGCGCGCCCTGGGCGCCGTAAGGGCGCACGGGCTGGTGCGAGGACGAGCAGCCGGTCAAACACAGCGCCAAGCAGGCCGCTATCGCAAGGAAGGGGCGCATGGTTCAGCGGCTCGAGGTCATGCCGAGGCACCGCCGCGGCGCCGACCCCACGTGGCCCAGCAGCCCCTCCCGGAGGGGATGGACGAATTGCCCGCCTTTTAGCGACAGCTCGGGCACCCTTGCGTCGCAATGCTTTTGTCGCTGTGAGGCGGGCACGACGAACATCGTCCGCGCCGGTGATCCCTGCGGCGTATGTGGCAACCGGTACTCAGGAGAACTCACCGGCAACTAGCCCAGCCCCAGATCGGCGAGCCCGAGCACACTTCGGTAGGGCAACCCCTTGGCCTCGATGGCCTCGGCGGCACCCGTGGCGCGGTCCACCACCGTGGCCACCCCCACCACGTCGCCGCCCGCCTGCTGGACGGCATGCACCGCGGTGAGCGCCGAGTTGCCCGTTGTGCTGGTGTCCTCGACCACCAGCACCCGCTTACCCGAAACCTCGGATCCCTCGATAAGACGTTGCAGCCCATGGGCTTTCGCCGACTTCCGAACGACGAAGGCGTCGATCGGCCGGCCCGACGCGTGCATGACGGCGGTGGCGACCGGGTCGGCGCCCAACGTCAAACCGCCGACCACGGTGTAATCCCAGTCGCTGGTCAGTTCGCGTATCAGCGTGCCGATCAACGCCGAGGCGCGGTGGTGCAAGGTGGCCCGGCGCAGGTCGACGTAGTAGTCGGCCTCCTTACCGGAGGACAGCGTGACCCGGCCGTGCACCACCGACAGGCGTCGTACCAACTCCGCCAACTCTTCGAGGTCAGGTCCGGCCACGTCCGCT
This sequence comes from uncultured Actinomycetota bacterium, assembly GCA_963849935.1. Classification (GTDB taxonomy): domain Bacteria; phylum Actinomycetota; class Actinomycetes; order Mycobacteriales; family Mycobacteriaceae; genus Mycobacterium. Next base: position 145,570 of record CAWKJQ010000015.1, read on the forward strand.
CCCGATTCGTTTGGTGACCGCCCGCATCAGGGTGCGCGGCAACAGGCGCTCGGCGGCGATGATCGCCTTGTACTGCAGACCGGGGATGCTGATCACCTTGCTGCGGGCGATATCGGCCAGGCTCTGGCTGACCACGTCGTCGACCTCGAGCCACATGAACGAGGGCGACTTGGCCATGTCGATCCCGGCGCGGTGATGGAATTCGGTGCGCACGTATCCCGGGCACACGGCGTGCACGGACACGCCGGTGCCCTGCAGGCCGACGGACAGGCCCTCGCTGAACGAGATCACCCACGCCTTGGACGCCGAATACGTCGACCCGCGCCCGGGCACCAGCCCGGCGATGCTGGCGATGTTGATGACGGTGCCGGCGCCGGCCTCGAGCATGGGCGGCAGGGCCGCGCGGGTCAGGTGCATGACCGCGGTGACGTTGACGTCGAGCTGCGACTGCAGCAGCGCGGGATCGCTGGACCAGAAGTCGCCGGAGGTGCCGAAGCCGGCGTTGTTCACCAGCACGCGCACTCCCCCGGCGGCGAGCCGGTCGCAGACCCGCTGACGGTCGGCGGCATCGGCCAGGTCGGCGGACAGGATCTCGACGGTGCCGGAGTGTTCCTGCAATTCGCTCGAAAGCCTGGTCAAGCGGTCGACGTCGCGTGCGACCAGAACCAGGTCGTAGCCGTCAGCGGCGTAGCGTCGCGCGAACCCGGCGCCGATTCCGGACGTAGGCCCGGTGATCAGGGCTACGGGGCGAGGCATGAGCGACATCCTAATGACGGCGGCCACGCCGGCCGGGTGGCTACCCCAGGGTCGCCGTCAGGGCTGATAGTTGTTGGCCTGATGGCCATTGCGCCCGGAGGGCGGTGGGCGGCGGAGGGTCTCCGGGCGCCCCTCGGGGCGGGGCTGGTCCCGGCGCAACGGCTCGGTAGCGCGGCGACCCGCCTGCAGGTCGGGGCCGAGCACGCCCGCCACATCCTGCTGCGCGCGCCGGGGCGGCAGCTCCGCGCGGCCCGCGGGCGCCAAGGGGCGGCTGGGCGCGGCGTTACGCGGTCCCGACGGCGCCCCGGTCTCCGGCGCGGCCCCCTCGGGCAGCGGCGGCAGCACCCGCAGCAGGTCGTTGAACTGGCGGACGGTGCGCAGGCCCTCGTCCCACTCGGTGCGGGTGCTGGTGATCGGCATGGCGACCAGCGTCCAGTTCTGCTCGTTCCACATGATCTCGGCGCTGTCCGGTGCGGTGTGCGCGAAAGTGACCATGCGCCGGTCGCAAGCGCGGCGGGCGGCATCGAGGTTGGTGGAGTACACCATTCGCGGCCCGATCGCGCCCAGCAGCCAAATGTCGCTTTCCCGTGGCTCTTTGAGTCCCTTGAGCCGCAGGTCCACCACGACGTTGGTGCCCACCTTGCGGTGCAGCGCGATGACGGTGGCGACCTCTTCGAGGTCGAAGATGTAGACGGCCTCACCGCGGATCTGGCCCAGCACCACGTTCTGCGCGGCCACGTCGCCCACCGTCGACATCACGCCGCGCTTCCAGCGCTGGAGGATGTCGGTCGATTCAGGCTCGTAGTCGAACCCGTGCGATCGCGCCCACGACTTGCGGCGCCTGCTGCGCCCGCGCCGCCGATCGATGTCGACGTACAGCAACACCCCCGCACCGACAAAGCACAGCGCGGAGAGCGTGAACCAGAGGGGGACCATCCAAAACAGGGTATCTGCTATTGGCCAGGAACATAGAAGGCGACCAGGTCACAACCCAATCACAGGACTCTCACCGATGCGCCGAACGTCGACTCGTTGGGGCGATCCAAGCGAAATGCCCGCAACGAGTCGACGTTCGCGCCCGATTAGCCCAGAATCAGCGAGTCGCCGTCGGGGCTGACGTTCACCGGCACGGTGTCGCCGTCGTGCACGTCGCCGGCCAACAACATCTTGGCCAGCTGGTCACCGATGGCCTGCTGCACCAGCCGGCGCAACGGCCGAGCCCCGTAGACCGGGTCGAATCCGCGATGGGCCAGCCACTGCTTGGCCGGCAGCGACACCTCCAGCGTGAGGCGGCGCTGAGCGAGTCGCTTCTGCAGCTGGGCCAGCTGGATGTCGACGATCTGCACCAGCTCACCGGGCTCGAGGCCGTGGAAGATGATCACGTCGTCGAGCCGGTTGATGAACTCCGGCTTGAACGCCGAGCGCACCGCGGCCATCACCTGCTCCTCGCTGCCGCCCGATCCCAGGTTGGACGTCAGGATCAGGATGGTGTTGCGGAAGTCGACGGTGCGGCCCTGGCCGTCGGTCAGCCGGCCCTCGTCGAGCACCTGCAGCAGCACGTCGAACACGTCCGGGTGCGCCTTCTCGATCTCGTCGAACAGGATCACGGTGTACGGACGCCGTCGCACCGCCTCGGTCAGCTGACCGCCCTGGTCATAGCCGATGTATCCGGGCGGGGCGCCGACGAGCCGGGCCACCGAGTGCTTCTCGCCGTATTCGCTCATGTCGATGCGGACCATCGCGCGTTCGTCATCGAACAGGAACTCAGCGAGCGCCTTGGCCAGCTCGGTCTTTCCGACGCCGGTGGGCCCGAGGAACATGAACGAGCCGGTGGGCCGGTTGGGGTCGGCGACGCCGGCGCGGGAACGCCGCACGGCGTCCGAGACGGCCGTCACGGCCTTCTTCTGCCCGATGACGCGTTGGCCCAGCTCGTCTTCCATCCGCAGCAGCTTCGCGGTCTCGCCCTCGAGCATCCGCCCGGCCGGGATTCCGGTCCACGCGGACACCACTTCGGCGATGTCGTCGGGACCGACCTCCTCCTTGAGCATCAGGTTCTCGCGGGCTTCCGCCTGCGGCAGCGCGGCGTCGAGTTTCTTCTCCACCTCGGGGATGCGCCCGTAGCGCAGCTCGGCGGCCTTGGCGAGGTCGCCGTCGCGCTCGGCGCGCTCCGACTCGCCGCGCAGCGTGTCCAGCTGTTCCTTGAGCTCGCGGACGACGTCGATGGCGTTCTTCTCGTTCTGCCAGCGCGTGGTGAGCTCGGACAGCTTCTCCTTCTGGTCGGCCAGCTCCGAGCGCAGCTTCTCCAGGCGTTCCTTGGAGGCCTCGTCCTCTTCCTTGGCCAGCGCCATCTCTTCGATCTCGAGCCGGCGCACCAGCCGTTCGACCTCGTCGATCTCGACGGGCCGGGAGTCGATCTCCATCTTCAGCCGGCTGGCGGCCTCGTCGACCAGGTCGATGGCCTTGTCGGGCAGGAAGCGCGCGGTGATGTAGCGGTCGGACAGCGTCGCCGCGGCCACCAGGGCCGAGTCGGTGATGCGCACGCCGTGGTGCACCTCGTAGCGGTCCTTCAGCCCGCGCAGGATGCCGACGGTGTCCTCCACCGACGGCTCGCCGACGAGAACCTGCTGGAAGCGGCGCTCCAGCGCGGCGTCCTTCTCGATGTACTTGCGGTACTCGTCGAGCGTGGTGGCGCCGACCAGCCGCAGCTCGCCGCGGGCCAGCATCGGCTTGATCATGTTGCCGGCGTCCATCGCGCCCTCGCCGGTCGCGCCGGCGCCGACGATGGTGTGCAGTTCGTCGATGAAGGTGATGATCTGCCCGGCGGAGTTCTTGATGTCGTCGAGGACGGCTTTCAACCGTTCCTCGAACTCGCCGCGGTACTTCGCGCCGGCCACCATCGATCCCAGGTCCAGGCTGATGACGGTCTTGTCGCGCAGGCTCTCGGGCACGTCGCCGGCGACGATGCGCTGGGCCAGGCCCTCCACGATCGCGGTCTTGCCGACACCCGGCTCGCCGATCAGCACCGGGTTGTTCTTGGTGCGACGGGACAGCACCTGCACGACGCGGCGAATCTCGTTGTCCCGCCCGATGACCGGGTCGAGTTTGCCTTCGCGGGCGCGCTCGGTGAGGTCGGTGGAGTACTTCTCCAGCGCCTGATAGGTGGCCTCCGGCTCGGGGCTGGTGACCCGGCCGCTGCCGCGCACCTTGACGAACCCGTCGCGCAGCGACTGGGGCGAGGCGCCGTGGCCGGTCAAGATCTTGGCGACGTCGGAATCGCCGGTGGCCAGACCCACCAGCAGATGCTCGGTCGAGACGTATTCGTCGTTCATCTCGGTGGCCAGTTGCTGGGCGGTGGTGACGGCGGCCAGCGACTCGCGCGACAGCTGCGGCTGCGAGCTGGCGCCGCTGGCCTGCGGCAGCCGCTCCAGCACCCGCTCCGTTTCGGCGCGAATGGTGGCCGGGTCGACGCCGACGGCCTCCAGCAGGGGCCCGGCGATGCCGTCCGCCTGCGTCAGCAGGGCCATCAGCAGGTGCGCGGGCCGGATCTCGGGATTGCCGGCGGCCGAGGCCGCCTGCAGCGCGGAGGTCAGCGCCGCTTGGGTCTTGGTGGTCGGGTTGAAAGAGTCCACGACGAGCTCCGTTCGGGTACGAAAGGTTGGCAAAAATGCTTGTCCGCTAGTTCAACGCCGTCAAGGTTGAGTCTGTTCCGCTCAAGTCTATCCAGTTTTGGGCACTATGGCGTACGGGGTACCCCGGTATCGATGACGCAGACGACGCAGACGCAGCCTCCTGACGAGTCCGGCGCCGAGCCCCCGACGGGTCCGCGCCGGGGCGCCGCCCTATGGCTGACCGCCGTGACCGCCGGACTGGCGGTCGCGGGCCTGGTCTCAGTCGGGTTGCACACCGATCTGTTCGGCGGCAGCCAGTCGGCGGTCCCGGAGGCCGGGACGCTGCAGGTCAGCGGGACCGGTGTGACCAAGACGATTCCCTGCCACGCCGGCTATCTGTCAGTGACCGGAAAACAGAACACCATCACCCTCACCGGGCACTGCACCAGCGTCAGCGTCTCCGGCAGCGGCAACCACGTCGCGGTCGACAGCACCGACGCGGTGAACGCGTCCGGGACCGGCAACGTCGTCCTCTATCACTGGGGCTCACCCAAGATCGCCAACGTCGGGACGGCCAACGTCGTCCGACAGGGCTGAGCCATCGGCGGCCGGGCCTAGAATCGGGGCCCGTGAGCCTGGAGGACGTCGAAGCATTGCGCGTGCTGCGCGACGCCTTCGCGCCCGCGGACCCGGCGTCGGGCCCGGCCGATGAATCCGGCGAGCTCGTCCACCGCTTCTACACCCATTGGTTCGCTCTCGACCCCCCGGTGCGCGATCTGTTCCCGCCCGAAATGGCCGCCCAGCGGATCGCTTTCGGCCACGCGCTGCACTGGGTGTACGGCGAGCTGGTCGCACGGCGCGCGCAGGAGCCGGTGGCATTTCTGGCCCAACTCGGCCGCGATCATCGCAAATACGGTGTGCTGCCGCAGCATTACGAGACCCTGCGACGCGCGCTGCTGGCCGCCCTGCGCACGCACTTGGGTGCGGCCTGGACTGACGCCGTCGACGATACGGCCCGGCAGTCGCTGAACCTGATCACCGGGGTGATGAGCGGAGCCGCGGACGCCGACGAGGGCCCCGCCTGGTGGGACGGCACCGTCATCGAGCACATGCGGGTGTCCCGCGACATGGCCGTCGTCCGGCTGCGGCTCGACGAGCCGATGCATTACCACCCGGGCCAGTACGTCAACGTCCACGTGCCCCAATGCCCGCACCGCTGGCGGTATCTGAGCCCCGCGATCCCGGCCGACCCGGGCGGCGGGATCGAGTTCCACGTCCGCCTGGTCCCCGGCGGCCTGGTCAGCACCGCGATCGTCAACGAAACCCGCATTGGCGACCGGTGGCGGCTGTCGAGCCCGCACGGCGGCCTGCGGGTCGACCGCGAGGGCGGCGACGTGCTGATGGTTGCCGGCAGTACGGGGCTGGCACCGCTACGGGCGCTGATCATGGACCTGTCCCGGTTCGCGGAGAACCCGCGGATCCATCTTTTCTTCGGCGCCCGTTACCGCTGCGAACTCTACGATCTGCCGACCTTGTGGCAGGTCGCCACGCACAATCCGTGGCTGTCGGTGTCCCCGGTCTCGGAATACAACAGCGACCCTGCATGGGCGGCCGACTACCCCGACGTCACGCCGCCGCGAGGCCTGCACGTGCACCAGATCGGGCGGCTGCCCGACGTGGTGACCAGGTACGGCGGCTGGGGCGACCGGCAGATCCTGATCTGCGGCGGCCCGGCGATGATCAGCGCCACCAAGGCCGCCCTGATCGCCAAAGGCGCTGAGCCCGAACGAATTCAGCATGATCCGCTATGGAGGTAAGAATGGACGTCGTCACCCTGCGCGATCCTTCGTCGCCGGTGGTTGCGCAGTTCGTCCCCGAGGCGGGGATGATCGGCACGTCGCTGCGCGACGCCGGTGTCGAGCTGCTGGGCCAGCGCCGCGGCCTGGACGCCTACGTCTCGGACGGTAAGACGATGGGGATCCCGATCCTGTATCCGTGGGCAAACCGGTTGGGCGAGAACACCTATACCGCTCAAAACGTCACGGTGACCTTGACGCCGGGACAAAACGGTGTGCGCGCCGACCCCAACGGCCTACCCATCCACGGCGTCCTGGCCGCCTACCCGGGGTGGCGGGTGACGGCCGAGACCGACACCGAGCTGAGGGCCGAACTGGATTTTGGTGCCGATCCGCGACTGCTGGCCAGCTTCCCGTATCCGCACGTGCTGACGGTGGCGGTGCGGCTGACCGATCGGACGCTCACGGTGCGGACCACTGTCACCGCGACCGGTGACCGGGCGGTGCCGCTGTGCTTCGGGTTTCATCCCTACCTGCAATTGCCCGACGCGCCCCGGGCCGACTGGGTCATCGAGACACCGCCGTTGCGGCACCTGGGCCTGGATGACAAGGGGCTGCCCACCGGTGGTTCCGAGCCACAGCCGGCGCGAGAAGAAGCGTTGCGCGACAAGACCTTCGATGATGCCTACGACCAGGTGGCCGAAGGCGCGGTGTTCGCGGTGTCCGGTGGCGGCCGCCGCATCGAGGTCCATTTCGAGCAGGGCTATCCGGCGGCGCAGATCTTCGCGCCACCGGCCGACGACCCCACCAAGACGATCGTGTGCTTCGAGCCGATGACGGCACCGGCCGACGCGCTGCGCCGCGGCGGCTACCGCTGCGCGTCGCCTGGCGAGCCGGCCGTCACACAGTTTTCCCTTCGCGTCTGAGCACGAGGCTGATCGCCTCCGCGGGCCATGGGTGAAATCGAAAAGCGCTAGCGGATGCGCTAGCGCTTTCCGGGAATTGTCACCGGACGCTGGGCCGTGAAAACGCTTGGGCGCCAGTCGGCGTTTAGCGTCCCCGACGCGGCTGCCACACCACTAGCGCGGTGCTCTTGGGTACCACCGCCACATCGCGACGCTGGCTGCCACGCGTCTGCGCCAGCTCCTCGGTCAACTCCTTGACCCGGGCCTGCAGCGCCTCGACCTGATTGGTCAGTTCGATGATGCGCTTGATGCCGGCGAGGTTGACCCCCTCGTCCTGCGAGAGCCGCTGCACCTCGCGCAGCAGGTCGACGTCGTGCTCCGAATACCGGCGACCCCCACCGGAAGTCCGGCGGGGGCTGACCAAACCGAGACGGTCATAGGTGCGCAGCGTTTGGGCGTGCATACCCGCCAGCTCGGCGGCCACCGAGATCAGGAAGGTTCGCGCATCCTCTTTGCGACCCTTGGCCATCAGCGGTTACCCGCCCATCCTGCCCGCGGGTCAAAACCACTGGAACGCTCGGCGGCGGCGTACGCCTCCAGCGCCTCCTGGGCGGCGCCCTCCAAATTCGGTGGTACGGCGACCTTTACGGTCACCAGCAAGTCCCCGCTGCCGCCGCTGCGCTTGGGCACACCCCGGCCGCGCACCCGCAGGATGCGGCCGTCAGCGGTGCCCTTGGGCACCCGGACACCGACTTTGCCATCCAGGGTGGGCACCGAAATCGTTGAGCCCAAAGCCAACTCGGTGAAGCTGACCGGAACGGTCACGGTGAGGTCGTCACCGTCGCGCCCGAACACCTTGTCCGGCCGCACATGCACCGTCACGTAAAGGTCACCCGACGGCGCACCGCGCAAGCCCGCCTCGCCCTGACCGGGCAGCCGGATGCGCTGCCCGTCGTCGACGCCCGGTGGGATGCGCACGTTGATGGTGCGGGTGCGGGTGGTGACCCCGGTGCCCTTGCACTCGTCGCAGGGGTGCTCGATGATCGAGCCGCTCCCCCGGCAATCGGTGCACGGTTCGGAAAAACCGAAAGCACCCTGATTGCGGTTGATCACGCCGGAACCGTTGCAGGTGGGACACACCTTCGGGCTGGTACCCGGCCGCGCGCCACTGCCGTGGCAGTTGGTGCACGGCGCCGGGCTGGTCAGCCGCAGCGGCATGGCCACGCCCTTGGCGGCCTCGACGAAGTCCAGCTGGGTTTCGGTCTCGAGGTCGTTGCCACGACGCGGGCGGCTGGGGCGGGCGCCCGAACCGCGCCCGAACAAGCCGCCGAACAGATCACCGATGTTGGTGCCGCCGCTTCGGCCGGCGGCATCGAACAAATCGTTGAGGTTGAACTCAGCGCCGTCACCGCCGACGTTGAAGCCACCGAACCCGCCGGTGTCGAACCGGCGCCCACCAAAAGCGCCGCCGGCGAACAACCTTCGGGTTTCGTCGTATTCCTTGCGCTTGGCCGGGTCCGACAAGACGTTGTGCGCCTCGGAGACCGCTTTGAAGCGTTCGCCGGCGGCGGGGTTGTCGGGGTTGGCGTCCGGGTGCAGATCGCGCGCCAGCTTGCGATACGCGCGTTTGATCTCTTCGGGACTGGCGTCAGAGGAGACGCCCAGCTCCTTGTAGAAGTCCTTTTCGACCCATTCACGCTGGGCCATGTCGCGTCACCCCCTCACCACTTTCCTTTGGTCTCTCTTCCAATGTGCTGATTGTGTGGTCTATTCACCGGATGTGCCGGCGTTATCGTCCGATTCGGCCGGCTCGGCTTCTGCAGCCGCCGCGGCGGAGTCGCCGGTGTCGACCGCTGCATCGCCCTCGTTGGTGACGGTGTCGACGACACCGACCAGGGCGTGGCGCAGCACCTGGTCGCCCAGTTTGTAGCCCTGCCGCATGACAGTGCCGATCACCGGCCGGGAGCCGTCCCCTTCGTGCTGGACGGCTTCGTGCAGCACCGGGTCGAAGTCCTCGCCCTCTGCGCCGAACGCCGTCAGACCGAGGCCGGTCAGCGCACTTTCCAGCTTGTCGGCCACCGACTTCAGCGGTCCGGACTCCAGGTCGCCGTGCTTGCGGGCCCGGTCGAGATCATCCAGCACGCCCAGCAATTGGTTGACGACGGCGGCCTTGGCCCGGTCCGCCGCAGCCTGCTGGTCGCGCAGCGCCCGCTTGCGGTAGTTGGCGAAGTCGGCCTGGACCCGTTGCAGGTCGGCGGTGAGTTCGGCGACTTTGCCCTCGGCCTGTCCCACCGGCTCGCCGGCCGGCGCCCCTCCCGGCGCGTTGCCGGGAGGGACCTGCCGTACTTCGCCGGTCTCAGGATCGATTCGCCGCTTGTCGGTGACTGTCACCTGTTCGGTTGGGTTGCTTTCCGTCACTTGGACTCCCGGTCATCGTCGACCACCTCCGCGTCCACGACGTCGTCGGCGGATCCAGTCGAACCGGACGCGCCGCCGGCCGCGCCGTCACCGGGCTGCTCCCCGGCGGCCTGGGTGGCCTCGTAGATCGCCTGTCCGAGCGCCTGGGACTCCTGGCCCAGCTTCTCCATCGCCGCCTTGATCGCGGCGATGTCGGTGCCGCCCAGGGCCGCCTTGGCCTCGGCGATCGCGGCGTCGACCTTCGACAGCGTGTCCTCGGGGACCTTCGAGCCGCCCTCGGCTTCGCGCTGTTCCTTGACGAACTTCTCCGTCTGGTAGACCAGCGACTCGGCCTGGTTGCGGACGTCGGCCTCCTCGCGACGCTGGCGGTCCTCCTCGGCGTGCGCCTCGGCGTCCTTGATCATCCGGTCGATCTCCTCCTTGGACAGGCCGGAGCCCTCCTGGATCTTGATCCTGTTCTCCTTGCCGGTGCCCTTGTCCTTGGCCGTGACGTGCACGATGCCGTTGGCGTCGATGTCGAACGTGACCTCGATCTGCGGGACGCCGCGCGGAGCCGGCGGGATGCCGGTCAGCTCGAAGGAGCCGAGCAGCTTGTTGTGCGAAGCGATTTCGCGCTCACCTTGGTAGACCTGGATCTGCACCGACGGCTGGTTGTCGTCTGCGGTGGTGAACGTCTCCGACCGCTTGGTCGGGATCGTGGTGTTGCGTTCGATGAGCTTGGTCATCACGCCGCCCTTGGTCTCAATGCCCAGGCTCAGCGGCGTAACATCAAGCAGCAGAACGTCTTTCACCTCGCCCTTGAGGACACCCGCCTGCAGCGCGGCACCAACGGCCACCACTTCGTCGGGGTTGACGCCCTTGTTGGGCTCCTTGCCACCGGTGAGCTCCTTGACCAGCTCGGTCACCGCTGGCATGCGGGTGGAACCACCCACCAGGACCACGTGGTCGATCTCGGAGACCGAGATGCCGGCGTCCTTGATCACGGACTGGAAGGGCTTGCGGGTGCGGTCCAGCAGATCCTGTGTGATGCGCTGGAATTCGGCGCGAGTCAGCTGCTCGTCGAGGAACAGCGGGTTCTTGTCCGAGTCGACGGTGATGTAGGGCAGGTTGATCGACGTGCTCTGCGAACTCGAGAGCTCGATCTTGGCCTTCTCCGCGGCCTCACGCAGCCGCTGCATCGCCATCTTGTCCTTGGTCAGGTCAATTCCGCTGGTGCCCTTGAACTTGTCGACCAGCCATTCGACGACGCGGTCATCCCAGTCGTCCCCACCGAGGTGGTTGTCACCACTGGTGGCGCGGACCTCGACCACACCCTCGCCGATCTCGAGCAGCGAGACGTCGAACGTACCGCCACCGAGGTCGAAGACCAGGATGGTCTGCTCCTTCTCGCCCTTGTCGAGGCCGTAGGCCAGCGCTGCCGCGGTCGGCTCGTTGACGATGCGCAGCACGTTCAGGCCGGCGATCTGGCCGGCTTCCTTGGTCGCCTGGCGCTGGGCGTCGTTGAAGTACGCCGGCACGGTGACGACCGCGTCCGTGACGTCCTCGCCCAGATATGCCTCGGCGTCGCGCTTCAGCTTCATCAGCACGCGGGCGCTGATCTCCTGAGCGGTGTATTTCTTGTCGTCGATCTCGATGGACCAGTCGGTGCCCATGTGCCGCTTGACCGAACGGATGGTGCGGTCGACGTTGGTGACCGCCTGGTTCTTGGCGGGCTGGCCGACGAGCACCTCTCCGTTACGCGCAAAGGCAACGATGGACGGTGTGGTCCGCGAACCCTCGGAGTTGGCGACGACGACGGGGTCACCGCCCTCGAGGACTGCGACGACGGAGTTGGTGGTCCCGAGGTCGATACCGACCGCACGAGCCATAGTGATTCCTCCTGAATATGTAGAGCTTGTCTGGTGCCACTATGCTGAGTGAACCCGGCTCAAGCCTGCCCGTGAGGCAGTGGGCTGTCAACCCGGTCTTGAGTGTAGCTCGCTCAACTTGTCGATAATGCTAACGGTGGTCGGCCGCGCCTTGTTCCCGGGGGTGGCTAAATCGTCGTGGCGTCGCCGGCGACTTCCTCTATCAGCGCCAGCAGCGCACGGGTTGCCGCGCTGGCCTGCCGGTTCGCCGATGTCGCGACATACAGCCGCCACTGCAGGTCATGCCCGGTGATCCTGACGCTGACCAACCCTGAGCTGTCGATGCCCTCGAGGATGGACCAGCTCAGGAAGCCGATCCCCAGCCCTTTGCGGATGCAGATCGCCGCCGTGCCGATGTCCGCGACCTCCACCGTGACGGTCCGCTCGACACCGGCGGCCGCGAACGCGTTGTCGACCACGGTGCGGTTGCCGTATCCCGGCGGTCCGTCGACGAAGGACATCCCCGCCAACTCGCCCAGCGAAACCGCCTTGCGCCGGGCCAGCGGATGATCCGCGGGGACGACCAGCAGCAGGGGAACCGCGGTCACCAGGCGGGTGTTCAGGTCACCCGGCGGCGGTCCGGTGAAAACCAGGAACGCGACGTCGAGATCCCCGTCCCGCAGTTGGCCGGCCAGACCCGCCGACCCGGCACTGGCCGCCCGCAGGTGGACCACCACTTCTGGATGGCGGGCGCGCAGTTCGGCCAGCACGGTCGGCACGTCGATGACGCTGATTGATGTCAACGTCCCCACCGTGACGGTCCCGCGCACCGTGCCCCGTGCAGCGCTCACCGCGTCCTTGGCCGCGCGGGCGGCGTCGAGGGTGGTCCGAGCGTGCGGTCGCAGAGCTTCTCCGGCGGGGCTCAGGGCGACTCCGGCCGGGCCTCGGACGAACAACTCGGTACCCAGTTCCCGTTCGAGCGCCTTGATCGTGGCCGACACCCCGGACTGCACGACGTGCAGTCGCTTGGCCGCCTCGGTGAAGCTTCGACCGTCCGCGACGGCCAAGAAATACTCGAGGTGTCGAAGCTCCACACCAGCAATTATCACTGCTGATGATGCCAGCCATCAGAAGATATCGTTGGTGCTGATCAAGCCGGCGGACATAACGTGACAATGCCCATGGATCAGCAGAGCCCCACCACGATCAGCACGCGCTGGTCATCGCCGTCCACTGACGACCGGTTCGTCGTGGAGGACCCGGCCACCGGTCGGGTCGTCACAGTGGTTCACGCCGCCGGGGCCGACGAGGTGGACCAGGCCGTGCGGGCGGCGCACGCCGCGCACCTGAACTGGAAGCAACGCCCGGCCCGCGAACGCGGCCGCTACCTGCGCCAGATCGCGGACGTCATCCGCGCGCACGCCGACGAGATCGCCGCCCTCGAGTCGCGGGAAATGGGTAAGCCAGTCACCCAGGCACGCAACTTCGATGTCGAAGCCGCGATTGGGATCTTCGAATACTTCGCCGGCATGGTCGAAGTGCTGCCAAGCCAGGCGCGCGACTACGGCCCGGTTTTCGACGTGACCACGCTGGAACCCTACGGCGTGATCGCCGGCATCGTGCCCTTCAATTGGCCGCCCATCCACACCGCGGGGAAGGTCGCGCCCGCGCTGGCCGTAGGCAATGCCGTCGTGCTGAAACCGCCGGAACAGACGCCCTCGGTGGTGCTGCGGCTGGTCGAACTGATCCAGTCGGTGCTGCCCGACCCAGTGGTGCACGCCGTGCCGGGCACCGGCGAGGTGGGTGCCGCGCTGGCCGGGCATGCGCTGGTGGGCAAGGTCTCATTCACCGGGTCGCCGCGAACCGGCTCGGCCGTGCTGCGGACCGCGGCCGGCAACCTCACGCCGGCACTGATGGAGCTGGGCGGGAAGAATCCGCTGCTGGTGTTCGACGACGCCAACCTGCGCGAGGCGCTGCTGGCCGCCATCGACGGTGGCTTCTTCAACCAAGGCGAGGCTTGCACCGCGTCGTCACGAATCCTGGTGCAGGACAATATCTATGCGGAGTTCGAAGAGAGGCTCTGCGCCGCGGTGCGCCGGCTACGCGTGGGCGACGGCGCCGATCCAGCCACCGACGTGGGGCCGCTGGTCACCCGGGCACAGCAGAAGCAGGTTCTCGACTATCTCGACATCGGCGTGGCTGAAGGCGCTCGTATCGCCGCGCAGGCGCCACTACCCCAGGACCCGCGGCTCGCGGACGGCTTCTACGTCGCGCCGACCGTGCTGACCGGCGTCACACCGGGCATGCGAGTGGCCCAGGAGGAGATCTTCGGTCCGGTGATCGCCCTGATCCGATTCACCGACGAGGCTGAGGCAGTGCGGATAGCGAACGGCACGAAGTACGGACTGGTCGCCGCGGTGTTCACCGCCGACGGCGACAGGGCGCTACGGGTGAGCCGGCAGATCCGGGCCGGGGCCGTCTTCGTCAACAACTACGCCCGCGTGGCGATCGGCAGCGGGTTCGGCGGGGTGGGTCATAGCGGATTCGGCCGCGAGCACGCACAGGAGACGCTGGCGGAATACGGCTACACGAAGACCATCCGCCTGGCCGCCAACCGCGACGAGCTGCCGTACTGGAGCGCGGCCGCCCGAGTCCTCGAAGGATAATCCAGATGCGTGTCATCGCCCTCGAAGAGCACTACGCCACAACCGAATTCCTGCGCGGTCCGGGCACCTGGCTGGCGTCGCGACCCGGCATCGTGGAACCGGCCAGCGATCTCGGCGACGGCCGCATCGCGGCGATGGACGAGGCGGGGGTGGACCTGGCGGTGCTGTCGCTGGCCGCGCCCGGGGTGGAGCAGCTGGATCCCGACGCAGCGGTCCGGCTGGCCCGCGACTGCAACGACGAGCTCGCGGCGGCGGTGCGGCGGTACCCAGGCCGCCTGGCAGGCTTCGCCACGGTTCCCGTCAGCGCCCCCGAAGAGGCAGCCGAGGAGCTCGAACGCGCGGTGCGCCACCTCGGCTTCCCCGGGGCGGTGATCAACGGCCACAGCCGTGGGCGTTACTTGGACGATCCGTTTTTCGAGCCCGTCCTGGATCGTGCGGCCGCCCTGCAGGCACCGATCTACCTGCATCCGACCATCCCGCCGGCGGGTGTCATCGAGTCCAGCTACGCCGGCTTCGCCGAGCCCGTGACGTTCGCGCTGGCCACGGTCGGCTGGGGGTGGCACATCAACACCGCCACCCACGTGCTGCGCATCATCCTCGGCGGCGTGTTCGACCGTCACCCGTCACTGCAGATGATCATCGGGCACATGGGCGAGGCGACGTCGTTCATGCTGCCGCGCTTCGACGCCATGCTGAAACCGGAACTGACCGGTCTGCAACACCCCGTCAGCCACTACCTGCGGGAGAACTTTCACTACACATTCGCCAACTTCAACGACCACGCTACGTACGCGAACCTGGTCGCCCAGGTAGGGATCGACCGCGTGGCATTCTCCGCCGATTACCCATTCGGATCGATGGTCGTCGCCCGCTCCTTCCTCGACAACTTGCCGTTGTCCGACGACGAGAGGGCCGGCATCAGCCACCGCAACGCCGAAAAACTGTTGGGCCTGTAGCGGCTCCGAACAGAGCCGGCCCGACCGGTCGGTCACGTGGTGATAAACCTGGGCCATCGGCTCTGTATCGATACCTGCGCCGGGGCAGCGAGTTTCGCGTCCCGATGCGTAACGTGAGTGCCGCTATTCGAATCGTCTGGGGAGCGGCGGGTGCGGTTTTCGGAGAATGCGCGGCGAAGCCTGGCCGGTGGTTCGCTGCTGCTCGTGGCACTGGTGGCCGGTTCGGAGCTCGTTTCGGGCTGCAGTTCCCTCATCGGTGGCAGGCCGGTCGCCGCGCCCGGGGCCGGCCCCACCGAACCGTCTTTCCCGACGCCCAGGTCCACGCCGCCGTCGGCCACCGCCGCCCCGGCTCCGGGCCCATCGACCACTCCTGCGAACCCCACGACTCCGGCCGGCGCCATCCCGCTGCCGCCCGACCAGAACGGCTACGTCTTCATCGAGACCAAGTCCGGCGTGACGCGCTGCCAGATCAACAAGGAGACGGTCGGTTGCGAGGCACCGTTCACCAACTCCCCGCTGCAGGACGGTGAGCACGCCAACGGCGTCAGCATCAACACCGGCGGCAAGGTGCAGTGGGTGCTGGGCAACCTGGGGGCCATCCCGACCGTCACCATCGACTACAAGACCTATCTCGCCCAGGGTTGGACGATCGTCGCCAAGGCGGACGGCACCCGTTTCACCAACGAGGCGACCAAGCACGGCATGTTCGTCAGCATCGACAAGGTCAACACGTTCTGAGCTCCTTCGGGCATCGGCTGAACGGCCTTGACGTGGCACGGTTGCGGTGGGACAACTAGCGATGTGACCCGCATCGTCGACTCGGACCAGCACCTCTACGAGAGCCGTTCGCTCTGGGCCGATTACATCGACCCGGCTGCACGCGACGACGCGCTGGGCCTGGTCGACGACGAGCTCGGTTATACCTGGCTCAGCTGGCGCGGCGATCACCTTGCGCTCGCCGACGTCCACCTTCCCGGTAACACTGCGTCCTGCGGGGAGCACCGCAACCGTCAACGGAGAGGCCAGCCCGCCTCCTACCGCTACGACGAAGCACTGCCCGCCGCCTATTGGCAGCCCGCGGCTCGCCTGCGCTGGCTCGACGACACCGGACTCGATGAGGCGGTTCTGTTTCCGAATTTCGGCCTGCTGTGGGAGCGTCGGCTGTCACCGTCGCTGCAAGCAATGACCGCCAACATGAGGGCATGGAACCGGTGGTGCGCGGTCGTGCGAGCCGAAGGCGGCGGGCGGCTGCATCCAGTCGCACACTTGACATTGCGCGACCCGCAGTGGCTCGAGGCTGAGCTCGATGCGCTGGCTGACGCCGGCATCACGATGGCCATGATCGGGGCTGGGCCGGTGGATGGCCGGGAACTGTCGCACCCTGACCACGACCGGATCTGGTCGGCGTTCGTCGACCATGCCGTCACGCCTGTGTTCCACGTCGCCGATCAGGTTCGGGTCTTCGATGATTGCTGGTATAAAAGCGATTCGGCGACCGAACTGGTGCCCGCCACCGAGGCGGTATTCCTTTGGGTGCCACCGGCATTGGCGTTATCGGACCTGATCCTGCATGGCGTCTTCGACCGTCACCCACGGCTATGCTTCGGCGTGGTTGAGCTCAGTTCGGCATGGGTGCCGCCGTTCCTGATGATGCTGGACGGTGCGGCCGCGTTCACTGGCCTGCTCAACGGCGAGCCGGTGGTGAATCTGTCCCGGCGACCCAGCGAGTACTTTCTGGACCATGTCCGGGTGTCCTCGTTCTCCTACGAGAACCCCAAGCAGCTGGCCGAGATGAGCGGCGACGTGTTCATGTTCTGTAGTGACTATCCCCACTCCGAAGGAACCGCGAGGCCGCTGGACGACTATCGGCGGATGGGTTGCGAGGAGCAGGAAATGCCCGGTCTCTTTCACGCCAACGTCGACTCGTTGCTCAACCGATGACGTTGCACCTCAGCCAGAGAATTGCTCGAGGTACCGCCTGATCTGTTCCAGGCTGACTCCGGTCTTCTGCCGCCCGGATTGTCGGCCCAGTACCAGCGCAGTGGTGTCATTGTCGTACAGCAGGTACTCGTCATGGCGTAACCGGGTGATGAACATGTTGACTTGGGCGGCAAGCCGCTGAATCTGACCCGGGTCATCGGTGGTCAATGCCTGACCTCCTTACGCTGTGGCTCAATTGGACCAAAGCGTCCCTTACTTTGGGGCATTTGTGCCCGCCTGGCGGTCCCGAGCAGGGGACGGGACGTAACAGGATCGCTGGGTGGCTCCTCGGAGCCGAAGGCGCCGCCGAGCTCCTTGTCCGCCGGATTGCCTTGATCCGCACTGCTTTTCGGGTCGCGCAGTTCGAGGTGAGCGCCATCGCCGCCGCAACGATTCCAGGCCACCGGTTCGGCCATAGAGACCGGCGGCATTACCGACGCAGTTCTAGCTTGTCGACCATGACTCCATTGCGGGCGTAGTGGCCCCCCTTGCCCGCGAACAAGTCGTCGAAAACCGCGCCTGCCCGCTCCATGTCACCTCGTTGCGATGAGCGCGGCGATCTTATCCGGCCGGTTCCAGTTTGGCCCCGATCACGGTCTCCTCCATTGGCCGTCGTCGATGCCGCCGTACCACTCGGTGGGCGCGTCGGCGGAAGCGGCGTGAGCACCGCGCGGGTGCTTCCATACCCAGGTCGCGATCCCGGCCAGTACGGCCAACACCACCCCCAGACCGCCGACGGCCCAGGGGGCGAGGTTGCGGTGACTGGCGGCGAGCGGGATCACCTGGGTGTTGACGTACTGCTTGCCGTCATTCCACGGACTGACACCCGGCAGCGGTTGGGTCTGCTGCAACTTCACCTGGGGTGGGCCACCATCAGGGGCTGGAGTGACCTCGCCGCGGGCCAGCGTCGAATCGTTGATGGTGAATACGTCGCGCTGGCCTTCCGGCAGGGTGTCGTCGTGACCGACCATTGTGACTCGGTCCACCATGGCCGTCTGGTTGTCAACGTTGACGAAATCGACCGGGACGTTGTCGTACACGACCGGTTGATACGGCGCCCAGTCGTCGGGCGGCGGGCCGACCCAGCCGTCGGGCGGGATGAACGCCCCGCCAACGAAGCTGGCCGCGGAGATGATGTCGCCGGCTATCACCGTAATGGGATATACGCCCGCGATCGCAGCGTCGAGCAGCACGTTTCCGCCGACCGGTACCACGACGGTGCGGTAGTCGCCGCCGTAGAAGTACTTGAATGA
Source organism: uncultured Actinomycetota bacterium (assembly GCA_963849935.1). Taxonomy (GTDB): domain Bacteria; phylum Actinomycetota; class Actinomycetes; order Mycobacteriales; family Mycobacteriaceae; genus Mycobacterium. The sequence continues at coordinate 163,755 of CAWKJQ010000015.1, forward strand.
CATCTCGCTGGCCGTCGGGTTGAACAAGCGGGGCCGGTGATACTCGTCGTAGTCGATGTAATCCCAGTGCCGCGGCCGGACGAACGACTCGTCATGGTCGACGTTAGCCCGGATCGCGCTCTCGGCCTGGTGGTTGAAGTCGACCCGCGCAGGCGGCGGCGACAGGGCGTCGACCTTGTTCGGCGGTGCGTTGCGCGCCGCCTCGACTGCTTCATGCGACGACGCCTCCACGCCACGCGGGCTGGCCGCGATCGGTACTTGCTGGGTGCCGCCGTTGCGGTTGATCACCGTCGTCTGTTGACCGGGCTCGGAGTGCGCCGGTTGCAGAGCGTTGCGCGGTGCTTGCGGCCCCGGTTGGCCGCCGGTCGGGGTCTGTCCACCTGCACGCGGTAGAGGACCGTCAGTCTGGGTGCCCGGACCGGTGTGTGCCGGCACCGGCGCATTGGGCGGGGTTGACCCAATGTGCGGATCAGTCGATCCACCAGCGCGCGGCGGCATCGGCCCGTCGGTCTGGATATCGGAACCGGTGTGTTGGCCGGGTGCCGGGTCAGTCGATCCACCGGCGCGCGGCGGCGTCGGCCCGTCGGTCTGGGTTCCCGCCGTTGCCGGCTCCTGCTGTTGCGGCACGTGGGCGGGCGCGAGCTGCTGTTGCGGCGGGTCCGGCTTGTGCACAGGCGGTGCCGGTTCTTCCTGAGGGTCTTGCTGCACCGGCGGCTGATGCACGGGCGGCGCTGGCGCCTGATCAATCGGAGCGGGTGCGGGCTGGTGCATCGGCGGTGGCGCCTGCACCGGTGGCGGGGCTTGTACCGGCGGTTGAACGGGTTGCTGCTGCCGCGGGGACAGACCGCCGCCGAACGGCCCACCGCCGCCGCCGCCGCCGAACGAGCCACCGCCAAATCCGCCGCCGCCCGATCCGTGGCCGGGTTGAGGGGGAGCCGGGGCCTGCGTGTTGGGTGACGCGATAGCAATGCCGCTGACGGGGAAGGTTGCCGCAGCCACCGCCGCCAGCACCCCGACAGCGCGGGTCAGCTTATTCATCTTCGTCTGATGCCTTTTCCGGTTAAGCGGGGCGTAGCTGCACACCCGAATCGGCAGCGACGAGACTTTCAAGCCGAAACCTATTGTGAAAACCGTTGGCTGTACGTGGTTTTGACAGATGAGACAGCTGTGGCGGATGGGGCGCGCGAACCGGACCTGAAGACTCGACGCGCTCACCCGTCGGCGCCCAAGCAAAGGCATCGCCCAACGGCACCATCAGACCTTGGAGCCCAGCCCCGCGATGAGATTGATCGTCACCGCCAGGACCACCGCCCCGAGCAGGTAGGACAGCAGCGCATGGCGCAATACCGTCGCCCGGATCGAGGTCAGTCCTATCTCGGTGTCCGACACCTGATAGGTCATACCGACGGTGAAAGCGATATAGGCGAAGTCCCGGAACCGGGGCGGCTCGGGGTCGTGGAAATTGATCCCTCCCGGTTCGTCCGAGTAGTAGAGCCGCGCATAGTGCACGGTGAACAACGTGTGCACGGCCACCCAGGACGCCGCGACGGTCAGGATGCCGAAAATCGCGGCCACGAAGGCTTCATGACCCGCGCGAGAACCCGCGGCCACCACGTAGCCCACACCACCAAGGCTCGCGACGCTCGCCGACAGGATCACCGCGTCGGCCAGCCACCGGGTGGGGTCCTCACGGGTTGCCCATCTGCAGGTCTGCTCGGCGTCCATGCCGAGCACGATGACCTGCGTCCACACCACATACGTTCCCGCGGTGACAATCCAGCCGGCCAGCGCAAAACGCCAGCCGGCCGTGTTGCCCACCACGACAGCGACGGCGACTCCGAGGGCAACGGAGACCAGTATCCGGACCGCGCCTGTGTCTCGAAACAACTTCACCAGGGAATCCACGACCTCGACCTAACCACCTGAGCAGGTCGTCGGCCCACGTTCTGGGCGCACGGTCGCGTCACCCGGGCCGGCATCAGGGCGTTGGCAGGTGGGATCAGTACCATCGGTGCCGTGGCATCCAAAGGCCCACGCGACGACTTTCACGAGCAGCCGACGCAGCATGGCGATTTCGGGGTGGCCGAACAGCCGCCCACCGGCGAGATACCGTCATCCGGTCAACCGCCCGAGGGGTTCGACGGTTCCGACGACGCCGACCCGTTCGACCAGGAGGCCCAGCCGACGCCCTGGTATCGCAGGCCGGCGATGCTCATCGCCTGGCTGGTCTCGGTCGTCATCCTGATCGCGTTGATCGTCTTCGGCATCGTGCAGCTCATCCACGGCGAGACCGTCAACCACGCCCCCAAAACGACGACGAGTACTACGCCCACCACCACGACGACTACGGCGACCACCACGGAAACCACCACGTCCTCGCCCGGCAGCAGTGCGGAACAACCGCCGGCGCAGGAGCCGACGCAGCAGCAGCCCACCGGGGGACAGACGCCGCAGCAGACGCAGCAGCCGTCGCATCATCACCATTTACCGCAGCTGCCGTCGGTGATCACCGTTCCCGGGGTGCCGAATCCGGTCACGGTGCCACCGGGCCTGCGTTAGCGAGTTGGTGGCAAACCCGATCACGGTTACACCGCATAGCGCCGGCGAAGCCCTACACTCGCTGAAATCTAAGGTCGCTACGGGCGAGAACCACCGTGTGACAGCGGCGGGACAACTGACACAGGGGTGCAGCAGATGAGCGAGTCGCTGGGGCTATCGATCGGGGTGGCCAACCTGGTCGCCGCTCGCGCGGGCACCGCTCCGATCACGCGCAGCTCGGTGGTGACCTTGTTCGAACATCGACCCACCGAAGTTGGCCTGCCAGAGGAGAATTCGAACTTGACCGAACCCGGACTCGTGCTACGAGGGTTCGTCGAACGCGTGGGCGACCGGGCGCCGTTGGTGGCGGCCGACGGCACCAAGTACCTGGGTGCGGCGCTGACGGTCGAGGCGATCGAAGCGATGGCCCGTGCGGTCGGTTATGGGTCGCCGATCACCATCGCGGTGCCCGCCTACTGGTCCGACGCACAGTTCACGGCGCTGCGCGAGGAGTTCTTTGCGCAATCGGATCTGGCGCGCGGCGGGGTGGCGCCCATGCTGGTTTCCGACGCGACGGCCGCGCTCGCGGGGCTGCGCGGCACGCCCGGCTTCGTGGCCGACGGCGTAATCGCGCTGTGCGACTTCGGCGCCGGAGGCACCACCGTCAGCTTGATGGACGCCAAGGCCGGCTTTGCGCCCGTCGGGCCCGCCGTGCGGAACACCGATTTCTCCGGCGATGCGATCGATCAGCTCATCCTCGATCACCTGCTCGCCTCCGACGTCAGCACCGCCATGCTCGGCGGCACGGCGCGGATCGGGTCGCAGGCCCGCCTGCTCGGCGCCTGCCGGCGCGCCAAGGAGCAACTGTCGACGGCCACGATAGGCACCATCGCCGGGGCTTCCGGTGACGGTGCCCAGCTGTCACGCGCCGAATTCGAGCAACTGCTCTCCGCACCCCTGGACCGGTTCCTCGCGTCGGTCGATGAGTCTCTGCGCCGCAACGGAATTCCGAACAGCAGGCTGGGCGCCGTGGCGATCGCCGGCGGCGGCGCCAACATCCCGTTGCTCAGAGCGCGCTTGTCGCAGCGCTTCGGGGTGCTGGTGCACAGTGCCGCGCAGCCGGCGCTCGTTGCCGCCCTCGGCGCGGCGGTGCTGGGCCCGCAGTACGGGTCGGGGGTCGCCCCGACCGCCGCGGCCGCGGCCGTGGAAACGCCGACGGAGATGGTCGGCACCGCCGGGCTCGACATGACCCAGGCCGCGTGGGCCGCCCAGGCCACCGATGTGGACGACGCCTTGGCGTGGTCACAGGATGCCGACCACGACGAACCGGTGCCCTACACCGGCCGCGACGCGACCGGCGAGTATGCCAATGAGGCAAGGGAATTCGATGACGCGACGGGCAGTCGCTACGCCCCCGTCCAGGGGCGACTGCCCTGGTACAAGCGCACGGCGCTGGTGTTGAGCGTGGCCGGAGCGGGCGCGGCGGTGCTGCTGGCCCTGATCCTGGCGATCAACCTGTTGCTCACCAAGTCCCCGGCGGTCACTCCGACGTCCCCGCCGCCGAGCCCGGCACCATCGCAAACGGTGACCATCACCGGACCCGACGACAGCACCACCGTCACCGTCATCCCGGCGCCGCCACCACCGTCCACCGAGGCGCCGCCGCCGGCCACCACCGCGACCACACCCGCGCCGGCACCGTCGACGACCACGGAGGCGCCGCCGACGACCACGACCGCGCCGCCCACCACCACATCGCAGGCGACCACCACGGCGGCGCCGACGACAACGCGGGTGCGACCACTGCCGCCGATCGTTATCCAACCGCCGTTCGGGCACTGACGAACGAATAAGACCCTGGGCCACCAAAGGGCCGCGGCAAAGGGGCGTTCAGCGAATTTTGGTGGCGATCATCACTCGGACAGACGTCACAGTGGCTGGGTGGATACCAAACAGCAGGCCAGCGCCGTGGGTGAACCCGAAGTTAGGGCAGCCTTTCTCGCGCTGAAAGCCGCGGAGATGCGACGATGAGCGGGGCTTAAGCAGGCAAATAAGCACAGGCCGAATATTTCTATGCATTGGGGAGACCTTCTGTGACGACGCAGATGCTCATCAGGCTGATCGTGGGCATGGGCATGACGCTGGTCGTGGCCGCACTCGCCGCACGGCGCGTCCTGTGGCTGTTCAAACTGATCACTGCCGGCAAGCCGGCCCCCGGACACACCGACGAACCCGGCAAACGAGTCTGGGCCGAGGTCTCCGAGGTGTTCGGTCAGCGCAAGTTGTTGAAGTGGTCGATCCCGGGCCTTGCGCACTTCTTCACCATGTGGGGCTTCTTCATCCTGCTCACGGTCTACATCGAGGCCTACGGTCTGCTGTTCCAAGACAACTTCCACATCCCGATCATCGGGCGCTGGGACACGCTGGGCTTCCTGCAGGACTTCTTCGCGACCGCCGTCTTCCTCGGCATCGTCACCTTCGCCATCATCCGGTTGATGCGCAGCCCGAAGGAGATCGGACGCTCGTCACGGTTCTACGGCTCGCACACCGGCGGTGCCTGGCTGGTGCTGTTCATGATCTTCAACGTCGTCTTCACCTACGTGTTCGTGCGTGGAGCCGCGGTCAATAACGGCACGCTCCCCTACGGAAACGGGGCTTTCCTGTCACAGCTGTTCGGCGCCATCCTGCGCCCGCTGGGTCAGCCCGCGAACCAGATCATCGAGACGGTGGCCCTACTGGCGCACATCGCGGTCATGCTGGCATTCCTGATCATCGTGCTGCACTCCAAGCACATGCATATCTTCACGGCGCCTATCAACGTGATCTTCAAGCGGCTGCCCAACGGCCTGGGGCCGCTGCTGCCGCTGGAGCACGACGGCAAGCCGATCGACTTCGAAAACCCGCCCGACGACGCCGAATTCGGCCGCGGCAAAATCGAGGACTTCAGCTGGAAGGCCGCGCTCGACTTCGCCACCTGTACCGAGTGCGGGCGCTGCCAGTCGCAGTGCCCGGCGTGGAATACCGGTAAGCCGCTGTCGCCCAAGCTCGTCATCATGGACCTGCGCGACCATTGGATGGCCAAGGCGCCCTACATCCTTGGCAACAAGGAATCTCCGACCGAGTCCACCCCGGAGGGTGGGCTGGGTGAGAAATTGGCCGGCGAGGAGCACGCCGAGGCGCACCACGTCCCGGAGTCCGGCTTCGGCCGCGTGATGGGTTCCGGCCCGGAGCAGGCCACCCGTCCGCTGGTCGGCACCGAGGAACAGGGCGGCGTCATCGACCCGGACGTGCTGTGGTCCTGCGTGACCTGCGGCGCCTGCGTCGAACAGTGCCCGGTCGACATCGAGCACGTCGATCACATCGTCGACATGCGGCGCTACCAGGTGATGATGGAGTCCGAGTTCCCCTCAGAGCTGTCCGTGCTGTTCAAGAACCTGGAAAACAAGGGCAACCCGTGGGGCCAGAACGCGTCGGACCGCACCAGCTGGATCGACGAGGTCCACTTCGACGTGCCGGTCTACGGCGAGGACGTCGACAGCTTCGACGGCTACGAGTACCTGTTCTGGGTGGGCTGCGCCGGCGCCTACGACGACAAGGCCAAGAAGACCACCAAGGCCGTCGCCGAACTGCTGGCCATCGCCGGCGTGAAGTACCTGGTGCTCGGCACCGGCGAGACCTGCAACGGCGACTCCGCGCGCCGCTCGGGCAACGAGTTCCTGTTCCAGCAGCTGGCCCAGCAGGCCGTCGAGACGCTGGACGGGCTGTTCGAGGGCACCGAGACCGTCGACCGCAAGATCGTCGTCACGTGCCCGCACTGCTTCAACACGCTGGGCCGCGAATACCGCCAGCTCGGCGCGAACTACTCGGTGTTGCACCACACCCAGCTGCTCAACCGGCTGATCCGGGACAACCAGCTGGTGCCGGTGACGCCGGTGTCGCAGGACATCACGTATCACGACCCCTGCTACCTCGGTCGGCACAACAAGGTCTATGAAGCGCCGCGCGAGCTGATTGGCGCCGCGGGAGCGAACCTGACCGAGATGCCACGCCACGCCGAACGCAGTTTCTGCTGCGGCGCCGGTGGCGCGCGGATGTGGATGGAAGAGCACATCGGCAAGCGGATCAACCACGAACGCGTCGACGAGGCGCTGGCCACTGGGGCCGCCACCATCGCCACCGGTTGCCCCTTCTGCCGGGTGATGGTCACCGACGGTGTCAACGACCGTCAGGAGGAGGCCGGCCGCAGCGGTGTCGAGGTCCTCGACGTCGCGCAGATTCTGCTCGGGTCCCTCGAGTACGACAAGGCGACGCTGCCGGAGAAGGGCACGGCCGCCAAGGAGGCCGAGAAGCGAGCGGCTGAAGCGCCCAAGGCCTCGGCAGCCACCGCGACCGTCGAGGCACCGGCCGAGGAGGCGCCCGCGAAGGCGGAGGCACCGCCGAAGTCTGCGACCGCCGCCGCTCCCGCCGCGCCCGCCAAGGGGCTGGGCATCGCCGGCGGTGCCAAGAAGCCCGGCGCCAAGAAGGCAGCGGCCGAACCGGCCGTCGAAGCCAAGGATGACACCGCCGCACCCGTGAAGGGGCTGGGCATAGCCGGGGGCGCCAAGAGGCCCGGCGCGAAGAAGGCCGCACCGGCGGCCGAGGCGCCCAAGGCCGACGCCGGCGCGGAAGCCAAGGCCGAGGCCGGCGGGGAAGCGAAGGCTGCCGCCGCGCCGGTGAAGGGGCTGGGTCTGACCGCGGGCGCCAAGCGACCCGGGGCCAAGAAGGCCGCATCGGCGGCCGAGGCACCCAAGGCCGAGGAGTCCAAGACCGAGGCGGCCCCCGAAGCCGAGCCGGAGACCAAGACCGAAGCCAAGGCACCCGCCGCGCCGGTCAAGGGACTGGGCATCGCCGCCGGCGCCAAGCGACCCGGAGCCAAGAAGGCCGCGCCGGCGGCCGAGGAACCCAAAGCCGAGGCGCAGCCCGCGGAACAGTCGGAGGCACAACCCGAGCCCGCGCCGAAAGCGGAGCCGGCAAAGGAGACCGACGGCAACGGGGCACCGTCGCAGCCGCCGGTCAAGGGCCTGGGTATCGCACGTGGAGCGCGTCCGCCGGGCAAGCGCTGACCTGCGTCTTTTCCGGGTGACAGCAAATTTCAGTGGACAGTGATGGCACCATTGGTGGTGTGACCACCCACCACCTGCCCGTGCACGCGTCGGCGCATCACCGGCCGCAGCGCAATTTCGCGCAGTCGTCCAAGCTTCAGGACGTTCTGTACGAGATCCGCGGACCGGTGCACGCGCACGCCGCGCGGCTGGAGGCCGAGGGGCACCGCATCCTCAAGCTCAACATCGGCAACCCGGCGCCGTTCGGTTTCGAGGCGCCCGACGTCATCATGCGCGACATGATTCAGGCCCTGCCGTACGCCCAGGGATATTCGGATTCGCAGGGCATCCTGCCCGCACGCCGGGCGGTGGTGACCCGCTACGAGTTGGTCGAGGGATTCCCCCGGTTCGACGTCGACGACGTCTACCTGGGCAACGGGGTGTCCGAGCTGATCACGATGACGCTGCAGGCCCTGCTGGACAACGGCGACGAGGTGCTGATCCCGTCGCCCGATTACCCGCTGTGGACGGCGTCGACCTCGCTGGCGGGCGGAACGCCGGTGCATTACCTGTGCGACGAGACGCAGGGTTGGCAGCCCGACATCGCCGACATGGAGTCGAAGATCACCGAGCGCACCAAGGCGCTGGTCGTGATCAACCCGAACAACCCGACCGGCGCGGTCTACACCAGCGAAGTCCTCACCCAGATAGTCGATCTGGCGCGCAGGCACGAGCTGCTGCTGCTCGCCGACGAGATCTACGACAAGATCCTGTACGACGACGCCAAGCACATCAACCTGGCCTCACTGGCGCCGGACATGTTGTGCCTGACCTTCAATGGGCTCTCCAAGGCTTACCGGGTGGCCGGCTATCGGGCCGGCTGGCTGGCGATCACCGGGCCAAAGGACCACGCCGGCAGCTTCATCGAGGGAATCAACCTGCTGGCCAACATGCGCCTGTGCCCCAATGTTCCGGCGCAGCATGCGATCCAGGTGGCGCTGGGCGGCTACCAGAGCATCGACGACCTGGTCCTGCCGGGCGGGCGGCTGCTCGAGCAGCGCGACGTCGCGTGGACCAAACTCAACGAGATCCCCGGCGTTTCCTGCGTCAAGCCGGGCGGTGCGCTGTATGCGTTTCCCCGGCTGGACCCCGAGGTCTATGAGATCGACGACGACGAACAGCTCGTCCTGGATCTTTTGTTGCAGGAGAAGATTCTGGTCACCCAGGGCACCGGCTTCAATTGGCCGGCACCGGATCACCTGCGCATCGTGACGCTGCCGTGGGCGCGCGATCTGGCGGCCGCGATCGAGCGGTTGGGCAACTTCCTCATCGGCTATCGACCGTAAGCACTCGCGCGGGCGCCTCTACGGTAGAGCGGGTGACCCACTCGCACTCGCACAGCATGCCGCCGGGCCCGTCCGCCGTTGATCCGTTGCCCGCCAGGATCGTCGTCGGGTTGCTGGTCGCGATCGGCGTGGCGGTAGCCGTCGGCGCGATCGTGCTGTGGCCCAGCCGCCAGCACGTCGACATCCCCATGCCGCTGCAGAATGCGGCCGGTGGCGCGGTGAACACGCAGGCCGGGCACGTGTTGTCCAGCGGGATGGGCGACTGCGGCAGCCCGTCGGTCAGTCAGGTGCTCACCGGCACGCCGCAGCAGGCGCCGCCGGGCGCCGGGCGTTGCGTCTTGACCCGGGTCTCGATCGATTCCGGACCCAACGCCGGTGCCCAGACGCTACTGGAGTCCTCCCCCGGCCCGGGGCAGCCGAAATTCGCGGTGGGCGACCACATTCGGCTCGTCCGGCAGGTCGACGAACAGGGCGCCACCAGCTATGCGTTCTACGACTTCGAACGCGGTTGGGCGCTGGCCGGTTTGGCGATCGCGTTCGCGGTGGTGATCGTGGCGGTGGCGCGGTGGCGCGGGCTGCTGGCGCTGGTGGGCATCGTGGTCGCGTTTGTGGTGCTGGTGGCGTTCCTGCTGCCGGCGCTGCGCGACGGCGCGCCGGCGGTTCCGGTGGCGCTGGTCGCGTCGGCGGCGATCCTGTACGCGGTCATCTATCTCGCGCACGGGGTGAGCCTGCGGACCAGCGCCGCGCTGCTCGGCACCCTGTCGGCCCTGCTACTGGCCGCCGGATTGTCCTGGGCGGCAATACAGCTGGCGCAGCTGACCGGGCTGTCGGACGAGCAGAACAGCACCGTCAGCGCGTATCTGGGCAATGTGTCGATCGGCGGCCTGCTGCTCGCCGGCTTCATCATCGGGTCCTTGGGTGTGCTCAACGATGTGACGGTGACCCAGGCTTCGACGGTGTTCGAGCTGGCCCACCTCGGCGGCTCGCGGCGGGCCATTTTTTTGGGCGCGATCCGGGTGGGGCGCGATCACATCGCCAGCACGGTCTACACGCTGGTGCTGGCGTACGCCGGTAGTTCGCTGCCGCTGCTGTTGCTGTTCAGCGTCGCCAACCGCTCGCTGACCGACGTGTTGACCAGCGAGAGTGTGGCCATCGAGATCGCCCGCTCGGCGGTGGGCGGTATGGCGTTGGCGTTGTCGGTGCCGCTGACGACGGCAATCGCCGCCGTGCTGGCCAAACCTACTGAAATCGGCTCCGCTCCAACAAGTCCAGCAGATACCCGCCGTAGCCGGACTTGAGCAGGGTGTGTGCACGCTCGGCCAGCTCGTCGTCGGTGATCCAGCCCCGCCGCCACGCCACCTCCTCGGGCACGCTGACCTTCAGGCCTTGGCGCCGTTCCAGGGTGCGCACGAAATCGCTGGCGTCCAGCAGCGAGTCGAACGTCCCGGTGTCCAGCCAGGCTGTGCCGCGGGCCATCACCTCGACCGAGAGCCGGCCCCGGTTCAGATAGATCTGGTTGATCTCGGTGATCTCGTACTCACCGCGCGCAGATTTCTTGAGGCCCTTGGCGATTTCGATCACGTCGTTGTCGTAGAAGTACAGACCCGGTACCGCGTAATTGGATTTCGGCGTCTTGGGCTTCTCCTCCAGCGACAGCGCCCTGCCGTCGTCGCTGAATTCGACGACACCGTATGCCGACGGGTTGGCCACCCAGTAGGCGAAAACCGCTCCGCCACTGATGGATTGGAAGCGGCTCAGGCTGGTACCCAAGCCCGGGCCGTAGAAGATGTTGTCTCCCAACACCAAAGCCACCGGCTCGTTGCCGATGTGGTCGGCGCCCAGGACGAATGCCTGGGCCAGACCGTCGGGATTTTCCTGGGCCACGTAGGTGATGTTGATGCCGAATTGCGAGCCGTCTGCCAGCAGCCGCTGGAATCCCGGCGCGTCGTGTGGGGTGGTGATCACCAGGATGTCGCGGATTCCCGCCATCATCAGGGTGGACAGCGGGTAGTAGACCATCGGTTTGTCGTACACCGGCAGCAACTGCTTACTGATGCCCGTGGTGATCGGATGCAGGCGGGTGCCCGACCCGCCGGCCAGGATGATTCCGCGCATGGACTTCTCCTACTGCCTTGATCGGCCCTATTCGATGGCGTCGGACTCGGTGAGCTCGGTGGCCGCCAGCGCCGACGCCAGGCTTTCGTGCCGGAACACGGAGGTGACATGGTCGCGCACAACGCGAAACGCCAACGCATTGGTGACCGCCCCCGGATCGTCGGAGCCGCTCGGCTTTTGTTCCGCGACGACGATGCCGTCGTGCACATACAGCTGGCCGAGCTGTGTGGTCGCCGGGTGCGAGCTGGCCCAGGTGCGCAGCGCGTCGTGCCCCTGCGCGGCTCCGTGGGCGTCGCCGATCTCGATGTCGTCACTGGACAGGGCCGCCAACGTGTCAGTGTCGGCGGCGTTGAGGGCGTCGTGCCATGCCAGAACGGTGGCGATCTCCGATGTGGTCATGGTGTGCAAAGTTACCGTGCGACCCTGCGCTAGAGAGGCGTACGGTCCAACCAGCGCTCCCACACGCCGTCGTCGCCGAACAGCTCGATAGCCGTGTCGGTCAGCGGCCGCCGGCGCAGGATCGCCAGCAGCAACTCGGTGGCACCACCGCGCAGCGCGGCGCTGCCCTTGCCGTGCTGATGCGACCACGCGATCCGGCCCTGCTCGACGGTGATCGTCCACTCGCCGGCTTCACCCAGGCCGGGATCGGTGGCGTGCAGGTGCAGGGTGTCGCCCTCCTCGAGCGGAAGCGGCGACCCCTTGGCGCCCGCCTGGATCTCGACCCGCTCCAGCCATTCGGTGATGCCATCGGCCGCCACGTCGGGTTCCAGGGTGAACTCGCTGCCCAGCGCGATCGCCGCGTCGGCCCGATGAACGGCGACCTCGTGCAGCCGGCGCCGGACCCACCAGTTCGCCGGGCGCGAACCCAGGAACGTCCAGACCGGCGTTTGGACCCCGGTCAGCTCGACGGCGTCGATCAGCCGCTGGGCACCGCCGTGCAGCCAGGCGATCGCGCCGGCGGGGTCGGGCGGCGGCTTGCCGCCCTCCACCGTGCGGGGGTCGAGGTAGCTGTCGAGTCGCTCACGCACGATCTGCGCCGCCCAGCGGTCGCCGCGGCCGACATGGCGAAACAGCTGCCGCAGGGTCCAGTCCGGGCAGGTGGGCACCGGCGTGGACTCATCGACATCGCGAAACAGCTCTGCGAAGCTCCGGTTCTCGTCGAGGAATTTGCCGGCGTAGTCCACGCGGGTCAGGTTACCCGCCGCGAGCGCCGCCGCTCGCTCGCGGCGAAAGCTACGGCCGCGGCGCGCCCAGGCGGTAGACCCGCCAGCCCGCCTGCTGCCAGCGGGCGACGTCCAGGCAATTGCGGCCGTCGACGATGACGCGGGCGCGCACCCGGTCGGCCAGGTCGTTCGGGTCCATCTCGACGAACTGGCGCCACTCGGTGAGCACCAGCACCGCATCCGCGCGCTCGCAGGCCTCTTCGACCGAGACGGCGTAGTTCAGCGTCGGGAAGAGCCGCTGCGCGTTGTCCAGGGCCTTGGGGTCATAAACGTTGACCGCGGCGCCGTTGAGCTGCAACTGACCCGCGACGTTGAGCGCGGGTGAGTCACGCACGTCGTCGGATTCGGGCTTGAACGCCGCACCGAGCACCGCGATGTTGGCGCCCAGCAGCGAGCCACCGCAGGCCGCGCTGGCCAGTTCCACCATCCGGGTGCGGCGGCGCATGTTGATGCTGTCCACCTCGCGCAAAAATGTCAGCGCCTGGTCGGCGCCCAGCTCGCCGGCGCGCGCCATGAACGCGCGGATGTCCTTGGGCAGGCACCCGCCGCCGAAACCCAAACCGGCATTGAGGAATTGGCGTCCGATCCGGGGGTCGTAGCCGAGCGCATCGGCCAGCAGGCTGACGTCGGCACCCGCGGCCTCGCATACCTCGGAAATGGCGTTGATGAACGAAATCTTGGTCGCCAGAAAGGCGTTGGCGGAAACCTTGACCAGCTCCGCGGTCTGCAGGTCCGTCACCAGGAACGGCACCCCGGCCTCGAGCAGCGGTCCGTACAGCTCGCGCACGGCGGCCTCGGCGCGCGTCGAATCCTCTTTGACCCCCAGCACGATCCGGTCCGGGTGGAGGGTGTCCTGCACGGCGTAGCCCTCGCGCAGAAACTCTGGATTCCAGGCGATTTCGACGTCCACACCACCCGGCGCCAGCGCGGCCGCTCGTTGGTTCAACTCGGCCGCGGTGCCCACCGGGACCGTCGACTTGCCAACCAGCACAGCCGACCTCGTCAGCCGCGGCACCAGCGAATCGATGACGGCGTAGACATGGCGCAGATCCGCGCCGTACTCGCCCTTCTTCTGTGGTGTGCCCACCCCGAGGAAGTGCACGTCGGCGAAGTCGGCCGCCATGTCGTAATCGGTGGTGAACCGCAGCCGGCCGGCGGCCAGGTTCTCCCTCAACAGCTTTCGCAGGCCGGGCTCGTAGAAGGGGATGTCGCCCCCGGCGAGCTTGGCCACCTTGCCGGGGTCGATATCGACCCCGAGCACGTCGTGTCCGAGTTCCGCCATCCCAACCGCATGGGTGGCACCGAGGTAACCCGTGCCGAACACCGTGCATCGCATACATCCGGTGTAGGTGGCCGCCATGAGCTAATTGCATCGCAGGGTTGAGCGGGAGGCAAACGGAGGATGACAGGTGACTGCCGTCGGGCCCTAGTGGCGATCGCGAGCGCGGCGCAGCCGGGCGAAGCGGGTCGCCACCATCAGGCCCTAGTGGCGATCGCGAGCGCGGCGCAGCCGGGCGAAGCGGGTCGCCACCGTCAGGACTAGTGGCGACCGAAGCCGCCATGACCTCCGCCGAAGCCCGGGAAGCCGCCGCCGCCACCATGGCCACCGCCGCCGCCGGGGAAACCGGGGAAGCCGCCGCCTCCGCCACCATGCGGCCCTTCGTCACCGCCACCGTGCGGACCGAAGCCGCCTCCCGGAGGTCCACCAAAGCCGGGCCCACCGAGGCCGGGGATCGGCAGTGGAATGGGCACCGGGATCGGCGCCACCGCCGGCGGGGCTGGCGGCGGAGCCACCGGCACCGGTGCGGGAGCCTCCGGCGCCGGCACAGGCGCGGGAGCCGCGCGGTGCGGGCACCGGAGCCGCCTGCACGGGGGCTGGCGCCGCGGGAGCGGGGGCGGGCGCCTCCGGAGCCGGGGCGGGCGCCTGTGGTGCGGCCTCGGGAGCCGGCGCAGCGGGCGCCGGGGCGGGCGCCTGCGGCACGGCCTCGGGAGCCGGAGCAGCGGGCGCCGGGGCCGGCCGGGTGGGCGCGACCACGACGTTCTGGTTCGGGCTGGGCCGCACGTTGGCCGTCGGCCGGATGGCGATGGCCAGTGACACGACCAGTGCCACCACGCCGATGACGAAGATTCCCGCCACCGCGCTTCCCACCATCCTGAACGACCTGCGCTCGTGGTAGTCCGCGCCGACGAGCGCCGTCGCGGCGTCCTGCGATCCGGTGAAGAACTCGTCCGGGTCGTCGGGGACGGCGCTATATGCGAGTCCATCCGCGCCGGCCTCGCCCGGGGTGTCGAAGTAGCCGGGCGCCACGGCCAACGGGTTGATCGCACCGGTGCCGGGATCCTGCGCGTAAGCCAGGGCCGCGGTGGACGACGAGAACAGCGGGGCATTCGCCGAGGCCAGCGCGGCACCGCGGGCCAGCGCGGTTTCCGGTTCCTCGGGCGCAGTGAGCGGCAGGGTGGTCGCCGCCTGCAGGGCGGGCTTGATCAGCGGGATGTCGATGCCGGAGCCGACGACGAACACCGCGTCCGGGCGCGTCTCCAACTTCTCCGCGCCGGACACCATCGCGGCCAGTTGGGCGACGGCCTCCTCGTCGTCGGCGGGCAGCGCCTGGCGCTGCACGTCGGCGATGGACCCGTCGGCGCTGTTGACGACCGCCAGCGTCGCGGTGTCGGGCTCGATGTAGAGCAGTGCCGTCTGCGCGTAGTTCGTCTGATGGCCCACCGTCTGAGCCAGCGCGGCCGCCGCCAGGAAGGCCGAGACGAGCATCACATTTTCGACCTTGTGGGCGGCCAGCTTGTCGCGCAGCGCGGCGGCCTCGAGCGGGTCCGTGAACGTGACGCCGGTCGACGCCAGTTGATAGCCGCCCTCTGCCGCGCCCTGACGCGTCCCCAAGATGGCCGAGACTACCTGGTCCGAGGCGGTTACCGTTGCTGCATCCTCAGCGGCGGCAACGTCGAAGTTGTCTTCATCGACGGTCGCGCCGTCGCCGTTTTCCCCCTCGACCAGCACCATCCGGACTGCCGTCGGCGCCATCGACACACCAAGTACGGTGTCCAAAGCTCCTCCAAAAGTCGATTTGCTAGCCATTCACGGCGGGGTCCGGGCTCGTCGCGCAAATCACCGCACGAGAGATCGGTGAGTTCCCACCGCTAATTCCCCTAGTGGTTCTATTTTACGCTTGTTCGACGCTCGAGTGGTGGCTTGGGACCGGCCCGAAATCGGCCTACGGCGACGGAATTCCGGTGCCCAGGTGGCGGTGCACCCAGTCATCCCAGTTGTGGTGATCGCCGGAATGCGGTGAGGGCTGTGGTGCCGGGGCCGGCTCTTGCGGCGGGGGCGCCGGAGCTGCCGGCGGTGGTGGCGGGACGGGGGAAGCTTCTTCGGGATTCTGAGGGGCGACGACGTTGGTGCCGACGTCGGGTCGCTGGTCTGCGTGCGGGCGGATCCCGAAGGCCAGTGCGAGCGCCAACGCCACGAAGCCGCCGAAGAACACCAGCGCCACCGCGGCGATCGTCAGGATCGACTTGCGGCTGCGCCGCTGGCGTGACGGGACGCCGGTGAGCCGGTGGCCGTCGGAAGCGGGGTCGTCTTCGGCGCTGTAGGCGAGTTCGGCCGCGGAAGCACTCTGGGTGGCCGGCATGGCGACCGTTCGCGGCGCTCCCAGCTTCGCGTTCGCCGCAGCCAGCGAGGCGCCCCTGGCCAGCGCCATCTCGGGTTCCTCGGGCGTCGTCACCGATAGGGCGGTCGCCGCCTCGAGCGTCGGCTTGATCGACGGGATGTCCACCTCCGAGCCGACCAGGAACAGCCCGTCTGGTCGCGCCTTCATCGACTCGGCGCCCGAGACCATGGCGGTCAGCGTCGCCAGTGCCGCGGAGTCACTGTCGGGCAGCGGGTGCCGGCGCACGTCGGTGACCGTGCCGTCGGAGGTGTCGACGACCGCCAGGGTCGCGCTGCCCGGTTCGACGAGCAGCAACGCGGTACGGGCCCAATTGGTCGCGCTGCCCATGGCCTGAGCCAGCGCCGCGGCGGCCATGACCGCCGAGACCAACATCACATTCTCAATCTTGCGTGTCGCCAATACGTCTCGTAGTGCTGCCGCCTTGACGGGGTCGGTCCAGCTGACTCCGCTGGATTTGAGCCGATACCCGCCCTCGGCCGCGCTTTCTCTGGTTCCCAGAATGGCTGCGACGACGTGATTCGCTGCGGCGCCGGGGGTTTCATGGCCTGCGACATCGAAACCGTCCTGATCGACCGTCACCCCGCCGGCCGCTTCACCTTCGATGAGCACCATGCGGACTGTCTCAGGTGCCATGGACACGCCAAGTACGACGTCCACCGCTCCTCCAAATCATTCGAAATCGGTTGCTGTTCTTGATCGACGGCTACGTTGCCACCCGTACTCGAGTTACGCGGTTCGACAGATAGCCGGACTTCATGCGAGTTCTGACCGCGGCCACCCCAACCATCCACGGTAGCGCGCCGGGTCACTCATGGTCGGGAACCGCGACGGCGCTACCTGTGGCCGAAGCCGTGACCCCCGCCAAAGCCGTGGCCGCCAAAACCGTGGCCGCCGAACCCATGACCACCACCGAAGCCGTGGCCCCCACCGAACGGTCCATGACCGCCGCCGAACGGCCCGTGCCCGCCAAAGGGCCCTTGCCCGCCAAAGGGTCCGTGCCCGCCCAATGGTCCATGACCGCCTAACGGCCCATGGCCGCCGCCCAGCGCCGGTACTGGCAGGCGGGGAGGCGGAACGAACACGGGCGCCGGCAGCGCCGGTATGGGCGGAGCGGCTGGCGGCGGAGCGGCTGGCGGCGGACGGGGCGGCCGGCGGCGGCGGGGCGATGGGGTGCGGCGCGGCCAGCGGTTGCGGCGGCGCGATCTTCGGCTGCGCCTGTACCGGTGGGCCAGGTTTGGGCGGGGCTGGCGTGGGAGCCGGGGCGACGATGTTTTCGTTGGGGCTGGGCCGCAGGGCGACGGTCGGGCGAATACTGATCGCCAGCGCGATTTCCAGCGCCACCACGGCCGCGATGAAGACCACGGCCAGCGAGCTGCTCGACCAGCAACAAAGACTTGCGCCGACGAGTGCGTTCGTTGAGAGCGATGACGGTTTTGGCATCGGCCTCATCGTCCGCCACGGCGCTGTAGGCGACGTTGGTCTTGCCCTTGTCGGCATCAACGGCGAGGGCCGCGATGTGGCTGCGGTATTCGGGCTGATATCCGGGCAGTAGGCCGGGATGCTGTCCCGCGAGGGCCAGCGGGTCGACCTCTCCGGTGCCGGGATCGAGCGCGTAGGCCAACGCGGCCGTCGACGACGCGAAAAGCGGCGCGTGCGCCGACGCCAGCGCGGCGCCTCGGGCCAGCGCCATCTCCGGCTCGTCGGGCACGGACAACTCGAGCGAGGTCGCGGCCTCCAGCACCGGCTTGATCAGCGGAATGTTGACACCGGAACCGACCAGAACCAGGCCCTCCGGGTGTGATTCGAGCGCCTCTGCGCCAGAAGTCATGTCGACGAGTTCGGCCACCGCCTGGTCCTCGTCGTCCGCGAGGGGTCTGCGGCGCACCTCCGAGACAGAGCCATCAGCCGTGTCGACCACGGCCAGGGTTGCGGTATATGGCTCGACGAAGAGCAGCGCGGTGCGTGCGTAGCTTGTGGCGTCGCCGACAGCCTGGGTCAGCGCGGCCGCGGCCATGAAAGCCGAAACGAGCATGACGTTTTCGACCTTGTGGGAAATCAGGGCATCACGCAGCATCGCCGCTTCGACGTGGTCGGTCCAGGTGACGCCGGTCGACAGCAGCTCGTAGCCGCCGTCCGTGGCGCCTTCTCGAGTGCCGAGAATGGCCGAAATCACTTCGTGTGGCGCTGTATTGGGCATGGCGGTGCGTTGGGTGTCCACATCGAAGTCGTCCTCGTCGACGGTGACGCCGTCGGCGCTTTCGCCTTCGACCAGGACCATGCGCACCTTCGTCGGCGTCATCGAGACGCCAAGCACGATGCCCACCATCGCTGAAGCTCTCCCCTGCCCGATTTGGGGTGTCGCTCAACGCCCCCGTCGGCAACACCACTGTTTAGCGATCACCAGGGATTCCCCGCCGCAGCAGAGTGTGGGCCGCGCGCCCGCAGAAGTGCTGGGCCGATGAAATTCTGGCGGCTGAGGCGGCATTTTTTTGCCGGCCTCAATACCCCGACCCTACGCGTGTGATCCTGGGAGATGTAGGCGACGATCGCTGTGGATTGGTTGGCAAATCGGGCTAGTGGTGCCCGCCGCCTCCACCGCCGCCACCACCGTGCCGCCGCCACCGCCGCCGAAGCCGCCTCCGCCACCGCCGAAGCCGCCACCGCTATGTCCGCCGCCGAAACCGCCAAGACCGCCGCCACCGCCGGGCGCCGGGGCGTGACCACCACCGAAGCCGCCGAGACCACCGCCGCCGCCGGGGGCGGGGGCCGGGGCGGGGGCGTGACCACCACCGAGGCCGGGGAAGCCACCACCGCCGCCGCCTGGGCCGCCAACGGGAGGCGTCGGAACGTGGCCGCCACCAAGGCCGCCTGGAACGCTGCCCGGCGCGGGAGCGTGACCGCCGCCAAAGCCACCAGGGGCACCCGGACCGCCCGCACCCGGTGCGGGAACGTGCCCGCCACCCAAGCCACCCGGTCCACTGGATCCCGGTGCGGGAATGTGCCCGGCGCCCGGTCCACCGTTCTCACCGGGGGCCGGAAGATGGCCGCCGCCGTAGTTACCGGGGCCGCTCGGCTTGGGAGGGGTGCCTTCGCCGGGGAAGGTTTGATGCGGCGGTGACTGCGGGACGACGACCTGCGGGGGTGACGGTGGTTGCGGCAGATGCACCGGTGGCTGGGGCTGCACCGGTTGCGGGATCGACAGGCGCGGTGGGGCCACGAACATCGGGGGGCTCTCGACCGGGTCGGGAACCGGGATGTGGACCGGGACGGGTGCCGGCACCGGGGGGACCACGACGGGAACCGGAACGATCGGGGCCGCCGGCAGCGGAGGCGCCGCCGGCGGGGCCACTGCCGGTAACGGCGCTGCGACGGGCGGACTCAACGGCTGGGGCGCGGCGACCGGCGCGGGCAGGCTGATCTTCTGCAGCGGTTGGGACGCCTGCACCGGCGCCGGGGCCTCGGCGGGGACGATGAGGTGCTGGCCCGGGGTGGGCTGCAAAGCAACGGTTCCCGTCGTGCGGATGCCGATCGCCAACGCGATTTCGAGCGCCAGCACCGCGCTGATGCCGACCACCGCCAGCCCGCTGCCGACCAGCAAGACCGGCCGGCGCCGTTGTTGGCTTTCTTCGGGCAGGAACAGCTTCTCGATGATCACCGTCGGTGAATCGGCGTCGTCATCGCCCACCGCGCTGTAGGCGAGCTCGTCGTCGCTGGGCTCCGGCCCCATCGGGACATAGAGGTATTCGGGAAGCGAGTACTGGTCGACCGCGCCGGTGCCGGGGTCTTGCGCGTAGGCCAGCGCGGAGGTCGACGAGGCAAACAGCGGCGCGTTCGCCGACGCCAATGCCGCCCCGCGGGCCAGCGCCATCTCAGGCTCAGCGGCCACACTCACGTCAAGGAACGTCGTCGACTGCAACACCGGCTTCAGGGGCGCGACGTCGACGCCCGAGCCGACCAGCAACAGGCCGCCTGGCAAGAATTCCAGCTTTTCCATCCCGGCGACCATCGCGCCCAGTTGGTCGGCGGCATCACCGTAGGACTGGGCGTGGATCGGTTGTTTGTAGACGTCCGGGATGGATCCGTCGGAGGTCTCGACGACCGCCAGCGTCGCGGTTTCGGGCTCCACCAGCAACACGGCGGTGCGCTCGTAACCCATTGCGCCGCCCACGTTTTGCGCGAGTGCCGCCGCGGCCAAGAAGGCCGAGACCAGCATGACGTTGTCGATCCGATGAGCCGCCAGCGCGTCACGCAACGCCACCGCCTCGAGTTGATCCGTCCACGTCACGCCGATGGACGACAGCTCGAGGCCGGCATCGCCCGCGCCCTCACGGGTGCCCAAGATGGCCGAGAGCACTTGGTCGGGCCCGGTCGCGGTGGCCGCATCGTCGACGTCGGCGACGTCGAACACGTCCTCTTCCACGGTTGCGCCGTCGGCGTTTTCGCCTTCCAGGACGACCATTTGGATCGATGACGGTGCCATCGACACCCCGAGCACGATATCCAATACAAACCCCTCCAAAGGTATTGCACGATGGGCCATGGCCAGGCGGAGGAAAAAACCACGGCTAACTAAGTATCGCGCAGCGGGGGCGTAGGAGAGCCCCTCAGAACCTATGTAGTCCGTATGAAGTTCTGGTAGGACCGCGACGGCGTGGGTCCGCGCTGGCCCTGATACTTCGAACCTACTCGCGTACTGCCATAAGGGTGTTCGGCGGGACTGGTCAGCCGCAGAATGCACAGCTGACCGATCTTCATTCCCGGCCACAGGATGATCGGCAGGTTGGCGACGTTGGACAGCTCCAACGTGATGTGACCGCTGAAGCCGGGGTCGATGAACCCCGCGGTCGAGTGCGTGAGCAGGCCCAGGCGGCCCAGCGAGGACTTGCCCTCCAGGCGCCCGGCGAGGTCGTCGGGCAAGGTGATGAGCTCCAGCGTCGAGCCCAGTACGAACTCCCCGGGATGCAGCACGAACGGCTCCCCGGCGACGGGTTCGACCAAGGTGGTCAGCTCGTCCTGTTGCTTGGCCGGGTCGATGTGGGTGTAGCGGGTGTTGTTGAACACCCGGAACATGCAGTCAAGCCGCACGTCGATGCTGGACGGCTGCACCAGGCTGTCGTCAAACGGGTCAATGTCCAACCGCCCGGCGCTGATTTCGGCCCTGAGGTCGCGATCGGAGAGCAGCACGCGACGAGCCTAGCTTCTCCCCGATTGCGTTCAGCGGAGATAGACCTCGTTGCCGTCGGGATATCCGCCGCCGGTGGTCGTGACGTGCACGTGGTCGTAGTGGCCGAGCCGGCTCGCCTGCGCTCCGTTGGGCGTGTAGTAGACGCCCCGCCAGATCGCGTCCTGGATGCCGAACCGGTTGGCGTTCTGCAGCACGTACGCGACGATCGCGTTGCCCAGCGCGATGCCCTCGTCGGACCCCGGGTTGGGAATCATCACGTCGACCGCCAGGCCGAGTGGGTGCCACGGCAACGGATCCGGGCGCACTCCCCCCATCTCATGGATCTGCGGGAAGTCGGCGGTGATGCTGCGCGCGACCAGGATCGTCCGGATCTGCATGCCCCGTTCCGGGGCGACGTCGGCGGTCAAGAAACGAGCCCGGGTGTGATACCGCGACGCCGCGGTGGGCTCGCCGTCGGCGGACTCCTTTAATGAGGCGACGATTGGAAGCCGCGGTCACGATTTCCACGCAGCAGGGGGCGGCCTCACTGATAACGGGTTTGGCCTCAGGGCGGGGTGCAAAGGGATGGACATCGCCGGACACCGCGAAGAACACGGCCGCGGGGGCCACCACTGCAGCCAGGGCAACCGACGGTTTGCGCCGCTTCCTGGCTAATGCGTGTCGACCCATCCCGAGCACATTACGGTGCGATAACGAAATAATAAATATGAGTATGTGAATTTGTGAAAGGGATAACTCTGTTTCGGCGCGACGACGCACAGCCAGCGCGGCGGTCGCTGTCGATAAGCCGTCGTGACCTCTAGGGCCGCCGCCGGGTGCTAGCCTCCTTGGCGACAGTGCCGATGTAGTTCAATGGCAGAACATCAGCTTCCCAAGCTGAATACGCGGGTTCGATTCCCGTCATCGGCTCCAGAATTACCAGCACTAATGCGCTTCGGATTTCAATCCGGTTTGCGGCCCGACACCCCCGGTTACGGCGACCTGGCCCCGGGCCGGTCGCTCTTCGAGTCGCCGAACGGTCGGCTTGACCGGCGGCGCCCATCGCGCCAATCCGTGCCCGTCCGCAGGTCACATCCGTTAGCGCTGGCCGGCGCGCGGCCGGTAGGGGCCGTGCTCCGTGACGACGGCGGTGATGAGTTCGACCGGGGTCACGTCGAAGGCGGGGTTGAACACGTCGGCGTCCGCCGGGGTGATTGCGGTGCCGTTGAACGTCCTGAGTTCGTCGGGCGCACGTTCCTCGATTGCGATCTCGGCGCCGGTGGCGAGCGACGTGTCGACCGTCGATGAAGGCGCGACGACGACGAGCGGCACATTGTGATGATGCGCGGCGATGGCCAGGCTGTAGGTGCCGATCTTGTTGGCGACGTCTCCGTTAGCCGCGATCCGATCGGCGCCGACGAGCACGCAGTCGACGAGGCCGCGTGCCATCGCCGCTGCCGCTGCCCCGTCCGGCTGCACCCGGTAGGGCACGCCGGCCTGCGCCAGTTCCCATGCGGTCAGCCTCCCGCCCTGCAGCAGTGGTCGCGTCTCGTCGACCAGCACCGACTCGACCAGCCCGCGTTCGTGAAGGTGCCACACGACACCGAGCGCACTGCCCCAGGCCACGGTGGCGAGGTGGCCGGCGTTGCAGTGGCTGAGCAGCCGCAGCGGGCGGCGATCGCATGATGCGAGAACGATTTCGGCGGCATGGCCCGACGCGGCGCGATTGAGGCGTTCGTCCTCGTCGAGGATTTCCAGCGCTTCGGCGAGCACAGCGTCGAGGCCCCCGTCCAGCTTTTCGAGCGCGCGCGCCACCCCCCAGCTGAAGTTGACGGCGGTCGGTCGCGCCTTCGCGACTCGTTCGGCCGTTCTTTCAGGCCCGAACGTCGCCGCCTTCGCGGGCCGCGAGCACGACGCCAAGCGCGCCCGCCGCGCCCAGCGCAGGCGCGCCCCGCACCGAAAGGCGGCGGATGGCCTCGATCAACTCGTCGACGGTGCGCAGACTGAGCACGCGGTAATCGGCCGGCAGCGCGGTCTGGTCAATGATCGTGACTGCGTCACCGTCCCAGTCGATGGTCCTGCGCACGAGCCGAATCTAGCCGCATTCAGCTCCGGTGGTGCACCTGTTGCAAGCCGTATACCGGCGTGGCGATTTCTTCGTAGCGGGCCTTGAGCTGCAGGGCGAGAAAGAGAGAGTAGTGCCGTGACTGGTGGAGGTTGCCGCCGTGGAACCACAGATTCTGCTGTTGAGTCGGCTTCCACATGTTGCGGAGCTCGCCTTCCCACGGCCCCGGGTCACCCGTGGTGCCCGAGCCCAGGCCCCACACCTTGCCGACTTTGTCGGCCACGTCCTGGCCGATGAGGTCCGCCACAAAGCTGTTCATCGACCTGAAGCCGGTGGCGTACACCACCAGATCGGCGGGCAGTTCCGTGCCGTCGTGCAAAATCACCGACTCCTCGGTCAGCCGCTCGACACCGCCGTGGCACAGCTTGATGCTGCCGTCGCAGATCAGGTCGGACGCCCCCACATCGATGTAGAAGCCGCCGCCGCGTCGCAGGTACTTCATGAACTGCCCGGAATCGTCATCCCCGAAATCGAGCCGGAAGTCGGCCTCTTCCAGGCGGTCGTATAAGTCCTTGTCCCGCAGTCGCATTGCGTCCGAGATCGGTTTCTGGAAATCCGCCATGATTCGGTATGGCAGCGATGCGACCGTAAGGTCAGCTTTCTCGGTAGTGATACCGGCGGCCGCCGCCTGCTCGGAGTACAGGGCACCGAGTGCGATTTCCAGCACCGCCTCCGACGTGACGACAAGGGTCGATGCGCGCTGCACCATCGTCACGTCAGTCCCGTTCTCGTACAGGGCTTTACAGATGTCGTGCGCGGAAGTCCCGGAGCCGATCACGACGGCGCGTTTACCCGCATAGCGGTCCGGGCCGGGGTGCTGGCTGGAATGATGCTGCTCGCCGCGAAAAACGTTCTGGCCGGGCAACTCCGGCACGTTTGGCTTGCCCGCCATCCCTGTTGCGAGCACCAGGTGGGTTGGCCGCAGCGTAAGCCGTTCGCCGTCGCGGTCGACCTCAACCGCCCATCGCTCGGCCTGGGCATCGAACGACGCCGACAGGCACGTCGTCGAGGTCCAGTACGGGATCTCCATCACCCGGGTGTAGGACTCCAGCCAGTCGGCGATCTTGTCCTTCGGGGAAAACACCGGCCAGTTCGACGGGAACGGCAAATACGGAAAGTGGTCGTACCACACCGGATCATGAAGGCACAGCGTCTTATACCGTTGGCGCCAATGGTCTCCGAGGCGGGAATGCTTGTCGATGACGATCGCCGGCACCCCCAGGTGGCGCAGCCGCGCACCTAATGCGATTCCGCCTTGGCCGCCGCCGACGACCAGGACGTAGGGCTGCTGCGAATAGCCCAGCGACGCCTCCTCTTCCAAGCGCTTCTCCGCCCAGGACCGGGTGTCCGTATCGCGGCCATGCACCGCGCCGAGTATGCGGCGAGAACCAGTCGGCTCCTCGTGACCCTTCAGCTCATTCAGTGCGGTCAGCAGCGTCCAACCGAGATCGCCCTTGAGCCGCAGATGGCCGACAGCTCGGCCGACCGACGTTTCGAAATCGATGAATGCCGACACCACATCGTCTCCATCGTTGGCCGGCGTCTCCCGGATGCGGAATCCCGACGGATCCGTGTCTGCCAGTCGCGCGCGCAGCATGTCGGCAATGCCGTCGCGGCCCTCTACCGTCTTGATATTCCACGTGAACGCCACCAAATCGCGCCAGATGCTGTCCGGGAGGAATTTAGCCGCCACGCGGTCGATTTCCCGCGCTGCCAGAGCCGACTCGAAGTCGGCCAGCCACGACTGAACGCGAGACTCTGGCGATTGCACGATGGCCGCATCCGACCGTTGAGTCATGCTGGGCACGCTACACTCCAGGCGTCTACCAGGCGTTTTCGCTCAACCGGTGGGAACGGAATTGCATCCCACGATGACTACGCGGCTCGACTCCCGTCATTAGCGCCGGACCACACAGGGTTGAAAACCCGGTACCGCGGGTAATGCAAAACCCAGGGCGCGTCGCCGCGCCCCCCGTTTGCGATACGCCGAGGGGATCGCCGCAACAATGGATGGTCAGTCCACCACACAAGTGAAAGCCGCAAGCCCGCCGCACGCCGAGTTGCGTCGCAGCGAACGCCCGATCTCGCCCGACGACGACCCGTTCTACCAAGCGCCGCTGGGCTACGAGCACGCCGAACCGGGCACGGTGTTTCGCTCGCGCGACGTGGAGATCGGATTTCTCGGTCTCATCAGCCAACCGGTGCAAGCCACTCAGTTGCTGTACCGCACCACCAATCTGCACGAAGAACCGGAAGTCGCCGTGACGACCGTGCTCATCCCGGCGCAGCGCGCATCAGACGTCACTTATCCGATCCTCTCCTATCAATGCGCGATCGACGCCGTGGCGTCGCGCTGTTTTCCCTCGTTCGCCATGCGGCGCGGCGCGCGGCCGATCGGTGCGTTCGTCCAAGCCGAGTACTTGTTGGTGACCGCCGCGCTGGCCGAAGGCTGGGCGGTTTGCGTACCGGATCACGAAGGCTGCCACGGCATGTGGGGCGCTCCCGTCGAGCCCGGCTACCGGATTCTGGACGGGCTGCGGGCCGCGATGCGGTGCGAGCGCTTGAGATTGTCGCCGTCTGCACCGGTGGGTCTGTGGGGATATTCAGGCGGAGGCTTGGCGTCGGCGTGGGCGGCCGAACTGTGTGAGAGATACGCACCCGAGCTCAATATCGTTGGCGCCGCTCTGGGTTCGCCCGTCGGCGACCCGGAAAGTGTGGCGCGCCGTCTCAACGGCAGCTTCTTCGCCGGTCTCGCCGCGCTGATGATCTCCGCGCTGACGCAAGTCTTCCCCGGCGCGCAGAACGTCGTCGACGAGCACGCGACCGACGAGGGCAAGGCGTTGCTCGACAAGTTGCAGACGATGACCACGGCTCAGGCGGTATGGCAGTTCCGCAACGTCGACGTCGGCTCCTACGTCGACATGACGGCCGACGAGCTGTGGGACCTCCCCGAATTGCGTCCCATCTTCGACGAGACCAAGCTCGGCAAGTCCAGGCCCAAGCCGCCCGTGCTTGTCATACAGGCGGTGCACGACGGAATCATCAGCGTCGACGACATCGATGCGCTGGTCGCCGAGTACGAACGCATGGGTGCCGCGGTCACCTACCACCGCGACCGGTTCTGTGGTCATCTGCTGTTGCATCCACTGTCGGCCCCCATGACGCTGAGGTGGCTCCGGGATCGGTTCACCGACCGGCCGGTCAACGAGCACAAAACACGCACGGTCTGGCCGACGATGTTCAACCCGTCGACCTACTTGGGCATGGTCAAGTTGGGCGTCATCACGGCGAAGGTCGTCCTCGGGCGCTCCGTCGAACGTCAACCGCTGTCGACGACGGATGCCCGGTAGCTCCTCAGCTCGCGAAACAAGCCGCTTACCGGCCCTATTCGCCGGCCTGGCTGTCACCCCCGGCGGTCTTAAGCGTGGCGTCGAAACCTCGCCCGCGGCAATCGATTCCATGACACAGTCCGGCGGCCCTGCAAGCGGCTGATCGACTATCCGCTGGTAGCTTTACCCCCATGGGTGCCTTGGATGGACGCGTGGCCTTTATCACCGGCGGAGCTCGAGGGCAGGGCCGCGCGCATGCTTTGGCGCTGGCGGGCGAAGGAGCCGACATCGTGGCCGCCGACGCTCCTCCTGCGATGACGGACCTGACCTATCCGCTGGGCACCGAAGACGACCTACGGGAAACGACCAAGCTGGTCGAAGAGCTGGGCCGGCGGTGCTTGCCGCTAACCCTGGACGTGCGAGATTCGGCCGCGGTCGGCGCCGCGATCGAGCAGACGGTCGCCGACATGGGCAGCCTCGACATCGTGGTGGCCAACGCGGGAATCGTCAGCACCGGGCTGCTGGAAGACGTCAGCGACGTGGTGTGGCAACAGCTGATCGACACGAACTTGACCGGGGCATTTCACACTCTGCGGGCCGCCATACCGGTGATGCGGCGACAGCGGTTCGGCAGGATCGTGGTGACGTCCTCGATGGGCGGCCGAATGGGCATCCCCGAGTTGGCCGCCTACAACGCCACCAAGTGGGGTGTCATCGGTCTGGCGAAGTCCGCCGCCCTGGAGGTTGCCAAGGAGGGCATCACGATCAACGTCGTCTGCCCCACCACAACGCAGACACCGATGGTGCAACCCACCGGCGACGACGACATCCCCGACGACTTGGTTCGCCGGATGACGAAAGCCAACCCGATACCCCAACCCTGGCTGCAACCCGAGGACGTCAGTCGTGGCGTCTTGTATCTGGTCACCGACCGCGGGGTCATCACCGGAAGCGTGCTCGAGATCGGTCTCGGCGGCAGCGCGCGCATCCACTGACGAACCGCTTAAACGGTCCCGGCGCGGATGCAGCGGGACCGCGTCGCGGCTGTCCGATGATCGTCGCCGAACCGTACAGACGGCGAACCGATGTTCGCTACGCTTGACCCCGATTCATCAATCGCCTGGGAAGTTGAGGCCAGGTAGTGGCTGAAAAACCGAAGGCTCGCGCCCCGGCGTCGGGACCGAGCGAGGTCGTGGCGGAGTTAGCCGCTGCCGGGTTCGACAACGCGCGCCAAATCGCTCGGGGCGCCGCGGGAGTGGTCTATTGCTGTCGCGAGACCGCGCTCGGGCGCAACGTGGCGATCAAGGTGCTACCGACATTCATCGACGACGCCGGCCGCGAACGGTTTCTCCGCGAGGGCTACGCCATGGGTGGACTGTCGGGCCACCCCAACATCGTCAACATTTTGCGGGTCGGCCTGACCCCGAGCGGCCGCCCCTACATCGTCATGTCGTACTGCCCCGTGGGCTCGCTGAGTCTACGGGTGCAGCGCGAGGGCCCCATCGCCTGGCCGGAAGCTACACGGATCGGTGTAAAGCTCTGCGGCGCACTGGAAACCGCACACCTAAGCGGCACCTTGCACCGCGACATCAAGCCCGCCAACGTCCTCGTCAACGACTACGGCGAACCGCAACTGACCGACTTCGGGACCGCCCGTATCGCCGGTGGATATGAGACGGCAGCCGGATTGTTCTCCGGGACAATCGGTTACCTGGCACCCGAGGTGATGGCAGGCGATCCCGCGACCGTCGGCAGCGACGTCTATTCGCTTGGCGCCACGCTGTATTCGCTCATTGCCGGCCATCCCGCATACGAACGCCGCGGCAGCGAAGACCTGCTCGCGTATTACACCCGAATCAACAGCACCCGGGTCCCGGACTTGCGCCCCGGCGGAATCCCCGGACGCGGTGTGTTCGGCGATCGAGAGGGCGATGGCGGTCGACTCGGCCGAGCGACCGACGTCGGCGGCGGAGTTCGGTCGCGGATTGCAGGAGAGCCTGCGCCGCAACGGCTTGAAGCCCGTCGCAATGGCCATCACCGCCGTCGGCGCCGGCTCAGGGCGCACGGTGGGTGGCTCGGCGGGTCTGGCCAAGGCGCGGACCTTCTCGCCGGCCGGGCGTGGCGGGAATGCGGGGACACCGGCTCCAAAACCGCCGCGCATCGCCAAACCGGCCCCACGAAATGCCGATCCGGAAAGCGCCACCTCGCTGATCCGTCCGCTCAACGATCGCAGAATGATGCCCGCACCGTCGCGTCCTACCGGGCCGCAGCAGACCGGTCCACGCGGTCCATCCGTGGACAGGCGAGGCCCAATTCCGTTGAGATCCAACATCCCCGAGCCGACCGAAGCCATCGCCGAACCGACTAGCGCCGCCGACGCGATCACGCCGTCGAGTTCCGCGGACCCACCCGCGGGCGCGCGGCGCGGCCCGGCCGCCGGGGCGGGGAAGTGGTTGAGCTCGTCGGGCAAGAAGCGCAACCGCCTCACGGCGCCTCTGATCGTGGTGGGGATCGTGGTTGCGGTGGCGGTGCTCGGCAGCGGGGTCTACGTGCTGCTCACCCAGGGCAACAAACACCACCAGACCGCGGCCAATCAACCGAGCGGCCAACCGGTGAAGTGGCAGCCGATCACCAACGCGCGCATCGCGCGCCAGGCGGCGGCAACCACGCAAGCCGACGGCACCATCTGGATCTTCGGCGGGATGGGAAGCAACCACGCGCTCGTCGCCAACCACGAGGGCTACGACCCGATCATCGACAGCTGGAAGAGCGGCGACGATCTTCCGGTTCCGGTTCAGCACGCCATGGCTGTGACGTGGCGGGGAAACCCGATAGTGCTCGGCGGCTGGCGCGCGGTGGGTACGCAAAAGGTTGCCAGCGACCAGGTTTGGCGGGTAGTCAACAGCCACTGGGTCGAGCTGCCCCACCTGCTGCAGCCACGGGCGGCAGCTGCGGCCTCGGTCGTGGGAGACCGCATCATCGTCACCGGCGGCGTCGACGCGAACGGCGCGTTGCTGAACACCACCGAGGTTTTCGACGGCAACTCCTGGACCCTGGGCACGCCGATACCGACCCCCCGACAATTGTTAGCGGCCGCGTCGGACGGAAAGCTGGTGTACGCGGTTGGCGGCAGCAACGGGACCACCGACCTGGCGACGGTCGAGGCGTACGACCCGGCCGCGAAAAGCTGGACGCGACTGCCCGACCTTCCACAACCGCGCGGTGACCTGGGCCTGGCACTGGCCGACCGTCGCCTGGTCGCGGTCGGGGGCCAGTCGGCGGGACAGGTTTTGAAGAGCGTGTCGGTGCTCGATCTGACGACGAACACGTGGGCGGGCTTGCCGGACATGGCGATAGCGCGGCACGGTATGGCGGTCGACGCGATAGGGCAGGCCGTGTACTCGATCGGCGGTTCGAGCGATGTCGGCGACGGCCAGGCGACCTCGTCGGCGGAGGCGCTGCAACTACCGCCGCGCCGAATGCAGCCGGCGGCGCAGTGGCGTTCCCTGCCGGACGCGCCGACGGCGCGGTTGATGACGGCGTGGACCGTGCTCGACGACAAGATCTGGATCATGGGCGGCCTGCGCGACGGAGTCGCCCTGAAGACGGTCGAAAGCTATGACCCGCGCACCGGCGCCTGGCAACCACAACCCGCCTTGCCGATCCCACTGCACCACGCCGCGGCAACGACCTATCGCGGCGAGGTGGTGGTGCTCGGGGGCGCCAGCAGCGACCTCACCCAGGCGTCCAACAAGGTGTTCGCGTTGCGCGGCGGCAACTGGGTTGAGTTGCCGAACCTCACGCATGCTCGCGCGGCACTGGCAGCCGCGGTAGTGGGTGACAAACTGGTCGTCGTCGGCGGCCAGAACGCCAAGCAGCTCGTCCCGCAAACCGAGGTCTTCGACGGCAGCTCGTGGCACGACGCGGCCGACATGCCAACTCCGCGTGAGCATCTCGCGTCGGTGACGGACGGCACCTACGTGTACGCGCTCGGCGGGAGATTCCTGTCGGCCGACAAGAACACCGCGGCGTTGGAACGTTTCGACCCGCAAGCCGGAAGTTGGATCAAATTGGGCGACATGCCGACCCCTCGCGGCAGCTACGGCGCCGCGTTCATCGACGGCCGAATAGTGGCGGTCGGCGGCGAGGAACCGACGCAGGTGGTGGGCGTGGCCGAGATGTACGACATCGCCGACGGAACATGGACCACGTTGACCCCCATGCCAACCCCGCGTCACGCCGAGGTGGTCGCGGCGGTGGGCAACACCGTCTACTGCATCGGCGGCGCGAACCGCCCCACGCACGAAGGCCCTGTCGCCACGGTTGAGGCCTTGGACTTCATCTAGCGGATCAATGGCGCTTGAACCGGCTGCGCCACCCGACGAATCCCGCGTACACGACCGTCAACAACGCCAACATGCCCACGTCGAACAGCCAGGTCTGCGCCGTGTGTATGAAGTGGCTGTCTTTTGGGGCGAGGGGCCCGGGCTCTATCGTCCACAAGTCGACGGTCGAGGCCTGCGCCGCGTACCCCCAACGCGAGGGCACCGCCCACGACATTTGGTCGAGACCGATCCAGTCGGTCACCCCTCGGGGTCGGCCCCGTGCGGTCACGCGGTTCACCGATATTTGGACAAGGTCAAGGCCGCAGTGATCCTGAGCGAGACGCGGGTGACTACAGCGGACGGGACCCCGCTTTGGACCCAGAAGCGGTCCATCTTCGCCCGCGGTGAAGGCGGATTCGGCGGATCGCGCGGGCCGTCATCGTCAAATGCCGCACCCGACCGGGCGCGCCCGATGCGGAGGTGGACATGCCGATGGACATGCCGATCTTGCCGCAGCAGGCGCTGCTGTACCGGCTGTGCGGTGATCGCAATCCGCTGCATTCAGATCCGGAATTCGCGGCCGCCGCAGGCTCCCCAAGCCGATCCTGCATGGTCTGTGCCCTGCGGCATGACCTGCAAGGCGATCACCGATGCGCTGCTGGACGGCGATGCCGGGGCGGTGGCCGCCTACGGCGCCCGCTTCTCGGGGGTGGCCTTTCCCGGCGAAACACTCAACGTGGCCATCTGGAAGGACTCGGCGGCTTCCGGCGGCCGATTCCTGGCCACCGTCGTCGCGCCCGCGCGCGACAACGCCGTGGTGCTCTCCGGCGTCGAATTGATGCCCGCATAGCGCCTTTGCTGCCCGGTGGCAACCGCTAAACTGCGGAATATGCTGGGCGTCCTCGTTGCGGGCCGGGACACCAGCAGCTGCAGCTCATGAGCCCTGACGGCCGCTCGGCCGAGCCGCGTGCGGCCGACGAGCGAACCGCACTGCGCAACGTTCCGATATTCGCTGAGCTCGACGACAAACAACTTAACCAACTCTCGAGGGTCGTGGAGCGCCGGCACCTCCCCGCCAACGAGTGGCTCTTTCAGCTCGGCGAGCCGTCGGACGCCATCTATGTGATCGCCTCAGGCCGATTCGCCGCCGTCGGTCGCGATGGTCAGGTGCTTCGGGAGATGGCATCCGGTGAGTCAATCGGTGACCTGGGCGTGATTACGGGCGCGGTCCGATCGGCCGGGATCCGCGCCCTTCGGGACAGCGTCGTCTGGAAGATCGCCGCCGACACCTTCACCGAGGTGCTCGATAAGGCTCCGCAACTGCAATCGGCGATGTTCCGAGCGATGGCGGGCATGCTTCGCGAGTCACGGTCCGCCAACGTCACTCAGGGTCGCCGCGTCGTCGGAGTCCTGTCGACCGGGCATGCCGAAGCGCTCCCGATTGTCGACGCGATCGTGACTCGCCTGCGCTCGCACGGCCAGACCGCGGTCGTCGCGCCGCCCGTCGAAACGACCGCCGCGGCTCGCCACTACGGCGAACTCGTCGAAGCATTCAGCGAGACCCTGGATCGGGCGGAGCGCAGCAACGACTGGGTCTTGCTGGTGGCCGACGCAGGCTGCGGCGACAGCTGGCGACGATACGTCGTAGCGCAGAGCGACAGGCTCGTCGTCCTCGTCGACCACGCCCAGCCGCCGGACATCGTCGACCTACCGGTGGAGCAGCGGCCGGTCCACCTGCTCACGTGCGACGTGACGCCGAATCCAAGCTGGTGGGATCTGCTGCAGCCGGTCTCGCATCACCCCGCCGACGGCGACGGTATCGCCGCTCTGGCACGCAGAATCGCCGGCCGATCGCTGGGCCTAGTGCTTGGGGGTGGCGGTGCGCGGGGTCTGGCGCATTACGGTGTCTACGAGGAGCTCACCCGGGCGGGCGTCGTCATCGACCGGTTCGGCGGAACCAGTTCCGGTGCCCTCGCCGCCGCCACCTTCGCGCTGGGCTTAGACGCACAGCAGTGCACAGCGGCGGCGCGGAAGTACATTGCGGAGACCAGCCCGGTCAGCGACTACACCCTCCCCGCGATAGCCCTCGCGCGGGGCCGGCGCGTCGAGCGGCTAATCGAAGGCTTCTTCGGGAGCCGCACCCTGATCGAGCATCTGCCGCGGGATTTCTTCTCCGTCTCCACCGACATCATCACCGGCGATCAGGTCATCCATCGGCGCGGGCTGCTGTGGATCGCCGTGCGCGCATCGATCTCGATCCCCGGTCTCCTGCCGCCGGTGCCGCAGGGCGAGCGGCTCCTCGTCGACGGTGGACTGCTGAACATCCTTCCGGCCGACCTGATGTGCGACGACCCCGACGGCGAGGCCATCTGCGTCGACCTACGCCGGACGTACGTTCCGTCGAAGGGCTTCGGTCCGCTCCCCGCAAAACTTCAGCCGCCCGGCTTCGTCCGGCGGCTGCTGACCGGCACCGATGTAGCCCTGCCGCCACTGCAGGAGACGTTGCTCCGCAGCGTTGAACTGTCCGCCCCGAAGTGCGACCTGCGCGAGCTCCCCCGGGTTGCGGCGATCATCGAGCCGGATGTCTCAGCGATCGGGCCATTGGACTTCAGAAACATCGATGCCGCCCTGGAAGCCGGGCGGATCGCCACCCGGGCAGCCCTGGAAGCACAGCCCTCGCTCGTTGGCTGAGCGGGCCGGGCGGCAGGGCCCGCTCTCCGATCGTCGGACGGCCATCCGCTCGGGCTTGTACTATTGCCTCTGCAGCAAAGAGCTCAGCATTGCGATGACAGACCATTCGAGTGTGCACAAGGTCGTCCGGCCGAGCGGGGCAGGCAGGCAACCCGGAGTCTCGCTCGCGATGCCGCCTGTGGTCAGGGCGGCGACGTCGCAAGGCAAATCAACGCAATTGAAAGTTAGCCCACCCGCGGCCCCACGAGTGCGGCTAGGTTGACAAGGCATGCACGCCGATTCGTGGCATAACGCGCCGGCCCATCTGGTCGTGTACGCGAGCGGCGGTGTGAAAAGCGTTCCGATTTACGATCAACTCTTCGTCGGGCGGCAATGCGCGGGGATCGACGACCAGCGCCGCCTGGTCATCAACGATCCGAACATTTCCCGCAATCACATCGAGATCCGGTTGGACGTCACCACCGACCGGGCTTACCTCATCGACACCAGTACCAACGGGACGCTGCTCAACGGCATGCCGCTCGAGCGCGCCGTGCAGCTGTCCCTCAAACCCGACGACCGGATCTCGATTGGCGACATCCTGCTCATCTTCCGATCCGACCACTTCAACGCTGCCGGGCTGACCAACACCAGCCCGACACTCACGCGGATCGTCGAGGAGACCATGGTGATGGTGGTCGGGGACATCACCAACTACTCAACAATCTCCGAAGTCACCGACAACCAGGTGATCGCCAGGAGCCTGAACCATCTGTGGCATGAGCTGAACAAGGTCCTGCGCGCCCACCGGGGCACGCTCAACCACTACGCCGGCGATGCGCTGTACGCGGTCTGGGCACTGCGGACCATTCCGAAGGCCAATGAGCTGGCCATCGACTTCGCGCTCGCCGCCAACCGGCGGGTCGATGAACTCGCGCCGACCCTCCCGCTGCGTGCGCCGGACGGCGCGCCGATCCGCATGGGCTGGGGTGTGGTGCAGGGCCGGGCCGCGATCGCCGCGATGACACGAACGGTCACGGCCGTGATCGGCGACGCGACCAACGTGGCCTTCCGCTTGGCCGGCATTGCCGGACGGGCCGGACGCCCGGACGTCATGGTCACCGCCGGCGTGCACGGTGCCGTCGAGGGGCACTACGTCTGGGGCCGCCCCGAGCAGGTGCCGATCAAGGGCCGACGCGGACTGGAGACCATTTTCCCGGTCGTCGCGCGCGAACCAAGCCCAGGATCAGGCCCGATGTCGGCACCCCCGTGCCCGCGGTGACGAGAACGTGCTCGACGTCCGGCACCGGGTTCACCGAGGTGCCGCGCAGTTCCCACCCCTCACGAGCTGCGCCGGATCGAGCAGAACGTCCGTGACGGATACGACTCGTGAAATCATTAAGAAACGGAGTACGCCGACCGCCCGGCCTGCGGACAAGTGATGGACGGCACAATTTGGGACGCACTAAGATACCCATCACTGTGCAAGTTGGTGCGGCGTTGCAGCCCGCCGAAGACATCACGCAGACCGATGCCGCCTTGCGTGAGTCGAGGACGACGCCGCTGCACCGGGCACAGCGGTGTTGTCCGCACCCGGCCGGGGCGTATTGGATGCCGCGCCGGCTGGGCGGCGGGGCGCCGAGCCTGGCGGAGGCCGCTCGGATAGAGGCCGACGAGGCCGCGGCGCGGGCCGCCACCCGCTCCGCACACCCGTCGGGCTAGCGAAGGAGAAACCATGGCAGAGCCCTTCTTCCGTTTCGCGGAAATGGTCGTTCCGCCCGTCGTGGCGATAAACGGGACCAAGATCACCTACCAGGGCCTGGAGAACATCCCCACCCGTGGGGGCGCGTTGCTCACCCTCAATCACACCAGCTACCTGGACTGGCTGCCGGCGTCGCTGGCCGCCCGGGAACGCAGACGGCGCCTGCGGTTCATGATCAAGGCCGAAATGGGCGAGGTGAAGGCGGTCAACTACGTGATCAGGCACCTCAGCCTGATTCCGGTCGATCGGACGGCCGGAAACGACGCGTTCGAGGTGGCCGTGCGGTACCTGCGTCAGGGCGAACTCGTCGGCATGCATCCCGAGGCGACCATCAGCCGCAGTCACGAACTCCGCGAATTCAAAACCGGCGCGGCGCGGATGGCGTTACAGGCCCGCGTGCCGATCATTCCGGTGATCGTCTGGGGCGCCCATCGGATATGGCCAAAGGACCACCCCAAGAAGGTGTTTCGTAACAAGGTACCCATCACAGTGGCCATCGGACGGCCGCTGCCCCCGCTGGGCACGATCGAGCAACTCAACACCGACCTGCGTCAGGCGATGAATGCGATGCTCTACCGGGTGCAGGAGGAGTATCCGCATCCGGAAGACGAGTTCTGGGTGCCACGCAGGCTCGGCGGCGCCGCGCCCACGCAGGACGATTCGCGCGCGATCCGGATTGTCGAGTTGCAGGAACGCGCCAGGCGGTACGGAACTGATGGTGTCACGCGGCCGGGGCAGACCCCGAGCGGATCGCGTTGAGCCAACCCACCACACCGGCCACCGCCGGAACGTCGGCCCTGGGCGCAATGAGGCGGCACTTTTGGCGTCACCCGCAACCAGCTACAGCGGCTACAGCAGCTACAGCCACGCTAATCCATGGCACCAGGCGGTTATAGGGCACGGGAAGAACGCGCCGAAGTTGTTGCGTCACTACGAGAGTCGGGCTTGAGCCTGCGTGCCATACCATCAGCGACTGGAATCAGCCACGAAAGTCTCGCTTACCGTCATCACGCAGCATCGCCAGCGTGACCGCACCGCGTCGGAGGGCTTCGTTGGCCAGGCGAACCCGGCGATCACCCTCGACAGGGATAGTGAACTTGTCGTACAAATTTTGAAGATGCTGTTTGATGGCTGCCTCGGTGACGAACAACTCACGAGCCATCCGGCGAACTGAAGCTGCCTCTGGAAACGGATCGTCCGACACCAAGGGGCGACACAAGACCATTAAAACCTCAACTTCACGCCGAGTGAGCCGCGGCGCCGCCGGCTCGGCAGTCAGCGTCTGATCGTTTGCATCCGGTGCGCCGGCTCGTTCGACGCCCCAGAACACGATCCTCGAACTGCCGATCCGCAACTGGTCGCCAGAACGCAGGACCCGTTCGGCAAAAATCTTCTCTCCGTTGACATAGGTGCCATTTCGACTTCCCAAATCCCTTATTACCCAAGCGGACCCAAGATCCTCTAGGATGGCATGCAACCGTGACACGGTAGCGTCGTGCTCGAGCGACACAAGATTCGTCGAGGCCTTCCCGACGGTCACTCGCTGGCCGCTCAGCATGAACAGCTCTCGTCCCGACGGTTTCCAGATCTCCAAGTGATGCGACACAGAGACCCTCCCTAACAGGCCAATTCTTACCTCGCGCTGTCGATACCCCTGTACCGTGGAATAATCGCAGCCAGATCGTCTGTGAGTAGTCTGCAGACCTTCCCAATGCGTCAGCAACGTCGGCATCCGGTCCGTATGCCGTGGACTATTCATACCTGACGGTGGGCGTAGCCGCTGCCGATCGCCGTCATCTCTGCATCGCCTGGACACGCTGATCGGCCACCCGGCGATCTTGGATTGCACACGCCCATAAGTAATCCGCCCTGCAACGGTCAAGCGATCGCGATCTTGGGAAACATCACTAGGCCTGGCCTGTATGCCGCGGGCGTTCAACAGCTACTGGACGCTCACCCCGGCGCCTACTACCTACGCACCGACCAATCTTGTCCATCTTTGCGAAGCCGCGGGGTGTGGGTGCGCAATGTGGTCGCCGGTCCACTATTTATCTGAGACGTTAAGTTGGTCCCGTCCCAGCAAACTGACACACCTTGGCGGTGGCCGGTTACGCGGTGGTTCGATTCAAGCACCGTTCGGCGAGGACGGTAACTGTCGCTAGAAGCGGGTGGACTTATGGCTATTGGCGTCATTTGGTTCCCTGATGTGGACAAAGAGACGGGTAGGCCCGATAGTCTCGGGGCCGATGGAACGCGCAAGCGTTGAAGATGTCCAAGAATGGCGTACTAATCGGACACACGTGTCCGATTAGTACGGTCGTCTAGATTGGCTGCGTGCCGCTGATTGGTACTAGCGTTAAATCCGCACGCGCTGCGTTAGTTCCGGGCTACGGCCCCAACAGTCGCGTCAAAATCCTCCACCACACCCGTGACCCCGGTGAGGTGCGGCGCTTCGCGACCGGCGACCCACTACGCCTTTGAGCCCTCGCTGCTGGGGGCCACGTTCGTTTTTTGAATAGCTCGAGTTTGCCCGCCATCGCCGTCTCTCCTGATCCAGCCGGATGAACACGCATGACGTTAAGTCCGTTTTTGGACGCATGTGCCTTTTCACAATTCCCGATGTAAGTAACTCGCCGGGGCTTACCCTACGGAATCGGGGCGAGCAACGTCATCCGAACGGTGCCGATGCTTCTGCCGGATTCTTGTCAGCCTGGTCGGTCATGTCGCTTTTTGTAGGACAGTTTGCGCCGACTCAGTGAAGAGTGTCGGGGCATAGGTCGCGCTGTGCGGCGTTAACGATTTTCACGTTGGCAACAAACTGATTCGGGCCGCCAGCCGGAAACCGTCGTGATCGATTCGCACACCATCAGCGTTGACCGCGCCTACGGGCCTGGTCGCAGGCTGACGAACCGGTCCCTTCCGTGCGCCGCTCCTGGCGGGCCGTCTCGGTCATCGCCTCCACCGCAGGCCGGTGTAGGGCAGGAACTTCACTACTATGCCGTTACGCTCCACAGCATCGGCCAGCAATACAACCTGGGCATGTGACAGATAGCCGCGATCGGCATGCTTGCGTTTGGGCAGCTTCACTCCGTCACAGGGATTGCGGGCAATCCTGTTGTCTTCCAATGCCGAGCCCAGCACCTGGCGCAACACGCCGAATGCGTTCTCAATCGTTGGTACACCTACATCATCGGAAATCATTGCGGCTACCCATGATTTGGACGGCTGACGCTTTCACGTCGGCAACGGCCACCTGCTAATAGATGACGTCGGCTGCTTACCTCAGGGATAGAAAAGCCTATCCATTCGGAAGCGGAATCTAGCTTCTCGGCGATTCCGGCATCGCTGCCTGATCAAGCACCATTTCAGGGGTGACGACATACAGCCCACAGCGAGGCCGCGACCGGCGTAAGGAGAAGGCCATGACCGTTGGCAACATCCACCCCTCGACCGCCGTCGACCAGCAGAACCCGCTGCGGTCGGCGCTTTCCAGGAGCTTCCAGGTCGCCTTCATAGTGACTGTGACTCTGGGCACCTTGGCCGGGACCGGGCTGGTCCTCCGGCTGTTGAAGGTCCTCGCGACCAGCAAGTACGGCATTTACTTCGGGGTCTAGCCCGAACTGATCTCGGCATATTGAGGAGTTCACCCATGTTGAAGGCCGATATCGCGGTTGTACTCGCGCTGTGCGCCGCGTTGGCATCCGCGATCGGCGCGGTGAGCCGTCAACAGTCCGCACATGAGGTCACCGACGAACCGGTAGGCCACTGGGAGTTGTTCCGCATGTCGTTGCGCGACACCCGGTGGTGGCTTGGCGGCGGGGGAGCCGTCGCCAACTACAGCCTGCAAGCCGCCGCGCTGGGGCTCGGGTCGGTGATGTTGGTGACGGCGCTGCAGGTGACGGCGCTGCTATTTGCCCTGCCGGTTTACGCGCGGCTGACCCATCAGCGGGTGACCCGCTGGCAGTGGATGTGGGCGATGGTGCTCGCCGTCGCTTTGGCGGTGGTCGTCACGGTTGGTGACCCGAAGGCTGGGCACTCGCAGGGCTCGGTGGGAACCTGGATTGTCGTGGCCGCGGTGTTGGGTCCGCTGCTGGTGTTCTGTGTCCTGGCTGCGCGCATTTGGCCGGGTCCGCGCGCGGCGGTGCTGCTGGCGGTGGTGGCCGGTTCGTCGCTGGCCCTGTTCGCGGTGCTGACCAAAGCCGTCGTCGCGGCGGCCGGACGTGGTTTGGGGGCGCTGCTGTGCGCCCCGCAGTTCTATGTCTGGGTACTGGCGGCGTTGGCAGGGATGGTCTTCCAGCAGTCATCGTTTCGCGCTGGTGCGCTGACCGCCTCAATGCCGACAGTGACGGTGGCCAAGCCTGCGGTGGCGTCGGTCCTGGGAATCGTGGTGCTCGGCGAGACCCTCAATGCCGATGGCGTGGATATGATCGCCCTGGTGTCGGCGATGGCAGTGGTGATTGTCGCGATAGTGGCCCTAGCCCGCGGCGAGGCTGACGCGGTGGCGGTTCCTAGCGAGCAAGACGCGGGAACCTCCGACCCGGCTACGGTGCCCGAAACCCGGTCGCGCGTCACGTTGGGTCCCGCGGTCCCGTCGAAACCTCGGATCAAACAGGATCACGCTAGATCAAATGAGATTAAATGTGCTCATTTGGTGCTCACAGGCAAGTGATTTGGCACTAAAAGATACCCCCTGACCTGCCCATACATCGGTGCGACGGAGGGACTCGAACCCTATTTCGGGCAGTGGTCAGGGAGGCGGCAACGAAAGTAGCTGTGGAAAGACATCACCGTAGTTGACAAAAGTTATCTGTAACTGTGGGCAGAGTGGGCACGGCGTGGGCGATGCGGACAAAACGAAATGACGCGCCGGGCCGAAACGTTGCGCCGGCTTGGGGCGCACAGACTAAAACTATGACGGTGACTGCGCGCCAGAATGACGAAGCGATTTGGTACCGCGCCGGCTATTGCGGCCTTGCAATAGGTAACGAAGCGTCACCCGTCCATGACCCGCACGATGGACGTCTGTATGTATACGCCGTTAGTGTGCGGATTCCGAGCGAGCGGGTCTCGGGCCGCCCGGCCGCGCGAGGACGCGCATCCCCTCCACCGTTGGTGGTAGCTGGCCCACCGTCCTGTCATGGTGTTCGATCACGAAGCTCAAGCACGGCCCGTCGGGACCTCCGATGTTGATGCTCTGTCCGTCTCGGATATCGACAACGGTCACCCGACCACCGTTGACGAATATGCCGCTCGACGATCCGTTGTCGATGGCTATCCATTTGCCTCGATCGAAACGCAACAGCATGTGAGCGCGCGATCCGCGGATGTGCGACGCCCATGTCGGCTCGAAGGTCACTTCCCACGACCAGATCGTTGCCCGCGGCAAAACTACGCTGTCACAGAGCGCCAGCGGTTTCACCATATTGGTCTGCAGTCCGTGGCCATTCTTTGCTGGGCGGATTCGCCGCCGCCGCAATCGGCGTCGCCCGAATCGCGGGCATCGCAAGCCACGGGCGGGTCACAACACGATCCCGGTTCGCCGCCGCCGGGCCGTCGCACTGGCGTTTTCGGCTCCGTTCCTGAACGCCTGGTCGCGGCGCCGCCGCGCGCTAACCCCCGTGCCAAAACGTGACCATTACGTGGCCAAATATCAACGCGCCCTTGCACTTCCGCAGGTCAGCGCACATTTATCATCCTATTACAACTCAGTCAGTTAAAAGGAATTGGAGCCATGCGGACGGGTGTTCGGTGCGTTCTTGCGGTGCTTGGAGCCGCTGCCACTGTTGTTGTGACGCCGGCCGGCGTGAGCCTGGCCACGTCTAACCAGCCGCATGGGTTCGCAATCGCGTCG
Organism: uncultured Actinomycetota bacterium; assembly: GCA_963849935.1. Lineage (GTDB taxonomy): Bacteria > Actinomycetota > Actinomycetes > Mycobacteriales > Mycobacteriaceae > Mycobacterium. The sequence continues at coordinate 204,964 of CAWKJQ010000015.1, forward strand.
ATTCTGCCGGCGCGCGGCGAGGTGGTCGGCGTGGCACACCCCGTCATGGTGAAATTCGGCGCGCCCATTACCAACTCAGCCGGCAGGCGGGCAGCCGAGCGTTCGATCGAAGTCAAATCGACGCCCGTGATGACCGGCAAGTTCGAGTGGCTGGACAACGAAGTCGTCCAGTGGGTTCCGGACAGATACTGGCCGTCGCACAGCACAATTGCGCTGACCGTGGGCGGCGTATCGACCGAAATCAAAACCGGCCCTGCCGTGGTCGGTGTCGCCAACATCTCCGACCACACATTCACCGTGAGCATCGACGGGATCGAGGCGGGTCCACCGACCTCACTACCGGCGCCGCACCACCGGCCGCACTTCGGCGAGCAAGGCGTGATGCCCGCCTCGATGGGTAGGCCGGAATACCCGACGCCGGTCGGCACCTACACCGTCTTGTCCAAAGAGCCTGCGGTGACAATGGATTCGAGCAGCGTCGGCATTCCCGTCGATGATCCCAACGGTTACCTGCTCACGGTGAATTACGCCGTGCGCATCAGCAACCACGGCCTGTTCGTGCATTCGGCTCCGTGGGCCGTCTCCTCGCTGGGGCTCGAGAACGTCAGCCACGGCTGCATCAGCCTGAGTCCGGATGACGCCGAGTGGTATTACGACCACGTCAACGTCGGTGACCCGGTGATCGTTCAGGACTCGTCTCACAACTGAGAAAGCTCCGTAAACCGGGCACGGAGCTTTTAATTGTGCCGATTTGCAGTGCTTTTCACGTTGCAACAACGGGCCGGGCCCGCTGGTGGTAAGCCAGCGGGCCCGGGCCCGTTGAGAAGGCGAATCGGCCTCAGCTCGCTCCCGAGGGACCGGCAGGAACAGGCTGACCAGGTACCGGTCCGCCGCTGGGTGCGGAACCGGTTGGCGCGTCCTTCACGCCGGACATGTCGATGAGCGGAGCGGCCGCCTCACCGGCAGCCGCCGGTCCGCCGAGCGCGATCAGTGGCGCGCCGGCCGGCACTACCGGCACCGGTGGCACTACCGGCACCGGCGGCGCAAGGGGCAGCGGCGGCACGATCGGCACCGGAGCACCGACCGGCACCGGCCCCGGCACGGCCATCGGCACGCCGGACATATCCGTCATGGGCGCCGCGCAGATGCCCCCGGCCCCCGGCGTGCCCGCGGCCACCGTGCCCGCTCCCCCGGCCGCCGGCGCACCGCCGGCCAAGGCGCCCGCTCCTGCGGCCGGGCCACCAGCGGCCGGCGCCGCCTCGCCCGACTGGCCCTCGATGCACGCGTAGCCACCGGTGATCAGCGGCGCGGCCGCCGAGTCGGGGCACAACGCGATAGCAGCTCCGCACAACCCCACGCCGGCAACAACTTTGATGTTGAACCGATCGACGATCGCCATCAGCGCCAACTCTCCTTCATCCACGCTCAGCAATTCCGCAGCGGTGCAGCAGGCCTCGCCTAGCCGTACCAGGGTCACTTTCGCGACCGCGCCAATTGTCAGCAGCCGACGCTCGACACGCGGCACGCCGCACCGCGCCGTTTCCAAATGGTGACGTCACAACGGTGTCACGAATCGGAACGCCCTCGGCGAACCGCGATCAACCTGCGCGAATGTGGTTGAGGCGTACCCCGCACTCGACAACTCAGGCCACGGTTGCAGGCCTCACCGAAGTGGTGTCGCGCCCATGCCGCGCGTGGTCCGGGCGGGAAGCGGTCGCGACTTCGAATCTCACGGAGATTATTTTTCCGCAGGTCCTTCACAGGAAACTGTAGGTGAACAGTTACCAGCAGAAAGGTTACGCAGAAGTTAACATCGAGATTAGAACGGTTGACGAAAAGAGGAGAAGGGACTATGTCACCACGTCGTCTCACCACCGGATTCGTCGGTTCAGCCCTCCTCGGTGGCCCGCTCGTCGCCGCCCTCGTCTTGGCCGGCCCAGCGCAGGCCGACGCGGCCGGTTTCCTCAATGACATGCACAGAGACGGCATCCACGCCGTCACCGGCGGCGACGCCGCCCTGCTACAGGCGGGCCTGAACGTATGCCAGCAAATAGCGTGGGGCGCTCCTCCCGCGCAGCTCGAGGGTTTGGCGCTGCAGCGTTCCGATGATCGGCAGGGCTCTGGCGGGCTCACTCCCCAGCAGGCCGACGACGTCGTCAACTACGCCATGCGCGATCTGTGCCCCAGCTAGACGCACCCTGACCTTTCCCGCTTCGCCCGCCTGGCTGCAGGGTCGGGTTCGTCGCGCGTCGGTGCGCCGGTGATGGCCCGTCCGCCGACCATTTTTTGCCGACTATTCACTCGGCCGAATCGTTGGCGCAGCGCGTCTTCCCAGTTTTGTGCGAAAGTGCATCATCCACATCGGGCACGGACGAAGGAGAAGTTTGAATGGCGGCACGCAGCCTCTATGGCCGGTTCATGGGTGCGACGCTGGGGAGTGGCCCACTCCTGCTCGCCGGGATCCTCTGCGCCGGCCCCGCGCGGGCCGACCAGGCCGCCTTCCTCAACGACCTGCACAACGCCGGGATCCACGCCGTCAACGGCGGCGATCCGGAGTTGTTGCAGATGGGCGCGGATTTGTGCCAGCAGCTCTCCTGGGGCGCTTCCCCACAACAGCTCGAGGGATTGGCGCTGCAACGCTCGGATGCCGACCAGGGCACCGGCGGGATCAATGGCCGACAGGCCGCGGACGTGGTGATCTTCGCGCTGCGCGATCTGTGCCCTAACGCCTGAGGCGTTTTAGCCCCCGCGCGCAGCGGTGCGCGCTAAGGTCAGCTCGAGTGAAGCTCAACGCAGCGAACCTGACCGGTCTCAAGATCCCCGTACCGGGCTATGACCGAAGCCAAATCGGCATCGGCATAGCGCATTTCGGTGTCGGTGGTTTCCACCGTTCCCACCAGGCCATGTACATCGACCGGTTGCTCGGCGACGGGCTGGCCCGCGACTTCGGGATCTGCGGAGTGGGCGTGCTGCCGCCCGACCGGCGCATGCGCGACGCGCTGCGCGGCCAGGACCACCTCTACACGCTGATCCTCGAACACCCCGACGGCACCCGGGAACCGCGGGTCATCGGCTCCATCGTCGACTACCGTTATGCGCCCGACGATCCCGAATCGGTGATCGAGTTGCTTGCCGATCCGACCACCCGCATCATCTCGCTCACCATCACCGAGGGCGGTTACCAGCCACCGCTGAGCGCGGTGTTCGGGTTGGTGGCCGAGGCGTGCAACCGGCGTCGCGAGCGCGGCCTGCCCTCTCCCACGATCGTCTCGTGCGACAACATCGCCGGTAACGGAGACATGGCGCGACGCGTGTTCACGTCGTACGCCGAACAGATCAATCCCGAACTCGCGCAATGGATGCGCGAGAAGACCACCTTCCCCAACTCGATGGTCGACCGGATCACACCGGTGACCACGCCCGACGTGCTCGAACGCCTGGACTCCGAATTCGGTGTGGCTGACGCCTGGCCAGTCATCGCCGAACCCTTCGCCATGTGGGTTGTCGAGGACAACTTCGCCGACGGGCGACCACCGCTGGATCAAGCCGGGGTGCAACTCGTCGACGATGTGGCGCCGTACGAGGCGATGAAGTTGCGGTTGCTCAACGCCGGACATCAGGGCCTGTGCTATTTCGCGTACCTCGCCGGATACCGGCTGGTGCACGAGGCCGCCCAGGATCCGGCGATCGCCGAATTCCTTGCCCGCTACATGGATTCAGAGGCGACGCCGACGCTGGAACCTGTCCCGGTGCTGGACGAGTTCCGGGCCGGGCTGCTGCCGCGCTTCGCCAACGCATACGTCCGCGACACCGTGGCCAGGCTGTGCGCAGAATCATCGGACCGCATCCCGAAGTGGTTGTTGCCCGTGGTGCGCGACAATCTGCGTTCCGGCGGCCCCGTGCGCCTGTCCGCGGCGATCGTCGCGAGCTGGGCACGCTACGCCGAGGGCGTCGACGAACAGGGCCAACCCATCGAGGTGGTGGACCGGCTGGCCGACACCCTGGTTCGGATCGCCCGCTCACAGCGCGACGATCCGACCGCGTTCCTGGCCAACCGTTCAGTGTTCGGTGACCTCGTCGACCACGAGCGCTTCCGCGACGCCTACCTGTGGGCTCTGGACTCGCTGCACCGGCACGGTGCGCGGGCAACATTGCGCGCGCTGATCGGGGCCGACGGGTCATGACCCTGGTGGCCGGCATCGACTCGTCGACCCAATCCTGCAAGGTGCTGGTGTGTGACGCCGCCACCGGCCAGGTGATTCGCGAGGGACACGCCAGTCACCCGCCAGGTACCGAAATCGACCCGGCGGCATGGGAATTCGCCGCCCACGCGGCGATCGCCCAAGCGGGCGGGCTCGACGGCGTCGACGCGGTCGCCGTCGGCGCGCAGCAACACGGCATGGTGTGCCTGGACGAAACCGGGCAGGTGGTGCGCCCCGCGCTGCTGTGGAACGACGTGCGATCGGCCGGCGCAGCGTGCGCACTCGTCGATGAACTGGGCGGCGCGCCGGCGTGGGCCCAGGCCGTCGGCGTCGTTCCGCTGGCCGCGATCACGGTGGCGAAATTGCGCTGGCTGGCCGACCACGAGCCAGACCACGCCGACCGCACCGCGGCGGTCTGTCTGCCGCACGACTGGTTGACCTGGCGGCTCCGCGGCCAGAACGACGTCGCGACGCTGACCACCGACCGCAGCGACGCCAGCGGCACCGGCTACTACGACGCCGCGACGGGCGCTTACCGTGTCGACCTGCTGGAACTGGCCCTGCATGGCCGCCGCCCCCAACTGCCGACCGTGCTGGGTCCGTCGGACCGAATCGACAGCGCCGCAATAGCTTTCGGTGCCGGCCTGGGCGACAATGCCGCCGCGGCGCTGGGGCTCGGCGCCGAGGAGGGCGACGTGATCGTCTCGATCGGGACATCGGGGGTGGTGGCCGCCGTCACCGCGGATCCGGTCCGTGATGACGCCGGATTCGTCGCCGGATTCGCCGACGGCGCCGGGCGCTACCTCCCGCTGGTGTGCACCCTCAACGGCGCGCGGGTGCTGGAGGCGGCCGCCGCGATGCTGCGAGTCGACCACGACGAGCTGTCCCGGCTCGCGCTGTCGGCGCCGCCGGGCAGCGCCGGGCTGGTACTGGTCCCATACCTGGCGGGCGAACGAACACCGAACCGGCCCAACGCAACTGGCGCGCTGCACGGCGTGCGTGTCGACAACGCGACTCCGGCTAATCTCGCCCGGGCCGCGGTCGAGGGACTGCTGTGCTCGCTCGCCGACGGGGTCGCGCATCTCGCCGCGCACGGTGTCGTCGCGCGCCGCATCCTGCTGGTCGGCGGCGGCGCGCAATCCCGGGCGCTGCGCGAGATCGCGCCCACAGTGTTCGGCATGCCGGTGCTGGTACCCACACCGGCGCAATACGTTGCGTTGGGCGCGGCGCGACAGGCGGCATGGGCGTTGAGCGGATCGCCCCGACCACCCGAGTGGGTTCCGCCGCCCACCGACGAATACACCGCCGACGCCGCTCCCGAGGTGCCCGCGCACTATGCGCGGGTACGTGACCTCACCGAGGGAGTCGATTAGGCACCGAAGACATGGACGCACAGGGCTATTGCATGAGATGGCGGGACAACGCCGAACGCCGCGGCGTGACCGCTCACGTCGTCGCCGAGATCGCCCGCCGGCACGGCATCACCGCCGCGCGTTTCGCGGTCCTCGAGAACATGGCCGAATTCCACGACCCGCACGGCAAATCGTTCTTCCTGATCCCGGCCTACGCCGACGGTGCGCGGGCCCGCGACGCCGCGCTGATGACCTACATCCTCAACGCGGGCACCGGCTACGGTAAGCCGGACAAGGGGATCCCCGACTTTCCGGCCACCCCCTACGGCGCCGCCGAGTTGGCCCGAATCATAGCCCGGCAGAACGCAAATCGCTGGAGCTACACCCGCGACGTCGCCTTCGTGCACCGCACCGGCGGGCGGCTGGTCACCACCCCCAACGGCATGCTCATGGGCTTGGGCGGCAACCGGATCCAACGGATGTTCAGCCAGCGCGGCGGCACCACCTGGGGTGACATCTTTTTGGTCAACGCCGGCAGGGTCGCCGACCCCGGCGAGCAGCTTCGCCGGATCGTGTCGTCCGGGCACGCCTGGTTTCTGGACGCCGGCGGCACGCCCCGCGCGAGCAGCCTCGACCTGGACCGGGTGTTGCACCACGAGGAGCGGCACGCCGCGCAATGGGCGGACCGGGGGTACCTGGGCATGCTCGCCGGCTATGGCCGGGAGTTGTTCCGCGAGTTGGCTTTCGGGGCGATCAACAGGTTCGAAGAGGACGCGGGCCTGGCAGACGGTGGCTACAGGGCGTGAATCCCGTGGTAGAGCACCATCGCACCGATCACCACAAAGACCGCCGCGAGTAGGGCGCCGTTGTTGCGGTCCATCCAGTCCTTGAGCCGCGCGAGCGTGTCATCGAGCCGGCTGCCGGCCGCGAGATAGGCCAGTATCGGGATCGCGACGCTCGAGGCGGCGATGGCTACGAAGAACGCGGCGGCCATCCAGTCACCGGCAAGCCCCAGCCCGCTGGTGCCGATGCCCAATCCCGCCGGAACGCAGATCAGCGCCACATCGGGGCGCACCACCGCGAGCACCGCCCCGGTGATCCCCGCGCGCGCCGGGGTGATGCTGGCAAACGAACGCATCCAGGCCGGCGACTCGGCCTGGCTGTTCCGGTTGAACCACCGGTAGATGCCGTACAGGATCAGCGCCGACCCCAGCACGACGCGCAGCCAGGACGACCACCGCGGCGGCGCCTTGTCCAAGCCGCCCAACAGACCGGAGGCCGCGACCGAAATCGCCGTCAGCGCGCACAGGCTCAGCAGCCAGCCGCCCAGAAACGCGAGGCTGCTCGGCCGCGGCCGCGGCGCCTGGAGCACCAACACCGCCGGGATGACCGTGAGCGGCGAGAGCGAGATGACCAGTCCAAGCGGAACGAGCCCGGTCAGCACCGTTCCCCAGCTTCCTGCCATGGGCGGCATCCTCCCATTCCCGGGCCGATGCGACGCCGAAACGCGCCGCGGCGACTTCGAATCCGAGTCAGGCCAGCGTGCGAATGCCGTTGTAGAGCACCATCAACCCGATCAGGAACAGGATGACCGCCATCATCGCGTCGTGGTTCGCCTCCATCCAGGCTTTGAGACGTTCCAGTTTGTCGTCCAGGCGGTCGCCGGCGCCGACATAGGCCAAGACCGGGATGGCGACCGTCGACGCGGCGAGCACGACGAAGACCGCGGCGGCGACCACCTGGGCGCCGGCGCTCAGGCTGCTGTTGCCGACGGCCAGGCCGGCGGCCGCGCACAGGATCAGCACCTCGGGCCGCAGCGGCACCAGCACCGCCCCGATCACCCCGGCGCGTACCGGCGACAGGGTCGAGAACGAACGCATCCAGCGCGGCATGCCGCGCTGCCGGTGCCTGGTGAACCAGTGGTATGCCGCCAGCGCGAGGAGCGCCACGCCGAAGGCCAGCCGCACCCAGGCCGCCCATTTCGGCGGGGTGGCGTGCAAGCCGCTGAGCAGCTCCGAGCCGCTGACGAACGCGGCGGTGAGGGCGACCAGGCCCAGCAGCCAGCCGCCCAGGAAGGCGAGGCTGGCCGGGCGCGGCCGGGGCGCGTGCAACACCAGCACCGCGGGAATGACCGTGATCGGCGACAGGGCGATGACCGCCGCCAACGCGACGAGTTTGCTCAGCACCGAGGCCCAACTTGCGTCCACGGGCAGCAATCATCGCATTGGCGTGGCGCCCATGTGGCGATTGACCGCAGCCGTCACCCTTTGCGGCGCAGCGTCCAGGCGGGCACCCAGTGCGTCACGGTTCGGTGCTTGGATCCGTAGGCGACGGGATAGGTCACCAGCCCCCACCAGTCGCCCTGCTCGCACAGCGCCCAGCAGCTCAGCCGGCCCTCGACGACCTTGTGCAGCTGCAGACCGTTGGGCTGGTAGCGGCCCGAGCGGTGCGGCTCGCGCGGGAAAAGCACCGTCAGGTCGACCAGAACCGCGATCGGCCGGACGCACCACCCGAAACGGGTTCCGGACCGGTTGTCCGTTGTATCCGATCGACGCGAGCGGACCCATCGATCGATCATACGTTCGAATTCGTGGGAGTCCGTCGTTCGGACGCCGGGACCTGGCCGGCCGAATATAGTCGGCTCAGCTCAGCACCAAGGGGAGGGCCGCATGAAGAAGACCTACGCCGCCGGTTTACTGACGCTCGCCGCGGTGATGACGGCTGGCGTGGGTGTGGCGAGTGCCGACGAGGTGGAGGTCGACGGTAATTACTCGAGCCTCGAGGGTTGCCAGGCGGACGCCCCGAACGTCGAGATCACCCACAACGACCACTTGTACAGCCGTTGGGACTGCCGGTTCGGCTCCGACGGCTTCTGGCACGTGTGGCTGCTTACCTGAGCCGCCCTCGCGGCTAGTCGGCCGGCGGCCCGGCCCGCCTCTCGGCTCTGGCACTATTGCCACGTGCGTGACGGCCCGGTGAGCACCCCGGCTACCGGCGATTTACGCCGTCACCGCGGCGCGCCGGCGGCGTTGGACCCACTCCTCGTCGCTGTGCTGGCCGCCGCGGTGAGCATGGCCGGCGCGGCGCGGCCCTCCTTCTGGTACGACGAGGCCGCGACCATCTCGGCCGCCTACAGCCGGTCATTGGCCCAGATGTGGCACATGCTGGGCAATGTCGACGCCGTCCACGGTTTGTATTACCTGCTGATGCACGGGTGGTTCCAGATTTTTCCGCCCACCGAGTTCTGGTCGCGGGCGCCCAGCGCCCTGGCGGTCGGGGGCGCCGCCGCCGGTGTGGTCGTGCTGGGCAAGCAGTTCTCGTCCCGAACCGTCGCGGTGGCCTCCGGCGCGTTCTGCGCGATCCTGCCGCGGGCGACGTGGGCGGGCATCGAGGCTCGCCCGTACGCCATGTCGATGATGGCCGCCGTGTGGCTCACCGTACTGCTGGTCTATGCCACGCGCCGTGACACCGGTTGGGTGTGGCTGTCCTACGCCATCGCGTTGGCCGGCTCGATCGTGCTCGACGCGTACCTCGCGCTGTTGCTGGCGGCCTACGTCTTGTTCATCGGCGCCTTTTACCGGAGCCGAAGGACGTTGCTGGGCTTCATCATCGCGTCGGTCGCGGCCGTGGCGGCGCTGCTGCCGTTCCTGATGACGGTGGCCGGGCAAGCGCACCAGATCAGTTGGGTCGCACCCATCGGTCACCGCACCATCGAAGACGTGCTGATGCAGCAGTATTTCGAACGATGCCCACCGTTCGCCGTGCTGTCGGCGTTGCTGATCGGTGCGGCAATCGTGTTGTGGCTCAGCACTTCCGCGGGTCCACCGGAGTCCGAGCGCCGGCTGCTGGTGCTCGCGACGGGGTGGCTTGCGGCGCCGACGGCCGCGATCGTGACGTATTCGGCGCTGGTCCATTCGATCTACACGCCGCGCTACCTGTGCTTCACCGCGCCGGCGCTGGCGCTGATCCTGGGTGTCTGCGCCGGTGCGGTGGCCGCCAGACCGTGGGTGACGACGGCGGTCATCGGCCTTTTCGCCGTCGCCGCTGCACCGAATTATGTTCGGGTGCAACGTAACCCGTATGCCAAATACGGAATGGACTACAGTCAGGTCGCCGACCTGATCACCGCGAAGGCAGCGCCGGGCGATTGCCTGCTGGTGAACGACACGGTGACGTTCATGCCGGCCCCCATGCGCCCGCTGTTGGCGGCGCGCCCGGATGCCTATCGCAAGCTGATCGATCTCACGCTCTGGCAGCGGGCGACCGACCGCAACGACGTCTTCGACACCAATCTCATCCCCGAGGTGGTGGCCAGGCCGTTGAGCCAGTGCGCCGTCGTCTGGATCATCACCCAGGCCGACCCGTCCCAGCCGCCGCACGAGCAGGGCGTGGCGCTGCCGCCCGGCCCGGTCTACTGGGCGAGCACCGCCTTCGCGGTGCCGCACGACCTGGGCTTCCGGCTGGTCGAGCGCTGGCAGTTCAACCTGGTCCAGGTGCTCAAAGCGGAGCGATACGCTCACCAGATGTGGATCCAGTCGACGAGCATGTCCGCCGGGAGGCCGGCAGCGGCGGGATCTCCGGCGCCGACCCCACCGACCGCCAGCGTGAACATGGGCGTCATCCAGTAGCCGGGATTGTTGAACGGCCACCGGAAGTCGTCGGGGGCGCCCCCGTGGACGTGGATGGGTTTGTTCGGAACGCTGAAGTACTGCGCCCCGTCGCGGGCGAATTGAAATCCTTCCTCGCCCCAGTGCATTCGCCAGGTGTGCCAGGCGCCGTCGACCATGCCGGGAATCGATTTGCCTTCCCAGGTTTTCCCGTTCGACGCGGCGTGCACCGTCGTTCCCGGGGGCCATGAGCCGTTGCCGTACCACTCGAAAAGGTCGACCTCACCGTCCGGCAGCGGATCCTCGTTGACACCCCAGAACGCCGACCATAGGCCCGGCTCCAAGCAATTCAGCTTGATCTTCGCCTCCCAGGTCTGGTTGATCATGCTGCGGAAGTTGCCCCGCAGTTTGGCGCCGTAGTAGGTGTCGCCCTTCTCGGGTGGCGCGCAAGACGAGATTGGAGTTGCCGTCCTGGAACACGTTGCGGCGGTCGTCGCGGTATATCCCCGCGACCGGCGGGAACACGTCGTCCTGCCAGGACTGCACCGTCCACTTACCCGGGTCGGGAGCAGAGCCCGCGGGGCCGTCGAACTCGTCGGCGAAGATGTAGCCGCCGCCCCCGGCCGACGGCGCGGCCGGTACCGAGGGGCCCGACGGGGTGGCCCAGGCACCCGGCAAGCGCATCGCAGCCCCGATCATGCCGAGGCCCGACATCAGCATCATGCTGCGACGATCCATGTAAACCACCAATCGTTCAAGCCGGCTCATGCAAGCTCGGCGCGATCTCCCCAGGCAACTCTCGCAAACGGTGTTATGAAACCACGCGCTGGGGTGGCACGCATCCCTCGGTCGCGATGCCGCGCGCGGCATGGCCCGGCACGACCCGCGCGCCGGTCCCTCGCCCCCATCTCGCTGGCATAAACAACGGACGATAGCAGCACTGACGCCCACTTCCAGGGATTTCACGCCATAAGGCAACCATCAACTTAGTTGACATCGCCGCGGGCCCTGGTATCAAGGAAATTGATGGTTCGAGAAAGGAAAACGACCATGTCCAATGGATTCTTCGGTGGTGGTTTCGGTGGCCCCGGTTTCGGCGGTCCGGGGTTCGGCGGGCCCGGTTTCGGGGGTCCGGGCTTCGGCGGCCCCGGCTTCGGCGGTCCGGGGTTCGGGGGGCCCGGGCTTCGGCGGTCCGGGTGCCGGCGGCCACGGCTTCGCGCCCTTCGGCAGGCGTCACGGGCTCAAGCGGGCGGCGTTCGTCACCGCGGCGTTGTTGTTGGACGGGCCGGCCGACGCCGCGCAGGTGGTGCAACGGGTGTCCGACGCGACCGACGGCGCGTTCACTCCGCCGCAGGACGTGGCCGAGCTCGCCATCGGTATCCTCGCCGGCCGCGGCGTGGTCACGGTCGACGGCGGTGTGGCGACACTGACCGAGTTCGGCCGAAACCTTTTGGCGTGGCGAGGAATCAGCAGCGAGACCGCGCACGCCTTCCTGGGCCGCGCGGCCAAGTTCGGCGACGTTGTGAAGATCCGCAAGGAGTTGTTCGAGATCGCCGGGCTGGCCCGCACCATCGCGTGGACGGGCACCGACGAGCAGAAGCAGCAGCTTGCCGAGACCCGGGCCAAGGTGCTCGAGGCGCTGACCGATGCACGCAAGGCGCTGCACCGCGCGCTCGGCCAGGATTAGAGCGCCGGCGGTGCCGCTGTTCTGATCAATTCGCACCTTTGCGACGCGCGGCCGAGCGGGGTGGGCGGTCACGCATGTGGTCGCGGACACGGCCCATGATGTCGCCCAGGGTGTTCACGTCCTGGTCGGAAAGCGAGCCGTACAACAGGTCGCGCACGACCTGGATGTGACCGGGGAGGACTTTGTCGACACGGGCTCGGCCCGCTTTTGTGATGCCGACTACCGTGGCGCGCTTGTCATGGGTACTGACATCCGGGTGATGAGCCCTGCATTTTGCAAGAGTCCGGCCTGATGCGTAAGGCCGCTGCGGCTGTAGACACACCGTCGGCCAGTTCCGTCATCGTCAGCGGCCGGTCGGCGTCGACTAGTTTGGCCAAGACCTCGAACTGGACGTAGCTGAGGTCACCCTCGGCTGCAACTGCTGCCGCACGGCGTACTGCAGCAAGCTGGCCGCCTCCGTCAGGGCGAAGTAGGTGCGCATCTGCGCGGGCTTGAGGCCTTTGGCCATGCGGCGATCCTAGTGCTTCAACATCGCAGCGATTCCGCGGCTCGCGCGGCCGGTCGCCCGACGTGAACGGATGCGTCGACCACCGAGCAAGAGCGGGTCCGGCGTGTCGATGCTGGCTGCGGCACTGCGCCATCCGTATGCATTACCTCTGCGCCACAACAGTTTTCGGCTCGCAGCCTTACGGATATTAGCCGGGCCGAAGTCAGACCGGCGTTCCTGCCGCTCGGGCCGGTGGGAGCGAGCCGACGGCCGCAACCTTCTGGCTCAAAAGCTTTGGGGCAATTGGTGTTACACCGCGAGTCGATGCGCGGCCTAGTGGCTCGTTTGTCGTGTGCTGGTGAACTCGTCGACGAGCAGTCGCAGACGCTCCGCCTCGTACGCGGGGCGCAGCCGGCCGGTACGGCCGAGGGTGACCAGCCCGTGCAACGCGGCCCAGAAGACCTCGGTGAGCGTGTCGGCATCCGGTTCGCCGGCGACCATGCCGACCGCTTGATGCAACGCTGCGAAGGCCGCCGAAAGCTGAGGAGGCGTGTCTTGGGCGGCGAACTGCAGGGTGGTCGCGCGGGTGAACATCGCGTCGTAGACCGCGGGATTGTCGCGGGCAAAGTCGAAGTAGGCGCGGGCGACCGGGTCAGGGTGTCGCTGGCAGCCCCGGTGTCGGAGTAGGCGGCCCGGATCGCCTCGGCGAGTTCGGCGAACCCCTCGATGGCGACGGCGTCGGAGATCTGTTCCATGCCGGCGAAATGCTTGTACAAGACGGGTTGGCTGTATTCGATCTCGGCGGACAGCCGACGGGTGGTGACGGCATCCCAGCCTTCGGCCTCGGCCAGCCTGCGGGCGGTTCCGATGATCAGCCGTCGACGGGCGGCCCGATCGCGCTCACGACGATCCTCGATGGACATGCCTCAAGATATCACAGCTAGAAAAAGTAGCAACGCTATTGACAGGCCATCGGATGAGGGTTAGCGTTGCTAACACCTGAGAACGAGGGGAGTTGCGAGATGTTCTTTGACCTCATCACCCGCGCCGCCGCACTGGTCGCGGTGCTGGGCACCGCGGTGGTTTACGGCACCGACGTGTTCTGCGCGATCGCGCTGCGACCGGCCTTGGCGTCGGTCGACAACGATGCCCTGGTCGCGGTCATGGGGCGCGTGCACCGATACGGAGACCGGCGCATGCCGGTGCCTGGAGTGCTCGGGGTCGTGGCTACCGCGGCGAGCGCGGCACTGGCCGCGGTCACTACGCACTGGCCCAGGCGATCGCGGCGGCCGCCGCGCTGGTCCTGCTGGTGATCTGGCTCGTGCTCTACACGCGGATGAGCGCACCCATCAACAGGCAACTGACAGCGGCCGCCGAGGCCGGCCGCGCGCTCCCGAATGGGCGTGTCCTGCAGGCGAAGTGGGACTCGGTCATCGGCGCCCGCGCGGCACTGCAAGGTCTGGCGGTGGCCGCCCTCTGCGCGGTGTTGATGATCTGACACGTCCGCACAGATTCTCCCAGCCGGAATCAATGAAGGAAAAGGACTTCCATGTTTCAGCTCAGGATCTACACCCTGCGATCGCCGGAGGCTCTGCGGCAATATGCGACGGTTCACTGGGCCCGCCACCAGGACACCTTCCGGACGTTCGGGGTCACTACCCACGGTGTCTGGACCGAGCATGGCCAGGGCGGCGATCGACTCGTCGCGCTGGTCGGCTATCCACCGGGCGCCGACCCCGAACAACTGACGCGGCGTGCCATGGCCAGCGCGGAATTCGCCGCAGACATGGCCGGCTTCGACGTCGACGACATCGTCGATGTGCAATCGGTACTCCTTGACCCGACACCGTTTTCACCAATTAACAAATCTAGGAGCGCTCGACATGACGATCACCACCACCGTCGGCTACGTCCTCGCCGGACTGCTCGCCGCAGCCATCATCTTCATCGGCGCACGCTTCCTCGTCGCGCCGCGCATCGCCGCCGCGGGCTACGGTGTGCCGGCTGCTGTGAACCAGCCGGGCTCCGGCGCCTACTTGAGCGTCAAGGGCGTGCGCGACATTGCCACGGGACTGTTCGTCATCATCCTGATGGTCGCGGGCGCAACGCATCTCGTCGGCTGGGTGATGTTGGCGGCCACCATCATCCCACTCGGCGACGCGGCGATCGTATTGCGCAACGGTGGCTCCAAGTCGGTCGCTTGGGGGGTTCACGGCGGCACCGCGGCCGTCATGCTCATCACGACCGCGCTCCTGCTCATCTCGTAGGGGCGTATGCGCCGGACTTTCAGAGAGACATCACCCGTCCGCCAGACCCAGCAGACCGAAGGCGAGACCGGGTTGAAAGGTGTTCAACAGCGCGGTAATTCGTCCAGCGAGTATCCATCGGGGGACCGTCCCGAGGTCCGACACGTCGCCGACCGGGCTTGACAGGGCGACTCTCCGACGCCAACCGATGTGACGACTATCACCGAACCACCCGGAATTGCTTCGATATCGAAGCGACTTATTGATCGTGTAACTGCTTCGAATTTGAAGCAAATAACCAAGGAGGGACACGATGAAGGCCGTGCGATACCGCGAATACGGCGGTAGCGACGTTCTGCGGTACGAGGAGGCCCCGCGGCCGGTGCCTGGCCCGCACCAGGTCCTGGTGAAGGTGGCCGCCACCTCGTTCAACCCGGTGGACGCCGGCATCCGCGGCGGCTACCTGGCGCAGGTGTACGAGATCGGCTTCCCGCACATCCCCGGTGTCGACGTCGCCGGAACCATCGCCGAAATCGGCGAGGGCGTGCAGGGCTGGAACGTTGGTGACGCCGTGGTGGCGTTTTTGCCGCTGGACGCCGACGGAGCTGCCGCCGAATACGCCATCGCGCCGGCCGATCGCTGGCCACCGCACCGCGTTCGGTGGACCTGGCCGACGCGGCGGCGCTGCCGGAGGCCGCGTTGACGGCGTGGCAGGCGCTGTTCGAGATCGCTGGTTTGACCGCCGGACAGACGATCCTGATCAACGGTGCCTCTGGCGCGGTCGGCGGCTACGCGATTCAGTTGGCCAGCGGGCCGGAGCGGTCGTCACCGCGACGGCCAAGGAACGCGATGCCGAGCGGCTGCGCGGCTTGGGTGCGGATCGAATCGTGGGCTACGTCGACTACACGCATTCGCCGATCGGCGTCGAGGGTGCACCGTTCGATGTGATACTCAACCTCGTCAGCACCACCGACGAGCAAACCGAAGCCTGATCGGTGTGGTCGCCGACGGCGGTTTCCACGTCGGCACCATGGTTTTCGGGCCGCAGAACCCGGGCGGGGATGTCCGCAGCCAGCGGGTCTTCGTCCGCAGCGACGCCGCCCAGCTCGCCGGGTTGGTCAGCCGCGTCGACGACGGGCAACTGCGCATCGAGGTCGCCGACCGCCGCCCGCTCGAGCAGGCCGCGGCCGTGCACGCCGACTCCGACAGCGGCCGCCTGCACGGCAAGACCATCCTCATCCCCACCCACCAGTAGCCCGCTGCCAGGGCCCACCGGGCCCGCGCCTAGCTGTACCGGGTCAGGAGGTTGGTCGCAGTCGGCTGATGGGCGGTAGTCCATCGAGTGCGCTGTGACGGCGTTGAGTGTTGTAGTACTCCAGCCAGGGTGCAAGGGCTGCGGCGCGTTGGGCGTTGGAGGTGAAGACGCGCTTGTAGGCCCATTCGGTCTGCAGGGTGCGGTTGAGGCGTTCGACCTTGCCGTTCTGCCACGGGCAGTGCGGCTTGATGAACACCTGACGAGCGCCCAGCTCAGCACAAATTTTGGCGAGCGACTTTCGGTATGCCCAGGCGTTGTCGGTCATGAGGCGTTCGATGGTCGGGATGCCGTGGCTGCTGAAGTACGCGGCGGCCCGGCGTAGAAATTGTGTGCAGGTCGCCCCTTTCTCGTCAGGCAGGATCTCGCTGTAGGCCAACCGAGAGTGATCATCGACAAGAGAGTGAATAAAGTCAAAGCCGTTGCCACGTCTACGCTCTCGATCAGGTTGGCACCCTCGCCCGTGGGCGCGCCAACCGCCGCCGTCTGGGATGCGGCCCAGCTTTTTGACGTCCATATGCACCAGCTCGCCGGGACGGGCTCGTTCGTAGCGCACCGCACTGACCCTCGATGCCCGGATCACTACCCCGGTCATCGGATCGCAATCTCGCAGATAGGGCAGCCCACGTCGACGCAACACCCGTGAGACCGTGCGGGGGCATACTCCCAGCTTCGCGCTGATCTCATCTGGTCCGCATCGATGGCGGCGACGCCAGGACACGATCTGATTTTCCAGCGCCCGTGCAGTACGAGTGGGTGTGGTGTGCGGACGCGACGACCGGTCAACCAACCCGGCCTCGCCGGCAGTTTCAAAGCGACTGATCCAGGTATGCACGCATTTACGAGACACCCCCATAGCGGCAGCGATATGGGCCTTGGCCCAGCCGGCCTGATACCGGCGCACCATCAACAGACGGCCATGGACAGTCGTACGGGCATTACGGTGGGACACGAGAACCTCCGCGGCGTGGTGGGACCTTCGACAAGCCACACCCCACCCGGGGGTTTCCTCACATCAAGCCGACACGCCTGCTACCAACGTCCTGTGCAGGACACCTAGGCGGCAAGTGGCCTAGCGCGAGGCTGGGCTCGCTGAGCTTGACCAAGGTCTTGCCGACGTTGACACCCGTGAAGAGGCCGTTGAGGGCATCGACGCACGACTCGATGCCCTCAAAGATGGTCTGCCGGTGGTGAAGTCGGCCTTCGGCCTCCCACTGGCGCAACGCGGCGAACGCCTCGTCGAAGCGGCCCCACTGATCGAGCGCGTTGAATCCCTGCATCAGCGCCGTTTTGGACAGCAGGTTCACGTAGTTGGCCGGTCCGGGGTGGTCTCCGGTCAGGTAGCTGGAGATGACGCCGCACAGGACGACGCGTGCGTGTGAGGCCAGGCGCCCCAGCACGGCATTGAGGATGGGTCCGCCGACATTGTCGAAGTACACGTCGACGCGTCGCGGGCAATGCTTTTTCAGCGCCGCTGCGAGGTCGTCGTTCTTGTAGTCGATGCAGGCGTCGAACCCGAAGTCCTCCACCACCGCCCGGCACTTCTCCGGCCCGCCCGCGATGCCGACCACCCGGGCGCCGGCGATCTTGGCGATTTGCCCGGCGACCGATCCGGTGGCACCCGCGGCCGCGGACACCACCACCGTCTCCCCGGGCTGCGGGCGGCCGATGTCGGTCATCCCGAAATAGGCGGTGGCGCCCGTCGGCCCGTAGACGGACATGATCGCCAGCTGGTCGTCCTCGCCCGGGATCGGCGTGCTGAACAGGTCGTCGCGGATGAGCGCGTATTCCTGAAATCCGGTCAGCGTGGTGACGACGTCGCCGACGGCGTAGGCGTCGCACCGCGACGCGACCACCTCGCCGATCCCGGCCGCCCGGATGACCTCACCCAGCTGTACCGGCGGAAGGTAGCTGGGCTGGTCGTCGAGCCAGGTGCGGGCGGCGGCGTCGATGCCGACGTAGGTGGTGCGCAGCAGCGCCTCGCCGTCGGCGGGTTCGGGCGCCGGCGTGGTGACCATTTCCGTGTCGTCCGGCTGGACCAGCCCGCAGGGGCGGCGACGCAACAGGATCTGGCGATTCGGCAAATCGGGCACGATCGTAAAAACTACCGAACCGGCCGTAAACGCAGAAGCGAATGGCATATTCATTCCCATGGCAGCAAACGACGACCCGGAAGAGCGGATCCGGGAACTCGAGCGCCCACTCGCCGAGGCGGCACGGGCGTCAGAGCAGGGCGGCTCGCAGCCCGGCCAGAACTATCCGCCCGGCCCGACGGGCGCCCCGCCGCCGGCCGCCCCGTGGACATACGGTGGCCCCACTTTCGGGCCACTCCAGCAACGCCCATCCGGCAACCGCGTCTGGTGGATCCTCGGCACGGTCGTCGTCATCGGGGTGCTGGCCCTCGCGGGTGGCATCGCCGCGTTCGCCGCCCACCGAATTTCCGGGGTCAAGTCGATCATCGCCACGCCACCGACCATCTCCAATACGTTCAGCCCGCCGAGCATTTCGACGAATCCGTCGACCTCCCGCCGGAACTCAGCCTCGCCGTCGACCTCACCTCCCGCTCCGCCGGGCGCCGAGCTCAGCGTCTCCGGTATCAACGAGAACCGAACCATCGCCTGCAACGACAACATCGTCAGGGTCAGTGGGGTTTCCAACACTGGTGTCGATCACCGGGCATTGCGCCAGCCTGTCGGTGTCCGGCGTCCAGAACTCGATCACCGTGGAGTCCGTCGACAGCATCGAGGCCTCCGGCTTCAACAACAAGGTCACCTATCACTCGGGCGCGCCGAAGATCAGCAACTCCGGCGGGTCGAACGTGGTGCAGCAGGGCTGAGCCGAAAAGCTTTGTTACGCAGGCTCTTCGGCGTCGTCATCGAGGACGCTGACCGCGATGCCGTAAGGCAGGAAACGCACCTTGCGTTTGGGATCGACGTTGCCCTTGTTCGCCCGCAGTGCGTCGAGTTCGGTCGCATAGACCTGTTCGACGCGCGCGCCGCCGTTGGCGTCCACCGTGTAGATGGCCCACACACCGTCGCCGGCTTCGCCGGCCGTTTCGGGAGCGCTGCGCGGGCGCCGCGACAGGTCTTCGAAGACGCGCGGACCAGGCGCCGGGAGCGGCCACAAACCTGCCGACTCGCTCGAAAACGTCGCGCAGCCCTTCGCTGCCTTCCCGGATCATTCGATCGAAATCTTCGGGGTCGAATCCGAACCCACTGTGCTCGCCCACGCGACCTCCTTGGCGCTCGTGCCGTACCTGCCAGTGTGCGCTCAGTCGAGACCGTTTGCCACGTGTTACGGAGCCGGGGGCGCCGGCGGGGGCGGCGGGGTGATCGGAATCGGCACCGTGACGAACGGAAAGTGCAGATACATCGTGACCGGTGGCTGCTGGGGCAGCTGCGGCGCGGCGGGCGGCGGGGGCGGGGCGGCCGGCGGGGGCGCGGGCGGGGGCGCCGCCTGCTGGACCGGCGGTGGACAGCGGCGGCGCCTGCTCGACGGGCGGTGGCACGTACTGCGGCGCCTGCCGGGTCGGGGCGCGACGGACCGGTGCCGCGGGCGCCGGGTTGACCGGCGTCTGCTGCGGTGCGGCCTGCTGCACCGGCGACGGTGCGGGCGCCGGGGCGGCTACCTCCGACGGGCTGGGCGCGGGTGCGGGCGGCGGTGGCGGTGCCGCGCTCGGAGCGGGCAGCTGCGCCTGCGGCGGGTTGCTCGGCGGGGGCGCCGGCAGCTGCACTCCCGGCGTGGCGACGCCGACACCGGAATTGTGCCGCACGCCCGGGCCCTGGGTGATCCGCCGTCAAGGTCACGAAGACCACCCCGCCGATGACGGCGACGATGCCGGCCAGGGCGCTACCGGCCAGCACCATGGACCACGGCCGGCGCGGGGGCTTTTCGTCCTCGTCCGCGACGGCGCTGTAGGCCCGCGCGTCGGTGCCGACATCGGCATGTCCCCAGATGTCCAGGTAGGTCGGGGTGAGCGCGGGTGGACTCAGCTCGCCGGTGCCCGGGTCCAGCGCGTAGGCCAGGGCCGCGGTCGACGACGCGAACAGCGGGGCGTTCGCCGATGCCAGCGCCGCGCCGCGGGCCAGCGCCATGTCCGGCTCCTCGGGGCCGGTGACCGGATAGCGGGGTGGCCGCCTCGAGCGTGGACTTCAGCGCCACGATGTCGGTTCCGCAGCCGATCAGGAACACCCCGTCGGCCCGGGACCCCCGAGCGTCCAGACCGGAGACCATCGTCGCCAGTTCCGCGGCCGGGTCTCCCGCGCGACCGCCGCCGATCTGGCGCCGGTGCAGATCGACGATGGAGCCGTCGGCGACGTCGACAACGGCCAGCGTCGCGTTCGCCGTCTCGACGAACAGCATCGCGAGGCGCTCGTAGCCCAGCGCATGACCCACGGTCTGCGCCAGCGCGGCCGCGGCGAGCAACGGTGCGACCAGCATCACGCCGCCGAGGTCGTGGGCGGCGATCGCCTCCCGCAGCGCGCCGACGTGCGCGGGGTCACTCCAGGTGACCCCGGTCGAGGTCAGCTGGTGACCGCCCTCGCGCACTCCTTCGCGCGTGCCGATGATCGCGTCGATCACCTGATCGACCGGGCCGACGGCCGAATTCCCTGCGGCACCAACCTCGAACTCTTCTTGTTCGACGGTCACGCCGTCCGCATTTTGGCCCTCGATCGCTACCAGGCGGACTGTCCTGGGAGCCATCGACACCCCAAGCACGATGTCCACGTAACGCCTCCAAGGTCTTTTCAACGCCCTCGACATAAGGGCACGGCGGGATGAACCCCGCCCGAACTTGGTGACACAAACGTTACGCGCGTGCGGCTTGGCCCGCAGGCGGTGTGCGTACGCAGGAATGACGCTAGTAACCCGGCCCGGCGAACTGGGAGTTGCCCGGATACTGCGGGTATTCGTTCTGCGGATACTGCGGATACTGGTTGCCCGGGTACTGCGGATACTGCGGAGTCGCGGGGGCCTGCTGCTGTGGAACCGGCACCGGAATCGGTATCGGCAGCAGCGGCACGTGGATCCATTCCGTCGTCATCGGCACCGTGCGTGCGTGGTGGTGGTCGGCGGTGGGGGCGGCGGCGGTGGTGGTTTCCGTCGGTGGCGGCGGCACCGTCGTGGTGACCGTGCGGTTGCGGCGGCGCGGTGGTCGGCGGCGCCGTGTGCCTCGGCGTGTAGACGGGAGCCGGCGGCGCGGTGGTGACCACCACCGGCGGCGGTGGCGGCGGTGGAGCGGCGGCGGTTCCGGCGGTGGCGGCGCCGGGCTCGGGATCGGCTGGGCGCTGGGCGGTGGCGGAGGCGGCGGCACCGCGGTCGGCGGCGGGGGCGCGACCGGACGCGGCGCCACGGAGTTGGCCGGCGGCGCAGGCAGCAGGCGCGACCGAGGGCGCGGGTGGGGCCTGGCGGTTTTCGATCCCCGTCAGCGTGTAGGCCACCCCGCCGATCGCCGTCATGGCGACCACGGCGGACATGCCGATGATCAACTGGGACAACCGAAGACGCAACCAGCGCCGGCGTTCCCGCGGCGGTTGGATGACGTTGAGCCGCATGGACCAGCCGGACGGGCCGTCTTCGTCGTAGGTTTCCCCACCGAACCGCATCCGCAAATCGCCGGGGTATTCGGTCTGCGACCAAGCCAATTCGCGATCGGTCAGCGCCTCGTCATCGATCACCAGCACATCGCCGGCCCCCAGGTCGACGACGTCACCGGCCGCGTCGGCCGAAGCGAGCAGCCCTATCGACGTCCGGGTGCGCAGATCCAGCTCGCCGCCGCGAGAAGCCAGGATCAGCGCCCCGCTGGCCGCGGC
The DNA here is from genome assembly GCA_963849935.1 of uncultured Actinomycetota bacterium. Taxonomy (GTDB): domain Bacteria; phylum Actinomycetota; class Actinomycetes; order Mycobacteriales; family Mycobacteriaceae; genus Mycobacterium. Next base: position 226,670 of record CAWKJQ010000015.1, read on the forward strand.
CAGGGCCGGTTGCGACGGCGTCAGGATCGGTGCGCGACCGTGCATCGAAAGGCGTTCGGTGACAAGCGGAATGCGCGCCCCTCCCCCGACCGTGACCACCGCGGCGAGGTCCGACCAGCTCTTGCGGTAGCGCACCAGCAAGTCGTCGAAGGCATAGATGAAGCCGGTCAGCCGGTCCTGAATCAGCTCTTCCAGCTCGTCCTGGGTCAATGTCAGGCTGCAGCTGCGCCCGCCGAGCACGGCGGCGATGTCGGTGGCCATGTCGGTCGAGAGCCGCTCCTTGGCGGCGCGGCATTGTTCCCTGAGTTCGCTGAGCTGTCCGACACCGGCGGTGCTGGCCGGATCCAGCCCGCTGCCGTGCCCCAGCTCCTCGAAGGCACGCAGCTGCAATTCCTGATCGATCTCGTCACCGGATAGCGCGGCGTAACGCATTGTCGCGCTGACGAGTTCGAAGTCCCCCGCGACGTCGAGCAGTGTGGCCGACGTGCCGCTACCGCCGAAGTCGAGCAACCCCACCACGCCTTCGTCCGGCAATCCGAGCTCGGCGCGCACCGCGGTCAACGATGCGATCGCGTCCGAGACAAGCCGCGGCGCCATCCCGCTTCGCACAAAGCCCAAATGGGTTCGCAGGGCATCCCGCAACGCCTGCACGGTCGCGGGCTTCCAATGCGCGGGCACGGCGATGGAGATCTCCGAGCACGCCGCATCCGCACCGGCGGCGAGCACCATCGCGTCCAGCGCCTCCACCGTCAGCAGTTCCGGGTCGTGCGCGGAACCGTCGGGTGACACCAGCGCGACGGAGTCACCGATGCGCTCGATAAAGCCCTTCATCGGTACGCCGGGCTCGGTCAGGTGCGGGTTCTCTTCGGGCGCGCCGACTTTCGGAGCACAGTGCGGGTAAAGGGTAACCACAGACCGGCGGCTAACCGGCGGGCTTCCATTACGCGCAGCGACCAGGTTCGTGGTCCCGATCGACAACCCGAGCGGGTCGTACATAGAGCGAAAACCTTCGTCTATAGGGGTCGGTGGCCAGCGTTAACGATAGCCGCGGACACGCGGAAAGCCGATGCTTCGCAATGTCATTGGTATCCGCTCGATGCGCTTGCGTCACCGAAGCGGTACCGAAAACCCCTTGACAAAAAGCTTTTCGCTACAACACCGTCAGTGGCAGCGAACGCCTGGGCTCGAACTGGAAAGTCGATCCGCCACTGACCCTGACCACCGAAACCTCTGGCAGTTCCTCGGCGGGAGTGTCGGTTTCCACCAGTTCGGCCGTCCAGTCGGTGGCCGTTCCGCTAACTCGAACCCCGATGTGCGGGTCCACCGCGGTGGCGATCGCCTGGAGCGGCTGCACGGATTCCGGCGAGCACAACGAGATCCAGGAACGGTCGTCGTGGGCCGGCGATGGGCGCACGTGCAGCCGGTTCGACTCCGTCTCGGCGACAACGTAATCCGCGGGGTTCAGCAGCGGGTGCAGCTCGAGGACCCGCAGCGCTCCCTCGATCCCGGCCGGAAGCTGCAGCGCCCGGTGGATGCGTTCGGCGGCCAGGCCCGCGATGCCGATCAGGCCGCGGGTGCACACGTCGACGGCCTCGTCGTCGTTGGCGGCGCGCGCCCGCACCGCGATCGCGAACGACAGGTACAGCAGGTGCATCTGCAGGCACACCTCGTCGGCCATCCGGACCAGCGCCGAGTGCGAGAAGGCGGCGAAGTCGAAATCGGACAGCAATGCGCCCGAGTAATCCGACTGGCCCTCGTCCGAGGGATCGATGGGATCGAGTTCCCATGTCGCGGCGCGGGTTCGGCTCACGATGTCCAGCGCCGGGATGCTCTGCGCTTCGGGATAGGACTCGTCGATGATGACGGTCCAGGCACAGTGCGGATGCCGATCCGCCGGCGTGCGCGGCGGGCGGTGGATGGGGCGCACCTGGGCGCGCGGGTTGGTCGCGATCGCGGTGGCGTCGAAGGTCGGGTCCTCGATGGTGTGGCACATGCCGAACACGTACCGCTCGCCCATCGGCTCCACGTCGAGCAGGGCGCCGCAGTGGTCGAGCTGGAATTCGCCGTGCCAGCGGTCGTGCACGGTGTAGCGGAAATCCATGAACTGCGGTGGGGCACCGATGTCGAGCTGCAGGCCCTTGAAGATCGTCACCACGTCGTTGCCCTCGTAGTTCAGCGCTTTCTGCATGCGCCGGGTGTAGATCGGGCTGGCGCCTGCCCATTCCTCGATGGCGATCTGGACCATCTCTTCGCGGCCGAACGCGGAGATGCACCAGGCCATTCCGGACCGGTCGATCAACTGCCCGATCAGCAGCAGCTCGGGAACCAGGACGACGAGCTCGGCACGGGACAGTTGCGCGTAGCGCGAGGGGCTGCTCACGCCCCAAAAATAGACTCGGCTATGTTATAAAGTCAACAATGTCCATCGTCGCAGGCCAGACCCCTGATCGCCCCGTTGGCCCCACCAGGCGGACCACCGCGCCCCGCAAGCGCGGCGACGACACCCGGGCGAAAATCATCGACGAGACGGTCCGCTGCATCGTGGAGGAGGGATTCTCCGCCGCGACCGCCAAGCACGTGGCCGAACGCGCGGGCGTGACCTGGGGTGTCATCCAGTACCACTTCGGGGATCGCAACGGCCTGCTGATGGCCGTGGTGGACGACGGGGTGGCCCGGCTGGTGGACAGCCTGTCATCGGCCGATGTCAGCGAACTGCCGCTGCGGATGCGCATCGAGGTCGTCGTCGACACCGCCTGGAGCTGCTACAGCAGCCCGACGTCGATGGCCGCCTTCGAGATCCTGCGCGAAACGCGCGGCGGTCCGGACCCGTCGTCGCGACGTCACCTGCTCGACATGAACGCCGCGGTCGGTCAGCTGGGGCGACTGATCACCACCGACCCCGCCCATGCCGGTGTGGCCGAAGTCATTTGGGCCACGCTGCGTGGTGTGGTGCTGGCGCAGATGGTCACCGGCACCGCCATCGATTGGAGCCTGGAACGACGTGCTCTCGTCGACATGGTTACCCGTGTGCTGCAATGACCGGATGACCCTCGACGATCTCGCCGACATCGAAGCGATCAAGCAAGTCAAATACCGGTATCTCCGCGCGCTGGACACCAAACATTGGGACGACTTCACCGACACGCTGGCCGAGGACATCAAGGCCGATTACGGGCCATCGATCGGCAACGAGTTGCACTTCACCAACCGCGCCGATCTGGTGGAGTACATGCGGACGTCGCTGCCCTCCAACGTCATCACCGAGCATCGGGTGACGCACCCGGACATCACCGTCGACGGCGACACCGCAACGGGCAGTTGGTATCTGCAGGACCGGGTGATGGTGGCCGACCTCAACTTCATGTTGATCGGGGCGGCCTTCTACCGCGACACCTACCGCCGCACCGCTGCCGGCTGGAAGATCAGCGGTACGGGCTACGACCGAACCTACGACGCCACAATGTCTTTGGAGGGTCTCGAACTTCACGCTCAAACCCGGTCGCGCGATCGCCGCCGACTGAGCGGCTACTTGGTGATGGCGATGACCGCGCCGGGCCGCAGCCACTTCATGATCGACACCAGCTGAGCATCGTCGACGGCCACGCAGCCCTCGGTGGGTTTCCCGTCGGTGGTGTGGAAGAAGAACGCGGCGCCCCCGCCGGGGGTCTTGTTCTTGTTGACGCCCATCACGACCGCGTGCTTGTACTGCGGGATCTGCAGGTTCTCACTGTCGCCCGTGTTGAACGGGCACTGCGCCTTCTGGCACACCTGCATCGAGTTGAACGTGGGGCTGTGGTCGTCGCCGCTCCACCAGTAGTTGGGTCCGGAGACCTGGGTGTACGGCAGTCCCGTACCGGGATTCGGCGCAGTGCCGAACGCGGAGTCGAGGCTGTACACGCCCGTCGGCGTGGCCGGAACACCGCTCTTGGCCTGCGGCGGCCATCCCCGCCGATCCGACGTGGGTGGGAATGCCGGACCGCAGCGACTGCCAGCCGGTGCCGGTGCGCTGGAAGATCTCCATGGTCGCGTTGGAACCGCCGGTGCTCGCCACCGAAACCACCTGTGTCGCATTGCCTACCGCGTTCGCGAACCAGGGAGCGCCGGCCGCGGCGCTCGACCGGCGCGAGCAGCACCGAGGCGAAAATCACGCACGCCGCGGCGCACAGCGAAGCGAGCAGTCGGTGCATGCACTCCATCGTCAAACGGGCATACCTTCAGGGTCAAGTAAAGCTTCAGCCCCGGTTAGGTCACCGCGCCGTGACCGAATCCTCACCGCGACGCCGTGGTTAGCTCACCGCAGCGGGCTCGGTCGTGCGCCGCGGGGTCGGCGGACCGCCTGATCCAGGGACGAAAAGCGAAGAGACACAACAGGAAATACAGGTATCCCAGCGCCCAGCCGGCCAGCACGTCGGACGGGTAGTGCACGTTCAGTGCCACCCGAGAGACGCCGACCGCCGGCACTGCAACCGCCACCACCGCAATCGCGATGCGCCGCCTCGACCGGCTCATCATCGGAAAGAAGAAGCACAACGCGGCGAGCAGGGCGGACATCGCCTCCAGGGAATGCCCGGACGGAAACGAGCTGGACGGCGCGCCGACCAGCATGGTCGCCGGACGCGGGCGGTTGACCAGGGCCTTGGCCGCCGCGGTCGCGAGCTCGTTGACCGGCCCGCACGCAAAGACCAGCACCAGCGCGGCCCGCCGATTGCGCTTCACCAGAGCGAACACTGTCACCGCGATGCACACCACGGACATCGTGACCGGACCCAACGCGTAAGAGACGCCTTCTGAAAACCGCATCCACAGCGGGTGTTTGACTGCGATTTCGCGGGCCGCGTCCAGCAACGACCAATCCATCCGGTGCAGCCATGCCCAGCGCTGGCAGTAGCCCATCCACATCTCCGCGTACACCGTCGCGGCCAAAACTGCGATCCACACGGCCACCGGCGTCCTCGGGCGAGTCATAACCAACCGATACCAGCACCGCTGCGGTCACCTGCGGGCGCGGTCATACTGTCGATATGGCCGTCTTTGTCCGTAGGTTGTTCGGCATCGGCAAGCTGCCCGACGAGCTGCATGCCCAGGTCGAGTCGGAAGGCCTCATCTACCTCGCCGATTACGTCGCAGTGACCAGGCGATTCAGCGGCACCATCCCCGGTGTGCGGACGCCGCACAGCGTCGCCAGCTACACGGGTTCGCTGGTCTTCACCTCAGAGCGGGTGCTGGCAACGCTGTCCATGCTGCCGCGGCTGGCCGGCCCGACCGTCAACGTGCGGTGGAACGCTCCGCAGACCGGCGCCGCGCAGGTAGAGATTTCGTCGACCGGATTGCAGGTCAGTCTCGACGTCGCCCAGGTCGACGAGAAGTTCAGCGGCGAATTGTCGCTGCACTACAAGGTCGCCATTCCCGACGATGTGCTCGACAGCGCTGCCCCGGCGGTCGCTGGCGTTCGACATGCCGCCGGAATACGTGTTCCGCGCGGTCGGCGTTACCTATAGTCCCTGACCGTGATGCGCGGCCAGGGCGGTTGCCGCAGCACCGCCAGGCTGCCGATCACCGCCGCCAGCAGGCCGGTGATCACCCCGATCAGGGCGACCCGCCCCCCGTCCACCGCGGGCGTCCAGGAGGCCTGGCCATTGCGGATGGCGAACACGCCCAGCGGTTTGGTGACCACGATGACGGTGGTGCCGTCCGGGGTCTGGTAGGGCTCGCCGTATCGGCGTCCGGCGGCGGCGTCGGCGGCCAGCTGATCGAGTACGTCGGAAGGCTTCACTTTTCAACGCTCCGTTCCTGGGGTCCACAGGTCGTGGGTGGTCACGGCACGATCCACGCTAACGCGGATTTCCTACGATGGCTGACGTGACCGGTGAGGCATTCAGCCCGCAAGAGCGGCGCGCGGTGTATCGCGTCATCGCCGAACGCCGTGACATGCGCAGGTTCGTTCCCGGCGCGGTGGTGGACGAGGCCGTGCTGGCGCGCCTGCTGCAGGCCGCGCACGCGGCGCCCAGCGTCGGCCTGATGCAGCCGTGGCGCTTCATCCGGATCACCGACGCGCTCGCTGCGGCGGGGCATTCACGCCCTGGTCGACGAGGAACGCCCGCGCACCGCCGCCGCCCTGGGCGAGCGAGCCGACGAGTTCCTGGCACTGAAGGTGGAGGGCATCCTCGAGTGCGCGGAGCTGTTCGTGGTGGCCCTGGGCGACGACCGCGAGTCGCACGTGTTCGGCCGGCGCACGTTGCCGCAGATGGATCTGGCGTCGGTGTCGTGCGCGATCCAGAACCTGTGGCTGGCGGCCCGGTCCGAAGGCCTGGGCATGGGTTGGGTGTCGCTGTTCGATCCGCAGCGACTGGGCTCGCTGCTGGGCATGCCGGCCGGCGCCGAACCGGTGGCCATCCTGTGTCTGGGGCCGGTGCCCGAATTCCCCGATCGCCCGGCCTTGGAACTGGATGGCTGGGCCGTCGGGCGCCCGTTGTCGGAGTTCGTCTGCGAGAACCGATGGGGTCAACTGCCGATGCCCTGACGCGTCGGCACCCAGCGATCGCCGGGGAAAGGTGCGGTAACGTCGCCGGTCGCAAGGCAATGTGAGAGGTGACGCAATTGACGCCGGGCGACATAGCGGACCAAAAACAGAACACGGGCCAGAAAGACAACGTGCTGATCGTGCACTGGCACGACCTGGGGCGCTACCTCGGTGCCTACGGCCACCCGGACGTGTCGAGCCCGCGGCTGGACCGCCTTGCCGCCGAGGGCATCTTGTTCACCCGGGCGCACGCCACCGCGCCGCTGTGCTCGCCCTCGCGCGGATCGCTGTTCACCGGCCGCTACCCGCAGAGCAACGGCCTCATCGGACTGGCCCACCACGGTTGGGAATACCGCGATGGCATCCGCACCCTTCCGCAGATATTGTCCGAATCAGGATGGTATTCAGCACTTTTCGGTATGCAGCACGAGACCTCCTACCCGAAGCGATTGGGTTTCGACGAGTTCGACGTGTCGAACTCCTACTGCGACTACGTGGCCGACAAGGCCGACGAGTGGCTGCGTCAAAACGCCGAAGGCCTTGTCGGCCAGCCGTTTCTGTTGACCGCCGGCTTCTTCGAGACGCACCGGCCATATCCGCGGGACCGTTACACACCGGCGGACAGCGCCGGGGTGGATCTGCCCGATTACCTGCCCGACACCCCGGAGGTGCGTGGCGACCTCGCCGACTTCTACGGGGCCATCAGCACGGCCGACGCCGCCGTCGGGCGGGTGCTGGACGCACTGGCCGACACCGGTTTGGACGCCACCACCTGGGTCGTGTTCTTCACCGATCACGGCCCGGCGTTCCCGCGGGCGAAATCCACGCTGTATGACGCCGGTACCGGCATCGGCATGATCGTTCGGCCGCCCACCAACCGGACCGTGGCTCCCCGCGTCTACGACGAGATGTTCAGCGCCGTCGATCTGGTGCCAACATTGCTGGGACTGTTGGGAATTGACACTCCGGCCGACGTCGACGGCGTCTCGCACGCGCCCGCATTGCTGAAGCCTGATCCGCAAAGCCGCACCGGTGCGCGACCACGTCTACACGATGAAGACCTATCACGACTCGTTCGATCCGATTCGCGCGATTCGCACCAAGGACTACAGCTACATCGAGAACTACGTGCCCCGGCCGCTGCTGGATCTGCCGCTGGATATCAGGGAAAGCCCGTCTGGGCTGGCCGTCGCGCCGTTGGTCACGGCGCCGCGGCCCGAGCGTGAACTCTACGATCTGCGCACCGACCCCACCGAGACCACCAACCTGCTCGCCGATGACGGCACGGACGCGGACGAGGTCGCGGCCAATCTCGCTGTGCGGCTGCATGATTGGCGCCAGCGCACCGGCGACGTCATCCCCTCGGAGTTCGCCGGCACCCGCATCTCCGCGCGGTACACCGAAACGTATCTGCAGATTCACCGGGCGAAGCCAACCCCCCGCTCGGGCATCGCCGCCGACCGCGGCATCGAAGAGGGCAAGCCCTCGCGGCGCTAGTTCGCGGTCACCGTGACGCAAAGTCACCGTGCCGCGGCGACCGGGCTATCCGGCTGAGCGGCTCGAACCACCCACCTCGGCGACGACGAACACCCGCCGGAACGGGAAGATCGTCGTCCCGTCGGATCGGGGCGGGTAGGCGTCCTGCAGCAGCGGGATCAGCTCCTCGCGGAACTGCTCCCAGGTGTCGTCGTCGAGCCGCTCGCGCACCGGTACCAGGGCCGTGCCGGTGATCCATTCCAGTACCGGATGCTCGCCGGTCAGCTGGTGCAGATAGGTGGTCTCCCAGACGTCGACCTTGCATCCCGCGTCGAGCAGCAGATTGGCGTAGTGAGCGGGCGGCTGGACCACCGCACCGACACGAAATGGTATGTCGCGCAGCAACTTTGCGTATGGCTCCCGGCGGGCCAGCGCCCGCACCGCCGCATAGGACGGCGACTCGAAGTTGCCCGGCATCTGGACACCGATCCACGATCCGGACGCCAGCTGCCGCGCCCACCGGAGCAGCAGGTCGGCGTGCTCGGGCACCCAATGCAAGGCCGCATTGCTGACCACCACGTCGGTGTCGGGTGTGGGCTTCCAGTCGCGCAGGTCGCCGGTGACGGCGTCGATGCCGCGCTCCTTGGCCGCGGCCACCATCTCCGGCGAGCTGTCCATCGCCTCGATCACCGCGTCGGGCCAGCGCCGGGCCAGATACTTCGTCAGGTGACCCGGGCCGCAACCGAGATCGACGACGCGACGCGCCCGCTCCGCTCCCACCCGCGAGAGCAGATCGTAAAAGGGGCGGCCGCGGTGGTCGGCGAAGGCCAGGTAGACGTCCGGATCCCACATGTCGATCCTCCTGATCCTCACGCCGCCGATAGCCGGCCGATAGCAAACCCTATAACCCCCATGGTGCGCCGACGCGGGCCGAATGGTGCCGGGATAACACCGCCACGACCGAAACCGGCCGAAACCCCCAGGCAACGCAGGACGGTCGGGCTACCATCGGCGTTCGTGGCGCCCGACTTTGATCCGATCGACCCGCCCATCCCCGTTCCGGAAGTTCCCGGCGCCGATCTACCGGCCGGCGCCAGCGGATTACCCCCCCACTCGGCGTTGTCGCCCCGCCAGCGAATGGTAGTCGAGGCATCGGCCCTGGGCGATCTGGCCCTGCGCACCTGGGTGGCCTCGCTGCTGTCCACCACGGTGGCGCCGTTCGTGGTCGCCAGCACCCTGCGGCGATCCGATGCCGCCACCGAGCGCGACAACCTCGACTTCTACGCGGAATTGGGCGCGACGGGAGACCCGACGCGGTCCTTTCCGTCACCGACCGAGATCCCCCGGGTCACGTCACGGCGGGCCAGCCCACTGACGGAATGGGCCGCGCACGGCACGGTCGACAACATCGCGTTCCCCAGCAGTTTCACCGCCATCAACCCGGCCATGCGCACGCAGTGGGGCGACTGGCGGGCCAACAACATCGTGCGCGCACAGCATTGGCGCCACGACGACGGACCACGTCCCACCCTGTGCGTCATCCACGGCTTCATGGGTTCGTCGTATCTGGCCAACGGGCGGTTCTTCTCGCTGCCCTGGTACTACCGGTCCGGCTACGACGTGCTGATGTACACCTTGCCCTTTCACGGCAAGCGGGCCGAAAGGTTGTCGCCCTTCAGCGGTTTCGGTTATTTCGCCGGCGGGCTCAGCGGTTTCGCCGAGGCGATGGCCCAGGCCGTGCACGATTTCCGGTCCATCATCGACTATTTGCGTCACACCGGGGTGGACCGCATCGCGCTCACCGGCATCTCGCTGGGCGGCTACACCTCGGCGCTGGTGGCCTCGGTCGACGATCGGCTCGAGGCCGTCATCCCCAACTGTCCCGTCGTCACCCCGTCGACGTTGTTCGACGAATGGTTCCCGGCCAACAAGCTCGTCGGGCTGGGTCTGCGCCTCTCCGACATCAGCCACGACGACTTGGCGGCGGCCTTGGCCTACCACTGCCCGCTCAATTACCGGCCGCTGGTGCCGCGCGACCGCCGGATGGTCATCACCGGCCTCGGTGACCGGATGGCGCCGCCCGACCACGCCATCAAGCTATGGCAGCACTGGGATCGGTGTGCGCTGCACTGGTTTCCCGGCAGTCACGTGCTGCACGTGAGCCAGCTGGACTATCTGCGGCGGATGACCGCGTTCCTGCACCAGGTCATGTTCTGACCGCTTCGACCGTGTCGGCGCCGTGGCCGGTTTCACCGAGCGAGGCCCGGTGGGCTCCGCCGGCGAGGGTGGGCCAGTGCAACTGCGAAAGCAGGTCCGCCGGCGCGGCGGTGTGTCCGTCGAGCCGCCGGGTGGACAGCAAGTCAAGCGTCGTCAACGCCGGCAGGTGATTTCCGCGCTGCGGGGTCAGTCCAGCCACCGGCGCCTTGCGATCCGGGCCGGTCTCGGTCAGGAACGCACAGGCCACCGCCACGGTGGGCCGGCTCCGGTCACCGGCGATCTCCAGCGCGATGCAGGTTTCGCGCGCGGAATACGACCGGATCGCCGTCAAGGTCTCCGGAAGCGCGTCGTCCACCTGAACCTGGTATGCGGCAAGGTAATCCGAGGCGCCGCGCTGCACCCCGCGCCACCTTTCGCGCGGGTTGGACGTCAACAGCCGGGGAACGTCGTCGGCCGTCACGATGGTGGCTTCCCAACCGATCTCCCGGAGATGGTCGGCCAGCCGGCGGGCCGCGACCTGAGCGGTCTCGTGCAACGGGATCCGCGGCGAACGTGCCTGCAGCGCAGCCAGATTGTCGGCCGCCGATACGGTGAGCCCGATCCACGTCTCGCGCCGGGATGCGTCGGAGGCGTTGTCGCGGTTCGTGATTCGGATCTTGTCCGCCCGAATGCCGTAGCGGTCCAGGTAGCTCGCGATCAGCGGGAGCGGCAGCACATCGGAATCGTCCTCGGGCGCGCCGAGGCGAATCAGGGCGGTTGTCGCCGCGTCAGAAGTGTGCGAAGGGACCGCGTTGCCGCGTCCGATCATCGCCAGCCGGCGGCGCAGGATGGTGGTGAAATGCAGGCCGCGCCACCAGCCGAACAACACGATCACGACGGCGGCCGCGATGCCCACCAGCCAGTAGTCGCGGGTCGTGCGCCAGGGGTAGGCCATGACGGCGGGCACGATGACCAGCAACGCCAACGTGATTCGGCCGCTGCCGGGAGTCGGTATCCGATGCTTGCTCACGCGGTGGGGTCCTTTCGTCGGCGTGCGGCGATTGCGGTGACCGCGCCGGCCACCGCGACAAGCACGGCCAGCGCGGCGGTGCCCGCCACCGCGACGGTTCGCGGTGTGGTGTCCTCGGGCTTCGGCGCCGGCGGCACGGCCACCGGCTTCACCGACGCCCCGGCGGGCTGATCACCGGCGGGCAGTTGCCAGGTCAGAGCCGCCACCGGGTCCACGCTGCCGGTGCCGACCACGTTGGACGGGTCGCGGGCGCCGTTGTGCGCGGTTGCGGTGATGCGACGCAGCACCGCGGTGGCGTTCAGGGCGGGGTACTTGCTGCGGACCAGCGCGGCGACACCGGCCACATAGCCGGCCGCGTAACTGGTGCCGCTGACCGGGGCGAGTTGCTGGTGCTCGTCGGGCAGGCCGTTGGCCAGGCCGCCGCCGTCGGCGTTGCTCATCGACACGATCCGTTCGCCGGGTGCCGCGACGCCCACCCACGGTCCCGCCATGGTGAACTTCGACGGCTGGCCGTCCGGGGTCAGCGATGCCACCGACAGCACGTAGGGCTGCCACCACGACGGGATGGAGACCGACGTGACGCCGGCCCAATTCCGCGGATCGTTCGGGCGGCTCAGGTCGGTGAGCGGATTGGACTCGCACGAGGTTCCGCCGCCCGCCGATCCGGTCGGACCGCTGTTACCCGCGGCGGCAACGATCACCGCGTCCTTGTCCACCGCCGCGTAGCGGATCGCCGCACCGAGTGCGGCCTGGTCGACGGGCCGGTCGGCGGGCAGGCAGGTGGCCGAGCAGATGTTGATCACCCGGGCGCCGAGGTCGGCCGCATGCACGATGGCCCGGGCCAGCGTGGCGACCTCGGCGGACACCCGCGCCATCAGCGGATCGCCGCCCGGTGTCCGGGGCGAGAACTTGGCCGACGTCGTCCTGATCGACACCACCCGCGCCGCGGGTGCCACGCCGGCGAAGCCGTCGTCAGCCGAGGGTTGGCCGGCGATGATTCCGGCGACCAGGGTGCCATGCCCGTCGCAGTCGGTCAGGCCGTCGGTCGTCTCCACGAAATCACCGCCCGCTTCGACGTTGGGCAGCCGCGGACCCGGCCGCACCCCGGTGTCGAGGACCGCCACCAGCTGGCCTTCACCGCGGGAAAACTGCCATGCCGCAGGAAGATTCAGCGATCGACTGGCTTGGCGTGATCGCACCCGGCTCGGTGCCCGGGATGACTCCGGATGTGCTGCACGGGCCGCGCTGCTCCATCGGCTGCCCGGGCCCCGGTGACCCGCTGGGCGGCGGGACGCCGGGATCAACCGTCGGCGGGCTGATGGCCGATGCCGGCGGACTCGTCCACGTCGCGGCGGCGGGCAGCAAGGCCAATGCCGCTGCGAAGCAGGCTGATGCCGGCCGAATCATCGATTGAGCACCCAGCCGAACAGACCGACCACGAACGCCATGACGGGGATCAGCGACGCGTCGAGTCCGGTCGCGACGAAGCCCAGCAGCCGGCGCAGCGGCAGCGAATAGCTTTCCGGCGCAGCGATACCCGGGTTCAGCGCCACCACGATCCACACCGACACGAGCGCCAGCAGCACCAGCACCGCGCCCAGGGCGGCCGCGTAGCGTCCGGTCGCGGTGTAGAGCACCAGCAGCACGCCCGCGACCAGGAAGGGCTGGGCGAGCAGCCATGCCTTGCACGCGGCCGAATCCCACACCCGGGCACGCAGCATGGACGTCGCCGCGGTTGCCGCCACCACGTACCAACCCGCACCGCTGAACGCCTCGGGCCGCAGCGCGATCGCCACCGAACCCAGGACGCTGAGCAGCACCGCCGCGGCGATGAATCCGCTCTGATGCGCGTCGCTGATCCGGACCCGGCGCGGCAGGTCCTCGAGCACCCGCAGCGACGGCGCCGACGGCGTGGGGTCGCCGGGCGCCGGGATGACCGGCAACGGGAAGCGCGCCCACAGCGCGGACAGTTGGGCCGCCTCGATGGTGACCAGCAGCGCCGCCACGATCAGCCCGCAGCCGATGGCGTATCGGCTTGAGATGCCAGAGCAATTCGGCACCGGCGGCCAGCAGCACCCCGGCGCCGACCACCGCCGTCGCGGTGAAGAAGCCGGCGATGCGCTCACGCTCGGCGCTGGGCGCCATCAGGGCGATCAGCGACCACGCGGTGACGCCGGCCGCGGCCAGCATCAGTTGGGCGGGACCGAACTTGCCCGGCACCGCCAGCGCCAGGGCGGCGGCGATGGGAACCAGTGCGGCGATCGAGAGAGCCATCCCGGTGCGCGCCGAACGCGCCGTGACCAGCAAGCCGACGACCGCGGTCAACGCCGCGATCACGCTGACCGCGACCAGCCCGGGCAGCGCGCCGGTGGCGACCCGGTAGGTGACCGCCAGGCCGGTCGCCAGGAATGCCACCGCGATCGCCGCGGCCAGGGCGCCACGCTGGATATGCGCTGTGCCCCAAGGCTTGAGCCGGGAGGTGGAGAAGATCATGGCGGCATCGGCGATGTCCTCGACGATGCCCGGCGCGGCCGGACCGACCGGCACCGCTTGCAGCGCCAGCAGGTCGCCGTCGACGACGCCGACCGTGTCCAGGCTGGCGTCCAGGCTGAACGGCGCCCCACCGATGGGCGCCAGGCTCAGTTGGGTCGCCGCGCCGATCTCGGCGGCGCCGCGTGAAGCGGCGCCGTCTTCCGCGTCGCCGTTGACCGCGGCGGGGATCACCAATCGCTGGACCGCGGGCAGGATTTCGCGCAGCGGCAGCTCCGCGGGCAGGGCCATCTCCGTCAACCTGCTGTCCGCGAGGATTGCCACGCGGACGATCGGCATGACGGTTCCGGACGTCACCGGACCCTCGAAAAGTGCTGGGGCCGTTGCTGGAACATCGTGCTCTCTTCTCTTTTCTATGTTGGACGGACAGTGTTGACGGGGGAGAAGTCTCGGGACAGCCGGTGCTCGGGGAACCATCCGGCGTCCGGCAGTAGGGCGGTCAGTTGTTCAATCGCGACGGCGATCGCGAATGGTGTTCCGGGCGCAAAGGTCGAGACCCACTCGCCGTCGAACGCGCGGGACGGACTGACCAGCACCCGGCCCTCGCGTGCGTCGACGATGCTCATTCCCACCTCGGTGGTGGAGTGCCGGCCGTCGCGGTGGCAACCGGCGACGATCTCGACGTAGCTGCGCGGCCCGGAGAACACCGACTCCACCACCGCTCGTGCCGATTGCGGGATGCCCAGGTAGTCAAGGACTTCGGCGAGCGGCGCACCCGAACGCAGCCGCTCGTCGGCCCTGGCACCGACGCGCATCGGCATGCTGAACTCGTCGAACCGAGCCGGCGGCCGTTGCGCCAGCCCGACACTGAGGACCGGGACCAGCGCACGCGGATCGTCGATATCCATGGCGGTGAACGTGATCAGCTGCGCGCTGCGCAACGCGACCACGGTGTTCGACGGCTTGCCGGCCGCACCGGTGCGCTGCGCGACGATGCCGCGCAGCAACTCGGCGCCGCCACCGGCCTCACCGGATTCCTTGGCGGGCCCGACGTAGCGCAGGTCGAGCCACCGGTGCGGAAAACACACCACCTTGATCCAGTCGGCGACCGCCGGGTTGACCAGCCCGTCTTCGCGAGACCAGACCCAGCTCGGTCAGCTCGGCCTTCTGACGGTCGAGGAACGCGCTGCGTTCCGCGGCATCACGATAGGGCGAGGTGATCGCCAGCACCCAGGGAAAGCTCCCCGCCCCAACGGTTTCCGCGATGAACCACGCGTGATCGACCGTCAGCTCGACGGCATTGGGCGCTCGCTCCATCAGGTTCGTTCAGTCACGAATTAGCCGCCCCATTTGGCGGCTTCGGCCTGGTCGCGGGCGAGCATGGCCATGGTGTTGGCCTCGTGGGTGCTGGCCATCGACTGGTAGGCGCGCACCAGGCTTTCCATGGCCTGGTTCCACTGGGCCTGCCACACCTGGTAGGTCATACCGGTGTCACCCTGCCAGGCGTTGGACAGCGTGGCCTGCTCGCTGGCGATGTCGGCACCCAGCCCCTGCAGGGTGCCGGCGTATCCCGACATGTCGGCGGCGTGGCTCAACATCGCCGGGTAGTTGTACATGATCTGCGACATGACAAGTCCTTTCGAGGTTGGTAGCGGTGAGATCAGAACGCGGTGTAGCCCGACGCGGCGGCGGCGTCCGCGGCCACGTAGGTGCCGGCGGCGTCGCCGAGGTTGGCCTGGGCGATGTCCAGAAGTGTGTTGACCCGCGCGGCGACCTCGACGAAGCGCGCGTGCGCGGCCTGGAAAGCGGCCGAGGACTCGCCCTGGTGGAACGCCTGCGCCGACATCGCTTCCTGCTCGGCCTGGCTGATCGTGCTGCGCATCAACGCCGCCTTGGCGCTGAAGGCCGACTGTGCGGCTACCAACTGCGGAATGTGAGCGTCCAGCATACTCATGCTGATTCCTTTCTGTTGCTTCCGTTGGGGTTTCGGTAACTCACCTGTATCTGGCCGACTGCCTTACCCCCCTTTCCCCGGCTCGGTTGGGCCCGTTTTGTCACCGGCTTCGGGCTCCCACGTGCCGGGCACCATTGGCATGCGTGGGCCACCGCCGAAGTCGTCGTCGGCCAGTTTCGTCAGTCCGGCCGCCTGAAAAGCCTTCCGCTGCTGCGCGGTTCCGGCGAAACCGAGCGCCCCGGCGCCCTGCGCCGACGCGACGGCCGCGGCCTGCTCGTCGTCGCCGAAGTCCGGTGGGACGCCGAAATCGGCTTCCATATCCGCGAACTCGTCAGCGTGATCGTGCAGCGCGGCCCGCCGACGCCGCCTCGCCCGAGACTCGGCACGGCTCGCGGCCGCGGCGCCGGCCGCCGGGATGGTCGCCGCCGGAGCCTTGGCACCGCCGCGGCCACCCAGGGTCGGTCCGACCCCCGGGTCCGGGTCGCCGCCGACGGCCACCAGGTAGCCGAAGTTGACTGCCTGAGCTACCGGTGCCGGCGCGGCGGGCGCAGCGGATCCCGCGGCGACAGAAGCGGCCGGGGCGCCGGCGGGAGCCGCCACCGTCGGGGCCAGTGCCACCGCCGGGAGCGGCGACGCCGGCTTGGTGGACGTCAGCGCGGGAGCGACGGCGGCGGGGCTGGCCTCCTCCGGCGCGGCGGCCTCGACGGGCGTGGTGAGCAGGGAACCGAGGCCGATGCCGAGCAGCAGCGGGATGAGCAAGGGCGCGGTCAGGATCGCGCCCCAGGTCGGCCAGCCGATGGCGTTGAAAAACACTTGGTAGGCAACGAAAAACAGCAGCGGCCCGTTGGCCGCCAGAAACGACGGCAGGCCCGACCAGAAGCCCTGCAACATCTTCTGGATGTTCTGGAAGAAGTCCCGCAGAAACTGAAGCAGCTGCTGGAAGAAATTCGAGATCGCGTCGGACGGGCTTTGCAGGGCGTTGGCCGTGACGTTGTTCGCCTCACCGCCCGGATTCACGATCGAAGGCGCCGCCATGGTGCGCGGCGCCGCGGCAAGGGCCGAGCCCGACACCGCCTGGTAGGTGCCCATGGTGGTGGCCGCCTGGACCCACATCCGCGCATAGTCGGCCTCGTTGACCGCGATCGGAATGGTGTTGATGCCAAAGAAGTTCGTCGCCACCAACGCCCCGTGCACGACGTGATTGGTGGCCAGTTCCGGCAGCGTCGGCATGGCCGCGAGCGCGGCGGTGTAGGCCGTCGCCGCGACCTCCTGCTGCGCGGCCGCGCCCGCACTGTCGACGCTGGCCTGCTGCAGCCAGGCCAGGTACGGCAGGTGGGCCGCCACGTACTGCTCGGCGCTCGGCCCCTCCCACGCACCAGCCTGCGCCTCCCCCAACAGCCCACTGAGTTCGGCTGCCGCCGAGGCGTATTGGGCGCTCAGCGAGGTCCACGCGCCGGCGGCCGCCAACAGCGGCCCCGGCCCCGGACCGGCGCTGAGCAACGCCGAATGCACCTCGGGTGGCGAAGCCATCCAGATGGGCGCACGGGAGCGGTCATGGTCAGGCGCCCGCCATCCCGAACGTCGCAGCGGCCGCGGTGTCACCCGCGAGATAGCTTGCACCGGCTTCCCCGACGCCGACGCCGGCGCGGCCCAGTTCTTCGACACCCTGGGCCGCCACGGCGGCGTGCTCCTGCCCCTGAGCGCTGAATCCGGCGGCGGTCTGCAGCGATACCGGATCGACCGCCGGCGGCACCACCGCGGTGATCGCCGGAGCAGCCGCCGCATGCGCGGCCGCCAGCCGTGCCGTCAGGGCCTCCACCGCCGCACTGGTGGCGGCCAGACCTTCGGGAACCACTCGCAACGTCATCTCTACTCCTCTCGTTGCGTTTCACTTGCCATTACGGACTCCCCGATCAAGGGGTTGACCAATTGCACGTACGTCGGACCGTCGCTGTCGCCCAACAGGATCGCCCGTCCGGCAGGCAATCGGCCGAATCGTTGACCGCGGATCTTGCCGCTGTCTTGCGGGTTGCCCGCCAGCATCAACGTGGTCGCCTGCAGGTCGTTGAATCGGCGCAGCAACGGGTTGGTCATCAACGCGTGCCCGGATCCGGTCGCGCGCGCGGTGACGATCACCCGCACCCCCAAATCGGCCGCCTGGGAGAGCAACCCGATCAGCGGAGTCCATGGCCGCTGCCCGACGTAGGGGCCGCTCATCGCCGGCGAATCCGGTATCTGGTCCACGTCGTCGATGATCAGGTAGTGGGTGTGGCCCGCGAACGTCCATCGAGACAGTTCGGCGGGCGACAGGCCGGCCGGCGGCCGCCGCGATTCGATGAGGTTGGCCAGACCCAGCATCGCCGGGATGATGCGGTCGATGTTGGCCGTGTACTCGTTGTCGGGGAACAGCGGTTCGTCGACGAGGTGCAGCCGTCGATCCAGCACCGTGAAGGCCACCTGGTCGGGAGTCGAGTGCTCGCGGACCGTGCGGATGAGGTGGCGCAGCAGCGTGGTCTTTCCAGACTTGCTGTCGCCGAACACCATCAGCAACGGGTTCTCGGCGAAGTCGAGCACCACCGGCGCGAGGTCCTCCTCGCGCTGGCCGATGACCACCTGTTCCGGCCCGCGATACAACGACCCGACCGACGTCCGGCGCGAGGTTGGTCGGCAGCAGCCGCACCGGCGGCGCGGCCATGCCGGGGTAGCGGTCGTTGATGGCGGCCACCTGGTCCAGCTCGGGGTCGGCGAACAGGAAATGCTCTGCGGCCATGGTCAATCCGCGGCCCGGCTGGTCGTGCGGCACCGCTTCGGCGGGCCGGCGCAGCGCGCCGACCACCCGCACATTGCTGTCCCGCGCGTCGTGCAGCTTGAGCTCGAGCCGCAGCCCGAGGCCGTCCCGCATCGCCAGCGGCACCTCCAGCCAGCTGGGGGTGGTGATGACGACGTGGATGCCGTACGCGAGACCGATGTTGACCAATTCGGTCACCTTGGCCAGCAACGGGTTTCGGGTGTTGAACTGGTCGGTGTTGTCCCGGCCGAACGCATAGAGGTTGTCGATGACCAGGAACACCTCGCCGAAGCCGTCGTCGGGCGCCGCGCCGTGCTTGTCCCGGAACGCCTCTCGCCGCTGCCGCGACAGCAGCAGCTGCTCGATTTCGCCGAAGGTGCGCCGGATGCGTTCGGGCTCCAGCGCCGAGGCCACGCTGCCGACATGCGCCAGGTCTTCGAGCGCCCGCAGCTGCCCGCCGCCGTAGTCCAGGCAGTAGAAGGTGACCTCGCGCGGCGAGTGCAGGCTGGCCGCGGACAGGATGAATGTCTGCAGCGCAGTCGATTTGCCCGATTTGGGGCCGCCGTGGATGACCATGTTCCCGGCCGAGGAGGCGGCGTCGAAGACCAGCGGGTCGCGGCGCATCTCGAACGGCTTGTCGATCTCGCCGAGCGGCCACCGCCACTGCCGGGGCGGCACCCCGGCGCGGGCCAGCATCGCGGTCAACGGGATCGGCTCGTCCAGCGGCGGCAGCCACAGCTGCGGCGCCCGCGGACCGTAGCCGGCCAGCTGATCGCCGATGGTGGCGATCAGCTTGCGTGGCGGCCCGGTCGAAATCGTCTTCCTCGGGCGCGGTGATCACGGTGTCCTGATCCGGTTCCACCCGCCCGGCCGTGAACAGCTTGGGCTCGGGGATAGACGGCACCACAAAGGATTTGGCCTTCCGCGGCGGATCGTAGATGCCGTCGACGTAGGTGCTGCGGAACTTTATCGGCGTCGCACCCGGGGCGGGCACCAGGAAGCCCACGCCCTTGTGCTCCTTGCCGGATTCGATGTGGTAGGCATCCTCCACGCCGATGATCTGGCGGGAAACGCTGGGGCTGGCCACCTTCAAACCGATGCGGTAGGAGGTGTTCTTGTCGATGTCCTTGATCTTGCCGACGTCCAGCGTCTGCGACGCGAACAGGATGTGGATGCGGAAGGAGCGGCCCTTGCGGGCCACGTAATCGAACAGCTCGGCGTATTCGGGGTGATCGGCCAGCATCAGGGTGAACTCGTCGGCGACCACGAACAGCGTCGGGATCGGGGGCAGGTCAGTGTCCGGCCGCCGATCAGCGGCCTCGTACTCCGACGACCGAGTTGAACGCGCTGCCCTGGACCCGGCGACCCGCCTCGCGCAGCAGCGTCTCGCGGCGGGCCACCTCGCCGCGCAGCGTGTCGGCGAACCGGTCGGCCAGCGATTTCTTCTCGGCCATGTTGGAGATGACGGCGACCACTTGCGGGAAGTTGCGGAAGCTGTCGGCGCCGGCCTCACCCTTGAAGTCGGCGTAGATGACGATCAGCCGATCCGCCGAATGAGTCGTCAACAGCGACAACAGGATCGACATCAGGGTCTGGGACTTACCCGAACCCGTCATACCGATCATCAGCCCGTGCGGGCCCATGCCCGCCCTCGGCTTCGTCCTTGAGGTCGAACATCAGCGGTTCACCGGTCGCGGTGACCCCGATCGGAACGCGCAGCTCGTCCTCGCGGCGGCGCGGCGCCCACAGCGTGGGCACATCCAGTTGGGAGGCGTCCGAGATGCCCAGCATCGTGGTGAAGCTGGCGCCGCGGGTGGCCGCCGAGCGCAGCCCGGTGTGGGTCGGGTTGGAGTCCCAGCGGGACAACTGGCGCGCCAGGTGCGCGGCCTCGTCGGCGCCGAATTGGTCGGCGTTGTCGATGTAGGGCTGCCAGCCGCCGGTCTGCCAGCGCTCGATGGCGCCGCTGCTCGCTGACGCCGCAGGATCGGCTTCTCCGGGTCCGAATACTGCTCGCGGTTCGGCGCCGTGGCGCTGCGGTGCACGACGGTGACACCCGCCCGGCCCAGCGCCAGCGTCGAGCCGTTCAGGTCGAAGTCCGGGTCGTCGACGACGATGAGCAAGTGACGAAGCGCATCGGCGGGCTCGCCGGTGAACGCCGGGCGGTCGACAAGGGCCGAACCCAGCAGCTCGCGACCAGGTCGTCGGCGTTGGTGGACATGAAGCGGGCCGGCCCGACGCCGTCGAGCTGGCCGGGAATGTCGACGTGCGGCAACCACTTCAGCCAGGACCAGTCCGGGCTCTCCAGATCGCGGGCGACCAGCGCGACCCCGAGCACCGTCGGGTCGTGCCAGGTCACCGCCTGAGCGACCCAGGCGCGCAGCGCCGCCCGCGCCTCGTCCTGCCGCACCCAGCACGGTGATCCGCGAGACCTTGGTCAGGTCGATTCCGGTCGGCACATCGCGCACGGTGCGCTGGGTGTCGAGCAGACTGCGTAATGCGCTGTGCGACACCGGCTCCAGGTCGATCTCGTCGGCGGTGTCGTTGACCCGCAGGGCGGTGGCCAGCGGCACGTGGTGACGGCCGGCCCGCAGCACCAGGAAGTCGGGGTCGTGCGGGTCGCGCTCCCACTGGCGGCGCGATCCCGGCACGGCCGCCAGTGCGGTCGGGTCCGGATGGGACCATTGCGCGGCGGCGCGCTGCGCGGCGGCCTGGGTGCGGATGTTGTCCCGCACCACCGACAGGTAGCGCAGGTAGTCGGCGCGTTCGGCGTCGACCTCCTCGGTGCGCGTCTTGTTGTCGTTGCCGCGATACAGCGCGGTCGCGGCCAGCAACAGCACGAACGGGAAGAACAGGGTCTGCGGGGAGATCAGCCGCATCCCGGTGGCGAACAGCGCGACGACCATGCCGACGATCAGGATCACCGATCACGATAGGGCATCGCGCGCCGCAGCAGCGACGGCGGAATCACCCGGGGCAACTCGGGCGGCGCCTCGATGGCGATGGTGCCCTTGCGGGTGACCGGCGGCGCCAACCGGCGGCGGGCTTCGAAAATCAGTCGGCTCATCGGGAAGCTCCCTCGGCAGATGCCACGCGGCCGGGCTTCTGTCGGGCGTCAGGCCGTCATGTGCCAGCAGCGCGTCGGCGCGCGATAGCGTCGGACCATTGGCGAACAGCGACAGCATCGACCACGGGATGGGGACGGGGGATCCGCTAAGGCCAAGTGCCTCAACGGTTTTGCCGTGCCCGGCGGCCGAGTGCTCGGCCTCGTTGTCGATGCCGTAGCGAACGCCGGTGTCAGAGACCCAGAACAACGAACCGGTGGCCGGCGCGGCCGGCGCCGCCGCCGACGGTCTGGGCGAAGTAGCCGGTGCCGGGCGCCAGGGCGACGCGGGTGGCGCTCTCGCGGCGCCGCCGCCGACCAGGTCGACGGTGCGCATCGCATTCGGCGACCGGCAGCGCCGAGCCGGACAGCAGGCTCAGCGAGCTGGTGGCGGCCCCGGCCGGCTTGCTCCAGTAGGCGCACGTGACGGGGATTTGGCCGCGTCGACGAGGCTGACCTGTTGGTCCGGATACCGCGCGGTGTCCAGCATCCGCGACACCGGCAGCTTGGCCACCTGCGTCGGCGCCCAGCCGCGGCGGTTGGTCCAGCCCATAGGAATTGGTGTTGCGCAGGATCGCGGCGAGCACCGGCGAGATCGGCTGCAGGCCGTCCGGCAGCACCGCGTAGTAGCGCGACGGCGCCCGAGGAGCTCTGGTCCACGGCGTAGGAGACCACCACCGCGCCGATCGGCGCGGGCACGCTGAAAGGCCGCCGGGCTACCGGCGTTCGGGATGCGGCGGCGCCGTCAGCGGCGGTGCCTCCGGTATCGCGTTGAACAGGCCCAGCGCGATGGGCCGGGGCGCGGGCAGCTCGGAGTTGTCTGCCCCAGGCCAAGTGCGTTGGTGACCGCGTGGTCGGCCAGGTCGATCTGGCTGAACGCTTGCCGTCCCACAGCAGCCAGGTGCTGCCGTCCCGGTCGACCAGGATCGCCTGCTGCGGACGCGAGCGCGCCGCGCGCGCACCGCTGCTGTCCGGCCGGCCCGCGATCACCGTGACGCCGGTGCTGTGGGCGGCGTGCCCGCCCTGGGCCGGCTCGCTGACGGCGTCGCACACCGTCCAGTTCGCGTCGTGCGAGGGGTTTTGCACCATGCGTTCCGGCGCACCCGGGATGCCGATCAGGTTGCCGCGCGGAAACCGGTCCAGCTCACTGCTTTTCACCGTGGTGGGGTTGACCGGCTGGCCGGCGATCAGCCGGGCGGAGGTCAGATTCAGCACCGGGTGCAGCTCGTCGCCGACCCGCACATACAGCGCGGCGGTGGACCGGTCGGCGAGCACGGCGTTGTTGCCCACCGTGCCCGTTGGGCCGGATCAAGCGAGAACACGAAGCAACCCGCCAAGCCGGTGATCAGCAGCAGCGCGCCCATCAGCCACCGCGCGCGACTGGGTGCGCAGCGGGTCGACCAGCATCCTGGTGTCGTGCAAGGCAATACCGGAGGCGATCCGGCGCATCACGAACCGCCAGCCGGTGACCTGGTGGCGGGTGACGAAACCGCGGCGGTATTCGACCTGGTCGGGGTTGTCGTTGACCGGCGTGCGGGAGGTGAACGAACGCGCGTTCGTCTCGACTCGTGATTGGAGGTCATGCCGGCACCGACAGGCCGAGGCCGCGCAGCAGCGGCTCCACCGAATTGCGACGTCCTCGTCGGTGATCGTCATCAGCTCCTCATCGGTGAATTCGCCGGTTCCGGCGTGTTCGGAATGGTCCAGCCGGAATTCGCGCTCTTCCTCGGACCGTTCGACGATGTTGCGGACGAACCGGCCGTTACCCGCGATGTCCAGGCTGCGTCGTGCGATTCCGTTGGCATCGGGCGTCGACGTCGGTCGGCCAGATTGCGTGAACAACGCCTCCATGATGTTCAGCGCGGCCTGTTCGAAGACGCTGTCGCGCTTGCTCGGCCATCGAAGTTCGCGATCTCGATCAGCTCCGACGGCTGCGTAGGACGGGAAGTCGATGCTGCGGGTGAACCGAGACCGCAGACCCTCGTTGGTGTCGAGGAACTTGTCCAGGTCGGCGCGATACCCGGCGATGATGACCACCAGCCGGTCGCGGTCGTTTTCCATCCGCGCCAGCAGGGTGTCGATGGCCACCAGGCCGAAGTCGTTCTTGGCGCCGGTGGCCACCAGCGCGTAGGCCTCGTCGAGGAACAGCACGCCGTCCAGCGCGCTGTCGATGATCGCGTTGGTCTTGGCCTCGGTCTCGCCGATGTGCTGGCCGATGAGGTCGGCGCGGTGCACCTCTCGGATGTTCTCCCGCTTCAAAAGGCCCAGGCCGCAATAGATTTTGGCGACCACGCGGGCGATGGTGGTCTTGCCCGGTTCCGGGCGGGCCGGCGAAGACCAGGTGGTGGGTGCGCTGCGCCACCGCGAGCCCGCGCTGCTTACGCGACCAGCTCCATGGCGACCGAACTCTTCAGCCGCGACACCTGGTTCTTGACCTCGTCCAGTCCGATGAATTCGTCGAGCTGGCGTTCGGCCTCGTGCAGCAGCACGGCTTTGCGTTCGTGGGCGGCGGGGTCGACGAAATCGCTCGGCGCTGGGCTCGGTTTCGGGATCCCACGGATCGGTGCGGGCTTCGATGCGGGCCGCCGTGGTGGTCACGATCCCGAAACTGGTGTCGGACAGCGCCTGTTCGATTTGTTCGTTCTCCGGGATGAGCGGCGTACAGATCCTGCAGCACTTCGCTCGCCGAGTCCTCGTCCACGTGCGCGCGCAGCACCAGCGCCTTGGCCAGCGCGCCGTCGACGGCGGCGACCGCGACGGGACCGTCGGGCTCTTCGAGATACGACAGCGACGGGGCGAACATGCCCAGTCGGGCCAGGGCGGTGCCCAGGGCGATCTTGGCGGCGTGCGAGAACGCCGCGTCGAGATCGGCGTCGTTGACGATCGGGGTCAGCAGCTTGACGACGTCCGACCAGCGCTCGGCGCGGTAGTTGATGACGACGGACACCCAGCGGGCCTCGCGCCAGTTCGGGCGCGCCGGCGGTCAGGCCGGCGACGATCTGGTCGGCGTCAGCGAATCGTCCGGCCGTTGCCAGCGAGGCCGCGTAGGCGAGATGGAAGTCGTCGGGGGTGGCGGCGCGAAACTGCAAATACAGGCCGGTGTCGTAGCGGAAGGCCAGCGAGCCGGTCGCCAGGTCGACCTGGCGCTGCAGCGTGCCCGCCGTCGGCGCGGTGCGCGAAACCGCCTCGAGCACCCGAAGGGATACGTCGCCGGCGGCCGCCAGACCGGTCCAGGCGTCGCACTGGTCGTGGGCGACGCGGGTCAGCGCGGTGAAACCCGACCGAGCGGCGGCCAGATCGGCCGGCCGCTGACGCTGGTAGACAACGATGCCGAGCGCGCGGCAGCAGGTGGCGAACCGGCTGATGATGTCCTCGTCAACCCGCGCGTCCACTCGCGAATTTGCGGGCTGAGCTGTGAGCATGCCGGTGTCACCGCGTTCCACAGCCGCGTCTTCTCCATGTATGTAGCCTCCCCTAACCTAACCGCCTGAAGTTAGCATTGCATAAGCTAACTGTCGAGGCGCTTGGGCCTGTCCCGCCCGTCACCTCATTGCCTTTCCTTTTACCGCTATTGCGGATCCGCTGGCGGACTTTCGCCGCACACTCGGCATCTTCACCGCCGCACGCCGCGTAGCCGAATGACCAGGCCTCACCTTAATGAAAATCATTTTCATTATCAACCCGGTCCGCCTGCGCCGCGCGCGTCCGCCACGATCACGCAGCCAGTAGTCGGCTGGCCGGCCACGAAAGTTCCGTCACCGATCGCTGCCCCAGTCGTTGGGCAACATCGGTATCGAGGGGCCGTCGCCGAATTCATCGCTGGCTAACGTGGTCAGCCCCGTCGCCGCGGCGGTGCCCGCGGACCTCGTTCCGGCGAAACCCAGTCGCCCCGCGCCGCTATCCGATGCCAACGACGAGCCCGGATCGGGTTCCGGCCCCGCATCCGGTTCCAGATCCATGAACTCGTAGCCGCGGTAGTGATCATTCATCGCCGCCCGACGTTGCCGCCGCGCCCGCTGCCTTTCGGACACCGATGCCGGGGCCGACGCGGCGGCCGCGGCCGCATCAGGCTCGGGCGCCTTGCGCTGCGCGCCGCTGCCCATGCCGGAGCCGGTGCCGATGCCCGGACCACCGACCAGGTAGGGAAAGGCGGCCGCCTCGGCGCCGCTTACGGCGGCGGCGGTGGCGCTGCGGGCGCAGCGGCCGGGGCCGGGGCGGGTGACGGGGCCGACGTCGGGGTAGAAGACGGCGCGGGCGCCGCGGCCGGGGCAGCGGTCACGACGACCGGAGCGCCGCTGACGGCCGGCGCACTGGGTGCCGGGGCCATCGGTTCGGCGGCGCGGCGACGGCGGAACTGGGGCTGGGGCTGGCTGGATCCCGGCCACCAGACTCAAGCCTGCTACGCCTCCCCGCAAATCACCCGGCACGATGAGCGGAATGGCCGCGAGCTGGGGGAAAGTCTGAAGGGCCTCCCCGAGGTGGGTGAACTCGTCTGCAATGAGTCCGGCCGGCCCGAAGATGTCTTCGAGCAAATCCTCTAATGCGTCGGCCGGGTCCTCGGGAAATTCCGCCAAATCTTTTCCTATGGTCTGGAGAATCTCGAGGAAGCGGTTTATCCACCAGCTCAGCTGCGTCGGGTCGCCGCCGTCATTGTCGACGATGCCGGTCATCGTCGCCGTCTTCGCCGGTGCTGTCGCTGGCGTTCACGATCGGCGGCGCCGGATCGGTCTGCGGGGCAGATACGACCGCCGCGGTCGAGACCGCCTGGTAGGTCGTCATCGTGGTGGCGGCCTGAGCCCACATACGTGCGTAATCCGCCTCGTTGAGCGCAATGGGAATCGTGTTGATCCCAAAGAAGTTGGTCGCGACCAGGGCGCCGTGCACCGCGTGGTTGGCAGCCAGCTCCGGCAACGTCGGCATGGCGGCCAGCGCCGCTGTGTAGGCAGTGGCAGCTGTCTCGTGCGCGGCGGCAGCCGCCGCACTCTTGACGCCAGCCCGGATCAGCCACGCAAGATAGGGCGCGTGGGCGGCCACGTACTGCTCGGCGGTAGGCCCCTCCCACGCCCCGGCCTGCGCCGCGGCCAGCGTCGCACTCAGTTCGTCGGCGGCCGAGGCGTAGGTCTCGCTCAACGAACTCCACGACGCAGCCGCAGCCAACAGGCCGGCCGGCCCCGGTCCACTACTCAGCAGCGTCGAATGGACCTCCGGGGGAAACGCCATCCACACCGGTGCGGTCATGCTTGCCCGCCCTCCACGGTCCGCGGAGACGCGGCCGATCGGTTCGACAAAACGACTGGCCTCATGCCAGAGACTCCTCGCCGGGATACGTCAGTAGCCGCCAAGGCTGTGCGGCGGTGCTAGAGAGACCCCGGTAGTAGTCGTCGGATCGCCCGCAAAAGTTCCTGCACCTGGCCAACTCATCGGAAACTCATCGGAGCCGGGCCTGCAGGCGGCTAGCGCCGGACCGCGTTAACGAGTTAGCGGTGAGCGCACGGTCGCCGTGCAAGTAGCGGGCAGCTCCGGCTCCTCCGGCTCCTCCGGCTCCGAGCTAATTGAAAACGATTGTCGACAAGTGGTGCCCCGAGTTGTAGGGTTGGCCCGTCATTAACGGAAATGGTTTTCATTATGGACGGCGTTGCATACTCCTCGTCGCCTCCTACGGCCACCAGTACTACAGGGGGTGCGGTGATCGATTTCGCTTCACTACCGCCGGAGATCAACTCGGCGCGGATGTATTCGGGACCCGGATCGTGGCCGATGGTGACAGCTGCGGCGGGGTGGAAGGCGCTGGCTGCTGAATTGCGCTCGACGGCGTTGTCCTACGGCAGGGTGCTCTCGACCCTGACGGACGATGAGTGGCAGGGTTCGGCATCGGCCGCGATGGCATCCGCGGCGATGCCCTACGTAACGTGGATGAACATTACGGCGGTGCAGGCCGAACAGACCGCCACGCAGGCCGAGGCCGCCGCGGCGGCCTATGAGACGGCATTCGCGGCGACGGTGCCCCCGCCGCAGATCGCGGCCAACCGCACCCAGCTGATGTCGCTGATCGCCACCAATATCGTGGGTCAAAACACGGCTGCCATTGCGGCCACCGAGGCCCAATACGCGGAGATGTGGGCCCAAGACGCCGCCGCGATGTACGGCTACGCCGGGTCGTCGGCGGTTGCCACCCGGCTGATTCCGTTCAGCGAGCCCCAGCAGACCACCAATCCGAGCGGACAGAGCGCCCAATCTGGGGCGGTGACCCAGGCCGCTGCCACGTCGGCCGGCACCGGGCAAAAGACGCTGTCACAGCTGACATCGACAGTCCCCAACACGCTGCAGAGCATGGCATCTCCGACGACGACGGGCACCAGCAGCGTCCTCGGGAGCGACCTGGGTGGCTGGAACCCGTTCGCGCCCGGGTCAGCGAACGACACCACCGGATTGAACGGCGTGATGAACGCGCTGTTTGGTCCCAACACCGCGTTCGGGCAGTTCATCAACGCCAACATCTGGAACACCATCTTTTCCTCCGGCTTCTACATGCCGGGGAACTACGCGGGCACCGCCGCCGACTTCATGGGCTTACAACAAAGCGCAGGCGGCGCGGCGGATAGGGCGCAGCGGGGGCGGCCGGCGGCGCGGCGGAAGGCGCAGCGGGGGCGGCCGGCGGCGCGGCGGAGGGCGCAGCGGCGACCGCGGCTGGCGCGGCCGGCCCATTGGGCGGCCTCGGGGCGGTGGGTAGCCAAGTGTCGGCCGGCGTGGGTAACGGAGCCCTGGTCGGGTCGCTCTCGGTGCCGGCGAGCTGGACGACGGCCGCACCGCAAAGCGCGGGGTCCTCGATGTTGGGGGCGACACCGATGGTGGCTCCCCCGCCGGCGGTGGCAGCGGGCATGCCGGGGGTGCCTATGGGCGGGACGGGCGGCCAAGGCTACGGCCGCAATGCCCCCCCGCGATACGGATTCAAGCCCGTATTCGTGACGCGCCCACCCGCCGCAGGCTAACGACCGCCCGCACTCAACCAGTTATTGACCACGCCTTGCGACAGCACTGGCGCGGCCCGAGGCCGTCCAGATATCGAGCTATTTAAGGAGGGGCTGACGATGACCGCACCGTTCGACTTCGCCATGCTTCCACCTGAAGTCAATTCCGCCCGCATGTATGCCGGACCGGGCGCGGGCCCGATGTTGGCCGCCGCGTCGGCCTGGCACGGACTGGCCGCAGAATTACGGGCCGCCGCACTGTGCTACAGCTCGGTGCTCTCAGAGCTGAGCCAGGCGTGGCATGGTCCGGCTTCGACGGCAATGGCGGCCGCCGCCGCGCCGTATGTGTCGTGGACGAACACCACCGCGGCGCAAGCCGAAGAGACCGCCGCACAAGCCGAGGCCGCCGTGATCGCCTATGAGGCGGCGTTCGCGGCCACCGTCCCCCCGATGGTGATCGCGGCCAACCGGGCCCAGCTGATGATGCTGATCGCCACCAACTTCTTCGGCCAGAACACCGCCGCGATCGCGGCCACCGAGGCCCAGTACGCCGAAATGTGGGCCCAAGACGCCGCCGCGATGTACGGCTACGCCGGAGCCTCAGCAGTTGCCAGCCACCTGGTCCCGTTCGACCCACCGCAGGAAACCACTAACCCCGCCGGACCGAGCGCCCAGTCCTTAGCGGTGACTCGGGCCGCCTTAACACCGGCCGGCAACGGACAAAACACCCTGTCACAGCTGATGTCGGCTACGCCCAACGCCATACAGAACTTGGCGTCGCCGTCGTCGTCCTCGTCACCGACGGGTGTCGGCAGCATCCTCGGTAGCGACCTGGGCGGTTGGAATCCGTTTGCTCCCGGGTCGGCCGGTGACACCACCGGACTCAATGGCCTGCTGAATTCGATATTCGGTACCGACACGGCCTTCGGACAGTTCATCAACTCCAACTTCTTGAACACCATCTTCGGGTCCGGCTTCTACATGCCGAAGAACTACGCGGGCACCTGGGCCGACTTCGCCAAGCTCAATCAACCGGCTGCCGCAGGCGCTGCCGGCGCAGCCCAGGGCGCCGCGGAGGGCGCGGCGGGCGCCTCGCAGGGCGCCGCGGGCGCCTCGCTGGGCAGCGTTGGGGAAATGACAAACTCGGTCAGCGCAAGCATGGGCGAGGCGGATCTTGTCGGGCCGATGTCGGTGCCGTCCGGTTGGACCACGCCGGCGGGGCTCCACGCCACAGTCGCCTCCGCACTCGACGGCGCGTCGCCGGAGGCTCTCCCCCAAGCAGTCACCGCGAGCACCCCCTCGATGCCGCTGGCCGGAGCCATGGGCGGCCGAGCCGAGGGCCGCGCCATGCCTCAGTACGGCTTCAAGGTCGCCTTCGTGGCACGCCCCCCCGCGGCCGGATGACAGCAGGGCAGCGAGCACATGGTTCGTGTCGTTCGCCTGGTACGGCGCACCGGTACCGGCCGGTCGCCGCTAGCGCAGCTCTAACTGGGCCGAAGCCGGAGCAGCTCTGTTGCCCGCTTATGTGAACGATTATCATTTTCATATGGGTGCCGCCTCTCTCCCCGAAAAAGTCGCATAGATGGCCGCGCCACCAACAGGACAGCGACGTCGAAGCAGCGCCAAACGGAAAGCCGTTGTCGCCGCGCTGAGCAGCGGCGAAAAATTCCGGAGCGCCCAGCAGCTCTATCTCGAGATCTGTCAGCAGCGAGCGACCCGGGTCGCGCTGACCACCGTTTACCGGATCCTTCACGCTTTGGCCGAAGAGCGCATCGCCGAAGCTCAACGCGCGGAGGACGGCGAGATTCTCTATCGCTTGCGCACCGCTTCTGAGCACCGCCATTACCTCTTGTGCCGTTCTTGCGGGGATGCAGTCTCGTTCGTCCCGACCGCCCTGGAAGAACGCACGGCCGAACTCACCGGTCAATACGGTTATGCCGATGTCGCACATCACGTCGACCTCTACGGAACCTGCCCTCGATGTCAAGACGCCTGCGCGGATCGGTAGCCGTGCCGAGCCATCACGCAACGGCCATTGGCCACCAACAGTTCGCGAGCGTCAGTGACACCTGGGCTTGCGAATGACGCCCGATCGTCTATGGTAATGACAATCGTTATCATTAAACGGATTCGGCAGGAGTTGGCCTTGACTACTCGAACCCATCGCCGCGTCACCGTGGCGATCGCCGCGATCCTGTCGACGGTTTTTCTTGGCGTCTCTGCCGGTTGTAGTTCACATTCATCGTCAGGGCCTGCGGCACCTGCCCAGCGGTCCGTCGACGTGGTGGCTGGCGAGAACTTTTGGGGCGACATTGCCAAGCAGATCGGCGGCAATCACGTCCATGTCACCTCGGTGATCAGTGACCCGAATGCCGACCCGCACTTGTATGAGTCCGACGCGAGGACGGCGGCCGCTGTCAACAACGCGCAGTTGGTCATTGTCAACGGCTTGGGTTACGACAATTTCATGGCCAAATTGTTGTCTGCGTCGCCGAATCCGAATCGGAAGGTTCTCACCTCGGCCGACGTCATGCAGATTTCGGGACCTGAGGCCAACCCACACATCTGGTATGCCATAGCGAAAGTTCCCGATGTCGCCTCGGCGATCGCCGCGCAACTCGGCGTGCTCGACCCGGCCGACGCGACCGCCTTCACGGCGAACGCGAAGAACTTCAGCGACAGCCTCGGGCCCATCAACGCCGCGATCGCGAATATCAATGCGAGGTACCCAGGCGCGCCGGTCGGCTACACCGAGCGCGTGCCGGGCTACCTCGTGGACGCCGCCGGGCTGAAGTTGGCCACCCCGGCCTCGTTCGCCCAATCCATCGAGGACGGCAATGACCCCAGCCCCGCCGACAACGCGGCGATGGACGCCGCGGTGAAAACGAAGGCAATTAAAGTGCTGCTGTACAACTCACAGGTCACCAGCCCGGCCACCGACGCCGTGAAGACACTCGCGCAACAAGGCGGCGTGCCGATCGTCGGGGTCACCGAGACGATGCCGCCCAGCGACGCGAACTTTCAGGCCTGGCAACTGCGACAGGTCAACGAGCTCACCAGCGCGCTAGGGAAGTAAGCCAGATGACAGTCTCCGCCGGCCGTAGGATCGGGAATCCGGTCGTTGAGCTGTGCGGCGCCGGGCTGCACTACGGAGCGCGGCCACTTTGGCAGGACGTCAACCTCGAGGTCGCACCGGGCGAGTTCGTCGCCGTGCTGGGCCCCAACGGCTGCGGCAAAACCTCGCTGGTCAAGGTGCTACTCGGGTTGACGGCGCTGACGTCGGGATCGGCGCGGGTCTGTGGCGCCGCGCCGCGGCGCGGGAACAACACGATCGGCTATGTCCCGCAACAACGGGGCTTCGATCGTGACCTGCCGATCAGGGGCACCGATTTGGTGCGGCTCGGCGTCGACGGTCACCGCTGGGGCATGGGGCTGCCGAGCCCGGCGCGCCGGCGGCGCGTGCAGGCGGCGATCGAGGCGGTGGGCGCGTCGCGGTTTGCCGACGCTCCCATCGGGCAGTGTTCGGGCGGCGAGCAACAGCGCCTGCGGATCGCCCAGGCCCTCGTCGGCGAGCCGAAGCTACTTCTCTGCGACGAACCGCTGCTGTCGCTGGACATCCGATACCAGGCCGAGGTGGTCGAGAGCCTCGACCGGCAGCGCCGCGACTTCGACATTGCGGTGGTTTGCGTGACCCATGAGATCAACCCCATCCTCAACGTTGTCGACCGGGTGCTCTACCTAGTGGGCGAGCACTGGGCGATCGGCACACCTGAGGCGGTGCTGACCAGCGCCAGACTATCCGAGCTGTACCAGACCAGCGTTGATGTGCTGCGAGTGAAGGATCGGATCATCATCATCGGGGCGCCCGAGGTGGTGCATGCGGTGGAGGACCGGGAGGACACGGTGCTGGCCCGGTGACGCTGTTGGACTACCTCAACGACACGTTCGTCCAAAACGCCCTAATCGCGGCAAGCCTTGTCGCGGTGACCGCGGGGCTGATCGGCCCGTTCGTGATCATCCGCGACCTCGCCTTCGCGGTGCACGGCACCGCCGAGCTGGCATTTACCGGCGCCGCGGCCGGCCTGCTGGTCGCCGATAATCCGGTTCTCGGTGCGCTATCGGGATCGGTGGTCGTGGCGACCGCTATCGGGCTGTTAGGGGATCGCCCCCGCGAGCGCAACTCCGCAATCGGGGTGATCTTGGCCTTCGGCCTCGGCGCCGGGGTGTATCTGCTGTCCTTATATACAGGGTTCTCGTCGGCCGCCACCAACATCTTGTTCGGCCAACTCTTCGGCGTCAGCCCCAGCCAGATCGCTCTGCTCATCGTTGTCGCGATCGCGGTGCTGACCACGATGACGCTGCTGTACCGCCCTTTGCTGTTCGCTTCCGTCGATCCCGACATTGCCCTCGCGCGTGGGGTGCCCACCCGGTTGGTGGGGCTGCTGTTCGTCTATGTGCTCGCGCTGACCGTCACCGAAGCCGCGCAAATCGTCGGCACGCTGCTGGTCCTCAGCCTGGCAATCACTCCCGCGGCCGCGGCCAGCCGGCTCACCGCCCGCACGCCGGTGCTGATTGCGTTGTCCATCGGGTTT
Source organism: uncultured Actinomycetota bacterium (assembly GCA_963849935.1). Taxonomy (GTDB): domain Bacteria; phylum Actinomycetota; class Actinomycetes; order Mycobacteriales; family Mycobacteriaceae; genus Mycobacterium. The sequence continues at coordinate 259,784 of CAWKJQ010000015.1, forward strand.
GCGTTGGTCGCCGCGGATGGCGGACTCCTATTGGGTCTGCTTAAGCCGCATGTTAAGGCCAGCGTCTTCATCAGCACCATCAGCTTCGCTATCTACGCAATGGTCCGGCTGGCCAGCCCGGGTTTCCGCGACGCCGTTGCCGGCAGCCGCGCGGCCAAGTGGGTGACGCCCCGGATTCCGTATGGCGCAAACAAGCAAGGAGAACGACACGCCCGATCGTCAACCTAAAGAAATCATCGGTCATCAATAGGTCGACCGTCGAGGCAGCTGGCTCGAGCTAGAAACTCGTCATGCCCGCGTGGCGCTGACCAAGGTGTTGCGCGCAAGCATCGCCCCGGATTCGGTCTCGGGTCCTGGCACCGGGCGCCCGTTCTCCCGGAGATATTCGGCCAGCGGAGTGCCGCTCGCGGTCCAGCCTCGCTGGCTGAACCAGTCCGTGGCAGGTGCGCAGCGCTCGTTGTAGACCAACTGAAAGAACGGGCGGTCTCCGGTGCCTTCGGCCATCGCGGCCCGTTCCTCTTCGCGCTTGGCCTCGAAGTCCTCCGGATCGAGCGGCGCGCCGTCTTCGACGGCGAGGTGGCTTCCGGGACCGGCCAGGCTGTCGATGCCGCTGAACAGCTGCTCCTGGGCAGCGGCGGGGAGATAGATGAGCAGGCCCTCGGCAATCCAAGCGGACGGCTGGTCCGGATCGAAGCCGTTGTCGCGCAGAGCTTTTGGCCAGTTCTGACGAAGATCGATCGCGACCTCGCGGCGCTCGGCGCGCGCTTGGGCGCCGTGCCTGGTGAGCACCTCACGCTTGAAATCGAGCACCTGCGGCTGGTCCAGCTCGAAGATCGTCGTCTCGGACGGCCAGTCCAAGCGGTAGGCGCGAGAGTCGAGTCCTGCCGCCAAGATGACCACCTGCCGCACGCCCGCGTCGGCGACCCGGCCGAAGTATTCGTCGAAGTACTTGGTGCGAGCACCCTGAAAGTTGACGAAGTGCTCGCCGAAGTCGGCCGTTTTCAACGGGTGGTCGGGTTCTTTGCCGTCGAGAACGTCGGCCGGCCGACCACCGACCGCACGGCAGAACATCTCCGCATACGGGTCGACGGCCAGTGGATCGGGCTTCTGCGCTTCCAGCGCTCGCGCCGTCGCCACGAAAAGAGCGGTAGAGCCGACACTTGTTGTGATGTCCCAGGTATCACCTTCGCTGCGCACCTCATCGACACTAGCCGAGCCGCGGGCGGCTATGCGTGATTAATGAAAATGATTATCATTAATTCGTGGCGTCGGCAGCCTGCAAGCTAGGTCGCACCTAAGCGCCGGAGGAGTATCGGTTGCCGTAGCGGCGACGGAACTTCTCCACCTGTCCGGCACTATCGACGATGCGGCGGCTGCCGGTCCAGAACGGGTGTGAGTCCGAGGTCACTTCGACGACGACCAATGGATAGGTCGAGACTCCTTGCGGCGTCTGCCATTCGACGGTGCGCGAACTGGTGAGCGTGGAGCGGGTTAGAAACATCGCCCCGGTGGTGGCGTCCTGAAAGACGACGGGGTGGTAATCGGGATGGATGCCGGGTTTCATCAGTGATCTGGATCCTGCCTGTATTGGGCCGGGTTGTCAGTGGCTGCGGCGAGGTCTTCACACGGTTCTTCGTGCCAGTCGCCGAACGGGTCGTCGTAGTGGATCCACTCGTGCGGAGAAGCGAATTCATCGTCGGTGAGCAGGGCAACGTGCAGGGCATCGAGAATGTCGGCGGGCTTTGCGCCGCATACCAGAATGACCATCGCCGTGTGCCGGTCGCCGTAGAGGTCGTCCCAGCCAAGCTCGGCGAACGTGCGTCGCTGCGCGTCGATGTTGTCGAGCTCCGGACCCTTCAGGGCGGCCAGCCACTTGCCCGCCGAACTGACCCGCAGCCCGGCGCCGGCCGATTCGAGCCACATTGCCTGCTCGGGTTGGCTCGCCAGCCAGAGCCGCCCCCTCGTTCTGATCACACCGTCGAGGAGCAGATCCAGGCATGCATGCAGCCGCTGCGGATGGAAGGGGCGCCGGGCATCGAATTCCACCAGGTTGATCGGCCCGCGGGACTCCAGCGGGGGCTGGCCGGCCAGCAGCGGACCGTGCGGGTCGTCGCTGCGACCTAGGCGAGCGTCGCGGTAGAGATTCTTCAGTGTGTCCTCGATGCGTCGGCGCCCACCTGAACGCGGGCGCGTGGGCACAGTCGGCGCAACACGGCAGCCACGAACGGATTGGGGCGATTGAGCACGACCACATCAGCGAATTCGGCCTGCCCGATCACGACCTGAGCCTGGGTGCGCCCGTCGTCGAGTTCGTCTTCGCCCAGCGCCTGGTTCAGCCACGTCCTTCGCATCGACGCGGTAACCACCGCGGCAATCGACACATCCAGGGCCGCCGGCCCGTCGACATATCCCGGCGCCACGCGCACCCGAACGTGGTTGATGGCGAAGCAAATCGGTTCGGGTTCCAGCCAGGGCGCCAAGTGCACCACGATCCGGTCAACATCGTCGCGGCGATGCAACTGACGCAACAAGACCATCAAGTCATTACGGATGGTGCACGACACGCAGCCGTGCGCGAGCTCGAGTCCGCTCTCGGTGCTCGTCAACACGCCGTCGCTGCAGGATGACCGTCGTTCGGCGCACCACGTGGCCGTCGAAACGGTGCTCGACTACCAGCGTTCCCGGGGTGCGCAGCAGCGTACCCACGACCGGGTCGGTGTCGTGCTGGCCGGCGACCAGGATGACGGGCGTCCGCATCACCCTCCTTGTTGATAATCATTTTCATCTGGCGCCTTTTACGGTACCGTGCCTGACAGGACTTGTCGAAAATGATTTTCAATAAGACAGCGAGGGAGGTGCACGGTTGTCCGCCCACTGCCAGGTCACCGGCCGGCGACCGGATTTCGGTAACGCGGTGTCGCATTCCCATCGCCGAACTGCTCGGCGCTGGTCACCCAATATCCAGCTCAAGACGTACTACCTGCCGTCGGAGGGCCGCCGGATCCGGCTGCGCGTCAGCGCAAAGGGCATCAAGGTCATCGACCGCGACGGCATCGAAGCAGTCGTGGCGCGGTTGCGCCGCGAAGGGCAGCGAATCTGATGGCGCGCAACGAGATTCGCCCCATCGTCAAATTGCGCTCCACGGCGGGCACCGGCTACACCTACATCACCCGCAAGAACCGGCGCAATGACCCCGACCGGCTGGTGCTGCGCAAGTACGACCCGGTGATCCGCCGCCACTTCGACTTCCGCGAGGAGCGCTGAGCGTGGCGAAGAAATCCAAAGATCGTCAAGAACGATCGTCGCCGCGAGATCGTGGCGCGTTACGCGGAACGCCGCGCCGAACTCAAACACATCATCGGCTCCCCGTCGAGCACCGCCGGGCAAAGGGCGGCGGCTCAAACGGAATTGGCGCGCCAGCCCCGCGATGCCAGCGCGGTGCGGGTGCGCAATCGTGACGCCGTCGACGGGCGTCCACGCGGCCACCTGCGCAAGTTCGGGCTGTCGCGGGTGCGGGTCCGCGAGTTGGCCCACAACGGGCAGCTACCCGGGGTGCGGAAGGCGAGCTGGTGATGGCCAAGAAACCTCAGCGGACTCGTCGTGCCGCCCCATCAGGCCTCAGGTCCAAGAAGAAGAATCTTCTCGATGGCCTCGGGCTGGACGCGGTCGACTACAAGGACACCGCCACTCTGCGCGTATTCATCTCCGAACGCGGGAAAATACGGTCCCGTCAGGTCACCGGTCTATCAGTCCAACAACAGCGACACGTCGCGGCGGCAATCAAGAACGCCCGCGAAATGGCGCTACTGCCCTACCCCGGAGGGACCGCGGCACGGTGACGTCGCGGCGTCGCGGTACCGACCGCCCGTTCACCGTCATCGTGTGTGCCGCCTGCGCGGTGGACCAGCACTTGTCGGTCATCGACGAACTACGTCCCACCATCCGGCGCTGTCCACGCTCCGTGCTGGTCGAGGCTGCCTGCATGCTCGGACCGCTGACCTGCGCCTCTCGTCCCACCGGATGCGGCGTGATGGCCGTGGTGCAGCCCTGCACCGATGACCGGGCGGCCTCCGGGCCGCCCCATTGGGTCGGCCCCATCGCCGACAGCGATGAGGCGGCGGCGCTGAGCGATTGGCTGGAGCTGGGCCAATGGGAGAACATGCCAGTGCCCAGACCGCTTGGCCGCCATCAGTTTTGGGCGCGTAACGCCGGTCGAAGCAATTGACCTCTGGCCGCTCAGTGCGGATAGTCGTAGGGGTTGGGCGGAGCGTCGATCCGCGTGACAGTGGTGGCCTGCAGAGTCGGAATTGCGTCCGAATTCGGTTGCCGCGAAGCGGGTGTGACTTGACCCTCGACCCGAAGCCAGGTGTTGTCCGGTAGTCCGGCGGCGCCACCGGCGGCCGGGCCACGAAGATGAATGCGGGCCAACTGCGCATCGGCGGCACAACAGATGATCACGACGCGACCCAGGTCCACACCCTGTGCCTCGTTGAGCACGAAACCTGTCATCGTTATCGCTCGATTCGTCAACGATCCGCTGTTGTCGTGCGCCTCGCGCATCAGCACCTCGGGCAGCGAAACTTCCGGGGCCCGGCCCGGCGGCAGGGGCGGAAATGACCTGTTGAGAACGTCGTTGGATACCGAAGTCACCGACGGGGCGGCGGCCGAGGGCCGAAGTGCCGGGGGCGACACGACCATCAACACCAGGATGGGAACAACGAGCAACCAGACGATGCCGGTCCGATGGGAGTGTTCGTGGCCGTGATCTTCGGTCACATCACTCGTCCGGGGCCCGCCCCGGCGAATATCGCCGATGATCGACACGAGCGCCAAACCGATCAGCACCACCGCGGACGCGACCAGCCACGGCAACAGTCCCGGCTTCACGTAGCGGGTGAATACGCCGGACACGCTGATCATGACGATGCTGATGCCCACCAGCAGCAACACAGTGTTCTCGGTTTCGCGGCTCATTCATCGACCGCCCAAAACGAGAAGCCCGACCGCACATGCGCTCGCGGTTGCCACCAGGAACGTGCACGGCGCAAAGCGCGCCGCGAAAGACCGGCCGAACATGCCCGCTTGCATGGCGAACAGCTTCACATCGACAGCAGGGCCGACGACCAGGAACACCAGCCGGGGCAACAGCGGCACCATCGTCATGCTGGCTGCCACGAACGCGTCAGCCTCCGAACACAATGCCAGGACCACCGCCAAGACAGCCATTAGCGCGACCCCAAGGATCAAGTCGGCCGCAAGATGTGCGAACACCCACTGCGGCACTACGACGTGAAGCAATGCCGCGGCGGCGGCACCCACCACCAAATACGAGGCGGCTTGGAGGAAGTCGTGACGGGCCGCCTCGGTGAAGACCACCCAACGTGACTCGTTCTGCGTTCCCGCAGCGGGCAACCGGCGGGTGATCCATTCCGCCCGGCCCCACCGCGACCAGGCCCATCCCATGATGACCGCGGTCAGCAGCGAGGCGCCCAGCCGGGCGAAAACCATTCGAGGCGCACCGGGAAAGGCCACCGCGGTGGCCACCAGGACGACCGGATTGATGGCAGGCGCGGCCAGCATGAACGTCAACGCCGCGGCTCCGGTCGACACCTCCGTCGCCGAACAATCGTCGCGCCAGCGGAACCGACCCACATTCACACCCCGGAAGCGCTGCCCCGCCGATGCCGGCCGCCACCACGGCCACCGCGGGGCGTCGCGGCAGCCAGCGCGCCAAGCGCTCCGGCGACACGAACACGGCGATCAGTCCACTGATGACCACCCCAAGCACCAAGAACGGAACCGCCTGCACAAAAACCCCGCTGAAAACCGTGCCCACCGTCGCCAACGCCGTGCTGCCCAGACGACCGTCCGCAACATGGTGGTCGAGAAGGCGCAGACCAGCAGGATGCCCAACAGCAGTTCCATCGACCCGAACCGCAACCTGCGTCCGGACTTCAGCGTCGCCATCGTTTTAGTATGTCAGCGCGCAGACCACCGCCCCGGTACGTGCGGGCCGCGCCTCCCGCTCGGCCTGGCTGTACGTCTTGCGCATCGCCCCGGCATCGATTGCACGCCAGATTCCGCCCTGCGCGCTACACCAGCGGACGGCCTTTCTTGATCCGGCGGTCCAAATCGTGCAGCAAGACGTTGAAGGGGAACTGCCGGATGAGCCGCGGCAGACACCGGTTCACCGTCGCCAATACGGCGATCAGCGTGTCGAAGCGCCGTTGCTTCTTGGCGTCCCAGGGCAGTCGCATCTCGTCGCGGAACCGCTGCGGCAAGAAGCCCGTGGTGATCAGCAGCGCGAAGTTGTCCGAGAGCCGCTGCAGCCGACGCGGCAGTTTCACGCCCCGAATGCGATTGGCGGCAATGGGAAACAGGTAGTCGCGTACGGCGTCGTCAATGTGCACCTTTGCCAGCGATTCTTCCCAGTACCGGTCGAACGCCGCACGGTCGGCGGGCCACATCTCCGGCGGCACCTGCAAGGTTGTGGCCAGCGTCATGCCCTCGCGATAATGACGATCGGCGTCCTCGCCGTCGAGTTCTCCGATGAACATGCGATAGATGTCGACCCCGCCCTTATACAGGCAGGCGCCCACCCACAGCTGCAACTCCGGGTCGAAAGCGTTGTAGGCCACCGGGCTTCGGGTTTCCGGCGTCGAATACACCTGTGCGTGAGCGCGATTGACAGCCCGGCGGAAGGCGTCCTTCTGGGCGTCGCTGCCGTTGGTCGCCACGGCCAAGTAGGTGAAGGTGGTGCGGGCTCGCTTGATCGGGTGCAGGTCGACCCGGCCACTTTCGACGCGGCTCTCCATCACGCCGTATCCGACGCCGGGCTGCGCCAATTGCATGATCACGTTCGCCGGGCCGGCCAGCAATGCGACGCCCATCAAGCCCTCGTCGATACCCAACGTCCGGCGCCGCCGGCGCCGCTGAGCGCGGGGCGGATCGGTGACCCTGCGTTCGACGTGCCCGATCGGCTGGTGCACCGGCTCGTGGATAGCCATCTCTCAGGTCCTCCCGCAGCGGCCGTCCGCTAATGTGCGAACGCTTGTTTCCTGATATTGTTCCTGGCCGGGCGTTAGTGTCAAGATGGTTTCGATGAGCGAGACGTCCAGCTCGCGGCCGTACGGCGGGGTCGAGGCCGCGGAGCGGCTGGCCACCCGCCGCAACCGGCTGATCGCCGCGGGCCTGGATCTGCTCGGGGCGGAGCAGCAGAACATCTCGGCGGTGACCGTCCGCGGCGTATGCCGCAGCGCCGGGCTCGCCGCCCGATATTTCTATGAGAGCTTCGCCGACAAGGACGAATTCGTCGCGTGTGTATTCGACCGGATCGTCGCCGAGCTGGCCGCCACTACGCAGGCGGCGGTGGCCGCGGTGCCCGCCGATGAGCAGACCCGCGCGGGCATAGCCAACATCGTGCGCACCATCACCGACGACCCGCGCGTGGGGCGCCTGCTGTTCAGCACGCAGCTGGCCGATCCGGTGATCGTGCGCAAACGCACGGAGTCCAGCGCGCTGTTCGCCATGCTGTCGGGTCAGCACGTCGGCAACGCGCTGCGGCTTCCGGCGAACGAACGCATCAAGGCCGCCGCGCATTTCGTGGTCGGCGGCGTTGGGCAAACCATAAGCGCCTGGTTGGCCGGTGGCGTCCAACTCGAACCGGACCAGCTCGTCGATCAGCTGGCGGCGCTGCTCGACGAGCTCGCCGAGCCAAACCTGTACCGCCTCACCGAAACACGTGCCGACGCCTAGCGTCCCACGACGAACTCAGGGGAACAGCGGCAGCTGCCAGAGCCGCATGCCGGGGTGCAGCAGCCACAACCGCATCATGGTGAGCCGCATGATGCGCACCGCGCTGGTGATCATGAAGATCGCCAGCGGTAGTTCGACCAGAAAAGCGGTGATCAGCGACAACCAGATGTCCTTAGGCCCGGCGGTCATCAGGTCGAACCAGGCGTCGCAGATCAGCAGAACCCCGGTGGTGAAGGCCGCGAGCACTAGCAGCTGACGACGCAGGTACCCGAGCACCGCGGTCGTCAGCATGAAACCCACCAGCAGAACGTCGAAACCGACCCAGGTGATCGGCCAGTTGTGCGCGACGTAGTTCTCCGGCAGCGTCACCGATAGGTATCCCAGCCACGGCACCATCGCCATCGAGCCACCGATCATCAAACTCAACCGGATGCGCCGTATCCGGGCCAGGGACTCCGGTGCGATCACGTCACCCAGCGGTGCCTCCAACCGGGTGATCAGCGCCCGCCGTTGCTCGGGAGTCAGCGCCGCAATCTGCGCGTCGGTCAGAATGCCGTCGGTCATGAAACCATCCTCCGGCTCGGCCCGCCCGGCTCAGTGAGTGGCACCCACCGGTGGACGGCGATCCGCCGCGGTTCTCGGCACAGCCTTGGCATCCCCACTCGCGAATTCCTTTACCCAGCAAGCAAACTCGAGGGTAATGCCATCGGGGTCCTGGAAATAGAAAGAGCGCACGTAGACGCCGGGATGCACCGTCGCCGAAACCTGCATGGGGCTTTCGTCGTGATTGAGCACCGGCCCGACCCGCACCCCTTTGTCCTTGAGGAGTTGGCGATAGGCGTCGAACTTCTCGGCCGGCACGTGGAAGGCCAGATGGTTCATGGTGCTGACGGCGCTGGTGATGTCGCCGATGCCTGGGATCGCGCCCGGCGACGAGATTCCCGGCACCCGATCCGGGGCGTCGGCGAACCAGAAGAACGCGACGCAGTCGCCATTGCCGGCGTCGAAGAAGAAGTGCTGGCCGGCGCCACCGGGTAAATCGAGCGACTTGATCAACGGCATGCCGAGGATATTGCTGTAGAAGTCCACGGTTTTGGCCATGTCCGAACACACCAGGGCGACATGGTTGATCCCGCCGAGTTCGAATTCCGTGTTTGTGTTGTGCGGCTTGATCATCTGGTGGCTCCCCTCGGGTCCCGGCGCGACGATCCTGGCCAAGATCCAGATCTGAATCTAACATCAGTTTCAGCTTTGGCCCAGGGAGGTGCGCGCATAAATGTCGACCGCGGCCTCCCCTGCCGACCGGCAGCCCGCCGAGCTTCCCACCCTTCGCGGCAGGCGGACGCAGGCCGCCATCGACGTGGCCGCCCGGACCGTCATTGCGCGTAAAGGCGTGTTGGCCACGACCATCGCTGACATCGCCGCGGAAGCGGGCCGTTCGGCGGCTTCCTTTTACAACTACTACGACTCCAAAGAGGCGATGGTGCGTCAGTGGGCGCTGCGCTTCCGCGACGAGGCCAACGAGCGAGCGCAGTCGGTGACCGAACATGGTCTGTCTCATCGCGAACGCGCCTATGCCGCCGCCTCCGCGCACTGGCACGCCTACCGCAACCGGCTCGCCGAGGTGATCAGCGTGTCGCAGCTGGCGATGATCAACGACGACTTCGCCCAATATTGGGCCGAAATCTGCGAAATGCCAGTCTCTTTCATTGCCGAGTCGGTCCGGCGCGCCCAGACCGAGGGCTACTGTAACGGGGACGATCCGCGGCTGATCGCAGAGGCCATCGTGGCGATGTTCAACCAGTTCTGCTACCTCCAGCTCGCCGGTGATCGTTCGGCGGAGGCCGACGATCAGGCGTGCATCCAAACCCTGGCCAACATCTACTACCGCGCCATCTACGCATCAGGAGGGACGCCGAATTGACTCGCCGCACGGGCGCCGGAGTGATCCGCGAATTCGTCGGGCTGCCGTCACGTACCGCGGGGCGCGCGGGAGCGGGCGGGCACCCGTGCCAGGGGCTTTATCACCGCGGGGTGGGACGCAAACCCAAGGTGGCGATCATCGCCACCCACTACCAGATCGACTTTTCCGAGCACTATCTCGCCGACTACATGGCCACCCGCGGCGTCGGCTTTCTCGGCTGGAATACCAGATTTCGCGGCTTCGAAAGCAGCTTCCTGCTCGACCACGCACTGGTCGACATCGGCGTCGGGGTGCGCTGGCTGCGCGAGGTACAGGGCGTGGATACCGTTGTGCTGCTGGGTAATTCGGGTGGCGGCTCATTGATGGCCGCCTATCAGTCACAGGCCGTGCAACCGAACGTCACTCCCCTGGACGGGATGCGCCCGGCGGCCGGACTGACCGAATTGCCGCCCGCCGACGGCTATGTGGCCACCGCCGCCCATCCCGGACGCCCGGATGTGCTCACCGCCTGGATGGACGCCGCCGTCGTCGACGAGAATGACCCCGTCGCCACCGACGCCGAACTCGACCTGTTCAACGACTGCAACGGCCCGCCCTATTCGCCGGAATTTCTTTCCCGGTACCGCAGCGCGCAGACCGCGCGTAACCACGCCATCACCGATTGGGCCGAGGCCGAGCTCAAACGCGTTCGCGCGGCGGGGTTTTCCGATCGCCCGTTCACGGTGATGCGAACCTGGGCCGATCCCCGCATGGTCGACGCCGCGATCGAGCCCACCAGGCGAGCGCCCAACATGTGCTACGCGGGCGACCCGGCCAAGGCGAACCGCTCGGCGCACGGGATCGCGGCGGCTTGCACGCTGCGTAACTGGCTGAGCATGTGGAGCCTGCGGGTGGCGCAGACTCGCGCCGAACCGCACCTGGCCCGGATCACCTGTCCCGCCCTGGTGATCAACGCCGAAGCCGACACCGGGGTGTTCCCTTCCGATGCCCAACGCATTTTCGGCGCACTCTGCCAGCACCGACAAGACACAGTCATCGGTGGACACCGACCACTACTTCACCACCCCGGGCGCGCGCAGCGAGCAGGCCGACACCATCACCGCATGGATCACCAAGCGGTGGCGTTAAGGGTTCTCGCCGAGAGCTCCGGCGCCGGCGCGACTAGCGGCCGCGAGCCCATGTCGTCAACCAACCGACTGGTTGTTAGCTTGGAAGGTACTTGGCCGAGACGGCGTCCTGCAGCAACGGAAGGCGACCAATGCCGATCGCGATAAATCCCGAGCATCAAGAGCTGGCAGATTCCGTGCGATCGCTGGTGGCGCGCATCGCGCCGTCCGAGACGCTGCATGCGGCCATGGAGACGCCCGTGGAAAACCCTCCGCCGTACTGGCAGGCCGCGGCCGAGCAGGGACTGCAGGGCGTTCATCTGGCCGAATCCGTCGGCGGCCAGGGCTTCGGCATCCTCGAGTTGGCCATCGTGCTGGCCGAATTCGGTTACGGGGCGGTGCCGGGTCCGTTCGTGCCCTCGGCCATCGCCAGCGCCCTGATCTCCGCACACGACCCGGACGCGAAGGTCCTCGCCGAGCTGGCGTCCGGCGCCGAAATCGCCGCCTACGGGCTGAACTGCTGTGCGCTGACCGCCACCCGGCACGGGGATTCACTGGTGATCCGCGGCGAAGCCCGTGCGGTTCCCGCCGCAGGCCAGGCCACGCTGCTGGTATTGCCCGTCGCGATCGACAGCGGCGAGGCCTGGGTGGTGGTGCGCGCCGACCAGCTCGAGATCGAACCGGTGAAAAGTCTGGACCCACTGCGCCCCATCGCCCACGTGCGAGCCAACGCCGTCGAGGTCGGCGATGACGTGGTGCTGACCAACCTGAGCATGGCGACGGCCCACGCGCTGATGACGACGCTGCTGTCCGCCGAAGCCATCGGCGTGGCGCGCTGGGCGACGGACACGGCCTCGCATTACGCCAAGATCCGCGAGCAGTTCGGCCGGCCGATCGGCCAGTTCCAAGCGATCAAGCACAAGTGCGCCGAGATGATCGCCGACACCGAGCGGGCCACCGCGGCCGTATGGGACGCCGCCCGCGCGATCGACGAAGCCCGCGAAAACAATTGGGACACAGCGGCTTCGCACGTCGAGTTCGCCGCCGCCGTGGCCGCGACGCTGGCGCCGGCGGCCGCCCAGCGCTGCGCGCAGGACTGCATCCAGGTGCACGGCGGGATCGGCTTCACCTGGGAGCACGACACAAACGTCTATTACCGCCGGGCACTGATGCTGGCCGCCTCCTTCGGTCGCAGTTCGGACTACCCGCAAAAGGTGGTCGACACCGCGACCACTACCGGAATGCGCGCCGTCGACATCGATCTCGATCCCGACACCGAAAAGTTGCGGGCGGAGATCCGGGCCGAGGTCGCCGCACTCAAGGAGATGGAGCGTGAGCCGCGCAGGGTCGCCATCGCCGAGGGCGGCTGGGTGCTGCCGTATCTCCCCAAGCCTTGGGGCCGGGCCGCCAGTCCGGTGGAGCAGATCATCATCGCCCAGGAGTTCGCCACCGGGCGGGTCAAGCGGCCGCAGGTCGGCATCGCCGCGTGGATCATTCCGTCGATCGTCGCGTTCGGGACCGAGGAACAAAAGCAGCGGTTCCTGCCGCCGACCTTCCGCGGCGAGATGATTTGGTGCCAGCTGTTTTCCGAACCGGGCGCCGGATCGGACCTGGCCGGCCTTTCCACCAAAGCCACCCGGACCGACGGCGGCTGGCGCATCACCGGGCAGAAGATCTGGACCACCGCAGCGCAGTACTCGCAGTGGGGTGCGCTGCTCGCCAGGACGGACCCGAGCGCACCGAAACACAATGGCATCACCTATTTTTTGCTGGACATGCGCAGTGAAGGCGTGACGGTCACGCCGCTACGCGAGCTCACCGGCAACGCGATGTTCAACACCGTCTACATCGACGATGTGTTCGTGCCAGACGACTGTGTGCTCGGTGAGGTCAACCGGGGCTGGGAGGTCAGCCGCAACACGCTGACCGCGGAGCGGGTGTCGATCGGCAGCAGCGACGCGAACTTCCTGGCGACCCTGCCCCAGTTCGTCGAGTTCGTTCGCGACGGGCACTTCGATCAGATCGCCCAGCATCGGGCGGGCCAGTTGATCGCCGAGGGCCACGCGGCCAAGGTGCTCAATTTGCGTTCGACGCTGCTGACGCTGGCCGGCGGGGACGCCATGCCGTCGGCGGCGATCTCCAAACTGCTGTCCATGCGCACGGGCCAGGGTTACGCGGAGTTCGCGGTCTCCTCGTTCGGTACCGATGCCGCGATCGGCGATGCCGAGCAGCTGCCCGGCAAGTGGGGCGAGTACCTGTTGTCCAGCCGCGCCACCACCATTTACGGCGGCACCTCCGAGGTGCAACTGAACATCATCGCCGAACGGCTGCTGGGCTTACCCCGCGACCCGTAAACGTTCGCAGCAGGCCCCGAAATAGGGCCATGCCGACCTGACATTGTCAGGCCGGCATGGGTCCCCCCATGCGCGGTCAGTCATCCCGAGGGTTGGCGTGTCGGCGATGACCAGCTACCGCGCGGAGATGGTGATCACCACCACCAGTTCCACCAGTGCTGGGGTCCCCAGTAACCATCGCCACGGCCGTTGCCGTTGCCGTTACCGTGTTCCCAGTTGCCATTTCCCCGACCATCATGGCCGCCCCATCCGCGACCGCCGGGGCGATCGGGAATGAGGCCCGGTCCATTGTGAGGACCGGCACTGGCGAAGCTTGTGGTGGCTTCGGTCGCAGGAGCGGCCTGAGCCGCGGGAGCGCTGCCGATCAGCAGCGCGCCGGCCACAGCCCCGGCACCTATGACACCTGCGGCCGCGCCGCGCAATGATCGCGAGGAGATCATTGAAGTCATTCCTTCCAACCACTTGCTATCGATACTTGACATACTAATTAAGTATGTACGAGCAAACAAGGAAATTTCCTTATGTCAGCGCTGTGAATTGGATAACAGATGCGTCACGACAGCTAAAAGAACGCCGGTCTCTTAATTGCGTATTTCCGTAATCCGATTCGTCGTAAGTACTGATAGCTATGTGCTTTTTTCTATTGTTGTGCCAGCTCACACGCCGAATACTGATGTACTGCTGAAGGGGTGGCGTATCTACTGATGTCAGGGAACGCACATCAGCGCATTTCCTGACTTTCCAAATTCGAGACGCAGTCAGTTTGCGCCGACGGCGACCCTGATATGGAGAATTTCAGAGCAAACAGCGAATCTTTACCTTTTGCGGCAGAATCCGCGGCGGTTAAGCGCGGTTTGGCTGCGCACCTGCGCCTTCCGTCCCAGCGGGCGGGAGACCGGGACACCAGCGGCCCCGGCGACGGGACTTACCCTGACGTCGGTGACAGAATCAGTATTGACACATAACGGCACCGAGCGCTGATTACTGATTGGCACTCACGGAGGAAGACACCGAAGTGAACTTCAACAGCAGCCACGGCGGACCCAGCGCCGGAGCCTTTCGCACACCCAACTCGGCCGCGGGGCCCTCAGGCGACGCCGCACCGACCGAACGTCTCACCAGTCTCGGACAGCACGGCAGCCCTCGGCTGGCCGGCCAGCCCGCGGTTGGCCAGCCGGGCCGCACCCAGCGGACACGTCGCACCGTCGACCTGCCCGCGGCCACTCACCGGGCCCTCGACATCTGGCAGCGTGAAGCGGCCGACCGGCTGGGAGTCGCCCGGGTGACCGGGCAAGAGGTCATTACTGCGCTCATCGACCAACTCCTGGTCGACCCGAAACTCACCGCGCAGATCACCCGCGCCATCAAGGACCGCCGCTGACCCGGCGAGCCCCGATGGGCTAGTCGACGTCCATTTCGCGCAACTCGCGCTTGAGGATCTTGCCCGTGGGGTTTCGCGGCAGCTCGTCGAGGAAGACCACCTCACGCGGCACCTTGTACTTGGCCAACTGGTCCTTCACGTGCTTCTTGAGGGTGTCCTCGTCGACGTCGGCGCCGTCCTTCTTGACCACGAAGGCGCGCAGGCGGTGACCCCACTCCTTGTCTTCGACACCGATCGCCGTGGCCTCCACCACGTCGGGATGTCCGCTTAGGCAGTCCTCGACTTCCGCGGGGAAGACGTTCTCGCCGCCGGAGACAATCATCTCGTCGTCGCGGCCGCTGATGAAGAGCAGATTGTGCTCGTCGAAGTAGCCGACGTCGCCCGAGGACAACAGCCCGTCGATGATCTGCTTCTTGCCGCCGCCGGTGTAACCCTCGAACGGGAAAGCGTTTCCGACGAAGATGCGACCGACTTCGCCCTGCGGCAACTCCTTGCCATTTTCGTCGTAGATCTTGACCTTGACGCCTTTGACCACCGGTCCCGCCGTCGACGGGTTGTACTTCAGGTGCTTGGGTTCGGCGATCGTGGCGAAAGCGATCTCCGTCGAGCCGTACATGTTGTAAATAACGTCGCCAAGCTCCTTGAGACCCCTCTCGGCCACATCGGCGTTCAACGCGGAGCCGGAGACGAACACGATTCGCAGGCAAGATAAATCGGGCTTCTCATCCATCTTTTCCAGGGCTTCCAGCATCCGGGACAACATCACCGGGACGACGACGATTGCGGTCGTCTTGTACTTCGCGATGTCCGTCAACACCACGTCGGGCTTGAACTTTCGGTGCAGCACCAACGTCGAGCCCAGGAACGCTCCTATGGTGGCGTGCAGAAATCCCAGCGCATGGAACATCGGCGCGGGAAGCGCCGTCACCTCGCCGGCCTTGAACGGGACATGCGACAGGATGCCGCCGATCGGTGCGAGGGTCGGCGGGGTGCTGCGGTTCGCACCCTTCGGCGTGCCGGTGGTGCCGCTGGTCAGGATGATGATCGACGAATGCTTACCCGCCTTGGGTGCGGGCTTGCCGCTGCTGCGCTTCGATCAGGTCGGCAAGTGTCTCGTCTTTGCTGCCCGACTTCTTATCCGAGTCGGGGTTGGTGCCCAGCGCCCGCAGCTTGCCCAGTGGCGGGTCGGCCTTGCTGACGTCCTCGCAGTATTCGTCGTCGTAGATGATCAGTTTGGCGTCCTCGCGCTCAGACACCTCCTTGATCTGCGGCCCGGAGAACGAACTGTTCAACAGGATGATGCGAGCACCGACTCGGGCGCACCCGAATTCGGCGATGGAAAACCAGCGGCTGTTGCGGGCCAGGATCGCGACGCCGTCGCCGCCTTTGACGCCCTTGTCCAGCAGGGCGTGGGCAACCGCGTTGGCGGCGTCGTCGAGTTCCTTCCAGGTCAACTCGCCGTCATCGTCGATGATGGCCACTTTGTCCGGGGTGCGCCGGGCGTGCATGGCCGGAAGCATGCCGATCTCGCCCCATTTGCGGATGTCGCTCACCATCGCGGCAAGGTTCTGGGGAGGCTTCAGCGGAAAGCCTCCGGCTTCGAGAATTTTGCGGACATAGTGCAGCTCGGCTAAGCCGCGCTCCGCATATTGCTGAACCTTGGAAACCGCCTGCCCGGGCAGGCCGATCAGATTAGGCATGGATCCACCCTATGTGACGTCCGTCGCATTACCAGGGGTTAGTACCCATCCACTTACGATGATGAACATGGGTCCGGTTTCGCTGGAAGTGGCCGGGCGCGAGGTCACCATCACCCATCCCGACAAGGTCGTGTTCGAAGCTCACCGCGGCTCGGGTCCGTACACCAAGCTCGACCTGGTCCGCTACTACCTGTCCGTCGCCGACGGGGCGCTGCGCGGCGTGGCCGGCCGCCCGATGATCCTGAAGCGATTCGTCAAGGGCATCGCCGAAGAAGCCGTCTTCCAGAAACGCGCGCCGGCCAAGCGGCCGGACTGCGTCGACGTTGCCGAATTGCATTATGCCCGAGGCACTTCCGCCGCCGAGGCGGTTATCCACGATGCCGCGGGGCTGGCCTGGGCGATCAACCTGGGCTGCGTCGACCTCAACCCGCATCCGGTGCTGGCCGACGACCTCGATCACCCCGACGAACTGCGGGTCGACTTGGATCCGATGCCCGGGGTCTCCTGGCAGCGCATCGTGGACGTCGCACTGGTGGCTCGCGAGGTGCTCGAGGACTACGGCCTCACCGCGTGGCCGAAGACGTCGGGATCGCGCGGCTTCCACATCTATGCCCGCATCGCGCCGCGCTGGGGGTTTCGCCAGGTGCGGCTGGCCGCGCAGACCGTTGCCCGCGAAGTCGAGCGGCGCGTGCCCGAGGCGGCGACCAGCCGCTGGTGGAAGGAAGAACGCGAAGGGGTGTTCGTCGACTTCAACCAGAACGCGAAGGACCGCACGGTCGCATCGGCGTACTCGGTGCGGGCGACTCCGGACGCCCGGGTCTCGACGCCGCTGCTGTGGGAGGAGGTCGCCGGCTGCCGCCCCGAGGCGTTCACCATCGACAGCGTGCCCGCCCGGTTCGCCGAGATGGGCGACCCGTGGGAGGCAATGGACGACGCGGTCGGCGAGCTCGATCGGCTGCTGGTGCTGGCCGAGGAGATGGGGCCGCCCGAACGCGCGCCGAAGGGGTCAGGGAAGCGCCCCGACGGCAGGCGGCAATCCGCGATGCCGCTGATCGAGATCGCCCGCACCAAGACCAAGGACGAGGCGATGGCGGCGCTGGACGTCTGGCGCGACCGCCATCCCGCGGTGGCCGATCAGCTGCAGCCGGTCGACGTCCTGGTCGACGGGATGCGCGGGCCCAGTTCGATCTGGTACCGGATCCGGATCAACCTGCAGCACGTGCCCGAGGAGCAACGGCCGCCCCAGGAAGAGCTGATCGCCGACTACAGCCCGTGGGAGGGATACGGCGGACGGCAGAAGCCGTCGAGCGGACGCTAGATACCGACCCGCGTTATGGCGTTGTGTTTGCGCAGGTAGCAGTACCAGGTGACGCCGAGCAGGCCGAGGAAGAACACGATGTAGAACCGCAGCGCCGGTTCGATGCTGCCGAATTCCGACTTCGACCACGCGTACGCCAGCGGAACCACGAAGCCGCCGAAGGCCCCGACCGCCGAGATGACGCCCAGCGCACCGGCGGCCTGACGGCGCATGGCCACCATGGTGTCGGCATCGCCGCCGGCCAGCTCGCCCTTGATCTTGAAGATCCGCGAAATCATCCGGTAGGTCGAGCCGTTGCCGATGCCGGTGGCGACGAACAGGAACATGAAGCTGGCGAAGAAGGCCGGCAGGTTGACCGCCTTGACCGACCACAGCGCTGCCGCCGCCCCGATCGCCAGCATCACGAAGCTGGCGGCGGTGATGCGGGCGCCGCCGATCCGGTCGGCCAGCTTGCCGCCGAGGGGCCGGATGACCGAACCGATGCCGGCGCCCAGGAAGGCCCACGCCAGGGCGATGTCGCCGCGCCCGAAAACCGTCTTGAGCAGGGTCGGGAAGGCGGCCGAGTAGCCGATGAACGACCCGAAGGTGCCGATGTAGAGCAGCGACATGATCCAGGTGTCGGGGTGCCGCAGCGACTCCAGCACCGGCTTGACGTCCGCTCCCGGTTTTGGAGGCCTCGGTGAGGTTGTTCATGAACAGAAACGCGCAAACCGCGGCCACCACGGCCAGCGGCACGTAGAACAGTCCGGCCCGGGACAGGGCCATTCCCCCACCGGCGACGACGATGGGCGGAATGATCTTCTGCACCACCGCCACGCCGATGTTGCCGCCGGCCGCATTCAGGCCAAGCGCCCACCCCTTGTCCTTCTCCGGGTAGAAGAACGAGATGTTGGCCATCGACGAGGCGAAGTTGCCGCCGCCGAAGCCGGCGGTCGCCGCGATAGCCACCAGCGCGCCGAAGGGCATGCCGGGATGGCGCACCGCCCACGCCAGCAGCAGGCATGGGATCAGCAGCAGCGCCGCCGAGACGGTCGTCCAGTTGCGGCCGCCGAAGAGCGGGACCGCGAAGGTGTAGGGCAATCTCAGGAACGCCCCGACGCCGCTGGGCACGGCGACCAGAAACAGGGCCTGGCTGGCGGTCAGCGCCCACCCCGACGCGGCGGCGTGCCCGTGCGCCACGGCCGTCATCTGCACCACCACGATGCTCCACAACATCCACACGCTGAACCCGACGTGCTCGGCGAAGATCGAGAAGATCAGGTTTCGGCGAGCGATCGGCTTGCCGGTCGTCTCCCAGAACTCGGGGTCTTCGGGCCGCCAGTCATCGATCCAGTGCCGCCCCTTGCGGGGCTCGCGCGGTGGCGCGGGCTGCGGTACCGGGGTGATGGTCGTGGTCATCTAGTGGGACTCCTGAGCTGAATGAGGCGCGGGCAGTGATCACTCGACGCTAAAGACGCACTGTTACCGGTCGTGGTGTGCACAGTTACGCGGGCGATACGCAGAAATTGCAACGGCCAGGCCCCGTTTGTCAGAACTCTGCAACGCGAGGACCTCGGGAGCCCACGGCCGGGGTCGATGCGCGACAATCGGCCATGCAGTGACTGAGGCACCCCTGGGCCTACGGGAGCGCAAAAAGATCAAGACCCGCCGCGCCATCCGGCGCGAGGCGTTTCGGCTCATCGAGCAGAACGGCTTCGCCGCGACCACCGTCGAACAGATCGCCGAGGCGGCCGACGTGTCGCCGAGCACCTTCTTCCGCTATTTCCCGTCCAAGGAATCGCTGCTGCTCGCCGACGATCTGGACCCGCTGATCCTGGAGGCGTTGAAGGCCCAGCCGCGCGACCTGTCTCCGGCGCGGGCTTTCCGCCGGGCCTATGCGGCGGTCCTGGCCCAGCTGCCCGACGACCAGCTGGAGTTCGAGAGCACCCGGCAGCGCCTGATGTTCTCCATACCCGAACTCAAGGCGGCGATGTACGACGAGTACTACCGCACCGTGACCGTCGCCGCCGACGGCGATCGCCCACCGGATCGGCCGTGCCGCAGACGATTTCGAAGTCCGGGTCTTCGCGGGGGCGTTGACGGGTGCCATGATGGCCGCCTTCGACAGCGCGCCGAAGACCGCCGACACGATCTATCGGGCTTTGGATTTCATGGACGCCGGCATGCCGCTGGCCTGAACGGCCCAAGCGCGGCGATGCGTTTGTGCGGGCGGAACGCGATACTCTCACGCGATGCGACAGGGATGGAATCGACGGGGATTCTTGCAGCTCGCAGGGGCTGCCGGGGTTGCCGCGATCGGCGGTGCGACCGCGTTGTCGGAGCTTTTGGCGGGATGCTCGAATAAAGCGGCTCCGGGAGCCGCCCCGGGGTCGGTGACGGTCACCCACCTGTTCGGTGAGACGGACATCAAAGAGCCACCCAAGCGCGTCGTCAGCGCCGGCTACACCGAACAGGACGATCTGCTCGCGGTCGGGGTGGTGCCGATCGCGGTGACCAATTGGTTCGGTGACCAACCGTCCGCGGTCTGGCCGTGGGCCGCGCCCAAGCTGGGCGGCGCGCAGCCGACGGTGTTGAACCTGGACAACGGCATTCCGGTCGACCAGATCGCCGGTCTGAAACCGGACCTGATCGTCGCTGTCAACGCCGGCCTGGACGCCGACACCTATCAGAAGCTGTCGGCGATCGCGCCGACGATCGCGCAGTCGGACGGCGACGCGTTCTTCGAGCCGTGGAAGGAACAGGCGACCGCCATCGGCCAGGCGGTGTTTCAGGCCGACCAGATGAAGTCGTTGATCGACGGCGTCGACCAGAAGTTCACCGACATCGGCAAGAAGAATTCGCAATGGACCGGCAAGAAGGCGCTGCTGATGCACGGCGCGCTGTGGCAAGGCACCGTCGTGGCCACCATGGCGGGCTGGCGGACCGACTTCCTGAATCAGATGGGATTGGTCATCTCCGACAGCATCAAACCCTTCGGCACCGACCAGCGCGCCGTCATCCCGCGCGATCACATCAAAGCGGTGCTCGATTCCGCCGACGTGGTGATCTGGACGACCGAGAACCCCGACGATCAGAAGGCGATACTGGCCGACCCGGAAGTGGCCGGGTCGCTGACCACCGCGCAGAATCGCCACATCTTCACCACCAAGGACCAGGCCGGCGCGATCGCGTTCGCCTCGCCACTGAGCTACCCGGTCATCGCCGACCAGCTGCCTCCGCTGATCGCCAAGATCCTGGGTTAGCAACGCACCCGCGTCGCGGCTGTTTGAGCGTTTGCTAAGGCAGCTCTGGCAGTGCTCGAAAATCCGCCGGCAGCCCTCGCACATGCCCCGATCCCGGGGTTACCGTCGAGTAATGAGCGTGACGGACCTTAGCGGCGACCTGGCCCACAACCTGCCGACGGAGCTGGTCGGCAACACCGTTGTGGACTACGGCGACCGAGCGCTGATGGTGCAATGCGGCAGTACCGCCGAGGTATTGGCGTGGGGGGACGCGCTGCGCGCCGCGGCGATCCCGGGCGTGGTCGACATCGTCCCGGCCGCCCGCACGGTGCTGGTGAAGCTGGACGGCCCGCGCTATCAAGGCGTCATCCGTCAGCGGTTGCGCAAGATGCGCGTCGACCCCGCCCCGGGCGCCGCCTCGGAGCGCCGCGCCGACGTGGTCATCGATGTCGTCTACGACGGTCCGGACCTTGCCGAGGTCGCCGATCACACCGGGCTGTCCATCGCGGCCGTGATCGACGCCCACACCGCCACGCTGTGGCGGGTCGGATTCAGTGGATTCGCACCAGGTTTCGCGTATCTGGTCGATGGCGACCCCCGCCTGCGGGTGCCGCGCCGCCCTGAGCCGAGGACGTCGGTGCCCGCCGGCTCCGTCGGTCTCGCCGGTGAATTCAGCGCGGTCTATCCGCGTCAATCCCCCGGCGGTTGGCAACTCATCGGTCGCACCGATGCGGTGCTGTGGGACTTGCAGCGGCCGAACCCGGCGTTGTTGACCCAGGGCATGTGGGTTCAGTTCCGGGCCGTCTGACCAATGGCGATCGCGAGCGCGGCCCAACGGGCGAAGCGGGTCGCCACCTAATTGAGGAGATAGCCGTGCCGATCCTGGAGATCCTCCGCACCGGACCGTTCGCCGTCATCCAAGACCTCGGCCGGCCGGGGCTGGCCCATCTGGGGGTGAGCCGGTCCGGAGCCGCCGACCGGCGCGCGCACAGGCTGGCCAACCGGCTGGTGGCCAACCCCGACGACCGCGCCACCGTGGAAGTGACGTTCGGTGGCTTCGCGGCCAGGGTCCGCGGCGGCGACGTCGACATCGCGGTGACGGGCGCCGACACCGACCCCACCGTCAACGGAATCAAGTTCGGCACCAACAGCATTCACCGTGTGCGCGATGGCGAGGTGATCTCGCTGGGCGTCCCCCGCGCGGGGCTGCGCAGCTACCTGGCGATCCGTGGCGGGATCTGCGCGGAGCCGGTGCTGGGCTCGCGCAGCTACGACGTGATGTCGGCCATCGGCCCGACGCCGCTGCAGAGCGGCGACCGGCTGCCGATCGGCGAGCACACCGACGCCTACCCCGAACTGGACCAGGCGCCGGTCGCGGCCATCACCGCCGGCGTCGTCGAGCTGTTCGTGGTGCCGGGGCCGCGCGATGATTGGTTCGTCGACCCCGATGCCCTGGTGCACACCGATTGGATGGCCTCGGACCGCAGCGACCGGGTGGGTATGCGGTTGACCGGCCGACCACTGCAGCACCGTTACCCGGACCGGCAGCTGCCCAGCGAGGGTGCCACCCGCGGCGCAATTCAGGTGCCGCCCAACGGGTTACCGGTGATCCTCGGTCCCGACCATCCAGTCACCGGCGGCTACCCGGTGATCGGTGTGGTGATCGACGAGGACGTCGACAAGATCGCCCAGGTGCGGCCCGGCCAGGAGGTGCGACTGCACTGGTCGCGGCCCAGGGCCTTGGTCGGTGCCAACTCCGCGGCCACGAGCTGGCCATTTTCCTAGCACGAATCGCGTGACGCCTCCCGGCGTCGGGCAAGTGTATTCCGGCTCACACGAGAGTGGGAGTATGCGTGAAATCACTTGCTGCCGGCGCGCATTCGACCGGCTCGAGGCGCGCCGTCGCAGATTGGTTGGCCCTCAGGGAGTTACCAGATAACTGGTAAACAACTAACAGGCGATATTGACCCGTTCCGGTTGACCCGCTCTCGTCGTAAATGTGAGCATCGGACCGTACGGCGGGGCACGCCCCTCCATCCGGGGCGCCCGAGCGCCGAAAGCCAGTCTCCGAACCGCTTTCCCGATACCGGGTGAGCGCGATGGGCGCTGGCGCGGTCGATGCGCGGTTGCGAGGCCTGAGGAGAGGGATCTGTATGCACGCCAACCGGCGGGATGCCGTCGAGACGCCACCGCCTATCGTCTCGAAATCCGAACGAGCTAAAGCACTCTCATCGGCGGGCCCGCGAGTATGAGCGCAAGGGCGAGGAAAGGTGGCGATCGGGTGGGCCGCAACCATCGCATCGTGGACTGGAACCCGGAAGACACGGCGGCCTGGGAGGCCGGCAACAAGAAGATCGCCCGGCGCAACCTGCTCTGCACGATCGCCGGTGACCACGTGGCGTTTTCGATCTGGACCCTGTGGCCCGTCATGGCGCTGTTCATGCCGCGGGCCGTCTACGGCTTCGCCGCCAGCGACAAGCTGCTGCTGGGTGCGGTGGCCACCTTGGTCGGTGGTTGCGCCCGGATCCCCTACACCCTGGGCATCGCGGCCTTCGGCGGCCGCAACTGGACGACGTTCTCAGCCTTCGTGTTGCTGATCCCGACTGCCGGCACGATCGCGTTGTTGGCCAATCCCGGTCTGCCACTGTGGCTGTTCGTGCTGTGCGCCGCCGTGACCGGGCTGGGCGGCGGCAACTACGCCGCCTCGCTGGCCAACGTCAATGCCTTCTACCCGCAGCGGCTCAAGGGCGCCGCGCTGGCCGTCAACGCCGGCGTGGCCAATCTGGGGGTGGCCCTGATCCAGTTGGTCGGTCTTCTGGTGCTGGCCACCGCAGGGCATCAGGCGCCGTACCTGGTGTGCGGGATGTACTTGGTGTTGCTGGTCGCCGTGGGAATCGCGGCCGCGCTGTTTATGGACAACATCAATCACGGCACCCAGCTGAGCACTATGCGCTCGATCCTGTTCGAGCGCGATACGCATGTGATCTCGCTGCTCTACATCGCCACCTTCGGCTCCTGGATCGGCTTCTCGTTCGCCTTCGGGCAGGTGATGCAGGTCAACTTCGCGGCAAGTGGGGAAAGCCCAAGACATGCGGCGCTGCATGCCGCGCAGTTGGCCTTCCTCGGTCCCCTACTGGGCTCACTGGCGCGCATCTACGGTGGCCGGTTGGCCGATCGCATCGGCGGCAGCCGCGTCACCCTGGGCGTCCTCGCCGGCATGACGCTGGCCGCCGGGCTTCTGGTCACCGTCAGCGCCTTCGATGATCACCACGCCGAGACGCACTCCACCAGCATGGCCGGCTACGTCACCGGCTTCTTGGTGTTGTTCATCCTGTCCGGCGCGGGCAACGGGTCGGTGTTCAAGTTGATCCCCTCGGTCTACGAGGCCCGCAGCCGCTCGCTGGACATGAGCGGGGACGAACGTCGTCATTGGGCCCGTGCTTATTCGGGATCGCTGATCGGCATCTGCTCCGCCGTCGGCGCACTCGGCGGTGTGGGAATCAACCTGGCGTTGCGCCAGTCCTACCTGACCACCGGCACGGAGACGTCGGCGTACTGGGTCTTTCTGGCTTCCTACGTCGTGGCCGCGATCATGACCTGGATGGTCTATGTGCGCCGGCCCGTGACGGCGCCGGAGCTGCCCGGGTCGGCGCCGAAAACCGAGGTGGAGCGTGTGTGAGCGGAGTCGCAACACGGGCAATGCCACAGCAATTGACCGGTAACGCAACCGAAACCTCGCAGGCATACACACTTCATATGGCCCCGCCACTGGCCCCACCAGACTCAGCGCCGCTGACCGGATACCGGATCGCCGTCACATCGGCGAACCGTGCCGAGGAGCTGTGCGCATTGCTGCGCCGCAACGGCGCCGAGGTCTCCAGCGCCGCGGCCATCAACATCATCGCGCTGCCCGAAGACGAAGATCTACAAAACCAGACCGAAGCGGTGATCGCCCAGCCTCCCGATATCTTGGTGGCGCACACCGGCATCGGCTTTCGCGGCTGGGTCGCCGCGGCCGACGGCTGGGGCCTGGCAACCCAACTGCTGGCGTCGCTTTCCAAGTCTCGGATCGTAGCCCGTGGCCCGAAGGCGACCGGGGCGTTGCGCGCCGCCGGTCTGCACGAGGAGTGGTCCCCGAAATCCGAATCGTCGCGCGAAGTCTTGCGATACCTCCTCGAATCGGATGTCGCCGGTAAGCGGATCGCCGTTCAGCTGCACGGCGCGGCCGACGGGTGGGATCCGTTCCCGGAATTCATCAATGGGTTGCGATCGGCGGGCGCGCAGGTGGTGCCCATTCACGTATACCGCTGGAAACCAACACCGTCCGGTGGCGATTTCGACCAACTCGTCGCCTCGGTTGCGCGCCGGCAGTTCGACGCGGTGACCTTCACCTCCGCACCGGCAGGTGCGGCGATGCTGGAGCGCAGCCGCGAGCTGGGCATCGAAGAGCAACTGCTGCAAGCACTTCGCAGTGACGTGCACGCGATGTGTGTCGGCCCGGTCACCGCGCAGCCGTTGATTCGTGCGGGGATCCCGACGTCGTCGCCCGAGCGCATGCGGTTGGGGGCGTTGGCGCGCCACATCGCCCAGGAACTTCCGCCTTTGCGGTCGTGCGCCATCCGCGCGGCCGGCCATGACATCGAGATCCGCGGAACCTGCGTGCTGGTCGACGGTTCGGTGAAGTCGCTGTCGGGATCCGGCATGGCTACCCTGCGGGCGCTGGCGCAGCGCCCGGGCGATGTCGTCGCACGCAACGACTTGCTACGGGTACTGCCCGGCAACAGCAACGACCCACACGCTGTCGACACCGCGGTGCTGCGGCTGCGAACGGCGTTGGGCGACAAAAACATCGTCGCGACGGTGGTCAAGCGCGGTTACCGGCTCGCGATCGATCATCCGGAAGACTCCCCATGGCGCTGATCCTGGTAGCACACGGCACCCGCAGACCGGGTGGCGTGGCGATGATCGAAGACCTTGCGGCACAGGTGAGTACGCTCGTCCGCAGCACGGTAGAGGTCGCCTTCGTGGACGTGGTGGGACCCACCCCCAGCGAGGTTCTGGTCCGCGCGACCACGGACGACCGGCCCGCCATCGTGGTGCCCGCCTTCCTGTCGCGCGGATACCACGTCCGGACCGACCTGCCCGCCCACGTCGCGATCAGTGCGCACCCGAACGTGATCGTCACACCCTCATTGGGTCCGAGCGGTCAGATTGCCCGGATCGTCGGTGACCAGCTGGTGAAATGCGGCTGGCGACCGGGCGATTCGGTGATTCTGGCGGCCGCGGGAACATCGGATGAAAAGGCGCGCGGGGACCTGCACACCACCGCGACGTTGCTGTCCGCGCTGACCGGATCGCGGGTGAGCCTGGCGTTCGCGGCCACCGGTGAACCGCGGTTGCCCGAGGCCGTGGACCGGGCTCGCGCGCGCCGCGCCGGCGGTCGCGTCGTGGTCGCGTCATATTTACTGGCCGATGGCCTGTTTCAGCAACGGCTGCACGGCTGCGGCGCCGACCTGGTCAGCGAACCACTGGGCACCCATCCGGGGCTGGCGCGCCTGGTCGCGAACCGGTTCCGGCGGGCCCTGCCGCCGGTCCTGGCCCCCACCGCCCGCCACGCGTCGCGCCGATCGAGCCCACACCAGCTGACGCACGGTCGCAGCGTGCGTTTCATTCCCTAGCGCCAAAAGCCTGCCGGCTAGCCACGCCGGTGACCCGGACTTCCTTGATCTTTGCTCTCAGACAGGTGATCCTGACACCATGCCCCGTCGCGAAGAGCCAGCGCGTGGGATCCTCGACCCGGTCGCCAAGATGTTGCGGTTGCCCTTCGACACACCGGAATTCATCGACCGGATTGTCACGGGCGGGGTCAACCAGGTGGGTCGCCGGACCCTGCGCATGCTGATCACGACCTGGGACGCCGCGGGTGGCGGCCCGTTTGCGGCCAGCGCCATCGCGTCGACGGGGATGGCGAAGACCGCCGAGATCGTGCAGAACATGTTCGTCGGCCCGGTCTTTGGCCCGCTGCTCAAAATCTTGGGGGCCGACAAGGCGGCCCTGCGGGCCTCGCTGTGCGCCTCACAATTGGTGGGTCTGGGCATCATGCGCTACGGCATCCGCTCCGAGCCACTGCATTCCATGTCCGTGGACGCACTCGTCGACGCGATCGGGCCGACGATGCAGCGCTACCTGGTCGGCGACATCACCCGGTGAAGACTCAGGCCGCCCGCCGCTCGTAGTCGCGCGCGATCTGAACGTAGCCGTCGGCCGTGATCCGCACCGGGTACACGGGCACCGAAATACCCGGATCGTCTAAGCAGGAACCGTCTTCGAGCGAGAATGCCTGCTTCAGGATGGGCGACTGGACCGTGACCCTGCCGTCGCGGTCTCCCACGATCCCGCGGGACAGGACCGCAGCGCCGGAGAATGGGTCGACGTTGCCGACCGCGTGCACCGAGCCGTCATCGAGCCGGAACAGCGCCGCCTGGGAGCCGTCGTCGAGCAGAACGCCCACTCCGCGACCCGGAATGAGGTGGTCGTAGGCGCAAGCGCGGGTCCACACCTGGATGTCGTTGAGAAGTGTCATGATCGCTTCCTCATTCCTCGGTAGTTGTCGCTTCTCGAACCCGCGGCATGCCGATGGACACAGGGATTTTGCGTCCGGCGTGCTCGGTGAATTCCACCGTCGAGTCGACGGCATCTGGGGCGTTGACGAACGAGACGAAACGCGACAGCTTGTCCGGGTCGTCGAGCACGCCCTTCCATTCGCACTTGTAGTTCTCGACGTGCCGCTCCATTGCGGCTTCGAATTCCGCTGCCAGTCCCAGCGAGTCGTCACACACGACCTCACGCACGTGGTCGAGGCCCCCGTCGAGTGAATCGACCCACGGCGCAGTGCGTTGCAGCCGGTCCGCCGTCCGGATGTAGTACATGACGAACCGGTCGACGTAGCGGACCAGTGTTTCGGTATCCAGATCGCTGGCCAACAGCTGCGCGTGCTTGGGCGTCATACCGCCGTTGCCGCCGACGTAGAGGTTCCAGCCCTTTTCGGTGGCGATGACACCGACGTCCTTGGACCGGGCCTCGGCGCATTCGCGCGCGCACCCCGAGACACCCATCTTGATCTTGTGCGGCGCACGCAGGCCGCGGTAGCGCAATTCCAGATCGATGGCCAGTTGCACCGAATCCTGCTGCCCGTAACGGCACCAGTCGGTGCCCACGCAGCTTTTCACCGTGCGCAACGCCTTGCCGTACGCGTGGCCGGATTCCATGCCGCCGTCGACCAGGCGCTTCCAGATCTCCGGCAGTTGGTCGACCCGGGCGCCGAACATGTCGATCCGCTGCCCACCGGTGATCTTGGTGTAAAGGCCGAAGTCCTGGGCGATCTGGCCGATCAGGATCAGGTGTTCGGGCTTGATATCGCCGCCGGGCACCCGGGGCACCACCGAGTAACTGCCGTTCTTCTGGATGTTGGCCAGAAAGTGGTCGTTGGAATCCTGCAGCGAGGCCTGCTCGCCTTCGAGGATGTGTTCCGAACCCGTGGAAGCCAGGATAGAGGCGACCACGGGTTTGCAGATGTCGCAACCCTTTCCGCGGCCGAAGCGCTCGAGCAGACCGGAGAAGGTCCGGATCTCGGTGGCGGAGATGATCTCGAAAAGCTCCGCACGCGATTGACTGAAGTGCTCGCACAGGGCCTTGGACTGCTCCACACCCTCGGTTTCCAGCAGCTGCTTGAGCAGCGGGACGCAGGACCCACATGAGGTTCCCGCCGAGGTGCACGACTTGAGCGCGGGGACGTCCGCGCAGCCGTCGGCGATCGCACACTTCAAATCACCCTTGGTGACGTTGTTGCACGAGCAGATCTGTGCGGAATCCGGCAGCGCCCCAACACCCAACGCCGTACTACCGCCCGAGGAGGCCGGCGCGATCAGCGCGAGCGGGTCGCCGGGCAGCTCGCTGCCGACCATGGGACGCAGCACCCCGTAGGACGATGCGTCGCCGACCAGCACACCGCCGAGCAGCGTCTTGGCGTCGTCGGACAGCACGAGCTTGGCGTACGTTCGGTTGACCGCATCGTTGATGGCGACCTCGAGGCAGTTCTCGGTCGCGCCCATCGCGTCACCGAAGCTGGCCACGTCGACGCCCAGCAGTTTGAGCTTCGTGGACAGGTCGGCCTCACCGAACTCGGCGACGCCGTCCAGCAGCCGGTCGGCCACCACCTCGGCGGAGGTGTAACCGGGCCCCACCAGTCCGTAGCACCGGCCACCGATCGCGGCGACCTCGCCGATCGCGTAGATGTCGGGATCGCTTGTCTGGCAGGCCACGTCGGTGAGTACCCCGCCGCGCTCGGCGCGCTTTAACCCGGCGGCGGCGGCCAGCTCGTCGCGCGGCCGGACGCCTGCCGCGAAGATCACCAGACCGGCGTCGATGACCTGGCCGTCGGTGAGGCTCACCCGCACCGAGGTGGAGCCGTCCGAATGGTCCACCGACTCGATCGATTCGGTGCCCGTGCCGACGTGCACCGAGATGCCGAGCTCACCGATCATCCTGGCCAGCAATGAACCGCCGGCCTCGTCGATCTGCTGGGCCATCAGCCGCGGCATCATCTCGACCACGTGGGTCTGCAAGCCGAACTGGCGCAGCGCATTAGCGGCTTCCAGCCCGAGCAGGCCGCCGCCGATGACGACGCCCGCGGCAGCGTGCGATGTTTCGACCGTGCGCCGGGCATCGGCACGGATGGCATCGAGATCGTCGAGCGTGCGGTACACGTGACAGGCGGGCAGATCGTGACCAGGCACCGGCGGCACGAAGGCGTACGACCCGGTTGCAAGCACCAGCGTGTCGTAGCCGTGTCGCCGACCGTCGGCGGTGACCACCGCCTTTGCCGCGCGGTCTATTTCGGTAACGCGCTGGTTCAGTACCAGCCGGACCTGCTCGTCACCCGCATATTCGTTGCCAGGCAAGGCCAGTAGCTTGCGATCCCAGCTTTCGGTGTAGGAAGTCAGCCCCACGCGGTCGTAGGCCGCGTCGGCTCTCCTCGGCGAAAACCGTGATGCGCCACAGTCCCTCGGTGTCACGGGCGCGCAGCGCCTCGACGAACCGGTGCCCCACCATGCCATGTCCGACTACGATGATGTGACGCGGCGCACAGCTGGCGCGCGAAATCCCGTCTGCAGACATGGCTTTGAGACTAACGGCCGGAAATTACGTTCTTTTCGCGCAATGTGACGGTCCTATGACGAGGATCTCACAACTCACAGGAACGGCTGTGATTGATCGTTCGCTGCCGGCGAACGACGAGGTGGAACTTTAGCGTGGTCGACTCATGTTTGACCTAGTAGCCGGTCGCCAAGGCGCCGGTCACAGGAATCTCACAATGAAGCTCAAGGAATTAGAAGGGAAAGCGTCATGAGCAACCTCGCATTGTGGTCGCGACCGGCCTGGGACACCGACCGGTGGTTGCGCGACTTTTTCGGCCCCGCCGCCGCGGCGGACTGGAACACCCCGGCGACCAGCGGCTTCAAGCCCGCCGCCGAGATCGTCAAGGACGGCGACGACGCGATCGTACGGGTCGAACTCCCCGGCGTTGACGTCGATAAGGACGTCAAGGTCGAGGTGGACCGCGGCCGCCTGGTCATCCACGGCGAACACCGTGACGAGCACTCGGAGGAGAAGGAAGGCCGCACGCTGCGGGAGATCCGGTACGGGTCGTTCCGCCGGTCGTTCCAGCTGCCCGCCCACGTCACCGGCGACGCCATCACGGCGACCTACGACGCGGGTGTGCTCACGGTACGGGTCGCCGGCGCTTACGCCACCGGCAGCCAGGCGCAGCGCATCGAGATCACCAAATAACTGCGGCCAGTCCGTAGCGAAGTACGCGAATCCGGCGGAGTCTCAACGGCTCCGCCGGATTTCGCGTCAGCCCCAGCGGGCCAGCAACTCCGCGGCCCGGCTCGCCAACGCGGCCTGTAGGAACGGTCCGAAGCTGATGCGCGCGACGCCCAGCGGACCGAACGACGCCGGGTCGTCCTGGTCTGGCAGGGCGATCGCGTTGACCGGAAGCTCCAACTCGGCGGTCAGGCGCCGCAACGTGTCGGGATCGTGGCGGCCCACCGGGTACAGGACATCGGCGCCCGCGGCGGCGGCCTTGTTCAGACGCGCCACCGCGCGCTCGACACGATCGGCGGCCTCACCGTCCTGGCGCAAAAACAGATCGGTCCGGGCATTGATGACGACGTGCACCCCGGCCGCGTCGGCGGCCGACCTCAGTTCTCCGACCAACTCGGCGTGTTCGTCGGCGGACCGCAAACGCTTGCCCTCCGAGTGCACGGTGTCCTCGATGTTCAGCCCGACGGCCCCGACGCCCAGCAGCCCTTCGATCAGCCGGGCGGCCGGTTGTCCGTAGCCGGATTCGATGTCCACCGACACCGGGACCTCCACCGCGGCGGTGATCTGCGCGACCCGGGCCAGGACGTCGTCGAACGACATGCCCTCGTTGTCGGGTTTGCCGATCGAGTCCGCCATCGGATGGCTGCCCACCGTGAGCGCGGCGAATCCGGCGCCCGTCGCCAGCCGGGCCGACCAGGCATCCCACACGGTCGGCAGGACGACCGGGTTGCCGGGCCGGTGCAGTTCCAGCAGCGTTGCGGCCCGCTCCGCCGGTGTTTGTCCCGTCATAAGTGTTTACTCCCTCGGCATCCGGGCTAAACCGGACTGACGTCTGGCGTGTGCCGTGGATAGTATCGAGGGCGTACTGTGATCCGAAACACTGCCGAGGAGATCCTTTGACTCGCACGCCGAGCACGACTGGCGCGACCGAATTCGCCGAACTGCACGACCTCATCGGCGGTCTGCGGCGCTGCGTCAGCTCGCTGCGGGCCCGATACGGTGACAGCCCGGCCATGCGGCGCATCGTCATCGACGCCGATCGCATCCTGTCCGACGTCGACCTGCTCGATTCCGACGTGTCCGAATTGGACCTGGCGGGCGCCACCGTGCAGCAGTCCGGCGAGAAGATCGTCATTCCAGATACCCAGTACGACAGCGAATTCTGGCGCGATGTCGACGACGAGGGTGTCGGCGGTCACAACAGGGCCTGAACAACCCAAGCCCCCCAGAAAAGGGGGGCTTTCCTCTGTGTACCCTTCGACCTACAGCCCGTTCGAAGAGGAACACACTAAATGAGCGCACCCACGGCGAACCGTCCTGCGTCCGGTGTCTTTTCACCCACGCGCGCCCGTATCCAGCAACGCACCCTACGCACCGACCGGTGGTGGATGTCGCCGCTGCGAATCGATCTGGGCTTCGCCGCATTCATTATTTATGCGACAGCCCGGGCGTTCCAGCGGGGTGACTTCTTCGTCGCGCAATACCATTACCTGACGCCGTTCTACTCACCTTGTCTCAGCAACGCTTGTGGCGGCGCCAGCGACTTCTGGCCGCAAATCCTGCCGAACGTGTGGTGGCTGCCGTTCGCGGCGCTGACACTGCCGTTCCTGCTGCTGTTCCGGCTGACCTGCTACTACTACCGCGGCGCCTATTACCGCACGGTGTGGCAGTCGCCCACCGCCTGCGCGGTGGCCGAGCCCCGCGTGCACTACAGCGGCGAGACCAAACTCCCGCTGATCATCCAAAACTCCCACCGGTACTTCTTCTACATCGCCGGCATCATCTCGGTGATCAACACCTACGACGCGATCGTGGCGTTCCATTCCGATCACGGACCCGGTGGATTCGGGTTTGGCCTGGGCAACGTGATCATGGTCGGCAACGTCATCATGCTGTGGGTCTACACGCTGTCCTGCCATTCGTGCCGGCACATCACCGGCGGGCGGCTCAAGCACTTCTCCAAACACCCTGTGCGGTACTGGATCTGGACCCAGGTCAGCAAAATCAACACCCGGCACAAGCAGTACGCGTGGATCACGCTGGGCACCCTGATGCTCACCGACTTCTACATCGCGCTGGTGGCCAGCGGCACCATTCCTGACCCGAGATTTATTGGCTGACAAGCCGTTTCGAAATAGTTTCAGAATTTAGCTAGCGAGGGTTTGATGGTCGAAATCGAGCGGCACACCTACGACGTGGTCGTGATCGGTGCCGGGGGCGCCGGACTGCGTGCGGTTATCGAAGCGCGCGAACGGGGTTTGCGGGTCGCGGTGGTGTGCAAGTCCCTGTTCGGCAAGGCCCACACGGTGATGGCCGAGGGCGGCTGCGCAGCTTCCATGGGCAACACCAACCCGAAGGACAACTGGAAGACCCACTTCGGCGACACGATGCGCGGCGGGAAATTCCTGAACAACTGGCGCATGGCCGAACTGCACGCGAAGGAAGCCCCGGACCGCGTCTGGGAGCTGGAAACCTATGGCGCGCTGTTCGATCGCCTCAAGGACGGCAAGATCAGCCAGCGCAACTTCGGCGGGCACACCTACCCGCGGCTGGCACACGTCGGTGACCGCACCGGCCTGGAACTGATCCGCACGATGCAGCAGAAGATCGTCTCGCTGCAGCAGGAGGATTACGCCGAGCTCGGCGACTACGAAGCCCGGATCAGGGTGTTCGCCGAAACCACGATCACCGAGCTGATCAAGGACGGCGACGCGATCGCGGGGGCGTTCGGCTACATCCGCGAAAGCGGAAACTTCGTCTTGTTCGAGGCGCCCGCGGTGGTGCTGGCCACCGGCGGGATCGGCAAGTCGTTCAAGGTCACCTCGAACTCGTGGGAGTACACCGGCGACGGCCACGCGCTTGCCCTGCGGGCGGGCGCGTCGCTGATCAACATGGAGTTCGTCCAGTTCCACCCGACGGGCATGGTGTGGCCGCCGAGTGTGAAGGGGATCCTGGTCACCGAGGGCGTCCGCGGTGACGGCGGGGTGCTGAAGAACTCCGACGACAAGCGGTTCATGTTCGACTACATACCCTCGGTGTTCAAGGGGCAGTACGCCGAAACCGAGCAAGAGGCCGACCAGTGGCTCAAGGACAACGACTCGGCGCGCCGCACTCCGGACCTGCTGCCGCGCGACGAGGTCGCGCGGGCGATCAACTCTGAGGTCAAGGCCGGACGGGGCAGCCCGCACGGCGGCGTCTTTTTGGATATCGCCTCGCGGCTGACGCCGGCGGAGATCAACCGCCGGCTGCCGTCGATGTACCACCAGTTCAAGGAACTGGCCGGGGTCGACATCACCAAGGAGCCGATGGAAGTCGGGCCGACGTGCCACTACGTGATGGGCGGCGTCGAGGTGGACGCCGACACCGGAGCGGCCACGGTCCCCGGGCTCTTCGCCGCCGGCGAATGCTCCGGCGGCATGCATGGCTCGAACCGGCTGGGCGGCAACTCGCTGTCGGACCTTCTGGTGTTCGGCCGGCGCGCCGGCCTGGGTGCGGCCGACTATGTGCGGGCCCTGAACAGCCGCCCGACAATCGCCGAGGGCGCCGTGGACGCGGCGGCCAAGCGGGCGCTGTCCCCCTTCGAGGCGCCGGCCAACGGCGCCGCCGGGGAGAACCCGTACACCCTGCAGCTGGAGTTGCAGCAGTCGATGAACGACCTCGTCGGCATCATCCGCAAGGCCGACGAGGTCTCGGAGGCGTTGGGGCGGCTCGACAAGCTGCGTGAGCGGTTCAAGAACCTGCACGTCGAGGGGCAGCGCCGGTACAACCCGGCCTGGAACCTGGCCATCGACCTGCGCAACATGCTGCTGGTCAGCGAATGCGTCGCCAAGGCCGCGCTGCAACGCACCGAGAGTCGCGGCGGCCACACCCGCGACGACCACCCGGCGATGGACTCGTCGTGGCGCAAGGTGCTGCTGGTCTGTGAGGCGGCAGGCGGCGATGAGGTGATTCCCGACATCACCATCACGAAGAAGGATCAGACGCCGATGCGGTCCGACCTGCTGGAGCTGTTCGACATCGCCGAGCTGGAGAAGTACTACACCGACGAAGAACTCGCCGGACACCCAGGACGGACCCCAGACGGGAGAAGTAAATGACCTACAACGCGACGATGCGGGTGTGGCGCGGCGACGACGCCGACGGTGGTCTGCAGGATTTCACGGTCGAGGTCAACGAGGGCGAGGTCGTCCTCGACATCATCCATCGCCTGCAGCAGACCCAGACGCCCGACCTGGCGGTCAGGTGGAACTGCAAGGCGGGCAAGTGTGGCTCCTGCTCGGCCGAGATCAACGGCAAGCCGCGGCTGCTCTGCATGACCCGGATGTCCACATTCGCCGAGGACGAGGTCGTCACCGTCACGCCGCTGCGGACGTTCCCGGTGATTCGTGACCTGGTCACCGATGTCTCGTTCAACTACGAAAAGGCCCGCGAGATACCGTCTTTCGCGCCGCCAAAGGACCTGCAGCCCGGCGAATACCGGATGGCGCAAGAAGACGTCGGACGCTCCCAGGAGTTCCGCAAGTGCATCGAGTGCTTCCTGTGCCAGAACGTATGTCACGTGGTCCGCGACCACGAGGAGAACAAGAAGGCGTTCGCCGGTCCCCGCTTCCTGATGCGGATCGCCGAGCTGGAAATGCACCCGCTGGACACCCGCGACCGGCGCAACGACGCTCAGGACGAGCACGGCCTGGGCTACTGCAACATCACCAAGTGCTGCACCGAGGTCTGCCCGGAGAACATCAAGATCACCGACAACGCGCTGATCCCGATGAAAGAGCGGGTGGCCGACCGCAAGTACGACCCGGTGGTGTGGCTCGGAAACAAGCTGTTCCGTCGCTGACCCCGGGCGGCCGGCCGGGCGTTAAGGACCGGGCGGCATCGGGTAACCGAACTGCGTCCTGTCGTGCCGCCGGCAACGGCGGTCGAGTTACGACCGGAAAGGCAGTGGATGAACCCGACGCGAGAAACCGCCAGCATCAACCAGATTCGCACGGCGATCCGGCAGTTGTCGGTGCGGGCCCAGCTGGCCCATAAGGACAGACGGCACGGCGACGCCGCCGAAATCGAACACCGTATCGACGATTTCCGCCACGAGTTGAGTCAGCGCCCGTAGCCGGGCAACCTGCCGAGCAACGCGATTACGCGCCGAGGCGGCGGAATACGCTCCGATGAAAAACGATGGGCGCCACATTGGCGTCCACCGTCACCTCGTTGACCCGCAGCACCACGATGGTGTGGTCCCCGGCGGGAATCAGCTGCTCGATCGCGCTTTCCAGCCAAAGACCCGTGCCCTTGATGAACACCGCGCCGGTCGATCGGGAAACCGTCTCCAACCCCGCGAACCTGTCGCCGGTTTTCGCGGCCAGGGTGCGCGCGGCCTCGTCGTGCTCCTCGCCGAGCACGCTGATGCCCAGCATCGGCAGATCCTTGAGTTTGGGCCAGGTCGTGGAGGTGTTCTGCACGCAGAACGACACCAGCGGCGGCTCCAGCGAGACGGGAACAAAGGTGCTGGCCGCCAGGCCTTCCCGAGTTCCGTTCACCTCGGCGGCGATTGCCACGACACCCGACGGGAAATGACCGAAGGCCTCACGAAGTGACGACGCTGTCAGCTTGTTATTCGAGTTCACCGGACCTATTCGCCCCTATAGCCGGAGACGGGATTCTCGGATGTGACCATACCCGGCGCGTGGCTTGCCGACGCGGCTGCCCTTACCTGTTTTCTAAGCGTTCTGCCGAATATCCATGCGCCGCCGCCACATCCGGGTGGGCCCGCAGCCTGCTCTTCCAGGCGTTGCGGCCATAGACCGCGAAGATCGGGTCGGACGGGTCTTCCACCCGCCGCGCCCGCGCCGCGAGCACCTCGGGCAGCGACAGCACCGGTATCTGGGCGTCCAGGCGCGGGTTGAAGAAGTAAGGCACCGAGATGCGGCCTCCCGCCCGACCCTGAAGCTTGACCCGGTGCTCGGTAGCCCGCAGGTACCCGCGCGTCGCCACCTCCAGCAGCTCACCGATGTTGACGATGAACGCCCCCTCACGCGGCGGCACGTCGATCCAGCCGTCCTCGGGATCGTCTTCTTTCCCGCCGGCGCCGCCGCCCCGCCGCACCTGCAGGCCGGTGCTGCCCGGCTCGGCCAGCAACAGGGTCAGCACACCGGAGTCACGGTGCGCACCCACGCCCTGCGCGCTGGACGCGCGTCCCGGGTAGCGGATGATCTTGATCAACGTGGCCGGCGCCTCGGCGAAGGCCGAGTCGAACACATCGGATGGACTGCCCAGCGAAGCCGCCCAGTGCCGCAGCAGGGTGCGGGCCACCGCGGACAGCGCGGCGTCCCACTCCTCGACGATTCGGGGCAGGTCCGGGAGCCCGGCCGGCCACTGGTTGGGCCCCTGCAGCCATCGATAGTCGGACTTGTCCAGCCCATCGATCGGCGCGCGCTCCGGGCCGACGTCGATCTGCTCACGCCAATCCACCTCGCCGCGCGTCAGCTCGCCACCCAGCCTGGTGTAGCCGCGGAAGTGCGGGCTGCGCACCATCGCGATGGCGTCCTTGTCCGGTTGCGGCAGCTCGAACAGTCTGCGCGACACGTCGAGCACCCGCGCCGCCAGCTCCGGCGCCACGCCATGGCCGGTCAGATAGAAGAACCCGACCTCGTGGCCGGCCTCCCGCAGCCCCTCTCGCAGGCGGGCTGGGTCGACCCGCAGGTCCACCGTCGGCATCTCATAGGGCGTGGTAGTGACGCGGCGCACATCGGTCATGTGTCGGTCATCGCCGCAGGTAGATCCGATTTTGATGCCATCACCAGCAGCTTCCCAACCGGTTGGTTAATTAGGCAATGAAATTTAGCTCACATTGACTTGCATCCCACTGACGCGGGCGATATTTTAGTGTTGTTACTGGTGGGTAACTTAGACCTAGTACCCAACCACAAGTGGCATTCTCAACGAGGAGGACCGTAGTGAGCCACTACAAGAGCAACGTCCGTGACCAGGTATTCAACCTGTTCGAGGTTCTGGGCGTTGACAAGGCGCTGGGCCAGGGCGAATACGCCGACCTGGACGCCGACACAGCCCAAGAAATGCTGAGCGAGATCAGCCGACTCGCCGAGGGTCCGGTCGCGGACTCCTTCGTCGAGGGTGACCGCAATCCGCCGGTGTTCGACCCCAAGACGCACTCGGTCACGCTGCCGGACGCTTTCAAGAAGTCGGTACAGGCCGTCACCGAGGCCGGGTGGGACAAGGTCGGCATCGAAGAGGAGCTCGGCGGCATGCCGATGCCCAAGGCCCTGCTGTGGGCCCTGCACGAGCACCTGCTGGGTGCCAACCCGGCGGTCTGGATGTACGGCGGCGGGGCCGGATTCGCCAGCATCTTCTACAAGCTGGCGACCGAAGAGCAGAAGAAGTGGGCGGTCATCGCCGCCGAGCGCGGTTGGGGCGCCACCATGGTCGCTGACCGAGCCCGACGCCGGGTCCGACGTGGGTGCGGGGCGCACGAAGGCCGTCAAGCAGGACGACGGCTCCTGGCACATCGACGGCGTGAAGCGCTTCATCACCTCCGCCGACTCCGGTGATTTGTTCGAGAACATCTTCCACCTGGTGCTGGCGCGCCCCGAGGGCGCCGGACCCGGCACCAAGGGCCTGTCGCTGTTCTTCGTGCCCAAGTTCCTGTTCGACTTCGAGACCGGTGAACTGGGCGAGCGCAACGGCGTGTTCGTCACCAACGTCGAGCACAAAATGGGCCTGAAGGTATCGGCGACCTGTGAGCTGTCGTTCGGCCAGCACGACGTGCCCGCCAAGGGCTGGCTGGTAGGCGAGGTGCACAACGGCATCGCGCAGATGTTCGACGTCATCGAGCAGGCCCGCATGATGGTCGGCACCAAGGCCATCGCGACCCTGTCGACCGGCTACCTAAACGCGCTGGAGTACGCGAAGTCTCGTGTGCAGGGCGCCGACATGACCCAGATGACCGACAAGACCGCACCGCGGGTGACCATCACGCATCACCCGGACGTGCGCCGGTCGCTGATGACCCAGAAGGCCTACGCCGAGGGTCTGCGCGCGCTGTATCTCTTCACGTCGACCTACCAGGACACCGCGGTCGCCGAGGCGCTGCACGGTGTGGACGCCGAGCTCGCGGTCAAGGTCAACGACCTGATGCTGCCTCTCGTCAAGGGTGTGGGCTCCGAGCAGGCATACGCCAAGCTCACCGAGAGCCTGCAGACGTTCGGCGGGTCCGGCTTCCTGCAGGACTACCCGATCGAGCAGTACATCCGGGACGCCAAGATCGACTCGCTCTACGAGGGCACCACCGCCATCCAGGCGCAGGACTTCTTCTTCCGCAAGATCGTCCGCGACAAGGGTGTGGCGCTGGCGCACGTGTCCGAGCAGATCCAGCAGTTCGTCGACAGCGAGTCCGGCAACGGCCGCCTCAAGACCGAGCGGGAGCTGCTTTCCAAGGCCCTGACCGACGTCCAGGCGATGGCGGCCACGCTGACCGGCTACCTGATGGCGGCGCAGGAGGACGTGACCAGCCTCTACAAGGTGGGTCTGGGTTCGGTGCGCTTCCTGATGAGCGTCGGTGACCTGGTCATCGGCTGGTTGTTGCAGCGTCAGGCGGCGGTCGCGGTGGCGGCGCTCGACGCCGGCGCCAGCGGCGACGAGCGGTCCTTCTACGAGGGCAAGATCGCGGTGGCATCGTTCTTCGCGAAGAACTTCCTGCCATTGCTGACCAGCACCCGCGAGGTGATCGACACGCTGGACAACGACATCATGGAGCTCGACGAGGCCGCCTTCTAAGCCACCTCGGACGGCACGCACAATCCCCCGCTTCGCCCGCGAAGCGGGGGATTTGCGTTCAACGCGCGATTTGCGATTTACCGTGACCACGTAACCGCCGACAGAACAAACAAAAAGGCCGCCGCTGGATCCCCTCACTCCAGCGGCGGCCCTTTTCGTACGCCAGTCCGCGCTGACGGACGGGCGGTCGCATTTCGGGGGATGCCCCGTATTGCCGTCGGGGTCGGGGGGTCAGACCACAACACGGGGTCATCCGGTACGTCGGATACCCGCGCCCCCTGCCGACAAACCCGATGTGACGCAATTAATGACGAGCATCGGGCGACATGGTGGCGGACCCGTCAGGCCTCCAGAATCGCGGCCACGCCCTGGCCGCCGGCCGCGCAGATCGAGACCAGGGCGCGCACCGTGCCCCCACCCTTCTGCTCGGCCTTGCGCTGCGCGAGCTGCTTGGCGGCCTGGGCCAGAATCCGCCCGCCGGTGGCCGCGAACGGGTGCCCGGCGGCCAGCGAGGACCCGTTGACGTTGAGCTTGGACCGGTCGATCGCGCCCAACGCGCCGTCCAGGCCGAGGCGCTCCTTGCAATATTCTTCGGACTCCCACGCCTGCAGGTGGCACAAGACCACCGAGGCGAACGCCTCGTGGATCTCGTAGAAGTCGAAGTCCTGCAGGCTCAGCCCGTTACGGGCGAGCAGCCGCGGCACAGCGTAGGTCGGGGCCATGAGCAGGCCGTCGCGCCCGTTCACGTAGTCGACAGCCGCGGTCTCCGAATCCACCAGGTAGGCCAGCGGCGTCAGCGAATGAGCGGCCGCCCACTCGTCGGTGGCCAGCAGCGCCACCGAGGCGCCGTCGGTCAGCGGGGTCGAGTTGCCCGCCGTCATCGTCGCGTCGCCGGCCTTCACGCCGAACACCGGGCGCAGCTTCGCAAGCTTCTCCGCCGATGAGTCCGGGCGCAGGTTGTCGTCGCGGTACAACCCCAGAAAGGGCGTGACCAGGTCGTCGAAGAAGCCACGATCGTAGGCCGCGGCCATGTTGCGGTGGCTGGCCGCGGCCAGCTCGTCCTGAGCGACGCGCGCGATGCCCATCTTCTTGGCGGTGAGCGCCTGATGCTCCCCCATGGACAGCCCGGTGCGCGGTTCGCTATTGACCGGGATTTCGACGCCCAGGGTCGCGGGCAGCGTGCCCACCAGCTTCAGCCGTTGCAAATTGGACTTGGCCCGGCGCAACTTCAGCAGGGTCCGGCGCAGGTTGTCGCCCAGACCGATGGGTGCGTCGGAGGTGGTGTCCACGCCGCCGGCGGCGGCCACGTCGTAGCGTCCGGCCGCGATGCCCTCGGCGGCGGCGACGGCTGCCTGCAGGCCGGTACCGCAGGCCTGCTGCAGGTCGAACGCGGGTGTGTGAGATGACAGCTGCGAGCCCAGCACGCATTCGCGGGTCAGGTTGAAGTCCCGGCTGTGCTTGAGCACGGCGCCGCCGACCACCACGCCCAGCCGCTCACCGGCCAGTCCGAAGCGGTCCACGAGCCCGCCCAGGGCGGCGGTGAACATGTCCTGATTGGACGCCTCCGCGTACGCACCGTCGGATCGGGCGAACGGGATGCGGTTGCCACCCAGTACGGCCACCCGCCGACGCTCAGAATTGCGCTGAGCGGACTGTTTACTTGCCTCAGAACTTGCAGCGGCCACTGTTCTTCTCCGTGTTTGCGCGGTCTATCGGTTTGGGAATTGCCCGTCCGGGGCCATACTACCCACTGTTCTTACTCTGCAGTAAGTTCGTCCCCGATACGGTTGTGCGGAAGGCATACCCCGATTTCGCAAGAACATGGAAGGTAGCTCCGGTGGCTCCCAAGGCTTCGTCCGATCTGTTCTCCCAGATCGTCAATTCCGGTCCTGGATCGTTTCTCGCCAAGCAGCTCGGCGTACCGCAACCCGAGACGTTGCGTCGCTACCGGGCGGGTGAACCACCGCTGGCCGGGGCCCTGCTGATCGGCGGGGAGGGCAGGGTCGTCGAACCGCTGCGCGCGGCGCTGGATGCGGATTACGACCTGGTGGGCAACAACCTGGGCGGCCGCTGGGCCGACAAATTCGGCGGGCTGGTGTTCGACGCCACCGGCATCACCACGCCGGAGGGGCTCAAGGGGTTGTACGAGTTCTTCACCCCGCTGCTGCGCAATCTGGGCCATTCCGCGCGCGTGGCGGTGGTCGGCACCACGCCCGACGCCGCCGCCAGTCCGCACGAGCGGATCGCGCAGCGCGCCCTGGAGGGCTTCACCCGGTCGCTGGGCAAGGAGCTGCGCAACGGCAGCACGGTCGCGCTCGTGTATCTGTCGCCGGACGCAAAACCCGCCGCAACGGGCTTGGAATCGACGATGCGGTTCATTTTGTCGGCCAAGTCGGCCTACGTCGACGGTCAGGTCTTCTACGTCGGGGAGGCGGACTCCACGCCTCCGGCTGACTGGGAGCGCCCGCTGGACGGCAAGGTGGCGATCGTGACCGGCGCGGCCCGAGGTATCGGTGCGACGATCGCCGAGGTGTTCGCGCGCGACGGCGCCCGCGTGGTCGCGATCGACGTGGAATCGGCCGCCGAGGCGCTGGCCG
Source organism: uncultured Actinomycetota bacterium (assembly GCA_963849935.1). GTDB lineage: Bacteria > Actinomycetota > Actinomycetes > Mycobacteriales > Mycobacteriaceae > Mycobacterium. Next base: position 301,818 of record CAWKJQ010000015.1, read on the forward strand.
AGACGGCCAGCCGGGTCGGGGGCACCGCGTTGTGGCTCGACGTCACCGCCTCCGACGCCGTCGACAAGATCACCGAGCACCTGCGCGAGCACCACGGCGGCCGCGCCGACGTATTGGTCAACAACGCCGGCATCACCCGCGACAAGCTGTTGGCCAACATGGACGACGCGCGCTGGGATGCCGTCTTGGCCGTCAATCTGCTTGCCCCGCTGCGTCTTACCGAAGGGCTGGTAGCCAACGGCACCATCGGCGAGGGCGGGCGGGTGATCGGCCTGTCGTCGATGGCCGGCATCGCCGGCAACCGCGGGCAGACCAACTACGCGACCACCAAGGCCGGCATGATCGGGCTCACCCAGTCGCTGGCCCCCGGGCTCTACGGCAAGGGCATCACGATCAACGCCGTCGCACCGGGATTCATCGAGACCCAGATGACCGCCGCCATTCCGCTGGCCACCCGGGAGGTGGGACGCCGGATGAACTCGCTGCTGCAGGGCGGGCAGCCGGTAGACGTCGCGGAAACCATCGCCTACTTCGCCAGCCCGGCTTCAAATGCGGTGACGGGTAACGTCATTCGCGTCTGCGGCCAGGCCATGCTGGGCGCATAGGCTGTCGAGGAGAACGCCATGAATCAGCCAAGCGGCCTGAAGAACATGCTGCGCGCCGCCGCCGGGGCGTTGCCCGTGGTGTCGCGCGGAAGCGAGCTGCCCACCCGCACGGTGACCATCGAGGAACTGCCGATCGACCGTGCGAACGTGGCCGAGTACGCGGGGGTCACCGGTCTGCGCTACGGCAATCATGTGCCGCTGACCTACCCGTTCGCGCTGACCTTTCCAGCCATGATGTCGCTGGTGACCGGTTTCGACTTCCCTTTCGCCGCAATGGGATCGGTGCACACCGAGAACCAGATCACGCAGTACCGCCCGATCGCGGTCACCGATACCGTCGGCGTGCGGGTGCACGCCGAGAACCTTCGCGAGCACCGCAAGGGCCTGCTGGTCGATTTGGTGACCGACGTCAGCGTCGGCAACGACATCGCCTGGCATCAGGTCACGACTTTCCTGCACCAGCAGCGGACCAGCCTGTCTGACGAACCCAAGCCGCCGCCGCAGAAGCAGCCGAAGCTGCCGCCGCCGTCCACCGTGCTGAGGATCAGTCCCGGCCTGATCCGGCGCTACGCCGACGTCGGGGGCGATCACAACCCGATCCACACCAACTCGGTGGCGGCCAAGCTGTTCGGATTCCCGACCGTGATCGCGCACGGAATGTTCAGCGCCGCAGCGGTATTGGCCAATGTCGAGGCGCAGATTCCCGATGCGGTGCGCTATTCGGTGCGGTTCGGCAAGCCGGTGGTGTTGCCGGCAACCACCGGGCTCTACATCGACGAGCACGATGGCGGCTGGGACATCTCGCTGCGCAACATCGCCAAGGGGTACCCGCACCTGACCGGCACGGTCCGGGCACTGTAGTTGGCGGCGATTAGCTAGCCGGCGTGCGTCGTACTGGGGCCCCGTGCAAGCACTTTCAGCCCGTGGGCGCCGGTGGCTGTCAACAGGAAAAGTAGAAACAGCCACAGCGGCGGGCGTGCGAGTTCCCACACGAAGATCGCCGCCCAGATCGGTGAACCCTGAGTCACCGCGAGCACCCCTGCGGCACCGGCCAGCGACACCGCCGGCACGTGCAGGTGCGTTCCCATCGCCCAGTTGATCGTCAAGACCAGCGCCGCCCCGGCCGCGGCGCCGGTGGCCAGCGAGGGCGTCAGCAACCCACCGGCCCCGCCGGCGCGCAGAAACAGCGCGGTCAGTAGGGGTTTCAGCGCCAGGATCGCCAGCGCCGACAGCAGGGTCATGCCGCTGGCCAAGCTCACGGTCAGGATGCTTCGCCCGTTCCCGGGCAGCTCGGGCCACCAGTGCGAACAGATGCCCATCACCAGGCCCGCGCCCGCGAGCGCGGGAATCAGCAGCCACGTCCGTGGCTGGCGGGCCGGCCGGGCCGCGGCCATCAACCGGTTGAAGGCCAAGCCGACTACCAAAGCCACCGGCGCCAGCAACAATCCGTGCGCGGTCAGCAGATATGTCGACTCCCCGATCGGCCACTGCAGGTTGGGTTGATCGCGGGTGATGGCCGAGCCGACGGCGACCGCCAAGCCCGAGGAGAGAAGCGCCGCGCCCACCGCCCGCGGCTGCCAGGTGGTGAGCAGGATCCGGATCGAGAACAGCGCCCCGGCAAGCGGAACCGCGTACACCGCGCCCAGCCCGGCGCCCGCCGCGCAGGCCAGCAGGATCTCGCGGTCGCGCGGGCCAAGCCGCCCGAGCCAACTTGTTCCCAAATCGCTTAGTGCGGCGGCGAATTGGCGTGGGGCACCTTCCCTTCCGAGCGATGCCCCCGCCCCGACGAGCAGCACCTGCAGCATGGCGTCGATGCTCCAGGACAGCCGCGGGACGGGTCCGCGACCGGCGATCGTCTGCGCCAGTGGGGGCACCTCGGCCCGGCGCCGCAGTAACCACCACCCCAGGCCTGCCAGGGCGGCGCCGATCATCGGGCCCACCACGCGGCGGATCGGGCTGCTGGCGGCCACCCCGGCCAGCAGTGCGCCGAAACTGTAGTGGTAGGTGGCGTGCTGAACGGCGCGCAACACGAACGTCGTCACCAATCCGGCGACTCCGGCGAGCAGACCGACAACGATTACCGCGCAGAAGAATTCGAGATCGCGGCGGTCCCAGCTGCGGGCGCTCATGGGGCCACCTGAACGTATGCGGTCTAGTCGGCGACGGCGTCGGAGCCGCCGGCCTCGGGGTGGGCCGCGGCCGCATCCCGTTCCGCCGGTGAACCCTTGAGGCCATACCAGAACAGGTCGATCATCAGCCGGGCCGCTTCCTCCACGTCGACGTCACCGGTGCTGAGCCGATTGGCGACCGCCTCGCCCGCGCCTACCAGAGCGACGGCCATCATCTCGTGCTCGCGTTCGGAGCGCGGGTTGCGGCTACCCGCCCGTATCAGCCCTGCCACGAGTTCGATGATCTGCTCGCGTCCCTCGCGGACCATGTGGGCGAACGCCTGGGAGCTGGTGGCCTGGGTGTACATCACGATCCAGGACGCCCGGTTGGCGTCGATGTAGCGCATGAACGCCGCGATGGTGTTGCGCAGCATGTCGTTGGGGCTCTGCTCGAAATCGATGTCGGCACGCACCACGTCGATGAACCGGTCCATCTCCCGGTTCAGGCAGGCGCCGAACAGGTCTTCCTTGGAGCCGTAGTACAGGTACAGCATCGGCTTGGAGATCTGCGCCTCGGCGGCGATGGCATCCATCGAGGTCTCGTGATAGCCGTTGACCGAGAACATCTGCACCGCGGCGTCGAGCATCTGCTGCTCGCGAACGGCGCGCGGCAACCGCTTGGTGCCACCGGCCATTCGCTTGCCTTTCTCCGCCTATAGCTCCTTTCCAGGGTAAGCAATCAGTGCCCGCACTTGGGACTCTGACCCTTCATCCGGGTCAGGCGCCCGAGCGCGTCGTTGACCGCCGACATCTGCAGCTGTTTGCCATCGAGCGCCTTGACCAGGCCGTCGAGCACCGCGGGCACTTCTTTGGTGGTGACCCACAGGGCGACGTCGGTGCCGGCTTGCAGGGTGCGCAGAACGGCGTCGGGCACGCCGTACTTGTCGGAAATGGCGGCCATGCTGGACAGGTCGTCGCTGAAGATCGGTCCGTCGAAAGGTCTGCCGCCGTAGCCTTTTCCGGTGCGCAGCATCTGCACGGCTTCGGGGCTCAGGCTGGCGGGCAGGTCACCCGTGGTCAATTGGGGCACCTGCAGATGACCCACCATGACTCCGGCCGGGACGACGCCCACCAGATTGCGGAACGGGACCAGGTCGACGTCCTGCATCTGGTCGAGCGGCGGTGTGGTGACCCCGCCCGTGTGTGAATCGCCCGAGCCGCGGCCGTGGCCGGGAAAGTGCTTGAACACCGGCTCCACCCCGGCCTCCAGCAGGCCCCTGGCGTAGGCCTCGCCGAAGCGGGTGACCGTCTGCGGATCCGCGCCGAACGACCGGTCGCCGATCACGCTGTCGTCGGGGGCGGTGGTGACGACGTCGATGTCGGGCGCGAAGTCGACGGTGATGCCGAGGTCGTGCATCTTGCGGCCCCGGTCCAGCTCCAGGTCGTGAACCTGTTGGGGGCTCATGGTCTGGGCCAGCTGCTTGGGCGACGGCGCCGCGCCGATCCGCTTCATCAGCCGCGAGACTCGGCCGCCCTCCTCGTCGACGCTGACGGCCAGGGCCAGCGGCCCGGCGCTGTTCTTGATGTCGGCCAGCGGCCCGTCGAAGATCGCCTGGTTCGTCCAGCTGCCGATGAAGATGCCGCCGACGTGGTAGTCGTTGACCACGGCGCGCGCGTCGTCGGCGTCCTTCACCCCCACCATCAACAGCTGCGCGAGCTTGTCGCGGGGTGATAGGCCGGTGACGTCGCCGCAGCTCGGCAACTGGGCGGGCGCCGGGGCGGTGGGTTTGTGCGAAGCGGCCGGCGGCCGGCCGGCGTGGCCGCAGCCGGCCACCAGCGCCGAAGTGGCGGCGAGCACGGCGAGGGTGCGCGAAAATGCCATCGGGTCATGCTTTCACGCCGGGCGTTTCCTGCCGGGCTCCAGGGGGCATCAACGGTACGTTGCTGATCAGGGGGCTGCGCGCCCGTTCGACTGGCAGGGAGGAGCCAGCGATGACCGGTTTCACGTTGGCCGCCGCGGTCAGCGTCGCGGTGGGGCTGTCCGTCGGGGTGGCGACCACCGTCGGGGTCACGCTCGCCGTGGCCGATCACAGCCTGGCGCCGGTGCCGACCCTGCAGCGCCCCGCGCTTCCCGCCGGGCCCTATCAGGTGGAATACGGCGACCGCTGTATCCACGGACACTGCTTGCACTGGTGAGAAGCGCTCCGGTCGGCCGGGCGGCCTTCTGCTAGGTTGGCGCTAGGTCGAATGTCACGACCGCAAGCCGACACTCAGGAGCCTTGATGAACCGGATCGTTGCGCCCGCCGCAGCGAGCGTTGTGGTTGGCCTGTTGCTCGGCGCGGCCGCGATCTTCGGGATCACGCTGATGGTCCAGCAAGACACGAAGCCGCCACTTCCCGGGGGCGATCCGCAGTCGTCAGTGCTCAACCGGGTCGAGTACGGCAACCGTAGCTAGCCAGTCGCGAACGGGGACCGGAGCGCCGGTCTCATGCTCGACGGCTGGGCCGGTCTCGCGGCGGTGGCTGTGGCTGGTCGGTGCGATCGCGCTGGCCCTCACGTTCGCCCAATCCCCGGGGCGGGTCTCCCCCGACACCAAACTTGACCTGACCGCGAACCCCCTGCGCTTTCTGGTCCGTGCGACCAATCTGTGGAGCAGCGATCTGCCGTTCGGGCAGGCGCAGAACCAGGCCTACGGCTACCTGTTTCCGCACGGCACCTTCTTTCTGATCGGCCACGCCCTGGGTCTGCCCGGCTGGATCACCCAGCGGCTGTGGTGGGCGCTGCTGCTCACCGTCGGCTTCTGGGGACTGTTGCGGGTTGCCGAGGCGCTGCGGATCGGCAGCCCGGCGTCGCGGGTGATCGCCGCCGCCGCGTTCGCGCTGTCGCCGCGAGTGCTGACCACGCTCGGCTCCATCTCGTCGGAAACCCTGCCGATGATGCTGGCGCCGTGGGTGCTGCTGCCCACGATCCTGGCCCTGCGGGGCTCCGCCGCCCACCCCGTGCGGGCGCTGGCCGGGCGGGCAGGGCTGGCCGTCGCGCTGATGGGCGCGGTCAACGCCATCGCGACCCTGGCCGGATGCCTGCCCGCGGTGATCTGGTGGGCGTGCCATCGGCCGAACCGGTTGTGGTGGCGCTACACCGGGTGGTCGCTGGTGGCGATGGTGCTGGCCACGCTGTGGTGGGTGGTGGCGCTGATGATGCTGCGCGCCATCAGCCCGCCGTTCCTTGACTTCATCGAATCCTCCGGCGTGACGACACAATGGTCGTCACTGGTCGAGATGTTGCGCGGCACCGAAAGCTGGACCCCGTACGTCGCGCCGACCGCCACCGCGGGCGCTCCGCTCGTGACGGGCTCGGCGGCCATCCTGGGCACCTGCCTGGTCGCGGCGGCTGGATTGGTCGGGCTGGTCAGCCCGACCATGCCGGCGCGTGGACGGCTGATCACCATGCTGCTGGTCGGGGTGGTGTTGATGGCCGCCGGATACAGCGGCGGGCTGGGCTCGCCTGTGGCGCACGCGGTGCAAGCCTTCCTGGACGCGGACGGCGCCCCCTTGCGCAACGTGCACAAGCTGGGATCGGTGATCAGGATCCCGGTGGTGCTGGGTGTCGCGCAGTTGCTGGGCCGCGTACCACTCCCGGGCAGCGCGCCAATGTCGGCGTGGCTGGGCGCCTTTGCGCACCCGGAGCGCGACAGACGGGTCGCGACGGCGATCGTGGTGGTGACGGCGCTGATGGTCAGCACGTCACTGGCGTGGACCGGTCGGCTGGCTCCGCCGGGGACGTTCACCGCGATACCGCAGTACTGGCACGATGCCGCCGACTGGCTCACCGAGCACAACACCTCCAGGACCGGGTCGCCTCCCCCCGGGCGGGTGCTCGTCGTTCCCGGTGCGCCGTTCGCCACCCAGGTGTGGGGCACGAGCCATGACGAGCCACTACAGGTGCTGGGCGCCAGCCTATGGGGGGTTCGTGATTCCATTCCGCTGACCCCGCCGCAGACCATCCGCGCGCTCGATTCGGTGCAGCGCCTGTTCGCCGCCGGCCGGCCCTCGGCAGGTTTGGCCGATACCCTCGTCCGGCAAGGTATTTCATACCTGGCATTGCGCAACGACCTCGAACCCGACACGTCGCGCTCGGCGCGCCCCATCCTGGTGCACCGCGCCGTCGACGGCTCACCCGGACTACGCAAGGTCGCCGAGTTCGGCGCGCCCGTGGGCGCCGGCACCCTGACAGGTTTCGTCGTGGACAGCGGGCTGCGGCCGCAATATCCGGCGGTCGAGATCTATCGCGTCGACAGCGGAAGCGATTCCGGCACACCGTACTTCGTTGATTCCGATCGGATGGCCCGGGTGGGCGGCGGCCCCGAGGCGCTGCTGCGCCTCGACGAACGGCGGCGGCTGCTGGGCCAGCCTCCGGTGGGCCCGGCGCTGCTGTCCACCGACGCTCGCGGCGCCGGCCTGCCAACTAATGCGGGGGTGACCATCACCGACACCCCGGTGGCTAGAGAGACGGATTATGGCCGGGTGGACCAACATTCGTCGGCCATCCGGGCCCCCGGCGACGCCCGGCACACCTTCAACCGGGTCCCCGACTACCCCGTACCGGGTGCCGATCCGGTGGCCGGGGCCTGGACCGGCGGCCGGATCACGGTATCGAGTTCGTCGTCGGACTCCACCGCCATGCCCGACGTCGCACCGGCCACCTCGCCGGCGGCCGCGATCGACGGGGATTCGGCGACCGCCTGGGTGTCCAACTCCCTGCAGGCCGCAGTCGGTCAATGGATGCGGATCGATTTCGACCACCCGGTGACGAACGCGGCCATCACGTTGACTCCCAGCGCCACTGCCGTCGGCGCGCAGGTGCGCCGCATCCTGATCGAAACCGCCACCGGCAGCACCACGCTGCGGTTCGACGAGGCTGGCAAGCCACTTGCCGCGGCACTCCCCTACGGCGAGACCCCCTGGGTGCGGATCACCGCGGCGGGTACCGACGACGGTTCGGCCGGGGTGCAGTTCGGCATCACCGATCTGGCGGTCATCCAGTACGACGCGTCCGGATTCGCCCACCAGGTCAACCTGCGGCACACCGTGCAGGTGCCCGGGCCGCCGCCGGGCACCCCGATCACGGGCTGGGACCTGGGATCCGAATTGCTGGGCCGGCCGGGCTGCGCCCAGGCGCCCAATGCCGTGCTCTGCGCGCCGTCGATGGCACTGGCTCCAGAGGAACCGGTCAATTTCAGCCGAACGCTGACTGTGCCAGCGGCGATGTCGGTCACCCCGACGGTGTGGGTGCGGCCCCGTCAGGGGCCCAAGCTGGCCGACCTCATCACCGAACCGAATACTACTGTCGCGCATAGTGATTCGGACACGGTGGATGTACTCGGCTCTGCCTACGCGGCAGCCGACGGCGACCCGGCCACCGCGTGGACTGCACCGCAGCGGGTGGTGCAGCACAAGACCCCGCCCACCCTGACGCTCACGCTGCCACGGCCCACCGAGGTCACCGGGGTGAGGCTCACGCCCGGCCGGTCGGTGCTGCCGGTGCGCCCGACGATGGTAGCCGTCAACCTCGGCGATGGCCCGCAAGTCGCCGCGGTCAAGGGCGACGACGCGCAGACGGTCCCGCTGAAACCTCGGGTGACCGACACCGTGACCATCAGCCTGCTGAATTGGGAAGACGTCATCGACCGTAACGCTCTGGGTTTCGACCAGCTCAAGCCGCCCGGGCTGGCCGAGGTCGCGGCGCTGGGTGCCGACGGCAAACCGATCGCGCCCGCCGACGCCGGCCGCAACCGCGCCCGGCGAGGTGACCGTCGGGTGTGACAAGGGACCCGTCATCGCGGTCGCGGGCCGGTTCGTGCACACCGCCATTCACACCACGGTGGGGGCGATCTTGGATGATGCGCCAGTCGCGGCGGTGCCGTGTGAACGCGACCCGATCTCGCTGCCCGCGGGTCAACAGGAGTTGCTGATCAGCCCAGGCCCCCAGTTTTTCGTGGATGGGGCCCAGCTGTTTAGCCCGGCCGCCGCCGAAGTCGCACGGCCGGTCCATGTTTCGTCATGGCGGGCGTGGGGCCCCGATCGCCGCGAAGTGCAGGCTCCCGCCTCGGCCACCTCCCGCATCCTGGTCATTCCGGAAAGCATCAACTCGGGCTGGGTGGCGCACACCGGCGCCGGGGTGCGCTTGACGCCGATCGCCGTCAACGGGTGGCAGCAGGGTTGGGTGGTGCCCGCGGGTGACCCCGGCACCATCACGCTGACGTTCGCCTCCAACTCGCTGTACCGGGCTGGCCTGGCGGTGGGACTGGCTCTGCTGCCGCTGCTGGCGCTGCTGGCGCTGTGGCGCACCCGGCGAAAGGGCTTCGACGACACAGCCGTGCCCGCGCGGCCGTGGCGGCCCGGTGCCTGGGCGGCCGTGCCGGCGGTGGCCGCCGCCGCGGTGATCGCCGGCGTGGGCGGTGTGGTGGTGCTGGGGGCGGCGCTGGGCCTGCGGTATGCGCTGCGCCGGCGGCGCTGGGAGCGCCTCAGCGTGGCATGCGCCGCCGGAGGGCTGATTTTGGCCGGAGCGGCGCTGTCACGGCAGCCGTGGCGGTCGGCCGACGGCTACGCGGGCCATTCCGCGAGTGTCCAGCTGCTGGCCCTGATTTCGCTTGCGGTGCTTACCGCTTCGGTGATTGCGGTCCCCGAACGTGCGCAGGAGCCGCGAGACGAATAGTCGGCCGGGCTATTGGTTACCCGTTTACTGGCTGCTTGACTGGATATGCGGGTTGGCGTAACCGTCACGACCGAGGAGTCAGCGCTATGGGCTGGTTTTCCGCCCCCGGATATTGGGTGGGCAGACTGGTGCTCGAGCGCGGCGCCGCCGCGATCTACCTGCTCGGATTCGTTGCGGCCGCGGTCCAGTTCCGTGCGCTGATCGGCGAGCGCGGCATCCTCCCCATCCCACAGTTCTTGGCGAGGCAATCGTTTTGGCGCACGCCGAGCCTGTTTCACCTGCGCTACTCCGATCGGCTGTTCGCGACGGTAGCCTGGTTCGGCGCAGTGTTGTCGGCGGCGATCGTCGCCGGGGCCGCCGACGCGGTGCCGCTGTGGGCCGCCATGGCGATGTGGCTGGCGCTGTGGGTGCTGTACCTGTCGATCGTCAATGTCGGCCAGACCTGGTACTCGTTCGGCTGGGAATCGCTGTTGCTCGAGACCGGGTTCCTGATGATCTTTTTGGGCAACCACGATGTGGCACCGCCGTTGTTGACGTTGTGGATGGTTCGACTGCTGTTGTTCCGCGTGGAATTCGGTGCGGGGCTGATCAAGATGCGCGGCGACCCGTGCTGGCGTGATCTGACGTGTTTGTACTACCACCATGAAACACAACCCATGCCAGGGCCGTTGAGCTGGTTCTTCCACCATCTGCCCAAGCCGCTGCACCGGATCGAGGTGGCGGGCAACCATTTTGCGCAGCTGATCGTGCCGTTCGGATTATTCGCTCCGCAGCCGGTGGCCAGCGCGGCCGCCGCGATCATTGTCATCACCCAGTTGTGGCTGGTCGCCTCGGGTAACTTCGCCTGGCTCAATTGGGTGACAATCGTGTTGGCGTTCAGCGCCATCGACGACGCGTCGTTCGCGCTGCTCCTCCCCAAGGGCGCCGTGTCGGCGCATGCGGGTCTGGCGGGAACGCCGCTGTGGTTCGTCGGTCTGGTGGCCGCCGTCACGGCAGCGGTGTTGTTCATGAGTTATTGGCCGTTGGCGAACATGTTGTCCTCGCGGCAGCGAATGAACATGTCGTTCAACTCGTTTCATCTGGTGAACACCTACGGCGCGTTCGGCAGCATCGGGCGGGTCCGCCGCGAGGTGGTGATCGAGGGCACCGATGAGGCCGTCATCACCACCCAAACCGTCTGGAAAGAATACGAATTCAAGGGCAAGCCGGGGGCGCCGCGCCGGCTGCCGCGACAGTGGGCGCCCTATCACCTGCGCCTGGATTGGCTGATGTGGTTCGCCGCGATCTCGCCGGGCTACGCGCAGCCCTGGCTTCGGCCGTTCTTGCAGCGGTTGCTGGAAAACGATCGGCTGACGCTGCGTTTGTTGCGGCACAATCCGTTTCCGGATTCGCCGCCCAAGTTCGTGCGGGCGCAGCTCTATCAGTACCGCTTCACCACGCCGGCCGAGCTGCGGCGTGATCGGGCGTGGTGGCATCGCGCCCTGATCGGCGGGTACGTGCCGCCGATGACTTTGCCAAGGGCTACCAGCGCCAACTGAAGCTCGTGCTTCACGTCATGGTTGGTGGACGAAGCAGAAGGAGAAGGAGACGCAGGTGCCGAAGCATTTCGAGGTGGGCGATCACGTCAGATGGAATTCAGAAACAGGCCAGGTCAGCGGCACCATCGTGAAAAACATACCCGCGACACCGAGTACAAAGGCCATAAACGGCATTGCACCAAAGACGACCCACAATACGAGATCAGAAGCGACAAAACCGACCACATCGCGATGCACAAGGGCGACGCCTTGGAGAAGATCGATTAGAAGCAGCACGACACAACCATGAGCGGCCACGGCGAGATCTGGACCATCGGACACTGGACATGCCCGGTGCCCACCTTCTTGGAGCCCCTGCATCAAGCGCGTATCAATCTGCTCGTCGACGTGCGCGCTCAGCCTGGCTCGCGGCGCAGCCCACAGTTCGGAAGCGAAGAGATGTCGCGCTGGCTCAATGACGCCGGTATCCATTACCTCCACCTTTCGGAGCTCGGGGGACGCCGCCGTCAGCAAGGCGTCGATCCCAGCATCAACGCAGGCTGGCAAAACGCGAGCTTCAAGAACTACGCCGACTACACCCTCACTAGCGAATACCAGCGCGGCCTCACCCGACTCATCACCCTCGCCCGCTCACACCGACTGGTGATCATGTGCGGCGAGCCCGTGCCATGGCGATGCCATCGACAACTGATTGCGAATAGCCTTGTCGCCCAAAATTGGACGGTATGGCACCTCATGAGCGGATCCGCCCCGCGCCAGCACCGGCTCGGTCAATGGGGCGCCACCCCAGTTGTCGACGAGGGCACGCAAGTGACGTACCCGGCGGAGCCGCGTGGAAATGGATCCAGAGTTACAGCGTTTCGTCCAGCTCGCCCAGGCGGTCGGTCAACCGCAGATTCTCCGAGTAGTCGACCGGGCAACTGATCAGCGACACACCGTCATCGTCGAGAGCGGCCCGCAGCGTCGGCAGCAGTTCCTCGGCGCTGTTGATCCGGTACCCCTTGGCGCCGAAGCTTTCTGCGTAGGTCACGACGTCCGGGTTGTTGAACTTCACGTAGTAGTGCGCCCCGAGCTCGAGGTCCATCTTCCACTCGATGAGGCCGTAACCGCCGTCCTCCCAGATCAGCACCACCAGCGGGATGCGCTCGCGCACGGCGGTCTCGATTTCTTGCGAATTCATCAGGAACGCACCGTCGCCGACGACCGCCAACACCTTGGCCTCTGGCTGCGCGATCTTCACGCCAAGCGCCCCCGGAAGGGCGAAACTCATGGTGGACAAGCCATTTGAGATCAGGCAGGTGTTCCGCTCGAAGGTCGGGTATAGCCGGGCCATCCACATCTTGGTGGCGCCGGTGTCCACCAGGACGATGTCACTGCGGCCCAGCGCCGCGCGGGTGTCGGCGACCACCCGGGCCGGCGCCATCGGGTAACGCGAATCCTGTTGCCCCCGTTCGAATTCCTCGGCCAGCAGGCCCGACCCGGGCACATCGGCAGCGTGAGCGAACATATGACCGGCCAGCGCGTCGGTGAGGGCGTTGAGCGAGTCGCTGATGTCGCCGATGATCCCCACGTCGACCGAGTAATGCGCGTCGACCTCGGCCGGGAACCGGTGAATGTGGATGATCCTCTTGTCGGCCTGCGGGTTGATCCGGACCGGGTCGAATTCCTGCAACTCGTAACCGACGGCGATGACGGCGTCGGCGTTGTCGAACCCGAAGTTGACGTAGTCGTGCCGCATGAAGCCCAGCGTTCCGATGCTGTTGGGGTGATCGTCGGGCATGACGCCCTTGCCGTGGAAGGTGTTGGCCACCTGGATGCCGAATTCCTCGGAGAAACGCACCAGGGCTTTGGTGGCGTCGGCGCGCGCGGCACCGTGACCGGCCAGCACCACCGGGCGCTTGGCGTTGCGCAGGACGTCGACGGCGCGTGCCACCTGACGCGGCGCCGGGGCGTCGGCCCGGACGACGTTGCGGGGCAACGGTCCCAGGTCGTAGTCGTTGTCGTCGGCGTCGATGTGCTCGGGCACGGCGAGGTAGACCGCGGCCGGACGCTCGGCCTCGGAGACTTTGAACGCCTTGCGGACCATCTCGGGGATGGCGCGCACGGTCGGGATGCCGGCCGACCACCGGGTGATGGGGGCGAACATCGACACCAGGTCGACGTACTGGTGTGACTCCTTGAACTCCCGGTCGTGACCCACCTGCGCGGAGATGGCGACCAGCGGGGTGCTGTTGGTGGTGGCGTCGGCCACCCCAAGTTGCATGTTGATCGCGCCCGGCCCGAGCGTGGCCGAGACCACCGCCGCGCGCCCGGTGACCCTGCCGTACATCTCGGCCATGAACGAGGCGGCCTGCTCGTGCCGGGTGAGCACGTAGCGGATGCTCGAGGACGCCAGCGCCTGCACGAACCGGATGTTCTCCTCGCCGGGCACCCCGAACACGACGGAAACGCCCTCATTTTCCAGGCACTTGACGATCAGCTCAGCTGGTTTGCTCATCCGACACCTCCCTTAGGGGAACGATAGTGGCAGGCTAGGTGTTGGACTTTTCAGCCGCCAAGCAACACCAACCCGATGAAGGAGGGCCGACGTGCCCATCGCCACCATTAACCCGGCTACCGGCGAGACAGTGAAGACCTTCACCCCGGCCACCGATGAAGAAGTCGACGCCGCGATTGCCCGTGCCTACGAACGCTTCCTCGACTACCGCCACAACACCACGTTTGCCCAGCGCGCCCAATGGGCAAACGCCACCGCTGACCTGCTCGAGGCGGAGGCCGACGAGGTCGCCGCCATGATGACGCTGGAGATGGGCAAAACCCTCAAATCCGCAAAAGCGGAAGCGATCAAGTGCGCCAAGGGGTTTCGCTACTACGCCGAGAACGCCGAGCAGTTGCTGGCCGACGAGCCGGCCGACGCCAAGGCGGTCGGCGCGAAGAAGGCCTACACCCGCTATCAACCGCTGGGCGTGGTGCTGGCCGTGATGCCGTGGAATTTCCCGCTGTGGCAGGCCGTCCGGTTCGCCGCGCCGGCGCTGATGGCCGGCAACGTCGGCATCCTCAAGCACGCGTCGAACGTGCCGCAGTCGGCGCTGTATCTCGCCGACGTCATCGCCCGCGGCGGCTTCCCCGAGGGCTGTTTCCAAACCCTGCTCGTCTCCTCCAGCGCGGTCGAGCGCATCCTGCGCGATCCGCGGGTGGCGGCGGCCACGCTGACCGGCAGCGAACCGGCCGGGCAATCGGTGGCGGCCATCGCCGGTGACGAGATCAAGCCGACCGTGCTCGAGCTCGGTGGCAGCGACCCGTTCATCGTGATGCCGTCGGCGAACCTGGACGAGGCCGCCAAGACCGCGGTCACCGCCCGGGTGCAGAACAACGGCCAGTCCTGCATCGCCGCAAAGCGGTTCATCGTGCACACCGACATCTACGACGCATTCGTCGACAAGTTCACCGAGCAGATGGAGGCGCTGACCATCGGCGACCCAACCGATCCGGACACCGACGTGGGCCCGCTGGCCACCGAATCGGGCCGCGACGAGATCGCCAAGCAGGTCGACGACGCCGCCGCCGCCGGCGCCAAGATCCGCCTCGGCGGCAAGCCCATCGACCGCCCGGGGTGGTTCTACCCACCGACCGTGGTCACCGACATCACCAAGGACATGGCCCTGTACACCGAGGAGGTCTTCGGCCCCGTCGCGTCGATGTACCGCGCCGCCGACATCGACGAGGCCATCGAGATCGCCAACGCCACCACCTTCGGCCTGGGCTCCAACGCCTGGACCAACGACGAGGCCGAGCAGCAGCGCTTCATCGACGACATCGAGGCCGGCCAGGTCTTCATCAACGGGATGACGGTGTCCTACCCCGAATTGGGGTTCGGCGGCGTCAAGCGATCCGGATACGGACGCGAACTCGCGGGCCTGGGCATCCGCGCATTCGTCAACGCCAAGACCGTATGGGTCGGGGAATCCGAGAGCGGCTCCTCGGGCGGCGACGACAAGGTCGAGTAGCCGCCTAGGCGGACGCCCCCGCCAGCACCTTCTCGTCTTCCTCGGCGAAGGTGTCCTCAAGCTGCACGGGCGAGTAGTCGAGATCGATCTCGGCGAGCGGGCGCCCCCGCGCGCTGGAGATGGTGCCGAACCGTCGCATCCCCTTGTCGGAGGCGTACTGCATGAACTCGTCCACCGACAGGCCGAAGGGCATGGGGTCGTAGAGGGCAAAGCCCTCTTCGATCAACCGCAGGCCCAGCGGCATCAGCTCGTTCATCCGCGTTTCGAAGACGCCCCAGTTGGCATCGTCAGCGGCGACGTGGCGCCGGCAGGTGAAGGTGCCCCACGCCATGTGGCGTCGCTCGTCATCGCCGATGCGGCGCACCAGTTCCTGCATGCCGGGCAGGATGCCGCGCTCCACGCAGATCTTGTGCCAGCCGAAGTAACCGGTCAGCGCGAGCATGCCTTCGACCATGTGGTTGTAGGTCACGGACGCCCGCACCTGGGCGGCCGGCGACGGGTCAACCGTCAGCGCGTTCAGACACTCCGGCAGCTCCTCGTAGAAGATGGTGCGATAGGTCGGGACGTCGTCGAGGAAGTCGTGCAGGTCCTCGGTGATGCCGACCGCGTCGAGCCACATGCGGAACACCTGGACGTGCTTGGCCTCCTCGAAGGCGAACTGCGTCAAATACATCTCGTCGCCGAGCCGGCCTTCGGCGCGCATCGCCGCCATGAACGGCTGGATGTCCTGGGTCACCGACTCCTCGCCGGCGATGAACTCGGCGCACAACCGGGTCGCATAGCTGCGTTCGTCGTCGGTGAGCCGTTCCCAGTCCTCGCGATCGCGGGAGAAGTCGATGTCGGCCGGGTTCCAGAATTTCGCGTTGCCGCCTGCAAACAGCTTGAGCGGCAAGCTGTCCCAGTTGAGACCACCCTCGGCCATCGAGGCGATTCGGGTGCGATTCATGTGACCTCCTCAGATCGTTTGGGGGCTGAGCTGACTGCCGGGGTTTTCGGCGTCGGCCGAGAACGCGGCCGCCAGCACCGCGACGAGCCTGCGCACGGCCAACGCCGGCTGCTCCGGTGTGGGCTCGTCGAGGCCGAGAACCGGATCGAGGCCGCGCATGTAGGGCGCCAGTGCCAGGTGCGGAAAGATCAACAGCAGCAACGACAGCAGCGCGTCGGTATCGGAATCCGCGCGCAGGTCGCCGCGGATCTGTGCGTCACGCACGAGCGGGCGCATCACTTCCAGGTAGTGCCGGTGAATGACGTTCTGCACGCTGACGCGGGCTTCGGTGTCGACTTCCAGGGTCGCCGCGGCGTGCAAGGCGCGCTCGTGCGGATGGTCGGCGAAGTAGGCGACCCACGCGTCGAGCCAATCGGTGAGAAAGTCGAAGAAGGGCCGGCTCGGGTCGAGTTCGCGGATGCGGTCCTCCATGTAGGCACGCACCCGCTGGCTGCCGATGTCGGCGATGAACGCATACAGGTCGCGCTTGTCGGCGAAGTACTGGAACAGGCTGCCCTTGGCGACCCCGGCGCGGCGTGCGATGACGTTGAGGCTGCCGCGGGAGAACCCGTGTGCCCCGAACTCCGCCTCCGCGGCTTCGATGATCGCGGCGCGACGAGCGGGATCGACGCGCGCCCAGGTGACCGTTGGCATGCCCCTCCTAAACCGAATGACCACTGGTCATTCTACGGTGAGCTAGCTCACAGTCAAGGTGTAAGGCACGTGCCTTCTCGCGAGCGCCTAGCTGGGCGGGCGCTCGAATCCCGACCCCCGGCTGGACGGGCGATGGCCGAGCGGCGAAGGTCAGGGACGCATCGCATACGCGCCGTTCAGCGGCAGCACGTGATCCTTCCAGATCTGGTCGTAGCGCGCGGGGTCGTGGACCGGACGGCGAATCATCCGCAGCGCGAAGCGGGCCTGTTCGTCCGTCGTCGCGGGCTTGTCGGACAGCTCCACGGCGTAGGTGTTGAAGTCACGGACCAGCACGGCGAAGATCTCGTCGATCAAACCCTCGTCGACGCCCGACAGCCCGGCCTCCTCCAGGATGAGCTGGGCGTAGGGCACGGTGGCGAACAACTGACCGACGGCGAAGGCGAAGTCGATGTCCTTCTGCTGCGCGGCATCCGGGGTGGCGCCGGCCAGCATGTCGGCGAGCACGTCGATCTGCGAGCGCAGCAGCGCGACGTTGGGCAGGTGCCCGAAGCTGTCGAACGGCGCGCGCCAGTCGTGGAAGCGCACCTTGCCCAGGCCGCCGGTGGGCCCCTGGTTGAACAGGAAGGTGTCGTCGGCGGCGTCGTCGCGGCGCCCGATCAACGGCAGCGCGCCGTTGGGGGCGAACAGGAAGTTGGGCATGAACTTGCCGAGCAGCCCGATGTTGATGTGGACGGTGCCCTCGAGCCTTGGCAGCAGGCCGATTTCGCGCGTCATCGCCTCGAAGATGGTGTCCTTCTCCACGCCTTTGGCGGCGATGACATCCCACAGCGCGGTGATGACCCGCTCGCCTTCGCTGGTGATCTTCGCCTTGGTGAGCGGGCTGTACAGCAGGTAGCGGCGGTCCTCGGCCGACGCGCTGCGCATGTAGTCGCAGGCGCGGGTGGCGACCAGCCGCATGGCGACCAGCCGCGCGTAGGCGTCGGTGAGCAGCCGCCGCACGTGGGTGAAGTCGGTGACGACGGTCCCGTACAGGATGCGGTTGGAGGCGTGCGTGACCGCCTCGTACATCGCGTGGGTGCACATGCCGACCGCGCCCCAGCCGAGGTTGTACTTGCAGACGTTGACGGTGTTGAGGGCGGCGTGGAAGGCCTCCGGGCCCCGGTGCAGGATGTCGGCCTCGGTCACCGGGTAGTCGCGCAGCGCGTAGTTGGCGACGTAGTTCTGCGAGTTCACCACGTTCTTGATCAGGTCGTAGCGCTCGTGCTGGGAGTCAGCGGCGAAGAACACGTACTCGTCGGTGCCGGCGAACTTGCCGAAGGTGGAGACCATCCGGGCCACGTTGGCGTTGCCGATGTAGTACTTCTCCCCGTTGGCCGTCCAGCCCCCGTCTTTCGGCGTCAGGATCATGTCGGTCTGGTAGACGTCCGCGCCGTGCGTCTGCTCCGACAGGCCGAAGGCGAAGACCTCGCCCGCCTCGAGCAACGCGGCGGCCTTGCGCTTGGCGTCCTCGTTGGCGCTCATCCAGATCGGGCCCAGGCCCAGCGCGGTGACCTGGAAGGGATACCAGTAGTTGAGCCCGTAGAAGCCGACGATCTCGGCGAACTCACTGATCCGGTAGGTGTCCCAGCGGCAATCGTCGGCCCCGTAGTCGCTGGGGGTCAGCAGGGACGCGAAGATGCGTTCGCGCCCGACGTGTTCCAAAAAGTCCGAGTACCACACCCGCTCGTGGTCGTCGTGCTTGAGCCGGGCCTTCCCCCGGGTCTCGAAGAAGTCGACCGTCGCGGCCATGATCTCCCCCGAGCGGCGGTCTGGGTACTTGCGTTGCAAGTTGTTGGGATTGAGCAACATGACGTGACTCCCGGCGGGTTCTCGACGAAGACGAGGGTGACGGTACTGCACTGGCGCAGCCGCCGGGGCACACCCGAACAAAACGACCCTGTTGGTCACGTGCCGGCCGACCTAGCATCAGTGGCGTGTCAGAACTCAATACCGCTCGCGGATCCATCGATACCGCCGATCTCGGCGTGACGCTCATGCACGAGCACGTGTTCATCATGACCACCGAGATCGCGCAGAACTATCCCGAAGCCTGGGGCGACGAGGAACAAGCGGGTCGCCGACGCCATCGACCGGCTCAACGAGCTGAAGGCTCGCGGGGTGGACACCATCGTCGACCTCACCGTGATCGGGCTGGGCCGCTACATCCCGCGCATCGCCCGGGTGGCGGCGGCGACCGAGCTGAATATCGTTGTGGCGACCGGGCTTTACACCTACAACGACGTGCCGTTCCGTTTCCACTACCAGGGCCCGGGCGGGCTGCTCGGACGGCCCGGAGATCATGACCGACATGTTCGTCCGCGACATCGAGCAGGGCATCGCCGACACCGGCATCAAGGCCGGGATCCTCAAGTGCGCCACCGACGAGCCCGGCGTCACGCCCGGCGTCGAGCGGGTGTTGCGCGCGGTCGCCCAGGCGCACAAGCGCACCGGGGTGCCGATCTCCACGCACACCCACGCCGGGCTGCGCCGCGGGCTCGAGCAGCAGCGCATCTTCGAAGAGGAGGGCGTCGACCTGAGCCGGGTGGTGATCGGGCACTCCGGCGACAGCACCGACATCGGCTACCTCGAGGAGCTCATCGCCGCCGGCTCCTACCTCGGCATGGACCGCTTCGGCATCGACGTGATCCTGCCGTTCGAGGACCGGGTGAACATCGTGGCGCAGATGTGCGAGCGCGGGCACGCCGACAAGATGGTGCTCTCGCACGACGCCAACTGCTACTTCGACGCGCTGCCCGAGGAGCTGCGTGCCGCAGGCTGCGCCGAACTGGCATTACCTGCACATCCACAACGACGTGATCCCCGCGCTCAAGGAGCGCGGCGTCACCGACGAGCAGCTGCACACCATGCTGGTCGACAATCCGCGCCGCATCTTCGAGCGGCAGGGCGCTTATGAGTGAGCCGATCCCGCCGATCGGCACCCAGATTTCGGCGCTGGCCGCACTCGCTCCCGACGAGCCGGCGGTCACCTGCGACGGGCGTGACCCTCACCCGCGCCGAGCTCGACCGTTCGACGAATCGGTTGGCCCGCGCGTACGCCGAGCTTGGCGTGGGCGTCGGGGACTACGTGACCATGGTGCTGCCGAACTCGGTCGAGTGGATCCAGGCCGCGGTGGCGTGCTGGAAGCTGGGCGCGGTCCCCCAGCCGTTGTCCGCGCGATTGCCCGACGCAGAGTTGCAGGGCCTGCTGGAGCTGCGGCCACCGGCTCTGCTGGTGGGCCGCGAGCATCCCGAGTTCGTCAGTGTTCCAAGGGGTTTCGAACCCGACCCGGCGCTGTCCGACGCCGCGTTACCGGAGGCGGTGTCGCCGGTGTGGAAGGCGATGGGATCCGGCGGCAGCACCGGGCGCCCCAAGCTGATCGAATCCGGCGGCGACAGCCGGATACCGTCGGCCATCGGCTATCCACTGGGCGCCCAGGAGGGCGACACCACCCTGGTGCCGGTGCCGCTGTCGCACAACACCGGCTTCACCACCGCGACGATGGCGTTGCTGATGCGCCATCACCTGGTGCTGATGAGCCGGTTCGACCCGCACGAGTTTCTCCGCCTGATCGCCGACCATCGCGTCACGTTCCTGACGACGGTGCCGACGATCATGCAGCGGACGCTGCCGGTCTACCAGGCCGACCCGGGTGCCTACGACCTGTCCTCGATCCGGCGGTTCTGGCATCTGGGCGCGCCGTGCCCGCCGGCCATCAAGCAGGCGTGGATCGACCTGCTGGGCGCCGGAGAAAGTGTGGGAACTCTACGGCGGCACCGAATTACAGGCGCTGACGTTCATCTCCGGCGACCAGTGGCTGGCGCACCGCGGCTCGGTCGGCGTGGTGGTGGCCGGGGAGATGAAGGTGCTCGACGACGACGGCAACCCGTGCCCGCCCGGCGTGGTCGGCGAGATCTACATGCGGCCCGGCCCCGGCAGCGCGCCCACCTACCGCTACGTCGGTGCCACGGCGAAGAGCCGCGACGGCTGGGACTCGCTGGGCGATCTCGGCTATTTCGACGCCGACGGCTTCCTGTACCTGTCGGACCGGCGGGTCGACATGTTCACCGTCGGCGGGCCGCAACGTCTACCCCGCCGAGATCGAGAACGCGCTGTCGGCCCACCCGGACGTGTTGTCCTGTCTGGTCGTCGGCGTCCCCCATGGCGATCTGGGCCAGGTGCCCTACGCCCTGGTGCACACGGCCGACGGGTCAGCGCTGGATTCCGTTGGCGTGCAAGCCTTTCTGCACGAACAGCTGGCGGGCTACAAGGTGCCGCCCACCCCCGACTTCATCGAGTTCGTCGACACCCCGCTGCGCGACGACGCCGGCAAGGCCCGCCGGTCGGCGGTCCGTGACGAGGTCATGGCGCGATTGCGTCCGCCTCA
Source organism: uncultured Actinomycetota bacterium (assembly GCA_963849935.1). GTDB lineage: Bacteria > Actinomycetota > Actinomycetes > Mycobacteriales > Mycobacteriaceae > Mycobacterium. The sequence continues at coordinate 322,854 of CAWKJQ010000015.1, forward strand.
GCGTCTATGACCTGCGCTTCGCCGGCTTCTCGCGTTTCTCCCAGCGGCGCAACGCTTCTCGGCACGGCGACTCGACCAGCGCGTAGCTGACCGCGGCGATCGCGAAGCCGAAGATCAGCGTCAACACCAGCACCGTGGGCATGCGGCCGGTGAACGGGAACGTCCCGAGCACCGGGAACACCATGGCCAGCGCCGCCAGGTGCCAGATGAACAGCCCGTAGGACCAGCGCCCCAGCGTCACCATCACGGTGGTGCCCAGCATGCGGTGCGGCGTGTCGAGCCGGTCCAGCACCAGCGGGGCGACCAGTGCGAAGGCCACCAGCGAGCCCATCGCCGTCTTCACCGCGAACTGCGCTGGCGGTGCCGGGCACCAGGCCCTTCGGGACCGGCCAGCGGCGACGCCGCGACCAGATAGGCCAGCACCGCGACGACGGCCATCGCCAGGCGGCCCGCCTTGCCTGCCGATGCGCGCCGGCAACCCGATCGCGCTGTGCACCCACTCGGCCAGCAGCATGCCCGCGGCGAACCAGGAGAAGAACGCCGGCGGCCAGTTGAGCGGATTGATGCCGGACCCCGGAATGCAGGGGCACCCAGCCCCACGCCCAGCTGAGGGCTCCCAGCGCGGCGATCGCCGGCACCCGCGCGCGCCACCGGCAGGCGGCGGGCCAGCAACGCGAGAATCGGCAGCGCCAGATAGAAGCTGACCTCGACGGACAGGCTCCACATCTGGGTCAGCCCGCCGGTCAGCGTCAGCGGCACATAGATCTGGGTGAGCGTCAGGTTGGCCAGCCACACCGTCGGGCTGGCGTGGTCGGCGTCGGGCAACAGCGTCAGGATCACCACGACCGCGACCACGTAGGCGGGCATGATGCGGACCACCCTGGACCGCAGGTAGTGGCCGGTGCGCGGGCGCGGCCCGAGATCCCGTGCCGCCGCCGCATGCCCGCGCCACAACAGAAATCCCGACAACGCGAAGAACACCGCGACGGCGAGGTCGAAACGGCCGAACAGCCGGCCGGCGGCGCCGCTGGAGTGCCCGGTCTGGAACGCGACGTGCGTGACGACCACGCCCATGGCCGCGCAAGCGCGCATGCCTTCCACGGCCGGCAGGAAGCTGCGGACCCCGCCCACCTGCTGGTCATCGGTCACGATCACAGTTTGCCTGTGCTGCGTCGGCCCGACGAACGGGTACACCCGGAGGACCCGTCCGCCCGACGCGTAGGTTCGTAAGTCGGTGCCTTACATTCTGCTGTTAGGGTCAAACGGGTTTGCCTCGCTGCTTGCGGTCGGGTCGGGTCGCGGCTGATGAAGCAAGAAGACGAGGAGGGCACAGCAACGTGAACCGAGCAGTCATGTTGCGGTTCGCCGCATGCGGGATCATCGGACTCGGAGCCGCCCTGCTGATCGCCGCGCTGCTGTTGTCGACGTACACCACCAGCAGGATCACCAAGATCCCGCTGAACATCGACGCCACGCTGATCAGTGACGGCACCGGAACCGCACTCGACTCGGCGTCGTTGTCCGACGGACCACGTCGTCGTCAACCAGAACGTGCCGCTGGTCTCCCAGCAGCAGATCAGCGTCGAGTCGCCCGCCAACGCCGACGTGGTCACGCTTCAGGTCGGCAGTTCGGTGCGGCGCACCGACAAGCAGAAGGACAGCGGGCTGCTGCTGGCCATCGTCGACACCGTCACCCTCAACCGCAAGACCGCGCTGGCCGTCTCGGACGACACCCACGCCGGCGGGTCGGTTCAGAAGCCGCGCGCCGTCAACGACGAGAACCCGCCGACCGCGATGCCGCTGCGCCACGACGGGCTGTCCTACCGGTTCCCGTTCCACACCGAGAAGAAGACCTATCCCTATTTCGATCCGATCGCGCAGAAGGCGTTCGACGTCAACTACGACAGCCAGGAAGACGTCAACGGGCTGACCACGTACCGATTCACGCAGAACGTCGGCTACAACGCCGACGGCAAGCTGGTGGCCCCGGTGGCCTACCCGTCGCTGTTCGCGGGCAACGAGGACGGCAAGATCACCGACGTCGGCGGCGATGTGGGGCGTCCAGGGCGGTGATCCGGACGAACAGATCACCATGACCCGCTACTACGCCGCGCAGCGCACCTTCTGGGTGGACCCGGTGTCGGGCACCATCGTCAAGCAGACCGAGCACGCCAACCACTACTTCGCCCGGGATCCGCTCAAGCCGGAGCTGACGGTGGCCGACTACAAGGTCACCTCGAACGAAGACACCGTCGAATCCCAGGTCAACGCCGCCCGCGACGAGCGCGACCGGCTGGCGCTGTGGTCGCGGGTGCTGCCGATCACGTTCACCGCGGTCGGCTTGATCGCGCTGATCGGCGGCGGGGTGCTCGCCTCGTTCAGCCTGCGCAGCGAGAGCGCGCTGACCGATCCCGGCCTGGACCGGGACGACCAGGACTTCTTCGGCCGCAGCGGGCTCGAGGAACCGGTGCCCGGCGCCGAAGCCGAGACCGAGAAGCTTCCCACCCAGCGCCCCGAAGCGCGCCAGGAGTCCGGTGCGCCCGGCTCCGACCGCGCCCGGGCGCGCCCAGCCCGGATGAGCCGACCGCCGCGCGCCCACCGAGTCGAATCCGCCCGGCCCGCACGACCGGGAATAGCCCGGCCCGGATGCGTTAACCGTGCGCTGGACCCGACCCGGGTACGCATTGGTCTTGGCGCTGCTGGTGGTCGGGCCGCTCCTGGCACCCGGATACCTGCTGCTGCGCGACGCGGTGTCGACGCCGCGGTCGTATCTGTCCGATACCGCGTTAGGGTTGACGTCGGCGCCGCGCGCCACCCCGCAAGATTTCGCGGTGGCGCTGGCCTCGCATCTGGTCGACGGCGGCGTCGTGGTGAAGACGCTGCTCGTCCTGGGGCTGTGGCTGGCGGGATGGGGCGCGGCCCGGCTGGTCGCGGTCGCACTGCCCTGCGCGGGCGCGGCCGGCCAGTTCGTCGCCACCACCCTGGCGATCTGGAATCCCTATGTCGCAGAACGGCTTCTGCAGGGGCATTGGAGCCTGCTGGTCGGCTACGGCTGCCTGCCCTGGGTGGCCACGGCCATGCTGACGCTGCGGACGATCGGGCCTCCGGGGCGAGCCGGTTCGAGTTCTTCGGGCTGGCCTTCTGGATCGCGCTGGCCGGGCTGACCCCGACCGGGCTGCTGCTCGCCGCGACGGTGGCGCTGGTCTGCGTGGCTGGTGCCCGGTGCCGGCCGGCCGCGCTGGCTGTGCGCCGCGGCGGCGTTGGGCGCCGCGCTGGTGGCGGCGCTGCCCTGGCTGACGGCATCGGTGCTGGGTTCGTCGCTGACCGCCCACACCGCGGCCAACGGGCTCGGAGTGGACGCGTTCGCGCCTCGCGCCGAGCCCGGGCTGGGCACGCTTGGCCAGCCTGGCCAGCCTCGGCGGAATCTGGAACGGCGACGCCGTACCCGGTTCGCGGACAACGCTTTTCGCGGTGTTGTCGGCAGTGGTGCTGCTGGGCGTGGTGGCGACGGGCCTGCCGACGGTGGTGCGACGCCCGGCGGTGGTGCCGCTGCTGGTGCTGGCGGCGGTGTCGGTGCTGGTCCCGGCGGCACTGGCCACCGGGCCCGGGCCTGCAGCTGCTGCGCGCGGTGGTCGACTCCGTGCCCGGCTTCGGGGTGCTGCGCGACGGGCAGAAGTGGGTGGCGCTGGCGGTGCCCGGATACGCCGCTGGCGGGTGCCGGCGCGGTGGTGACGCTGCGCCGGTGGCTACGGCTCTCGGGCGCCGCGCCCGGCGCTGGTCTGCTGCCTGGTGCTGATGCTGGCGCTGCCCGACCTGGCCTGGGGCGTGTGGGGCAAGGTGGCGCCGGTGCGCTATCCGCCCGGCTGGGCCGCCGTGGCCGCGGCGATCAACGCCCGAGCCCGGGCGCGGTCGCGGTGTTGCCCGCCGGCACCATGCGGCTGTTCTCCTGGTCGGGCCCGGCGCCGGTGTTCGATCCGCTGCCCCGCTGGGTGCGCGCCGACGTGCTGACCACCGGTGACCTGGCGATCTCCGGGGACCACGATCGCCGGAGAGGGCGCTCACGCCCGGGCGGTGCAGGAATTGCTGCTGTCCGGGCCCGACCCGTCGGCGCTGGCCGCGGCCGGCGTGAGCTGGTTGGTGGTCGAATCCGACAGCGCCGGCGACATGGGGGCGGCCGCCCGCACCCTGGGTGCGCTGGCACCGGTCTATCGGGACCACGAGATCGCGCTCTACCGGATCGGCGGGCAGAGCACCGGGGTGCCCGCCGGGCGCCGGACGGCGACGGTGATCGCGCATCTGGCGTGGCTGGCGATGCTGATCGGCGGCGGCGCCGGCGCGGTGATCGGCGCGTGGCGGCGCCGCGCTCGCTCAGCCCCGGCCGGTGACTAGCCCGTCGACGGTGCGGCCGGCTTGCACCGCTTCCAGCACGCCGCACATCGCGTCGGCGCTTTGCGTCCAGGAGAATTCGTCGCTGCGGGTTTGCGCCTTGGCGCCGAGTTGGTCGCGCAGCACCGGATCGGCGAGGAGTTCTTCGAGCCGATCCACCAGCTCGGCGCGGCTGTCCACCAGGATCCCGGTCACCCCGTCGACGATCGAGTCGGACAGGCCGCCCGAGGACCGGTAGCCGATGGTGGGCACCCGGTGCTGGGCCGCCTCGACGACCGCCAGGCCCCAGCCCTCCTTGCGCGAGGGCAGCACGTGCACCCAAGCGCCTTGCAGCACATGGTGTTTGGTCACGTCGTCGACGTGGCCGTGGAAGGTCACCGCTCGAACAGATGCCGAGCCGCTGCACGTGGTCGACGAGCCGCTCGCGCCACCAGCCGTCGCCGACGATGTCCAGGTGCAGACCCGGTATCCGCGGCAGCAGCTGCGCGACCGCCTCCAGGGCATCCTCGATCTGCTTGTGCGGCACCAGCCGCGACAGCACCACCACCCGCGGCGCGGCCGACCGCGGGCCGGACAACGATTGCGCCGGCGCCTCGTCGAGGCCGTTGCGCACCACCGCGATCCGCTCGCCGTCCACGCCCAGCGCGACCAGGTCGCGCGCCGACGGCAGCGACACCGTGACGTACTGGTTGCGCCGGTTCACCCGCGGCGACAGCGTCGACTCGACGAACCAGCCGAGCCGGCCGAGCACCGGACCGGCCACCGGCCACTGCTCGCGGTGGCAGTGGTGCACCAGCACCACCACCCGGCGGCCGTAGATCAGCCGCGCCAGGAAGGGCAGGCCGTTCTGGGTGTCGACGACCACGTCGGGCCGCACCTTGCGCAGCGGGCCGAGCCCGAGCCGGGCCCAGGCCATCGCCAGCAACGCCCAGACATACACCGAGTAGCGGCCGCCGGCGCGGTTGATCCGCACGCCGTCGACGACTTCATGGCGCGGCGCGCCGGGATAGCGGGCGGTGCGCAGCGTGACGGCGATGCCGGATGCGGCCAGCTGCGCGCCGATGCGCTGCAGATAGGCTTCGCTGCCGCCGCCCTGCGGGTGCCCGGTATCGCGCCAGCACAGCAGCAGCACGGAGCGCAAGGAAGACATCGATCGACAGCCTAACCGGCGGTGATGCGTGCACCGCACATCCGTAGGGTGTGGCCGGTGGCCGCCACCGACGTCTTCGCGCGCCGGGCGACGCTGGCCCGCTCGGTGCGACTGCTGTCGGAGTTTCGCTACGAGCAGCCGGATCCGGCCCGCTTCTACGGCGCGCTGGCGGCCGATACCGCGGCGATGGTGAGCGATCTGTGGCGCGGCACCCACGGTGGAGCCCCGGCCGGGCGCACGCTGCTCGACGTCGGCGGCGGCCCGGGCTACTTCGCCGCGGCGTTCGCCGATGCCGGGCTCCGCTACATCGGGGTCGAACCCGACCCCGGCGAGATGCACGCGGCCGGGCCCGCCGTCGCCCGGGCGGGCGGGGACATGCGTGCGGGCGTCGGGCATGGCGCTGCCCTTCGCCGACGACTCGGTGGACATCTGCCTGTCCTCCAACGTCGCCGAGCATGTGCCGCGGCCCTGGCAGCTGGGCGACGAGATGCTGCGGGTGACCAAGCCGGGCGGACTGGCGGTGCTGTCCTACACCGTCTGGCTGGGCCCGTTCGGCGGCCACGAGATGGGCCTGACGCACTACCTCGGCGGTGCCCGCGCCGCCGCGCGGTACGCCCGCAAACACGGCCATTTACCCAAAAACAACTACGGGTCGTCGTTGTTCGAGGTGTCGGCCGCCGACGGTCTGAACTGGGCGGCCAGCACCGGCGCCGCGATCGCCGCATTTCCCCGCTACCACCCGCGATGGGCGTGGTGGTTGACGTCGGTGCCGGTGCTGCGCGAGTTCCTGGTCAGCAATCTGGTGCTGGTGCCTGCAACCGCAATAATGGAACATGTTCTCGTTTTGCGTCGGCTTGGGTAGGGTGGCGCGCATGACCGACATGCGAAGACCGAATACGACAAGCTTTTCATCGGCGGCAAGTGGACGGAGCCGTCGACCGCCGAAGTCATCGAGGTGCACTGCCCGGCCACCGGCGAGTACGTCGGCAAGGTGCCGCTGGCGGCGGCGGCCGACGTCGACGCCGCGGTCGCCGCGGCCCGCGCCGCATTCGACAGCGGCCCCTGGCCCACGACGCCGCCGAAGGAGCGCGCGGCCGTCATCGCCAACGCGCTCAAGCTGATGGAGGAGCGCAAGGAGCTGTTCGCCAAGCTGCTCGCCGACGAGACCGGTCAGCCGCCGACCACCATCGAGACGATGCACTGGATGGGTTCGATGGGGGCGATGAACTTCTTCGCCGGCCCCGCCGTCGACCAGGTCAAGTGGCGGGAGATCCGCAACGGCTCCTACGGCCAGACCATCGTCCACCGCGAGCCGATCGGCGTGGTCGGCGCGATCGTGGCGTGGAACGTGCCGCTGTTCCTGGCGGTCAACAAGCTGGGCCCGGCGCTGCTGGCCGGCTGCACGGTGGTGCTCAAGCCGGCGGCCGAAACACCCCTGACCGCAAACGCTTTGGCGGAGGTGTTCGCCGAGGCCGGCCTGCCCGAGGGCGTGCTGTCGGTGGTGCCCGGCGGGATCGAGACCGGGCCAGGCGCTGACGTCGAACCCGGACGTCGACCTGTTCACGTTCACCGGCAGCTCGGCCGTCGGCAAGGAGATCGGCAAGCGCGCCGCGGACCTGCTCAAGCCGTGCACGCTGGAGCTCGGCGGCAAATCGGCGGCCATCATCCTCGAGGACGTCGACCTGGCCGCCGCGATCCCGATGCTGGTGTTCTCCGGGATCATGAACACCGGGCAGGCCTGCGTGGGCCAGACCCGCATCCTGGCGCCACGCTCGCGGTACGACGAAATCGTGGACGCGGTAAGCAATTTCGTGCAGGCGCTGCCGGTCGGGCCGCCGTCGGACCCGGCCGCCCAGATCGGGTCGCTGATCTCGGAGAAGCAGCGCGCCCGGGTCGAGGGCTACATCGCCAAGGGCATCGAGGAGGGCGCCCGGCTGGTGTGCGGCGGCGGCCGTCCCGAGGGCCTGGACAACGGGTTCTTCGTGCAGCCCACGGTGTTCGCCGACGTCGACAACAAGATGACGATCGCCCAGGAGGAGATCTTCGGGCCGGTGCTGAGCATCATCCCCTACGACACCGAGGAGGACGCGATCAAGATCGCCAACGACTCGGTGTACGGGCTGGCCGGCAGCGTGTGGACCACCGACGTCCCGCACGGCATCGAGATCTCGGAGAAGATCCGCACCGGGACCTACGCCATCAACTGGTATGCCTTCGACCCGTGCTGCCCGTTCGGCGGCTACAAGAACTCCGGCATCGGCCGCGAGAACGGGCCCGAGGGCGTCGAGCACTTCACCCAGCAGAAGAGCGTGCTGATGCCGATGGGCTACACCGTCGAGAGCTAAGCCTCGGGCTAGCGGCCCGTCGAAGCGGGCCTGCCGTCGTTCGATGAACGACTGCACGCCCTCGGCGGCGTCCGCGCTGGCGAACAGCTCGGCGACGGCGGGACGCAGCTGCTCGATCGCGGCCGCCTCGCCCTCGTGCGGGCCAGGTGCGCCGAGGCGAGCGTGGCCCGCACACCCAGCGGCGCGGCGCGGTCGGCGATGGTGTGCGCGATTTCGCGGGCCCGGGCCAGCGCCGCGCCGCGTCGTCGGCCACCTCCTGGACCAACCCGATGCGGTGCGCCTCGGCGGCGTCGAACTCGTCGCCGGTGAGCAGCCAGCGCATGGCGTTGCCCCAGCCGGCCTCGCGGGCAGGCGGATCGTCGCGCCGCCGAACGGGTAGATCCCGCGCGGGGCCGCGCTGCACCTCGAGCTGGGTGAACCGGGTGCCGGCCGCCGCGATGCGAATGTCGGCGGCCAGCAGCAATTCGATGCCCAGCGTCATGCACCAGCCGTGCGCGACGGCGACCAGCGGTGTGGTCCAGGCGCCGTCCAGCCGCCAGGGATCGCGGCCGTCGTCCGGAAACGCGGCTCCCCGGCCGCGATGCCCGGGGCCGACGTCGACGAGATCCAGACCGGCGGTGAAGTGGTCGCCGTGCGCGAACAGCACGCCGGCCCGCACCGACGGGTCGGATTCCAGCACGCCGTAGGCGCGGGCCAGGTCGGCGAGCATCGCCCGGTCGAACGAGTTGCGTTTGTGCGGCCGGTTCAGGCCGATCAGCAGGACATGCCCGTCGCGCTCGAGGGACACGGTGTCCAGGTCCGGCAGGGCGGGCGGCGAAGGCGCGAAGCTGTTGACCACAGTGAAGCGGAGGCGGACTAATTATGCAATAAGGCATAAATTCTGGGTTTTACGTGGACGTCAGGGCGGCTCACGGCGGGACCCACCGGCGGATTCGTGAGGTGTGCGTCACATTCGGCTGAGAAATTGCTTAATTGACGGATGTTTTATATGGTTTCATAGCATAATCTAAGGGACGCACCGCCGGGAGAACATCATGTGGATCATCGAGCTCAACGTCGCCGGCTATCAATTCACTCGCGAGATGCCAGACTTGCGGCGCCGCACCTTCCGGTTCAGCCCGCGTAACATGCACTGGCCCGCGCTGCGGCACTCGCACGCTGCATGAGCCCGCCACGGGAGGTACCTCAGTGCCGACTATCGATGCGGCCACGCCGGGCCGGCCCCGGCGAAGCGCTGCGACACCCGGACGAAGATGCTGGTCAGCGCCGCCGAGGTGATGCGCGAGCGCGGAGCGGCGGGCGTCACCATCGACGCGGTGCTCGCCCGCAGCGGCGCGCCGCGCGGCTCGGTGTACTACCACTTTCCCGAGGGCCGCAACCAGATCCTGACCGAAGCGCTGCGCTACTCCGGTGACTCCATCACCGCCATGATCGACGACGCCGCCGGACGGGGCGCCAGGGTGTTACTGCGGGAGTTCGTCGGATTCTGGGAGCGCCTGCTGACCGAGGGCGACTTCACCGCCGGCTGCCCGGTCGTGGCGGCGGCGATCGGCTGTTCGGACGAGGACGGACCCAAGCTGTCCGCCGAGGCCGGCGCCATCCTGGGCCGCTGGTGCACCGCGCTGACCCGCGCGTTCGTCAACGACGGCTTCGACGACGCCGACGCCGCGTCGCTGGCCGTGATGTCGATCGCCGCGCTGGAGGGCGCCATCGTGCTGTCCCGCTCGACGCGCAACGCGGGCCCGCTGCGCCAGGTTGCGCGAGCAGCTCGAATTCCTGATCAAGGCAAAGGAATTCGTCGCCCGCAACAAAATTCCCGGCAAGCAGAACGCTTCGCGCTGACCCGCTAGTCGCTGGCGGGTAGCGGCTTGACCTCTTTGAGCTGCAGGGCGGTCTGACCGATGCTCAGGCTTCCCGCGCCCGGCTTGGTCACCAGCACCTCGGCACCGGTTTCGTCGACGTAGCGCTTGCCCATGACCGTGCCGTCGGCGAATGCGGGTCGAGTTCGCCCGACCGCTCGCCGCCGATCGGCACCATCGGCGCACCGCCGCAACGCAAGTCGTCCAGGCTGTCGGCACTTCTGACGACGATGACCTGGGTGTCACACACCTGGCTGGCGAGACGGGTTCCGTTCTTGATCATTGATTTCCGTCCTTGATCGCTTACTGCTGGGCCGGTGCGGCGCGCAATCGGTGAGGGTCTCGATGATCTCCCGGCGAAGACCTTGCCGGTGGCGGTGGTTGGCAGCTCGTCGCGAAACACTACCCGGTCGGGAGTACGCGAACCGCGCAAACTCTTGCGGACGAATTCGCGCAGTTCCTCGGGGTCGGGGTCGACGCCCGTCGCCGGCACCACCACCGCGACGATCGCCTGGCCCCACTGCGGATCCTCGACACCGACTACGGCGACGTCACGCACCTGGGGGTGCTCGATGAGCACCTCTTCCAGCTCGGCGGGCGCGATGTTCTCGCCGCCGCGGATGATGGTGTCGTCGCTGCGACCGCCGATGAACAGGTAGCCCTCGTCGTCGAGCATGGCGATGTCTTTGGTTGGGAACCAGCCGTTTTCGTCGAGCACCGAGCCGATGCCGGTGTAGCGGCCCGACACCTGCTCGCCCCGCACGAACAGCTCGCCGGTCTCGCCCGGCGCGAGCACATTGCCGTCCTCGTCGCGGATCTGCAGCTCGATGCCGGCCACCGCTCGCCCCACCGATCCCAGCCGCTTGGCGACAGCGGCGGTCGGCGCCGCCTGCGCGGCGCGGTGGTCGTCGGGGGTCAGCACCGCGATCGTCGAGCTGGTCTCGGTCAGGCCGTAGGCGTTGACGAAGCCGACGTCGGGCAGCAGCTCGAGCGCGCGGCGGACCAGCGGCAGGCCGACCTTCGAGCCGCCGTAGGCCAGGTTGCGCAGCGACGGCAGCTCGATGGCCGTCCGCCGCCGTTCTCGAGCACGCGTGACGATGCGGTCCAGCATGGTGGGCACCACCGTCGCGGTGGTGACGTTCTCGGCGTTGATCAGCCGAACCCATTCCTGGGCATCGAAATTGGGCAGGTAGACCATCTTGCGGCCGGCATACAGGTTCGACAGCGCGGCGCTGACCCCGGCGATGTGATACGGCGGCACGCAGATCAGCGCGGCGTCTGTCGGACCGGCCGACTCGAATTCGACCGTGCCGGTGACATAGCTGGTCAGGTTGTTGTGCGAGAGTTCGACGGCCTTGGGCTGCGACGTGGTGCCCGAGGTGAACAGCACGATCGCGACGGAGTCCGGGTCGGGGAACTCGCGCAGCCGGTTCGGCGGCTGCGCGCGGCCGCCAGGAATTCGTCGGAGACCATCACCCGGTCCGACGCGTCGCCGAGCGTCGTCCCGGTAGCGGCTGTCGACGATCACCAACGGCTCGGGCAGCCGCTCGATCAGCGCCTGGATGCCGTCGGCGGAGAGCCGGTAGTTGATCGGGGTGAACGCCACCCGGCGCGCGCCGCGGCGAAGATCAGCACCGGCAGCATCGCGCCGCCGGTCCCCACGTACGCGACGTGCTTGGCGTTCGACGCCGCGATGACGCCCGCGCCGCCGTCGGCAAGGTCGCTGAGCTGTTGCGTTGTCAGCCGAAGGTCTCCGGACACGACGGCCGTGCGCTCGGCGTTGCTCGACGCGGCCATCTCGAGCAGCAACGAAATGCTCATCCTCGATCTTTCTGCGATCCCCGGCCCTTTACAAATGTGGCCAAAAGTGTCAGCTCATCGACCGATCGGTGCCGCTCGGATCCGCCGACAGCCGCGCTGACGGCCTAGGTGCCCGTCCAGCTTGGGCGGGCGCTTCTCGGCGAACGCGATCGCGCCTTCCTTGGCGTCGTTGGAGAAGAACACCGGAGCCAGGATCTTGTTCTGCTCGGCGAACATGGTCTCCGGGCTCCAGCCGCGGGACTCGACGATGATCCGCTTGGTGGCCGCCACCGCGAGCGGCCCGTTGGCGGCGATCTTTTCGGCCAGCTCGATCGCGGCGTCCAGCGCGGCGCCCGGCTCGGCCAGCACGTTGACCATGCCCAGCGCATGCGCGCGCTCGGCGGTCAGGTTCTCGCCGGTCAGCGCCAGCTCCATGGCGATCGCGGACGGGATGCGCTGCGGCAGCCGCAGCATCCCGCCGCCGCCGGCGACCAGCCCCCGCTTGACCTCGGGGATGCCGAACGCCGAGTCCTTGGAGGCCACGATCAGGTCGGTGGCCAGCGCCAATTCGGTGCCGCCGGCCAGCGCGTAGCCCTCGACCGCCGCGATGAGCGGCTTGACCGGTGGGCGCTCGGTGAAGCCCATGCCGCGGCCCTCGACGATGGGGATCTCGCCGCGGGCAAACGCCTTGAGATCCATGCCCGCGCAGAACGAGCCGCCCGCGCCGGTGAGGATGCCCACCGAAAGGCCGGTCTCGCCGTCGAGCCGATCGACGGCGTCGGCCAGGCCGTGGCGACCGCGGCGTTGACCGCGTTCTTGGCCTTCGGCCGGTTGATCGTGATGATCAGGATCCGGTCCCGTTGTTCGACCAGGACTTCGGGTTCGTCGGTGCCGGCTTCGTCGCTCACGGTGCCGACGGCTCGGATCGGTGACTGCGAAGCTCTTGTCGGACCGATGGTAACCGGCCGGAAATGGCGTTAACGGCCCGGCGAGATTCGCCTTACCGCAAGTCGATTGCACCAGGGCCGATCACGCCGGAGCCATCGCGGCCTCGACGACCGTCAGCTTGTCGGAAAGCCCTGCGGCCCTTCGTATTTCGATGAAGTCGGCGACCATGGCGTCGGTCACCTCGTGCGGGTCCTTGACGGTGGACCCGTCGGAGAGCACCGAGATGTTGAGCTGGTCGACATAACTCCACACGGTGATGTTCAGGCCGCTGCCGGCGGTCAACGGGCCCACCGAATAGATCTCGGTGACCAGCGCGCCGCCCACCCGGCCGCGCTCGCGCGGACCCGGGACGTTGGAGATGTTCAGGTTGAGCACCTTGTTCTGTCCGTCGCGGCCGGACACCCAGCGGAAGAAGGCCTCGGTGCGCGCGGGGGCCAGTACGCGGCCCAGCGGCTGACCAGCTCCGGCCCCATCAGCTGGTGGCTTTCCTTGGCCGAGACGGCGTTCTCGTGGGCGGCCCGCACCCGTTCCAGCGGGTCGTCGGAGTCGGTCGGCAGCGCCACCAGCATCCCGGTGAAGCGGTTGCCGGAGATCCGCTCCGGCGAGAAGTCGAAACTCACCGGCACCGAGGCCAGCAGCGGCTCGGCCTTGCCGTCGTACCGCAACAGCAGCGTGCGCAGCGCGCCGGTGGACATGGCCAGCACCATGTCGTTGATCGTCGCGCCGAGCTGCTTGCCGGTCTCCTTGACATCGGCCAGGGCCAGGGTGGCGGTGGCGAACCTGCGCTCCGGGGTGAGCTTGTGGTTCATGAAGGTCGGCGGCGGCTCGAAGGGCCGCGTCAGCTCCGGCGAGAACTTGCGCGAGCTGCGGCGCACCCGGCCAAAGCCCTGGGCGGTGTAGCGCGACGGTCGCCGGGATCCGCCCGATGTGGCGCATGTGGTCGGCGAACGCCGAGGCCATCAGCTCCCGCTTGGTGGGGGCCGGGTCGGCTGACGTACCGCGCCCCCTGCGGTGCCGGCATGCAGGTCCATGCCGCGGGCCATCAGATTCGCCGAGGCGACGCCGTCGGCGAGCGCGTGGTGGATCTTGCCGACCACCGCGATCCGGTCGTTGGCCAGGCCCTCGACGAAGTACATCTCCCACAGCGGACGGGCGCGATCCAGCGGCGTGCTGGCGATCTGCCCGATCGCCTCGTCGAGTTCGCGGCGACCGCCCGGGCGGCGCAGCCGCCAGGGGCGGATGTGGTAGTCGAAGTCGACATCGCAGTTCTCCCGCCACATCGGGTGGTGGAACTTGAGCGGGACGTCGACGAGCTGATAGCAGAACGGCTCGAGCTTGTTCAGCCGCCCGGCGATGACCTGGCGAAACGCGTCGATGTCGAACGAGGCTGATCGGCGTCGAGTTCGATGACGGCGGCCTTGATGGTGTGCATGTGCACGTTCGGGGTTTCGCTGTACAGCAGCACCGCGTCCCACCCGCTGAGCCGCTTCACCGCTGCCCCTTACCCATAGAGGCGACCATACTCAGCGGCGGCGGTTCAGATGACCTCTTTTGCCCCGAACGCGTGTCTTGGTGCGGTAGATCTGGTTCAGGAACAGCGAAGTGGCGTGCGCCGCGGCGCCGGCCCGCACGCCGTCGATGAGGTCGTAGCCGTGGCCGGCGCCGGGGAACTCCAGGTAGCCGACCATCGAGTGCGACACCGCGCGCAACCGTTCGACGAAGCTGCGCGCCTGCTCGACGGGGATGACGCTGTCCTTGCTGCCGTGAATGACCAAGAAAGGCGGCGCATTTCGGTGCACACGCGCGATCGGGGAAGCGTCGCGGAAAATGTCGGGGTGACGGGCGATCGATTTCTTGACCACGACCCGCTCCAGGAACTCGACGAACCGTTCCCGCTCCGGCGTCGAGCGGTCCTCCCAGTCGTAGCGGCCGTAGATCCCGACGACCGCGTCCACCGAGGTGTCCGCGCCCTCGGGCAGCTTCGCCTGGAACTGCGGGTCATCAGGCGTCAGCCCGGCCAGCGCGCACAGGTGGCCGCCGGCCGAACATCCCGCTATCGCAACGAAATCGCGGTCGCCGCCGAACTTGTCGACGTTGGCGCGCGCCCACGCGATGGCGGTTTTGACGTCGACGATGTGGCGCGGCCAGCGGTGGTGCGGCGAGACGCGGTAGTTGATCGCCAGGCACACCCAGCCCTGCTCGGCGAGCCGTGACATCAGCGCCGACCCCTGGCCCATGCACTTGCCGTGCACCCAGGCGCCGCCCGGCAGGAAAATCAGGACGGGCGCGGGTTGCGCGGGCAGGTCTTTGCGCCGCCAGACGTCGAGCACCTGGTCCGGGTGGTCCCCGTAGTGGACGGCGCGGCGATACAGATAGCGGCGCTGGCGCAGGCCGTCCCAGATCGGCGGTGTCTTCTCGGCGACCGGCCAGTCCAGCTCGAGGTCCGCGGCCGACACGACGCCGCGCAACGCGGCGAGGGACACCTGCTGCGTGCTCTCCCGGTCGCGGCGCCGGACGTCGTTGATGCCGGGCGTGAACCAGTCCTTGGTCGCGGCGGAGATCGCCTCCGGCGCGTGCCGGGCACCCCAGACGCCCATCGCGGTCAAACCGCCCAGGGGCTCGAGATGCTTGCCGACCACGGGCAGCGAAGCCCCCGCCACACTCATTGCCAGCGCATAGTCGCCGGGGCGGGCCCGCAGCAACCATTTCACCCAATTGGTAATGCCCGGTCCACTCACCGTCATGCAGGGGACTGTACCCCTCCCGACGATCCGCAAACTGGCGATTCCGCCGAACGGGCGATGGTGGCGAAATCGCTTTGCCTTACGTTCTGCCCGAATGCGGTATTCACGCTGTTTGAACCATTTTTCGCCGTTTGATGAGTTCGCCTGGTTTTGCTGTGAGCGACACGCTTACCTGGCCGCCAGCTCGGCGATCACCCGGCCACCGACCAGGCTGACGCTGGTCAGCGTCAGCCCCACCTGCGCCGCCAGCGCGGCGGCGCTGTCCACCCCGACGGAGGCCCAGCGAAACCAGGGCCCGACCTCGCCCGCCGACTCCAGTCGGACCCAGCGCGAACAGACGCCGATGGCCTCGGCTTCGAATTCGGCGACGCATCGCCCACCGCGGGCCAGCAGCTCGAAAGCGCGCCCGAGAATTCGTCGCGGATCCCCGCCGAGCCCGACATTGCCGTCGACCAACAGAACCGTCTGCCACAGGCCCGTTCCCGGCAGCGGCTCGAACACATCGCCCAACAGGGCCGGCGCACCACCGCGACCCGCCAGCTGGATCGCGGCCGCGGACCGGTCGATACCGAGCGCGGGGATACCCCGCCGAATCAGCCTCGCCACCAACCGGCCCGGACCGCAACCCAACTCGATTGTCGGCCCGGTGCACATCTGCGTGACGGCTTCGTCGAAAACTTCGTCGGAGGCGTCACCAGATCCATCACCGGGACATCGCACGCCCAACCATCGGTGCGCCGGCAGTGGCCGCAGTTCGCCGTCGTCATGACGGATCCAACATCGCTCCCCGCCAAGTGCCCGATCGTAAAGTTGCCCAAGCATTTCACGTCCCTCGCGTCCTGGCCGATCGGGCGGCGCGCCGACGCCCGGTCCCGTGCGGGACGTTGCGGCGACTACCGGCAAACCCCAACAAGCTGACGGCAAGCCCGTGCGTCAGCACTGCTCCGATACCCCGATCGTGGCTCGGCTAATCCATTTCTCTTCTTGGCCCTTCTGCGGCTACGTTGCAGCGCCCGGCATGGTTCACCCGCCGGCGGCGACCGGACGTGCGCGTCCCACCTCCGAAATACCGGAATGCTCCCGAATTGTGGTCATCGGCAATGCTTTCGGTCGCTCGCGCAGGGCCTGATCGGGCCGGTGACGATCAGCCGAACAAGAACGCGTCCAGGAGCTCGTTGACCCGCGCGGGCTCTTCGAGCGCCGCGAGGTCGCGACCCCGTCGAGCACGGTGAAGGATGGCTTCCGGGATCGAGCCGGCCATCGGCGCGGGTTTCGGCCACCGGGAAGGTGGCGTCTTCCGCGCCTGACCTGAACCCGGATCGCCCCAAGCGCCGTATCGACCAACCGCGAAGCCAGCCGGGGATGGTTGGCGGTCACGCCGCCTCCTGAAGTCGTAACGCCCACGGCGGATCACACATCGCCGTCACTTGATTTTCCGCGTCGGTGATACTGATGCGGTGACGAACAACGATGTTCATCCTGACCTGCGGCGATTCGCCCGCTTCGCCCCGCGACGGCTCGTCGGCCCCCGGACCCTGCCGCTCATGCGGGTGGGGCTCGCATGGCGGGGGCGCCTCGGCAAACCCGTCGCCGACGTCGAGGCGATCACCCTGGATTCGGGGGCGGGTGTTCGGCTGTTCCGGCCCGTCCGGCGTCACCGAGACCGCGCCCGCGCTGCTGTGGATCCACGGCGGCGGATACGTGATCGGCACCGCCCAACAGGACGACCAGCTCTGCAGCGGGTTCAGCAGGCGCCTCGGCATCACCGTCGCGTCGGTGGAATACCGCCTGGCGCCCGAACATCCCTATCCCGCGCCGCTGGAGGACTGCTATTCGGCATTGACGTGGCTGGCCGGGCTGCCATCGGTGGACCGCTACCGCATCGCCATCGGCGGCGCCAGCGCCGGCGGCGGCCTCGCGGCGGCCCTGGCGCTGCTGGCCCGCGACCGGGCCGAGGTGAGCCCGGCGTTCCAGCTGCTGACCTATCCCATGCTCGACGACCGGAGCTCGGCCACCGCGCCCAGTGCGAACTACCGGCTGTGGGACAACCGCAGCAACAAGTTCGGCTGGGCGGCGTATCTGGGCAACGCCGACCCCAACGTCGCCGTCCCCGGGCGCCGCGACGACCTGAGCGGATTGCCGCCGGCCTGGATCGGTGTGGGCACGCATGACCTGTTTCACGACGAAGACCTGGCCTACGCCGAGCGCCTTCGCGCCGCGGGGGTGCCGTGCCAGGTCGAGACCATTCCGGGCGCCTTCCACGGCTTCGATCTGGTCTTGCCGAAAGCCCAAGTGTCGCGGCGGTTTTTCGACAGCCAATGCGACAGTCTGCGCGCCGCACTCAGCCCGGCCGCCTGACACCGCCTCACATCGCGAAGTACACCAGCTCACCGCCGATGACGGTGGCCGCCACCAGGCCGGCGTCCAGGGCGGCCAGTGCCGTCGCCGGCGGCTCGTTGAGCACACACAGGTCACCCGGCTGCCCGATGTCGACGCTGCGCGGCCGGCCCGGCTGATCCGCCCGGCCCAGGAACATCGTCAAAGCGTCTCGCGCCGAGACACATTCGCGCGCACCGAGAACGGCGCCCTGCAGCGTGGTGCGGTGCACCGCGGCGCGCATCGCCGTCCACGGGTCGCCGTGGCCGAACGGCATGTCGGTGGACAGCGCGACCGGCACCGTCGCGTTGCGCAGGGACGCGACGCGCCACAGCTGATCGTGCTCGGCGGCGGAGACCTCGGCGAGGTATTGGTCGCCGCGCTCGGCGACGAAGTTGGGCTGCGTCACCACCGTGACCCCGAGCTCGGCGAGGTCGGCCAGGTTGTCGTCGGGCACCACCGCGGCATGTTCGATGCGGTCTCGCGGATGGCTGCCGGCCTCGCGCAGCGCCGCGATGGTCACCACCAGCTGTGCCGCGGTCACGCAGTGCACGGCCACCGGCTGCCCGCTGTCATGTTGCCGCGCAATCCATTCCGTCAGGGAGTCCAGGTCAAGGCGATCGTCGTGCAGGATCTTCTTGCCCGGCGACAGGAAGCTCAGCCTCGGCCGGAACTCGCCGCGCCGGTGCGCCGCCATCAGCGAGACCATGTCGTCGGCATCCAGATCGGGGGTGGCGTCGGTGACGCCGGTGACGCCGGTCGCGGTGATCCGGCGGCTCAGTTCGGCCAGGTCGGTTTCGCGCCGCTGCAGCGCCTACGACCAGCCGCGGTCGGCGCTGCGCAGCCGGCCGTCGGGATGTTCGGCCAGGCCGACCCGGCCGAGCGCCTCGGAATTGAGGATCCACAGCGCGCCGCTGCGGTGCTGGATGCGCACCGGAATGTGGGGAACGATGGCATCAAGGGCGGCCCGATCGAGTTCTCCGGCGACCGAATCGTGGTAGCCGACAGCGCGAATCCAGCCGTCGGGACCCGGCGTGGCGTTCGCCAGCAGTTGGGTGAGTTGTGATTCGGTGCTGACGCCGGGCGGTCCGACGAGAAACGAATCCAGCGCCGAAGCCGCCGAGCGCAGGTGCACATGGTGGTCGTGCAGCCCGGGCAGCACGGTGCCGCCGCCGGCGTACAGCACGCCCTCCCCCGCCCGCGCCACCAGGCCATCACCCGGCGGCGCCATCTCCTCGATCAGCGCGCCGACCCGGATGTCGGCCGTGGTCCCGTCCAGCAATGTCGCCCCTGAATCAACATGACAGGCAACGCCTTTCGGCGACCAGGCGGCGCACCGCCTCGTTGTCGGCGCCCAGCTCGGCCGCCGGACGCGACGCCGGCGGGGCCGACGGTGCCGACACCGGCGCCGGCGATGACGACGGCCCGACCGGAAGCGCCGCATAGGTCGCGGCGACCCCGGCCATGGACACCCGGACCAACTCGCCCCCACCGCGGCCCAGCGATTCGGCCACCGCCAGGGTCGCCTCCAGCCCGGTCAGCGGGTCGGCGATGGCGTCGCCGCAGAACACCGGCCCGTCGCCGCTGGTGCCGACCAGGCCACCGGCCACGGCGGCGTCGTCGCCGAATCCCGGCCTGCGGCCGTCATATGCGGTGATCTGCAACCAGATTCGGCCCGCGCGCGGTGCGACGTCGTCAGGTCCGAGCCCCCGGCGCGCCAGCGCTGCCGGGCGCGAGCCCTCGATGACGATGTCGCTGACGGCAAGCAGTTCCCGCAGCTCGTCGGCGCTGGCTGTCGAAATCGACTGCATAGCAGAGCTTTTCGCCGTTGATCCAGTCGAAAAAGCGCCCGGTTGCCCGCCGCGGGTGCCGTCCGGGCGGCGCGGGGCTTTCGACCTTGACGACGGTCGCTCCGGCGCGGGCCAGCAGCTGCCCGCACAGCGGGCCCGCCCACATCGAGGACAGATCGGCCACCAGCAGACCCCGCGGCGAACGCGGCGGCACCGCCGCTCCGGTTCGCTGGGTCCGTGGCGGCGCGGGGGCGGCCTCGCCGAGGCCGGCCGCCGGGATGTCGAGCAGCACCGCCCGCTCGACGATCTCGGAGACCTCACGGGTGGCGGCCCAGCGCTGCAGCACCGGCCACGGGTCGGCGGCCACGTCATCGGCCTGCAGCAGCGCCGGGACGGCGTCGAGATCGTCGGCGCGCGAGAGCGTGAGCGCGCAGAAGCCATCCCGCGCGGCGAGCAGGCGGGTGGCGCCGCCGGGCGACACCCGGCCGCCGCGGGTCAGCCCGAGCAATGCGGCCCGCCCGGCCAGCAGGCTCGGCGCATCGACGTCGATACCCAGTCGATCACCGACGGCCGTCGCGATCTCGTGGGCGCGGGTGAGCACGTTGGCGCGGGAGAAGTCGGCGGGACCGTCGGGCAGGCCGGTCAGGTAGGCCAGCCCGCTGCTTCCCCACTCTTTGACCTGCTGGGATTCCCCCGTTGACGACGCCGAACTCACGCCCCCATTGTGCGCGTGGCCCGCGGCACCGTAGCGAGCGGCAAACCCGCCTCAGAACTGCAGCGCGTGAAATCGCCAGTCCAGCACCGGACGGTCGGGCTCGCCCTCGGTGTCGCCGACCGCATACACCAGCGAGCGCAGCCCCAGCACGCCGCCGTGATCGGTCGGCTCGGCCGATTCGACGTGCAGCTCGCTGTAGAGGGTGTCGCCCTCGTGCACGGGCCCGGTGTGATCGCAGGATTGCCAGTTCAGCACCGTCACCAGATTCGGCAGCAGCCTGCTCGCCTGCGCCAATGCCAGCCCGATGGTATGCCCGCCGTACACCAGCCGGCGGCCGCCGACTCGCGAATCATGATGCGTGGCAGCGATATTCAGGGTGAGCCGGGCGAGTTCGGGAGCGCTGCTGACCACGTCGGCGGTGCTGTGCAACACCGAACCCGCCAGGCCGGCGTCGAAATGCGGGCCGGGCACCTTGTCCCGGAACACCTCGCCGTCCCAGTGCGCCGTCGGATCGTGAGCCGGGCCGGGCACGTCGGCGCCGATGGCGGACAGGTCGTCGTGCGGCGCTGGCTCGTCCTGGTCCGTGAAATCCGGGCTGGCGGGCAGCATGCCGCACCGGTAGAAGTCGAGCACCAGTTGATCGGCCTGGTCGATCGTGATCATCCGCAGCGCCAGCCAGCCCCGTCGGAGCGCGGCCCGGTTTGGGCGAATTCGCCCGCAGCCCAACCACTTCGGTGCGGGTGTACAGGGAGTCGCCGATGACCGGGAACCGGTGAAACACCAGGCCGCGATAGAACAGGTTGGCTTTGACCCGCTGGGTCACCAGCGTCGACTGCCCGATCGCCACGTCGCACACCAGCGCCGGATGGGCCAGCGGCGCCGGCAGACGCGTCACCGCCCCGCACAGGCCTGCGTCCAGCGCCAGCCGCAGGCGGTCGCCCACGATCGCCTGGTGAGCGCCGGCCAACCCGGACGACAGCGTCATCGACGGCGCCCAGTCGAACACCTGCCCCACCGCGAGGTCATCGAAGTACGGCCCGCCCTCGCGAATCCCCGCATACCCGTCACTGGTCACAACGCCCCATGCTGGCAGGCTGTGGAATCGAGGGTCAACTTCGTGGCGATCGCGAGCGCGGTGAAGCCGGGCGAAGCGGGTCGCCACCATCGGACTAGTCGTGGTGATCGCGAGCGCGGCGAAGCCGGGCGAAGCGGGTCGCCACCATCAGGACTGCGTGGCGATCGCGAGCGCGGCGAAGCCGGGCGAAGCGGGTCGCCACTATCAGGGCTGGAGGGTGATCACAGGTGAACGACGAAGAAGAGATGCTGGTCGCCACGGTGCGCGCGTTCATCGACCGCGACGTCAAACCGAGCATCCGCGAGGTCGAGCACGCCAACACCTACCCCGAGGCGTGGATCGAGCAGATGAAGCGGATCGGCATCTACGGTCTGGCCGTTCCGGAGGAATACGGCGGGTCGCCGGTGTCGATGCCGTGCTACGTGCGGGTCACCGAGGAACTGGCGCGCGGCTGGATGAGCCTGGCCGGTGCGATGGGCGGGCACACCGTGGTCGCCAAGCTGCTGACGCTGTTCGGCACCGAGGACCAGAAGCGGACCTACCTGCCACCGATGGCCAGCGGCGAGGTGCGCGCCACCATGGCACTGACCGAGCCCGGCGGTGGCTCGGATCTGCAGAACATGACCACCGCCGCGCTGCCTTCTGGCACCGACGCCGACGCCCTGGTGATCAACGGATCCAAGACCTGGATCAGCAACGCGCGCCGTTCCGGGCTGATCGCCCTGTTGTGCAAGACCGACCCGGATGCCAAGCCCCGCCACAAGGGCATCTCGATCGTGCTCGTCGAGCACGGGCCGGGCCTTACCGTGTCGCGGGATCTGCCGAAGTTGGGTTACAAGGGCGTCGAGTCCTGCGAGCTGTCGTTCGACAACTACCGGCTGCACCGGTCGGCGATCTTGGGCGGCGTTGCGGGCGAAGGATTTTCACAGATGATGAAGGGTCTCGAGACGGGACGCATCCAGGTGGCCTCCCGCGCCCTGGGCGTTGCCACGGCGGCGCTCGAGGATTCGCTGGCCTACGCCCAGCAGCGGGAGAGCTTCGGCCAGCCGATCTGGCGGCATCAGTCGATCGGGAACTACCTGGCCGACATGGCGACCAAACTCACCGCGGCCCGCCAGCTCACCCGGTACGCCGCCGAGCGATACGACAGCGGCGAACGCTGCGACATGGAGGCCGGGATGGCCAAACTGTTTGCCTCCGAGGTCGCCATGGAGATCGCGCTGAACGCCGTGCGAATCCACGGCGGCTACGGCTACTCCACCGAATACGACGTCGAACGCTATTTCCGCGACGCGCCGCTGATGATCGTCGGTGAAGGCACCAACGAGATACAGCGCAATGTGATTGCCCGGCAACTGGTGACGCGGGGCGGGATCTGATCCGGCTCACCAATCTCGCGGTCCGCGAAAGAGGTTTGCTGTATATTTGCCTGACTTCTGAACCGAAGGAAGGCAGTCGCCATGAGTTATCCTCCCGTGCCGCCCGGAGGTTCGCCAGAACGGCCGGGGCAGCAACCAGAACGGCCGGGGCAGCAACCGGAATGGCAGGGCCATCAACCGGAATGGCAAGGCCAGCAACCGGAATGGCACGGCCATCAACCGGAATGGCAAGGCCATCAACCGGAATGGCAAGGCCAGCCGCCGGCCTGGCCGGCTCAGCCCCAGGCCGGGTGGCAGGGCCAGCCGCCCGCGGGTTGGCCGGCACCCCAGCCCGGGTGGCAGGGACAACAGGAGCCGGAGAACTACCTCGTCTGGGCGATTCTGTGCACGGTGCTGTGCTGCTTGCCGATCGGGATCGTGTCGATCGTCTACTCCACCAAGGTGTCCGGGCTGTGGGCTCAGGGCCGGTACGCCGAGGCCCAGGAGGCATCCAACAATGCCAAGAAGTGGGCCATCATCGGCGCGATCGTGGGCGCCGTCGCCGCGGTGATCGGCGTCGTGCTGTGGTTCGCCATATTCGCGGCGATCGTGTCGTCCATCCCGTCCACGACCACCACCACTTATTCGGGCTTCTGAGCCACCGTCTCGTCCACCAGGCCCCAGGCCAACGCGGTGTCCGCGTCGATGGTGCGCCCGGACAGCACGAGATACGCTGTGCGCCAACGGCCTATCCGCCGCGTGACGCTGACGGTGCCACCGGCTCCGGGAAGCAGCCCCAACGCCAACTCGGGTAACCCGAACACCGAATCATCGCGCGCGGTGACCCACCCGCAAAACGCCGCCATCTCCAACCCGCTGCCCATCACCGAGCCGTGCACCTCGGCCCGGCACGCCCGGCCGAGCCTGGCCGTCAGCTCGTCGAGCGCCAGGGCGGGGCTGTGGCGGGTGCGGGCCAGGTGCGCACTCGCCGGGTCGGCGAAGGTGCCGAACTCGGCGAGGTCGCCGCCGCTGCAGAAGGACGGGCCGTTGCCGCTCAACACGATGCCGGTCACCGACGGATCCAGTTGCGCGACCGCCAGCGCATCCAGCAGCGCCGCACGCGCATCGGTGGAGAACGCGTTGTGGCGCTGCGGACGGTTGAACGCGATGCGCACGACGTCGCCGTCGCGCGTCACTCGGACCGGGTCGGCGATCTCGGGCATGCGAGCCGGGCCGCGCTCGCGTAGCCACCGCGCGAACTCCGGGCCGGCCTGCAGTGTCGAGTACGCCAACGACTCGGTCATCACCCCGGTCAGCGTCGGGCCCAGCGGATCGACCGCGCGCAACACGTCGTCGCAGACTCCGCTGGCGTGCGGCCACCGTTGACAGCGTGCCGTGAGCAGCTCCACGGTCGCGGGCACCGACTCGACGGTGACCACCCGCCGGTCGGCGCAGGAATCCTCGGTCAGGGTGAAAGTCGCTGCGTCAAGCCAGGATCCGGCCGCAGCGATATCGGTGGCCGAGCCGACGGCGACGATCACCCCGGGCGGCGACCCCGGGCCGTCCTGCGGCGCGCTCGACAGGTCGACCACCCGGAGCATCGGCTCACACCGAATACTTCTCGATCAACCCGTTCTTGTAGAGCTTGCCGGTGTCGGTGCGCGGCAGCTGCGCTTCGAATGCGATCGATCGCGGGCATTTGTAGTGCGCCAAGCGGTCTCGCAACCACGCGATCAACTCGTCGGCGAATGCGTCGGTGGCATCGGCCGCGTCGACGGTCTGCACGGCCGCCACGACGCGCTGGCCCATCTCGTCGTCGGGAACGCCGAACACCGCCGCGTCCAGCACCTTCGGGTGGGTGACCAGAAGGTTCTCGGCCTCCTGCGGGTAGATGTTCACCCCGCCGGAGATGATCATGTGGTGGCGCCGGTCGGTCAGGTACAGGTAGCCCTCGTCGTCGAGGTAGCCGATGTCGCCGACGGTGGCCCAGCCGTGCTTGTCGCGCGACGCGGCGGTCTTCGTCGGATCGTTGAGGTACTCGAACGAATAGCCGCCCTCGAAATAGATCTCGCCGGCCTGGCCGGGCGGCAACTCGTTGCCGTCCTCATCGAGAATGTGCACGGCGCCGCCCATGGGCTTGCCGACCGAACCCGGATGCGCCAGCCATTCCTCGGCGGTGATCAGCGTCGACCCGTGCGCCTCCGAGGACGCGTAGTACTCGTCGATGATCGGCCCCCACCAGTCGATCATCTGCTTCTTGATCTCCACCGGGCACGGCGCCGCGGCGTGCATCACCCGCTGCAGGCTGGCACAGGTCATACGAATGACGAACCCGCTCAGGCAGTTTCAGCATCCGGGTGAACATCGCCGGCACGAACTGGCCGTGGGTGACCCGATGCCGCTGGATGGCGTCGAGGCAGCCTTCGGCGTCGAACTTCTCCATGACGACCGTGGTGATGCCGCCGGCCTGGGCGCTCATCGACCACACCGACGGCGCCGTGTGGTACAGCGGCGCCGGGCTGAGGTAGACCGACTCGGGCGTCATCCAGAACCCGACCAGCGCCGACATCATGCCGGGCGCCTCCGCCGGCGGCACATGCGGCAATTCGCGTTTGATGCCCTTGGGCCGCCCGGTGGTGCCCGACGAGTACTGCAGCAGGTCGCCCTCGATCTCGTCGTCGATCGGGGTATCGGGTTGATCGGCAACGCATTCCGGGTAACGCTCCCAACCCGGCAGATCGCCGTCGGCGATCAGCAGCAGCTCGGGCAGCCCACCGGGCAGGTGCTCTGCCAGGCCGGCGCACGTTTCGCGCAGCGCCGCCGAGCCGATGATGGCCTTGGCACTGCTGTTGTCGATGATGTAGGCCGCCTCGGCCGCGGTCAGGTGGGTGTTGATCGGCACGTAGTACAGACCGCTGCGGCGCGCCGCCCACATCACCGCGTGGATGTGCTCGTTGTTCTCCATCAGGATCGCCACGGCGTCGCCCTCGACCAGGCCGGCCTGCCGGAAGCAGTGCGCCAGCCGGTTGGCGCGCGCTTCCAGGTCGTCGAAGGTGACGACCGTTCCGGACGGGTGCAGGATGACAGCAGGTTTGTCGGCGCCGATATGCGGGCGGATCTGCATGCGCAGACTGTACCGCCGCCAAACTTGACGGGTGTTAAGTGGTCGCTCCGCCGGGCAGCAGCAGCGCGCTGTCGCCGAATTCATGCCACAGGTAGCCGTGTTCGACGGCCTCCCGATACGCCGCGGCGACCAGGTCCGGGCCCGCGACGGCCTCCAGCAGCAACAGGTGCGAGGCGCCGGCATCATGCCATCCGGTGATCAGGCCGTCGACCACCCGGCACGGCCGGTCGGGGCCGAGCACCAGATCGGTCCAGCCGGCGACCGCCCGCACCACGCCGTCGGCGTTGGCGGCCGACTCCAGGGCGCGGGTCACCGTGGTGCCGACGGCGATCACCCTGCCGCCGGCCGCGCGCGCCGAGTTGACCATCCGCGCGGTGGCCGCCGGCACGTCGAAGGGCTCGGGAGTCGGTGGCTCGCCGGCTTCGGCCGACGACACCCCCGCGTGCAGCGTGATCGGCGCGATCGCGATGCCCGCCGCAACCAGAGCGGTTACCAGTTCGGTGCTGAAAGGACGTGCTGCGCTGGGCATTTCCGCGCTACCTGAGTGCCGGGCGAACACGGTCTGGTAGTAGCGCAGTGGCCAGTGCCGGGGCACGTACGAATAGCGGATCGGCCGCCCGTGCCGGGCGAGGTACGACTGCATGTCACCCTCGAGAATCACCCGCGCGGTCCACAACCGCGCGCCCTCGGCCCCGAGTTCCGGGTAGGACGACACGATGACGAGCGCCGCGCCGCCGGGCAGGTCGATGCGTTCGCCCGGCCGGACGTCGGGAAGGTGTCCGGCCGCGTCACCCGCCGGCCGCAGTTCCACCACCCAGCTCTCTCGGTTCGCCGGGTCGAGAAGTGCACGGCGATGGGCCGCCCGGCGCGGCGGCCGTCCACCGCGGCGGGCAGGGTGGCGGAGTTGTTCACCACCAGCAGATCGCCCGGTCGCAGGTGATCGCCGAGGTCGGCGAAGCGGGCGTGGCTGACGCCGTCGGGTCGGGCGACCAGCAGCTTGACCGCGTCGCGGGCGACGCCGTGCGCTTCGGGCGGCTCGACGGCATCGGAGCCCGGGGCGCGGTGGAAGCGGGTGCGCGGAGCCGGTCAGGGTCATCGCGGCGCCCCTGACAGCGACAGATCGGCGGCTCGGTAGCGGCCCGCGGGGGGCCGGGTGTCCAGCAGGCGCAGCAGCGCCGGCACGACGGACTCCGGCTCGGCGCGGTCGGAGATGTCCTCGCCCGGGAAGGCGGCCTGGTGCATCTCGGTGCGCATGTCGCCCGGGTCGAAGGCGTAAACGCGCACCGCGGGGGTCTCGGCGGCCAGGACGGCCGATAGTTGGTCGAGCGCGGCCTTCGACGAGCCATACCCGCCCCAGCCGGGGTACGGCTCGACGGCGGCGTCGGAGGTCAGATTGACGATCACGCCGGCGTTGTCGGCCAGCGTCGGCAGCGTGGCCTGGATCAGGGCCAGCGGCGCGAACAGGTTCGTCTGGTACACCGCCCACAACTCGCTCGCAGGGTAGTCGGCGAGGACCGGTTGCGGGCTGGGCCCCAGCCGGCTTGCGTTGTTCACCAGAGGCGAAGTGGCCCGCAGGATCGCTGCCGCGACCAACTCGGCTCGGTGCGACGCGTCGGTGACGTCACCGGGCAGCGCGATGAATTGGTGTGAATTCAGTTCTCGGACAGTTGTTTCCAGTTCAACGGCGCGTCGGGCATCGCCGACGACGGTCCAGCCGCGGTCGAGCAGGGCGGCGGTAACCGCCCTGCCGAACCCGCGCGAGGCGCCGGTGACGATCGCGACGGGTTGCTGTTTGGATTGAGTCATCCCCCCATACTGATAGTTGAAGTAAACTTTAAGTCAAGTCGCGAATTGGGGGAGATTGCAATGGATAAGCGGGACTTGTTCACCGTCAGCGAGATAGCGAATCGCAGCGGCTTCGCGGCATCGGCGATCCGGTTCTATGAGAGCCAGGGACTGATCACGGCGACCCGGACCGCCGGTGGTCAGCGCCGCTTCGAGCGGCAGATGCTGCGGCGCCTGGCCTTCATCAGGGCCGCCCGCAACGTCGGCCTGAGCCTGGATGAGGTCGCCGACGCACTCGCCACACTTCCGGATGGCCGCACCCCGACCCGCGCCGACTGGGGACGGCTGTCGAAAAGCTGGCGCGCGCGCCTCGACGATCAGATCGACGGGTTGATCGCTTTGCGGGACAACTTGGACTCGTGCATCGGCTGCGGTTGCCTGTCGCTGAAGCGCTGCGCCATCTCCAATCCGGGCGACCTGGCGGCCCGCGCCGGAGCGGGAGCGATATACCTGCCGAAATCGCTACGGCGGCAATCGATTAGCGGCTAAGGTCTACTTCGCCGCCGCCGAGCGCGGCTAGTTGGCTTCGGACAGCCGCTGCTTGAGCGCCTCGAATTCGTCGCGGACGCCGGTCGGCAGCTTGTCACCGACGAACTCGAACCATTCTTCGATCAAGGGCAGTTCCTCGCGCCATTCGGCCGGGTTGACCGCCAACGCCTTGGCGACATCGTCACCGTCGACGTCCAGGCCGTCCAGGTCCAGGTCGTCGGCCGCCGGCACGACACCGATCGGGGTGTCCTGGCCGCCGGCCCGGTGCTCGATGCGGTCCACGATCCACTTGAGCACCCGGCTGTTCTCGCCGAAGCCCGGCCACAGGAACTCGCCCTTCTCGCCGCGGCGGAACCAGTTGACGAAGAACACCTTGGGCAACTTGGACTCGTCGGCGTTCTTGCCCAGGTCGAGCCAGTGCTGGAAGTAGTCGCCGACGTGGTAACCCAGGAACGGCAGCATGGCCATCGGGTCGCGGCGCACCGTGCCGACCTTGCCCTCGGCGGCGGCGGTCTGTTCGCTGCCCATGGTGGCACCCATGAATACACCGTGCTGCCAGTCGCGGGCCTCGGTCACCAGCGGCACCGTGGTCTTGCGCCGGGCGCCGAACAAGATACCCGAGATCGGCACGCCCTGCGGGTCGTCCCACTCCGGGGCCAGGATCGGGCACTGCGACATCGGGGTGCAGTAGCGCGAATTCGGGTGCGCCGCTTTGGTATCCGTTTCGCGCAGGATCCAGTCGTTGCCCTTCCAGTCGATCAGGTGATCCGGCTCGCCCTCCAGGCCCTCCCACCAGACGTCGTTGTCGTCGGTGAGCGCCACGTTGGTGAAGACGGTGTTGCCGGCCTCGATGGTCCGCATTGCATTGGGGTTGGACTTCCAGTTGGTGCCCGGCGCGACGCCGAAGAAACCGAACTCGGGATTGACCGCGTACAGACGGCCGTCCTTGCCGAACCGCATCCAGGCGATGTCGTCGCCGAGCGTCTCGGCGCGCCAGCCCGGGATCGTCGGCTGCAGCATGGCGAGGTTGGTCTTGCCGCAGGCCGACGGGAAGGCGGCGGCGAAGTAGTAGGCCTTGTTCTCGGGGGAGATGAGCTTGAGGATCAGCATGTGCTCGGCCAGCCAGCCCTCGTCGCGGGCCATCGCCGAGGCGATGCGCAGCGAGTAGCACTTCTTGCCCAGCAGCGCGTTACCGCCGTAGCCCGAGCCGTAGCTCATGATCTCGCGGGTCTCGGGGAAGTGGGTGATGTACTTGGTGTCGTTGCACGGCCACGGCACGTCTTCCTGGCCCGGCTCCAGCGGCGCGCCGACCGAGTGCATCGCCTTGACGAAGAAGCCGTCGTCGCCGATCTTTTCCAGGGCGGCCTTGCCCATCCGGGTCATCACCTTCATCGAGATGACGACGTACTCGGAGTCGGTGATCTCCACACCCAGCTTGGGGTCGTCGGCGCCGAGCGGACCCATGCAGAACGGCACCACCCACATGGTGCGGCCGCGCATGCAGCCTCGGTACAGATCGGTCATGGTGGCCCGCATCTCGGACGGGTCCATCCAGTTGTTCGTCGGCCCGGCGTCGATCTGACGCTCGGAACAGATGAAGGTCCGCGACTCCACCCGCGCCACGTCGGACGGGTCGGACAGCGCCAGGTAGGAGTTGGGGTGCTTCTTCTCGTTGAGCTTCTTCAACGTCCCGGCCTCGACCAGGTGCGTGGCCAGCCGGTTGAACTCCTCGTCGGAGCCGTCCGCGAAAACCACCCCATCGGGCTGGGTGAGTTCGGCGACCTCCTGCACCCATGACAGCAGGCCCGGGTGATTCGTGGGTGCCGTATCCAAACCGGGAATGGTCGCTGAGGTCATCGAACTCTCCTGGATTCTTCTGCGTATCGGGCTGGTGTTGCTCGCTATGCTCTCGCCCACACAATTAAGGAATTGGTGGCGTTAACAACAGGTTATCGTGAGGATCTTGTCGGGGGAGCCTCGGGCAGGTATAAGCCTTCTCACTACAACGATTCAGAAGATTCCGACGGATCATGATCTTCGCTCCTTGAAGCGGCTTTTTCGGCTTCGTCATCGCCGGCGTTTTCGGGGTGACTTTCGTCCTGTCGTATACCCGGTTCTCCCAGTTCTGCACGTACCGCCACCAGGGCGGCGGTCACCGCGGGCATGGCCCGATCCCGCGCCGCCGTGGCCCGCGCGGCGGCCAGAGCATGCTCGCGCAGCTCGGTGTCGATGACGCCGACAGCCGCCGAAACCTGCGCGTTCTCGGCCTCGTCCTGGGCCAGCAGCGCTTTGCTCAGAACCGACTCGGCGACCAGCACGCGGGTGGCGACCAGCTCCTCGACGACCGACTGCAGCGAGGCCGTCACATCGCCCGCCCACCGGTCCAGCAGCGCCCGGTCGTGCAGCAGCGCGCGGATGTTGATCACCATGAAAGTGAG
The DNA here is from genome assembly GCA_963849935.1 of uncultured Actinomycetota bacterium. Classification (GTDB taxonomy): domain Bacteria; phylum Actinomycetota; class Actinomycetes; order Mycobacteriales; family Mycobacteriaceae; genus Mycobacterium. The sequence continues at coordinate 353,296 of CAWKJQ010000015.1, forward strand.
CGCCACCGAGATCGCCACGCACACCAGGGCGGCGACGACGGCCAGCGCAGGGTTCAGCCGCGAGGCCAAGCCGCTCATCAGCCGGCTCAACGTCAGCGCCACCCCGAGTCCGAACCCGACGCCCAGCAGGATCATCAGCCACGTTTCCTGCCGGCGCGATTTCAGCGGAGGAGGCGAGACGTTGACCGCCGGCAGCTGCTCGAGGGGCGGCAGCTCCATCGGCACGTCCACGACCTGCGCGACCTGGGCGAGCTGGGTATCGGTGTCTGCGCTGACCTCGGCGACCACCCCATCGAGCCGCTCGCGGGTGTGCTCCTCGAAGGAGGGCATGTTTCGACGGGACAAACCCGCCGCATGTTCCTGCAGTTCGGTGCGCACCGAACTGCACCGGTTACGCGCGGAGTGCGACAGCGCGACCCGGGCCTGCTGGATCTGACCGCGCAGTGTGATGGTGCGCTCGCTCTTGGCCTGGCGCCGCTGCTGCAGGGCGGTGCTGCGCTCTTCGCGCAGCGCCTCCACCCGGGTCCGCCGGCCGGCCCCCTCGACCTCACGGTCAAATCGCCGCACCACCGTCTGTAACCGGGACTCCCACGCCCGCAACCTGTTTCGCCGCGCGAGATCGGGGTCGCCGAGTTGCGCCGAAACGGCTTCCACCAGGTCGTCGACGTCCGGGTCACCCAGGTCGGGCCGCGCCGCCGCACCCACCCAGGGCGCAAGGGCGTAGCGGGGCGCATGTGCGCCCAACGAGTCGCGGTTGGCCGCGACGACCTCTCGCCAGTTCAGGTGCACGTCGATCTTGGACACCACGCCGACAACGGCATCGGTGTGCTCGGTGGCGGCGTCCAGTAGTGCGCAGTCCGACGGCGTCAGGTTTGCCGCCGCGGACACCACGAACACCACCGCGACCGGCGCCTCGCCGGGCCCCAGGTCCGTCGACTCCACGAATTTGTGCTGCGGCAACCGGTCGCGCAGCGCCTCGGCCACCGCACTGACACCCGCCAACCAGGGACCCGTCACCAGCACCACGTCGCAGCGCTGAACCGTCGGCGGATCCAGCCCCGGGGCGGCGCCCGCCACCAGCGCGTCCACCGCGGCGACGGGATCGTCGCCGGCGTCGCCGCTCACCACGATTCCCCCGGCAGCGAAGCACAGGCCTGCGACCACAACCGCAGCGATCCCCGGGCGATGTCGGCGCCGCAGGCGCGGTGCAGTTCGCTGGCCGACGCGCGGCTGTAGCGCTGCCAGCGCACGGCACGAGGCAGGTGCGCCGACGGATCACGACGGGCATCGCACCCCTCGTGATCGCCCGGGTCCAGCCCGGCCGCCTCGGCCAGGTCCACGGCGGCCGCCATCCGGGCGACGACCGTGTCATCGCGCGTCAAGAACCCGCTGATGCGCTCGCCGAGGCTGCCGCCCGCGGCGGCCAGCGCCTCGAGGTCGGCGACGGCGTCCAGCACTCGCTGGTAGCGCGACTCCGCGCCCAGCGCGCCGATCCTGGCAATGACGCCGTCGACCCCGCTCATTCGGTGCAGCAGGGTCAGCACCTGGGCCGGGGTCCGGGCCTGCCGGAACGCGGCGACCGCCAGCGCGGTGCCGAACAAATCGAGGGTCTCCAGCAAGCGCTGACGCACCTCGGTGGGCACCGGGGTGTCGGCGGCCAGGAATCCGGCGAAGGAGCCGTCGAAGCAGGTGGAGGCGCCGGGTTGAGCGGCGAGCGTGGCCAGCGCAGTCCACAGCGTGCTGTCCAGGTCATCGAGCGCGGCGACCGCAAGCAGACCGGTCATCGGCTCCATGGGCACACCGATCAGCGACGACAGCTCCATGCACTTCGCCCGCGCCGCCGCGATGGGCCCGTCGCCGCCGCGGCCGGACAGCGAGCCCGCCAGATCGGCCTTGTTCAGTACCGCGAGCACCGGGTGTCCGGCCGTCGCGATGGCCCGGGCGTCTTCGGGCTTGACCACCTCGGTGATCACATAGACTGTCGCCTCGACACCGCGCTCGGCCGGCGGGTTTTGCACCGCGATGCCCGCCGACCGCGCCACGCCGTCCAGCGCGCGTCGCACGGTGCGGCAGCCGACCCCCCGACGGCCGCGCACGGCCACGCGCAGGGGCGCGGCAGTGCGCTGCGCGATCGCCGTCACGCGCGGGTCGACGTGGCCGGCGGCAAACCGCGCCAGCTCGTCGACGAACGTCTGGTGTCCTTGTCCCGTCATATCCCGCCTGTTCGAACCAGATGACCCGTCGCCTGGCCGGCGTCGCCGCTACTGGGTGCAGCGCCGAAGCCGGGCGGGCCCACCGAATGGTGGCACCCGAGCGACCAAGAAGCGAGCCACCGTTAATCAGTTACCAGGTGAAGGCAACTGTTGGGTATCAATCCGGACCTGGGGCGGCTACATCCGGGTTTATGGGCCACCATGGACAAATGCATGCGCAGCGTGGGGTGGCGATGTCTGCCGACACGCCCAGCCCGGACCCGGGTCGCCCCGAGCAGCGCTATCTCCCCGCCACGGCGTTCCGGGCGCGGCGAGCGGCCCTTTCCGACGCCCAGCGCCAGACGTGGGAGCGCCGCTGGGCCGAACTTGGTCTGTCGATAGGCGCCGGTGACCCACCGCAATCCGCCGAACCGCCGCTGGACATCCGCGCGTGGTTCGGCCGTGAGGCGCCGGTTGTGCTCGAAATCGGTTGCGGCAGTGGCACTTCCACATTGGCGATGGCCAAGGAGGAACCCGGCGTCGATGTCATCGCGGTGGAGGTCTACCGCCGGGGGTTGGCGCAGCTACTGTGCGCGATCGACCGCGACAAGGTGAGCAACATCCGGCTGATCCGCGGCAACGCCCTCGACGTCCTGCAACGGCTCATCGCGCCGAGCTCGCTCACCGGGGTCCGCGTCTTCTTTCCCGATCCGTGGCCGAAAGCGCGGCACCACAAACGCAGGTTCCTACAGCCGGGCACGATTGGCTTGATAGCCGACCGGCTACTCCCTGGTGGTGTCCTCCATGTGGCGACGGACCACGCCGGCTACGCCGAACACATCGCCGAGGTCGGCGCGGGCGAACCCAGGCTACGGCCTGTCGATCCCGACGGTGAGCTGGCTATCTCGGTCGTGCGCCCGACCACCAAGTACGAGACGAAGGCTCAAGAAGCGGGCAGCGCCGTCACCGAATTCATATGGCTTAGACGATGAGTAGGCGATGACCATGAGCCTGGCTGAGGAAACAGCGGCGGGAGCACAACCCGTCGCGCCGCCGGCGGTTTTGAGGGGCGAAGCGCTGGGCGGCTTCTCTCCCCCGGGTGGACGCGTGCTGCTGGTGTGGGACGCCCCCAACCTCGACATGGGCCTGGGCTCCATCCTGGGCCGGCGCCCGACGGCTTGGGAACGCCCGCGTTTCGATGCCCTGGGCCGCTGGCTGTTGTCGCGCACGGCCGAGGTCAGCGCCGGCCGCCCCGGCGCTGTGGTGGAGCCCGAGGCCACCGTCTTCACCAACATCGCGCCGGGCAGCGCTGACGTCGTCCGGCCCTGGGTGGACGCGCTCCGTAATGTGGGCTTTGCGGTGTTCGCCAAGCCGAAGATCGACGAGGACAGCGACGTCGACCGCGACATGCTGGCCCACATCGAACTGCGGCGCACCGAAGGGCTGGCGGCGCTGGTGGTGGCGTCCGCCGACGGTCAGGCGTTTCGTCAGCCGCTGGAAGAGATCGCACGAACCGGGGTCAGCGTCCAGGTGATCGGATTTCGCGAACATGCGAGTTGGGCGCTAGCGTCGGATACCTTGGACTTCGTTGATCTGGAGGACATCGCCGGTGTCTTCCGGGAACCGTTGCCGCGGATCGGCCTAGATTCGCTGCCTGACCAGGGCGCCTGGCTGCAGCCGTTCCGGCCGCTGTCGGCGCTGTTGACCGCGCGTGTGTGACACTGGAAAACCGATGCGCGGGTCGTTAACGATCCAGTAAGGAGCTTGCGTGTTCGCCTGGTGGGGTCGAACTGTGTACCGATACCGGTACATCGTGATCGGGGTCACGGTAGCTCTGTGTCTGCTGGGCGGCGTCTTCGGAGTCAGCCTGGGCAAGCATGTTACACAGAGCGGCTTCTACGACGACGGCAGCCAATCGGTGAAGGCGTCGGTGCTGGGCGACAAGACCTACGGCCGCGACCGCACCAGCCACGTGGTGGCCACCTTCACCGCCCCCAACGGGCAGACGGTCAACGACGCGGCGTGGCGGGACAAACTCGTCGGCGAACTCAACAAGTTCAAGACCGACCACCCCGACCAGGTCGTCGGCTGGGCCGGCTGGCTGGCCGCCCCCGACAGCACCAACCCGCTCATCAAGGGGATGGTCAGCGACGACAAGAAGCACACGTTCGTCTCCATCCCGCTGAAGGGCGACGACGACGACAGCATTCTCAATAACTACAAGGCCATCGCGCCAGGTCTGCAGAAGCTAAACGGCGGCGCGGTGGAACTCGCCGGACTCGAGCCAATCGCCAACGCCCTGACGGGCACCATCGCCACCGACCAGCGCCGCATGGAAGTGCTCGCGGTGCCGCTGGTCGCGGTGGTCCTGTTCCTGGTGTTCGGCGGTGCGATCGCCGCCGGCCTGCCGGCCATCGTCGGTGGCCTGAGCATCGCGGGCTCGCTGGGCATCCTGCGGCTGGTCGCCGTGTTCGGGCCGGTGCACTTCTTCGCCCAGCCGGTGGTCTCGCTGATCGGCCTGGGCATCGCCATCGACTACGGGCTGTTCGTGGTCAGCCGGTTCCGGGAGGAGATCGCCGAGGGCTACGACACCGAGGCCGCCGTGCGGCGCACCGTCATGACGGCCGGTCGCACCGTGACGTTCTCGGCGGTGCTGATCATCGCGTCGAGCGCCAGCCTGCTGGTTTTGCCGCAGGGGTTCGTGCATTCGCTGACCTACGCCATCTTCGCCGCGGTGGGCCTGGCGGCTTTGCTGTCGATCACGTTCCTGCCCGCCTGCCTCGGCATCCTCGGCCGGCACGTCGACGCGCTGGGCGTGCGGACCGCGTTTCGGGTGCCCTTCCTGCGGAACTGGAAGTGGTCGCGCGCCTATCTGAACTGGCTCGCGGACCGGCTGCAGAAGACCAAGACCCGCGAAGAGGTGGAGGCCGGCTTCTGGGGCAAGCTGGTCAACTGGGTGATGAAGCGGCCGCTGGCGTTCGCCATCCCGATCGCCGTCGGCATGATCTTGCTGGTCATCCCGCTGGGCAACCTTTCCTTCGGTGGCATGAGCGAGAAGTACCTGCCGCCTAACAATTCGGTGCGCCTGGCGCAGGAGCACTTCGACAAGCAATTCCCCGGCTATCGCACCGAGCAGCTGACGGTCGTGATCCAGAGCAGCAACGGCAGCAAGGTGACCGACCAGCAGGTCGCCGATATCCGCAACAGAATCTCCTCGATCGGCGGGTTCACCGACAAGACATGGCAGGAGCGGCCGTGCCCCGCCATCGCCGGTAACCCCTGCGTCGCCGGCCCGAACGGGACGACGGTGCCCAAGGACGATTCGGTGCGGGTGATCCAGAACGGCCTGGTCAACAAGAACGATGCCGCCAAGAAGCTCGCCGAACTGCGGGCGGTGAACCCCCCGAAGGGGCTGAATCTCTATGTCGGCGGTACGCCGGCCCTGGAGCAGGACAGCATCCACAGCCTGTTCGACAAGGCTCCGCTGATGCTGGTGTTGCTGCTGGGCGCGACCATGTTGTTGATGTTCCTGGCGTTCGGATCGGTGGTGTTGCCGGTCAAGGCGGCGGTGATGAGTGCGCTGACGCTCGGGTCCACGATGGGCATCCTGACGTGGATCTTCGTCGACGGTCACTTATCTAATGTGCTGAACTTCACGCCGACCCCGCTGATGGTGGTGGTGATCGCGCTGGTCGTCGCCGTCGGATTCGGTCTGGCGACCGACTACGAGGTGTTCCTGGTCTCGCGGATGGTCGAGGCGCGCGAGCGCGGAATGTCGACGGCCGAAGCCATCCGGATCGGCACGGCGACCACTGGGCGACTGATCACGGCCGCCGCGCTGGTGCTGGCCGTGGTCGCCGGTTCGTTCGTGTTCTCCGACCTCGTATTGATGAAGTATCTGGCTTTCGGTTTGATGGCCGCGCTGCTGCTGGACGCCACCGTCGTCCGGATGTTCCTGGTGCCGTCGGTGATGAAGCTGCTCGGCGACGACTGCTGGTGGGCGCCGCGCTGGGCCCGGCGCCTGCAGAACAAGATCGGGCTGGGTGAAATCGACCTGCCCGACGAGCGCAAGCGGCCTACGCTCAACGGCCGGCCGGCGCGGCCGCCCGTGGCGGCCAGCCTGGTCGCCGCGGCGCCGCGGCCCCCGCACGACCCCACCCATCCCGCGGCGCTGGAGCCGTCCCGGCCGCCGCGTCCCGCTCCTGCGGAGCCGCGGCCCGCGCAGGAGCCGTCCCCGGGCGAGGCGACGACGCGCGCAGGGACGGGCGAGAGCGCGGACACCGCGCGGATCGCGGCCCGGCCCAGTCAGCCCACCGAAGCCAAGACGACGCGCTTCGCCGCGCCGGGCGCACCCGGCCGTGAGCGGCCGGCCGATCCGCACCCGGCCACAAACTCCGCGCCGCAGGCTCCTGCGCGGCCCCCGGCCTCCGGTCCGGCGGCACCACCGTCCGGCGATCAGACGCGGGCCATTCCAGTCCCCGGCAACCGTTCCGACGACCCGGACGCGGCCGAACCCACCACCGCTTTACCGGTCATGCGATCGGACGGCGGCGACGCCGAGGCGCCCGACGAGCAGGTGAAGGCGGGCGGGCAGAGTGAAAACGGCGATCCGGCTCCGCAACGCCGCCGCTCCGGCGGCGGCCTGTCCGCGCAAGATCTGCTGCGCCGCGAGGGACGGCTGTAGCCAACCAGCCCCGGCTCCCGTCAGGTCCGAAAGCGTCTGAGCCTCAACTGGGTTCTTTCTCGGGCTGGTCGGGTTCCGCCTGCATGATCGCGCTCTTCTCGTCGGCTTCCTCGGTCTGTTTTTCGGCTTCGGCCTCCGGGTTCGGTGCCAACAACACCTGGATCGCATTGTTGAGGAACGCGACGGTCGGGACCGCCAGCAACGCACCGACGATGCCGGCCAGCACACCGCCGGTGGAGATGGCGAGCACCACGCCGAGCGGGTGAATCGAGACCGCGCGGCCCATCACCAGCGGTTGCAGCAGATGCGCCTCGATCTGGTTGACCGCGATCAGCAGGCCCAGCGTGATCAGCGCGTACACAATGCCCTTGGCCAGCAGCGCGACCACGACGGCCACCAGACCCGAGACCAGGGCACCCACCAGCGGGATGAACGCCCCCAGGAACACCACCGATGCCAGCGGCAACGCCAGTGGGATGCTCATGATCGCCAGACCCGTGCCGACGCCGGCCGCGTCGGTGAGGGCCACCAGAAAGGTGGCCCGCACGTACCCGATCAGCGATCCGTAGCCCGCGTTGCCGGCTTCGTGCACCCGGTTACGCACGTGCGACGGAATGATCTGCACGACGTACCGCCAGATGTTGCGGCCGCCGTAGAGAAAGAAGATCAGTGTGAACAGCACCAGCACCGCCGCCGTGACCAACTCCGTGACGGTGGCCGCGGTGGACAGCGCGCCGCTGGTCAACTTCGCCTGATTGTTGTGCAGCGCCTCGATGGCGGCGTTGCCCGCGCTGTTGATCTGTTCGTTGCGTAAATGCGCGGGCCCGTGGATCAGCCAGCGGCGCGTCGACTCGATGCTGTTCGCTACCTGTTCGGTCAGGCCGGGCAGGCCGTCGATGAATTGCAGGATGACGAACGCAAGAATGCCGCCCAGGATCGCGAAGCCGCCCAGCAACACCAGCGCCACCGCGCCACCGCGCGGCAGGCCCCGCTTGTCCAGCCAGTCGACGACCGGCACCAGCAGCGCGCTCAGCAGCAGCGCCACCAGCACCGGAACGACGATGATTTCGAGCTTTTTGACCACCCACAACAGGGCGACCACGGCGATCAGGATGACGAGCAAGCGCCAGGCCCAGGCTGCGGTCCTGCGGACAAGGGGTTCGACCGAGGCGTCGTCGACGTTTGCTGACATCTGGCCAGCCTATCCGCCGCGGGATGCGGTCAACGTGTCTCGAGGCGGTCTCACAGCCAGCTGTGCGCCGTCCGGGTCCATCGCCGTCGGCACGATCCGGTTACGACCCCAGAACTTCCGAGACACGGTAGGCGATGCGCAGCGATCGCGGCGCCACCTGCACCGTTACCCTAAACCACGTGCCGCACGACGCACCCGCCCACAAAACCACACCCCCGCGCGTGGGGACACCTCCCGCTTGCGGGGGCGAAACCCCGCGCGGGAAGTACTGGTGGGTGCGCTGGGTCATTCTGGGCGCAGTGGCCATCGTGCTTGCCGTCGAGGTTTCGCTGGGCTGGGATCAGCTGGCCAAAGCCTGGATGAGTCTGTATGAGGCGAACTGGTGGTGGCTGCTCGCATCGGTGGCCGCGGCGGGCGCGTCGATGCACAGCTTTGCTCAGATCCAACGCACGCTGCTCAGATCGGCCGGCGTCAACGTCAAGCAGTTGCGCTCCGAAGCGGCCTTCTACGCCGCCAATTCGCTGAGCACCACGCTGCCGGGCGGGCCCGTGTTGTCGGCGACCTTCCTGTTCCGCCAGCAGCGGTTGTGGGGCGCCTCGACAGTCGTCGCGTCGTGGCAGTTGGTGATGTCGGGCGTCCTGCAGGCGGTCGGGTTGGCTTTGCTCGGTCTGGGCGGCGCCTTCATGCTAGGCGCCAAGAACAACCCGTTCTCGCTGCTGTTCACCCTCGGCGGCTTCGTCGCCTTGCTGCTGCTGGCGCAAGCCGTCGCGTCGCGGCCGGAGCTGATCGACGGCATCGGCAGCCGGGTCTTGGCGTGGGTCAACTCGGTTCGGGGCAGGCCCGCCGACACCGGCCTGGACAAGTGGCGTGAAACGCTGATGCAGCTCGAATCGGTGAGCCTGGGCCGGCGCGATCTGGGCGTGGCGTTCGGATGGTCGATGTTCAACTGGATCGCCGACGTCGCCTGCCTGGGTTTCGCCGCCTACGCCGCCGGCGACCACGCCTCGGTGGCCGGGTTGACGGTCGCCTACGCGGCCGCGCGCGCGGTCGGCACGATCCCGCTGATGCCCGGGGGCCTGTTGATCGTCGAGGCGGTGCTGGTGCCTGGCCTGGTGTCCAGCGGGATGTCGCTGCCCAACGCCATATCCGCCATGCTGATTTACCGGCTGATCAGCTGGTTGCTCATCTCGGCGATCGGCTGGGTGGTGTTCTTCTTCGTATTCCGCACCGAGAACGTCACCGACTCCGACGAGGACCCGATCACCGGTCCGCTGCCCGTCGTGCCGGCCGCGGCCGACGCTGCGGACGACCCAACCGAGACCGCCCTGCAGGGGCCGCTACCGCCTGACCGTGATCCGGAACCCGAGGGCCGGATCTAGCCGACGGTGCTGCCGCGCGGCGGACCCGGCAGCGGGTTGGTCGCCGCGGGCGGGGCCTGCTGCGGTGCCGCGGCCGGAGCGCCACCCGTGGTTCCACCCAACGGCGATGCGCCCGCGGGGTTACCGGGCAGGGTGGGCAGCCCACCGGCCGCGCCCTGCGCCTGCTGCATGATGCCCAGGGCCTGCGGGATCGAGATCGGCAGTTTGCACTGCACCGAGAGGTTGGTCAGCGGCTGGGCGATCGACGTCATGTCGCCGGCGACCTTGGGGTTGGCCTCGAAGTAGGACTTCAGGCCATTGACCGACTGCGGGCCCGCCTGCTGCTGCAGCATCGAGGTCATCGTCTGGTTGGTCTCCGGGTGCGAATCGAGGTAGTCACCCATCGACTTGGACACCGAGCCGATCGTCCGGGCGACCTCACTGGCCGCGCACGGGTCGTTGGCGCCGGTTGCCGGGGCGCCGGCGAGCACCGCGATGGCTACGCCGGGCACCGTGGCCGCGATCAGCCCGGCGAAGATTTTGCGGCCCCGTCCAGCGGTGGCTCTCGTCATGGATGACTCCTTATATGTTCGCGCAAACAGCCAAGATCGGCGCCCCGCAAACGACTGCTATTGACGGCCCATTCGCGCAGGCTTCCCCTGAATCCCCCGGGGGCCTCGCGGGCCATCCGACATCCTGCCATCGGCGATATCACCACTGCCAGTCCGAACGCAGCCGGGACCGGATATGTGAGCGAAATCCCGCTTGGTCACCGGTTCACAACGACTTCGCAGCGTCTTGGCAACGAAGCCGTCGCCGCAGCTCAGGAACTAGATAAGCCAGATAATCCACAGCCCGCTGCGGTATCGTCACGAACACGCGTTACGCGAGAACCGGGGAGCGAAAAATCCAGCAGTTAATGATGCGCCTCAGCCGCAGCCTGCGTAAGTACCGCTGGTTGGTCTTCACAGGCTGGTTGCTGGCATTGGTTCCCGCCGTCTATCTGGCGCTGACGCAGTCGGGCAATCTCACCGGCGGTGGGTTCGACGTGGCCGGATCGCAGTCGCTGGCTGTCCACGACCAGCTCGAGGATCTCTACCACGACCAGAGCGGGTCGTCGCTGGCGCTGGTGGCCGCGCCGCGTCCCGACGCCAGCTACCAGGACATGAACGACGCCGTCGCACAGCTGAGGCAGATCGCCGGCGGGATCCCCGGCACCTCGGAGATTCCCAACCCGCCCCAGCGCCCGCCGCAACCCGACCGGCCGTACGTGCTGTCGGTGCGGCTGGATTCCCGCAACACCAGCGACGTGGCCAAGAAGCTGCGCACCAAGGTCGGCATCAAGGGTGACCAGCCCGGCCAGACCGCGAACGGACGAGTACGGCTCTACGTCATCGGGCAGGGCGCGCTGTCCGCAGCCGCCGCGGCCAACACCAAGCACGACATCGCCGCTGCCGAAAAATGGAACCTGCCAGTCATCCTGATCGTGCTGCTCGCCGTGTTCGGCTCGCTGGCAGCCGCGGCCATCCCCCTGGCCTTGGGCATCTGCACGGTCGTCGTCACCATGGGCCTGGTCTATCTGCTGTCGGCCTACACCACCATGTCAGTGTTCGTGACTTCGACGGTGTCCATGTTCGGTATCGCGCTCGCCGTCGACTATTCACTGTTCATCTTGATGCGGTTCCGGGAGGAACTGCGGACCGGGCGCCAGCCCCGCGAAGCCGTCGACGCGGCGATGGCCACCTCCGGGCTGGCCGTGGTGCTGTCCGGGATGACGGTGATCGCCTCGCTCACCGGGATCTACGTGATCAACACCCCGGCGCTGAAATCGATGGCCACCGGCGCCATCCTTGCCGTCGCGGTGGCCATGCTGACCTCGACGACCTTGACGCCGGCGGCGCTGGCGACGTTCGGCCGGGCGGCCGCCAAGCGGTCGGCCCTGCTGCACTGGTCGCGCCGGCCCGAAAGCACCCAGTCCCGATTCTGGAACCGCTGGATCGGCTGGGTCATGCGCCGGCCGTGGATGTCCGCGCTGGCGGCATCGCTGGTGCTGATCGTGATGGCCGCGCCGGCCGCGTCGATGGTGCTGGGCAACAGCCTGCTGCGTCAGTTCGACTCGTCGCACGAAATCCGCGCCGGGGTGGGTGCGGCGGCCCAGGCGCTGGGTCCGGGAGCGCTGGGCCCGATCCAGGTGCTGATCAACTTCCCCGACGGCGGCGCGGCCTCCCCCGAGCACAACCAGACCGTCGGCGCGATTCGCCAGCGCATGACGCAGGCCCCCAACATCGTGTCGGTGTCGCCGCCGCAGTTCGCCGAGGACAATGGCAGCGCGCTGCTGTCCGCGGTCCTGTCGGTGGATCCCGAGGACATGAAGGCCCGCGACACCGTCGGCTGGATGCGCGCACAGCTTCCCACGATCCCCGAAGCGGGCACGGCGCGCGTCGACGTCGGCGGTCCAACCGCGCTGATCAAGGACTTCGACGACCGGGTATCCGCGACCGAACCGCTGGTCTTGGGCTTCGTCGCCCTGATCGCGTTCGTGATGCTGTTGCTCTCCATCCATTCCGTCTTCCTGGCGCTCAAGGGCGTCCTGATGACCCTGCTGTCGGTCGCAGCCGCCTACGGCAGCCTGGTCATGGTGTTCCAGTGGGGCTGGTTGAAGGACCTCGGGTTCGCCCAGATCAGCTCGATCGACAGCACCGTTCCCCCGCTGGTGCTCGCGATGACCTTCGGGTTGTCGATGGACTACGAAATTTTCCTGCTCACCCGCATCCGGGAGCGCTTCCTGCACTCCGGTAACACCCGCGATGCCGTGGCCTACGGCGTCAGCACCAGCGCCCGCACCATCACCAGCGCGGCGCTGATCATGATCGCGGTGTTCGTCGGCTTCGCGTTCGCCGGCATGCCGCTGGTGGCCGAGATCGGGGTCGCCTGCGCGGTCGCGATCGCCGTGGATGCCACCGTGGTCCGGCTGGTGATGGTGCCCGCGCTGATGGCGATGTTCGCCCAGTGGAACTGGTGGCTGCCGTCGTGGCTGCGCCGCGTGCTGCCGTCGGTCGACTTCGACCGGCCGCTGCCCGAGGTCGACCTCGGCGACGTCGTAGTGATCCCCGACGACATCTCGGCGCTGGTGGCGCCCAGCGCGGACCTGCGGATGGTGCTCAAGTCGTCGGCCAAGCTCAAGCACCTGGCACCGGACGCCATCTGCGTGACCGATCCGCTCGCCTTCACCGGCTGCGGCCGCAATGCCGCCCAGGCGGTCGGGGGCCCTCCTGACGAGGATCAGACCAGGGGCCTGGGACCGGGGCAGATTCCCCACCAGGTCAGCCTCGGCGAGGAGAGGGTCAGCGTCGGGGTGGCCGCCGCCGACAAGAAACCCGGTGCCAACGGCCACGCCAACGGCTCCTTGGCGGCCAAGAAGCTGGTCGGCGGCTTGACCTCGCGCAACGGCATCGCCAAAGCCATCGCCGGGACCGACCGGCCCCTTCACCCGGTGACGCTGTGGCGGGGACGCCTGTCGGTCGCGATCGACGCTCTGCAAAACGGCACCTCGGCTGCGGCGAGCGACGCGCCGAAATACGAACGGCGCAGCCCGGTGGAGACCACCAACGTGCAACTGCCCACCGGAGACCGGTTGCTGGTCCCGACCGGCGCGGAAACCCTGCGACTCAAGGGCTACCTGATCATGTGCCGTAACACTCGGCGCGATTATGCCGACTTTGCAGACATGGTCGATTCGTTGGAGCCCGAGACCGCTGCGGTGGTGCTGGCCGGAATGGACAGGTATTACTGTTGTAAATCACCCAGGCAACAGTGGATTGCCACCCAGTTGGTCCGTCGGCTCGCGGATCCCGACCCCGTCGACCATCCGGAAGACGAAGGATCGGAAGCCGAGGCCAACTCGGACTGGGAGGAAATCAGGGAGCGCTGCATGTCAGTGGCCGTAGCGATGTTGGAGGAGGCGAGGTGACGTTGGCACCCGACCGACGCCCCGCGCCGTCACCCCACCGGCCGGGCCCCGAACCACGTCAACGCGGCAATGGGCCGTCCGGAGGCCCATCCAGAGGGCCGTCCGGCTCGTTCCAGGACCCCGACCAGCCCGTGGAGTTCTGGTCGACCGCGGCCATCCGTTCCGCCCTGCAGGGCGGTGACATCGCGACCTGGAAGCGCATCGCCGGCGCGCTGAAGCGGGACCCATACGGGCGGACCGCCCGCCAGGTCGAAGAGGTCCTCGAAGGCACCCGACCATACGGCATCGCCAAGGCGCTGTGGGAGGTGCTCGAGCGCGCGCGCACCCACCTGGAGGCCAACGAACGCGCCGAGGTCGCTCGCCACGTCGGGCTTCTGATCGAGCGATCGGGGCTGACGCCCACAGGAGTTCGCGTCGCGCATCGGGGTGACGGCCGAGGAACTGGACGGCTACCTCGACAGCAGCACCAGCCCGACTGCCGCGCTGATGATCCGGATCAGGCGATTGTCGGACCGGTTCGTGAAGGTGAAGTCGGCTCGCTCAGCCGAAGCCAACTGATCGGTTAGCGGACCGGCAGCACATCGGCGACCAGCCAGTCGCTGCCGCGCTTGGTCAGCGTCACCCGCAGCGCCGGCGCCGCCTGACTGGGCGGCTGTCCCGGGGTGTTCTGGGTAACCCGCAGGATCACCGCCACACTGGCCGCCGACGGCCCGAGCGCCTCGACCCCGGCCGACACCGTGGCGGCCTGGGCGGTGACGTTGTGTTGAGCCAGCTCCGCGCTCGACTTCGTGTACTGCTCCTTGAACGCGGCCGCATGCTCCGGGACGATCATCGCCGTGGCCCGGTCGATGGAACCGGTCGGGGCGGTGGGACTGAACGACGCCATCGCCTCCGCCATGCCAGTCGCGATCTGAACCACATTGTGGGAATCGTTGGTGAAGTCGTTGTCCGCCCTAGTCCAGTGCGTGTAGCCGGTCGCGACGGCCGCCGTCAGCGCCGCCGTGCACAAAAAGACGACCGCCAGCCGCAGCCCCGGCGCGTCGTCGTCGGTGCCGACGCTGACCGAATCGCGCCGCAGCAGCCAGGCATTGATCAGCAGGCCTTCGACGATCAGCAGGATCAGCACCGAGCAGGCTGACACCCACCACAGCGGCCAGCCGAGGACCAGCCCGATGGCAAGCAGGGCCGCGATCGCGGCCAGCGGAGCCAGGATGTCGAATGCGAACAGCCGCCAGACGTTTCTCATCGGATCGACCCCAATCCGGAGACCATCAGCTTGCCATCCACGTCGGATACGTCCAGACGCAGATTCCAGTGCACGGTCTGCGGTTTGGCGCCGACGTTTTCGCTGACCGACGTGGCGATCAGGATCACCGAGTCGGTTCGGCTCGCGAAAGGCGGCAACTTGGTGGTGACTATGTCCCTTGGATGCCTTGCACCCTCCGGCTGGGTGTCCAGGTCGTGGTGCACGGTCTCGATCGCCACCGCGTCGACGCGCCCGGCGCTCTTCGACTGCAACTTCTCCACAACCGCCTTATAGGGCTGCACGGCGGCGTCGAAGTCGGTGTTCAGTTCGCCGACCGTGCCGTCGTGCAACCGCTGCAGGCTGGCGTCGACGTTGCCGCTGTTCATGTTGATCAACACATTGGCCCACTCCGCGGCGGACTGCATGACGCGACTCAGGTAGCCGCGTTCGGCGAGCTGGTCGCGGTGGTTGGACCAGATCATGAAGCCGAGCACCACCGCGGCCACCGACAGCACCCCGAGAACCGCGGACGCGATGCCGTAATGGGAGAAGAGTTCGGCGCTTTCGGATTCGTCTTCGTCGACGTCGTTCGACTCGGCGTTCGAGTCCTCGTCGGGCTCGACGTCAACGGAATCTTCTTCGGCAGGTGACTCGGTTCGCTCGCCGTCGGACATGGCCCGATCGTTGCACCCGGGAAAGATGGAAGGATGGCGGGGTGACGAATACGGCCATTCGCTCGGGCATCGACCTGAGCTTTGTCGACGACAGCATCCGCCCCCAAGACGACCTGTTCGGTCACGTCAACGGCCGCTGGCTGGCGGAGTACGAGATACCGGCGGACCGGGCGACCGACGGCGCCTTCCGCCAGCTGTATGACCGCGCCGAAGAACAGGTGCGCGACCTGATCGTCGAGGCCAGCCGGCAGAGCGCGGGCGCCGCGGACGACGACGCGCAACGCATCGGCGACCTGTACGCAAGCTTCCTCGACGAGGACACCGTGCAGCGCCGCGGCGTGCGACCGCTGCTCGACGAGATGGCCGTGATCGACGACGCCGCCGATGCCGACGCGCTGGCCCGGGCCATCGGCACGCTGCAGCACACCGGCGCGGGCGGCGGCGTCGGGGTGTATGTGGACACCGACGCCAAGGACTCGGCGCGCTACCTGGTGCACTTCACCCAGTCCGGCCTCGGGTTGCCCGACGAGTCCTATTACCGCGAAGAGCGGCACGCCGAGGTGCTGGAGGCTTACCCGAGGCACATCGCGCGCATGTTCGGCCTGGTGTTCGGCGGCGACCCGGCCGACCACATTGTGGTCGCCGACCGCATCGTCGCGCTGGAGGCCAAGCTGGCCGAGGCGCACTGGGATGTGGTCAAGCGCCGCGACGCCGACCTCACCTACAATCTGCGCACGTTCGCCGAACTTCGCGACGAGGCGGTGGGCTTCGACTGGGCCGGCTGGGCCACCGCACTCGGCGCCGGCCCGGATGCCCTCGCGGAAGTGATTGTGCGCCAACCCGATTACGTGCGCACGTTCGCCGAGCTGTGGCGCAACGAAGACCTCGAGGTGTGGAAGAGCTGGGCGCGGTGGCGACTGATCCGCGCGCGGGCCGCCTGGCTGACCGACGAGCTGGTCTCGGCGGACTTCGACTTCTACGGCCGCCTGCTGACCGGCGCCGAGCAGATCCGGGAACGCTGGAAGCGCGCAGTCTCGCTGGTCGAGAACTTGATGGGCGATGCGGTCGGAAAGCTTTATGTGCAACGGCATTTCCCGCCGGGAGCGAAGGCCCGCATCGACGAGCTGGTGGCCAACCTGAGGGCGGCGTACCGGATGAGCATCAGCGACCTGGACTGGATGACGCCGCAGACCCGCGAGCGGGCGCTGGCCAAGCTGGAGAAGTTCACCGCCAAGGTCGGTTACCCGGCGAAGTGGCGCGACTACTCAAAGCTGGTGATCGACCGCGGCGACCTGTACGGCAACTATCAGCGCGGGTACGCCGTCAACCACGACCGTGAGCTGGCCAAGCTCGGCGGCCCGGTGGACAAAGACGAGTGGTTCATGACGCCGCAGACGGTCAACGCCTACTACAACCCCGGGATGAACGAAATCGTTTTCCCGGCAGCCATTTTGCAGCCGCCGTTCTTCGACGCCGAGGCCGACGACGCGGCCAACTACGGCGGCATCGGCGCGGTGATCGGGCACGAGATCGGCCACGGTTTCGACGACCAAGGCGCCAAATACGACGGTGACGGCAATCTGGTCGACTGGTGGACCGATGCCGACCGGACCGAGTTCGGCCTTCGCACAAAGGCTCTCATCGAGCAGTATGACACCTACACACCGCGAGAGCTGGGGAGCGGACACCACGTCAACGGCGCATTCACCGTCGGCGAGAACATCGGTGACCTGGGCGGCCTGTCGATCGCACTGCTGGCCTACCAGTTGTCACTGAACGGCGAGCCCGCTCCGGTCATCGACGGCCTCACCGGCGTGCAGCGGGTGTTCTACGGCTGGGCCCAGGTGTGGCGCACGAAATCCCGTGACGCGGAGGCGATCCGGCGTCTTGCTGTGGACCCGCACTCGCCCCCGGAGTTCCGTTGCAACGGCGTGCTGCGCAATATGGACGCCTTCTACGAAGCCTTCGAAGGCGCCGATGCCGGCGCGCTGTTCCTGGAGCCGAGTCGCCGGGTCAAGATCTGGAACTGACACTCACCTGGGCGCCGACAGACAGATGTAGTCACCTGGTTGGCGCGCTGCTGTAGGCCGTCGCGCCAGGCCTGGTAATCGGCGGCAGCCGGTAACGAGTCTGGTTCGTACGAACCGGGCGGTGCGAACCGCGTCTTCGCTTTCAGCGAGGCATGCGTGCCGCGGTTGAGCCCCGATGAATTGCCGCACACCCCAACACGATTGAGCCCGGTCATCGACGCGCCACGCTTAATCTGTAAAGAAAGCGGGCCCCTCCCCCGCCCACATGTCAATTCCCGGTTTTGAGCGCCTAGTGCCGAACCTCGACTCCGCGACGTTGAAGTCAGAGCTGAATTTGCCCGCCGTCGACAGCCAGCTCCGCACCGGTCATGAAGCTGCTCTCATCGGAGGCGAGGAAAAGCACCGCGGAGGCGATCTCTTCGGGGCGGCCTAGCCGGTTCATCGGCACCTGAGCAGTCATGCCGTCGAGCAGATCCTGCTTCTGGTCCGCCGGGTGCCAGGCCGGTGAGTCCTGGAGTTTCGGTCGGGCCGGGGACGATGGTGTTGACCCGAATCTTGCGGTCGGCCAGTTCCGCGGCCCAGGTGCGGCCCAGGGATCGGATGGCGGCTTTTGATGCCGCGTAGAGGCCAAACGACGGTACGCCCTCGGAGGCCGCCGTGGATCCGGCGAGGATG
The DNA here is from genome assembly GCA_963849935.1 of uncultured Actinomycetota bacterium. Classification (GTDB taxonomy): domain Bacteria; phylum Actinomycetota; class Actinomycetes; order Mycobacteriales; family Mycobacteriaceae; genus Mycobacterium. Next base: position 371,317 of record CAWKJQ010000015.1, read on the forward strand.
ATCGACGCGCCTTCGTTGAGCAGCGGCAGCGTCTTCTGAAGGGTGAACACCGTGCCGGCGACGTTGCGGTCAAAGTTGTCCCGATAGTGCTCCGGCGTCACATCAGCGAGGGTTGCAAAATCGCCGCCGCCCGCGTTGGCGAAGACTACGTCAAGTCCTTTCCCATGCGCGGAAATTTCGGCGGCCAGGAAATCGAGCTCGTCTGGCTTGCTGATATCGCTTTGCACTCCGTGAGCGCCGATCGAGGCAGCTGCTTCGTCGAGGCGCGCGCGGTCGCGGCCGGTGATGAAGACGTAAGCGCCTTCGTGGGCGAACCGCTTCGCTGTGGCTAGGCCGATACCCGAGGTTCCGCCGGTGACCAGTGCCGTCTTGCCGTCGAGCTGTCCCATGATTGTGCTCCGTTCTTCAGGTGAAGTTGCGCCTCACCGCACGACAACATAGGTGATATATCATCTATTCCGGCGTGTTCAACACGGTCCACAGTCGAACGATTCGTTCATGGAATATCTCGGCCACGTCAAAGCCGGATGCCACAGAGTTGTCGTCATGGGTGCGTACTTCCCAGGCCAGGAAACCCAGCCCGCGGGTCTGGCGGACCGGACCTGCCTTCACGAAATGTAGGCCGATAAGCTTTTCCTGCAGGGCAGCGGCTTTGGCGTTAAGTTCGTCGTGACCGGTGGTGATGCCTTCGTCGTCAATCCACTGCACGTTGTCGGCATACGTCTTCGCGATCGCATCGGCGCGGCGCTGCGGGTCGCGTTCGTCGAATACGGCCAGCAGGTTGGTTTCCATCAGATGGCTGATGACATTGCTCACGGGACACTCGCCTTTAGGTGATGTTTCACCTAACTCTAGCTGAGTGCGGGCGGCAGCGAGCTGTTGTGGTTGAGGTTGACGTGAATATGCTCCAGGGCAGCGGTGAATGGTGCGAGCAGGTTCTCGGGCAGAGGATCGAAGAACAGCCTTCGTACCAGGTCGACGTGACCGGGAGCGGCTTCGTCGATGGCCTGCCGCCCACGCGGGGTGAGGGCGACATTGGTGATCCGGCCGTCACCGACGCTGGGCCGTCGTTCGGTCAGACCGCGTGCCTCCATGCGCCGCAACTGATGTGACAGCCTGCTGCGTTCCCAACCAATGTCCGCCGCCAAATCGCTGACGCGCATGCCCTCGCCGCGGTGACCACTGAGTGCGACCAGTACGTCGTAGTCGGCCAGCGACAGTCCGGATTCGGCCTGCAACTGGCGATTCATCTCGTAGCTCATCCGCAGCTGTACGCGCATGTAGGCGACCCAGGCACGCTGCTGTTTCGGCGTTAGCCACACCTGCTTCGGTGATGTGTCCCGCGCTTTTTGTTTCGTCACGTTTGTGAGTATGACGGTCCTCGCGCCGGTTGAAGCCGACCCCGGCGGGTTTTCGGTGCGATCGACCAGCCAGCCGACCTACCGGCACGCCGGCGGGGGTTGTTTGCATCCTCGAGCGGCGTACCGGTCGGGGTGGTCTGCGCGTTCCAGGCGGCTCGCCCGTTGCTATAGACGCGGGGCCGGCGTCAACGCGGCGGTGCGCCGCTCGTCGGTCATGTTCGACGCGGCTTCGCCGCCGCTTGCCAGTGGTCTGCTGGCCTCGATCCGGGCGGGCACGTGCTTGTGCCACGGCGTACCGGCGTACGGATCGCGCCATTCGGTCGAGGTGAGCGCGTTCGGCGCAACACCGGGAGTGACGGTGCGCCCGTCGTCGCCGATGTAGTCGAGCCCAAAACCGTTGGGCAGGGCGGCATGACCGGCGAGCATGCGTCTCGGTGATCTCGACCGTGGCCTCGGCGCTGCCGGCCGCGGTGCTGATGCGAGCCCGGCATCCGTCGACAAGCCCCAGGGCCTGGGCGTCCTCGACGCTGACCCGCAGGGCGCCGTCGGCGTCGCGCTTGCGCCAGGACGGGTCGCGGAAGATGTCGTTGGCGGTGTAGGCGCGCCGCTCCCCCACCGACAGCACGATCGGGAAATCCGGGGTGGTCAACCGGGGCGGATCGCTTTGCAGTGCCACCAATTCGTCGAGCATCGCGGGGATTTCGAGTGCGATCTTGTGGTCGGCGTGGCTGATCAACGCGAAGTCGTCGTCGTAGTTGTGCACGGTGAACGTCACCCCCGACGGATTGTCCAGGATCGCGTCGAACAGAGCGTTGCCGTCGGCGTGACCGGCCCGGCGCACGGCGTCGGGATAGCTCATGGCGGTCTTCTGAGCGAGACCCCACAGCGCGGCGGCACCGCGCAGCCCGTCCGGCAGTGTGGGCCCGAGCGTTTCGTAGAGGACATACGGAAAAAGTTGCGCCACGGTCGGATTGGCGACGGCATTGAGGAACGCCTCGGTGTAGGCCTGTCGGCCCCGCTGGGCGGCCTCGTGCAGGGGGCGCAGATCCGCGTCGTCCATCACACCGAGCGCCCGCACCAACCGCGACCAGATCTCGGGTTCGGGCAGGGTTCCGGGCAGGGGCTCCATCAGCGGGCGGCGCAGCTGGAAGGTGTTGTGCGGAAACTCGAGGTTGAAGAAGGTGGCTTCCGGCTTCTCGAATTGGGAGGCGGCGGGAAGCACATAGTGCGCGAGCCTGGCCGTCTCGGTCATCGCGACGTCGATGACCACCATCAGCTCCAGCGCCTGGAACGCTTCGCGGCAGGCGGCCGAATTCGCCAGTGAGTGAGCGGGATTGCTGCTTTCCACGATCATGGCCCGAAAGCGGTCCGGGTGGTCGGTCAAGATTTCCTCAGGAACCACATTGCTGGGCACCAACCCGGAAATGATGGGGGCGCCGGTCACCGGCGTGCGGCCGGAGAACTGGCCGAACAGCGGCGCGAACGACGAATGCAGGTGTTGGCCGCCTTGTTTCGCGAAGTTGCCGGTGAAGACCCAAAGCAGTTTGTTCAGGTAGGAGCACAGGGTGCTGTTCGGTGCCTGCTGGACGCCGAGGTCTTCGAACACCGCGACGCTGGCCGCGGTGCCGATCCGCCGCGCCGCCGCGCGCAGCAGTTCCTCGTCGACCCCGCACCGCTGCGCGTAGCCGGACACCGGGACCTCGCGCAGCGCGGCGCGCACGGTGTCGGCGCCGCGCACGTGCTCGGCGAGAAACGCTTCGTCGCAGAGGTTTTCCTGGACGAGGACGGCGGCCAGCGCGGCTAGGCACCACGCGTCGGTGCCGGGCCGCACCCGCAGGTGGAAGTCGGACATCTTGGCGGTGTCGGTGACAACGGGATCGATGACGATCATCGAGCGGTCCGGATCTTTGGCGATCTCGTTGAGCACTACCCTGGCCCGCGGGAAGCTCTGCGACATCCACGGGTTCTTTCCCACGAACACCGCCACTTCGGCGTGCTCGAACTCGCCCCTGGTGTGCCCGCCGTACAACTGCCCGTCGATCCAGGCCTCGCCGGTTTTCTCCTGCGCCAGCGCGTTTGACCGGTAACGCGAGCCCAAGGCCTTGAGGAAGGCCCCGCTGTAGGCACCACCCAGGTGGTTGCCCTGCCCGCCGCCGCCGTAGTAGAAGATCTTGTCTCCGCCGTAGCTGTCGCGGATGTGTTTGAAGCCCTCCGCGATCTCCACGATCGCGGTGTCCCAGTCGATTTCCTCGTAGCTGCCGTCGGCGCGACGGCGCAGCGGAGAGGTCAGCCGGGCGCGGCTGTTCTGATAGTGGTCCAGCCGCAACGCCTTATTGCAGGTGTAGCCCTGCGAAGCCGGATGCGCCTTGTCGCCGCGGATGCGGACCAGCCGGCGGTCCTCCACCTGAACGACGATGCCGCAGTTGCATTCGCAGAGGATGCACGCGCTGGATTGCCATTTCTCGGTCATTGCGAGGTGTCCTTTCCGGCTGCCTGACAGGACGACGTAGCCAGCAGCAACTCGCGCAGCTGGCGATGGACGACGTCAAGGGGCGTCAGGTCGCGTCGCACCCGGGCCAGCACGATCGCGCCCTCGAGCGCGGTGGTGGCCAGTAACGCGAGGTCGCCCGCCCGCTCCCGCGATACTGCCGTCGGCGATCAGTCGCGCGTCGATCAGGTCGGTCCAGCGGTCGAAGGCAGCCGCAGCGCGTTCGACGACCGGAGCCATGCGCTCGGCGTCCTGCTCGCCCGCTTCGACCGAGACCGCGACAATCGGGCACCCCGCGCGGAAATCGGTGTCGAGCAGCTGCCGCCGGTACTTGTCGATCAGCGTGTCGATCAGCTGCAGGCCGTCGTCCGCGCCGGCGATGACGGCGGCGACGTGCTCGCCAGCGAAGTCGACCGCCTCACAGAGCAATTGCGTGCGTCCGCCGGGGAAGTAGTGGTAGGCCGATCCGCGCGGCGCGCCGCTGTGCTCGAGCACATCGGAGATGGCGGTGGCGCGTGCGCCCCGCTCGCGGATCAGCAGCGCGGCGGAGACGACCATCCGCTCGCGTGGACTACGCATCGCAGCTCCTTGGGCTCACGGTTATATATGATGCTATACATAACGCGCCCGCCCGCGAAAGCCCGCGCAATGGTGCCACGCCGTCAAGACGCGAAATCGCCCATTTCCGCGTGGAAATGGGCGATTCTGCGTTGCCGAGGGACTAGTTCATCCAGTCGGCGGATCCGTCGTTCTTCTTGTACGTTGCCACCGCTGGAGTTCTTCACGACGATCGGGATCACCCGGACCGAAGTTGTCGAAGAACCACTTCGCGTTGCTGGGGCTGATGTTGATGCAGCCGTGGCTGACGTCGCGCTTGCCCTGGTCATCCACCGACCACGGCGCGCTGTGCACGTAGTCGCCGACGTTATCGAAGCGCACCGCGTCCTCGACCGTCACCTTGTAGCCGTAGGTCGAGTTGACCGGCACCCCGTAGGTCGAGGAGTCCATCACCACCGACGGCTTCTTGTCCTGTACGTAGTAGGTGCCATTCGGGGTCTGGTGGTTTCCGGACGTCATGCCCATCGACATCGGGAAGGTCTTCTCCACCGTGCCGTTGCGGGTGACGATCAGCTGGTGGGTGGCGTCATCGGCCGTAGCGACCAGCGTGTCACCGGTCTGAAAGGTGGAGACGGTGCCGCCGGCGTCGACGGTCACCGCGGTGTGTGCGGGCCAGAAGTTGATCGGGCGCCAGCGCAGTTGGGTCGGGGTCATCCAGTAGAACTTGCCCGGCACCGGCGGGACGGACGAGACGTGCACGGCGCCGATCGCCGCGTCGGCGTTCTCGACCGTTCCGGGGAAGTTGATGATGATCGGCTGGGCCACACCCACGGTCGAGCCATTCTTGGGGACGAACGACGGCGGCCCGAACGGCGCCGTGCCGGTGAACGGCGTGGCGTTCTGCCCGTCGGCCGAGGCCGCTGCGGGCTGTGCGTTGGGCGGAACCCACGGCGCCGGCGGCGCCAGCGGGTTGGGCGGCGGCGGGGCCGCCAACGGGTCGGGCGGAGGCGGCGGCGCCAACGGATCGGGCGGCGGGGGCGGTCCGGGCGGAGCAGCGACCGCACCCGGGTCGGCGGGAGCCGGGTCCGGATCCGCCGATGCGGGAGCCGCGCTCAGCACCAGCGCCAAGCCCACGACGGACGCCAAACCGGTTGTGCTCAGAGCGGCGAAGAGGCCCTTCCTAGTCCGGGCCCTCGTCCAGCCTGACATACGCATACCTCCACTCGTGTCTCGACACAGTGTGGCATAGGAGCCATGCCAGCTACCGTCACCGACGGTTGTCGCGTCCTGGCAAGGGCGGTGATTACAGGCTTGACCTGCGCGGCTATGAATCGGGTGAGCTTGTCGGAGCAACGTCGAGCATCCGCCGGTTGGCCGCGATGCCGACCAGCGCGACGGCCATCAGGGCCGCCGAAGCGGTCAGCATCATCGTGACGCTGCGCTCATATAGCAGGCCGCCGACCAGCGAGCCGGCCATGATGCCGACCTGGAACGCGGTCACGTAGAACCCCGACGCCCCGTCGGGGTCGTCGGCCCCGTTGCGCATCGCGGCGGATTGCATCATCGGCGAGACCGCCGTGGCCATCGCCCCCCACAGCACGATGGCGGCGGTTCCGATCAGCGCGGTCGCTACGCCGGCCCTGCCACCGAACGCCAGCCCGGTCAGCACCACGAAGGCGGCCGTCAACCCCGTCATGCACAGGATGACGGCGCTCTTGGGCCGGTGGTCCAGCGGACGCGCTACCAGCGGTAACGACAGCAGCCCGGCCAGCCCGTAGGCGGCGAGCACGAAGGCGAGGTTCGGCCCGCGCACGCCCAGGACGTTGCGGATGATCTCGACGATGAACGTGTAGGACACGAAATGGCCGGTGACCGCGATCATCGCCAGCACGCTCACCAGGATCAGCCGGGAGTTGCGGTGGTGTCGTGACCTCGGGCCCACGTGGGCGAGCTGGTCCTCGGTCAGCACCATCTCCGGCAGCATCAGCCGTGCGGCGACCGTGACGGCGGCCGCCGCGACGGTGACGCACACAACGGCCAGTCGCCAGCCCCACATCAGGCTCAAGGCCGCGGTCAGCGGGCTCCCCACCACCAGCGCGAGGCTGGTGCCCACGTAGATCGACATGGTGGCGCGCCCGGCATGGCTCGGCGGCACCAGCCGGGTCGCGATCGGCGCGATGACCGCCCACAACAGGCCGTGGGTGATCGCGCAGAGCACCCGCCCGGCGGCCAGCACCGCGAAATTGGGCGCCAGCGCCGAGATGACCTGCGAGGCAGTCAGGCAGGTCAGGCTGAGCATGAGCGCGCGCCGCCGCGGCCAATGCGCGGTCCAGCGCACCAGCGGAAACGTCGTCAGGGCCGCCACAAACGCATACCAGGTGAGCAGCGTCCCGACCGCGAACAAACTGACGTGCAGGTCGCGAGCGATGGCCGGCAGGGCGCCAACCGGCAGAATCTCAGCGGTGACGTACGTGAAGGCCGCGGCGGCCAGCACCGCCAGCTGAGCCGCGATCCGTGGGGTCCACGTTCGCGCGGCGGCGTTGATTTCGGCAGTCATGGCGTCTATGTCGGCCGGACTACCCAATTCCTGGGTTGTCGCGCCTAATGCGATCACACTGCCTTACCGTACGGACCGCAACTACGCCTCCCCCCGCGTCAGGGCCGTAGCGAAGGTCTCAACTGCGTCACTGATTGGCAAAGCACGTCAGGAACGCACCAGGCGCGCGATGGCGGCGGAGGCCTCGGCGAGCTTGTCGTCGGCCTCGTCGCCCCCCTCGGCGACGGCGCGGGTGACGCAGTGGCTCAGGTGCTCGTCAAGCAGATTCAGGGCAACCGAACGCAGCGCGCTGTTGACCGCGCTGACCTGGGTGAGGACGTCGATGCAGTACTTGTCTTCCTCGATCATCCTCGCGATGCCCCGCACCTGGCCCTCGATCCGCCGCAGCCGCTTGGCGTAATTGTCCTTCTGCTGCGAGTACCCGTGGTCATTCGCCATCGTTGTTGTTCACCCCTGCTGAATTCGCCCGCCGTGTGGCGGTAGCGCGCCTCACTCCAGCTTATACCCCATCGGGGTATAACCCCGGGAATGGGTATCGCGACTGGCCAGCGCATACTTGAACGATGCCCACCACCGATTCGGCGGCCACCGCCGACATCAAGCCGCGTAGTCGTGACGTCACCGACGGCCTGGAGAAGGCCGCCGCCCGGGGCATGCTGCGGGCCGTAGGCATGGGAGACGAAGACTTCGCCAAGCCGCAGATCGGGGTGGCCTCGTCCTGGAACGAGATCACCCCGTGCAACCTCTCCCTGGACCGGCTCGCCAAAGCGGTCAAGGAAGGCGTGTTCTCGGCCGGTGGATACCCGCTGGAATTCGGCACCATCTCGGTGTCCGACGGCATCTCGATGGGCCACGAGGGGATGCACTTCTCGCTGGTGTCGCGCGAGGTGATCGCCGACAGCGTCGAGACGGTGATGCAGGCCGAACGCCTGGACGGCTCGGTGCTGCTGGCCGGCTGCGACAAGTCGCTGCCCGGGATGCTGATGGCCGCCGCACGGCTGGACCTGGCCTCGGTGTTCCTCTACGCCGGATCCATCCTGCCCGGGGTCGCCAAGCTCTCCGACGGCAGCGAGCGCGAGGTCACAATCATCGACGCGTTCGAGGCGGTGGGTGCCTGCGCCCGGGGCCTGATGCCCCGCGAGGACGTCGACGCCATCGAGCGGGCGATCTGTCCCGGTGAAGGGCGCGTGCGGCGGCATGTACACGGCCAACACGATGGCCAGCGCCGCCGAGGCGCTCGGGATGTCGTTGCCGGGCAGCGCGGCGCCGCCGGCGACCGACCGCCGCCGCGACGGGTTCGCACGGCGCAGCGGTGCGGCCGTCGTCGAACTGCTGCGGCGCGGCATCACCGCCCGCGACATCCTCACCAAGGAGGCGTTCGAGAACGCGATCGCGGTGGTGATGGCGTTCGGCGGTTCGACCAACGCGGTGCTGCACCTGCTGGCCATCGCCCACGAGGCCGACGTCGAGCTATCGCTCGACGATTTCAGCCGGATCGGGTCGAAGGTTCCGCACCTGGCCGACGTCAAACCGTTCGGCCGGCACGTCATGTCCCACGTCGACCACATCGGCGGCGTGCCCGTGGTGATGAAGGCGCTGCTGGACGCCGGGCTACTGCGCGGCGACTGCCTGACGGTGACCGGCGCGACGGTGGCCGAGAACCTGGCGCAGATCGCCCCGCCCGACCCGGACGGCAAGGTGCTGCGCGCGCTGAGCAATCCCATCCACCCGACCGGCGGGATCACCATCCTGCGCGGATCGCTGGCGCCCGAGGGTGCGGTGGTCAAGTCGGCCGGGTTTGATTCGGACGTGTTCGAGGGCACCGCAAGGGTTTTCGACGGCGAACGGGCCGCGCTCGACGCCCTGGAGGACGGCACCATCACCAAGGGTGACGCGGTGGTGATCCGCTACGAAGGTCCCAAGGGCGGCCCCGGGATGCGCGAAATGCTCGCCATCACCGGCGCCATCAAGGGCGCCGGTCTGGGCAAAGACGTGCTATTGCTGACCGACGGCCGGTTCTCCGGCGGAACCACCGGCCTGTGCGTCGGCCACATCGCGCCCGAGGCGGTCGACGCCGGACCGATCGCATTCCTGCAAGACGGCGACCGCATTCGGTTGGACGTGGCCAACCACGTGCTAGATGTGCTCGCCGATCCAGCCGAATTCGACGCTCGGCGAAAGGATTTCACCCCGCCGGAGCCGCGCTACAAGACCGGCGTGCTGGCCAAGTACGTGAAGCTGGTCGAGCTCGGCCGCCATCGGCGCGGTCTGCGGCTGATCGCCGTCCCGGGCGGTTTGCGAATCGGCCCGGGACGAGCGAATTGGCTTGCTGCTGAGCGACTTCGAGGCTATGCGTGCGTGCCCGCCGCGCGGGTGCGCATGCCGAAGTAGGTGGCGTTGAGTCCCAAGAAGGTCAACAACGCGCCCGCAACGACATTCGACCAGATCATGCCCGCGCTCAGCGTGACTCCCGGCAGGATCCACGTCGAGACGATGACCCACAGGCCCAGCACCGGCAGCGTCCAGGTCATGCCGTGCGCGCGATCCAGCGTCGTCGCGAACCCGTAGGCCAAGAACGCCACCGCGATCCCGACGATCAGGTCCGACGTGGCAAGCGACGCCATGGCGTTGAATCCAACGATCCACGGCGATGCGGCCACATACAGGCCCGTCAGCAGGGCCAGACCGAAGGTGACATGCGCGCTCATCGACTCGGCGACGCGCTCGTAGCGCGCGCGAAGAGCCAACAAATCGGGGTGGTGATCGATTGATGAATGGACTGTACTCATTTTGTGACCTTTCTGTTATCCGACAAGCCTTTTGGGCGTTGCCGCACCCATCCATCTGCCGTCAACATTACGCCCGTAAGCCGCTGGTCAGCAACGAAAACCGGCGCGACGACGGGGGCGCCGGGCGTGGCCGTATCGACAAGGCGCGTAGCGTCTTAGGGCATGGACATCGCGGACCGGCTGCGCCTCGATGTGCCGATCGGGCAGGCCGGCATGGGCGGCGGACTGGCGGGTGCGGCACTGGCGGGCGCGGTCGCGCGGGCGGGCGCACTGGGCACCCTCGGCATCGACACGCCCCGCCGGCTGCGCGCGTCAATCGAACGGGTGCGCGCAGAGGCGCCCGAACGCGCCGTCGCGGTAAACCTGTTGGTGCCCTTCGTTCATCGCCGCCACGTTGAGGTCTGCGTCGGTGCCCGAGTGGACGCCGTCGTGGTGGCGTTCGGTGAAAAGCGGGGGCTCGTCGAGCATCTGCGCGATGCGGGGATCTTCGTCTTCGTGATGGTGGGTTCCGAGGCGCAGGCACATGCCGCGATCGCCCGGGGGGCCGACGCATTGATCGCCCAGGGGCGCGAGGCCGGCGGCCACCTCGTGGGAACCATGCCGGCCCTCGAGTTCATGCCGCTGGCCCTGCGCGCGGCCGGGACGCTTCCGGTGTTCCTGGCCGGCGGTATCGCCACCGCCGCGGATACGCGCGCCGCCCTGGACGCCGGCGCCAGCGGCGTCATCGCCGGCACCCGATTCCTGTTGACGCACGAGGCCAACGCCAACCACGAGTACCAACGACGAATCCTGCGGGCGGACAGGACAATCGAAACCAACCTGTTCGGCCTGAGCTGGCCGTTGCGCCACCGGGTCGTGCCCAACGCGGCCACCCGCCGCTGGTGCGGCGAGGACGGGAAGGCCAAGGCACTGCCCGCCGTCCTGAACGCGGCCAGCCGCCCGCTGTCGGCGCTGGGCTATTTCGACGCCGGACCGCTGATGCGCCTGCAGTCGCCCGGCCTACCGTTCTTCACACCCCTGGCCCCAATAGCCGGCGTGCCCGATTCCTGGCTGGACAGCGCCGCCCTGTACGCCGGCGAAACCGTCTTGCGGATAGGCGAACTCACCTCCGCCGAACAGGCCGTCGCCGACCTCGCCCCGCGCTGACGCCTAGCGCACCAACGCGAACGCGAAGCCGTCCCAGTGCTTGGCCCCCACCGTCTGGATCACCGCGGTGTCCAGCCGCGGATCCTGGCCCATCGCATGCAGGGTTTCGCGCACCGCCTGCGCTTGAGCGTTGGTCTGCGGATTCAGGATTTGGCCCTGCCGAATCACGTTGTCCGCCACGATGACCGTCCCGGGGCGGGCCAACCGCACGGCCCATTCCAGGTAGGCCGGGTAGTTCTCCTTATCGGCGTCGATGAAAATCAGGTCGAAGGGACCGGTCACCGTCGGCAGCGTGTCCAGCGCGGCCCCGACGATCACCTCCACCCGATCGGCGAGGCCGGCCCGCTCCAGGTTGCCCCGCGCCACCTCGGCATGCTTGGGCTCGTATTCCAGCGTCACCACTCGCCCCTGCGGGCCGGCGCCGCGCGCCAGCCAGATGGTGCTGAAACCACCCAGAGTGCCGAGCTCGAGGATGCTGCGCGCGCCGATCGCGGCGGCGAGCAGGCTCAAGAACTTCCCCTGCTGCACCGATACGGCGATCGGCGGCAATCCGGCGGCGCTGCTGGCCTCCAGGGCCGCGCTCGATGACGGGTCGTCATGCACCACCGTGGTGTCCAGAAAAGCGTCGACGTCTTGGGGGGTTGGTTTCTCGGTCATGGCGACCACGCTAGCCCGGCATGACGACGGTGACACCGACGGCGGTGTGCATCTCGAACCGGTCGCCATCGTTTACCGTATACCCATGGGGGGTATATAGTGAGGGTGCGGTCGACCAGCACCGCACAAGTCACCAGGAAGAGAAAAGGTGAGTTCAATGGCAACTTACGAGGCCGGGACCGAGCTGACATGCGGTCACGAGGGCTGCGGCTGCCGTGTCCGCATCGAGGTCCCCTGCCACTGCTCGGGCTCCGGTGAGCCGTACCGCTGCACGTGCGGCAACGCGCTGACCCCCGTCGAGTAACCCGTACGGCCGGTCGTGCGTTCGGGCGCCGGCCTGGAAGGTCTATCGTCCGAACGTTCGACCGGTCAGCTCGACTGTGGCCTTCAGCCGCAACGTGATCGCCGCCGCGCCCACCGCCGCCGTATAGGCTCCCGGGGCGATCCGCCAGCTCCCGGCATCGCCGTCATAGCGTGCCAGCAGGCGCGGGTCCGTCTCGATGGTCACCCGGTGGGTTGCCCCCGGCTCGAGCTCCACGCGCTCGAATCCCAGCAGCCGTAAGCACGGTTCACCGGCGGCGGCCGTCAGGTACAGCTGCGGCACGTCCGCTCCTTCGCGGTCGCCGACATTGACGACGCTGAAACTGGCGCGCAGGGTTTCTTCGCCACCGACCACCAGGTCGCGGTAGTCAAACCTGGTGTAGGACAAGCCATGACCGAAGGCGAACATCGGATCATGACCGCATCGGGCGAACCAGCGGTAACCGACGTCGGCTCCCTCGAAGTAGTCGATCGTGGTCGGTGTCCCCCACGATGCGCCGGGGGCGGGCAGCTGCGGCCGGGGTGTCTGCGCCAGATCGACCGGAAAGGTGATCGGCAGCCGGCCCGACGGATTCACCGTTCCGGTGAGGACCTCCGCGATGGCTTGGGCACCGGCCTGGCCCGGAAACCAAGCTTGCACAATCGCATTCACGGAGCCGCGCCAAGGCATGGACGCTGGATTGCCGGTCTGCAGCACCACGATGGTGTGGGGGTTGGCCGCCGACACCGCCGTGATCAGCTCGTCTTGACCCCACGGCAGCGAGAGATCGGCAATATCGAAGCCCTCACCCTCGGCGCGGACCGCGAACACGATCGCGATGTCGGCCCGTTGCGCGGCTCGCACCGCCTCGGCCGGGCTGATGCCGGGATCGAACTCAAACTGGGCGTGCGGAAGCTGTTTTCGCAATTCTTCCAACGGGCTCGACGGCAGCAGGTACAGATTTCGTAGCCCACCTCCTAAGCCCGAGCCGCCGATCGGCACCACCGCCGCATAACCGCCCGGCGGCACGACGGCGCTGGAGCCGTATCCGGCCGGCACACCCAGGTGCGCATACCCGCCGATGACGGCGATGCGTGCGCTCGAACCGGGCGCCATCGGCAACAGCCCCCGGTTGGTCAGCAACACGGTTCCCTGGCGCGCTATGCGCAGCGCAATCTCGTTGTGCGCGAACATATCCGGTGGCGGCGGCGCGTCCGTGCGGTCGATGCCGACGGCGAACATGGAGCGTAGGATGCGGCGAACCATGTCCGACAGGCGCTCCTTGGGCAGCCTGCCGTCGGCGTACGCGTCGCGCAGCGGCGCCCCGAATGTCTCGGCCTGCCACAGCAGCGCGTCGATCTGGGCCCCGCACTCCTGGTCCAGACCCGCGAGCGCGCACTCCCAGCTCGGCGTGGCGCCCCAGTCGGACATGACCCAACCGCGATACGCCCAGGCGCCTTTCAGCACGTCGTTGACCAAGACGGTGTTGGCCGCGGCGTAGTGGCCGTTGACCTTGTTGTAGGCGGTCATCACGGCGCCCGGTTGCGCCCGTTCGATCGCGATCTCGAAGGCCAGCAAGTCGGATTCGCGGTGCGCGTCGGGATCGATGACCGCATTCAGGAAGTGCCGATTGGTTTCATTGCAGTTCAGCGAGTAGTGCTTGACCGTGGAGATGACGCCGTGGTGCTGGATGCCGCGGATCGATTCTGCGGCGATCGTGGCGGTCAACAATGGGTCCTCGGAGAGGTATTCGAAGTTGCGGCCGTTGCGCGGGTCGCGGGCCAGGTTCATCGCGCCCGCTAGTTGCACGTTCAACCCGCGGCTGCGTGCTTCGCTGCCGATCACTTCGCCCGCCGCCCGGGCCAGCGGGGGGTCGAAGGTGGCGGCCAGCGCCAGTCCGGCGGGCAGCGCGGTGGCCGTGTCGCCCGGACGAAACCCAGGGTTGGTGACGCCCAGGCCGGCATCGCTCATCAGCAGCGCGGGCACCCCCAGACGGGGAATCCCCGGCACGTATCCCGCACTCATCGGCGCGTCGGCGGGGATGCGCTGATCGCGCACCGGCCACATGTCGCCGGCCCCCATCACCGAGACCAGCAGCGCGAAGCGTTCGTCGTCGGTCATCTGGGCTTCGACCTCGCGCGCCCGCGCGTCAGGGTCGGCGGGGGTCACCGCACCCCCTCTTTGGCGTAGACGACGCGCAGGACGTGCCCCAGTTCCGGTCCCATCACCAGCTCAGTCAACTCACAGATCGTCGCCACGAACTCGGGGCCGTGCGGCGGCTCGGCCTGGCACAAATGATGCGCCACTTCGTGCAGCATCACCAATTCGCGCAGCGCCCAATCGGCGGTGTCGCGGTCGGGCACCGCGATAACGCCTGTGCCGTCCCGATATTCGTAGTGCGCGGCGGTGGCGGCCCGCCGGGGACGCACCCGCAGCGGTGACACCCCGGGCCACCGTTGCCGCACCACCGGCAGCGCCAGCACGTCGTCAACATAGCGCTGCGCGGAGGCCACCGAACCGAATCGGCCCTCCGGGGGCAGCGTCAACTGCGTGCCGAAGAACTCCACCACCGGTGAGCCGTGCTCGGCCGCACGATCGAACAGCGTCCGGACAAACTCCTCGGCCGCATAAACCCTGGCGCGTTGAGAATCCCGCCGTGGGGAGTGCCCCGCAGTCACCCGCTCAGCGCGCTCCGCGCCCCGGGCAGCTCGGGGCTGTTGCCGAGCCGTGCTCGCCTGCCGGCCCGATCGCCGGCGCGCCGTGCCGCCGACGAATAACCGGCCGAAGCGCGGCTGGCCTGCCAGGTGCCGCGCGCCTTCGACGCGCCGCGGTAGTAGTCGACCAGCTCGATCTCCTTGTCGCGCAATGCGATAGCGGTACCCGGGGAACGGCGCCGGTCTTTGGTGGCTTCCTGGCGGGCCTGCTCGCGGGCTTCGGTCAGCCGCTGGCCGACCCGGGCCCCGAAGGCCAGCTGGAAGTTGAGCCGGGCGGTGATCGTGGGCGTGGGACGATGCGCGCCCGAGGCGAGGTAGGCGTCCGACGCGCGGACCATTTGCACGACCAGGCTGGCATACAAGGCGTGGCTGGCGTCGATGTCCTCGACGAACCCGTAGGCGTAGACGAACGTCGAATTGGAGGCCACGTCGCAGCGTACGTCGTTGGCCGAGGCGATCAGCACGAACAGCTGCACGTACGTCCGTAACCCCTTGGTGCCCGCCGCCCCGATGGTGATGGTGCGCTGCGTC
Organism: uncultured Actinomycetota bacterium; assembly: GCA_963849935.1. Lineage (GTDB taxonomy): Bacteria > Actinomycetota > Actinomycetes > Mycobacteriales > Mycobacteriaceae > Mycobacterium. Next base: position 386,419 of record CAWKJQ010000015.1, read on the forward strand.
GGCGTCTGCGCCGCCGACCGTGCGCCGAATGGGAGCGCGCCACCGCTAGGTCGATGGACGCGGCCGTCGCCAGGCGCTGCGCCGCAGACATGAAGGCATCCGCTTCGTGACTATTGTCGGTGCCTTCGGCCTGACGCAGCAGTGCGGCAATGCGGGACAGCAGTTTGTCGTCAGTCATCGGCGCCGCTCCTCCTCATCGCTCCCCCGCTTTGCATCGTCGCCGGCGCGACTCATGGCGCCAAACTACTCAAGCGATCCGACCTCACAGCCGAGCGGTGATCCAGGAGACCACGTCGTCGAGCACCTGCTCGCGCTCGGGCTCGTTGAAGACCTCGTGATAGAGGCCGGGGTAGACCTTCAGCTCGACGTCGGTGGAACCCACGCACTGCACGAGCCGGCGGCTACCGGCGACGGAGATCAACCGGTCCTGCTCACCATGCACCACCAGAAGCGGCGCCGTCAGAGCCGGCGCCCGCTGCGGCATCGTCTCGCCGACCTGAAGCAACGCGCGGCCGATGCCGGCCGGCACCTTGCCGTGGTACACCAGCGGGTCCTCCTTGTACGCGGCCACCACTGCGGGATCCCGGGAGATCGCGTCGACGTCGAGTTCTTGTGCCGGCAGTCCGGGCACCACGGCGCCGAGCACCTTGGCGGCCAGCGCCAGCAGCGGCGACACCTGATCCTGGGCCGCCACCGCGGGTCCCGACAGCACCATCAGGTCGTAGTTGTCCGGGCGCTCGACACCATAGGCGAAGACGATGCCGCCGCCCATGCTGTGCCCCAGCACGATGCACTTGAGGCCGTGGTGTTCCCGCGTGGCGATACCGACCAGGGTGTCGAAGTCGGAGGTGTACTCGTGGATGTCGCGCACCAGCACCCGCTTACCGCCGGAGCGGCCGTGGCCGCGATGGTCCAGCGCATAGGTGACCAGGCCGGCCTCGCCGAAGCGCTGGGCGACGTGGTCGTAGCGGCGGGCGTACTCGCCCAGACCGTGTGACAGCACCACGACCCCTCGCGGGGCGGCGTCGGGTCTCCAGACGTCGTAAACGATGCGCACACCGCCGAACCCGTCGAAACTGCGTTCGGTGCGGTTCACTCGGAGGTCCTCATCATTAGGGGCAGCGTAATGGCTGCTGATGTGGGCCCTGTTTCCCGACACTGCGTAGGCTCATGCGGATGAGCCTTCTCGCGCAAAACTCTGAAGGTGACCCGGTGGCCGGTGCGGGTTTCTCGGCGCACGCCGAACCGTATCGGCGCGAACTGCTGGCCCACTGCTACCGAATGACCGGATCCCTGCACGACGCGGAGGACCTGGTGCAGGAGACCCTGCTGCGGGCCTGGAAGTCGTACGACCGTTTCGAAGGCAAGTCCTCGATACGGACCTGGCTGCATCGCATCGCCACCAATACCTGCCTGACCGCGCTGGAGGGGCGCCAGCGCCGGCCGTTGCCGGTGGGCCTGGGCGGTCCGAACTCGGACCCGACCGCCGAGCTGGTGGAGCGACGCGAGGTGCCGTGGCTGGAACCGCTGCCGGAGCTGAGCGAACACCCCGCCGACCCGTCGGTCGTCGTCGGGTCGCGGGAGTCGGTGCGGTTGGCGTTTGTCGCTGCGCTGCAATACCTCCCGCCCCGGCAACGGGCGGTGCTGCTGCTGCGCGACGTGCTGGGATGGAAGTCCGCCGAGGTGGCCGATGCGGTCGGCACTACGACCACCGCCGTGAACAGCCTCCTGCAGCGGGCCCGCGCCCAGCTCGAAGCCGCCGGGCCCAGCTCCGAAGATCCACTGGTGCAGCCGGATTCGGCCGAGGCCCAGGATTTGCTGGCGCGCTACATCGCCGCGTTCGAAACCTACGACATCGATCGGCTGGTCGACCTGTTCACCGCCGAGGCGATCTGGGAGATGCCGCCGTACACCGGCTGGTATCAGGGTGCGGGACACATCGTCACCCTCATCCATCAGCAGTGCCCGGCGGAGGGCAGCGGGGACATGCGCATGGTGCCGCTGATCGCCAACGGTCAACTCGCCGCGGCCATGTACATGCGCGCCGGCGACGTACACGTGCCCTTTCAGCTGCACGTGCTGGATCTCCACGGCGGCAAGGTGTCCCACGTGGTGGCCTTCCTCGACGACACCTTGTTCGCAAAGTTCGGCCTGCCCGGTTCGCTGTCTCCCGGGCCAGAGTCAATAAGGCTGCTTCGATGACGAACACCGCTGAGGTGACGCCCGTCCCCGGCGCGCCAGCGCTGCTGCTGAGCGCTTTCGACCTGGCCGACGTGGGCTACGTCGTCGAAGAGTTCTTCGTCTACCGGCGCGGCCTGCAGCTACGCCCCGGTGAGCGAGCTGGGTCCCGATGGCCGCTGGGACGTAACACCCTCGGAGCTCGGCCGATTTCACCACCCGCATCGTGGCGTTGACCCCGTCCGACCCGGCGCGGTTCAACGGGACGGTGCTCGTCGAATGGCTCAACGTGAGCGGCGGCATCGACGCCGCCGCGGTGTGGATGATGGCGCACCGCGAGATTCTGCGCTCCGGTTACGCCTACGTAGCGGTCTCGGCCCAACAGGTGGGAGTCGAGGGCGGCGAAAGCCTGCTCGGCACCGACATGTCATTGAAAACCCAAGACCCGCAACGGTATGCGGCCCTACACCATCCCGGCGACGCGTTCTCCTACGATATTTTCTCTCAAGTCGGCGCGCTCATCAAAGGTGGCGAGCAAGGTGCCATCCTGCGTAACCTGCCCGCCCGACACTTCGTCGCCCTGGGCGAATCCCAGTCCGCGATGTTCCTCACCACTTACATCAACGCCGTCGATCCGCATGCCCGCGTCTACGACGGATTCCTGGTGCATTCCCGGTTCGGGCCGGCCGCGCCACTTGACGGCAGTTCGATGTTCCCCGAATCCGGTGCAGCACAGGCGGTTATGTTCCGCCCGGATCTGCGCGTAGCGCTGCTCACGGTCATCACCGAAACCGATCGTCTTCGGCGGCCCCCGCAACGGCTACTACTTCGCCAGGCAGCCCGACAACGAGCGGCTGCGTGTCTGGGAGATCGCCGGTGCGGCCCACGCCGACAACTACACGATCCAGGTCGCGTTCATCGACAGCGGCTCGGCACCGCTCGAGGCCATCGTGGCCGGTTACACGCCGACCAACATGTTGATGGGTCAGCAATTGGCGCACAACATCAACTTCGGCCCGCAGCACCACTATGTGGTGCAGGCGGCGCTCGCCGCGCTGAACAACTGGGTCGCCACCGGCGAACCGGCGCGGAGCGCCGAACCGCTCGAAGTCAGCGGAAGCGCTGTGGCCCAGCCCGTTCCGGACGGCAACGGCATCGCCCGGGGCGGCATCAGGACGCCGTGGGTGGACGTGCCGATCGCCAGAACGTCGGGCCTGGGCGGCGAAGAGAGCATCATGTCGGCGATCTTCGGCTCCGGAGAGCTGTTCGACGCCAACATGATTCAGCGGCTCTATCCCGGTGGCAGCACCCAGTACCTGGAAAGTTTCACCGCCTCGCTCGACGCGGCGATCGGCGCCGGGTTCATCCTGCCCGCCGACCGCGCCGAAATTCTGCAGCTCGCCGCCGCAACGTATCCCGGCGAGCGGGCCTAGAACAGCCGGCTGTCCGGCGACGGGCCCGGCACCGGACGCACCAGGCCGGTCCCGGTGATCAGCGGCAGGTCAAGCGCGGACAGCAGACCCGGCGGCGCCGCACACACCGCGGGAATCGCGTTGACCATCCGCGACGAGCCGGCGATGCGAGCCCCCAGGTCGTGGTCCGCGTCCTCGGCCATCTCGAACTCGCAGCGCATGCTCGGGGAGCCCTCGATCTCCACCCGGTACAGCCCCTGTCCGGATGCCGGCCCGTAGCCGAGGTCCTTCGGCGTAATCGAGATGTGCGGCTGCGGCCAGTCCGGGGCGATGTCGTCGCGCATGCGCGTCACGTGGTCGAGGATGAAAGTTGGCTTCCCGTCGACGTAACCGGTGAGCGTCGACCGCATCGCTGCGATGGTCCCGGCAGCGATGTGACCGGTGGGGGTGTCGAAGGACTCGGTCGCGGGGATCCGCTCGTTGCTCTCCTCGATCTTGTCGATCTTGACGCCCAGCCCGGCGGCCAGCTGGTGCAGCACCGGACCCCAGCCGAAGGTGAAGATCCCCGGCTGGGCAGCGAAGGCCGGATAGTCCGGCTGTTGGCCGAATCCGAGGATCTCGTAGACGGCGGAGCGGTCCGGATAGGTCGCGTAATTGAACATCTCGGTCACCCGCACCGACTCGATCACCCGGGTGACTCCGGTAAGGGCCAGCGGCAGAACGTCATTGGCGAAGCCGGAGTCGATGCCGGTGGTGAAGAACGACACGCCGCCGTCGATCGCGGCCTGGCGCAGCGGATCGGTGAAAGCGGCGTCGACGGCGTCGGGAAAGACCAGCGGAACCACCGAACAGGACACCACGTTCTTCCCGGCCCGCAGGATCGACACCATGTCCTCGACGGCCTCCAGCGGCCGCAGGTTGGCGCCGGCCGCGTACACCACCGCGTCTGCATCACCGGCCAGCAGTGCCGCCGGATCCTGGGTGGCCACCACACCGACCGGCGCGATGCCACACAACTCCCCGGCATCGCGGCCGGCCTTCGCGTCGCTGTGCACCACGACGTCGACCAGTTGCAGCTCCGGGTGGTCGATCACCCCACGCAGGGCGATGACGCCCATCGAACCCGGCCCCCATACTCCCACCTTGAACACGATCAACTCCTAATATTAGGACGATTCACTTGATATTTGGGCGGATCGTAGGGAGGTGGCGGTGGATACGTCAATGGCCGGGACTCGCAGCGAATCGGGCGCCAAATCACCGCCCACCGCCCGGGTGATAAACGTCCTTGCCGCCCTGGCGAATTCGAAGGCCGGCCTCACCTCGGCCGAGCTGGCGAAAAAGTGTGCGATCAGCACCTCGACCTGCGCTCTGGTGCTGGCCGAACTGGAACGGCGGGCCTGGGTCGCGCGGCGAGGCGATCGCCGATACGTGCTGGGCAGCGGACTGTTCGAGCTGGTCCACGGGCTACGCGAACAGTTTCCGCTGCTGGACCGGGGGCGGGAAGCGCTGCGCTTCCTGCACGAGACGCTCGGGGCGGGCTGCTCGATGTCCAGGATCGGCACCCGGCACCTGACCACCGTCGACGCGGTGGGCCATGGCACCGACGGCGAGCACGCCGTGGGGCAGCGCTTCCCCATCGACCCGCCGTTCGGTCTGGTCGCCATGGCCTGGCGCGACGACGACTTCGTCCAAGCGTGGTTACACCGCGTGATGCCCCGGCTCACCCACACCGAGATCGCCGAGCACCAGCGGGTACTCGGCGATATTCGCGAAGCCGCGGCTACGGCGCATGGCGGTTCGACGACACCCACCGGTCGCTGCACACCCGGTTGGCCGACGTGCTGGCCTCGCTGGAGCCGACCGCCCAGGTCACCCGCCAGCTCACCACCCTGATGACGATGGTGACCCTGCAGTCGGTCACGGATGTGCTCGAAACAAGCCTGTCCACAACGGAATTCGTCGTCTTGCCGATATTCGGTCACGATCGCCAGCCCGAGTACCAGATCGAGATCCACCTGGGTCACTCCACCGGGTTGACCTTGCCAGAGCTCGATGACGCGCTTCGGCACGCTCAGGGGCTGCTCACCGCAGGGGTAACCTGACGCGCCCCGCGTTTAGGCTTGGGGTCATGTCCGCCACCACGGAGATCAGGACCGCGGCAAGCCGGGCCGTCACCACGACCCCCTGGCTGACCTCCCGGCACTCCTTCTCTTTCGGAGATCACTACGACCCGGACAACACCCACTTCGGGCTGCTGCTGGTGAACAACGACGACATCGTCTCCCCCGCAACCGGATTCGACACCCATCCGCATCGGGACATGGAAATCGTGACCTGGGTGCTGCGCGGCGAACTGTCGCATCGTGATTCCGCCGGCAATCACGGCGTGATCTATCCCGGCCTGGCGCAACGCATGTCGGCCGGTAGCGGGATCATGCACTCCGAGCGAAACGACTCCCCCGGTGAGCCCGTTCATTTCGTGCAGATGTGGGTGGTGCCGGATGAGGCCGGCGTCCAACCGAGCTACCAACAGCATGAGGTCGACGAGAAGCTCTTGGCGGGCAGTCTTGTGACGATAGCCTCAGGGATGCCCGCGCATGACGCCGCGATCACCCTGCACAACCGCAACGCCGCGCTGCACGGCGCCCGGTTGCTTCCCGGCGCGGCAGTGAACGTTCCGCAGGCCCCCTACCTGCACCTTTACGTAGCCTCAGGTCGGGTCAGCGTGGAAGGGATCGGCGCGGTGAACGAGGGCGACGCGGTGCGATTCACCGACGCGGACGGCCGGCGCGTAACCGCGAGCGAGCCTGCGGAACTGCTGATCTGGGAGATGCACGCGAAGCTGGGTGACTGAGGCCATACGAGGGCAGGGGGCCGCAGCCCATAGAGTGGGCACGACAGACAGGAGTCGGCATGCCTCACTCGCACCCGCAGCACGCGGCGCCCAATCCCAACAGGAACATCAAGGCGATCCGCACCGTGCGGTTCTGGGCGGCACCTCTGGTCATCACCGTGGCACTGATGTCGGCGCTGTGCGCGCTTTATTTGGGCGGCATCCTGAATCCGACCACCAATCTGCGTCATTTCCCCATCGCGGTGGTCAACGAGGACGCCGGTCCGGGAGGCGCACAAATCGTCGACCGGCTCGTCAATGGGTTGGACAAGAACAAGTTCGACGTCCGTGTGCTCTCCCGCGGCGAGGCCAAGCACCAACTGGACACCGGCCGCGTGTACGGCCAGGTGCTGATACCCCCGAGCTTCTCGTCGAAGTTGCGGGACTTCGCGACCAGCGCGGTCTCGCCCGCCCGCGCGGACCGTCCGTCGATCACGGTCTCCACCAATCCGAGGGCAGGCACGCTCGGCGCGAGCATCGCCGGCCAAACCCTCAACACGGCGATGGGGAAGGCCAACGGCGTTGCAGGGCAACGGGTTATGGCGGAGGTGGCCGCGCAGACCGGTGGTGCGCCGCTGGCCGGGGCGGCACAGGTGGGCCTGAGTGCCCCCATCGATATCCAGTCCAACGTGTACAACCCGCTGCCGAACGGCACGGGTAACGGCTTGTCGGCCTTCTATTATGCGCTGTTGCTGCTGCTGGCCGGATTCACCGGCAGCATCGTGGTGAGCACGCTGGTGGACGCGCTACTCGGTTATGTGCCGGCCGAATTCGGCCCGGTGTATCGGTTCGCCGAGCAGGTCCGCATTTCCAGATTCCAGACGCTCCTTTTGAAGTGGACCATGATGGTCCTGCTCGGGTTGCTCACCTCGGCGGTGTATCTGGCGATCGCCGACGGGCTCGGCATGCCCATCGATCACAGCTGGCAACTCTGGGCATTCGGTGTCTTCGCGATCGCCGCCGTGGGCATCACCTCGAGTTCGTTGCTCTCGGTGCTGGGCACGGCCGGACTGCTGGTCAGCATGCTCATCTTCGTGATCCTGGGATTGCCGTCGGCCGGCGCCACGGTGCCACTGGAGGCCACCCCGTCGTTCTTCCGCTGGCTGGCCGAATTCGAACCGATGCACCAGGTCTTCCTCGGGGCCCGGTCGCTGCTCTACTTCGGCGGCCACGGCGATGCCGGCCTGACGCAGGCCCTGACGATGACGACCATCGGCCTCGTCATCGGCCTGCTGTTCGGCGGCATCATCACCCACCTGTACGACCGCAAGGGTTTCCACCGAATTCCAGGTGCGGTCGAACTGGCGATCGCACACGAGCACCAGGCGCAGCACCAGGCTCGCCGCGGCAAGCAGACCGAACCGGCCGCCGCCGCGCCTGCAATCTCCGAGTCCGCCGGTGGCGAGCCGCCCGCCGCGGCCGCCGGCGCCGGCCCCGCCCCCAGCGCCACTGAGCCCGAAAGTTCAAGCGAGCAAGCGTAATTCGCGCGTAGCCCTCCTGACACCACGTCGTTATCTTTGTTGACAGTGTGACAAATGATGTTGATGATGTCTGTGTTGCATTGATCCCGGGCGGAAAGGGCTATCGTGCTGACCCGACGCGCCAGCTTCCGCCGGCTGGCGGCGTCGTGCGCCGTCATTGCCTGCTGCACGCTGGCCGTCACCACAGGGCAACCCCTCGCCCGCGCCGCCGACGGTCGCGACCTGCTCGCCAATGCCATCGGCGGCACCCGCGGTTCCTACCTGGTCTACAACTTCGGCCCCGGCCATCCGGCACCGATGCTCAACGCCGGCGGCAGCTGGTACGAGATGGACAACGGCGGCCATTTGATGATCATCAAGAACGCGGCGGGACGCCTGTCTCCCCACCTGCTGGTCGACACCCATCGCGGCGATCAGGCCCGCTGCGAGAACAACCCCGCGGCCCGGACCGGGGAAGGACTCTGGCAAGCCTCGGAGCTTTACGCGCCGCTGCAGGCCTGGCAGCGGATGGGCGAGCCGACCATCGCGATCAACGCCAACTTCTTCGACGTCCGCGGACAAAAGGGCGGCTCATGGCGCCAGACGGGCTGCAGTTCACCGCTGGGCGCCTTCGTCGACAACACCCAGGGCCAGGGTCGCGCCAACCAGGCGGTCACCGGCACGGTCGCCTACCCCGGCAAGCAGGGCTTGTCCGGTGGAGGTGAAAGCTGAGCGCGCTGTCGACGATGATCCTGCCGTCCGGTGGGGCGCCATATGTGGTGTGGCCCAAGACGAAGAGTGACTACGACGCCGCCACCCCGGTGGTCGCCGACCTGCTCAACAAGGACGAGAAGTTCGTCGCGGTGTCCGGTATCGGGCTGTTGGCCCCCGGCAACTCCGGGCAACTGCACGACGGCGGACCCAGCGCGGCCCGAACGGCCTTGGCCTATTCCAGGCAAAAGGACGAGATGTATATCTTCGAGGGCGGCAACTACACCCCGGACAACATGCAGGACCTGTTCCGCGGTCTGGGCAGTGACAACGCCGTGCTGCTCGACGGCGGCGGCTCCTCAGCGATCGTGCTGCGCCGCGATACCGGCGGCATGTGGGCCGGCGCGGGATCGCCGCACGGATCGTGCGACAACCGGCAAGTACTCTGCGATTCGCACGAGCGGGCGCTGCCCAGCTGGTTGGCGTTCAACTAGCAATGGGCGCAGTGATTTTCGCCGCCGGCGGCCCGAAGCGGAAGATCAGCAGGCTCGTCGCGATCACCGCTGCGGTAACCACGAACACCGGGGCGATCACGTATCTCGACATCGTCGCCCCGAAAAAGGCGCCGGCGCACATGGTGGCGACGACGCCGATCCGCAACCTCTGACGTTCGCCGGTGCCACCGGCCAGGCGGCTGTCCAGCCCGAAGCTGACGATCGTCGACGTCAGCACCGTCGTGGAGAGCTCTTGAATGCCGAACTGGCGTGCGCTCGAGTGTTGCAATCCGAACGTCACCGCGAGTATGCCGATCATGACCAGCTTGGAGTCCGCTTGATAGCGCAGCACTCCGGTGCCCGCGAGCACCGACAGCGCCATCAGTAGCACGATCTCGATCGTCAGCACAGTGGTGATCCATGTCCGCGAGCGAGAGCCGAAATGTCGGGACAATCGGCCGCTGACGATCGTGGTGCAGATGAACGTCGGCAGGGCCACGGCGACGGCGGTCAGGTCGATGCTAGTTCTCGGGGCCAGCCAGAATCCGAGGAAGATCACGTTGCCGGTCATATTGGCGACGAACACGTGACCGAGCGCCAAAATACTGATCGAGTCGGCCAATCCGGTGGCGAAGGTCAGCAGAAGAAGGGCCGCTATGGTCCAGCGTTCTGATACCGGTGACGTGACAGCCATGCGGTGCAGTATATTTCGGCCCCCGCCCCTCGTCGCCGCTACGGTTTTGGCGTCAGATCCAGCGACGTGATCGTCGTCATCCTGGTCACCAGCCAACGGTTGCTGGAACGTTTCAGGAAGAGTCGGTACGACAGGTACTTCAGCGACGGGACGTTCTTGGTGAGCGGGCTGGTGGATGTGGTGTTGGTGTAGACGATGACGACGGCGTTGGTGTCGTCGAGCGTTTCCACCGCCGCGCCGGTGACTTCGGTGTTGTTGGTGATCTTCGCCTGCTTGTTGGGGGCCACGATCGCGTCAACGAATTTGCGGTACTGTGCCTCGAAATCGCCGCTCAGATAGCGGGATGCGCGATCGGCGAGAGTATCCATGTTCTCCGGCGTATAAGTCCATAGCGTGGTGATGGCGCTCGCGGCGGTGCGCGCCACGTTCAGTTTCGTTGCGGCGGTGGCACGGTCGGTCAGGTAAGGCTGCACCATCGCCCCGGCGAACGCGGCGGAACCGACGAATAACAAGGCGGCGATCATGGCAACGAGCGCCCAAGCCTTGCCGGCCCGTCTTTTCTTCGTGACGGCGGCCGACGGCGCGTCCGCCACTCGCTCGGCGTCCGCGTCCGGAGCCTTGCCATCGGCGTCGATGTGGTCGACCGCGTCCCCGTTCGTAGTCTCGGATTCCGTTGCAGCATCGGCCTCTTCGTCGTGGCGCTCCGGGGAGTCGCCCTCTGTCACGCCGGTCGCCTCCTTGGTCGAGGCGGCCGGGTTTTCCTCGGCGGTCACATCACCTGCTGCAGGCTGCTGATCTTCCACTGGTTCCCTTCCTGCGTCGCGGTCGCCGCCCACCGATTGGCGTTTTCCACCACCTGCTTTTCATCCGGCGACTTGGTGGAGATCACCGTTGCCACCATGACATTGGCGCTGCCGTCGTCGTTCCATCGCTCCACACCGGCGCCCAGGACGTTGCCGGTGGCCGGTTCGGCGCGGGCAACCTGGAGCAGGATCTCGTTGGCGTTCTTCTCGTACTGCTTGGCGAAATCGCCGGTCGCCTGCGCCAGTATCCGGTTCACGTAGTCGTTGGCGTGAAAGGGATCGATGGAGGTGAACTGCGTCATGAAACCGGTCACGTAGGTGAGCACCTCGCGGTCCTTCGACGCGGTCCGCGCCCGGGATTCATGCGCAACGAGCATGAGTGCGCAGGCCGTGATCGCCGCCACCATCAGCGCCGCGGCAATCGTGCTGGCCAGCGGCACCAGCCATGGTCGCTGCGCGTCGACCGGACGCGCGATGAGCAATGGCCGCTCGCCGGGTGCAAACCTGCGCCGGGGGCTCACTTACCGCTCCCCGGCTGTTTCGGCTTGGACAGCACGGCGAGATCGTCCACGCGCCAAGCATTTCCGGAGCTCTTGACAAAATTCACCCGCACCGTTGCGCTGATGTAGCGCTGGTCGGGCCCGGTGCCGCGTCGGCCCTGCATGAATATCAACATCGTTGCCGCATCTGGAGCGGCCGATTCAATCGAGCTGTTGGTGACCCAGTATTCGTTGATGACGGGGTGCCCCTTCTGCACCAACTCCTGCTGGGTGGCCAGCTGCGACCGATACTTGTCGGTCGCCAGCGACAGCGCCCGGGTGAAGTCGTCGTGCAGCGACTTGGGGTCGTAAGTCAGCATCTGGGCAACGATCTTGGGTCCCTGCGTCGCGAGTTGGGCGCGGGTTTGGTCGGTGGCCCGGTCCGGCCAGTACGCCGCGAAGAAGCTCATCGCGGCGCCGGCCAGGCAGAGAACCGTCGCGCTCAGCACGGCGATTGCGGTCCAGCGCCGGATGTGGGGCGGCGAAGTGTCCGGTTCGAGGCGTCGCACCTCCGTGCGCACCAGCATGTCGGCGAAAGTGCGGCGGCGGGAATCCCACAGGGGCCAAAGCCATCCCACCACCGACGCGGTATCGAGCACATGGGCGACATCGCGGAGCAGCAGGGTCCACGGCCCCGGGGGCTCATCGGTGCGGCGGGTCGCCGTAATACCGACCAGAGCGCGCCCCAGGCTCCAGCCGGTGATCACCGGCAGCAGCAACCGGTTGAGCAGCACCAGCAGGGTGACGATGCCGAGAACGGAAATGCCCAGCCACCACCACACAGCATGCGCCGGCACGGTCAGCAGGACCAACACCATCGTGATGATGACGGCGAGGCCCGGTAGCACGTCGACAGCAAATGCGCTGGCGCGAAATGCCACGGCGCCAAAGCTTCCCGCGGTGACTCGTGGATTGCCGTGGGCGCAGTCTGTTCGACCACCACCGTCACTTCGTCACCTGGTCGAGCTTGGAAATCTTGTACTGCCCTTCGGCGAACGCCATTTTCACGCGCAGCCGGTAGCCGGTTTCGTTCTGGCTTCTGGTCGCTGGCCACCTTGACGCGCAGCGCGACAAGCAATGTCGATCGAACCGTCTCTGTTGTTGCGCTCGACCGCTGCCCGCACATCCGCCACCTGAACGTGGATGTTCGCGGACTGATACGCCTGCACGAGCATGCTGGTGTAGAGCATCGCCTGCGAGCGGAACGCGCCTGTTCCGCAGTCGACGATCTTCTGCTCGCTCGCGGTCATCGCATTGGTGTCCGGCGCCTGGGTCGCCGAGACACAATCCACCGCCGCCTTCAGCGCCGAGGCGTCGCTCGCGGGCGATCGTTGGCTTTGATGGTGGTAATGCAGCGCGAGGTAGCCACCCGCCCCGACACCGCCGGCGCACAACACCAGCACTGCGGCGATCGTCGCGAACCATCCGCGGCCCACCCGGGACGGACCGCGCGGTGCGACGGCGACGGGCTCGCCGGCTTCGGTGTCATCGCCGGCAGGGCCGTCGGACCCGGGCTGGCCGGCCTCGGCGTCGACATCGGCAGCGCTGTCGGTGGGTTCCCCCAGATCCTCGGAGGCGTCCTGCGGACCGGTTTGATCGGCTCCCTTCTCGGGTGCCGCCGAATCCTCGCTCTTGTGCTGGGTGGTCAACGAATCGTCCGTGTCGATGGGGTTCAGCCGGCTGGTGCCAGCATCTCCTTCCATCCATCGTCTCCTGTTCTGGTCGAGTTCTCGACGGAGTATTTAACTCCGTCTGGCCCTACCAGTTCACCGCTTTGGGGACTGTAGATCGCCGAGGGAGGCCCGCTGGTTTGTAGACACACGGGTTGGGCTGCTGGCCATTGCACTGCACGGTACCCGACCCGGGCCGGGACAACGGATCGCTGGTGGGCGGTGGCGTGCCCGACACCCGGTCCGAGGGTGCCGGGTTCAGCCCGTTGTCCACCGACGGTGCCGGGATCACCTTCCCCGGCCGGACCGATTGGTCACAGCGCGCCGCCGGCGCGGGGCAGGTGAGAATCTGGTTGGGGTCGCCGTACCAGGGGTTGGTACCGGCCGGCACATAGGGGTGTGGGTCGCGGCACTCCCGCGGAGTCGCGGCCCGTTTGCCCGGAATGTCCGTACACGGAATGTTGCGCGACCCTCGCACACTGTTCGCCGGTGTTTCCATCGGGATCTTGCAGTACGTGCCGGTGGGCAACGGCTGGACGCTGGTGTCGGCCGGGGACCGCCACTCCGACGCCGGAATGAAGCCGGTCAGGCACGGCGGCGGCTGGTTGATCGACAGCGCGAGGTCCAGCGCGGCCATGTTCGGGAACGGCGCCGCCACCGTCTGGGCGATCGATGCGCCCTGCGGGAGGAACACCAGGACCTGCTCGACGCCGGTGTGGTAGCGCTTGAGCAGGTCGAAGACGACCTCGAGGTTGGCCAGGGTCTGCGGCAGCGAATCCTTGACGTCGTTGAAGACCGAGTTGACCTGGTCGGCCGTCGGCGCCGCCTGGCGCAGCAGGCTTTTCAGGTGCGGGTCCTCCTGCGCGGCCTGAGCACCCAGCCTGTTCAGGTTGCGCGCCCAGCGCTCGATGTTGTCACTCGATTTGACCTGGCTGTCGATCACCGGGCCGGAGTTCTGGATGAGGTCGTTGACATCGGTCATCTGGTTCTTGAAATCGCCGACGATCGCCTGCGTGGCGTCGACCAGCCGCTGCAGGTTAGGACCCAATCCGCCGACAGACTGCGCCGTCTCGTCGAGCAACTGGCTGATCTTTTCTTTGGGCAGCGCCGACAGGCCGCGGTTCGCAGTGTCGAGGGCCGGCCCGATCTCTGCCGGGACGGTGCCCTTGGTGATGGTCTGTCCGTCCGCCAGGTACTTGCCGGGGTTGCCGCTCGACGTCAGGTCCAGGTACTGCTCGCCGACGGCCGAGACCGAGTGCACGTTGGCCGTCGCATCGACCGGGATCTTGTAGCGACTGTCGATGCTCATCGTCGCGTGGGCGCCGCGCTCGGTCGGCTCGACGTCGGTGACCTTGCCGATGGTGACGCCTCGATAGGTGACGTTGGCCGTGGGATACAGCCCGCCCGAGGCGGGCAGGTCGGCCTGCAGCGTGTAGCGCCCGATGCCCACCATGGTCGGGATCTGCAGGTAGTACACCCCGAGCACGAGCAGCGAGATGACGGTCAGGATCCCGAAGGCGATCAGCTGGCGTCGGATGAAGGGAGTCAGCAATTCCTGTCCCCCCTTTCCACCAGCGGTCCACCCGGTGCGTCATTCGGGTTCGGCGTGTAGCGCACGTCCGGGATCATCGTCTCCGGGTCGCGCCCGTACGACTGCTCGAGCGCCCGGAGGGCTCCCGACAGTCCGGTCCCGGTCAGGAACGCGTTGTCGACGGCGCTGTAGGTCACGTCGAGCGTCAGCGAGATGTTGATGTAGTCGCCGCGGAAGATCTTCGGGACCGTGTCGATGTCGAACGGCTGGGTGAGGATCAGCTTCAGCGCGCCGATCAGGTACGGCGAGGCCTTGCCGAGTTCCTTCAACGGGCACTGCAGCGCCTGCAGGTCGGTGTGCAGCGGCCCGCGCGCCTCCGACAGGTACTGGTCGGCGGCCTGGCTGAGCCGTCCCACCGAGTCGACGGCGTTGATCAGATGCTGTTGATAGTCCTTGTTCGCGAAAAACTTGATCAGCGGTGGGATGTCGGTGAGCGCCCGATCCAGCACGTCGGCCCTGCCACCCACATAGGTCAGCAGCCGGTCGGTGGAGTCGATGGCGTGCGTGATGTCATCGCGCTGCTGGTTGAGCTGATTGGTGAAGGTGTCCAGCTTGCCGAGCAGGGCCCGGATCTGCTCGCCACGCCCGTTGAAGATGTTGTAGACCTCGTTCTGCAGCACCTCCAGGTTGGGGATGCCGCCGCCGCGCAGGATCAGCGACAGGCTGGCCAGCGTCTGCTCGGTCGTGGGAAACGAGGTCGAGTTCTTCAGTGGAATGGTGTCGCCGTTCTTCAGCAATTCGGGCGACGGGTTCGGGGGCGCGGCAAGTTCGACGTGCTGAGAACCCAGCAGCGACGTCTGGCCGATCCTGGCGATGGCGTTCTTCGGCAGCTTGAGGCTGTTGCTCACGCCGAGCGTCAAAGTGGCGATCCAGTTTTTCAAGTTGATCGCCTTGATCGAGCCGACGAAGACGTCGGCCACCATCACCTTGCTGTTGCCGTTGATCGCCAGGGTGTCGGGCACCTGCACATAAATCGTCATGGCCCCCGACCCGCTGCCGGGGCCACCCGGAATCGGGACTTGGGAGATGCCCTTCCAGCCACACGAGCTCAACACCGTCGCGGCCACCAGCAAGGCCAGCGCCTGCCAGGCCCGATGCCGGATCACGCTCGTCGCGCCCCTCAGGCCGACGCGTTCACGCTCGTGCCCCTCACTGGCCACCTCCAAAGTCAGCGGGTGCTGCCGGGCCACCCGCGTTCGGTGCGGGCGCGGCCACCGGCGCCGGTGTCGGAGCGACCGGCCCTGGGACCACGTCCGGCCCTGGCGGCGGCGGCTGAATCGGCACCGGAGCGTTCAGGCCGATAGGCGGCACGATCGGATTCTCGTCATAGGCGTTCGGCGGACCCGGCGGGGTCTGCAGGGTCGACTGGACCGGCGCGATGTTCGGTCCACCCATCAGCTCGTTCAGCGAGTCCGGGGTCATCAGGCCCGCGGTGATCGGCCCGACCTGCTGACCCTGCATGCCCGGGGCGACGATCCAGCCGTGCTGGGTGTTGCGGTGCGACGTCGGGGTGTCCGGCGACCAGATGCCCGGGACGGTGGTGTCCTTGTACCCGTTCGGCGGGTGCAGACGGTCCTCGGAATAGGCGACTTCCTTGGGCAGCGTCTCGGCCGTGCTGAACAGGTTCAAGCCGAACGGCGGGTAGTTGAACTTGATCGCGTCGAGAATCGGCGCGAGGTACTGGGCGCACAGTTCGGCCGACTCCTGGTAGCCCAACCGGCTACCGGCCTGGATCGCGCTACAGATGAACTGCATCGGGTTGGCGAAGTTGGTGATCGACGGGATGGCGACCACCGAGCCGTGCGACGGGTGATAGATCTGGTTGATATTCGCCGCGGCGGTCGGCAACACATGCAGCGCGGTCTCCAGCCCGTTCAGCGGGTCGGGTTGCAGCAGCGCGTTCGTCACGGTCTCGAGATTGTTGATGTCGTGGGTCAGCACCTCGCGGTTCTGGTCCAGCCAGGGACGCACGGTGGTGAGCAGGCTGTCGAACTGCTCGATCGCGTTGGCCAGGTCGCCGTCGGAGTGGGCGAGGTGCGTGGTGAGCTCGGCCAGGTTCTGGTTGAGCGCGACGAACTGCTGGTCGTCCTGGTGCAGCGCGTTGACGAACAGCGCCAGGCTGCGTACCACCGCGAAGAAGTCGCCGCGGCCCTCGTTCAGCGCGGTCAACGCCTGCGACAGGCTGCTCAGCGTGCTGTTGATCTGCTTGCCCTTGCCGGCCAGCCCGTTGGCGAACGACTCGATGACCTCACCGAACGGGCCCTTCGGCTGCTCGGGCGTCGGACCCAGCTTCGAGATGATGTTGGTGATGCTGTTGCGCAGCTCGTCCCACTCCACCGGCACCTGGGTGCGCTCGACGGGGATGACCGCGCCGTCGGCCAGCACCGGACCGCCCTTGTAGGCCGGCTCCAGCTGGATGGCCCGCGACGCCACCAGGGTCGGGTTGAGGATCACCGCCGAGGCATTGGCCGGAACCCGGTACTGGTTCTCGTAGTGGAAGGTGACCTTCATCTTGTCGCCGCTGGGCTCGATCTTGTCGATCGCGCCCACCCGCAAGCCCATGATCTGGACCTTGTCGCCCGCGTAGAGCGCGTTCGCCGCGGGGAAGTAGGCCACCACGGTGTTGGTGGTCAGCTTCTGGTACAGCTGCCAGCCGACGTAGCCGACGACGAGCGCCAGAATCACCACCAGCGATCCGATGATCACCGTTGCCCGCGTCAGCTTCGGCAGCCGAATGTTGCGGATGTCAAAGATGGTGCTCAATTCTGGCTACCTCCCCCCGCTGCGCCGCTGCCTCCGGTTCCGCCCGGGTTGATGAAGGGCGCCGGCAGCTGGTTGCCCGGCCCGGGTGGCGCGGGTGGACCCAGGCGGGAAGCCCGGCGCGAACGTCGACGGCGGCGGTGTCGGTCCGGCCGGCGCCAGGTTCTCGGTGCGAGCGCCCGGGGGTGCCTGTGCCGGCAACGGCACCGGAGTTCCCGGAACGTCCGGCGGCGGATCACCCGGCCGGCCCGCGATCGGCATGCCCGGCGTCGGCGGCAGACCGGCGGGGTTGGGCGGCGACGTCATCACGTCGACCGGCGCAGGGAAGCCCGGCCCACCGAACGGGCCTGTCGCCGCACCCGCACACGGCAACGGGTTCCACGGCCGCGGCAGACCCTCGTCCCCGACGGTGACATTGCCGCCCGGGTTAGCCGGCGTGTACGAGCACGGCGATCCAGGCGGGACGGCCGGACCCGGGTGATCCGGCGTGCCCTCGAGCACCGGCGGTGCCGGCGGCGGCGCACCGTTGGGGAACCGGGTGCCGTTGGGGTCGGGCCACCGGAATTCCGGCAATCCCGCACTGCGCCAGAAGTTCTCCGGATCGATGCCGCGCTTCTTGAAGGCGGCGTCGACCCAGGGCTGCGAGATCTGGTACAGGGCACAGGTTGTGCAGGACCACCTTGAAGAACGGGCCCGAGGCGATGGCCTCGTTCAGCGACGGCAGGAACTTGCCGACCTCGGTGAGACCGTTCGCCAGATCGTCCTTGCGCTGCACCAGGATGTCGCTGACCGTGCGCAGCTGTTCCAGCACGTGGTTCAGGTTCGGGTTGTCGTTGATGAAGCCCTTGACCTGTTCGGAGAACGCGGCGATGTTGCCGAGCAGGGCATCGATGGCCTGGCCGCGCTCGTTGAAGGCGGCCAGCAGCGTGTTTGCGTTGACCAACAGCCGGTCGATCTGATCGCTGCGATCACCCAGGATGCTGGCCACCTTGTTGGCCTGGGCAAGCAGGTGCTTGACCTCTTCGTCACGCTTGCCGATGGTGTTGGAGAACTTCTCCACCCCTTCGAGTGCCGGGGTCAGGTGCGGGTAGGTCTGGTCGATGGTCTGCGACAGCACGTGCAGAGACTGCTTGACGGTGTCGATGTCCCAGCCCTGGGCGGCCTTGGTGACGTCGAAGAACGCGTCGTAGATCTGGTACGGCGTGGTGCTTTGGCCGATCGGCAAAGCCGACCCTGGCTGCAGCGTCTGATTGCCGCGCGGCTCGATCTCGAGGACCTTCTTTCCGAGGATGGTGTCGGTCTTGACCGCGAGCCGGCTCTCGGTGCCGAAGGTTGCGGTGCCGATCGTTGAATTTGATCACGATGTGGTCGCCGTCGATCTTGATGCCCTCGACCTTGCCGACGTCCATGCCGGCGATGCGCACCTTGTCGCCCTTGCTGAGGCCGCCGGTGTCGGTGAACTGCCCGTAGTAGTGCGGCTTGGCCATCAGACATCGGGACGCTGGTGAAGCTTTGGCCCACGCCGATCACCAGCAGCGTCACCACGATGCCCATCAGCCCGATGCGGACCCGGTTGGGTGGTTCCAGCGTTCTCATTGCGGCGTGCACCTACCCGTCGGCTGCTGGAACAGCCGGACCGTGCGGACCGGGCCGCCGGCCTGCAGCCCGTTGATCTTCAGGGTGATGTCGCAGGCGTAGAAGTTCACGAAGTCCCCGTAGGACCCGATGGCACGCCCGATCATGTTCAACGCGGTCGGCACCTTCTTGAGGAAGTCCTGCAGCTGGTCTTGCTGGTCGATCAGCGGCTGCTGCACTCCGTCCAGGTAGTTGATCGTCTTGTGCAGCAGCGCGCGGTCCTCGGCCAGCAGGTCGGCCACCGTGCCGGCGGCGTTGCTGATGTGCGCGGTCCCGTCGGCCAGTTGGTCATCGTGGTCCTTGAGCCCGGTGATCAGCACCTCGAGGTTGTTGATGGTCTGGTCGAACTGCTGGCGGTGCCGAACCGTGGTGTCCAGCACGATGTTCAGGTTCTTGATGACCTCGCCGATCGCCTGGTCGCGCTCGCCGAGCTGGTTGGTCAGCTGCGCGGTCTGATCGAGGATGTCGTTGATGGTGCCGCCCTGGCCCTGGAACACGGTGACGAGCGAACTTGCGATGGTGTTGACCTTTTCCGGGTCGAGCGCCCGGAACAGCGGCTTGAAACCACCGATCAGCGCGTCGAGGTCCAGCGCCGGCTAGGTGCGCGACAGCGGGATGAACCCACCGGCCGGACAGGACCTTGTCGGAGCCTTCGCCTTGACCGCGCTTGAGCTCCATGTAGCGGTTACCGATCAGGTCGAGGTAGCGGATCTGCGCGGTCGTCGACTGGTACAGCGGGATCGAGCGGTCGACGTTGAATTTCACCCGCACCCGCTTGCCGCCGTCGACCAGCTCCACCGAGTCGACCTTGCCGATCTCCACCCCCGAGGCGCGGACGAACTGGCCCGCCCGCAGCCCGCTGACGTTGGTGAACTCCGCCGAGTACTTGTTGGTGCGGTCGAAACGCATCTGACCGAACACCACGATGATCATCACGGTGAAGATCAGCAGCACCACCGAGAAGATGCCGAGTTTGACGAGGGTTCCGGTGATTTTCATGGGTTGATCGTGTTATCCCCTACCTGACGGCCCCAGACGTACTCGATCGCGTAGGGCGAACCGGTGTCCAGGTGGTTGTACGGCGCGATGCTGTTGCCGGTGTCCATCACCAGCTCCGGCGCCGGCCACAGGTCATGGCTGATGAGGTTGCCAGCAACCCGGCGCACCGCCCGGCCCACCGCGCGCGTTCACCCGAGGCAGATTCTCCGGGAAGATGTAGGGGTTCGGTGCACCACCGATCAGGCCGGCCAGCCCGCCGACCTGGCTGGCGATGACGGCCACCGCGGAGACGGGGTTGGCCAGCAGCCCCAGCCCGGACAGCGCCTGGGTGTGGGCGATCAGCGAGTAGCCGTTTCCACCCAGGAACGACGCAGGCCTTGGGCTCGATGTCGTGGTAGTTGCGCACGGTGCAGAACAGCTCCGGGCTGTAGGTGTCCAGCAGCTGGGCCGTGGGCACCAGGTCTGCGGCACCGCGCGCCAGATACGGTCCGCCCGCTTGAAGATGTCGGCGCCGGTGTTACCGAACCCGGCCGCCGACAACAGCGCCTGGTCCAGATCCTTTTGCTGGGCGTTGATCGTGCGCGAGGTGATCACCGCATTGTTGAGGAAGTCCAGCAGATCCGGCGCGGCGTTGGCGTAGCGTTCGCCCAGCGCCGCCAGCTGCTGGATGTCGTGGCGGGCCTGCGGCATCCGCGGGTTCACGTCATCAAGAAGCGCGTTGCCGTTGACGATCGACTGTCCGAACTTGTCGCCCAGCCCGGTCAGCGATTGCGCGGCGGCACTCAGCGTCAGGTTCAGCTTGACCGGGTCGACCTTCTCCGCGATCGAGGTGATGGTCTGGAACAGCGTGTTGATCTCGGTGGTCACCGAGCGTCGCATCAATCACCGTGTGCGGTCGAGATCTTCTGCGGTGACGGGTTGGGCGGCGTCGTCAGCGACACATACTTACCGCCGAACACCGTCGTCGCCTTGATGTCGGCGTTCACGTTCGTCGGAATCAGCTTGCAGGTACCGCGGATACACCTCGAGGATGAATTTCGCCGCCGGCTTGCCGTCGCGCACGGTCTCCGAAATCGACGCCGACCCGGCCGATCTCCACACCGTTGTAGGTCACCTTCGAACCCGGATCCATCACCAACCCGGCCCGCGACGCGAGCATCGTCAGCTTGGTCTTGGGCGTGAAGCTGCCCCGGAACTGCCCGTAGACCAAGGCCAGCGCCAGCGCCAGGATCGACCAGCAGCGCCACGCCCGCCAGCTTGTACGGCGGGTTCCGTGGCTTGTTGATCTTGAATCGGTCGGGTCATGGCGCTACACCGTGAGTGCGAAGTTGGGGTTGACGCCGTACAGCGCCAACGCGGCGGACAATACAACAACCTGCACCGAGACCAGCGAGAAGCGCATCGATCGGCCGACGGCCTCACCCACGCCGACGGGCCCGCCGCCGGCGTTGTAGCCGTAGTAGCAGTGGGTGATCATCACGACGCGGTGATGATGATGGCCTCCAGGAACGACCAGAACACGTCCTCGGGGCGCAGGAACGTCCGGAAGTAGTGCTCGTAGGTGCCGTTCGACTGCCCGTAGAGCACCGTCGTGGTGATCTGCGGGGACAGAAACGACATGATCATCGCCAGCGCGTAGAGCGGGATGATCACGACCAGCCCGGCCATGATCCGGGTGGTAGCCAAGAACGAGATCGACTTGATGCCCATCACTTCCAGGGCGTCGATCTCCTCGCTGATCCGCATGGCGCCCAGCTCCGCGGTGGCGCCGGCGCCGACCGTGGCGGCCATCGCGATGCCGGTGACGACCGGGCGCCGCGATGCGCACGTTGATCAGCGCGGCGAAGAAACCGGTGAACGCCTCGACACCGATGTTGCCCAGTGACGCGAAACCCTGGATGGCGACCAGCGAGCTACCGGACAACGTCACGAAACCGACGATCGCGACGGTGCCACCGATGACCGCCATGGCGCCGGTGCCCATGCCGATCTGGGCGATCAGCCGCAGCGTCTCCTTGCGGTAGTTGCGCAGCGCGTGCGGAATGCTGCCCGAGGGCGGTGCAGCGCCGAACCAGGCCATCTGACCGATGTCGTCGAGACCGCGCGCGGCGGCACCGCCGTAGCGGTTGAGGTTGTCTGCCGCCCGCGGGAAGCGGGCGCGCAAGACGGCGGCGGTCGACATGTCAGTGCCCCGTCCCGAATCGAACACCGATGGTGGTCAGCACGACGTTGACCGCGTAGAGGGCGACCACGCACAGCACCACGGTCTCGTTGACCGCGGTGCCCAGGCCCTTGGAGCCGCCGCGCACCGTCAGCCCGCGGTAGCAACCGACCAGGCCGGCGATCAGTCCGAAGACGCGGCTTTGACCGTCGCGATGATGACCTCGGGCAGGCCGGTGATGGTGGTCAGGGTGGCCAGGTAGGCGCCACCGGACACGTTCTGCAGGTAGACGCCGAACAGGTAGCCACCGACCAGGCCGACGGTGATCACCAGGCCGTTGAGCAGCGTGGCGACCAGGGTCGCGGCGATCACCCGGGGCACCACCAGCCGGTGGATCGGGTCGATGCCGAGCACCTCCATCGCGTCGATCTCTTCGCGGATGGTGCGCGCACCCAGGTCGGCGCAGATAGCGGTCGAGCCGGCGCCGGCGACCACCAGCACCGTGGTCAGCGGGCCGAGCTGGGTGACCGCGCCGATCGCCGCGCCCGCGCCGGACAGGTCAGCGGCACCGAACTGCGCGAGCAGAACGTTGAGCGTGAAGATCAGCAGCACGGTCAGCGGGATCGACACCATGATGGTCGGCAGGAACGCCACCCGCATGATGAACCAGCACTGCTGGATGAATTCGCGCCACTGGAAGGGCCAGCGGAACAGCGCCTTTCCGGTCAGCACGCACATCCGGAAGAATCCCCCGACGAGCGTAAGGGGCGTCTGCGACTTGGTCGCGGACGTAGCTGACCAGGTAGGGACCCCGCCGACTTGTCGACGTTGAAGTCACCGTTGCCCCCTCGCGCCGGCACCGCGCGCCTCCCGGCGTCGCGGCGGATCGTGTAGCACGCCTCTCCCCCTCGCCGCGAGGCTGCTGGGGGTGCCCCCGCCTCGCCCCGACTCAACGTGTGTGACCATCGGCTCCCTACTCGCAAGTAGTAACGGAGACCACAGGAATGTACCCGATGGCCAAGCACGTGTGAACCGCATCCGCACAATTAACCCTTCGTCAACAACCGGCAAACGTTACAGCTCTCGTCAGCTTTCCTCATCACCCCTAAAACCTCTTGCCCCAGAATGGATTTAATCGATTTCTCCGACTCCGTAGCGAACCCGCAGTTCAGTCTTGAGCACCTTGCCGGCCGGATTGCGCGGCAGCGCATCGACGATCTCGAGCGCCTTGGGGTGCTTGTAGCGCGCCAGCCGCTCGGTCAGGAACTCGTCCAAATCCCCGAGCCGCAAATCCTCGTCAGTGACAGCGGCGACCGCGATCGGCACCTCACCCCACTTGTGGTGGGCCCGGCCGATGACGGCGACCTCGACGATGCCGGGGTGGCTGGCGAGGACGTTCTCCACCTCGGCGCAGTAGATGTTCTCGCCACCGGAGATGATCATGTCCTTCTTGCGGTCCACCACCCAGACGTAGCCCTCGGAGTCCATGCGGACGAGGTCACCGGAGTGGAACCAGCCGCCCGCGAACGCTTCCGCCGTGGCCTCCGGGTTGTTCCAGTAGCCGCTCATCAAAGTCGGTGCGCGATAAACGATTTCGCCTACCTCGCCGATGGGCACGTCATTCATGTTTTCGTCGACGACGCGGGCGGCGACGGTGGGGATCACCTTGCCGACCGAGCCACGTTTACGAATGGCGTCCTCGCCGAGCAACATGCACGTGACGGGCGACATCTCCGTCTGGCCGAACGCGGCCAGTATCTGGGTGCCGGGGAACCTCGCCGACATCTCGCGCAGCAGCGCGTCCGGAGCCGGCGCGGCGCCCCACGAGATCACCCGCAATTTCAGGTCCCGCGGGCGGGCCTGTTGTTCGGCGCAGACCGCCTGCCACTGCGCGGGGACCAAAAAGATGCCGGTGACCTTCTCCGCGGCCAGCACGTCGAGCAGTTGTCCGGGCTCGAACGCGCCCAGCGGGTAGATCACCGTCGGGGTGCCGAGCAGCATCCCGGTCAGCATGTTGCCGATGCCGGCGATGTGGAAGAACGGCACACCGATGAATCCGACGTCATTGTTGATGTCGGCGCCGTTGGTGTACAGCCCGGTCATGGTCTGCCCGGTCAGATTCGTGTGGGTCAGCACGGCCCCCTTCGGCCGACCGGTGGTGCCCGAGGTGTACATGATCAGCGCCGGCGAGTCGTTGGGGATGTCGACGGGCTGATGCTCTTGCCCGGGCTCGCCGATCAGGTCTTCGTAGCCGAGCACGTTGTCGTCGGTTGAGCCGCCCGCCACCACGATGGTGCTCAGCAGCGACTCGATGTCGCGAACTCCGGTGGCCACCGGAGCCAGCACCGGTTCGGTGATGATCACGCGCGCTTCGCAATCCTGGACCAGGAACGCGATTTCGGCCGGGGTGAGCCGGAAGTTCAGCGGGACCGCGATGGCGCCGAGCATGTTGACGGCCAGTACCGATTCGACGAACTCGGTGCGGTTGAGCATCAGGATCATGACCCGGTCACCAAAGCCGACGCCGCGGCGGCTCAACGCATCGGCCAGCGCCGTCACCCGACCACGCAGGTCACCCCACGTCACCGTGTTACCCAGGAACCTCAGCGCCGGTCGCGTCCGGTTGCATCAGCGCGTGCCGCTCGAGTTGGTTCACCCAGTTCTGCCGCCGGGCCAGGTAGGGCTGCTCGTTCGGCCTGAGTCAGATGGCTGGCCAATTGCGCGGTCAAACTGGACACTTCCCTTCACTCCCGCACCGCTTGCGCCAGGTTGATATTTGATAAAACATAGTGTTGTGTGGGTCACACTATGGCGTTGACGGTCTACTGACAAGACCCCGTTAACGCCCGTAAAAACTTAAACCCCGCCCCGCCAAGCCCACGAAAGCCCTGGCAGCCCCGTGAACGCACCGATGTCAATGCAGCCGAGGAGTCGGCGGCCGGTGCGCCGGGCGCAGTTGTCCGATGAGGTGGCGGGCCACCTGCGGGCGGCGATCATGTCCGGCGCGCTGCGCGCGGGGACGTTCATCCGTCTGGACGAGACCGCGGCCGAACTCGGAGTGAGCATCACGCCGGTGCGCGAGGCCCTGCTCAAGCTGCGCGGCGAGGGCATGGTGCAGCTCGAGCCGCACCGCGGCCACGTCGTGCTGCCGCTGACCCGGCAGGACATCGACGACATCTTCTGGCTGCAGGCCACGATCGCCCGTGAGCTGGCGGCCGCGGCCACCGTCAATATCACCGAAGCCGAAATCGACGAGCTGGACCGGATCAACGATTCGCTCGCCGCGGCCGTCGGGTCCGGCGACGCCGAGACCATCGCGGGCATCGAGTTCGCCTTCCACCGCGTCTTCAACCAGGCGAGCGGCAGGATCAAACTGGCGTGGTTCCTGCTCAACGCCGCGCGCTACATGCCGGTGCTGGTCTACGCCGCCGACCGCAATTGGGGAGATGCGGCGGTGGACAACCACCGCCAGCTGATCGCCGCGCTGCGCCGGCGCGACACCGGCGCGGTGATCGAGCACACGGTGTGGCAGTTCACCGACGCGGCGACCCGGCTGACCGAGATGCTGGACCGCACCGGAATCTTCGACTAGCGGCGATCGCGAGCGCGGCCGCGGCGATCGCAAGCGCGGCGAAGCCGGGCGCAGGCGGGTCGCCGCCATCAGGACTAGCTCGCCGCGAGCTGCTCGGCGCGCTGCTTGAGGCTTTCAGCCAGATGGTCGAGCACGTTGTTGAGAAGCTGCTTCACCATCGGCGCGGGCACCGGCATCGACGTCTCGACGTCCAGGTCGACCGTCAGCAGGCTGGGGCGCCCATCGCCACCACAGAAAACAACTGCTCCTGCTTGGTGAACAGGTCGCCCTGCTGCAGGACGGTCTGGATCTGGTTCTCCCCGGGGTAGTACACGGCCTGGATGAACATGCTCTGCATGCCTTGGTAATCGGTGTCGAGCCGCAGCTGGCTGGGCCGCCCGTCGTCGTAGCGGGCCAGCACCCAAAGACCTTTGATCTCCTCGTTCCACTGCGGGTAGGCCTCGAAGTCGGCGACGATGTCCATGATCAATGCGGCGTCGGCGTCCACCTCGACGGTCTTGCTCAAGACTGGCATTCGCGAAGCATAGCCGGGCCGGCGATGCGCCCATGCGCTGCCGCGTTCGACGGCGAAAGCCTTGGTGCCAGGCGCTTATCGGTCCACGGCGGCCGTCGAGAGCAGCGCGCGAACGGCGTCGGGAATCGGGACCGACTTGCGGGTGCCCCGGTCGACATAGACGTGAACCCAGTGACCCAGCGCGGTGATCGGCCGCGCGGTGGTCTTCGCGGGCTCGTCCTCGCGGAACACCCCCAGCCGGTAGGTGACGCTGCTGCGGCCCAGCCGCGTGACGGCCAGGCCGACCACGAGGTTCTGCGGGAATTGCAGTTCGGAGAAGTAGCGGCAGCCCGATTCGGCGACGATGCCCAGCGCCGGAGTGGTGATCGGGTCCAGCCCGGTACCGGTGTTGATCCAGGCGTTGATCGCGGTGTCGAACAGCTGGTAGTACACGGCATTGTTGAGGTGGCCGAACATGTCGTTGTCGGCCCAGCGGGTTCCGACCGGCCACAACACCGGAAAGTCGTTGCTGGTCAGCCCGTCCGGTGCGGGGGAACTCCAGAAGCCGACGCCATGGTTGTATTCCAGCATGTCTGGAATTCGGGGCGCGGTACTGGAGCACATCGGGTCACCACGGCCCTACGCCGAGTCGCGGCCGATCGCCATCAGCGACCTCGACCTCGCGCCCCCGGGCCGCGACGAAGTCCTGGTCCGGATGGAGGCGGCGGGCATCTGCCACTCGGACCTGTCGGTGGTCGACGGCAACCGGGTGCGCCCGGTGCCGATGCTGCTCGGCCACGAGGCCGCCGGGATCGTCGAGCGGGTCGGCGAGGGCGTTGACGACTTGGCCGTGGGCCAGCGCGTGGTGCTGGTCTTCTTGCCGCGCTGCGGTCAGTGCGCGGCGTGCGCGACCGACGGCCTGACGCCGTGCGAACCGGGCAGCGCGGCGAACGGCGCCGGCACCTTGCTCGGCGGCGACATTCGACTCAGCCGGGCCGGCCACCCCGTCTATCACCACCTCGGCGTCTCGGGCTTCGCGACGCACGCGGTCGTCAATCGGGCCAGCGCGGTCGCGGTGCCACCCGACGTGCCACCGGACGTCGCCGCGCTGCTGGGCTGCGCGGTGCTCACCGGGGGTGGCGCGGTGCTCAATGTGGGGCATCCGCGGCCGGCCCAGACGGTCGCCGTCGTCGGACTGGGAGGTGTCGGGATGGCGGCGTTGCTCACCGCGCTGACCTATGACGACGTTCGCGTGGTCGCCGTCGACCAGTTGCCGGAGAAGTTGGACGCCGCCCGCCGGTTGGGCGCCCACGATGCCTACACGCCGCAGCAGGCCGCCGACGCCGGGGTGAAGGCCGAGGTGGTGGTCGAGGCCGTCGGCCATCCCGCCGCGCTGGAGACCTCGATCGGCTTGACCGCACCCGGCGGACGCACCATCACCGTCGGCCTGCCACCCCCGGCCGCACGAATCAGCGTGTCGCCGTTGGGTTTTGTGGCCGAGGGCCGATCGTTGATCGGCAGTTACCTCGGCTCGGCGGTGCCCAGCCGGGACATCCCCCGGTTTGTCGAGCTGTGGCGGTCGGGCCGGTTGCCGGTGGAATCGCTGGTGTCGTCGACGATTTCGCTGGAGGGCATCAACGAGGCGATGGACAATCTGGCCGACGGCACCGCCGTACGGCAGCTGATCAGATTCGACGGTTAGTCGTTGTGCAAGGCGCTGGCTAGGGCGTGGCCTTGCAGCGCGAACAATCGTTGTGCACCCGACCAATCGGGCAACAGCGAGTCGAAGCCGTGACAGGTGCGCGCGAAAACGTGTAGCTCGGCCGAGACCCCGGCACGCAGTAACTGCAGCGCGTAGTCGACCGCCTCGTCGCGAAACGGGTCGATCTCGGCGCAGGTGATCAAAGCCGCCGGCAATCCGCCGAATTCGGCTCGCCGTGCCGGCACCGCGTCCGCCGACGCGCCGGCCGGGCCGAGGTAGTGACGCCACATCAGATCGGCGGCCTCACCGTCGAACGCCGGACTGGTGCGGAACTCCGCCTTCGACGGGGTGGCCCGATCATCGAGCACCGGTTGGTGCAGCAACTGAAACGACACCGGTGGCAGCGACCCGTCGGTGGCCCGCTGCGCCAGGCATGCGGCGAGGGTGGCGCCGGCGCTGCTGCCCGCGACGGCCAGGCGCCCTGGATCCACTTCGAGCGCAACCGAATTCGCGGCCACCCACCGCAGCACGGCGCTGGCGTCCTCGAGTGCGGCCGGGAAGGGGTATTCGGGAGCGAGCCGATAGTCCACCGAGACCACGGTGCAGCGGCCGCGGCGTGCGAGCTCCACGCATTGCCGGTGATCGGTATCGAGGTTGCCCAGCGCGAAACCACCGGCGTGGCAGTACACCACGACAGGTGCCCGGCCCACGGGCTCGCCGCGATAGATGCGCACCTTGACGTCACCGGATTCTGCCGGCACGCGGTCCTCGACGATCCGGATTCCGTGCGTATCGGTCTGTTCGGCCGCCAGACGGCGGCGCTCGTCGAACGGTCCGCGGATGAGTTCGATTGCGGCCCGGGAAAAATCGGTCCGCGTTGTCGCCACATCACGCAGGGCGGGGTCAAGGCGATCGGCGCCGTCCAGCCCTGTCATCGGGCCCCGGGTTGGGCGCCGACGTTCATCGGATCTGCAGGCATTGCCCACCGTCGATGACGAGTTCACAGCCGGTGATGAACGACGCCTCGTCGGACACCAGGAAGGCCACGGCGTCGGCGACTTCACCGGCCTCGCCAATCCGCCCGAACATCGATGCCTCGGTGAGCCGCGCCTGGGTGACCTCGTCGAGCATCGGTGTGGCGATCGGCCCGGGGAAGACGGCGTTGACCCGGATGCCGGACGGCGCGAGTTCGGCCGCGACGGTCTGGGTCAGGCCGCGCAGCGCCCACTTCGACGACCCGTAGGCGGTGTGTTGCGGAAAGGGACGGAGCGCGCCGGTGCTGCAAATGTTGACGATCGACGCGTTCGCCGCCCCCGCAAGTGTTCGAGTGCTGCCCGCATCCCGAGAAATGGGCCGAAACAATTGACCCGCCAGGCGGTTTCGAAGCCGCCGACCGTTTCGTCCGCCAGCGACGCGCGGTGCAGCACACCGGCGCAGTTGACTAGCGTGCTCAGCGACCCGAAGCTTCCGACGACCTCCGCGACCACGGAGTCCCACTGCTCGGGCGAGGTGACGTCGAGCTCGAGGGCGATCATGCCGCCGTCGCCCGCCTCGCCGACCGCGGTGCGAAGTTCGTCGCTCCGGCGATCGCACGCGGCCACCGAAAACCCTTTGTCGCGCAGGCGGTTGGCGATGGCGCGGCCCTGCCCGCCGGCGGCGCCCGTCACCAGTGCGACGCGCTGGTTCATGCTGGGCTCCCTTCGGGGCTGTCGGCCAAGCCGGCGCTGGTGACGAAGCGGCAGCGGCGCCGCGCAAACCGCCACCGCCCGGCGGTGCGGGTCAGCTCGTCGTCGTAGATCGCGGGCCGCAGTTGCAGGTCGCCCGCGCGGACGAACAGCACCTGTGATCTGGCGGTGGCCGCTCCCCCGTGATTTCGATCCGCGCGCTGCCGTTCAGATGCAAGCCGCGGGCCGCGCCGCGGAACATGCCGGCGATTCCGTCATGACCGACAAACGTCTTGCCGTAGACCAGGAATTCGCCGTCGGGCTCGAACAACTGCACGCACTCGTCGATATCGCCGACGTCAAGCGCGAGTGCGTACCCGGCGAGCAGTTCGCGGATCGCGGCCTCATCGCCGCGGTCGTCGTGCGTCATTGCGTCGCCTCGCGCAGGTGCTCTGCGGCGCCGCGGCGCAGCGCCTGCGACTCTGCGGCCAGGGTGATCATGCCGAATCCCAGCTGCGCCATGGTGTGGCCCGTCTTGCCGTCTCCGGCATGAATGCCGGTGACCAGGCCCGCGTCCGATGCCGCCCGATGGATGCGCACGATCGCGTCCAGCACTTCGGGGTGCCGGGTGGCGCCGACGACGTCGGCGCCCAGCGAAATGGCGAGATCGGCCGGGCCGACGTAGATTCCGGTGAGCCCAGGCACGGCGCAGATCTCGTGGATGCCGGCAAGCGCGGCCGCGGTCTCGATCATCGCGAACACGCCGACCCGTGACTCGTGGGCGGCGGGATCGTGTCCCAGGCTGGCGCGCAGCGGGCCGAAGCTGCGCAGGCCCCCCGGTGGGTAGCGGGTGGCGGCCACCGCGGCGGCGGCCTGGTCCGCCGATTCGATCATCGCGATGACGACGGCGTCGGCGCCCGCGTCGAGCACCCGCCCGATCGGTGCGGCGTCGGCGTTGGGCAGGCGCACTACGGTGCCGACGGGCAGGTGTTCGATGCGGCGCAAGATGCCGGCGACGTCGGCGTCGTCGAGATAGCCGTGCTGGGCGTCGAAGCCGACGTAATCGTAACCGGCACGGGCGAATTCCTCGGGGCCCGAGCAGGGTCGGGCCGGTGACCCAGCCGCCGCATATCGGGGTCTTACGGCTCAGGGCCAGCTGCAGGACGCTCGGTGAGTTCGTCTGTCACGGTCGACTCATCCGGCGATCGCGATCTTGATGCGCTCCGGCGACGGGTCGGCAGGCCAGGTCGAAGGCGTCCTGCACCTCGTCGATGCCGAAGGTGTGGGTGAGGTAGGCCCCGAGCAGCCGGGGGTGCTCGTCGGCGAATTTGCTCGGCCCTCTAGCATCCGCCGCCGGTCAAGCGTCACACCGGATTTCAGTGTCAGGTTATTGCGCAACATCACGCGCATGCTGATCGGATACATTTCGTCGTCGGCGACACCGAAATAGAACACGGTGCCGCCGGGGGCGGCCGCGTCGATGGCGTGGCTCAGGGTGGCGACCTGGTGGCCGACGGCTTCGATGACGACGTCCGCGCGGTCCGCGGGCGGGAGTTGGCTCACCCAGCGGTCGCTGGTGGCGCGCACCGGGTCGTCGACCCCGAAAGCTCTTGCCAGGTCACGGCGATCGATCGGGTCCACCCCGGTGACGCGTCGCGCGCCCGCCGCCTTGGCGACGTAGGAGAACAACAGGCCGATCGATCCCTGGCCGATGATCGCGACGTGCCGGCCGGCGAGGTCGCCGGAGCTGTTCGCAGGCGTAGAGGACGCAGGCCAGGGGTTGCAGCCCAACCGCCTGCGCGGGCGTCAGCGCCGGATCGTAGGGCGCCAGTCCGTCACCGTCGCTGACGATGCGTTCCATCATTCCGTCGAACCCCGACGCCCATCCGACCACGTGATCCCCGGGACGGTGGGCGGGATGCCGGCTGGCGATCACCTCGCCGGCGACCTCGTGGATTGGGAAGCCGTCCTTCTCGGGGCCGCTTCGGCCGTCGTCCCCTGGCAGCCGTCCCTTGGCGCCGCGAAACGCCGGCAGGTCGCTGCCGCAGACACCCGCGGCCGAAAACCGCAGCAGGACCTGGCCGTCGGCCAGGCACTCGGGTCTCTTGTCGTCGATCGCGTTGCGCTCGAACAGGTACGGGGCGATGATCCGGTAGGACCACACGTCAGACCTCCACCGGTATCTTGTTCCAGCCCCACTGGAAGCTGGACGGTAGCCGGGTGGCGGCGTCGGTCTGAATCGCGTAGTCGGGCACCCGGCGAAGCCATTCCTGCAGTAGCACAGCCACTTCCAGCCGTGCCAGGTGATAACCGATGCAGAAATGCTGACCGCGCCCGAAGGCCAGCGAGCGGCGGATGGGCCGGTCCCAGACGAATTCGTCGGGTTCGGGGTACTCCCGCTCGTCGCGGTTGGCCGATGCCAGCAGGGTGATGACGCGCTGGCCCGGGTTGACGTTCACCGTGAATCTCGAAGGGTTTGCGTACCGTTCGCGCGAACCACTGCGCCGGCGCACAGAATCGGATCATCTCGTCGCGCGCGACGAGGACGGTGTTCTCGAGGTCGGCGCGCACGGCGGCCAGCTGCTCGGGCCGCCGGCTGAGCTCCCAAAGGCCATGGGCGACGATCTTGGGCACCGTCTCGGTCCCCCCGATGAAGATGCACAGCATCTGGGTGGCGACCTCCAAGTCGTCGAGCGCGCTGCCATCGGGCAGGCGGTAGCCGAGCAGGCCATCGACCACGTCGAGCGGGTCCCCGGACGGATCGGCGCGGCGGCGCGCAACGGCGGGCAGGAGGTATTCGAAGTAGTTGGGTCGTGCTTGGCCGGTATCCACGCCTTCGCCCGGCTGGGCGAGGCTGCCGGCGTTGACGGTGGCGAGGACTTGCGGCGCGAGATCGGTGGGAATGCCAAGAAGTTCGCAGACGATGGCGGCCACCACGATGCCGCCGTAATCCTGGGTCAGGTCGAACGAACCGCCCGGAAGCAGCGCGTCGAGACGTTCGTTGGCCAGCGCGCGGATGCGGCCCTCGAGGTCCGTGACGGACCGTGGCCGGAACGGGCGCGAGTGGGTGCGCCGGATCTCGCCGTACAGGTCGGCGTCGAACATGGCGTGAAACGGCAGCGGGTGCAGCGGCGGGTCCGCGACCGCGCCGCTGTTGTGTTGCGCGAGAACCGATGCCGGTGGCAGCGTGCCCTCCGAGGCGACAAACGTGCCGTTGTTGACTTCCAGCACCGTCCAGATGTCCTCGAAGCGCGACAGCGCGAAGGTGTCCCACTGCGGCATGTAGTACACCGGGTGGTGGTCGCGCAGGATTCGGTAGTAGGGCAGCGGGTCCGCCATCACCGCCGCGTCGAAGGGATCATAGCTGAAGCCGTTGGCGATCACCGGGTTCCGTTGCTCCCTCACTGCAATGGCGATGGCGGCAGGGCCTGCAGAATAGAATCCTCCCACCCGTCACGCAAAGCGGGAGCCACGCTCATCCAGGTGACTATTTCGGCCGGCGGACTCTCCTTCCACGACGGATAGTGCTCGGCGAAGCAGTCCCAGCCGCCGTCCAGCGCCCAGTAGTGGATGACCTCGTTGTAGCGGAATGTCGTGGTGAACGAACCAAGCCAGCGCTTGCCGGTACGTTCCGACCACGGAACGTAGAGCCGCTCCAGTTCACGGATGTAGTCGTCCTGACGTCCCGGCTTGGTCTGCATGATCTCTTGAATCACAAGCGGCGCAGTGAAATTGGCCTCGCGTAGCTGCGCCAGTGTCTTGTTGCTCGGCCCGGGGTACATGATGCGGCCCTCTCCGGAGGCGCCGATGTCAGCCAGAAATGCCGACCATTTGCCGGCCGCGGCCTCGTGGCTGCCGCCGCGGGCCTGCGCGGCGCCGATCCTCGCGTAGTCGGCGAAGCCGTCGATCTCCCAGATCACCGTCGCCTGGGGCCAGTGCCCGTTGTAGGGCGTGGATTCCCAGATCGCGAACAGCCGGGCGCCGAGTTGCTCCATCATCGGTTGATAGGTGTCGGCGAAGATCTCGGTGAACCGGTCGCTGCGCCCGGATCCCAGCGAGATCGTCTCGTGCAGGTAGAGCAGCGTGTGCCGGAAGTACTTCTTCATGGCCTAATCGAGCCGGATCAGCGCTGGGTCGCCCCCCGAAACCACGTCGCACAGCAAGGTCTCGGTGGGGCCGACGCTCGCAGCCGGAATGCCCGCCGCCGCAAGCGCATAGCCCTTGAACATGCGGGCCGCACCGCTGAGCAGATGCTGCGCCCGGGTCGTGGCGCGATCCACGCCCAGCGGCCATCCCTCACCCCACAACGCGACCTCGATCAGCCGGTTGTCCAGCGACTCGAGGACCACGTCACGCACCCGAGCGTCGGCGGCGAACGCCTCGGCGCTCACCGCCAGGCTCGTCGAACCCAGACCGGCGAGCTCGGGCTCGAATGCTGACCGCACCCCCAGGATCCGCAGCGGCCGGGTGTCGCAGCCGCGCGGGAGCCACACGGTAACTTCCCAACCGGCCATCGCCCGGTCGTACAGCCAGCCGCCCGCCGATTGCACGACATCGACGGCGCTGGCCGCCACCACGTCGAGTCGATAACGCAGGCCCTCGCCGCTTGCGCGGGTTGCATTCGCAGCGCTGCTCTTGCTGATGTCGAACGTTGGAGCGACCATCGAT
The DNA here is from genome assembly GCA_963849935.1 of uncultured Actinomycetota bacterium. Taxonomy (GTDB): domain Bacteria; phylum Actinomycetota; class Actinomycetes; order Mycobacteriales; family Mycobacteriaceae; genus Mycobacterium. The sequence continues at coordinate 420,541 of CAWKJQ010000015.1, forward strand.
CCATTCCTCACCACCAGTTCGCTGGCGGGTCTAACGCACTTTATGGGCTTTCCCAAGGGCTGGAGCCGCTTCACTCCCCGGGCGACGCGACTCACCGGACAGCGTGACACTTCTGACGATATTTGTAAAGCTTCCCTCGGTCCGTCAGGAGCCGCGGCGCGCCTCGAGCTCGGCCAAGACCTCCTCGGTGTGTTGTCCGAGTTCCGGTGCCGCAGAACGCGGTGCCCACGGAGTCCCATGAAAATCCGCCGGTGTGGCGACCATGGGCACGGCGGCTTGGCCGTCGGGGACGTCGACGATGCCACCAGCGGCGTGGAACTGCTCGTCGGCGACGACGTCTTCGAGGGTGTTGATCGGTGACCAGAAGAAGTCCGGTTCGCCGGCGAACACCTGTGCCCACTCGTCGAGGGGCCGCGTGGCGAAGATTTCATCCAGCGCGGCGATCAGCACCGTCGAGTTGACGGCGCGGGCACGGGCGTCGGCGAACCGCGGATCGTCGCGCCACTCGGGCCGGCCGACGGCGCGGCACAGCGCCGGCCAGTGCCGCTCGGGCTCCAGGCCGACGATCCAGAACCTCCGCCCATCGGCGGCGGCGTAATTGTTCATGCACGGGTTGCCCATCGTCTCGCGCTGGCCGATCGCTATGGGCTGACCGCTCATCAGATAGGTGTTGAGATCGAAGCTGACGGTGTAGGCGCCCTGCCGGTAGAGCGAGGTGGTCACCAGCTGGCCCGTCCCCGTGCGTTCGCGCGCGAGCAGTGCCGCACACACGGCGGCGGCCATCGTCATCCCGGCGGAGTGGTCGCCCATCCCGCCGCGCTGGAAAGGGGGCGTATCGCCCGGGCGGGTGAGCAGGTGGGCCACCCCGGCCCGCGACCAGAACGCGGCCACGTCAAAGGCGGCGCGGTCGGCGTCGGGCCCGTCCTCGCCATAGCCGGTGATGAGCCCATAGACCAGACGGGGGTTGGCGGCCGACACCGACTCGAAGTCCAGGCCCAGACGTCGCAGCGCCCCGGCCCGCACGTTGGTCACGAAAACATCTGCGTCGGAGAGCAATTCGAACGCGGTGTCGCGGCCCGCCTCGGTGCCGAGGTCCAGTACGACGCTGCGCTTGGACCGGTTGTCCATCTCGAACGGCGGGTTGAGGCCCAGATCGCAGCCCAGCATCCGGCCGAACATACGCGCCGGATCACCGGTGGGCGGTTCGATCTTGATCACGTCGGCGCCCCAGTCCGCCAGGATGCCACCGGCGGCGGGTCCGGCCACCCAGACTCCGAGTTCGACGACTTTGACGCCTGCTACCGGTCCCGCCATGGGTAACTTCCTACCCTGTCGGCATCCCGGGGCGCACGCGCCTACCCGATTCGGCAGCGCCTCGTCAGCTCGCCACGCGCTGGTCGCGGACCGCGAAGCTGCCGTCGTGCTCGAAGGCGGCGCGGTTGGCGTCGACGTAGTCGCCGACGGTCATCGGCTTGCGCCCGCTGATCACCTCGACAAGGTTGTTCTCGCCGGAGAAGATTCCGTCCTGGTAGTCCTGGGCGACGCTGCTGATGTGCTGGACGAAGAAGTCCGGCCGGCCCTGCGCCGTCAGCGCCGCGGCGAAGTCGGGGATGCCGATCGGCTCGTAGCGGACTGCGATGCCAAGTGCATCTGACATCTGCTTGGCGATGCCGTAGTGGTCGAGTTCCTCGGCGCCCACCAGCGGATAGATCTGGCGATCGTGGGGTGCCGGGTTTTGCAGGATGGCGGCGATGACACGGGCCTGGTCGCGCCCGGCGATGGGAGCGTGGCGTCCGTTGCCGAAGGGCAGGCGCAGCACGCCCTCGTCGCCGTCGCGTGCCCATTGCCACTTGAGCCACTCGGCGAAGAACGTCGGGCGCAGATGCGTGGTGACGAAGGCGGCGCGGTCCAGCAGTCGCTCGGCGATCCAGTGCTGCTGTGCAGCATGGCTTTTCGCTTCGCGCCGCGCGGAGATCTGGGACATGTTGACCACCGCTCGGACGCCCGCCTCGCTTGCGGCCTGGGCGAAGATGGCCGTGGCCGGCAGCAGGCTGCCCGGAGCGATCGGGTAGCAGAAGTAGGCGGCGCTGACGCCGGACATCGCGGAGCTGACGGAGCGGAAGTCCAGCAGATCGCCCTCGACGATCTCGGCGCCGAGACCCGCCAGCGCCTCGGAGCGCCGGTCGCTGCGGTGCACGAACGCGCGCACCCGGTGCCCGGCTTCGCGCAGCATTTCGACGGTGGGCGCACCAGTGTTGCCGGTTGCGCCGGTGATGAGGAACAACTGATCCGATGCCATTTCCACTCCTTGCTGAGTAACGATTGCGTTAGTAAGATATAAGCACGGTATGCTGAATAACGCAAGCGTTAGCCAAAGGGGCCTTTGATGGAGTTCGAGAATCGGCTACAGGATCGCCGGCAGTGGTCGATCGGCGAGGGCTGTTCGATGTCGAAGGTCCTCGAGCTGCTGAGCACCAAGACGGCCTTTCAGGTGGTTCGCGAATTGTTCTTCGGGACAACACGTTTCGAGGAATTCGTGGACCGGATCGCGACGTCGGCACCGGCGGTGTCGCGCGCACTCAAGCAGCTCGAGGCGGCGGGGATCGTCGCCCGCGTTCCCTATCAGGAGCCGGGGAAGCGCGCCCGCGACGAGTACCGTCTGACCAAAGCCGGGGAGGACTTCCTGCCGGTGTTCATGTCGCTCGTGCAGTGGGGGGACGCCTACCTGCAGGACGGTCACGCCCCTCTGTCGTTCGTCGACGCCGAGACCGGCCGTGCGGTCGGGGTGCGCGTGACCACCGACACCGGCGCACCGGGAAAGCGATCGACCGACATCCGGATCCAACGCGCCGCCGCCCCATCGCGGCGACGTACATGATTGGGTGAGCGGAGTAAGCAACCGGGAGGAACGCATGACTCTGGTGGCCGGGCGTGGTCCGCTCAGCAGCGATCCTGCGGGGCGCTTCTCGCCCCCGATACCCGACGACGTCGTCTACGTCGAACCGCATCCCCGGCGCGTGCAGGCCGTCAAGGACGGCCGTGTGGTGATCGACACCGAGCGGGCGCTGCTGGTGCACCGGCGCGGCCGGCCGCTGAGCTACGCCTTCGCGGCCGACGAGGTCGGCGACCTGCCCAGCGAGCCGGAACCCGAGGCGCCGGGCTTCGTCCAGGTGCCCTGGGGCGCGGTCGACACCTGGCTGGAAGAGGGGCGAAAACTCGTGCACTACCCGCCCAACCCCTATCACCGCGTCGACTGCCGTCCTACCCAACGCCGCCTGCGCGTCCGCGTCGCCGGCACCACGCTGGTGGACACCGACGACACCGTGATCCTGTTCGAGACCGCGCTCGCCCCGCGGCTCTACGTCGACCCCGCACACGTGCGCACCGATCTGCTGAGGCGTTCCGGGACTCAGAGTTACTGCAATTACAAGGGCTTCGCGACGTATTGGTCGTTCGTGCTCGGACGACCAGGTCGTCGAGGACGTCGCCTGGAGCTACCCCGGCCCGCCCCCGGAGAGCCTGCCGATCAAAGGGTTTTTGAGCTTCGACGAAGCTCGCGTCGAGGTCACGGCCGAGCTGCCGGTCAGCGGCCGTAGCTAGGACGCCCGAGACCCAGCTCGTGCTGGGCGATCATGTTGCGGAACACTTCCATGGTGCCGCCGTAGATGCCGGCGGGCACGGCATGCCGATAGATGAACTCGATGGCGCCGTCATCGGCGGAACCCGTTGTCTCGGTGGGCAATGCCGATGCCGTCCCCAGGAGGTCCATCAAGTCCTGGGAGACGTCCCGCATGGTCTGAATGAGCGCCACCCGCCCGTACATTCCGGGAGTCGACATGGCCGCCTCGATGCGGGCCATGCTGCGCCCCAGCCGGTATTTCGTCGCCTCGTCGTCGATCGGGCGCCGCCCGGCCGCATCGGGCGTCGACAAAACCGCCGCGACCCCATCGGCCGCCTCGGCCATCAGGTGGCCGTGCTCGGACAGCATCGAAATGTTCTGCAGGCCATGGTCTTCGGGATCGGTGATGCCGTGTTCGGCGTCGAGGGCGAACCGCATCACCGTCCAGCCGCCGTTGACCTCACCAATCCGATAGAGGTCATCGACCCGCACGTCGCTGTAATACACGATGTTGGTGCGGTCACCGTCCAGCGTGCGGATGCCCTGGATTTCGATGCCCTCCGAATCCAGCGGCACCAGAAACATGGTCAGGTTCTTGTGCTTGCGTCCCTGCGGATCGGTGTTGGTGAGCAGGAAGACGTACTGGGCGTTCTGCGCGTTCGAGGTGAACATCTTGGAGCCGTTGATGACCCAGCCCGAGCCATCGCGTGCGGCTCGGGTCTTGCAGGTGGCGACGTCGGAGCCGCCCTCGGGCTCGGTGTAGCCCAGGCAGAGGCGGATCTCCCCGGACAGCACGCCCGGCATGATCGCGTCGGCGAGTTCGGGCGCCCCGAACTGCTTCACCAACCGCGCGACGACCGCCGTGGTGCCCCAGTGGAACCACGGCGTGTGAGCGCGACCGATCTCGAGGTGGAAGATCCGCCGGCGCACCGGATTGAATCCCCCTTCGGACTCCAGCTTGTAATCCGAGGCCAGGTAACCCGCCTCGCCCAGTGCCAAATGCACTTGCTCGCTGAAGTTTTCGCCGGTCTCTCGATCACGCCGCCGCACTTCGTCGGTGACGTGCTCGGCCAAGAACGCCCGGGTCTCATCGAAGAATTTCTGATCCTCGGGCGAAAGCTCGACGCGGGAGAAGTCCATCAGGCCGTCGTCGATCACGAGGGTGCGGAAGCGGTCGAGAGTCTCGAGCGCGTGCGTCATGCTGTCGCCGGGCAGGTGGACGCTGACCCAGGTCACTCCCAGCTTCGCCAGCTTGTCCAGGCCCTCGAGGTAGGCGTCGGCGTTGAAGTCGTCATTCGCGGGGCTGCCGCCCTCGAAGTTGGTGAAGGTGACGTCGATCGACGACCAATCCCGGTGCGCCGCATCGCATCTGCGTCGCAGATCGTCGATGCCGTCGGCGAGCTTCTGCACGGAGTCGATGACGGCCGTACCGGCGGTCTGGGCCAGCTGCGGCGGCGCTGGGAAGGGGCACCACCCGTCGCCGTACTGCGCCACCCGCTGTCGAGAAGACGACGTATTGCCGCCGATCCAGATCGGCGGGTGCGGATCGCTGACCGGCCGAGGATGCGCGGTGATGCCGCGCGCACTGAAATGCTTGCCCTCAAAGGAGATGTCGTCGCCGGTCCAGATCGCCCGGATCACCTGCAGGGATTCCTCGAACAGCTCGGCACGCTCGTCGTAGCTGACCCCCAACGCCGCGAACTCGCGCTTGAGGTAACCCACGCCCACCGCGAGCGTGAAGCGGCCACCGGAGAGCAGGTCCAGGGTGGCGCCGGACTTGGCCACCACGAACGGGTTTCGATATGGCAGCACGACGATGTTGGGGATCAGCCGCAGCGTGGACGTGGTGGCGGCCGCGAAACCCAGTGCGACGAAGGGATCCAACGCGTCATGCCCACCGGCCTCCAGCCACCGCTGCGAGGGCGCCGGGTGGTCGGTGAAGCCGAAACCATGAATCCCGGCCGCTTCCGTCGCGGCGGCCACCTTGCCGATACCGTCCCCACTCACCAGCTCCGGGTTGTACGGATGGCTGTGCATCGGGTGGGTGATGGTGAACCGCATGGCCGTTAGAACCGCGCGCGGGAGTCAATCGCCGTGTCGCTGGTGCGCAGCGGACGGATCAGCGCCTCCTGGGCGAACGATGCCAGCAGCTCACCCTCTTCGCGCATGCACGGTGCCGCGCACATACGACATGCCCGCGCCGACCTGGGTGCTCTCGTGCGTGTAGAGCAGCCACCCGGTCCAGCTCACCGGTTCGTGGAACGCGACGGAGATGCTCATCGGCGCGGTCGACACCGTCAGGTGCGCCTGAGCGGTGCCGATGCCCTCATGCGCGCCGCATCGTGGTCGAGATGCCCAGGTGGCCGGTGAAGTAGGCCAGCAGTGCCTTGGCCAAGTCGTCGCGGGTGGGGATCGGGTCGTAGTGCAGCCACGCGTGGAGCTCCGGCGGGCCGACCTCGTCGGGACTGTTGACGTCGACGACGTCGACCAGGCGCAGTTCGCGGCCGACCATCGGCATCGGTGAGGGGTGCGCGTCGGCCGGAGCGGCGACGTCAGGGCGCGGCAGGTGGTGCCGGATGACGTCGCCGGTGGGTACGTCGGCCAGCACCGTGATGCTCAGGCAGCGCCGGCCGTTCTGATGCACGGCGACGACGGCGGTGGCGGTGGAGCGGCCTTCGGCCACGACGTCGAGAACGAGTTCGATCGGTGGACCGACGGTGATCGCGCGCGAGAAGACCGCGTGCGCCGAGCGCACCGACTTGTCGGGAAAGCGCTTCGCCACCGCGACGATCGCCTGCGCAAGCACCTGGGTGCCTTCCACCACCTGACGTTCGTCGCCGCCCGCGATGCCGGTGTCACCGGTGAATCGGTCTTGTCCGTCGGCCTGCACGTCAAACAGATCCAGCAGGCCCTGCACGGTCCACTCGGTCTGCGCGGATTCCTCAGACGCCTTCGTCAATCCAGCTCACCTCTCGCGCTCGCAGCTCAGGGCTCAGCGTGACACTTTGAGTAGCATTTGTAAAGCTTGGCTAACAAGACGGCGGACGAAGTGGGTCGGCGCCACGAGAAAATCCACGGGGAGGCAAGGCAATTGGGCGTCGTGGCCGCCACCTCGGCGACCGCGTCGCACCGACCACGAGGCGGTGGCGCGGGACCTCGCCTGATCGGCAGATTGACACCGATACCCGCGGTGCGTGACACTTTTTCGGTGTTTTGTAAAGCGGACCGATGTGCCGACGGCGGGGACGAATGATTCCCGAGCCGCTGGCTAACGGATTCTGCTTCGGCGAGGGCCCGCGCTGGTTCGAGGGCCTGCTGTGGTTCTCCGACATGCTGGGCGAAGCCGTCCATACCGCGACCATGGGCGGCTCGCTGACCACGCTGCCGCTGCCCGGCCATTCGCCGTCGGGCCTGGGCTTCCGGCCCGACGGGTCGCTGCTGATCGCCTCGACCGAGGACCGGCAGGTGCTGCGCTATGACGGCGAAACCGTGGTCACCATCGCCGATCTCGCCGACGTGGCGCCGGCCGCCCTCGGCGACATGGTCATCGACGACGCGGGCCGCGCCTACATCGGCTGCCAGGCAATGCATGGTGGCGTCATCATTCGTCTGGACCCCGACGATGGCGCCACCGTCGTGGCCGAAGACCTCGACTTCCCCAACGGGATGGCGATCACGCCGGATCGCGGGACGCTGATCGTCGCCGAATCGACGGGCCGGCGGCTGACCGCGTTTTCCATCGGCGACGACGGCGCACTGTCCGAGCGCCGGGTTTTCGCCGACGGCCTGGACGGTCCGCCCGACGGCATCGCGCTGGACGCCGAGGGCGGGGTGTGGGCGTCGATGACCCTGGCCCATCAGTTCGAGCGGATCCTGTTGGGCGGCAACGTGACCGACCGCATCGACATGGGCGACCGGGTCGCCATCGCCTGCGCCCTCGGCGGTCCGCAGCGCCGCACGCTGTTTCTGTTGTCGAGCACGGACGCCTATCCTCAGCGCCTGGCGGGCACCCGGCTTTCCCGGCTGGATGCCGTCACGGTGACCACTCCCGGCGCCGGCCTGCCCTGACCCGAGAGGTTGACGATGACCGACGCCTATTACGAGCTGATCGACCCGGCGGGTGACGACGCCCCCGCGCTGGGCGAGAAGTTCCGGGCGACCGATCTGGCGCGCGGCACGTGGTCGGCGACGATCCAGCACGGCGGTCCGGTGTCGGCCTTGCTGGTCCGGGCGCTGGAAAGATGCGAGCAGCGCGACGACACCCGCCTGTCCCGGGTCGTCATCGACCTGCTGGGCGGGGTGCCGGCCGAAGGCGATCTCTGGGTTCGCTCGGAGGTGCAACGCCCCGGCAAGCAGATCGAACTGCTCAGCGCCGAGATGCTGGCTCCGGGCCCCGACGGCACCCCGCGGCCGGTGGCGCGCGCCACCGGATGGCGGTTGCAGCACCAAGACACCCAGTCCTTGGCGCACGCCGCGGCGCCGCTGCCGCGGCCGCGCGCCGAGGCCTTCAACCGCAACCTGAAGGCGCTGGACTGGGACCGCAACTACGTGCACAGTCTCGAGTGGCTGTGGCTGACCGAGCCGCTGAGCGAAGGTCCGGGCGAATCGTGGATCAACCCGACCGTCGACCTGGTCAACGGCGAGTCCATGACGCAGCTGGAACGGCTGTTCGCGGTGGCCGACTGCGCCAACGGCATCGGCAGCAAGCTCGACATCACCAAATGGACGTTCCTGAACACCGATCTGGCCGTGCATGTATTTCGTGTTCCCGACGGCGACTGGATCGGCATCCGGGCGCAGACCAGCTACGGTCCGGACGGCATCGGGACGACCATCGGCACGTTGTTCGACGAGCAGGGCGCGGTCGGCGCCATCCAGCAGTCGGTGCTGGTGCGCCGGCGCCCGCCTCGGGCCTAACGTAGGAGCGAATGACGATGACACCTCGGCGACACTGCGAAAAGTGTGAATGATGAGCCACCCGGCCCGGGCGACGACGATCGCCGAAACCGACACCTCGACCCGTCAGCGGATTCTGGCGGCCACCGCCGAGGTGCTCGGCCGCAACGGCAAGACCAAGCTCAGCTTGTCCGACGTCGCCACCCAGGCGGGCGTCTCCCGCCCGACGCTGTACCGCTGGTTCGCGTCGAAAGAGGAGTTGCTGTCGGCGTTTTCGAGCTACGAGCGCCAGATCTTCGAAAGCGGTCTGGTGAAGGCCACCGCGGGCCTGAAGGGCGTGGACAAGCTGGACGCCGTGCTGCGGTTCATCGTCGAGTACCAGCATTCGTACTCCGGTGTGCGCATGGTCGACGTCGAGCCCGAGCACACCATCGCCCAGTTCTCCTGGGTCATCCCGCAGATGCGCGAGGGCCTGCAGCGGCATCTGCCCGGCCCCAACGCCGCGGTCAAGGCGGCGACGGTGATCCGGATTGCGATATCGCACTACATCGTGCGAAGCGACGACGCCGACCAATTCCTGGCGCAGCTGCGGCACGCGGTGGGAATCAAGGGCAGCTAGTCAAACCGAAACTTTCCAAGACCCTGGGCCTCACCCGCGGCGCCGGCGGCTGTTTCGGCGGCCGTGACCCGGGTCGCGGTGACTTTGGCCGGGCGTGGTGGTGACCTCGGTGGCGGGCGCGACCGGGGGGTGAGCCTGCTCCCAGGCGACCAGGAACTCAGCCGCCGCCGCCTTGCCGTTGGCGAACAGCATGTCGCGCTGATCGGTCGTCAGCCCGAAATCGGTGCTGGCGATGCCCATCGTGTCCACGAATACCGTCCGAGCGCCGACGCCCTCATCGGCCAGCGGGTAGCGGTTCCACTCGCCCGTGGCCGTGTGCGCGATCGCGATGACCTCGCGGAGGTCGCCCCGCACCGGTACGTCCGGGGTGTTCAGCGCCGGCCGCGACGAGAGCTTGATACCGAACGTCGGCCACCGGTTAGGCCGGCCGTCGGCCCGGTCGAACACGGTCACCGGGAAGTTCTGCAGCAGCCCGCCGTCGACCCAGGTGCAGGCGCCCAGGGCCGTCTTCTGCTCGAAGGGCTGGAAGAAGAACGGGATCGACATCGACGCCCGGACCGCGTCCACGATCGGATAGCTGTCGATGACCGTCATCTGCCGGTCCGGGTCACTTTGATCTTTGCTGCTCAGCAGGTAATAGGGCAGGTCCCAGGGCAGCCGGACCAGGGCGCCGCGGGTCAGGTCCGAGGTGTGGGTGACCAGCCGGTAGCGCTGGTCCGGGGCCAGGGCGGTGCCGTCGTCCGTGGTGATCTTGAGGTCGGCAAAAGTGCGGATGCCCAGTGGCTCCAGCTTCGAGGTCAGCCACTCTTTGACGTAAGTGCTGGCGTACAGGCCCTGGTGGCTCACCAGCGCGGTGGCGTCCCCGATCAGGCCCAGGTGCTTCTCGGCCCAGGTCTTCTGCATGAACTGGGTGTAGTCCAGCTCGGTCATATCCGTCTGCAGCTGGGTGAGCGGGACGTTCCTGACCTGATATGCGGCGATAAGGGCGGCCGCAATAGCGCCAGCCGACGTGCCGCCGATCCGGGGAAAGACAAAGCCCGCGTCATGCAGGGTCAGGACGGCCCCGACCAGGGCGATCCCCTTGACTCCCCCGCCCTCGAGGACGAGATCTGCGCCCGGTCCGGCCTGCGCTTGCTCCTCCAGTGTCATGCGCTGACGCGCCTGACCGGCCGCCGTTGCCATGCCTGCCTCCGCGAATACTCGGTAACGCCGTGAAATATGACCTAAGTACATGCCCGAGGTCCGCCCGCTGTCCGGCGAATGCCGTTTTAGGTCGTTTCGGCGAGCCAGCGGCCCAAGAGCTTTCAAGCTGCGCTAATCGAAAAGCACCGCGGCGTTAAGGAATCCCGTCGGATCCAGCGCGGCCTTGATCGTGCGCATCGCGGCGATGTCGGCGGGCTCGCGGGACATGGCAAGGTAGGGCCGCTTGCGGCTGCCGACGCCGTGTTCGGAGCTGACATTGCCGCCGGATCGCGCGATGAGGTCCATCATCGGCTCGTACAGCGCCCGCTCCCGATCGGCCGGGCAGCGCAACACGTTCAGGTGCAGGTTGCCCTCGCCGATGTGACCGAACAGCACCGGCAGCGCGTCGGGGGCATGCGTGTGAACCAAATCGACCGCGCGCCTTTCGAATTCGCCGATCGCCGACAGAGGCAACGAGACGTCGAACTTCAGCGGCGGCCCGTACACGCCGAGCACCTCCGATAGCGATTCGCGAACCTGCCACAACCGCTGCTGCGCAGCAAGATCCACGCCGACCGCGGGATCGGTGCACATCGGCACGTCGTCGAGCAGCTCGGCGAGCCGCTCGGTCTGGTCATGATCGGCGGCCAGTTCCACCAGCAGCAGCCACTCGCCGGCGACCGGGGTGCCGACGCCGCGGTGCTCCTGGGTCAGCGCGGCTGCGCGGCCGTCGATCAATTCCAGGGCGGCGATGCCGTCCACGTCGCGAAAGGTGCGCCCGGCGGCCACCAGCGCCTCGAGGTCGGCGAACCCGCAGATCGCCGTCACCCGGTGCGACGGGGTGGCGTGCAGCCGCAGGTCCAGCTCGGTGATGACGCCCAGCGTGCCCTCGGCGCCCACGAACAGCGCCGGCAGGTCGTAGCCGGTGTTGTCCCGGCGCACCCGGCTGTGCCGGCGCAGCAGCGTCCCGTCGGGCAGTGCCACCTGCACGCCGAGCACCTGCTCGCCCATGTTGCCGTAGCGGACCGTGCGCAGGCCGCCGGCGTTCGTCGAAGCCATGCCTCCGACGGTCGCGGTGTCGCGGGCGGCCAGGTCCACGCCGAACACCAAACCGGCCGCGGCCGCGGCTCGGTGGACCGCGGCCAGGGTGGCTCCGGCGCCGGCCTCGATGCGGCGTTCGACGGTGTCGACCTCACCGACGGCGTGCAGCCGCTCGGTGGACAACAACACGTCGTCGTGCTCGGGGACGGTGCCGGCCACCAGCGAGGTCCGCCCGCCCTGCACCGTCACGTGCGCGCCGGCGTCCCGGCACACCCGCAGCACCTCGGCGACCTCCTCGGCGGTGCCCGGCCGCACCAGCGCGCTCGCCTTGCCCCGGTAGCGGCCGGTGTGGTCGACGCTGCGCGCGGCCAGCACGTCGGGGTCGGTGACGACGTGGTTCGATCCGACCAGGCTCGCCAGGCTGCGCAGCATGATCGCGGTTATAGCACCGGCGGAGCGCCTTGCTCACACCGGCCGCGTGTTGTGCCGCTTGAGCCTGACGGGGGCGGCACGGCGCGAAAACATCCATCAAAATGGCCGTTCTCGATCCCCACGGTCTGCATGAACGAATGCGCCACCACGGGGCCGACATGACGAAACCCGGCCTCCCGCAACGTGATTGACAGCCGGTGGGACTCCGGGCTGGTCATCCGGCCGTCGGCCCAGCTCCGCAACCGATGGTGTTGGCGCGGTTGATGTTTCCACGCCAGTTGGGCCAGCGAGTGTTCGGACAGGATCCGGGCGTTGTGCAGCGTGGCCTCGATCTTTCGCCGGTTGCGAATGATCGAGGCATCGGCCATCAACCGCTCGACATCCTGGTCGGTCATCGCGGCCACCGCCGTCGGGTCGAACCCGTGAAAGGCAGCGCGCAGGTTGTCGCGCTTGTCGAAGACGGTCCCCCACGACAGGCCGTTCTCGAAATAGGTCAGCGCCAGCGCCTCGAACAGCTCGGCCTCGTCGCGAGTGGGCCTGCCCCATTCGTCGTCGTGATAGGCAGCGAGATCGCGGCCGGTCTCGGTGGCCCAGCGGCACCGGATTACGCCGTCGGCGCCGGTCACCACGGTGGGCAGGTGTGGTGGCATATCCACACCGGCCATCGCCTTCACCGTGCCGCCCCTATCAACTGCCCGTGGGTACCTCGGCGAATCCCGGTTGCCCCGCGTCGACTACGGAATTGAACCGGTACCGGGTTTCGAGGCGCTCATTGATGTCTTGGATGGCGCTCTCGGGAAGCGGGGTGACGTCGAAGTTCTCGCGGATGCGTGACGGCGTGACGGATCCAGTAAGGACTGCGGTGCCCCGCTGGATGCCCCACGCCAAAAGGATTTGTGCAGGGGTCTTTTCAACGCGCCGAGCGATCGACACGATGAGGGGGTCATCGAGCAGCCGCGGTTCCAGCGCGTGCCCCAGTGAGGCGAACGCCAGAAGGACGATGCCGTCGCTGTCACGCAATCCGTGAAGTTCCCATTGCGGGTGATACGGGTGCGACTCGACCTGGACGACCGCCGGCTTGATGCGCGCGGTCTCGGCGATCCGTCGGACGCCTTCGACATCGATGTCCGACAGGCCTATCGCTCGCGTAAGCCCCTCGTCCACAAGGGATTCCATTGCTGCCCAGGTTTCCTCCAGCGTTACCCCGCCGTCGTAGACGACGGCTCCGTGCATGTCACGGGGATCTTGGTCATCGCCCGGCTTGAACGCGAACGGAGTGTGCACCAGATACAGATCGACCGCGTCCAGTCCGAGCCTGCCCAGGCTGGCCCGCAGCGCGGGCTCCACGCGTTCCGGTCGATGGTTGTTGTTCCACAGCTTGGTGGTCACAAACAGATCCTCGCGGCGGACAGTTCCGTTGGTGAACAACTCCTTGAGCGCCGCCCCGACCTCGCCTTCGTTGCGGTAGCGCTCTGCCGCGTCGAGGTGGCGAAAACCAACCTCCACCGCAGTCTTGACAGCATCGTGGGTCTTGGTGTTGTCGGAGAGCGAAGTTCCAAACCCGAGTGCCGGAATTTCACCGCTGCCGTCGTTCAGGACAAATCTGCGCTGACTCAGGTTCTCGTCCGATGCCATGGCGGTCCAAGCCTCCTCGCTGCGGTCACCGAAAAGCGTGGGCCTTAGTGTAGATGACCGGTCGTCTAATTAACAACCGCGGTCCACGCCCGCATTCCCGGCGGTGCGGATCACTGCAGAAGCGACGGAAGGGTGACCGCTTCGAAGCGCTCGTAAGGGACGCGACTGCGGGTTACTTTCCCGCGCAGGGCCGCGCCTTCCCATGCCTCGATCAACTGAGCCGCGAGTTGGCCGGCATCGACATCCGCTCGAATCTCTCCCGAGCCATCCTGGCCGGCACGCACACATGCGGCCAGAGCCGCGTCCCAGCGGTCGAGAACTCGGACGAGCTCGGCACGCACCTGGTCGCTGGATCCACCGAGCTCGAGCGAGAGGTTGCCAACCAGGCAGCCGAGCAGGAAGTTGCCGGCCTCATGTTCGTCAGCGAGCGCATGGAAGAAACGCGTGATTCGCTCGAGTGCCGAACCGTCCGCGTCAAGGATCGGCACGAGCCGCGACTCGATGTCGGCCCAGTAGTGTTCGAGGATCGCCGCGGCAAACGCCTCCTTGCTGGGGAAGTACGCGTAGAACGATCCTTTCGGCACGCTGGCCGCGTCGGTGATGTCTTTGACGCCGCTGCCGGCGAATCCGCGTGCGTGCACCAATTCGAGTCCCGCCGCCAGGAGGCGGCGCGGTACGTCAGGGTTCGGCGGGCGCGGCATCAATGAACGTTAGCCGACCGGTCACTTACCTAATGCGCGCGGGCGCGCTAGAACTCCTTGTGGTTCACGTCGGTGACGAGACCGCCGTCCATCACGTACTCGCTGCCGGTGGAGTAGGACGACTCGTCGCTGGCCAGGAAAAGCACGAACGTCGCGACTTCCCGGACCTCGCCCGGACGCCCGAGCGGAATGGTCACCATGTCCTCGGGCAGGTGGGCGGTCATCGGGGTGCGGATGAATCCCGGGTGCGATCGAGTTCACCCGAATGTTGAGCGGCGCCAACTCCAAAGCCGCCGACTTCGCCAGGCCCGCGCACCCCCCACTTGGACGCGACGTAGGGGTGCACCATGGGCGCGCCGCGCAGGCCCTCGATGGACGACACGTTGATGATCGAGCCGCCGCCGGCCGCGGTCATCGGCTCGACCGAGGCCCGCATGCCCAGGAACGTCCCGGTCAGGTTGACGTCAATCACCTTCTGCCACTTGGCCAGATCTGAAGCTCCTTCAGCGGGCCGAGCGCGACGGTTCCGGCGTTGTTGACCAGCACGTTGAGCTTGCCGAATTCGCCGACCGCGGTCGCGACGGCGGCGTCCCACTGGTCGGGTTGGGTGACGTCGAGGTGCACGTAGCGCGCGGAGTCGCCGATCTCGTCGGCCAGCGCCTTGCCCTGGTCGTCCAGGATGTCGCCGATCACGACTTTGGCGCCCTCCTCGACCAGCAGGCGCGCATCTTCGGCTCCCATGCCGCCGGCGCCACCACTGATCAGCGCTACCTTGCCGTCTACCCGACCCACGGGCGTCTCCTTCGATTTAGGTGGTCACCAAAGTGCTTGGTGCGTATAGGCCTTTGCCCGTTACCAGCGGCAAATCGAGTGTGGTCCGGATGCCCGGTGGCGCCGCGATCACCGCGGGGATGGCGTTGACGATGCGGCCCGCGGCGCCAGCGATCGCCGCGTGGTTGTGGTCGCCCTTGCGGCTGCTCGGGATGATGTCGACCGCATACGACGGCTCGCCGGTGATCTCGACGCGGTAGGAGCCGTCGCCGGACGCGGGTTGGGGCAGGTCGGGCCGCAGGTCCGGCCGCAACCGGGTGACGTGCTCGATGACGATGGCGGGGTGTCCCTTGACCATGCCGCGAATCTCGAACTGCAGCACGGCCACGGTGCCCTTGGCCACGTGGCCGATCGCGATGTCGAAGTCCTCGGGTGCGGGCTCGCGCTGATAGGACTCGGTGATCTCGTCGACCTCGATGCCGAGGCCGGCCGCCAACTGGCGGATCGCGGTGCCCCACGCGATGGAAAGGATGCCCGGCTGCAGCAGCATCGGGACTTCGTCCATGGGCTTGGCGAATCCCATGTAGTCCATGACCTCGGTTCCGTTGTACGACGCGTAGTCGTGAATCTCCATGCAGCGCACCTGCTCGATGCGCTGACAGGTGCCGGCGAGCGCGAACGGGATCAGGTCGTTGGCGAATCCCGGGTCGACTCCGCTGATGAAGATGCTCGAATTGCCTTGCCTGGCAGCGTCTTCCACGCGCGCGATGTACTTGTCCGGCATGACGCCCCACGGGTGCTGCAGCAGACCCGGCGACGAGCCGACGACGTTGATGCCGGCGGCCAGGATCTGCATGACATCGGCCATCGCCTCGGGCAGCCGGGTGTCGCCCATCGCGCAGTAGACGACGCAGTCGGGCTTGGCGGCGATGATCGCGTCCAGGTCATCGACCGCGGCGACGCCCGTGACGACGCCGGTGTCCAGGCCGACGCCGCACAACTCGCCGGCATCCTTTCCCACCTTCGCGGGCGTGGAGACGCACACTCCGGTCAGTTCGAACTGCGGGTTGGTGATGAGTTCGGCGAGGGCCAGCCCTCCGACATTTCCGGTACCGACATGCGCGACGCGGATCGCCATGAGAGTCTCCGTCCATTGAGCGCTCAAACTTTTCTAGACACTAGTCCACTAATTTGAAGGCGCATACCGGGTGGACGTCGCCCGGTCGTCAGCGGGAGACTCAGCCGCGCGCGGCGCTAGGGCCCGAGCGGAGACGTCGTGCGGATCGCTTCGTCGCGGATCAGCCCGCGCAGCAGTGCGGTGCTGAACTCGGCGGCGATCTCTTTGGCCGACCGCCGTCCGCTGGGCCGCAGCCAGCGATAGCTGCCCAGCGTCATGCCGATGTAGCCCAGCGCCAACACATGCGAGTCGCACTGATAGAACTCGCCGTTGGCGATCCCGCGGTCGATCAGGCCGTGCACGTGGTGGTAGACCTGAGCCTCCTTCTCACGGACCTCGGCGACCTGCTCACTGGTGAACCATTCGGTGATGTAGGGCTGCTCCTGGAAGTAGACCGCGGCCCGTTCCGGGTCGCTCGCGATGCCGGTGAGCAGCCGGACCGTGTACTGGTAGAGCGCCTCGCGCGCGGTCCAGGACGGGTCGTCGTGCACGGCGGCCAGCGTGCCCTCGGCGGCCTGACGGTAGATGTCGAACAGGATCAACGACTTGCTGGCGTAATAGTGATAGACGGTCGCCTTGTTCAGGCCGATCACGTCGGCCACATCATCCATCCGAGTGCCGTGATAGCCGCGCGCCGCGAACAGCTTGGTGGCGACCGCCAGCAGCTCTTCGCGGCGGGTCAACCCATTCGGGGTGATGCTGTCGGCGGGCATCTGTTCTCACTATCGTCGGTATGGCCAGGCCAGGGCCGGTCCGGCCCAGAATATCTATCAATCAACTGGTTGGACAGTTTAAGCAAAACGCCGGGTGTCACGTGCAGGCGTATGCGACTAGACTTCTCATCGAGCGCGACGAGTCGAGAGGGTGGGGCCGATGGATCCGAATCCGGACTATGACATGAGCGACGAGATCGAGTTCTTCCTCCGGTACGTCCCTTGGGGTCTGCGCGGCGTGGTCGACGGCAACGGCTACCCGCCGCCGGCGTATCCGCCCGTCTGATCGCCCAGCGCAGAGGCGCTTTCGCGTTATAACGCCTTGAGTTCCTCGGCGACCTCGGTCACCGACTTCTTTGCGTCGCCGAACAGCATGCTGGTGCCCTCGCCGTAGAACAGCGGGTTGTCGATGCCCGCGAAACCGGAGTTCATCGACCGCTTGAGCACAATCACCGACTTGGCCTTGTCCACGTTGAGGATCGGCATGCCGTAGATCGGGCTGGACGCGTCGTTGCGGGCCGCCGGGTTGGTGACGTCGTTGGCGCCGATGACGATCGCGACGTCGGTGCGGGCGAATTCGTCGTTGATGTCGTCCATGTCCTTCATGGCGTCGTAGTCGACCTCGGCCTCGGCCAGCAACACGTTCATGTGCCCGGGCATCCGCCCCGCCACCGGGTGGATGGCGTACTTGACCTCCACGCCCTTGTCTTCGAGCAGGGCCGCCATGTCCTTGACCGCGTGCTGGGCCTGCGCGACGGCCAGGCCGTACCCGGGCACCACGATCACCTGGTTGGCGTAGGCCATCTGGATCGCGGCGTCCGCGGCCGAGGTGGCCTTGACGGTCTTGTCGCCGCCGTCGCCGCCGCTCGGCGCGACCCCGCCGCCGCCGAAGCCGCCGGCGACGATCGCGGGAATCGAGCGGTTCATGGCCTTGGCCATGAGGTTGGTCAGGATCGAACCCGACGCGCCGACGATCATGCCCGCCACGATCATCGCGGTGTTGTTCAGCGCCAGACCCGCGGCCGCGGCCGACAGCCCCGTCATCGCGTTCAGCAGCGAGATGACCACGGGCATGTCGGCGCCACCGATGGGCAGCACCACCATCAGGCCCAGCACACCCGCGGCGGCGAGCAGCCCGACCATCCACCACAGCGGCGCCCCACCGCTGCCGGGATGGGCGCGCAGCCCGATCACCACGGCGGCGGCCACCGCGGCCGCGAGCAGGAGCAGGTTGAGCGGCTGCTGGGCCTTGCCTACGCCGATCGGCTTGCCGGAGATGATCTCCTGCAGCTTGCCGAACGCGATGATCGATCCCCAGAACGAGATCGAACCGATGACCGCGGCGAACAACGAGGCCACCACGATGTGCGCGGTCGGGGACTCGCCGTGCTGAAAGGCCGAAAAACCTTTGGTCTCCATGAATTCCGCGAGCGCGATCAACGCGACCGTGCCGCCGCCGACGCCATTGAAGAACGCCACCAGCTGCGGCATCGCGGTCATCTTGGTGTAGCGGGCCGGCGGGACGCCGAGCACGACGCCCACCACCAGGCCGGCGATGATCAGCACCCACTGGTCGGTGTGCCGGATCTTGATCAGGGTCGCCGCCACCGCCAGCGCCATTCCCACCGCCGCGATCAGGTTGCCGCGCACCGCGGTCTTGGGTCCGGTCAGGCCCATCAGGCCATAGATGAAGAGGGCGAAGGAAATGATGTAGAGGCCGATAACCAAGTAGTTCATTTGGCCGCCGAACCTTCCGCCTTCTCGGCCGTCGCGGGCAGAGGCTTCTTCTTGCCCTTGAACATGCCCAGCATCCGGTCGGTGACGATGAACCCGCCGATCACGTTCAGCGTGCCGAACACCACCGCGACGAACAGGATGATCTGCACCGCCAGCGAGGGGTGCTCAACCGAGCCGAACACCACCAGCGCGCCCAGCACCACGATGCCGTGGATGGCGTTGGTGCCCGACATCAGCGGGGTGTGCAGCGTGTTGGGCACCTTGGAAATGACCGCGAACCCGACGAATCCGGAGAGCACCAGGATCGCCAGGTTGGCCAATAACTCGTCGTACATCTACGTGTCCTCTCGATCCCGCGTCACGCAGGAGTCCGCGATGACTTCGTCGTCAAAGTCCGGCGCCAGCTTGCCGTCGGTGAGCAGCAGGTCCAGCAGCGCGGTGATGTTCTTGCTGTAGAGCTCGCTGGCGTGTTCGGGCATGGTCGCCGGCAGGTTCAGCGGCGACGCGATGGTGACGTCGTGCTTGACGACCGTCTGCCCGGGCTCGGTGAGTTCGCAGTTGCCACCGGTCTCTCCGGCCAGGTCCACAACCACGCTGCCGGGCTTCATCGCCTGCACCGCCGCCGCGGTGACCAGACGCGGCGCCGGCCGGCCCGGGACCAGCGCCGTGGTGATCACCACGTCGAAGCCGCTGATCGCGTCCTCCAGAGCCTTCTGCTGCTGGGCGCGCTCCTCGTCGGTGAGCTCACGGGCGTAACCGCCCTCGCCCGCCGCGTCGATGCCGATGTCGAGCCATTGCGCGCCCACCGAACGCACCTGATCGGCCACCTCGGGACGGACGTCGTAGCCCGTGGTGCGCGCAC
Organism: uncultured Actinomycetota bacterium; assembly: GCA_963849935.1. Taxonomy (GTDB): domain Bacteria; phylum Actinomycetota; class Actinomycetes; order Mycobacteriales; family Mycobacteriaceae; genus Mycobacterium. The sequence goes on from CAWKJQ010000015.1 coordinate 439,926, forward strand.
CCAGCCGTTTGGCCGTCGCCAGCGCCTGCAGTCCGGCCACGCCGACGCCCAGCACCAGCACGGTGGCGGGCTTCACGGTGCCGGCCGCCGTCGTCAGCATCGGGAAGAACCGGGTCGATTCGGAGGCCGCCAGCAGCACGGCCTTATAGCCGGCCACGTTGCCCTGTGACGACAGCGCGTCCATGGCCTGCGCCCGCGAGATTCGGGGGATGGCCTCCAGCGCGAACGCCTGGACGCCGGCCTGCTTGAGCGCGCCGATCGAGTTCTCGGCGTTGCGGGGAGCGAGGAAACCGATCAGCGTCTGCCCGCTGCGCAGCTTGGCGACCTCGGCCTGGGTCGGCGGCGCCACCTTGACCACCACATCGGCCGCCCATGCGTCCCCGATGCTGGCCCCGGCCTCGGTGTAGAGCGCGTCGGGGAGCAAAGCCCGCTCGCCGGCACCGGACTCGACCACCACCGCCACGCCGCCGTTCACCAGCGACGCCACCGCCTTCGGCACCAGCGCGACCCGTCGCTCGTCGGCCCCGGATTCGGCGACCACCCCTACCTGGACCGCGTTGGCCTGCGCATTTGTCATGGCGCGTACATCTACTTTCCGTACTGTTCCGTACTGTCCCTGCCGAATGGGCGTGGCGCCGGCTCGGCCGCGCGCTTCGCTACCTTAACCAGGCCTCACCATGGACGTGTGATCGGCTCCGGGCCGTTGTGACGTCACAAGTCGACGTTGTTGCTACCAGAGCGGGATGTCGTGGCCGTGTTCGGACTCCGGGCGGGGCCCGAAGTAGCGCCGCTGCGATTGCTCGATCGGCACGTCGTTGATGCTGGCTTCGCGGCGCGCCATCAGTCCCGACGCGGTGAACTCCCACAGCTCGTTGCCGTAACTGCGGTACCACTGGCCGGACGCGTCGTGGCACTCGTACTGGAAGCGCACCGCGATGCGGTTGTCGTGGAAATCCCACAGGCTCTTGCGCAGTGAGTAATCGAGTTCGCGCTGCCATTTGCGGGTCAAGAACGCCACGATCTCGTCGCGCCCCACGACGTGTTCGCCGCGGTTGCGCCACTGGGAATCGACGGTGTAGGCCAGGCTGACGCTGCTGGGGATCGCAGGTGTTCCAGGCGTCCTCGGCCGCCTGCACCTTCTGGATCGCGGTTTCGCGGGTGAACGGCGGGAACGGGGGTCGGGATTCACTCATGCCGTCTATCGTGCGCCCGCGCACGTTTTCACCGCGGCTTAAACGGTGCGCTGACGACCGGAAACGCAGCGACTCGACACGTGTCCTATCGTGACGAGCATGGACTTCGCGATGTCGGCCAAAGCCAGCGACTACCACAAGCGACTGTCCGACTTCATGACGGAGTACGTCTTCCCGGCCGAGGCCGAATACGACAAGTACCGCGACGAAGCCGGCCCGCACGACCACACGGTCCCGCCCGTCATCGAGGAACTGAAAGTCAAAGCCCGGGCGCAAGGGCTGTGGAACCTTTTCCTGCCGGCGGAGTCGGGCCTGACCAACTTGGACTACGCGCCGCTGGCCGAGATCACCGGCTGGAGCCTGGAGATCGCCCCCGAGGCGCTCAACTGCGCGGCCCCCGACACCGGCAACATGGAGACCCTGCACCTCTTCGCCACCGAGGAGCAACGCAAGCAGTGGCTGGAGCCGTTGCTCAACGGCGAGATCCGCAGCGGCTTCTCGATGACCGAGCCCGCGGTCGCCAGCAGCGACGCCCGCAACATCGAGACGTCCATCGTCCGTGACGGCGGCGACTACGTGATCAACGGCCGCAAGTGGTGGACCTCCGGGGCCGCGGATCCCCGCTGCAAGATCCTGATCGTGATGGGGCGCACCAATCCCGAGGCGGCCAGCCACCAGCAGCAGTCGATGGTGCTGGTGCCCATCGATACTCCGGGCGTCACGGTGGTCCGCTCGACTTCTGTCTTCGGCTTTCAGGACCAGCCCGGACACTGCGAGATCATCTACGACAACGTCCGGGTGCCCGTCACCAATCTGCTGGGCGAGGAGGGCGGCGGCTTCGCTATCGCGCAGGCACGGCTGGGGCCGGGCCGCATCCACCACTGCATGCGCGCGCTGGGCGGCTCTGAGCGGGCGCTGGCGCTCATGGTCGACCGCGCGTCCAAGCGGGTGGCGTTCGGGCGGCCGCTGGCCGATCAGGGCGTGGTGCGGGAGTCGATTGCCAAGTCCCGCAACGAGATCGACCAGGCCAGGCTGCTCTGCGAGAAGGCCGCATGGACCATCGACCAGCATGGCAACAAGGCCGCCCACACGTTGGTCTCGCAGATCAAGGCGGTCGCGCCGCAGGTGGCGTGCAACGTCATCGACCGCGCCATCCAGGTGCACGGTGCCGCGGGCGTCAGCGAGGACACCGCGCTGGCCCGCCTGTACGCGTGGCACCGAGCCATGCGGCTCTTCGACGGCCCCGACGAAGTGCACATGCGTACCATCGCGCGCGCCGAGCTCGGCAAGGAAAAATCTGCGCTCGCCGCGGCGGTCACCGGAGAATGACTGAGGCGCTGCGAGAACTGTCGGGCGCGTGGAACTTTCGCGACGTCGCCGACGGCACGCCCGCGCTGCGGCCCGGGCGGCTGTTCCGGTCCGGTGAACTGAGCCGGCTCGACGACGCCGGACGCGCAACGCTGCGCGAGTTGGGTATCACCGATGTCGCCGACCTGCGCGCGAACCAGGAAGTCGCCCGGCGCGGTCCAGGGCTGGTTCCCGAGGGCATCGAGATTCACCGGCTCCCTCTGCCCGACCTCGGCGACGACGAACCAACCGACAACGAAGCGCCGCACGAACACGCGTTCCGGCGCTTGTTCGAAGGCGACCCCAGCCAGTCCGACCAGTCCGTCAACGAGGCCGCCGTCCGCCACATGATCGACGAGTACCGGCAGTTTCCAACGCGCAACGGGGCGCAACGCGCTGTGCGGCAAGTCTTCTCGTTGCTGGGTGCGGGGCGGCCGGTGCTCACGCACTGCTTCGCAGGCAAGGACCGCACCGGTTTCGTGATCGCCACTGTGCTGGAAGTGCTCGGCGTCGACCGCGACACCATCGTCGCCGACTACCTGCGCAGCAACGCCGCGGTTCCCCAACTGCGAGACCATATCTCGGAGATGATCCAGCAGCGCTCCGATGTCGAGCTCACGCCGGAGGTCGTCACCTTCACCGCGGCCCGCCTGTCCGATGGGGTGCTCGGCGTGCGGCCGGAGTATCTGGACGCCGCCCGTCAAACGATCGACAACGAATTCGGGTCGCTGGACGCCTACCTGCGCGACGCCGGTGTCAGCGAGGCGGACGTCGAACGCCTGCGCGGCGAGCTGCTCGCCTGACTCGCTGACCACCCGGTCGCGCCTGGCTTACCCCAGCTTGAAATCGGCCTGCTTTGCCGCGGACAGATCGGTGATCTCGCCCCACTGCGAGGCGATGTCCTCTACGGTCGGCGGCTTCTCGTAGTTGACGCCTTGGTTCTGGAACAGCGCGACGCGCTGCACCTTGCCGCCACCGACCACGAAAACCGCCGCGCTGTTGGGGTTTTCCTCGGTGCACAGGTAGGCCACCACCGGAGCGACGTACTCGGGCGTCAGCTTCTCGAGCACCTCCTTGGGCAAGATGTCCTCGGTCATGCGGGTCGCCGCGATCGGGGCGACCGCGTTGGCGTGGATGTTGTACTTCGCGCCCTCCAGCGCCAGGCTGTTGATCAGGCCGACCAGGCCGAGTTTCGCTGCGCCGTAGTTGGTCTGACCGAAGTTGCCGAACAGCCCGCTGGTGGACGTGGCGACGACGACCCGGCCGTAGCTCTGCTCACGGAAGTGCGGCCAGGCGGCGCGGATGACGTTGTAGCCACCGTAGAGGTGCACCTTGAGCACGGCGTCCCAATTCTCGAAGGACATCTTGTGGAAGGTGCCGTCGCGCAGGATCCCGGCGTTGCTGACCACGCCGTGTACGGCGCCGAATTCGTCGAGCGCGGTTTTGATGATGTTCTCGGCGCCCTCGGACTCGGCGACGCTGTCGTAGTTGGCGACGGCCCGCCCGCCCGCGTCCTTGATCTCCTTGACCACATCGTCGGCCATGTTGTGGCCGGCGCCGGTGCCGTCGCGCGAACCGCCGAGGTCGTTGACGACGACGCTCGCGCCCTCCTTGGCAAGGGTCAGGGCGTATTCACGGCCCAGGCCTCCACCGGCTCCGGTGACGACGATGACGCGATCCTGCACTCCGGGCATAAGCTTCCTCTCTGCTGTGAAAAACTTCGTCTGGCAAGGGTTTTGGTGAATCGGAGGTGTCAGAACATCCTGCGGGCCATCTTGAAGGCCCGCGCGGTGTATGGAGGGTAGATGAAGCTCGACAGGTCGGGCCGGGTGGGTTTGGTCAAGACCGACTTGCGGTGGCTGAACTCCTCGAAGCCATAGCGGCCGTGGTAGGCACCCATTCCCGATGCGCCGACCCCACCGAACGGCAGTTTGGCCGTCGACACCTGGAAGGCGAGGTGGTTGACCAGCATGCCGCCGGCCGGCACCTCCTTGATCACCCGCTCACGGGTCTCCCGCCGCTTGGTGAACAGGTAGGCCGACAAAGGCTTGGGCCGTGAGTTCACGAAACGTATTGCCTCGTCCAGGTTTTTGACGGTGACCACCGGCAGGACCGGACCGAAGATCTCGTTCTGCATCAGCGGCCCGTCCGGATCAGGGTCCACCACGACGGCGGGCTGGATGCGCAGGTTCGACGCGTCGCAGGCCCCGCCGACGGTGACCTTGCCGTCGCCGCTGGAAAGGTAACCGCTGATCCGGTCGAATTGGCGCTGGTTGACCATCCGCATGCCGCTCGGCTTGTCGGAGGTGAATTTGGTGATGGCGGCGCCGATCTTGTTGACCAGTTCATCGCGGATCGTGGCGTCCGCCAGGACGTAATCGGGTGCGACGCAGGTCTGTCCGGCATTGAGCAGTTTCATCCACGCGATCCGCTTGGCCGCCACCTCGACGTCTGCGTCGGCCGCGACGATGACCGGGCTCTTGCCGCCGAGCTCCAGGGTGCAGGGGGTCAGGTGCGGCGCCGCGCCCTCGTAGACCTTGCGGCCGATCTCGGTGCCGCCGGTGAACAGCACGCGGTCCAGGCCCTGCGCGATCAGCTCCTGGCTCGTCGCGCCGTCGCCCTCGACCACCGCGATGGCGTCGTTGTCGAGATATTGCGGCACCAGCTCGGCCATCAAGTGAGCGGACGCAGCGGCGATCTCCGACGGCTTGAGGATGACCGTGTTTCCGGCGGCGATCGCTCCCACGGCCGGACCCAGGGTCAGGTAGAACGGATAGTTCCAGGCGCCGATGATCAGCACGGTGCCGTAGGGCTCGTACTCGATCCAGCCGCGGCCGGGAAGTTGCGGCATCTCCAGCAACTGGTATTTGCGGCGCGTCCACCTCCGCACCTTCTTGGCCGCGTACTTCGCTTCGCCGGCTGTGGTGGCGATGTCGGCGATAAAGGCCTCAAAGGGGCTGCGGTCCAGGTCTTCGGCGAGGGCCGCGGCGATCGCGGCCTCGTTCTCCTCCATCAGCTTCGCCAGTTGCAGCAGCTGCCGCTTGCGCCATTCGATGTCGCGGGTACGGCCCGTGGCATAGGTCTGACGAAGCCGGGCAACCGTGGCGGGGATGTCGACCGGTGCGGGCCCGTTGGTGGAGTCCTTGGAGAGCGATGTCTGCGATGCAACCGATTCGGTGGTCATCATTGTCCTTCCCGAGCAGAGTCCCGCGACGTGGCGGCCGCTCATCGGTGATAACCGCGATCCTAACCATCCGGTTGGGAGAGCAGTAGCGCGGTTACTTGACGCAGGGGACGTTCGCCGCGTTCATCTGGCTGAGATCGGTCGGCGCGGGAGCACGATCGCCGGTACCGGTGGCGGCGACGGCGCTCACCTGCCCGGACCCGGACGGGTCGGTCGTTGCGCCGGGATGGGCGAGGTAGTCGGCGGCGGGAAACCGCGTCCCCACGGTCAGTCGCACCGTCCCGGCGGCCACGGTGTTGTTCGCCGTCGCCGGCACGTGCAGTTGGTCGGCCAGGAACTTGGCGCCCGCATCGGCCCCGGGGCCGTATTCGATGGCGCTGTCGTCTGCCGGGTCCGCCGCTGTGGTGGCGCTGCCGCGGGTGAAGCCGCGGCCGGCGAAGGCATCCTCGAGGGCGCCCGCGAGCCCGTCGCGCGAGGTGGCGTTGACGACGTCGAGGATCGCGGGTTCGGTCAGCGCGGGTGGTGGCTGGTTCGTGGGTGATGCGGCCTCGAGTGCGACCGGTGTGTCCGACATGAAGCGCTCGTTGACGATGCGCCGGATCGTCGGAAGGTCGACCTGGTTGATGTCGGACCCATTGGCGTCTTTACCGAAGCCGGAGATCGGCAGGGTGTACAGCGACAGCGGCCGCTCGCTCAATTGCGAGGCCCGCGAGGCGAATTCCATGAGGTCCAGCCCGTCATCGACGGCGACGTTGTCGCGGGCCACTTGCAGCAGCTTGCGCAGCCCGCCCACGCTGGACAGCACACCGCCGCTGCGGGCCGCCTTGACCAACGACACCAGGAACGCCTGCTGTCGGCGCGTCCGGTCGAAATCGGTGAAGGAGCCGTCGTTTTCGTCGCGCCGCTGCCGCACGAAGGCCATCGCGTCCGCGGCATCGATGCGCTGAACCCCTTGGTGGAAGTCGGCGCCCGAATAGCTGTCCCGCGTATCGGCGTTGAGGCACACGGTGATCGGCTCGACGGCTTTGGCGATTTGAAAGAACGCGCCGAGCGTGATCTCGACGAAGTGGTCGACCGAGATACCCAGAAAATCCTTGACGGCGTTGATTTCGGCCTTGCGGCCGGCCTCGCGGGCGGTCTGCTCTCTGGCCGCCAGATTATTGGCCCCCGCCCCATCCGATTTCCCGGCCGCCTGCGAATTCAGCGACTGCTGGTAGGCCAGCCCGTATGCCTGCTTGATCTTGCCGGCGCACACCGAGCCCGGGCAACCGGGTAACTCCGCGTAGTCGTCGCGCGGAATCGATATCGCGGTGACGGGCCCGTCGCCGTCCGAAATATGCACGACGATAAGAACATTGGCGTTATAGCCGCCCGAGCTTTCGTCACCGGCATGCAGCGCATCGTAGATCTCTTGGGGCAGCGGCTGACCGTTCTGATCCAACCGGCTGTCCAAGCCCATCAGCAGGATGTTCTGGTTGCCGTCCAGCGTCGTCGCCGCATTGGGCAGCGCGTGCGAAATGATGATCTTGCCCAGGGCCGTGTGATATCCCGTCCACCCCATACCGGTGATCGCCATGACGAACGCCGAGGCGATGCCCGCGACCAGTCGGCTTTTTCGCAGCACCCAGCGGTGCGATTGACCCGATCCGCCGCCGCCCATAATGAGTGGACCATTGTCCCCGACGACCTGGCGAATTCCCGGTAACCGCAACCGCGAGCCAACGGTGGACGTGCGACGGTCTAAAAGGTTAAGCCCCGCAAGCCGCGGCATTACAGCCGCTCGGCCACCACGAAGTCGGAGAAGGCGTCCCGGTCTTCGTCCACCTCGGAACTCTGCACCCCGCGGCCCAGGCGGTGCATCTCGTCGATCGAGTTCTGCGCCGTGGCGCGCCAGCCGTTTTCGTTGAGCCAGTCTGCGAGGTTCGCGCGGTGCTCGTCGCGGTACATCAGCTCGCCGACGTCGACGGTCTCCTCCAGGCCGAGCTCGTCGGCCACCTTCTTGAACCGTTCCCGCATCTGCTGGCGCCGCTCCTCGGCGTGCATCGGGTGCAGTTTCGGCGGAGACGCGGCTTCCCGCCGGGCTCAGCTCGCCGATCTGGGTGAACAGCTTGTCCTGCGCCTCGGCGGGCAGGTACATCAGCAATCCCTCGGCCAGCCAGGCGGTCGGCCGGGCCGGGTCGAATCCGGCGGCGCGCAGCGCGGCGGGCCAGTCCTCCCGCAGGTCGATCGCCACCTCGCGACGATCGGCGGAAGGCTTGGCGCCGCTTTCGGCCAGCGTGGTGGATTTGTAGTCCAGCACCTGGGGCTGGTCGATCTCGTAAACGGTGGTGCCGGCCGGCCAGTCGAGGCGGTACGCCCGCGAGTCCAGCCCGGACGCGAGGATCACCACCTGCCGGATTCCGGTGGCGACGGCGTCGGCGAAGTACGAGTCGAAGAAGTGGGTCCGCACCGCCTGATAGCCGCGCATGTGCTGCATCCGGGCGGCGGACTCTTCATCGATGGCTTCGATCTTGGCCACGACGTCCGGGTCGAGCATGGCCTCCCACAAAACCTCGGCGCCGGCGTTGTTGACGAGCAGCCGGGCGTACGGGTCGCGGATCAGCGCGTCGGGTTGCTCGGTCTCGATCGCCCGGGCGGCGGCGACCATCACCGCGGTGGTGCCGACGCTGCTCTTGATGTCCCAGGTGTCGTCGTGGGTGCGCAGTGAACTCATGGCGTTGCTCCTTGATCAGTTTTCGGTCAGGCGGTGGGCTTGCCAAGACGCGCCCGCAGCAGTGTGCTGCGGACCGCCTCGTCGGTCAGGTCGTCGGGCACCGGACGGCCCAGTCGGGCCATCTCGTCGCGATTGCTCACGCTGTGCACCTGCCAGTCATGGGCGGCAAGCCACGCTGCGGCATCCGAACGGTCGGGCTCGTTGTAGGTCAGCGCGTGGACGTTGACGTCCAGGCCGAGCCGTTCGCGCATCCGCAGCCAGCGCTGGGAGTTGCCCCGGGAGTTCATCCCGAACATTTCGACGGCGATGCTGACTGTCCGGCGCGCTGAGCGCGGTGACCATTTCGAACAGCCGGTCCTGAGCGTCGCTGGGCAGGTACGGCAGCAGGCCTTCGGCCAGCCAGGCGGTGGGTTGGGTGCGGTCGAAACCGGCGGCCGTCAGCGCTGCGGGCCAGTCGTCACGCAGGTCCACCGGGACGGGGTGCCGAATGGCCGAGGGCACGGCGCCGTGCCGCTGCAGGATTTCGGTCTTGTACTCGCAGCACCTGGGGCTGGTCGATCTCGTAGACCGTGGTGCCGGTCGGCCAGTCCAGCCGGTATGCCCGGGAGTCAAGGCCGGCGGCCAAAATCACCACTTGCCGGATCCCGGCGCCGACGGCCTCCGCGAAGTACTCGTCGAAGAAATGGGTGCGTACGGCCTGGTAGTCGATACCGCACCGATGCGAGCGCTGCCCATGCTGATCGCCGTCGAGCCAGGCGAGCTCTGGGTCGGCCAGCCGGGCCCACGCCGGACCGGCCGACGACACCAAGAGACGTGCGAACTCGTCCCGGATCAGCGGATCGGGTCCGGCGGTTTCGGCCGCCCGCGACGCGGCGACGCCCAGCGCGGTGGCGCCGACGAGTTCGGTGATGGTCCAGCTGTCGCCGGCAGACCGCACGGAGGGCGGTGTCGAGGCATCCAGGTCGGTCATATCCCGACCAGGGTACCGGGATAAGTTAGTTAGCCTATACGCTTTGTGCGCAACTTCACTGCGCGCCGACGAGCGCTAGGCCCCGGGCTGCCAGAGCGCGCCTTCCAGGAGCTGGCGCAGCACACCGACGACGGCCAGCAGTTCTCCGGGCTCTCGATATAGCCCGCATAGAGACCGACCCCGCAGACCACCACCAGCAGTGTCTCGACCAATGCCGATGCGTCGATGCCGGCGACGATTTCGCCGCGCTCGATCGCGTCGTTGATCGACCCGCGTCAGAAATTCTCGGGCAATCCGCACGGAATCGTTTTCGGTGCCGCTCAATTCCGGATGGCGCTGCGATTCCAGTACGCCGCGTGATTAAAAAAGCGGACCCGGCAGGGATTCTTCGAATTGGCTTTCATCGCCGCGGAGATGAACGCCGTCAGCTGCCCCGCCAGCGGTGGTTTCGCGTTCTGCCTGTCTGATGCCGGCCCCGATGACGAATTCGTTGGTCTCGTCCAGAACTTCGCGATAAAGCACCCGCTTGCTCGAGAAGTAGTGGTTGATGGCCGGCCGGGTCAGGTCCGCACGCGCCGCGATGGCCTGAAACGTGGCGCCGTCGTAACCCCGTTCGCTGAACACCAGACGAGCAGCCTGGATGATTCGTTGTCGTGTCTCGTCAGCCTTTGCCGCAGGCGGACGCCCCGGCCTGCGATTCCCCCGTGGCAGCATTGCTAGAGTGTGCCACCGCCATGGTGTGGCATTAGCGCATTTGGCGGAATATTGCCAAATCTTCCGGCCTGGTAGTCCTCGAGCGCCTCGATCAATTCCGTGCGGGTGTTCATCACGAAAGGCCCGTAGTGGAATACCGGCTCGCGAATCGGCCGTCCGCCCAGAAGCAGCAAATCAATGGCGCCGCGGACCGGCGCGCCGCTCGAATCATGGGTTCGCTGGGCTCCCACGGTGATCCGATCGCCGGGCCCCAGGACCGCTAGCTGCCCCTGGCGGATCGGGTGGGCGACCGGGCCGACGTATCCGCTGCCCGACAACACGTAGACCAGCGCGTTGAAGTCGCGCCGCCACGGAATGTTGAGCTGGGCCCCGTTCTCGATCGTCGCGTGCGCCAAGGTGATCGGGGTGTGGGTGACTCCGGGGCCGCGGTGTCCGTCGATCTCACCGGCGATGATGCGGATCAGCGCACCGCCGTCATCGGAAGCGAGCAATGCGGCGTCGCCGCCCTCGATGGACTGATACCGCGGCGGGCGCGAACTTGTCCTTCTTCGGCAGGTTCACCCAGAGCTGGACGCCGTGGAAGAGTCCGCCGCTGTCGACCAGTTCGGCCGGCGGCGTCTCGATGTGCAGGATGCCGGAGCCGGCCGTCATCCACTGCGTGGCGCCGTCGGCGATCAGGCCGCCACCACCGTGGGAGTCCTGGTGCGCGAACTTCCCGTCGAGCATGTAGGTCACGGTTTCGAAGCCGCGGTGCGGATGCCAATCGGTGCCCCGGGGCTCGCCCGGCTGGTATTCGACCTCACCCATCTGGTCCATGTGCACGAAGGGGTCGAGCGCGGCCGTGCTGACTCCCGCGAACGCACGCACGACCGGAAATCCCTCGCCCTCATAGCCGCGCGGGCCGGTGGTGATCGATCGGACCGGGCGCTCGGTGTCGGCGGGGCCGGGGCCGCTGATTCGCGGCAATGTCAGTGTGTCAGCGGTAACTGCAGGCATTTGGCCTCCTCCATCAGTAGATGCCTTATATAACCGGACTAGGGTCCACTTATTCCGGAAGGAGGTCCGCTCCTGCGAGCATGCTGACCCGACACGTTCGCCCCGGCATGAGGTGCCGGGGCGAACGCGCGAATTCAGGCAGAACGGGGAATCTCAGGATTTGCCACGAGCGCTGCTGGCGGCGTCCTTTTCGGTGCTCTTGCCCTTGGTGGGCCAGCTCCCCGCCGGCGCTTTCCAGGTGCGCCCGGACGAACCACTGGAATTTCTCCAACTGCCCCGCCTGGCCGATCAAGCAGGTCCTGGGTCACCTGGTCGAGTTCATCTGTCTCGTCGATGTATTGGCGAATGTCCTCGATCACGCCGGTGTAGACGAGGTCCAGCGCGGCCAGATGCGCCTGGACCGTGTCGCGGCCGACCGAGTAGTCGTCCCACGAGCGGTCCTTGATGATGGCGCCGGGGGTGCCCTGCGGCGAAGCACCAAGGGCCGCAATGCGTTCGGCGACATCGTCGGCAAACCCACGCACCGCGTCGACTTGCGGGTCGATCATCTCGTGCACGCCGATGAAGTTCGGGCCACACCACGTTCCAGTGAATGTGCTTCAGCGTCAGAGTGAAGATCGTTGTAGGTGCTCAGTTGCTTCTGCAGCAGTTCGGTGAGCCGCGCTGCCTGCTTGTCGGTCAATCCCGGAATCGTGAACTGAGTCATCGGTTGTTTCCTAGCTTCCTTCCATGGGGTTCGCACACGTTACTTGCCCGTGGGGTACCCGATGGCCGATGCTGAAAAACGCAGCGGATCACAGAGAGTGGATTTGCTGCACCGGCAGCCGCGGACCGCGGCGCGGTTCGTACGCCAGTCCGCTGGCTTCGAGCAACCGGACCACCCGCTGGCGGTGCGGCCGCATCGGCTCGAGCAGTTCGAGCATGCCCGCGTCGTCGACGGGCCGCCCCAGCAATGTCCAGCCGATCATTTTCGGGATGTGGTAGTCACCCACCGAAACGGCGTCGGCATCTCCGAAGGCGCGTTGCGCCGTCTCGGCGGCGGTCCACTCCCCCACTCCGGGCAGCGACATCAGCGCCTCACGGGCCTGCACCGTCGGCCGTGACACCAGCCGTTCCAGCGAGGCGGCCCGTCGCGCGCAGGTCACCACCGTCTGCGCCCGTCTCGGGTCGACATTGGCGCGATGAAACTCCCACGACGGGATGCTTCGCCACACCTCCGCCGACGGCATGACGCGCATCCCGTGCGGCGCCGGACCCGGTGCCGGCGTCCCGTACTTGGACACCAGCACCCGCCACGACCGAAACGCGTCGGCGCCGGGCACCCGCTGCTCGATGATCGCCGGGATCAGAGCCTCCAGCACCAGGCCGGTTCGGCCCAGGCGCAGGTGGGGAACCCGCTGGTACGCCGCGGCGACCGTCGGATGCCGCGGCACGAAATCCGAGTGGTCGTCCTCGAGACCGAGCATGGCGGGCAGCATTTCGACGAACTCCTGCGCGCCGCCGCCCCACGCCACGCCTGCGCGGCGTTGGGCGCGACGCGGGTGATCCGGGCCGTGACGGGCCCGGTGGGCAGCAGGCTGGTGCGCCAGATCGAGCCGTCGCCGGTAGCGCGGAAACACGGATCCCCCGGGCCGCGGCGCAGCGGCGCCAGAGTGTGCCCGAAGCTGACCGCTCCGGGAAACACGACCGTGCGCGTGCTCTTCACCCGATGATTCTCCGACTGCTCCGATTGACCGTGAACTGCGTCCCAAGTCAATATTGCGTTGTGATGACGCCGTTCGATGACCCGCAGGGCGAACTGGCCTGGATGTTCCTCCAGAGCACCAGCGACGGCGGCGATCTGGACGAGGGCTTCGCGCTGCTCAGTGACGACTTCACCTACTGGACGCTCTACACGCGTACTTCCTGCGACAAACGCACATTTCGGCAAGCCGTCGAGCAACGCAAGAAAGACCTCGAACTCACCATCGACTTGGTGCGCTGCGTCAACGAGGGAGAGACCGTGGTCGTGGAGGCGCAGGCCACCGGCACCACGGCCGGCGGCCTCGAGTACGACAGCCCGTTCGTGTGCATCTTCGACACCCGCGACGGGCTGATCGTCTCGATGCGCCTGTACAGCGACACCAGTGCGGTCGCGACCGCGCTGCCCGGGTGGGTCCCCTACTGAGCCGAGACGCTGATGTCGGCCTTGTTGGGGTAGAAGGCGACGTGCCCCGCGATGGCGGCGACCGCCGGATAGGGCTGCTCGTACGTCCAGATCACGTCGTCCACGGTGTCGCCGGCCGAGGTGGTCACGCTGTAGTAGCTGGCCTCGCCCTTGAAGGGGCAGTAGGTGCTGGTATCCGTCCGGGTGAGCCGGTCCTGGACCACGTCGGCTATCGGAATGTATTGCACCGCAGGCAAAGTGGCTTCGCGCAGTTCCAGCGCGGCGGTGGTGTCGGCGACGAGCTCGCCATTGACGCGCACCTGCACCCGTCCCTGGGTCGGCTCGATGGTGATCGGGTGCCCCGCGTTGGGTTCTTTGATTTCCGGGTGGGCCATGATGGTTCCTCCTTAGACGCGATCAGACACTGCAACACCGGGCGATAGCCAACGCTTCCCATTGTGGGCCGACCGCCTATTCGGTCCTGGCGGCGCCGCTGTTCTGGGTGTCTTTCCGGCCCGGCTGCGCCGTCTTCAGAGCGGCCCAGAAGCGGGCCGCCTCGCGGATGGATTCCTCGACCGGACGTGGTTGCCAACCCAATTCGCGCACGGCCTTGCTGTGGTCGACGGGTGCTTCGGCACGCATCATGCGCACCGACGCGAGGCTGAGCTCGGCGTCCTTTCCGGTGAGCCGGGCCCGCAGATTGCCCAGCGCGCCCAGGGCGTAGAGCATCGGGACGGAGATCGAGCGTCGCGGCGCGGGCACACCTGCCTCGTCGGCCGCGATCCGGACCACCTCCTTCAACGCGATCATCCGTTCGGAGATCAGGTATCGCTCGCCGATGCGCCCGCGTTCGGCGGCCAGGATCATGGCCCGGGCGGCATCGTTGACGCCGACGACTTCCAGCTGGATGCCCTCCATCGTGAAGGGCAGCTTGCCGAAGACCGCGCCGGCGATGAAGGCGCCGTGCGGGGTGCGGCCCCAGTCGCCGTCGCCGTAGGTCGTCGACACGCACATCGCCACCGCGGGCAGCCCGGACTCGGCCACGTAGCGCATCACCAGGTTTTCGGCCTGAACCCGGGATTGGACATAGTCCGACAGTCCGCGGGTGCCGACGATGTCGTCTTCGGTCGCTACGTGCCCGCGGCGCCGGCCGACCGTCGCATAGGTGCTGGTGAAGATGAAGCGGCGCAGGTCGGGTTGCGCGACGGCCACATCGAGAACGTTGCGCAGCCCCTCGACGTTGGTCCGAAACAGCGGGGCGGTGTCGCGCAGCCAGGCGCGGGTGTCGACGACGCAGTAGTAGACGTCGTCCACACCGTCCATCGCCTCCCGCAGCATGGCGGTATCGAACACGTCGCCGTGAAACCGGGTCAGCGCAAGGTCATCGATGGCGCGGGTGTTGGCGCGTTCACGCACCATCGCCCGCACCTCATGGCCGTCGGCGACGAGCTGGCGGGTCACATGCGAACCCAGAAAGCCGTTGGCCCCGATGACAAGTTTGGGTCTGGCGGTCACTGGGCCCCTCCGTACTGGTCCATGAAGCGCGCGGCGTCCTCGTCGAGGGTGCCGAGCTCCTGCGCCTTGCGGCACCACTTCAGCGCGGCCTGCACGAAGCGCAGCGGGTTGTAGATGTCTTCCTGCCGACGCCACAGGCCGTCGCCGGCATAGGTGATTATCGAGATGTTGGTCGCGCCGATGACGGTCCCGTCGCCGGGATCGCGCATCGGGTTGTCGAGTTCCATGATGATGCGCCCGGTGGGCTCGTCGATCACCGACCACAGCGACGGAAACGCGACCATGTGGCTTCCGGGAAAGCTGCCCATCGTCCGGCTGATCCACTCGCGGACCTCGTCGCGGCCGTGCATGGTGCCCGCCGCGTGCTCGATGTACAGGACGTCGGGCGTGTAGTGCTGGACCCAGGCGTCCCAGTCCTGCGATTGCGCAGCCGCATCAACGGTTGCTTCGAATTTCTCGAAGGCGGCGGCCAGCTCGCTACGGGAGAAGTTCCGCGTGCTCATGATTTCGCGGCACCGTTGCAGCTCATCGGCGGAGTGTAGCCTGGGTTTGTTCCTGCCCGAGTGCTGGCCGGTTATGGAGGACGAACGATGACCAACCAGAAAGCGATTCTCGCCGGCGGCTGCTTTTGGGGGATGCAGGACCTGATCCGCAAGCAGCCGGGCGTGGTTTCGACGCGGGTCGGCTACACCGGTGGTGACGTCCCCAATGCGACCTACCGCAACCACGGCACGCACGCCGAAGCCATCGAGATCGTCTACGACCCGGCGGTCACCGATTACCGCACGATGCTGGAGTTCTTCTTCCAAATCCACGATCCGACAACGAAAGACCGGCAGGGCAATGACCGGGGAACCAGCTACCGGTCGGCCATCTTCTATCTCGACGAGGACCAGAAGCGGATCGCGCTGGACACGATCGCCGACGTCGAGGCGTCCGGTTTATGGCCCGGCAAGGTGGTGACGGAGGTCAGCCCGGCCGGCGACTTCTGGGAAGCCGAACCCGAGCACCAGGACTACCTGCAGCACTATCCCAACGGATACACCTGCCACTTCATCCGCCCGGGCTGGAAACTGCCGCGCCGCGCGACCGCCGGCCAGTAAACGAGTCACGCCGAGTTCAGCGCCGGCGCATCACAATTCGGCCGCCGTCCTTGGGCGTGAACGCGACTCCGCGGCCGTGCCAGCGCTCGTCGGGCGCGTCCGTCGTCTCAATGGTCAAGCGGCGCAACACCGTTCGGAGCACGACATCCATCTCCATGTTGGCGAACGCGGCTCCCACGCAACGGCGGGTCCCGCCGCCGAACGGAATCCACGACAACGCCGACGGCTTGGTTCCGATGAAGCGTTGCGGGTCGAAACGCTCGGGATCGGGGAAGACGTCGGGATTGCTGTGAATCTGCCCGATGCCCACGATGATCGAATCGCCGCGCGGAATCACCCACTCGCCAAGCTGGAAGGTCTCGGGATACACGTGGCGACCGGCGAGGTCGATGACCGTTCGGGCCCGCTGAACTTCCAGGATCGTCGCCTGCCGCAGCTCGCTGCCGCCGTTGTCGGCCTCCTCGACCAGAGCCGTCAACAGGTCGGGGTGCCGGCTGATCCGCTCGAACGCCCAGCCCAGCGTGGACGCGGTGGTCTCGTGTCCGGCCGCCAGCAGGGTCAGCAGCTCGTCGCCGATGTCCTTGCGCGACATGGCCGAACCGTCTTCGTAGGTGGTGCGCAGCAGCATCGCGAGGACGTCGGTCCGCTCGGCGAAGTTCGAATCAGCCCGCTCGTCGTCGATCAACTTGTCGATGACTCGGTCGTACCGGCGCCGCCATTCGGCCAGCCGGCCCCACGGGCTGTACCGGCCGTAGTCGCGTTTGGGCATCGGTACCGACGCAAGCCGCGAGCCCAGGGTGACCCACGGCGGAATCAGCTTGCGCAACTCGTCGAGTTCGTCGCCTTCGGCGCCGAAAACGGCGCGCAGGATCGCGTTGAGCGTGATCCGCATCATCGGCGGCAGCGTCGGGAAAGGTTTGCCTTCGGGCCAGCCGGCGGTTTCGCGCAGCGTCTCTTCTTCGATGATGCTCTCGTAGTTCTTCATGCTCTTGCCGTGGAACGGCGGCGCCAGCAACCTGCGCCGTCGGCGATGTTCGTCGCCCTCGAGCGCGAAGACCGAGCCGGTACCGAACAGCCTGCTCAGATTGGGCTGAATATTGCCGAGCTCGTCGGGGCTGGTGGTGAAGATCTGCTTGGCCAGTTGGGGATCGCCAACCGCAACGACGCGCCCATACATCGGCAGGTTCAGCGTGAACACATCGCCGTGGCGGCGGGCCAGCCGCTGGATCATCCAGCGCCGTGACATCGCGAATCCGACGCCCTGAAGCACCTTCGGAATCCGGACGGCGGGAGGCAACTTCACGGTGGCCGCCTGCGCGGCGACTTGCTGGCTCATGACGATGGCTTCTCCCAACATCCGCCCCGGATCGGGGTGGTACGGCGATGTACCGCAGCATCTTCTCAGTACGGTACTTTGAAGTACCAAGCCTGACAAGGTGCCGCATCCACCGAAAGGGGCGCCTGCGTGACATCAGCGGTGGCAGCGACGGCCGATGTTGCCGTCGCAGGCGATCCATTCCGGCAACGGCTGCTGGACGGCCTCGCCGCCTCGATCAGCGAGCGCGGTTACCGCGCCAGCACGGTCGCCGACGTCGTCCGTTACGCGCGCACCTCCAAGCGCACGTTCTACGACCACTTCGCCGGCAAGCAAGAGTGCTTCCTGGAGCTGCTGGGTGTGGACATCGAGCTACTCGGCCGACGCATCGAGTCAGCGGTCGATCCCCAAGCGGACTGGCACCTGCAGATACGCCAGGCGGTCGAGGCCTACGTCGCGCACATCGAATCCCGGCCCGCCCTCACCTTGAGCTTGATCCGGGAACTGCCGTCACTCGGCGACGCCGCTCGTCCGGTGCAGCGCCGCGGTTTGCAGGTGTTGTCCAGCCTGCTGATCGACCTGAGCGCGAGCCCGGGGTTTCGGCGAGCCGAGTTGCCTCCGCTGACGGCGCCGCTGGCCGTGGTCCTGTTGGGCGGTCTGCGTGAACTCACCGCGCTTGCGGTCGAAGACGGTCGGGCCGTCCGCGAGATCGTCGAACCAGCCGTGGATGCCTCCGTGGCTCTGCTTGGACCTCGGCACTGACGGGAAACCGCGCGCCGCGCGAGGGCTTTTCGGGGCTAGGCTCATCGCCGGAATGGCTTTCGAGGAAATGGAGGACCTAGCGATGCGGCTCTCGACCCGTAACCAGCTCAGCGGGACCATCACCGAGGTCGAACTCGGCACCGTCATGGCGGTGGTCAAGGTGACGCTCGACGGCGGCGACCAGGTCGTCACGTCGTCGGTCACCAAGGATGCCGCGACCGACCTCGGGCTCGAGGTTGGCCAGAAGGCGACCGTGTTCATCAAGTCGACAGAAGTGACCATCGGCGTCGACTGACATCGCGGGCCAAAACCGCTGTCGCAGATCAGGTTACGGTTCTGAGGAACGCCCGGACGCGGTCCAGAACCAGCTCGGGTCGCTGGTCGACGATCCAGTGGCCGACGTCGTCGACGAGCTCGACCTCGAAATCCCTTATGCGCTCGGCATATCCGTCGGTCAGCTCCGGCGTGATCACCGGATCTTTGGTACCCGTGAGCCAACGGACGGGAACGTCGACGCGGGCGTCGTCGTACTCGCCGCGCATCCAGCGCAGCATCTCCTTGGTCTGAAAGCTCCGGTACCACCGCGAACCGGCCTCCGCGTGGCCGGGCTGCTGCATGCACTCGATGTACATGCGGGTGTCATCCTCGGGAAGCGTGAAGCCCCCACCCACCCATGACCCGAGCAGGCGGACGAACCGGGAGTCGGGATCACTGATCACCCGCGGCCCGATGAACGGCAACGAGATGGGGATCTGATACCAGAAGCGCCAGATGTTGCGGAGCGTCGACAAACTCTGCTTTACCCACGGCGCAACGGTGTTCACACCGAAAAACCCGGTCACCTTTTCCGGATGGCGCAGCATCATGATGAAGGCGACCGGCCCGCCCCAATCGTGGGCCACCAGGCTGACCGCCGCGACACCCAAGTGATCCAGCACCCCGGCCAGATCGTCGGCCATCTCGTCCTTGGTGTAACTCGACCGCGGCGCTGAGCTCCAGCCCGAGCCGCGGAGATCCGGGCACAGCACCCGGTAGCCGTCGGCGGCCAGCGGCCCGATGAGCGCGCGCCACTCCCACCAGTTCTGCGGGAAGCCGTGCACCAGCATCACCGCCGGCCCGTTTGCCGGACCCGCGTCGGCGACGTGAATCGTCACGCCGTTTCCCAGATCGACGTACCTGTGTTCGACACCGTCCAGCTCGGGCATAGTGACCATGCTTTGAGAACGTAGTGGCTCGCAAAGGCTTAGGCCAGGAATCGCTCGAGCGTACGGTGCGAAGCGCTCCCGCACGCTGTCTTCGTTCAGCCCGAACATCTCGTATGACGTTTCGACGTTGCCCAGGCGGCCACGCCGGTGGCCCGACAGGTAGTCGACGATGGCCTTGCGTGCCTCGTCGGTAAACGGTTCGCCGGCCAGGGCGTATACCCGTTCGGCCACGCCGAGTTCGTCGGCCATGAAGTCGTCGAAACGGATGTCGATCGAGCGGTCCGGACCGATGGTGTCGCGGTCGCGGATGAGCGCGGTGAGCATCTGATCCAGGCGGTCGATCCAGGAGGTGGCGATCTGCTCGACCGGCACCGGCGAGCGGTGCATGCGGGCGGAGTAGGTGATCATCGCGATCATCGACAGCGCCACCGGGACGGGATCGCGGTGGGTGAACACCACGATGCTGTCGGGAAATACCCGATTCAGGACCGGCACCTGCTCGAGATGCTGGGGCGATTTGAGCAGCCAGCGCCGCCCGCCGCGCAGGTACTGCATCGCGCGAAGTTGGGTGGCCAGGTATTCGTAGTGCGGCGTCTGATCGTGGGCCTGGTAGTAGTCGCGCCAGCGGGGCACCTCGGCGAGCGTCTCCAGCAGCATCGTGGACACGTCATTGGCCAGCAGCTGGATCTCCTCGTGGACGTGATCGGTGGTCATCTCGTGCATGAGCGCGAAATGCGGCATCACCATGTTGATCACGCCGACCGCGACATCCATCCGGGTTCGCCGCGGATCCGGTTCAATGCCAACTTCATTCGGCATCGGGAACGGCTCGTTGCTTTCCCAGTACGGCATGGTGCGAAAGGTCGGCGGCGCGGCCAGCAGATTGTGCAGGTGCGTGGTGCCGGTGCGGGGCAGCCCGGCGATGACCACGGGCGAGCGCAGTTCGATCTCGTTGATCTCGGGATGGCGGCTCAGCAGATCGGTCAGCAGCAGCCGGTTCTTGAGCACCTGCAGCAGCTGCCCATAGAAGTTCACCACCCCGGCCTCGTGCAGTCCGTCGATCTCGCGCAGCGCGGCCAGGTAGACCTCGAGGCGTTCCCGGTAGTCGTCGGGCCCGAAATCGTCCAGGCCGGTGTCGGCGCTGGCCTGGGCGTGCAGCGCATCGGCATCCAACGGGCACTCCGGGGCCATCGCGGCCATCATGTCCAGGATCTGCTGGCCCTCGGCGCTGAACCGGGGCGAGGCGAGGTCGTCGAGGCGAACGTTCACGGCGACTTATGTTACTCTGAGTTTCGTAATGGTTGTGGATTTTGGCAGACCCCGTGATCCCCGGATCGACGCCGCGGTGCTTAGCGCGACGGTTGAACTCCTGGCCGAAACCGGTTACCCCGGCTTATTGGTCTCCGCCATCGCCGAGCGCGCCGGCACCAGCAAGCCCGCGATCTATCGCCGCTGGCCCAGCAAGGCGCACCTGGTGCACGAGGCGGTGTTCCCGATCGGCGCCGCCACCGCGATTCCCGACACCGGGTCGACTGCCCAAGGCCTGCGTGAGATGGTGCGCCGCACAATGGCTTTCCTCACCACACCGGCCGCCAGGGCGGCGCTGCCGGGCTGATCGGCGAGATGGCCGCGGATCCGACGCTGCATTCGGCGCTGCTGGAGCGGTTCGCCGGCGTCATCGGCGGTGGCCTCGCCGAATGGCTCGCGGCGGCCGCGGCGCGCGGCGAGGTGCGGCCCGACGTGACCGCCGCCGAACTGGCCGAGACCATCGCCGGCATCACGCTGGTCGCCCTGCTCACCCGCGCCACCGAACTCGACGATGCCTGGGTCGATCGCACCACCAAGTTGCTCCTGAAAGGAATCAGCGCATGACGCACCAGTCGACGGACGCGTGGCAGGAACTGCTGAAAACGCTTGGCGAACTGGACCACTCGTTCCTCGAGGGCGACCGTGCCGTCACCGACGACCGGCACGTCGCCGACGGCTACCGCATGCTCGCCACCACCCTGGGCGTGGCCCTGGACAGCTATCTGTTCCCCGAACCGGGCCGGCCGCAGTTCGTCGCGGTGAACACGCCGTTCCGCCGCGACCGCCGCTGGGGCGGGGACAACACCGACGCCTACTACTTCATCTGCCCGGTCGATCCCGCCCGCCGGTACCGCATCAGCGGGAACAAGGGTGACAGCGTGTACTTTTCGGTGACCGCTTACAACGAGCCATCACCCGGCGCATGGTCGGATCGGGTCGTCGCGATCGTCCGCGACACCGATCTCGACATCGACGCCGACGGCAACTTCACCTTCGATTTTCCCGCCACGCCCGACGCGGCCGTGCTGATGACCCGCGACTACCAGGCCGATCCGCTGACCGGCCGCCCGGTGACGTGGCACATCGACGCGCTCGATGAGCCCGACCCGATCCGGCACGGCGACGCCGAAACCGCGGCGAGCCTGCGCGCCGCCGCCACCTGGTTGCGCACCATGTTCGCCATCGTGCCGCTGGCCGTCGGGAACCGGGTTGACGAGCAGCACGCACTGGGACACGAAACCGCCCATGCCGCCAACGCTTTCGCCGATCCCTACCAGGTGCCCGACGCCAACTTCGGCTGGTCGGCGCGCGACGCCTGCTACTCCTACGGCAGCTTCGTGCTCGACGACGACGAGGCGCTGGTGATCACGCACCGGCCGCCGTCATGCAGGTTCTGGAACCTGGTGGTGTGGAACCAGTTCATGGCGACCTTCGGCGCGCAGGATGCCCGGTGCTCTCTCAACGGCCACAGCGCCGTTCTCAACAGCGACGGTTCCGTGACGGTGGTTTTGTCCGCCGCCCAGACGGCGCACCCGAATTCGCTTACCACGCTGGGCTATCCGCGTGGCAATCTGGCGTTTCGGTGGTTCCTTGCCGACGGTGTGCCGCAGCGGCCCGAGGTGAAACTCGTCAAGGCGACCGACGCCCCCACCGAGGTGAGCTGACCACTCTCCCGCGCTGAGTCAGGTGGTCGCCCGAACCAGCTCGATCAGCCCGGCCCAACGTCTCCAGCTTGGCGTCCAGGGTGTCGCCCGCGGGATAGAGCCGCACGGTGTTCACGCCGGCATCGCGCCACACCGCAAGGCGCGCGCAGACCATCTCCTCGGTCCCGATGAGCGTGGTGGCCAGCACCATCTCGTCGGTCACCAAGGCGGCCGCGCCGTCCCGGTCGCCGCGCTGCCAGCGCTCGCGCACCTCGGCGGCGACGTCTGCCCAGCCCTGCCGGCTGTAGGCCCGGTTGTAGAAGTTTGTGCTCGACGATCCCATGCCGCCGAGGCTGAAGGCCAGCTCTGTTTTGCGGCCCGCGACCATGCCGCGCAGCTCGTCTTCGTCTGCGGCGAAAGCCACTTCGGCGCCCTGGCAGATGTCGATGTCGGCGCGAGTGCGGTTCGCGGCCGCCAGCCCCTCGTCGAGGTGGGAGAAGTAGGCGTCGCCGGCGCCTTCGGGAACGAAGCTGGTGCCCAGCCAGCCGTCGGCGACGCGTCCGGTCAACCGCAGCATCGCCGGAGACAGGGCGGCCAGATAGACCGGAACGGCGTGCTCGGCGCGGGTCGACAACCGCATCGGTACCGCCTCGCCCCCGGGCGGGGGATTTCGAATTCCTCTCCCGCATAGGAGATTTTCCCGCCGGCGAACACCTGCCGCACGATGTCGATCGTTTCGGAGATGCGCGCCAGCGGCCGGCTGAACGAGACACCGTGCAGGCCCTCGATCACCTGGGGGCCCGAGGCGCCCAGACCGAGCAGAAATCGGCCGTTCGACAGATTGGACAGCGTGATCGCGGTCTGGGCGACCATGACCGGCGACCGCGTACCGACCTGCAGGACGCCGGAGCCCAGCAACATCCGCTCGGTCCGCGCCGCGAGGTAACCCAGCGCCGACGGCGCATCCGCGCCCCACGCCTCGGCCACCCAGCAGACGTCGAGACCCAGCTTCTCGGCCTCGACGACCAACGCCACGATCTCAGCGATTTCGCTCCCCGCACCGGAAAACTCGACCGTCGTGGCGGTCCGCATCAATGCACTCCGCGTTCGGCCAGCCGTTTGATCGCCGCCAGGGTTTTACCGATCGCACCCTCGAACTCGCGCAGCCGCACGAACACGATTTTCTGTTCCTTGTCGGGCATCGACTCGATGGCCACCGACAAACCCGAGCGTCCCGGCCCCATCTGCATCCAATAGTTCAGGATGGTGCCGCCGTCGCGCGGCGCCAGCTGGAACCGCCATTTCGCCGCGGGGTTGTCGGCTTCGCCGACCGCCCAAGCGAATTCGTTCGGCTCATCGCAGGCGACGATGTGCGAGGTGGTGTCCCACTGCCCGAACGCATCGTGCTCGTTGTGCCCGATGAACCGGGCGCCGACCCGCGGGCCATCCGATCCCTCGGCCCATTCCACGGCCTTGAGCTCGTTGCTGAACGCCGGCATCAGCGCGATATCGGAGACCAGGCTCCACACCCGCGCGGGGTCCGCGTCGATCCATGTCGAGGCCTCTACGGTCGGGGTATCCGCATAGCGCGCGCCGGTCCATTCCACGGGCCTCATTGTCCCCCTGTCCCGGCGCGAGGCAATGCCCGGACCGCGCGGATTTACGCGGCGACCGGCTCGCTCGCGGGACTCGTCGACACTGGCTTTGCGCCCCCACGAGTCCGGGAAGGTCAGCCGGACGATCTTGCGCACGACGGTGCCGAACTGGCGCAGCAGCGGACCGCGGTTGTACGGGATGCCGTAGCGTTCGCAGATCTCCTGCACCTCGGGCGCGATGTCGGAGTAGCGGCGGGCCGGCATGTCGGGGAACAGGTGGTGCTCGATCTGGTGCGACAGGTTGCCGGACAGCAGGTGAAAGATCTTGCCGCCGGTCAGGTTTGCCGAGCCGAGGACCTGGCGGAAATACCACCTGCCGCGCGATTCGTCCTTGGTTTCTTCGACGGTGAATTCCTGTGTCCCGTCCGGGAAGTGGCCGCAGAAGATGATCATGTACGACCACACGTTGCGCATCAGGTTGGCCGTCAGATTGCCGGTGAAGACGAACGGCGCGACGGGCCCGGCCAGCAGTGGGAAGGCGACGTAGTCCTTGAGGGTCTGCCGACGGGTCTTCTTCCAGATGGCCCGAAGGACCTCGCGCTTGTCCTCGAGCCGGATCTCACCGGAGCGAATGCGCTCGGTTTCCAGCTCGTGCAGGGCAACGCCGTACTGGAACAGCACCATCAGCAGAAACGCATAGATCGGGTTGCCGATGAAGTACGGCTGCCAGGGCTGGTCTTCGCTCATCCGCAGGATTCCGTAGCCGATGTCGCGGTCCATCCCCACGATGTTGGTGTGGGTGTGGTGCATGTAGTTGTGCGAGTGCCGCCATTGGTCGGCCGGGCATGCGGTGTCCCACTCGAAGGTGCGACCGGAGATCGCCGGGTCGCGCATCCAGTCGTACTGGCCGTGCATGATGTTGTGGCCGATCTCCATGTTGTCCAGGATCTTCGACAGGCCCAGCATGGTGGTGCCCGCCAGCCAGGCCGGGGGCAGGAACCGGCCAACAGCAGAGCCCGGCCACCGACTTCCAGGGCACGCTGGGCCTTGATGACGCGGCGGATGTAGTCGGCGTCCTGTTCGCCGAGTTCTGCCATCACGCGTTCCTTGATGGCGTC
This sequence comes from uncultured Actinomycetota bacterium, assembly GCA_963849935.1. Classification (GTDB taxonomy): domain Bacteria; phylum Actinomycetota; class Actinomycetes; order Mycobacteriales; family Mycobacteriaceae; genus Mycobacterium. The sequence goes on from CAWKJQ010000015.1 coordinate 464,753, forward strand.
GAGTTCACGGCCGAATGCGTCGGCCTGTTCGGGTGTCAGGGCAATTTTGTCGTTCGACATCGCTTGTCCTCCAGAGTTTTTCATGGGCTGGGGATGACCGGCCGCTACAGCGACAGGTCCACGTCACCGACCGGAACGGACACGCAGATCTGCACGTCCTCATCGGGAGCGGTCGAGACCGCACCGGTGACCAGGTTGCGCACGGTGCCGGCGGTTTTGCGCCGCGTGCAGGTGTGGCAGATGCCCATCCGGCATCCGTTTTCGGGCGACAGGCCGGCCGATTCGGCCTGCTCCAACAGCGACCGTCCGTCGTCGACGACGTCAACGCGGCTGTCGGAGAACGTGACTCGCCCGCCCGATGGATTCGCTGGTACATCCAAGGCCGGCGGCACGAAGCTTTCGGTGTAGACGTTATCGCAGTGCGATCGGACGGCCTCGACCAAAGCGCTTGGGCCGCAGACGAATACCGCATCAGGCGACGGCATCGCGGCGGCCAGGTGCTCCGCGCCGAAACGGCCGACGAGGTCGCCGCCGTCGGATCGGGTGTAGCCGTGCAGCACCCGCACGCCGGGCATCGCGGCCAGCTCGTCGCGGTAGCAGGCCTCGGCCGGCGTGCGGGCGTAGTGAACGAACGCGATTTCGCCGGCATGCCCGTTGGCGACCAGCGTCCGCAGCATCGACATCACGGGAGTGATGCCGCTTCCCCCGGAAACGAAGAGGATTCGCTGCGGGCCTTGCGGTCCCCGCGCCGGCAACATGAAGTCGCCGCCGGCGCCGGCCAGACCGACCACCATGCCGCGGCGGGCGTGTTCGTACAGATAGTTCGAGACCAGCCCGCCGTCATGCCGACCGATCGTCAACTCGAGGGTGGTGGCGCCTTCGGCGTTGGCGGGCGAATAGCAGCGGGTGTGCCGGCGTCCGTCGATCTCGACGGTGAGGTTGACGTACTGGCCGGCTTTGAGGGTGTGAGTGGACAGGAAGGTGTCGTTGGGGGTCAGGGTCAGGGTGACACTGCGCGGCGTGGTCCGGCGCACGTCGATCACCTTGGCGCGGGCTTCGCCCGAGCGTCCAGGTCGGCGCCACCAGCTCGGTGTAGCGGTCGACGCCGTGCGGACCGGTCAGCAGGTCTAAGAGCTCCGAACCCAACACGCGCTGCCGAAGGGTCCGCGCGAGGACTCGGCCAGAAGTGAGCGGTTTGAGTGAACATATGTACACCGTGCTGCCACAACGCCCGCAGGTAGTCAAGGGTTTACTGCCTGGCTGTGGTAGGGTTCACACAGTGAACAGCCGTACTCCTGGCTCACGCGCGCGCGGCTCAGGCCGCGAGCGCTCGCGCGAAAGCCAGTCGCGCGAGGAGCGCAAGGAGGCGACGCGGCGGGCCATCATCGCCGCGGCGCTCAAGCTGCTGCAGGACCGCAGCTTCTCCAGCCTGAGCCTGCGCGAGGTGACCCGCGAGGTCGGGATCGTTCCGGCGGCGTTCTACCGGCACTTCGAATCGATGGAGGCCCTCGGCCTGGTCTTGATCGACGAGTCGTTCCGGAGCCTGCGCGACACCCTGCGCGACGCGCGCGCCGGCAAGCTCGACCCGAACCGGGTGATCGAGTCATCCGTCGAGATCCTGGTCGCCAGCGTCGCCGACAGGCGTGAGCACTGGCGGCTCATCGGCCGGGAGCGCAACAGTGGCCTGTCGGTGCTGCGCTACGCCATCCGCACCGAGATCCGGCTGATCACCTCCGAGCTGGCCACCGACCTGGCGCGATTCCCGGGGCTGAACAAGTGGAGCACCGAGGATCTCAACGTGCTGGCGACCCTGTTCGTCAACGCCATGATCGTCATCGCCGAGGCCATCGAGGATGCGCAGAGCGCCGAGGCGACCGAAGACATCCGCCGGCTCGCCGTCAAGCAGTTGCGGATGATCGCGACCGGCATCGCCGGCTGGCGAAGCACGCCCTGACGCGATCGGCTGCAGTAAACAGCCGAGCACTGACTTACTCGTCGACGACGTCGTACAGCGAGTCGCCGTCCTCGGGGGTGCCGTCGATCTGGCCCCGATGAGCGCGCCGCGGACCATCATCGGCCGGCTCGATGTCATCGGGGACGTCGGGTTCCTCCGCGGCCAGTCGGGCGTCGAGGGATTCGCCCTCGCGTTCTTCCCTGGCCGTCATGCCGAACCGGTCCGCCTCGCTCCAGCCCTCAGGCGGGTCGACGACGATGTCGCCGTCGTCGTTGCGCAATTCGTCCGAGTCGGTACCTTCGCTCGCGTTCAACGTGTCGCCCGGGCCGCCCTCTTCGGGGAAGTCCGCGGGATCCACCAGCTCGTCGGCCTGAGGGTTATCGCTCATGCCCAACCGGTTGCCCGCCGCATCGGGGGGTTAAACGCGGGCAGAAGGCCACCTCTGTCAAGCTCCTACCGTGGCGGGCGCCACATGGCCCACAGGCTCGGGCCGCCCTCGGGCAGCATGATCTCACGCGTGACGCTGAAGCCGAAACGCTCGTAGTACGGCACATTTTCGGGCTTGCTCGACTCGAGGTAGGCCGGACAGTACTCGGCGTCGCAGCGGTCGAGCCGCGACCGCATCAGCGCCTGACCAAATCCCTTGCCCCGGACCGCCGGATCGCTGCCGATCACGGCCAGATACCAGTGCGGCTCCTCGGGGTGCACGCTTTTCATCAATTCCTGCACCGCGCGCCCACGCATCGACCGCAACCCGAATACCCGGATGAATGTCGGGGTCATCGCCAGCTGCCCGCCGGGCGTCTCTTGCCACTGGTCGGGCGGATCCCACAGCGCCGCCGCCGCGATATTCGTGTCCACCCCGGCCACCTCCACGCCGCCGCGGGCCAGGTGGTGGTGGCGCGTCATCGTCGCGAACAACCGGGACAGGTGCGCGATCCGCTTGTCCTGATCGGGAATCAGCCAGATCATCACCGGGTCGTCGTAGAACGCGCGGGCCAGCGTGCGCGACAGCTCGCGGACATCGGCTTTGACTGCCGGGCGGACCTGCGGGGTCATCCGCATCAGGCTAGTGCGTGTGAGTCCCGGTGGGACGGGTATGCCGATCCGGTGACCGGCATCTCGCGGCGAGCATTCGGGCGGGTGGCCGCCGGCGCGGGCGTGCTCGGATCCGTCGGCCTGGCCGACGGATGCGCGAAACCGGCTGGCGAGCACGGCAAGTCCAGCGGTCCACCGCCGCCGGGCAAGGGCGTGGGCTTCGTGCTCTCCCACGAGCAGTTCCGCACCGACCGGCTGGTGGCGCAGGCCCAGGCGGCCGAACAGGCCGGCTTTCAGTACGTGTGGGCCAGCGACCACATTCAGCCGTGGCAGGACAACGAAGGTCATGCGATGTTTCCCGTGGCTGACGCTGGCCTTGGTCGGCAGCGCCACCAGCCACGTTTCGTTCGGCACCGGGGTGACCTGTCCGACCTACCGCTACCACCCGGCCACGGTCGCCCAGGCCTTCGCCTCTCTGGCGATCCTCAACCCGGGCAGGGTGTTTCTGGGCGTGGGCACCGGCGAGCGGCTCAACGAACAGGCCACCACCAACACCTACGGCAATTACACCGAGCGCCACGACCGGCTGGCCGAGGCGATCGACCTGATCCGCCAACTGTGGAGCGGGTCGCGAATCTCCTTCGCCGGGCGCTATTTTCAGACGAATTCGCTGAAGCTCTACGACGTCCCGGCCACGCCCCCACCGATCTTCGTGGCCGCCGCCGGCCCGAAGAGCGCGAGGCTGGCCGGACAGTGCGGGGACGGCTGGATCACCCAGGCCCACGACGTCACGAACCCAAAACTGTTGGCCGCATTCGCCGCCGGCGCGCAGGACGCCGGCCGCGATGCGGGCACACTGGGCAAGCGCGCCGAACTGTTCGCGGTCGTCGGCGACAACGCCGAGGCGGCCCGCGCCGCCACGCTGTGGCGTTTCACGGCCGGGGCCGTCGATCAGCCCAATCCCGTCGAGATCCAGCGCGCGGCCGAGTCCAACCCCATCGACAAGGTGCTGGCCGGCTGGACCGTCGGCACCGACCCCGCTCCCCACATCGACGCCGTGCAGCGGGTTCTCGACGCCGGCGCCGTCCCGTTCCTGCACTTTCCGCAAGACGATCCCGTCGTCGCCATCGAGTTCTACCGCGCCAACGTCTTGCCGAAATTGCGCTGAATCGACGTCGACGCCGCACTTCGAATTGAAGATCTTTGTTGTGCACAAACACTGGGGCCTCCTGGGGGTCGAGATCGGGGTGTCGACGCCGGATACCCGGGGCCTTTTGCCCCAAACTCGCGCCACAGCAACTTCCTGCACCGCCGGCGGTCGAGGCGCCGCAGAAGACCGCGGGGGTGACGCCTCGTGGCACATCGTGGAGAATCCGGTTCCATGGAGTCTTTAGACGCGACCTCTCGGCACGAGCTAGCTACCCGCATGGCGGAGCTGGCCCGCGAGATCGCCGCGCCACGCTCGCTCGACCAGGTTCTCGTCGACGTGACGACCGCGGCGGTGGAGCTGATTCCGGCGGCCGATCTCGCGGGCGTGTTGCTGATAAAAGGGGGCGACGAGTTCGAATCGGTCGCGGACACCGACAGCCTGGTCGCGAAGCTCGACAAGCTACAGCACGACTTCGACGAGGGCCCCTGCCACGATGCCGCGCTGAAACAGACGATCGTGCGCAGCGATGACCTGCGCGAGGAACCCCGCTGGCCTCGATACGCCCCGGCGGCCGTGGAACACGGCGTGCTGAGCAGCCTCTCGTTCAAGCTGTACACCGCGGAGCGCACCGCGGGCGCGCTCAACCTGTTCAGTTTCCGGCCCGGCGTGTGGGACACCGAGGCCGAGACCATCGGAACCGTATTCGCCGCGCATGCCGCCTCGGCGATCATGGCCGGGAAGCCACGGACGGCAGATGCAATCGGCCCTGTCCACGCGGGACCGCATCGGGCAGGCCAAAGGCATCATCATGGAGCGCTACGGCGTCGACGAATTGCGCGCCTTCGACCTGCTGCGCCGGCTCTCTCAGGAGAGCCAAACCAAGCTCGTCGACGTCGCCCAGCGCGTGATCGATACCCGCGGCGACGCCTGATCCCCCGCCGTCCCGCTCTAGGATGGGGTGGCTTCATCAACGAGTCCGGCGCGGCGTCGCGCCGGGGATTGGTTGGCCACGGTGTGGGACTTCGAAACCGACCCCGAATACCAGGCAAAGCTGGACTGGGTCGAAAAATTCATGACCGAAGAGCTGGAACCGCTCGACCTGGTCGCACTCGACCCGTACGACAAGAAGAACGCCGAGATGATGGCCATCCTGCGGCCGCTGCAGCAGCAGGTGAAGGACCAGGGGTTGTGGGCCGCCCACCTGCGGCCGGAACTGGGCGGCCAGGGCTTCGGTCAGGTAAAGCTCGCGCTGCTCAACGAGATTCTGGGTCGCTCCCGCTGGGCCCCGTCGGTGTTCGGCTGTCAGGCACCGGATTCCGGCAACGCCGAGATCCTCGCGCTGTTCGGCACCGACGAGCAGAAGGCCCGCTACCTGCAGCCGCTGCTGGACGGCGAAATCACCTCCTGCTATTCGATGACCGAACCGCAAGGCGGTTCTGACCCAGGGCAATTCGTCACCGCCGCGACCCGAGACGGCGACTACTGGGTCATCAACGGCGAGAAGTGGTTTTCCACCAACGCCAAACACGCGTCGTTCTTCATCGTCATGGCGGTCACGAACTCCGAGGCCCGCACCTACGACAAGATGTCGCTGTTCATCGTTCCGGCCGAAACGCCGGGCATCGAGATCGTGCGCAACGTCGGCGTGGGAGCGGAATCCTCAAAGCGCGCCACCCATGGCTACGTCCGCTACAACGACGTCCGCGTGCCCGCCGACCATGTGCTGGGTGGCGAGGGTCAGGCGTTCATGATCGCGCAGACCCGGCTGGGCGGCGGCCGAATCCACCACGCGATGCGCACAATTGCGTTGGCCCGCAGCGCCTTTGACATGATGTGTGAACGCGCGGTGTCTCGCAAGACCCGGCACGGCCGACTGGCCGATTTCCAGATGACCCAGGAGAAGATCGCCGACAGCTGGATCCAGATCGAGCAGTTCCGTTTGCTGGTGCTGCGCACCGCGTGGTTGATCGACAAGCACCACGACTACCAGAAGGTGCGTCGCGACATCGCGGCGGTGAAAGTGGCCATGCCCCAGGTGTTGCATGACGTCGCGCAGCGGGCCATGCACCTACACGGCGCGCTCGGCGTCTCCGATGAGATGCCGTTCGTCAAGATGCTGGTGGCCGCCGAGTCGCTGGGTATCGCCGACGGCGCCACCGAGCTGCACAAGATGACGGTCGCCCGCCGGACCCTGCGCGAATACGAGCCGGTGACAACGCCTTTCCCGTCCGCTCACATACCGACCCGGCGCGCAGAAGCTCAGGCGCGACTGGCCGAGCGGCTCGAACACGCGATCGCCGAATTCTAGGCCCTGCTCAGGCGACGAAACGAACTACGCTTTCGGCCACGCACGCCGGCTTGGCCGAGCCCTCGATCTCGACGGTGGTCGAGATGGTCGCCTGCACGGCGCCGTTACCCACGTCGTCGACGCTGACCAGCGAACTCGCGGCACGCACCCGTGAGCCGACGGGAACGGGGGCGGGGAAACGAACCTTGTTGAGGCCGTAGTTGATTGCGAGCTTGATGCCGTTGACGGTGTAGATCTGGTGCTGCAGCTGAGGCAGCAGCGCCAAGGTCATGAAACCGTGGGCGATGGTTTTGCCGAACGGACCCGACGCGGCCCGTTCCGGGTCGACGTGTATCCACTGGTGATCGCCGGTCGCATCGGCGAACAGGTTGACGTCTTCCTGGGTGATGGTGACCCAGTCGCTGTGCCCAAGAGCTTCGCCCGCGGCGGCGGCGAGCTCCGTGACTGATTCGAAGGTGCGCATTCGGTGTCTCCTTGGTTTCGGCTGCCAACAATAGCGCCGGGGTCGGATGCCGTGGCCATCCGGCCGATGCACCGCACGGTTGACCGCGACAGTCGCGGGTGATGCAAGCAGCCCGACCTCACGGAAGGCCCTCGCATCCGCCCCCGGCCATCGCCACCGTTTCGGGGGAGCAGTCGGGGGAACCCCAGCGGGAACGTCAGCCACGTAGAAAAGGAAGCCAGCATGCCAGATCACAAGGGCCACAAAGCCGAGGAAGACGTGGACGCTGAGAGCCACCAGACGCAGTCTCGCGCTGCCGCGGGCGAAGAAGACGGCGCATACGTGGGTGCTGCGGGCTCCGACGATTCCTTCGACGCCGGTGAGTCGGGCGCTGAAGCCCGCAGCCAAGACGGCTAGCCTCACCCGCGACAGCGGTCGCGCTCGGCAGCCGGTTAACCGAGCGCGCCGATTGCCGCCTGCAGCTTGGCGGTGGCCTGGTCGGCGACGTCCTGCAAAGCTCCTGCCTCACCGGTCACCTTGACCATGAGTTGGGGGTCCATCGCCTCGACCAGAACCGCATCGCCGTCGCCGGCGGGGTCTGAGCGCACCACCACGTTGCACGGCAATAACTGGCCGATCTGGCGGTGGACGCCCAGGGCGCGATGTGCGAGCGTCGGATTGCAGGCGCCGAGGATGACGTAGTTCTCCATGTCCTCACCCAGCTTCTGCTTCAGCGTGGCTTTTACGTCGATCGTGGTCAGCACGCCAAAACCCTGGTCCGCCAGCGCTTTGGTGGTCCGATCCACCGCATCCTCGAACGAGCTGTGCAGCGTGGTGCTCAATGCCGATGTCATTTGTTCCTCCTTCAGGCGTTGCACTACCCACAAATTCGCCGTGCTCCCGGCTAGGCCGCGATGCGTGGCCGTTGCAACTGAGTGAACTGCGGAATGGCGGCCAGGGCGGTGACTGCGTCGAACAGTGCGACGCGTGGCCTCCAGATCCGGCAGCGCTGTCAGGACCGGCCCGAAAAACGTGCGCTCACCGATGCGCAGGATCGGACTGCCCCCGGTCTCACCGAGCGCGTCCTGCCCGGCCTGGTGTGCTCGCCTGACGAGTTCGTCCAGCGCTGCATCGGAGATGGCCGCGGGGGTCACGTCATGCGCGCCCGCCGCGTCCAACAAATCCGCTACAAGGTAGAGTCGGTGAGGGGCTCGGAATGCTCGAAGTACCGCTCGCCGAAGGCGAAATACGCGGCGGTCCATCCGGCACTGCCCTGCTCGCGCGCGATGGCGGCCATCAGCCGACCGAGCTGCTGCGAGTCATGCATCCGAGCTTGATGCGCGGGCGGCAGTTCGCGTCCCTCGTTGAGGACTGCCAGGTTCATCAGCTGCCAATCGATGGTCAGCCCGGTCTTCTCGGCGACGGCGCGCAGCCAACGTGCGGTGTTCCACGAAAACGGGCACACCGGGTCCAACCACAGCGTCACCCTTGAATTGCTCTGAGTGGCAGACATTTCCCTTACTTTCCGTCCCGAACGGCGATCACGCCAGGCTCAGGAACAGCTTTTCCAATTCGTCGATCGATAAGGCTTGCTGATGCTGCGACCGCGTGATGCAGTCGCGCAAGCCCGAGGCGATGATCTTGAAGCCCGCGCGGTCCAAAGCCTTTGACACCGCAGCCAGTTGCGTGACGACGTCCTTGCAGCTGCGGCCCTGCTCGATCATCGAGATGACCCCGCCAAGCTGACCGTGCGCCCGGCGTAACCGCGTGAGCGCGACATCGATATCACCAGCATGGGCATCCGCTGCGTGCGGTCCACTGCCCTTGCCTTCGGTCACCATGGTTCCATTATACCATACCCCGTAGGGTATATGCATGGAATAAGTGGCGCGATGCCATCGATCGATCAGTCGCGCAAAACCACGCGGTGCCGGACGGCCCAACCAACACCCGCCGCGCTTGGCGCAAGATGGGCTGGTGAGGCTGCTGCTCATCGCCGATACCCATATCCCCAAACGCGCCCGCGATCTGCCCGCGTCGGTGTGGGACGAGGTGGCGGCGGCCGACGTCGTCGTCCACGCCGGCGACTGGATCGCGCCGGAGTTCCTCGACGAGCTCGAGGCCCGGGCGGCCCGGCTGGTGGGCTGCTGGGGAAACAACGACGGCCCGGCCCTGCGGGCACGGCTGCCCGAACGGGCCGACGTGACGCTGGCGGGTGTGCGGTTCACGGTCGTTCACGAGACCGGCGCCGCGACCGGCCGGGAAACCCGCATGTCACGGCTCTACCCCGACACCCAGGTGCTGGTCTTCGGACATAGCCACATCCCTTGGGACACCACCACCGAAAACGGGCTGCGCCTGCTCAATCCCGGATCACCCACGGACCGTCGCCGGCAACCGTTCTGCACCTATATGACGGCGCGTGCGGAGGACGGCGAGTTGACCGAGGTCACGCTGCATCGCCTGCCTCGCTAACGGGTACATAACCTACGCATAGCTTCCCCACATAAATAGCTCGGTTACAGAGGTATTATTGGTGAAATGAAATCGCGCACTGATCTGGCAGGCGAGCTGTTCGGTGTGGTCGGCAGGTTCCGCCGGCAACTCCGCCGGTCGGCTGGGCGTGGATTCGACTCGTCACGGCTTTCCGAGTCGCAGTCGGAGCTGTTGTGGCTGGTCGGGCGGCGGCCCGGGATTTCGGTCAGCGCCGCGGCGGCAGAACTCGGGCTGGTACCCAACACAGCCTCGACCCTGGTCACCAAGTTGGTCTCCGGCGGGTTGCTGCTACGGACGGCTGGCGACACCGATCGCCGAGTGTGCGAACTCCGGCTCGCCGAGCCGGCCCAGCAAGTGGTCGACGCATCACGCGCCACCCGGCGGGCATTGCTGTCCGAGGTGATCGACGAGCTTGACGACGACCAAATCGAGTCTTTGACAAGGGGATTGGAGGTCCTGGACACGATGACCAGGCTAATGGGGGAGCGGCGATCATGAGCGGATCGCTGCCGATGGCAGTCGACGGCAGGAACCTGACCTACCGGTACGGGCAGTTCACCGCCGTCGATGACGTGACACTGCAGGTGCGGCCAGGTGAAACCATGGGCCTGCTGGGGCCCAACGGCGCCGGCAAGACGACCATGGTGCGGATGCTGACTACGCTCACCCCGGTGCAAAATGGTGAACTGCGCATCTTCGGAATGGACGCGCGCCACCAGACCACCGATATCAGAAGCAATATCGGCTATGTGCCGCAACAGCTTTCGATTGAGCCCGCGTTGACCGGCCGGCAGAACGTGCAGTGGTTCGCGCGGCTGTACGGGGTGCCACGCGCGCAACGTGCCGACCGCGTCGACCAGGCGCTGGCGGCTATGGATCTCATCGACGTGGCCGACCGGCTTGCATCGTCCTACTCCGGCGGCATGGTCCGCCGCCTCGAGGTGGCGCAGGCGCTGGTCAACCGGCCGTCGCTGCTGGTACTCGACGAGCCAACCGTCGGGCTGGACCCCATCGCCCGAGACGGCGTGTGGGCGCAGGTGCAAAACATGCAGTCCGAGTTCGGCATGACCGTGCTGCTGACCACGCACTACATGGAGGAGGCCGACGCGCTGTGCGATCGGGTCGCACTGATGCACCGGGGTCAGCTGCGCGCCGTCGGCACGCCCGACAAGTTGAAGGCCACCGTTTCACCGTCGGCCACGCTCGAGGATGTGTTCCGCCACTACGCGGCATCCGGTTTGGACGACGAAGCGGATCCGGCGGAAGCCAACGGATCCATTCATGAAATCCGTTCCAGCAGAAAGGTGGCCCGACGTGTCGGTTGATAGCACCGCGGCCGGAACACTGCTTCGGGCGCCGCATGGATGGCAACGCGTCGGCGCGCTGGCCAGCCGCATCGGCGCGTTCGCCATCGTCGAACTGCAGAAGCTGCAGCACGACCGGACCGAGCTGGTCACCCGGATGGTGCAGCCCGCGCTCTGGCTGCTCATCTTCGGGACCACGTTCAGCCACCTCCATGTCATCCCCACCGGATCGGTTTCATATCTGGCGTTTCTTGCGCCGGGAATCATCGCCCAATCGGCGCTGTTCATCTCCATCTTCTATGGGATACAGATCATTTGGGATCGAGACGCCGGCGTGCTGGCCAAGCTCATGGTGACGCCGGCTCCGGCGTCGGCCCTGATCACGGGTAAGGCGTTTGCGGCCGGTGTCCGTTCGGTCGCGCAGGTGGTCGGCGTGCTGGCGCTGGCGTACGTGATGAATGTCGGCCTGACGGTCAACCCGTTGCGGATCGTGGCGGCGATGGCCATCGTCATGCTCGGCGCCGCGTTCTTCGCCTGCCTGTCGATGACCCTGGCCGGTCTGGTGCGCAGCCGCGACCGCCTGATGGGAATCGGTCAAGCCATCACGATGCCGTTGTTCTTCGCGTCCAACGCGCTCTACCCGGTCGACGTGATGCCGGCATGGCTGCACGTGCTGAGCAAGGTCAATCCACTCAGTTACGAGGTGAACGCGCTACGGGCGCTGTTGATCGGCACCCCCTTCAACCCCGCAGACATCGTGGTGCTGGTGGTGGCCGCGGTGCTCGGAATCATCACGGCGTCAACGCTTTTGCGACGCTTGGTCGCCTGAGCTGCCGCCGATGCGATAGCGCATGCGCTATCGCATCGCAAGATGGGCGCATGGTCCGAGCACTGATCGTGACCCGACCGTGACGATTTCTGGGCGACGCCCAATCGTTAGCTAACCGCGATCCGTCATCCCGGCCGCGACAAGCGAAATCGGCTCTCCCGCTGTGTTTCACTCCCCAAGAACAGATTCGACCGCACAATGCGGCAGATGAAAATTGGGATGGGTAGAGAGCTATGTCGTTCTTCGAAAAGTTGCGTGGCGCAGCGGCTACCATGCCGCGCCGACTGGCGATCGCGGCCATGGGGGCCTCCCTGCTCTGCGGTCTTGCCGTTGCCTCCGGCGGCTCCCCTGTCGCGGGGGCCTTCTCCAAGCCGGGGCTTCCGGTGGAATACCTCGATGTGCCCTCACCGTCGATGGGCCGCAACATCAAGGTCCAGTTCCAGGGCGGCGGATCGCACGCCGTCTACCTGCTCGACGGTTTGCGCGCGCAGGACGATTACAACGGCTGGGACATCAACACGCCCGCCTTCGAGGAGTTCTACCAGTCCGGCCTGTCGGTGATCATGCCGGTCGGCGGCCAGTCCAGCTTCTACAGCAACTGGTACCAGCCGTCATCGGGCAACGGGCAGAACTACACCTACAAGTGGGAGACCTTCCTGACCCAGGAAATGCCCTCGTGGATGCAGTCCAACAAGCAGGTTTCCCCGGCCGGTAACGCAGCGGTGGGACTATCGATGTCGGGCGGCTCCGCACTGATCCTGGCGGCCTACTACCCGCAGCAGTTCCCGTACGCCGCCGCGCTGTCGGGCTTCCTCAACCCGTCCGAGGGCTGGTGGCCGACCCTGATCGGGCTGGCGATGAGCGACGCGGGTGGCTACAGCGCAAACAGCATGTGGGGTCCGTCAACTGATCCGGCGTGGAAGCGCAACGACCCGATGGTCCAGATCCCGCGGCTGGTCGCAAACAACACCCGCATCTGGGTCTACTGCGGTAACGGAACCCCCACCGATCTCGGCGGCGACAACATGCCGGCGAAATTCCTGGAGGGTATGACGCTGCGCACCAACGAGCAGTTCCAGAACACCTACGCGGCCGCTGGCGGACGCAACGGCGTGTTCAACTTCCCGGCCAACGGGACCCACTCGTGGCCCTACTGGAACCAGCAGCTGGTGGCCATGAAGCCCGACATCCAGCAGGTGCTGTTGGCCAGCAGCACCACCGCGCAACCGGCGCAGCCGGCGCAACCGGCCACTTAAAACCCCGCAAGCCAGCATCGGCAGTAGCGCACCGGTCAGCGCTACTGCCGATGCTTTTTTCACGCCTCGTCGAGCAGGGCCCGCCGATCGGAGTGGAAATACGTGTAGCCGGTGGTCAACGCGCATATGACAGTGGCCACCACCAGCATCCACGTCCCGTTGACCACGGTGCTGACGAAGCCGCCCATCGTCGCGCCCACCGCGAAGCTGGCGAACAGCAGGAAGTAGCTCAGCCAGTCCGCCGCCGATCCACCGGCGATGTGGCGTTCGATCCCCTGGCCCATCTTCACCAGCGTGCCGGTCACATAGCTCAGCGGGACCGATACCTCGCCGTCCTTGACGAATGATGTGTTCAAAGCGCCGATCCCAAAGGCCACCAACATGATTGGCGCGAAATCGAGCAGGTTCTCTTCCCAGCCCTCGTCGATGACGTCGACCACCGTGGCGGCCACCAGGCTGAAGGTCGTCAGCACCGTCGGGCCATGCGGGTGCGCGACCCAGAAATGCCGTCGGCAGACCGAGGCGACCACGACGCCCGCCACGAAGCACACGATCAGCACCCCCGCGGTGGCCGAGAGCAACACGTCGCCACGGAAGTAGCCGAGCACCGCGCGCTGTGCGTTCCCGGTCATGAACGTCACGAAGTAACCGGCGGAGTGAGTGAAGGCGGTTGCCCCCAGCACGCCCGCGAGCGCCGCCAGCACCCAGGACAAGCGAGACTCGCTGTTGTTTATGGCACTCGGCACACGCACATGCTGTCAGACAGCCGCAACGCGTGCAGCGAACGCGAGGCCAGCCCGACGGCGGCGACCCGCTGACCCCGGTTAGCGGCGACCCGCTAGGCAGCGCTGAGACGTGCGATGGACCGCAACGGGATCGGCAGCCAGCCCGGCCGGTGCCGCGCTTCGTAGCCGGCCTCATATACCGCCTTGTCGAGCTCGTAGGCGGCCAGCAGCTGCGCCGAATCGCGCGGGTCCGTCCCGGACGCGGCCGCATAGCCGTCGCAGAACGCGGTCCGGTTGCGCTCGACCCACTCGCGGGCTCGGGCCGCCAATTGCTTGTCAAGCGCCTGCTCGACCAATGGCCCGTACGCCGCGTACTCGAACGAACGCAGCACGCCGGCCACGTCGCGCAGCGGTGAATCGGGCGCACGGCGTTCCTCGAGCGGCTGCCCCGGTTCGCCCTCGAAATCGATGAGCAGCCAGCGCTCCGGTGTGCGCAGCACCTGGCCCAGGTGCAGGTCACCGTGGACGCGCTGCACCGTGATCGTCTCGGTGACCAGCTTCTGGAAACGCTCCTCGATCATCGCGGCGTGCTCCGCGAGTTGGGGAACCAGGGCCGCGGTCGCGGACAGCCTCGCCAGCACGTTGTCCACCGGGAACGCGGCTTGCGAGGTCCCGAGGGTCTCGGCCAAGGTGGCGTGCACGGATGCCACGGCTTCACCGAGCCGGTAGGACTCCCCGGCGAAGTCGCCACCGACCTCGTACGCGTACAGGTCGCCCTCGGCGAACAGGTCACGCACGCTGGCCGTGGCCATCGCCCAGCCTTCGGCGGAATTGGCGGCGAACTCCGTCACCATGCCCAGCGGCCACGCCGCGTCGGCGCTACCGTCCGAACCGGTCATCTCGTAGGTTCCCAGTAGCCGCGCGACGTGGGGGTTGCCGGCCCGCCCGAGCACGCGATTCAGCTCGATGTCGGGGTTGATGCCGCTGCTGACCCGGCGGAACGATTTGAAAATGGCGTCTCGGTCGAAGATGACGCTGGTGTTGGACTGCTCGGCGTCGGATACGTGCGCCATCGCCTCCAGCGGGAGGTCCGCGCCCGGCTCTTTGGCGAACGTCACCTCGGTGCCTGACCCGCGGCGCACCGCATCGGAGTCGATCAGCGAGAGCAGAAACCGCGGCGCGTCGGCGTCATACAGCGCGTCGAACCCGGTCCGGTCGTCGGCCGCGCCGATGGTGGCAACGCTGCTGTACTCGAAGACCGGCCCGGCATCCCACTGCACGATCACCTGGTATCGATGCCGTGACCCGTCGGCGTAATCGGCGTCGACGAGGACCAGGTCGAGGTCGTCGTGGAGCGGCACGACAACGCTGGACTCGGCGCTGGTCAGTTGCCGGTTACGTCCGGCGTACCAACGTTGCTGTGGAAGCCACTCAGACCAAGGCAGCTTGGCTGGCTGAGTCATCTGCGCCACTCCTCCTCATAGGATTCAGTCTGCATCGTCACGGCGCGCATGGTCGTCATCCGTCCTCCCCGCATCCGGTCAGCTGGAACCAGTAGAACCCGTGTCCAGGCAGTGTCAGCAGGTAGGGCAGGTGACCGATGCGCGGGAACTCCACCTGGCCGGTCAATTCGACCGGCGTGCACCCGCTCCAATGCTGCAGACTCAATTCGATCGGCTGGGGAAAACGCGACAGGTTGTTGACGCACAGCACGGTGTCGCCACCGTCGGACACCTGCCGGGTGAACGCCAACACCGATGGGTTCGAGCCGCCCAACTCTTCGAAGGTTCCGATCGCGAAAGCCTCGTGACGGCGCCGCACCGCCAGCATCGTCCTCGTGAAATTGAGCAGCGACGTAGAAGTGTCCCGTTGGGCTTCGACGTTGACCGCCTGATAGCCGTAGACGGAGTCCTGGCTGGGCGGCAGATAGAGCCGACCCGGGTTGGCCTTGGAGAAGCCGGCGTTGCGGTCCGGTGTCCACTGCATCGGTGTGCGCACCCCGTCACGGTCACCCAACCAGATCACGTCGCCCATGCCGATTTCGTCGCCGTAATACAGGACCGGCGATCCCGGCAGCGACAACAGCAGCGCGGTGAACAGCTCGATCTGGTTGCGGTCGTTATCCAGCAGCGGCGCCAACCGGCGGCGAATGCCCGACGTTCGCCTTCATCCGCGGATCCTTGGCGTACTCGGAGTACATGTAGTCACGTTCTTCGTCGGTGACCATTTCCAGCGTCAACTCGTCGTGGTTGCGCAGGAAGATCCCCCACTGCGCCATATCGGGGATCTCGGGCGTCTGGGCCAGGATCTCCGAGATCGGAAAGCGGGATTCCCGGCGCACCGCCATGAAGATGCGCGGCATCAGCGGGAAGTGAAAGGCCATGTGGCATTCGTCGCCGCCGGTGGTGGCATCGCCGAAGTACTCGACGACGTCGGCCGGCCACTGGTTGGCCTCGGCCAGTAACACCCGGCCGGGGAATTCATCGTCGATGACCTTGCGCACGCGCTTGAGGAAAGCGTGTGTCTCGGGAAGGTTCTCGCAGTTGGTGTCCTCGCGTTCGAACAGGTAGGGCACCGCGTCGAGCCGGAACCCGTCGATACCCAGCTCGAGCCAGAAGCGAAGCACGTCGATCATGGCTTCCTGCACGGCAGGGTTGTCGTAGTTCAGGTCGGGCTGGTGCGAGAAGAACCGGTGCCAGTAGAACTGCTTGCGCACCGGGTCGAAGGTCCAGTTCGACTCTTCGGTGTCGATGAAGATGATCCGGGCGTCGGTGTACTTCTCGCTGGTGTCGCTCCAGACGTAGAAGTCGCCGTACGGACCGTCCGGGTCGTGCCGCGACTCCTGGAACCAGGGGTGTGAATCAGATGTGTGGTTCATCACCAGGTCGGTGATGACCCGTATTCCCCGCTCGTGAGCGGCGTTGAGTAGCGCGACGAAATCCTCGACCGTCCCGAATTCGGGCAGCACCTTGTAGAAGTCGCGAATGTCGTATCCGCCATCGCGCAGCGGCGAGTCGTAGAAGGGCGGCAGCCAGATGCAGTCGATGCCCAGCCACTGCAGGTAATCGAGGCGACTCAAGAGACCGCGCAGATCACCGGCGCCATCGGCGTTGGCGTCTAAAAATGCCCGCACCAAAACCTCGTAGAACACCGCGTGCTTGAACCAGGTCGGGTCGGTGGGCAGCGCGGCGGCGTTGTCGAAGTCCTCGGCGTCGGGGTGCTCGACCACGCCGTCTTGGACGTGACTGCCCCCCTCGGGATGGTGCTCGACAGCTTCTTTTCCGTCGTTCATCAAATCCACGATGCCACGGGTACCCGAGGCGCGACGATTCGGAATCACGCCCACGCGGTTGCAACGAAACACGCCGGGTGTCAATCGAATTGACCGCCGTCGCGTCTCATCGGCGCGGATATCAGGCCGGCGGTCCCTCCGCCAACGTGATGTTCGCAGTGCGCTCACCACCGTTGGCGGACCGATAATGCACAGCGACGTTGTCTCCTGGGTGGTGCGGAACGAGAACCTGGGTCATCGACGTCGCCCCGTTGACCGCGACGTTGTCGACCCCGGTGATGACGTCGCCGGGCGCGATGCCGGCCGCCGCGGCGGGCCCGTTGCTGACCACGCGCTGCACCTGCGCGCCGTTGCCGTTGTTGTCCGACACACCCAGACCGAGAAACGCCGTCGGCCCGATGTGAACCGTGTTCGAGCCGGCGCCGGACCGGATCTGTCCGGCGACACCCATCGCGCGTCCGATGGGAATGGCGAAGCCCTGGCCGCCCGACATCTTGTAGCTGTCGGTGGCGGCGGTGTTCACGCCGATCACCTGCCCGGCGCTGTTCACCATGGGACCACCGGAATCACCCGGCTTGATCGGGGCGTCCGCCTGGATCAGGCCGCCCAGGCTCTCTTGCGCGCCGGTCAGCGTGTCGGTCGCCGAGACGCTCTGGTTCAGCGCTACGACCTTCCCGGTCACTGCGTTCGGCGTACCGCCCTGGCCACCGACGTTTCCGAGCGCGGCGATGGGCTCGCCGACCGTGGCTGCGCCGCCGATCGCGGCGGTAGGCAGGCCGGCTGCACCGCGAAGTTGCAGCACCGCGATGTCCTGAGTGCGGTCGTAGCCGACCACGTCAACGGCGTACGTCTGCCCGTTGCCGACGTCGAATGCGCTGATGTCGGTGGCGCCGGAGATCACGTGATTGTTGGTCAGCACTACGCCATTGGGATCGATCACGATGCCGGTCCCGGCGCCCACCGCGTTGTTGTAGCCGAATTTGGTGTCGATGTTGACCACCTGCGGGCCGACCTGACCGACCAGCGCCGACGGATCGATTGGCGCCAGCGGGCGGTCGGTGAGCCGGTCCAGCGCCAGGTCGGATGGCGACGCCGACGCCGGCACGAGGCCCACGCCGGAGCCCAGCCCCAAACCCAGCCCAACCAGGGTCAGCACGGCGACCAACCATGACCGTAAGACCGAGCGGTGGTGCGATTTGCTCATCGGTGTCACCCTCCTGCTTCGCGGTAGCGAACAAACTGTCCCGGCCTCAGGCTCTGGGCGGCACATGTGTCTGTATATAACCGTAATGCAGGTAGCTATGCACGGCATGTGTCAGGGTTCTGACCGGCGCAGCGGCCCCGGCGTCGACCTACCGCGGGCCCTAAGCTGACACGGTGGGCGACTTCGACCCCCAGGCCTGCTTTGACCGGTCCCGGGTAGCCCGGCTGGCCACGGTCACGCCCGGCGGCCAACCGCACCTGGTGCCGGTCGTCTTCGCGGTCGCCCCCGGCGTCGTCTACACGGCCGTCGACGCGAAACCCAAAACCACGCAGCGGCTGCGCCGCCTGGCCAACATCGAGAGCAATCCCCACGTGAGCCTGCTGGTCGATCACTACGCCGACGACTGGACGCAGCTGTGGTGGGTGCGTGTCGACGGTACCGCCGCGGTCCACACCGACGGGGACGCCGTAGACATCGGACGCCGGCTGCTGCGCGCGAAATACCCTCAGTATCAGACGGTTTCACTGGACGGACCGGTCATCACGGTTGCGGTGCAGCGTTGGTCCAGCTGGCATTACTGACCGCTGACCCGCCCGCCGCGGCGATATCGCCACCGAACTGTCCCGACGGTCTTGTGGTCTACCGAAGTTGGGTGAATGGTAGCTAGATAGGTGCTAGCGAAGTCAGCAACGGTGCGACCCGGGCAACCTGGAGGAAAGTCATGGCCGACAGGGCAAATACTTCCCAAGGAGCGGGAAACGCCCCTACCGCCAGCGGCCCGGACGAAATCCGCAACGTGGTGCTGGTGGGCCCCTCGGGTGGCGGCAAAACCACACTCGTTGAGTCCCTGCTGGTCGCCGCCGGTGTGTTGACCCGCAGCGGCTCGGTCGCCGACGGCACCACGGTCTGCGACTACGACGACGCCGAGATCCGGCAGCAGCGGTCGGTGGGCGTCGCCGTGGCGTCCCTGTCGCACGACGGCGTCAAGGTCAACCTGGTCGACACGCCCGGGTACGCCGACTTCGTCGGCGAGTTGCGAGCCGGCCTGCGGGCCGCGGACTGCGCGCTGTTCGTGATCGCCGCCAACGAAGGTGTCGACGAGCCGACCAAGTCGCTGTGGCAGGAATGCAGCCAGGTCGGCATGCCCCGCGCCGTGGTGATCACCAAGCTCGACCACGCCCGCGCGAACTACTCCGAGGCGCTGGCCGCCGCGCAGAATGCGTTCGGCGACAAGGTCTTACCGCTCTACCTGCCGACGGGCCTGCCCGCCTGCAGCGGCCTGATCGGACTGCTGTCGCAGACCCGTTACGAATACGCCGACGGCAAGCGGACCGTGCAGTCACCGGATCCCTCCGACGCCGAGCGGATCGAGGAGGCGCGCGGCACCCTGATCGAAGGAATCATCGAGGAGTCCGAGGACGAGTCGCTGATGGAGCGCTATCTCGGCGGGGAGTCGATCGACGAATCGGTGCTGATCGAGGATCTGGAACGGGCCGTCGCGCGGGGCTCGTTCTTCCCGGTGATCCCGGTCTGCAGTAGCACCGGTGTCGGCACCCTGGAATTGCTGGAGATCGCCACCCGCGGCTTCCCGTCTCCGATGGAACATCCGCTGCCGGAAGTCTTCACGCAGGTCGGTGCGCCGCACGCCAACCTGACCTGTGACGTGAACGCGCCGTTGCTCGCGGAGGTGGTGAAGACGACGTCAGACCCGTACGTCGGCAGGGTCAGCCTGGTCCGGGTGTTCTCCGGGACCATCAGGCCCGACGCGACGGTCCACGTGTCGGGCCATTTTGCGTCGTTCTTCGGCGCCGCCAACGGCAATGGCCATGCCCACCCCGACCACGACGAAGACGAGCGCATCGGGGTGCTGTCCTTCCCGCTGGGCAAGCAGCAGCGCCCGGCCGCAGCCGTGGTGGCGGGCGACATCTGCGCGATCGGCAAGCTGAGCCGCGCCGAAACCGGTGACACGCTCTCGGACAAGTCCGAGCCGTTGGTGCTGAAGCCGTGGACCATGCCCGAGCCGCTGCTGCCGGTCGCCATCGCGGCCCACGCCAAGACCGACGAGGACAAACTGTCGGTCGGGCTGGGACGGTTGGCCGCCGAAGACCCGACACTGCGGATCGAGCAGAACCAGGAAACGCACCAGATCGTGCTGTGGTGCATGGGCGAGGCGCACGCCGGTGTGGTGCTCGACGCGCTGGCCAATCGGTACGGCGTCACCGTGGACACCGTGGAACTGCGGGTGCCGCTGCGAGAAACGTTCGGCGGCAAGGCAAAAGGCCATGGCCGCCACGTCAAGCAGTCCGGCGGACACGGCCAGTACGCGGTGTGCGACATCGAGGTGGAGCCGCTGCCGGAGGGCTCCGGGTTCGAATTCGTCGACAAGGTGGTCGGCGGAGCGGTGCCGCGGCAATTCATTCCGAGCGTGGAGAAGGGTGTCCGCGCGCAGATGGAGAAGGGTGTGCACGCCGGTTACCCGGTGGTCGACATCCGCGTCACCCTGCTCGACGGCAAGGCGCACAGCGTCGACTCGTCGGACTTCGCGTTCCAGATGGCCGGCTCGCTGGCGTTGCGGGAGGCCGCCGCCGCGACGAAGGTGGTGCTGCTCGAGCCGATCGACGAGATCTCGGTGCTGGTGCCCGACGATTTCGTCGGTGCGGTGATGGGCGATCTGTCCAGCCGTCGCGGCCGGGTGCTGGGCACCGACACCGCCGGCCACGAACGCACGGTGGTCAAGGCCGAGGTGCCTCAGGTGGAGCTGACCCGCTACGCCATCGACCTGCGCTCGCTGGCGCACGGGGCCGCGTCATTCACCCGTTCGTTCGCCCGCTACGAACCCATGCCGGAATCCGCCGCCGCCAGGGTGAACGCCGCCGTCTAGGCCCCTGGTCTCTCACGCCTTCTGGCCGAACTGCTCGGCCACCGCCCGGCGGTCCAGCGAACCCTTTGCGGTATGCGGCAATTCGTCGGCCCCCTGGAAGTTGGCCGGCACCTCGAAGGGCGCCAGCCGGTCCCGGCAGAACTCGGCGAGTTCGTCGGCGGTCGGCGCGGCGGATCCCGCGGGACGATCACCGCGGCCACCGTCTCGCCGTACAGCTTGTCCGGCACGCCGAACACGGCCACCTCCAGCACGTCGGGGTGGCCGGCCAGCACGCCCTCGACGCGCTCCGGCGAGATCTTCTCGCCGCCGCGGTTGATGAGTTCCTTGATCCGGCCGCGGATGATGAGGTCGCCGGCCTGCGACAGCGTGCCCAGGTCACCGGTGCGCAACCAGCCCTCGGTGAAGTTGGCGGCGGTGATCGACGGGTCGCCGAGGTAGCCGCGCACCACGGTGGGGCCGCGCAGCCAGACCTCGCCGACGGCCTCAGCGGGCAGCGGCTGGCCGTCCGGCCCGGCGATCCGGATTTCCGGGTCCGGTCGAGCGGCCGACGAGACCCGGTGTGGCAGCCGGGGTTTTCGCTGTGCCCGGCACCGCCGATGGCGGTCGTCGCCACCTGGTGGGTCGACTCGGTCATCCCGAATGCGCACACCACCGGCGCCGAGAACGTGTCGTGCAGCGCCTGCGCCGTCTCGGCGGTGAGCGGCGCACTGCAACTGCGGATGAACCGCAGGGCGGCGCGTGCTGCCCGCCGTGCTCGGTTCGGGCGCGCTCCAACAGAATCTGATGGATCGTCGGGACGGCCGTGTACCAGGTGGCCGCGACGGCGTCGATGTCGTCCCAGAACGTGTGCGCCGAGAACTTTCCACGCGCGGGCAGCAACACCGCTCCCGCCGGATGCCAGGGTGGACAGCAGCGCGGCGAGCAGCCCGTGCCCGTGGTAAAGCGGCATCACCGCGACCGTCGCGTCCTGCGGACCCAGCTCGTACCCGGCGATGATGGCCGCGACCGAGCCGGCGATGTTGTCGCGCGTCCACGGAACCATCTTCGGCACACCGGTGGTTCCGCCGGTGAACATGATCATGGCGTCGTCGTCGCGCAGCCCCTCGGGTGCCGACACGTCGCTTCGGGGCGCCGCCGCGAATCCAGGCTGACCGCCGGGCCGGTTCCGTCAGGGCCGACGGCCACCGCGATCGGCCACCACGGCGGCGCAGCCTCGTCGCTGTCGGCGTCGCGGGGCTCGTCGACGAGCACCACCCGGGCGCCCGCGGCCTCGCTGCGGGCACGCTGCTCGGCGACGGGCAAAGCCGGATCCAGCGGGACCACAACGAGATCCGCCCGCGACGCCGCCAGCAACCCGACGACGAATTCGGCGTTGCTGCCGGCGCGCAACGCGACCCGGTCCCCAGGGCGCAGACCGACGGCCTTGAGCTGTGCGGCCAGATCGTCGACCAGCGCGATCAAGTCGCGGTAGCTGACCGGTATGCGTCCGGCGGTGACGACGAGCGCCCGCGCCTGGGGCGACCGGCGTGCCGCCGCCTCGACCAGGTCGGCGATGCCGGGGCTCGCGGATTCTGCTCGCGCCCTCCCCCGTGGTGATCGAGTCAGTTGTCATCGCCGCACTCCTTCCACTTCTGCTACCGATGCCCACACCTGCCGGGCGGCCTCTCGGCTGCGTCCAATATCGATTCGCTCACGATCGATAAACGGCGGCTATTGAAGGCCGGTAGCATTGCGCTGACCAGCCACGATAGACAGCGTAAATCGCCGGATAGTGCCCTCGTCTTGGACACGTCGGGCCGCGCTGGGGTCACAGTGATGGCCAGGCACCGCAAAGACATCCGAGGAGTCGCCACATGTCCACCGCTTCGGCATCTCCGAACCCGACCGGCCTGACCGATGGCTTCCACCTCGTGGTGGACGCGCTGAAGGCCAACGACGTCGAGACGATCTACGGGCATCGTCGGCATCCCGATCACCGACCTCGCCCGCATCGCGCAGGCGTCCGGAATCCGCTACATCGGTTTCCGGCAGGAAGCCTCGGCCGGCAATGCCGCTGCCGCCGCCGGGTTCCTCACCCGGCGGCCCGGAGTCTGCCTCACCACATCCGGGCCCGGTTTCCTCAACGGCCTGCCCGCGCTGGCGAACGCCACCACGAATTGCTTTCCGATGATTCAGATCTCCGGCTCGTCCAGCCGAGCCGATGGTGGACCTGCAGCGCGGCGATTACCAGGACCTCGACCAGCTCAACGCCGCAAGGCCGTTCGCCAAGGCGGCCTATCGGATCGGCCGGATCGAGGACATCGGCCGCGGCGTCGCACGCGCCATTCGCACCGCGGTCTCCGGCCGGCCCGGCGGCGTCTACCTCGACATCCCCGGCGAGGTTCTGGGTCAGGCCATGGACGCCGCCGCCGCGGCGGCCACGATCTGGCGGGTGATCGACCCCGCACCGCGGCAGCTGCCGGCGCCGGATGCGGTCGACCGCGCGCTGGGCGTGCTGGCCGCAGGCGCGGCGGCCGCTGATCGTGCTCGGCAAGGGCGCGGCGTATGCGCAGGCCGACAACGTGATTCGGAAGTTCGTCGAGGCCACCGGGATTCCGTTCCTGCCGATGTCGATGGCCAAGGGCCTGCTGCCGGATTCGCACCCGCAGTCGGCCGCGGCCGCCCGCTCGCTGGCGATCTCGCGCGCCGACGCGGTCCTGCTGGTCGGCGCCCGGCTGAACTGGCTTCTGGGCCATGGGGAGTCACCGCAATGGAGTCCGGGACGCCAAATTCGTGCAGGTGGACATCGCCGCGTCCGAGTTCGACAGCAACCAGCAGATCGATGCGCCGCTGGCCGGCGACATCGGCTCGGTGATGTCCGCGCTGTGTGACGGTGTGGCCGCGCGCCCGATCACCGCGCCGCCGGAGTGGATCGGCGAACTGGCCGAGCGGACGGCGCGCAACGACGCCAAGATGACGCGAGCGCCTGGCCGAAGATCCACACCCCATGCGGTTCTACAACGCGCTCGGCGCGATTCGCTCTGTGCTGCAGGATAATCCGGACGTCTATGTCGTCAACGAAGGAGCCAACGCACTCGACCTGGCCCGCAACGTCATCGACATGGAGCTGCCGCGGCACCGGCTGGACACCGGAACCTGGGGCGTGATGGGCATCGGGATGGGCTATGCCATCGCCGCCGCCGTCGAGACCGGCAAGCCGGTGGTCGCGATCGAGGGCGACAGCGCATTCGGCTTCAGCGGCATGGAGATCGAGACCATCTGCCGTTACCGGCTGCCGGTGACCGTCGTCATCCTCAACAACGGCGGCGTTTACCGTGGCGACGAGGCCACCGCCGGCGCGGCCGCATCGGGATCCGATCCGGCCCCGACCGTGCTGAACGCCCGGGCGCGTCACGAGCTGCTCGCGGAGGCGTTCGGCGGCAAGGGATATCACGTCAACCACCCCATCGGAGCTGCGCGCGGCGCTGACAGAGGCGATCGGCTCCGGGGCGCCGTCGATCGTCGACTGCGAACTCGACCCGGCGGCGGGGGTCGAAAGCGGGCATCTGGCCAACCTCAACCCGGCCAGCGCGGCCACAGCACCGCCGGCCGCGGTCAGCGCCGGCGGGTAAGCCGCAAAAGCTGCGCGTCGAAGAATTCGTCGAGCGCCAGCTGGGCGGCGCGGGCTAACGCGTTACCGGCTTGGCGCCGAGCTCGGCGAGAACGTTTGCCCAACGAGCATCGCGGCTACCCTTATGAATTCAACTCGGAGATTCTCCGTGTCGCGTGGCGTTGCCGCGGCCGAAAGCCGAAGTATCGGCGTCGGTTTCACCCGGCCGCGGCTCGAGATCAGTCAACGGTGGCCCGTCCGTCGCGGCGGTACCCATCCGGCTGCGCAACAACGCGGTTGAACCCAATCGGTGATCGGATCGTTATCGTGGCGAGCCGCGGAGCTGCCATTGTTTGCTGAAAACGGCGATTAGTGGGTAACCAGTAGAATGTCTGTGTGTTGATCGCACCATCTCGAAGGGTGGACGCGATGCGTCGGGGTGTTCGTTATCTATTTGTTATGGTCGCGATCACGGCTGTGGGTCTGGTGGCGCCGGTCGGTCGCGGCACCGCGGCCGTGTACCTCTGCCGCAAGCCACCCCCGACGTCGCCTCGATTTTGCCCGCCAACGGCGCGGTGGTGGGCGTGGCCCACCCGGTCGTGGTGACGTTCACCGCACCGGTGGCCGATCGGGCCGCCGTCGAACGGTCGATCCATGTGACCTCGCCCAGCAACACGCCCGGGCACTTCGAGTGGGTCGAGAACACTGTCGTGCAGTGGGTACCGAACCAGTATTGGCCCGCCCACACCCATGTGTCGGTCGGCGTACAGGCGCTGACGACGGGCTTCGACACCGGCGATGCGCTACTCGGTGTTGCCAGCATCTCCAAGCACACCTTCACCGTCAGCAGGGACGGAGAGGTACTGCGCACCATGCCGGCGTCGATGGGCAAGCCCAGCCGCCCACACCGATGGGCAGCTTCACCGCGCTGGAAAAGGAGCGCACCGTGGTGATGGACTCACGGACCATCGGCATCCCGCTCAGCTCCCCCGAGGGATACAAGATCACCGCCTCGTACGCCGTCCGCGTCACCTGGAGCGGCGTCTACGTGCACTCGGCCCCGTGGTCGG
This sequence comes from uncultured Actinomycetota bacterium, assembly GCA_963849935.1. Taxonomy (GTDB): domain Bacteria; phylum Actinomycetota; class Actinomycetes; order Mycobacteriales; family Mycobacteriaceae; genus Mycobacterium. Next base: position 490,291 of record CAWKJQ010000015.1, read on the forward strand.
TTGATTCCCAGGGCAACGCCAACGTCAGTCACGGCTGCATCAACCTCAGCCCCGACAACGCCGCCTGGTACTTCAACCAGGTGAACGTCGGCGACCCCATCGAGGTCGTCGCCTGACGCGCCGCCGCCCCGCCCCGGCGCGACCCGAATACGTGACAGTTGATGACCGTCACAACGGTGAACGAAGGCTGACCCGCGGGGGTTCGATCCGGTAGACGACTGGATGTGAACGAGAGGCGGAAAGCCACCGCATCCTGGCGGCCGAGCGAGCACCTCGAGGTCATCGTCGGCGATAACGGCGAGGCGAAACTTGGTGTGCCGCAGGCGTCACCAATCGATATCGTCCGCGGCGCTCTGCGGGCGGCGAAAATCGGTGCGGACAAGGATATTCCGCACCTGACGTCGGCGCTCATCGACAAGTATGTCGCGGATCTGCGTTTGCTGGGCCTGGTGTAGCGGCGCCTGAGTTAACCGGGCAGCCCGCGCTTGATCGCCGCGTCCTGCTTGCGAGCCGATGTCGAGGGCGAAGGCCGGATCGATCGGGTCGGTTCGGCGCGCTGTCGAATTCCAGGGTGACCAGTGCCTTGCCTTCGGTGAAGACCAGGACGCGTCATCGCCTGGGAGTTGTCCGGTGCGGTGCCCGAAATCGTCGCCCCGTTGGCGCCGACGGCAAGCGGTTGCCAACTCCCGCTCACCTTGCCGTTGTAACCGCCTTGGGTGGAAGACAATTCGGCCGCCGCCGCCGCTGGATCGGCGGCCACCACGATGGTGTCCCACAGCCGACGGCTGCTGTCGGCATTGGCGAACAACTGAGCTACGCCGGGTGCGTTGTTGGGGTTGAGCATGGGTGACTGGGGCGCGGTGAGCCCGCCACCGACCTCGTCCGGTTTGATCAGCAAGAAGCCGTAGTCCGAAGGCTGGCCCGATGGTGGGCCGGTGACCACGCTCGAACTGGCCGAAGCGGAAGAACTCGACGGCGGCGGTGCGGCTTTGTCAGCATTGCCGCACCCGGCGCACGCCGCTATCACGGCAACGACGCAGCCGGCGGCGCCGATCCGAGCAATTTCCACGCGCGTTCCTCCCACGTGTCATCGGTATCCGGCCTTCACCGCGGATCCCCGGGCCGCAGGCGAAATGCTGGTGTGAACCAGGCTTGCTACGAACATATGCCCACCCGGAGGTCGGTGGGTAGCACTTCGGCGCGCCTATGCTGGCGTGGGTAACAGCATCCTCGCGCAGAAGGAGATCGGCATGACGGCTGCAGCGGCGCGCGCGGTACGGTTCGACCGTTACGGGGGGCGCGAGGTGCTGTACGTCGCGGACATCGAGATGCCCTCCCCGGTCCGGGTGAGGTGGTCGTCGAAGTTCGCGCCGCCGGGATAAACCCCGGCGAGGCCGGCATCCGGATGGGGGCGATGCAGGAGATGTTTCCGGCCACCTTCCCCTCGGGCCAGGGCAGCGATCTCGCCGGCGTCGTCACCGCCGTGGCGCCCGGAGTCACCGAGTTCTCGGTCGGCGACGAAGTCCTGGGATTCAGCATGCGCCGATCCAGCCACGCTACGCACACCGCGGTTCCGGTGGGTCAATTGATCCGCAAACCTCCCCAACTCAGCTGGGAGGCAGCGGGTTCGCTCTACGTGGTCGGTGCGACGGCCTATGCGGCTTCGCGTGCGGTGGCACCACAACCGGGTGAGACGATTGCCGTGTCGGCCGCCGCGGGAGGGGTGGGCAGCCTGGTCGTGCAGCTTCTGGTGTTGCGTCAGGCGCGAGTGCTCGGCATCGCGGGGCCGGGCAACGCCGACTGGCTTCGCGCGCGGGGCGTCATTCCGATCGCCTACGGTGACGGGCTCGCCGAGCGGCTGCGTGCGGCGGCGCCGGACGGGATCGACGCCTTCATCGATCTGTTCGGACCGGACTACGTCCAGCTCGCCATCGATCTCGGCGTGGCGCCCGAGCGGATCGATACCATCATCTCCTTCCAGAAGGCCGGCGAAGTGGGTGCCAAGACCGAGGGCAGCATGGAAGCCTCCACGCCCGAGGTGCTCGCCGAGATGGCCGACCTGATCGTGTCCGGAGCTATCGAGTTCGATATCGCCGCCACTTACCCGCTGGACCGGGTCGCCGACGCCTATGCCGAGCTCGAGCAGCGTCACACGCACGGGAAAATCGTTCTGCTGCCCACTGACTCACCATGAGGCGACCGGGCCGACGACGCCGGCCTGCACGATTTTGATGATGACGAAGGCAACGGCCACCACCAGATAACCCCGCAGGGTGAACAGCCCCGCCCGGCGCATCGGCGACATCGTCGGCCGATCGAGCAACGCGAGGTTGGGGGTCTGCCAGCCGGCCCGGTCCTGGCGACGTACGGCCCGCCGCTCGGCACGCGTCAGCGACGAGGCGTCGTCGAGATCGTCGACCTCCTCGGGGTCCAGGCCACCCCCGAGGGTACGCACGATTGCTTCGGCCTCGGTAAGGCTCCGGTGACGCCCGCCCACGATGATCAGCAGGGCGCCGCCCACGATGCCGGCCACCGCCCCGGCCGCCAGCCCCGTCTCGATCGTGCCCGTGGAGAGACCGGGAAAGAAGGTGGCCGCCGTCAACGCCAGCGACAGCAGCACCAGACACCACACGATGGTCCACGCAATGATGTTCTGCCGCACGGTATTCACCCACGGTCCCAGCACCGCCCGATCATTGCACAGCAGCACCAGGAAGACGGTGGCCGAGGGAAGTAACACCCCGGCGAGTGCCTGCACGCCTTGGGTCACCAGCCCCAGGATGTGATTGGGGCTGAAGGAGATCGCCGCCGACACCGCGAGCAATATCGCGTAGCCGCCGTAGAACAGCGGGGCGTCGCTGATTTTCCAATGCAACGAGTGCCTCTTGCCCATCGCATCACCCACCGCGTAGGTGGTCGCCAGGCCGACGGCGTTGGCGCCGATCAGTGACGCGTCCAGCAGGATGATTGCGAACAGCACACCGAGCGTGCCGCCTTGGTGCTTCGACAATCCCGAGGCGACCGCGCCTGCGTCGGTGAAGTGGCCCGCGTCCGCGGTGCCGGCCAATCCGAAAGCCGCCACGGCCATCAACGCCGTCGCGCCGACCATGACCACGACTATTCCGATGGCCAGATCCGCTCGGCCGTAAGGGATCCAGCGAGCGGTGATGCGCTTGTCCACCACGTTGGACTGCTGGAAGAACAGCTGCCACGGCGCGACGGTGGTGCCCACGATAGCGACCACGAGCAGCAGCACCGTCGAGTTGAGCCCACCCGGGAACTGCGGTATTAGGCCCGCCACCGTCGCTTTCAGCGTCGGGTGCACCAGCCACACCATCGGGAAGATCAGCACGTTCACCGCAATCAGCAGGAACATCAACCTCTCCCAGCGGCGGAACGACCCGCCGGCCACCACGGCGAACAGCAGCACCGCGGCGGTGGGGACAGCGACGGCCCTCGGGCAACCCAGGAATCCGAGAGCCAGCGAGACACCGATGAATTCGGTAACGACCGTCAATGCGTTCAGGACCAACAGATCACCGACACTGAAGGCTCCCCAGAACTTGCCGAATCGCTCGAATATCAACCGCGCGTGCCCCACCCGGGCCACCGCACCGAGGCGCAGCACCATCTCCTGGTTCACGTACAGCACCGGAATCAGCAGTGCCAGAGTCCATAACAAACCCATGCCGTAGTTCTGGCCGGCCTGCGCGTAGGTCGCGACACCACCGGCGTCGTTGTCGCCCACCATGACGATCAGACCGGGACCGGTGATGACGGCCAGCGTGCGCAGGCGACGCCAACGTCCGTTGAAAGCTCCGTAGCCGTCGCCGTCGCGCCGGATGCGTCCGAACGCGCCGACGATGTCGCCGTCGTGCGCGGAATCCAGCATGGCCGGGCTTAGCGCCTCGCGGCGTGCGTCTTGCGGAGCGGCAGCGGTCCGGTTGAACCCCGAGTCGCGGCCGCCGCCGGTGTGAATCGAAGTCATCGAATCCTCGCTATCTCGAACAGTTCTCACCTTGTGGTGAGGCAGTCGTGGTTGCGGCGCTCAACGCGCCTGCGGCGACGGGCGGTGCTGTGACGCCCGCAGCCGAGGCAGCGGTTCAACGGTGGTTGCTGTCGGAGCCCGAGACGTGACCACCCAGGGACGCGGTGACCATCGCGATGGGCATCCTCGACACATACAGGTTGGCCCGCTCCTGCGGGCTCAGCCTGGCCTGCAGGTGAAACCTGTTGGCCAACAAGCGGCCCGCACGCAGCATCGAGCGTCCGCCCCGGCGCGAGGCAGTGGAAAAGCGGTGCGTGATAACAAAAGCCATGATCTTCTTCTCCTGGTGGAGGCCCGATCGGGGTCGGCACGGCGGGTCAGCCGCGCAGCACCAGGAGAGGTCAGGCGGTGAAACAGATGCCGGAACCGGATCGGGACAAGACGGATTTCGGATAGGGACTATCGCCGGGACTCATCTCGCCCTCACCTCCTCACGGCCAAGACACACGCGGGTGTCACCACATTCACCTGAACGAAAGAGGCAGGAATGACCCACGGCAGATGCCGCGAGTCGCACCCCTCTCGTCGGAGCTTCGGCACTGCACGGCGTATCCAGACCAACCGATGGTCGCGACCGGAAGCCACTTGGGCTCAACCCTTGGGTCCGGGAAGAGCTGTCCTGACCCGGGGCGTCTCTCGACGTTCGGGGTCAGTGGCCTGTATCCATGCAGACGCCTCACCTACCGAGGTGCTTGCGGCGTCCATAGTGACACCGCGGTCGCTGGCTCGTCAAACGCTTGACGGATCCCTGACGTTCGCGCCGCTCTCCCAGCACCCGCCCAGGCTGCGCGCCTAGGCTCGATGCCATGACCACCACGTTGCAGGATGCCCGGGTCGCTTCGACGCTCGACCGCATGTACGCCGAGTCGAAAGATCAGATGTCTTTGTTGCGCGAGCGGCGCGGCACGTTCGATCGGCCGATGACCGCACAGGAGCGGGCCGAAGCGATGAGCGAGTTCTACATTCCGGTGACACCGGAGGCCGGCCGGTTGCTGTATTCACTGGTACGCGCGACCCGCCCATCGACCGTCGTCGAATTCGGCATGTCTTTCGGCATTTCCGCCGTTCACCTGGCCGCTGCGGTGCGCGATAACGGCACCGGCCGGGTGGTGACCACCGAACTCAGCGACAGCAAGATCGCCGCGGCCAAGCAGACATTCGCCGAGACCGGCCTGGACGACGTCATCACCATCCTCGAAGGCGACGCGCTGTCCACGTTGGCGGACGTGGCGGGGCCGGTCGACTTCGTGTTGCTCGACGGCTGGAAAGACCTGTACTTGCCGATCATCGAGTTGCTGGAGCCCCGCCTTTCCACCGGCGCATTGGTCATCGCCGACAATGCCAGCTCGTCCGACATGGCGCCCTATCTGGACCGCGTGCGCAACCAGGACAACGGCTACGTCAGCTTCAACTTCCAGGTTCGCGACAGCGACAGTATGGAGATCAGCTGCCGCACAAGCGATTAGCGCCTACCTCAGCGATTCCTCGAGCCACGGCGTGAGCCACTTCACCCCTTCGGGCGTGAGATGGACGCCGTCGCTGCGTACCTTGATGCCGTCGACTTTGGCGGTGTAGACCCCGTCGGGGCACAGCTTCTTGTTCAGATCGAGGATCGCGACGTTCGGATGGTGGCTAACGGTCTTGCGCAACATGGTGTTCCACAGGTTGGCCCGATCCGGCTGGTCTTCCGGATATAGCCGGCCGTCCGGCTTTTCACCGCCCCGGCTATACGGGACTGTGGCGACGACCACGTGAACACCGGTGCCGCCCACGATGTTCAGGGCCCGTTCGAGCTCACCATTGAGGTAGGCGTCGAAGGTCGGATCGCCGATGTGCGTCCACTGGCCCTCGTTGACCCGATCCACCGTTTCCCAGCGGCCGATGACCAGCAACGCTACGTCCGGCTGATCCTGGGCGACCTGCGTCGACCAGCGAATCGGCCAGCCGTCGCATTCGGACCGTTGCTCCAGAGTCTGGCCGATATAGCGGTACGGAGTGCCCCGCACCAGGCTGCATCCGATGACGGTGTGGTCGAGGAACGAGAACCCGGGCGTCGGGGGCAGGTAGTGCATCCAGGTCCAACCGATCGAATCACCGAACACCGAGACGGTGAACGGCCGGTTGGCATCTCGGGGCCGGCTTTCACCGGGTTGCGATGGTGAGACGGCCGCGACCGCGGAGACGCCGGGCGGTAGACCGACCTCACGCAGGCCGGGTCCGGTCCCCACCGGGATCACCAACAGCGTCACCGCTGCCGCGCTGGCCACGGTAGCGGCCGCCAGCGGCAGCAGCGGCACCCGCGCGGGTCGCCAGCGCCGGATCGGTTGCTCGAGCAGCCAATACGACACCGCGGCCGCCAGCAGTGTGGCGCCGCACCGCGCTGCGAATAGTGGCAGGCCGGACCATCCAGTGCGTTCACCGTTGAGCGCCAAAAAGATTGGCCAATGCCACAGGTACACGCCGTACGATATGGTCCCGAGCCACACCAGCGGGCGCAACGCGAGTGCGTGCGCGATGATTCCCCGCTGCTCCAGCGCGACCGGTGCGATCACGATCACGGCCGACAGCGCGACCCCGATCAGCAAGCCGTGGCGGAATTCGCCACTGGCCCCGTTGGCGTAGTGCGTCGCCGCCGCCAATCCCGCCAGACCCAACAGCGGCAGAATCCGCGCGACCCGGCGCCCCCACCGCGTGCGGATCATGCACCAGCCTCGGTTCATCGACGGCCAGTCCCGCACCAGCAGGGCGGCCGACGCGGCGCCCACCAGCAACGCCTGCGCGCGAGTGTCGGTGCCGAAGTAGATCCGGTCACGGGTGCCATCCGACGCCATCAGGATGGCGATCGCCGCCGAAGCCAGCGCGCCCACCGTGGCGATCAGGAACGTGGCGAACCGCACCCCACCGACGGTGGCCCGGGACGAGCGGCGCCTCGCGCGCGCGGCCAGCAACAGGGTGACCGCGATGAGGAGCACCGGCCAAACGAAGTAATACTGCTCTTCTACCCCGAGTGACCAGGTGTGCTGCAGCGGCGAGGGCGGAGCGCCCTGGGTGAAGTAGTCGGTCTTCTGGGCGACGAACCGCCAGTTCGCCATCCAGACGAAGGCCGCGATGGCGTCGTCGCGCAGGCCGGTCAGGGATCGGTCGGGCAGCAATTGGCGGGCCGCGGCCACGGTGAGCACCATCAGCACCAGTGCGGGCAGCAGTCGCCGCGCACGCCGGATCCAGAAGCCGGTCAACCCGATACGACCGGTACGTCCCAACTCGTCGAGCAGTAACGAGGTGATCAGGAATCCGCTGAGCACGAAAAAGATGTCGACGCCGATGAATCCGCCGCTGACGCCGGGAATGCCGCCGTGCCCGATGAGCACCAGCGCGACCGCGATCGCGCGCAGTCCGTCGAGTGCCGGGATTCCGCTGGCCCGTTCCGGCCGGTCCCAGATCGCCAGCCGGCCGACTCGGCGCACGGGGGCGACCCATCGGGGCCGAGTACGACGAGCCGGTGCGGGATGAGACCCGCCCGGCTCGGTGCTTGCTGTCAGCGCGCCGTAATTACCATCTCGCCCGGCGCCATGGTTGATGCCGATACGTCGCTGCCCCTCCTGTTGAGTTCAGCAAGCCAGCCTAAAGGCGCACGCGCAGGATCAGGTGGAGGACACGCGACGGTTTTTGCCGTGCTGCGTTCGGATTTCGGGCCGGGCGCGTCAGGCCTGGTCAGGCGCGTAGCCGAGGGTGCTCTTGACCTCCAGGTACTCGTGAAAGCCGAAGTCGCTCCATTCGCGACCGTTGCCGCTGCGCTTGTAGCCGCCGAACGGCGCGTTCAAGTCGAACGCGTGATTGATGGTCACCCATCCCGCGCGGATCTTGCGGGCGACCTCGCGCGCCGTGTCGAGGTCGGCCCCCGAAACGTAACCCGCGAGGCCGTATTGGGTGTCGTTGGCGATCTCGACGGCGTGGTCGAGGTCGTCGTAGCCGAGGATGCACAGCACCGGTCCGAAGATCTCCTCGCGGGCGATCGTCATGTCGTTGGTGACATGCGCGAAGACGGTCGGCTTGACGTAGTACCCCGTGTCCAGTCCGTCCGGCCGGCCGGGGCCTCCCGCGACCACGGTCGCGCCCTCGTCGATGCCCTGCTGGATCAGGCGCTGCACCTTCTCGAACTGCGCCCTGGAAGCCACCGGCCCGATCGCCCTCGCGTCGCCGGTACCCACCTGTACTTGTTCGGCGGCTTCTCGCGCGATGGCAATGGCCTCGTCCATCCGGGAATTCGGGACCAGCATGCGCGACGGCGCGTTACAGCTCTGCCCGGAATTGGGCATCATGTTGGCCACGCCGGCGCTTGACGCCCGCGGCGAAGCCACTGTCGTCGAGGACGATGTTCGGGCTCTTGCCGCCGAGCTCCTGGGTCACTCGCTTCACGGTCGCGGCGGCGTTCGTGGCCACATCGATACCGGCGCGGGTGGATCCGGTGAACGACACCATGTCGATGTCGGGATGGCTCGCCAGGGCCACACCGACGCCCGGGCCGTCGCCGTTGATGAGGTTGAACACCCCGGCGGGCACGCCCGCGGCGTCCAGGATCTCGGCGAAGATGTAGGGCGAATACGGCGCCACCTCAGAGGGTTTCAGGATGACCGTGCAGCCGGTCGCCAGCGCCGGATAGACCTTGACCGCGACCTGGTTGATCGGCCAGTTCCACGGGGTGATCAAACCGCAGACCCCGATCGGTTCCTTGGCGATCAGGGTCGCCCCTTTGTGTTCCTCGAACGCGAAGTTCTTCAGCGCGTCGATGGCCGTGGTCAGGTGGCCGATGCCCGAGAAACACCTGCGGCCCCGCGGCCAGCGAGGGCGGCGCGCCGATCTCCTCGGTGACCGCCTCGGCGAGATCGTCCGCCCGCTTCTGGTATTCGGCGAGGATGGCCTGCAACAGGTCCAGGCGCTGTTCGCGGGTGCTCTGCGACCAGCCGGTGAAGGCTCGCCGGGCGGCGTTGACCGCCACGTCGACGTCGGCCGCCGACCCCAGCGAGATCTTTCCGGATACCTGCTCGGTCGCCGGGTTTTCCACGTCGAAGGTGTTGGGCCGCAACGGGTCGACCCACTGCCCGTCGATGTAGAACTTCAGGTATTCGCGCATGACATCGATCCTCTTTCTTACTTGGGGCGCCTTACTGAGTGCCTTCGGCATACCAGGTCCGGAATCGGTCGTACTTGGGCATCTCCTCGGAGTTGGCCTTCGGGTCGATGCACACGTGCACTACACCGACTTTGCCACTGGCGTAGGCGCGGGCGATCGCCGGGCCGATCTCCTCTTCCTTCTCGACGTACTCACCGTGGCAACCGAAGCCCTCGGCGACCTTGTCCATCCGGACGTCCTTGCTCCAGTGCACGCCGGGCTGCGGCGACGGCTGGGAGAAGGTGCGCTTGTACACGCCCACCTCCAAGCCCCACTGGTGGTCGACGCCCACCACGCACACCAGCGGAAGGTTCTGCCGCGCAGCGGTTTCCAACTCCGCGATGTGGAAGAGGAACGCCGAGTCGCTGGTCAGCAGCATCACCGGGCGCTTGCCGCCCTCGGCGACGGAGGCTCCGACCGCGTACGGCAGGCCGGTGCCGAGGTGGCCGAAGTTCTGGTTCCAGATGACGTCGCGCGGTTTGGACTGCGAGTAGGTCCACTGGAAGATCACGGTCGCGCCGCCGTCGCGCACCAAGATGCCGTCCTCGAGTTCGTTGAACGCCTTGGTGGCCTCGACGACGTAGCGCGCGGGATGGATCGGCGAGCGTCCGGACGGTGCCGATTCCAGCCATGTCCGCAAGCTCTTTCGCGTCCTTTTCGATCGAGGACCTGTAGCGCGGGCGCGGGTTGGCGCGGGGAATCCTCGAGCGCCTCGACCAGCTGCGGCACGACACCGCGCAGATCGCCGACCAGCGCCACGTCGAACGGGCGGTTGACACCGATGGCGGTCGGGTCCTGCTCGACGTACACCCATTTGCGGTTCGCATCGTTGCCGGCCCAATGCTGGGTCCGGCCGTAGTGCATCGGCTCGCCGAGTTCGGTGCCGAGCGCGACGCACAGGTCGGATTCCTCGACTGCCTCGTTGGCGGCCGGGGAGAACAAGTACGGGAACGTCCGGTCCTGCAGTCCCGGGATGAACGAGGTGCCGCCGGAGGTCTGGATCACCGGGCAGGCCATCAGCTCGGCCAGCTCCTTGACCTGCTGTTGGGTGCGCGAGGTGTGCACGCCGTGGCCGACGAGCAGGATCGGGCTCTTGGCCTCGCGGATCAGCTTGACGGCCTCGGCCACCTCGCGGGTGCCGGCGCCCTGGTTGACCAGCCGATAGCTGGACGGCGCGGGCGCTGCTGCGACGTCGAGCTCCTCGAGGATGACGTGCGACGGGAATTCGACGTAGGACGGGCCCGGGGTGCCGGACATCGCCCTGCGGATGGCCTCGTGGATGATCTCGTCGGTCTGGTCGGCGTACTCGATGGACAGCTGTACTTCACCGACGCGGCGAAAAGAGGTTCCTGCTGCACGAACTGGATGCGGCCGCGCCGGACCCGGCGCTCGGTGATGCGGGCGCGCTGGCCGCCGAGGAAGATCACCGGCGAGTTCTCCACGAGCGCGCACTGGATCGCTCCGGCGATGTTGGCCATGCCCGGGCCCAGCGTGCCGATGCACAGCCCCGGCTTGCCCGTCATCCGCGACGCCGCCTCGGCCATGAATCCCGCGCTCAGCTCGTGATGCGGTGCGACCACCGACCAGCCGCGCGCATCGGCCTCGGCGAACATGTGCACGAAGTTCGGGTCCGGGATGCCGAACAGGGTGTTGACGCCCTCGGCCTCGAACAGGTCGAGGATGCGTTTGTAAACCGGCACACCCATTACAGAATCCTTTCCTCTCGCGAGCAGACGCAAAATCACCGTCTGAGCAGGCGTTATCCGGGTGTTGTGTCGACGGCCAGCGCCAGCTCGTCGAGCACTGTCTGCGGTGTCGGCGCCGAGTTCTGGGGCCGGACCCGCGACGCGGCCCGGCGTCTGCGAGAACCAGGTGGGTACGCCGGGAAAGCGCACCGGCCCGTGCGGGGTGTCCACCGTCTCGAACATGCCGACGGCGTTGAGATGCGGATCGTCGAACAGCGCACCCGGTGTGTTGAGCGGCGCGGCCGGTATCTCGAGTTCGCGAAGCAGCGCCAACCACTCCGCGGTGGACCGCTCTTTCATCGTCTCGGCCACCAGCCCGTAGACGGTGTCGATCTCTGCGGGCGCGCTGCTCCAGCGTCGAATACAGCTCGCTGGCCCACGGTGGCCGAACGGCTTTCATGAACGCGTTCCAGTGCTTGTCGTTGTAGATCAACGCGGCGATGTAACCGTCGCTGGTGCGGTAGGGGCGGCGGTTGGGCGCCACGGTGCGCGGATACACCGCGGGCCCCAGCGGAGGGTCGAACATGGCGCCGTTGGCATGTTCGACGAGCATGAACGAGGCCATGGTCTCGAACATGGCGACCTCGACTTCCTGGCCCTGCCCGGTGCGCTCGCGGTGGAACAGCGCCATCGTCGTCGCGTACAGCGCCGTCAGCCCGGCGATCTTGTCGGCCATGATGGTGCCGACGTAATCGGCCTCGCCGGTCAATTGCTGTTGTACCGCGGGCAATCCGCATTCGGCCTGGATCGTGTCGTCGTAGGCGGGGCGGTCGCGGTCGGGCCCGCGTCGCCCGTACCCGTAGCAATTGGTGTAGACGATCGCCGGGTTGATCGCGGCGACATCGTCGTAGCCGAAGCCGAGCTTGGCAATCGCCTTGGCGCGCATCGAGTGGATGAACACGTCAGCGGTCTCGACCAGAGCGCGCAACGCGCCGGCGCCCGCGTCGGTTTGCAGGTCCAGCACGATGCTGCGCTTGCCCCGGTTGACGTTGACGAACACGCCGCTCATGCCGGGCGCCGGGCCCACCGAGATGTAGCGGGTGTTATCCCCTTGCGGTGGTTCGACTTTGATGACGTCGGCGCCCATGTCGGCCATGATCTGGGTGCAGTACGGGCCCATCACCATCGCGGTGAGGTCGATGACGCGCAGCCCGGCCATCGGGCCGGTCGGGCTAGCCATTGAGCGCTTCTTGGCCGGTCTGAGCGGTGAGCCAGCTCGAAGCTGTAGCGGATGTGCTCGTTGTGTCCGTCCGGGACGACCGGGAAAATGAGTGGCGCCGCGACGTATCGGATCGCATCCAAGTGGTTGCCGACCTCCTCGATGGTCCACGACGCCCGGCTCACGCCCGGGCTCTCGGCGATGACCGCCCGAGCCACGCGACCCGCCAGCGCGATGAACAGTTCCCCGGTCACCGAGCAGGATTCGTGCGCGAGCCAACCCACGACGGGCGCGACCAGTTCGGGGCCCATCGGCGGATAGGCCGAAGTGTCGATGCCTTCGGCCATGCGGGTCACCGCGGCGGGCACGATCACGTTGCACCGCACGCCCTCGGCGGCGCCTTCGAGCGCGGCGACGTTGGACAGCCCGATGACACCGGCTTTGGCGGCCGCGTAATTGGCGACGTTGTGATTGCCGTACAGGCCGCCGATCGATGAGGTCAGCACGATGCGGCCGTAGCCCGCGTCGCACATGAGCGGAAATGCCGGCCGCACAACATTGAAGGCGCCGCGCAGGTGCACGTCGAGCACCGCGTCGAAGTCCTCGTAGCTCATCTCCTTGAGCGAGCCGCGACGGACGTTGCCGGCGTTGTGCACCAGGGTGTCGATGCGGCCGTAGTGCTCGAGCGCGGTCGTGATGATCGCCTCGCCGCCTTCGCGCGTCGCGACCGACGCGCTGCATGCGACGGCCTCGCCCCCGGCCGAGGTGATCTCGGCGACCACCTGCTCGGCCGGGCCGGCGTCGACCCCGTCGCCGTCGAGGCCGCCGCCGGCGTCGTTGACGACCACCTTCGCCCCGCGCGAGGCCAGGAGCATGGCATAGGCAGCGGCCGAGCCCTCGGCCGCCCCCGGTGACGACCGCTACCCTGCCGTCGAATCTCAAGTCAGCCATCTATGGTCTCAAGGATCAGGCCGTCTAGGTCGCCGTTTGCCCGCCATTCCTTGAGCAAGTCGTCGAACACGTAGAAGCCGGGCATAGTACGGGATCGCCGAGGCCGAGCGGATACCCTCGCCGCCACCGCCGCCCTCGTTGTTGTAATAGCCGGGCGTGCAGGAGACGGCGAATTCCGAGTGCGTCGATCGGAGGTTTCACGGATCGTCCTGACCCAGGCGTCTTGAGCTTCCTGGCTCGGTTCGACGGTGGTCGCGCGCCGCGCTCATCGCTTCGGAAATGATGTAAGCGATGTGTTCGGCCTGCTGCTCGAGCATCGCGGTGGTGTTGCCTGCCACGCCACCCTGGACGAAACCGGTGAAGAACTGGTTGGGGAAGCCGCGGCTGGTCATCCCGTGCAGTGATCTTATAGCTGTCACGCCAGTGATCGAACAGCGACAGGCCGTCGCGGCCCTCGATCACATCGATGGCGTACCGGCGGCTGATGTCGGTGGTGATCTCGAAACCGCTGGCGAAGATGACGCAGTCGACTTCATACTCAATGCCATTGGCGATGACCCCGTTCTCGGTGAGCCGTTCTACGCCTTTGGATTCCGACACGTCAACCAATGTGACGTTCGGGCGATTGAATGTCGGCAGGTATTCGTCGTTACTGCAGGGGCGCTTGCACATGAACCGGTAGTAGGGTTTGAGCGCTTCGGCGGTCTCCGGGTCGTTCGACGAGTTCCTCGACGCGCCGCCGCAAGCGTTCCATGACCTTGTAATCCTCTTCCTCGCGGAAGGCCATGATCTGCTCGATGCTCAGTGCTGTGGGATCGTCGGCGGCCGCGATCCGCGCGGTCAGGTTGCGGCCGAGTTCCGTCCAGAAATCACAAACCATGTCGGGTTCGTCGAACACCGCCCCCTCCCCCAACGGTGACCAGCGGTGGAAGTTGCGCTTCCGTTGCTCCTGCCAGCCGGGCTGCAGCGAAGCCGCCCACTGCGGGTCCGTCGGCTCGTTGCCCCGCACGTCCACAGATGAGGGCGTGCGCTGAAACACATAGAGGTGCTTGGCATCTCGGCCCAGGTGCGGGACCAGCTGTACCCCGGTCGCACCGGTACCGACAAGGGCGACACGCTTGTCATGCAGCTTGTGCAGACCGCCGTTGGCATCTCCGCCCGTGTAGTCGTAATCCCAACGGGCGGAGTGGAACATATGTCCCCTGAAGTCCTCGATACCGCGGACGCCGGGAAGCTTCGGCCGGTTGAAGGAGCCCTGTGCCATCACCACGAACCTGGCGCGAATGTCGTCGCCGCGATTGGTGCTCAACCGCCAGCGCTTGATCGTCTCGTCCCAGCGCGCCTCGCGAACCTGGGTGGACAGGATGGCGCCGTCGTAGAGGCCGAAATGCTTTGCGATGCGGCGGCAATGTTCGTAGATTTCGGCGCCGTCGGCGAACTTTTTGGAGGGAAGGAAGTTGAGTTCTTCCAGCATCGGGATGTAGCAGTATGCGTCGTTGTCGCACTGGATGCCCGGGAAACGATTCCAGTACCAGACCCCGCCGAAGTCGCCGCCCATCTCGACGATGTGCACATCCTCGACGCCGGCCTTTTTGAGGTACGAGCCGGCCAGCAGACCGGTGATGCCGCCGCCGAGGACCGCCACGTCGATGTCCTCGTCGATCGGCGTGCGTGGTGTCACGGGCGTGTGGGGATCGACCTCAGCGAACTCCGCGAGGTCGTCCTTGAGTTCCAAATACTGCTTCGAGCCTTCCGGACGCAGCCGCTTATCGCGCTCGAACAGATACTTCTCGCGCAGCGCCGGGATATCGATGTCCTCCGGCGTCTGCGTCGGTCCGCATGTCTCGAACATTGTCATCGATCTCAAAGCTCCTGCGGTTCGCCGGTACCCATGTACTTCGACAGATGGTGATGAAGGTTGACGGTGCTGCGTTCGCGGTAGGGATTGGGCTTGGTGCCCGGGAAGCCGAGCGACTTCATGCCTTGCTGCACGGCGGCCATGTTGGAGAAGTCCTGCGGCAGCACCGAGCGCCACCTGGGGTCGCCGACCGGCGTGTATTCCCATTCCGTCTGGGGCTCTTGGCCTTTCGGATACAACTCGAAGACTGACACCTCGAAAATGCACTTGTTCGGGTTATAGCTCGGATGCGGCCGCGCGCCGTAGCACAGCGCGACCGTCAGACCCTGACCGATTTGGAAATTCGGAAAGATCTGCCATGCGGTGCCGGCCTGCCCGAGGATGTCGGGGGGGATCGTCGGCCAGATCACACCGCGGGCCTCGTCGTCGCGGCGCGCCGACGCCAGCCAGTGCTCGAGGACCTTGTCGGCCGGTGTGCCCTCGGGCAGTTCGTCGACCAGCCGCTTGGCGGCGTTCACCAGCGTCTCGGTGGTGGAGGTGTTGGTTTCCTCCATCGTGTAGATCTGCATCTCCGCGGTCGACACCCGCGGGTCGGCGCCGGTGCCGAGGCGGATCTTGGACTTGGTGGCCTCCATGATCCTTGGGCGCGTCGTAGCCGATGTTGCTGTGTTTGCCTTGCGCCTTGGCCCAGCCCTTGAATTCGCCGAACTTGTTGAACTCGGGATGCGTGGTGAAGACGTGGTAGGTCTCGTTGAAGGCCTCCATCGCGACTTTCCAGTTGCAATCGAAGGCGAGCCACCTGCGCCATTTGTAGCGCATGTTCTCCAGGCCGAACGGGTCGAGAATCTTGGCGGCCGGGAACAGGAAGTCGGCGAGCGGCTCACAGTCGGGGTCCATGTTGATCCACAGCCAGCCGCCCCAGGTATCGACCCGGACGGGCCGAAGGTGGGTGTTGTCGGGCGTCAACGCGTCCTGCCAGTCCTGCTGTTCGCGGATGTGCGTGCACGCACCGTCGAGGCCGTAGGTCCAGCCGTGAAAGCCGCAGACAAACGACTTTCGGGTTCGAGCGCAGGCGTTCTTGGCGCCCTCGGGCGTGTCGATCAGCCGGCGGCCACGATGCATGCAGACGTTGTGGTGTGCGTGGAATTCCTGCTCGCCGGTGCGCACCACGATGATCGAGTCGTCGAGAATGTCGTAGGTCAGGTAACTGCCCACATCGGGCAACTCCTCGACGCGGCCGACCTGCTGCCAGACCTTGCGCCACAGCTTGTCGCGCTCGGCGCGCGCATAGTCCTCGGAGATGTATGCCTCGACGCCGATCGTCATCGGTGTCGAGAGCTCCTCGGCCGCTTCGGAATTCACGCCTTTGGCCAGATCGGTCATCACATCCTCCTGATCGCCGCGCGGAAGGATTCGTCTTTGAGGAAAAGCGACGTGTTGTCGGCGTCGAGATGGCTCCACTTGAGGTCCAGCCCGCCATCGACGAGCAGCGTCTGGCCGGTGATGTAGCTCGACATCTCCGAGAGCAGAAACACAATGGCGCCGGCCTGCTCCTCGGGCCGCCCCCGCCTGCCCATCGCGATCGCCCGCCGGTCGCGATCGGGGTCGTCGTCGACGTAGGTGCGCGAGGCCGCCGTCTCGGTAACGCCGGGCGCCACGGCGTTGACCCGGATGCCCGCCTGCGCCAACTCGACGGCCATCGTGCGGGTCATCGCCACGATCGCGGCCTTGGCCGTGCCGTAGGCGACGTGAAACGGCGCGGTGTTCATGCCACTGATCGACGAGATCGACACGATCGACCCCGGCCGTTGTTGCCCGACGAGTTCACGTGCCACCGCCTGGCTCATGAAGAAGGCCGTTTCGAGGTTGTCGGCGAAGATCTGTCGCCAGTCGCCGCGAGCCACCCGGGTGGATGGCATCCACGTCGACGGCTCGGCTCCGCCGGCGACATTGACCAGCCCGTACAGGTCGCCGTCGGCGCGGCGCGCGTGGTCGATCACCGCGGCGATGCCGTCGTCGGTCGACGCGTCGGCCGCGACGGGCACCACGGGCAGCCCCTGCTGTGCCAGCGGGACGATGTGCTCGTCGAGGTTTTCCTTCGACCGGCTCACCGCGATCACGGTGGCGCCGGCCCGGGCGGTCATGGCGGTGACGGTCGTGCCGATGCCGCCCCCGCCGGCGCCGGAAACCACCACGACGCGGCCGGCGAGCCCCAGAAGATCCTCGTGATCGGCCATGACCTGCTTTCCCCTGCCGCCATCGCGTCACGCGTCCGCAGCGGGCTCGATTCGCTATTTGTCCGGACAAAATATGGCATTCTGTCCCTTGGAGAACACTATTCCGATCTGCGGACTTCGCTGTCAAGGCCGATTCGGCCCGCATCGGCGACTATTGTCTGGACTACGCGGAGTTGATAGCGTCCAGCCCAAACGGCTGACGGAAGGACCTCGGCGAGCATGTCCACCCCACGGGCCATCTCAACGCTGCCCTCGCGGTATGCGCTGTCACATCCCATCGACGTCGCCGAGGGTTGGGAGCTCGAACGGGTGACAGCGCCCAGCCGGCTGTTCGGGGCTAATGGTCTGCGCACCGGCCCGGACGGTCGCATCTACATCGCCCAGGTGACCGGCAGCCAGATCAGCGCGCTCGATCACCGCACCGGGGAATTGGTGACCGCCAGCCCCAAGGGCGGCGACATCGTCGCGCCCGACGACGTCGCGTTCGACGCAGGCGGCAACCTGTACGCGACCGAGGTGATGGACGGCCGGGTCAGCGTGCGCGACACCAGCGGCCGGACGCGGGTGTTGCGCGACGATGTCCCGTCGGCCAACGGCATCACCTTCCATCAGGGCCGGTTGTTCATCGGCGAATGCCGAGAAGGTGGACGGCTGCTGGAATTCGACCTGGCGGGTGGACCGCCACGGGTGCTCTTGGAGAACGTACCCTCGCCGAACGCGATGGAGGTCGGCCCGGACGGCCTGCTGTATTTCCCGGTGATGGGCGCCAACGAGATCTGGCGCATCGACCCCGAGGGCGGCGAACCACATTGCGTGGCAACGGGTCTCGGTGTGCCCGATTCGGTCAAGTTCGACGCCCAGGGCTATATCGTCTCCACCCAGGTGGCCAGCGGACAGGTGCTGCGCATCGATCCCCGCAATGGCGAACAACGCCTGCTCGCCCAGCTGAATCCGGGCCTGGACAACTGCACCTTCGTCGGCGACCGGCTGTTCGTGTCCAACTTCACCGGCGAGATCACCGAGATATCGCCAGACGGCACATCGCGATCCGTGTTGGCGGGTGGCCTCAACTGGCCGATGGACCTGGCGATGGGCCACGACGGGCGGCTCTACATCGCCGACGGCACATACTTCTACGTCGCCCTGCCCGACGGGTCCCTGCACACCGCGGGC
The DNA here is from genome assembly GCA_963849935.1 of uncultured Actinomycetota bacterium. GTDB lineage: Bacteria > Actinomycetota > Actinomycetes > Mycobacteriales > Mycobacteriaceae > Mycobacterium. The sequence continues at coordinate 508,632 of CAWKJQ010000015.1, forward strand.
ATGCTGTTCAGCCCCGGCTATCCCGGATTCCTGCGCGGCGTCGCGGCCAGTGGGCCCGGCGAATTCGTCGTCACCACGTCCGGCGGCCAGGTCGCCCGATATCGGCCCGAGGCGAGCGAAACCGAGTTGCTCGCAGACGGTTTCGACCAGCTCTACGGCGTTGCCCTGGGCCCCGGTGGGGTCGTGTTCACAGAGCTGGGCACCGGGCGGGTGTTGTCGCTGCAGTCGGGTGGCGTCGAGGTGCTCGGGGCCGGGCTGAGTGAGCCGGTCGGCGTCGCGATCGATGCGGACGGGGCACCTCTGGTGGCCGAGGCCGGCGCCGGCCGGGTCGTCAGGGTGAACGGCTCGGAGATCGACACCGTGGTCGCCGAACTGCAGCGCCCGCAAGGCATTCTGGTGCGAGGCGGCGTGCTCTACGTCGTCGACGCCGGTGCCAAGGAGTTGATCGCTGTCGATCTGAGCACCAACGTGCGGCGGACGATCGCCGCCGGGCTGCCGGTCGGCGCCCCACCGGGCGTGACACCCAAGCCGCTGCGCGGCATGCCGCCGTTCTCCGGACCGCAGGGTCCCTTTGCCGGCATCACCGCCGCGACGGACGGGACGCTCTACGTGTCGGCGGACGGTGACGGCAGCGTGCTGGCGTTGCGCCCAACACCGGGCGGACCATGATGCCGCAGGCTGTCGCGGGCGACCACCGCTACCTCCAGATCGCGCGCACGCTGCGCAAGGAGATCGTCGACGGCGTCTATCCGGTGGGTTCGCAGTTGCCCACCGAACACCAACTGTGCGAGCGCTTTGCGGTGAGCCGCTACACCATCCGCGAGGCGCTGCGCCGGCTCCGCGAGGACAACCTGGTGGCTTCCCGCCCGAGGGCGGGCACCCGCGTGGTGCCCCGGCCGGCGTCGAGTTCCTATGCCCAGGACGCGATGTCGATCGAAGACCTCCTCGCGTTCGCGGCGGGCGCGCAACTGACCATCGAAACCAATTCGATGGTGACAATCGACGATGAACTCGCCGCTCGGACCGGACTGGAGATCGGCTCCCAGTGGCTGTCGGTGCGCGGCTATCGGCAGGCCGATGGCGCCTCGGCTCCGCTGTGCCGCACGGAGTACTACATCAACCGGAGTTTCGCCGCGGTCGGCCGGCTGCTGCAACGGCACGCCGGCCCGATATTTCCGTTGATCGAGGATCTGTTCGGTGTGAGTGTCGCCCAGTTGCACCAAGAGATCGCCGCCGTCCTGCTGTCCCCGGAGTTGGCGGACGGCCTCGGTGTCGAGGCCGGCACGGCCGCCCTGCAGATGCGGCGCACCTACACGACCTCCGACGGCGAGATCGCCCAGGTGACGATCAACACCCACCTGTCGTCGAGGTTCCGCTACGCCATGACGATGCGTCGCGTGGATGGTCAGGCCGGCTGAAGTGACCGCCCAGGATGCGGTGCATGCGGCGGAGGCCTACCGGCGCGGGCTATGGGTGCACACGACCCTGGCCGATGCGCTGGGCACGGCAGCGACCGAAACGCCGGACCGAATAGTGTTGGTGGATAAGGACGTTCGGCTCGACTGCGCCACATTGTATACCCAGGCCCGCGCCCTGGCCGGTGCACTGTTGGCGCGCATGCCGACGGGCGGCATCGTGTCGTTCATGTTGCCGAACTGGCACGAGAGCGCCGTCATCTACCTGGCCGCGACGCTGGCCGGCATGGTGGTGAACCCGATCCTGCCGTCGCTGCGCGACCGCGACCTGAGATACATCCTCGAAGACGCCGGCACCGCAGTGGTATTCGTCCCGCAGCAATACGGCGGGCATGACTACCTGGCGATGTTGGACCGCGTGACGGCCGCGATGAACGGGGCGCCGGAGGTGGTGGTGCTACGCGGTGAAGCGGGGCCGCACACTGCCGTATGCGGCCCTGCTGGAGCCGCCGCCCCGGGACGCGGCCCTGCCCACGCTGGATCCCGACGCCGTGCGGATGATCCTGTACACCTCCGGCACCACCAGCCGGCCGAAAGGTGTCCTGCACACCCATAATTCGATGCACGCGCTGATCTGCCAGATCCGCGACCACTGGACGATCTCCCCGGGCGACGCGTTCCTGGTGCCGTCGCCGGTAGCGCATATCGGCGGCTCCATATACGCCTTCGAATGCCCGCTGCTGCTGGGCACCACCGCGGTGCTGATGGACCACTGGGATGCGGCCGAGGCGGTCAGGCTGATGGACTCATATCGCTGCAGCCACATGGCAGGCGCCACCCCGTTTCTGCAGCAGCTGTTGTCCGCCGCCGAGCGCGCCGAGACCCGCCTGGCCGACCTGAAGGTGTTCATCTGCGGCGGTGCGTCCGTGTCACCGTCGTTGATCCGCCGCGCCGCTGAGTATTTCGAGCGCGCGGTGGTCACCCGGGTATACGGCTGCACGGAGGTGCCCGTCGCGACCGTCGGCGCACCCGGACCGGACGAGGCCGGTCCCGCGGCGGACACCGACGGCAGACCGGGAATCGCGGAGATCAAGCTCGTCGCCCACCATGCCGCGCCGCCGGGGGACGGGGAGATCTGCGTGCGCGGCCCGCAGATGCTGGCGGGTTACCGTCATCCCGAAGACGACTCTTTCGATGCCGCAGGCTTTTTCCGCACCGGCGATCTCGGGCGCTGGGTCGATGACCGATACCTTGTCGTGACGGGCCGGGCCAAGGACGTCATCATCCGCAGCGGCGAGAACATCTCGGCCAAGGAGGTCGAGGACCTGCTCGCCGACCACCCCGGCATCGCCGAGATCGCGGTCGTCGGGCTGCCCGACGAGCGCACCGGTGAGCGGGCCTGTGCGGTGATCGTCCCCGCGGGCGCGGAGCGCCCTGATGTCGCGAGCCTGCTCGGGTTGCTGGTGCGCAAGGGCGTCGCCAAATTCAAGGCGCCCGAACAGGTGGTTATCTGGGACGCCCTGCCGAAGAACGACGCGGGCAAGATTCTCAAGCACCAGATCCGGGCGTCGCTGATACGCGGCGATCGCGAGCGCGGCGAAGCCGGGCGCGGCGGGTCGCCGCGCGAAGACTAAGGATGGGTGAGATGCAGGTCGCGATCGTCACAGGAGCTAGCAGCGGCATCGGCCTGGGGTGCGCCACCAAGCTCGCCGAGATGGGCATGGCAATCGTCGGGACGGGCCGCGACGCGGCGCGGCTGGCCGAATTGACCAGCGCGGTTGATGATCCGGAGCGCGTCGCGACGGTTGCCGTCGATCTCACCGACGATGACGCACCGCGCCGCATCGTGGACCTCGCGGTCGACCGGTGGGGCCACATCGACTTCTTGATCAACAACGCCGGGGTGGGCAGCCCCAAGCCGCTGCACGAAACCGACGACGAAACCCTGGACTATTTCCTGGATTTGATGTTGCGGGCACCCTTTCGGCTCGCGCGCGACGTGTTGCCACACATGGCACCCGGGTCGGCGATCATCAACGTCACATCGACCTTCGCGGTCATCGGTGGCCTGCGCGGCGGCGCCTACTCGGCCGCCAAGGGCGGCCTGACCGCGCTGACCACCCACATCGCCTGCCAGTACGGCGCGTCCGGCATCCGCTGCAACGCCGTCGCGCCCGGGGTGACGGTGACGCCGATGGTCGAAAAGCGGTTGCAGGACGAACGATTCCGCAAGATCAACACCGAGATGACACCGCATCAGCGGTTGGGCCGCATCGATGACATCGCCAGCACCGTCGCCTTCCTGTGCTCGCCGGGCGGAAGTTTCATCAACGGCCAGACGATCGTCGTCGACGGCGGCTGGAGCTCGACGAAGTATCTTTCGGAGTCGGCGCTGGCGGCGCAATGGATCGAGCGATGAATCTGTTCACGCTGCTCGATCAGGCTGCGAGCCGCTTTCCCGACCGCGGTGCGGTGTACAACGGGGATCGCCGCGTGAGTACCTGGATCGAGTTGCGCGACCGGGTATTACGCCTGGCCACGTCGATCCGGCAAGAGCACGACGCGGGTTCGCGCATCGTGATCGCGACCCACAACCGCCCCGAGATCATCGAGTTGATGTTCGCGACCTGGGCCGCCGACTGCGTCGTCGTCCCGATCAACTACAAGCTGCATCCGCGCGAGATGGCGCAAATCCTCGACGACGCGGGGGCGTCGCGGGTGTTCGCCTCGTCGGCCATCGGTAGTGAGCTCGCACCGCTTTGCGCGATGCCTACGGAAATCATTGCCTCCGAGGACTATTCGCGGCGGTTCGGCGCCCAACCGTCGGAGCCGCCGAACACCGACCCGTCGGCGCTGGCCTGGCTGTTCTACACCAGCGGCACCACCGGCCGGTCCAAAGGCGCAATGCTGACACACCGCAACCTCATGGCGATGACGGTCGCGCACCTCGCCGACATCGACGATCCGGACGAGAACTGCAGCCTGGTGCACGCGGCTCCGATGTCGCACGGCTCGGGCCTCTACATCCTGCCCTACGTGCTGCGCGCCGCCCGCCAGGTACTTCCCTGTTCGGGCGCATTCGATCCCGACGAGTTCCTCGACCTCTGCGAGCGTCACCCGAACGCCAGCGCTTTTCTGGCGCCCACGATGGTGGGAAGGCTGGTCGACACGGGCCGCTCCCGTCCGGCCAACCTCAACAGGATCGTCTATGGCGGCGGGCCCATGTATGTCGAAAGCGTGCGCAAGGCGATCACCGCGTTCGGCCCGATCTTCGCGCAGATCTACGGTCAGGGCGAGTCGCCGATGACCATCACGGGGTTGCGTTGTGCAGACCATGGATCCGACGACGAGGCGATCCTGGGTTCGGTCGGCTATGCGCGATCGGGCATGGCAGTCGCGGTGCTGCGCGCCGATGGCAGCCCGGCGCCCCCCGGCGAGATCGGCGAGATCGTTTGCCGCGGAGACGTCGTCATGTCCGGATACTGGCGAAATCCCGACGCGACCCGCGCCACGCTCAGAGACGGCTGGCTCTACACCGGCGACATGGGCTCGTTCGACGCGCGCGGTTTTCTCACGCTGCGGGATCGGTCGAAGGACGTCGTCATCAGCGGCGGCAGCAACATCTACCCCCGGGAAGTGGAGGAGGTGCTGCTCGAGCACCCTGGCGTCGCGGAGGCATGCGTGGTGGGCACCCCGGATGCCGAGTGGGGCGAGATTGTGGTCGCCTTCATCGTCGGCACGGTCGAACCAGCGGCGCTGGACGCACATCTGCTGCAGCGCATCGCGCGCTTCAAACGGCCCAAGCGCTACGAATTCGTCGACGAGCTACCGAAAAACAGCTACGGCAAGGTGCTCAAACGGGAACTGCGAGCCAGCTTGGCGCAGTGAACCCGCTATGCCACAAGAAACGAGGGAGGTCGCAAATGAAGTGTCGTGCCGCTGTCATCCGCGGGGTCGGCCAGGACTGGGAGATCCGCGAGATCGAGCTCGATCCGCCCCACGCGGGTGAAGTCATGGTGCGGATGGCCGTCGCCGGAATCTGCCACTCCGACGACCACCTGTTCACCGGCGACGTGGTCCCGACGCCCGAGGCGGTCGCCGCTAGCGGCCAGCCCGCACCGGATTGGTTTCCGCTGTTGGGTGGTCACGAGGGAGCCGGCGTCGTCGCGGAAGTCGGACCGGGCGTGACGTCGGTGCAGCCGGGGGACCACGTGGCGCTCTCGTTCATTCCCGCGTGCGGCAGCTGCCGGTTTTGTGTGAACGGGCAGAGCTACATCTGCGACATCGGCGCGAGCCTGTTCGTACGGGAGATGCCCACCGACGGAACCTGCCGCCGGCATCTCGGCGACCAAAATCTGTTGGCCTACGGCCAACTCGGCACGTTCGCCGAGTACGCGGTGCTCTCGGAAAGGTCCGTCATCAAGATCGACGACGCGATCCCGTTTCATGCCGCCTCGCTGGTGTCGTGTGGTGTCAGCACCGGCTGGGGCTCCGCGACGATATCGGCGGGCACCGAGCCCGGCGACACCGTGGTCGTCATCGGCGCCGGCGGTGTCGGGATGAACGCCCTGCAAGGCGCGCGCGCCGTCGGTGCGAAGTATGTCGTCGCAGTGGATCCGGTTGAGTCCAAGCGGGATTCGGCCAAGATCTTCGGCGCCACCCACACCGCCACCTCGGCCGAGGAGGCGATGCTGCTGGTCAAAGAGATCACCGCCGGCCTGATGGCCGACCGGGTCGTGGTCTGTCCCGGGGTGGTGCATGTGGACCTGATCCCGTTGGCGCTGGCGCTGCTCCGCAAGGGTGGTGTTTGCGTGCTCACCGGTATCACCCCATTCACCGAACCCCCGGTTCCGCTGGTGCTGCAGGAGATGACGCTGTCGGCCAAACAGCTCCGAGGTGCGCTCTACGGCGGGATGAATCCTCGTACCAGCGTGCCGATGCTGTTGTCGTTGTATCAGGCCGGTGCCTTGAAACTCGACGAATTGGTCACCCGCCACTACACGCTCGACCAGATCAATGAGGCGATGACGGATCTGCGCGAGGGCCGCAACATTCGCGGCGTCATCGATTTCGTCGGCTCGTGATCAGGGGCGCGGTCCTCGGGCCGTTCGGTTTAATAGGACTCGAAGTGGCTCCGGATGCCGGCCAGCATCTTGATGTGCGCTTTGACCCCTTCGCGGATGGTCACGCCGGCCAGTAACCGCGGGGCGGTGATCCCTATCCGCTCGGTGACTCGGGTGCCGCCGTCTGCTGGCTCGAAACTCACCGTGCCACGCAGCCGCACGCCGGGCGACTGATCGGCCTCGGTCAGTACGTCGCCGCGGGCGGGCACGCTCAGCCGGGCCTGGTAGCTGGTTCGTATAGTCAACGGCCCCAGCGGAATTCGGTCGACCACCCGGTAGGTCTGCTGGTAGCCGTCCGGAGTTTCACTGCGGGACACCGTTTCCACGGACACGATCAGCGGGTGCACGAGCTTGATGTTGTCGAGGTCCACATAAAAATCGCGGACGGCGGCGGGCGGTGCGGGCACGTGCTCGGACAACGTCCGTTCGGCGTGGACGGTCCACCAGCTCATAAAAGAGAACCTAGCCCGACGACGATGCGCGCCGCGCAGCGGCGGGAGGAGGAGTCGGGCCATCGAACCTAGCCCGACGACGATGCCGCGCTTACCGTGGACTCACGAACGAGCGGAGAAAACATGGGCACCCACGGTCGAGTGGTCGAGCGCTACCTGGAATGCCTGGCCGCTCACGATTGGGACGGACTGGCCGACACCATCGCTGACGAAGGTCTGATCCGCGAGGGTCCGTTCTGCGACGTGGTCGAGGGCAAGGCGCACTATGTCGCCTACCTGCGCAAGGTATGCACCAATCTGCAGGGCCATCGGTTGGAGGTGCGGCGGGTCTCGCATGTGGACTCGGAGATTTCGTACGCCGAGCTGTCCGAGACCTTCGAGATCGACGGCGTTGCGACCACTTGGCCCGAATGCATCCTGTTCGAGCAGGACGACGACGGGTTGATCTCTCACGTCAGCGTGTTCTTCAAGCAGCGGGGCGCCGGCACCACGTCGTAGTGATCTATTCCCTCGTTTGCGGAATTGACCTAACGTGTCATGAATGGAGGAAGATGCAACTGCGGAGTCGGTGCCGGTCGAGAAACTGCACTCGGGCGACCCGATCACCGATTGTGGTCAGCGGTACATAGTTCTCGAATCGAAATCCTTCAGCGATAGCTGCGTGGTGCTCGAACTGGAGTCCAGGGTGGACCACCAACTGCAGGTCATCGAGAAGTCGTTCCCGACCGGTTACCAGGTGGGCAGGGCGAACCACCGAATTCTGTAGCGAATTCTCGCCCCCGAATATTGCGCGAGTAGCCGGTCGACGGCTACCGCGCATTCATGTTTTTCGGCCTTTTCACTGCAGTACCAGCGGGCCGAAATCGTCAGACCTACTGCGCCACTTAGTCGCCGCGCGGCGGCCGGATATCGTTGGGATCGTTCGGGTCGGGCTCACCGAACCAGCGTGACGGCTGGTGCTTGCCGTACGAGTCGTGCCAGTCCCACCACTCGTAGGGAGCGGTCTGTGGGTAGCCCTCGGGCGAATCCTCCCAGTTCTCTTGGCGCCCCAGTGCGGTCATGTCGAGGAAGCTCCACGTGGTGCCCAGCGCCTCGTCGCCGCGATTGTTGATGAAGTAGGTGCGGAACACTCGGTCGCCGTCGTGGATGAAGGCGTTGGTGCCGTGCCATTCGTCGACGCCGAAGTCGGTGTCGAAGCCGTCGGTGAGGGTGTACCACGGCATCTTCCAGTCCATCCGCCGCTTCAGCCGTTCGATGTCGGCCTGCGGTGCACGGGAAACGAACACCAGCGTGGTGTCGCGGGCGTTCAGGTGGGCCAGATTGCCGACGTGATCGGCGATCATCGAGCAGCCCCGGCACGCGTGGTCGGGCCAGCCGTCGACGTCGGGCCCGTAGAAGGCGCGATAGACCACGAGTTGACGCCTGCCCTGGAACAGGCGCAGCAGGTCCACCCTGCCCTCGGGTCCCTCGAATTCGTACGCGGAGGTTACGGGCGTCCACGGCATCCGGCGCCGCATGGCCGCGAGCGCGTCATGGGCCCGGGTGAGTTTCTTCTCCTCTGCCAACAGTTGCTGGTGCGCGGTCGCCCACTCCTGGGCCGACACGATCGGCGGTGTGTTCATCGCGGTCTTCCCTCCTGTCTCGGATGTTCAGGCCAGCGGCGAGAGGCCGGCGGCGGTGAGCAGGTAGGCATCGTGCTCGGTGGCGTCGCCGGTGGCGATCTCGAGCACCGACTTACCCACCTGTTCGGCGGTGAGCGCGGGCCCGGTGGCCCGCACGAAGGAGTCGACGTCGACGCCTTGCCGCTCGGCGTAGGCCGCGACGGCGACCGCGCCCAGGTCCGTGGCCGGCGTCAACCGCGGCAGTACGGCGGTGAAGTCGATCCCGAGCCCGGCGCGTTGCGCTTCGATGGCGGCATAGCTGGTGATGAACCTGACGGTCGCCTTCGCGCCCGCGTAGCCGCCGGATAGCGGTGATCCGTTCAGCGCGGCGCCGCTGGACATCACGATCACCGAGCTGCCCGGCGCCAGTGGGCGTCGCAGCCCGTGGCCGATCCAGTGGAATGCCTGCGCCACGTCGGAATGCCAGTTCTCGCTGAACGTCTCCCAGGTCTGCTCCGAGAGGGGCGCCATCCGGGGCGTTGCCCCCGCGCTCAGCACCAGCGTGCGCGGCCGGTACTGGTCGAGGAGCCGTTCGGCGGTGGCGGGGTCGGCGGCGTCGGCCACCTCGGGGATGAACGCGTCGCCGATCTGGGTGCGAGTCTCTTCGAGTTGCGACCGGGTGCGCGCCACGCCGACGACGCGCGCACCGGCGGCCGCCAACGCGGACGCAATGCCGCGGCCGAATCCGCGGCCGGCTCCGGTCACGATCGCGGTGGTACCGACGAGTCCGTCGGCGTGGGCGGCGCGGGGCTGATTCATGGTCTTCTCGCTCTCTGATGTGGTCTGCGGCGGTTGTTTCGCCTTCACCAATTCAGATACGGAGCGGCATCGGGATTCATCGCATACGGACCGATGAATTTCGGCGGCGCGACGTCTCTAAGGGAGTAGGTTCGCCTCGCAGCCGAGAGGAGAGGGTGGTGCCGGCGCAAGAGGATTTCGTCGAGCAGGCGGCGCCTTTTCGCGCCGAGCTCATCGCGCATTGCTACCGCATGCTGGGTTCGGTGCACGACGCCGAGGATCTGGTTCAGGAGACGTATCTGCGGGGCTGGCGCGGCTACCCGGCGTTCGAGGAACGCGCGGCGTTGAAGACGTGGCTGTACCGGATCGCGACGACCGCCTGCCTGCGAGCGCTGGAGAACCGCGCCCGCCGCGTGCTGCCGATGGGGGTGGGCGACGGATCGACCGACCCGGAGGCCGATTTCGACGCGAGAGCCGGCGCGCACGCCTGGCTCGAGCCCATTCCGGACGCGATAATGTTCAAGAGCCCGGAAGAAGATCTCACCGCGAAGCAGAGCGTGCGGCTGGCCGTGATGACCGCCCTTCAGGAGCTCCCGGCGCGGCAGCGTGCGGTGTTGATCCTGCGCGACGTCGTGCAATTCAGCGCTGCCGAGGTCGCCGAGCTCCTCGAAACCACGCCCGCGGCGGTGAACAGTTCGCTGCAGCGCGCCCGCGCCCACCTTGCCGAACTGTCGCCCGCCGAGGAAGGCATGTCGGAGCCCGGTGATGCCGAGCGCCGCGAATTGCTCGACCGGTACTGCGCGGCATTCGAAAACGCGGACATGGCGGCGCTGACGGCGCTGCTACAAGCGGACGTCAAACTCGAAATGCCGCCTATGCCAGTGTGGTTCACCGGCCGAGACGCGGTGCTGCGTTTCCTCGCGGGACGCGCCCTGGCCGCGCCCGGCGACGTCGCCATGATCCCGACAGCCGCGAATGCGCAACCCGCCGTTGCCGAGTACCGGCGTGCGGCCGGCGGGGCATTGCGGGCTCATTCCATTCACGTCTTGACCACCGGCGTCGGCGGGATCTCCGGCATCACCGTCTTCCTCGACGCCGGCTTGTTCAGCACGTTTGGTTTATCCCCAACCCGGTAACCTTTGAGCAGGGACGTAATCGCACCCTTGCTCTCTACGGGAGGCCCGACCTGCATCGTCATCGGTGTCGTCGCACGGTGTGCCTTCCCGACCCACGTGTGGACAGGTCCTCCATCCGTCAGGATCATTAGGCGCGGTAGACGTAGTGAAGGGTGACGAGTGAAGATTCCCGGCGTTTCCAGCGTCGTGGCCGGCGTAGCCGGCGGAGCCGCGCAGGTGGTGCGCGCCGGCGTGTCGACCGCGGCGGGGGCCGCGGGCGCGCTGCAGACGTTGGCAAGTCCGGTAACCGAATTGACCGGTCCGGTAGTTCAGACGGTGGCCGAAACCACGGGCCGCGCCATCGGATTCGGCGGCCCCACCAACGGCTCGTCGGCCCGCATCTTGCCCCCGGTGCGCTGGCAGAGCGGACGGCGGGTGCATCTGGACCTCGACCCGCTGCTGCCGTTCCCGCGGTGGGACGAGTACGCGGCCGTCGTCGAGGAGCCGGTTCGCCGGATTCCCGGCGTGGCCAAGGCCCATGTCGAGGGCTCGCTGGGCCGTCTGGTGGTCGAATTCAGCGCCGACGCGGACCCGGACACCGTCCTGCACGAGGTGCGCGAGGCGGTTGTCACCGTGGCCGGCGACATCGCTCCAACAAGCTCGATGTCGTCGCCCCTTTCCGCGCCCTTCGCCGACCCGGGTAACCCGCTGGCGGTTCTGGTTCCGCTCACCGCCGCGGCGCTGGACATCGTCGCGGTGAGTGGCGCGGTCACCGGCTGGGTGACCCGCCTGCCCGCCGCACCGAAGACGACCCGGGCCGCAGCCGCCCTCATCAACCATCAGCCGCGCATGGTGGCGATCCTGGAATCGCGACTGGGCCGGGTGGGCACCGATATCGCGCTTGCCGCGACGACGGCGGCGGCTTACGGCCTGACCCAGGCGGTCGGCACGCCGCTGCTCGACCTGACCCAACGCACCCTGCAAATCTCGGAGGCGACGGCGCATCGCCGGGTGTGGCGAGACCGTGAGGCCCAGCTGGCTTCCCCCGATCGACCGCAGGCCCCCGTGGTCCCGGTCATCTCGTCGGCCAAGTCGCACGCGCCCCGGCACAGCTGGGCGGCCGCCGCGGCCGGTGACGCTTCGCACGTGGTGGTTGGCGGGTCCATCGACGCCGCGATCGACACCGCGAAGGGGTCCATGGCGGGCCCGGTCGAGAGCTACGTCGATTCCGCGGCGAACGGTGCACTGATCGCCGCGGCGAGCGCGCTGGTCGCCGGCGGCGGCACCGAGGACGCGGCCGGCGCGATCGAAGCCGCGGTACCGCGAGCGGCGCACATGGGCCGGCAGGCGTTCGCGGCGGTGTTGGGCCGGGGGCTCGCCACCTCCGGGCAACTGGTCCTCGACCCCGGCGCGCTGCGCCGGCTGGACCGGGTGAAGGTCGTCGTCATCGACGGCGCCGCGCTGCGCGGCGATCATCGTGCCGTCTTGCGCGTCCACGGCGATGCGCCCGGCTGGGACGACGACCGGGTGTACGAGGTGGCCGATGCGCTGCTGCACGGCGAGGAGGCGCCCGAGCCCGACCCCGATGAACTTCCGGCCACCGGCGCGCGCCTCAGCTGGGTCAAGTCGGAGGGCGGCACATCGGGCAAGCCCGCGGAGGGTCTGGAAAACGCCGACCTGATGGTCGACGGCGAATGCGTGGGCACCGTCGCAGTCGGCTGGGAAGTCGATCCCTACGCGATTCCGCTCTTCCAGACCGCGAACCGCACCGGTGCGCGAGTGGTCTTACGCCACGTCGCCGGCACCGAGGACCTCGCCGCCAGCGTCGGCGCATCGCACCCACCGGGCACGCCGCTGTTGAACGTGGTTCGAGAGCTGCGAGCCGACCGCGGACCGGTGCTGCTGATCACCGCGCTGCACCGGGACTTCGCATCGACCGACACCCTGGCCGCGCTCGCGATCGCCGATGTCGGTGTGGCGCTTGATGATCCGCGCGCCGCTACGGCGTGGACCGCCGACATCATCACGGGCACCGATCTTGCCGACGCGGTGCGAATCCTGTCGGCGATCCCGGTGGCCCGGTCGGCCAGCGAATCGGCGGTGCACCTGGCACAGGGCGGTACCACGCTGGCCGGTCTGCTGCTCGTCACCGGTGAAGAGGAGGCCGGCGGCTCCAGTCCGGTGAGCTTCCGGCGCTGGCTCAACCCGGTCAACGCCGCCGCCGCCACCGCCCTGTTGACGGGAACCTTCTCGGCCACCCGGGTGCTCCGGCTGCCCGATCCCACGCCGCAACCGCTGACCGCATGGCACGCACTGGATCCCGAGATCGTCTACTCGCGGCTGGCCGGCGGCGCGCGACCGCTGGCCGTCGAAACTGAATCGTCCTGGCGGCGCCGTCTCGACGACCTTTCGTACAGCCCGGCGCTGGAACCCCTGCGCAAGCCCCTGCACAATGTGGCCCGGCTGGCATCGGCCACGCGGACCGAACTCGCCGATCCACTCACTCCCATCCTGGCCGTCGGCGCCGCGGCATCGGCGATCGTCGGCAGCAACATCGATGCGCTGCTGGTCGCCGGAGTCATGACCGTCAACGCGATAACTGGTGGGGCGCAACGACTGCGAGCCGAGTCCGCCGCCGCCGAGCTCTTCGCCGAGCAGGACCAGCTGGTGCGCCGCGTGGTCGTTCCGGCCGTCGCGACGACGCGTCGCCGCCTCGAGGCCGCCCGGCACGCGACACGCACGGCGACGGTGTCCGCCAAGTCGTTGCGGCCGGGCGACGTCATCGATCTAGCCGCACCCGAAGTGGTCCCGGCCGACGCCCGCCTGCTGGTCGCCGACGACCTCGAGGTCGACGAGTCGCTGCTGACCGGCGAGTCGCTTCCGGTGGACAAGCAGGTGGATCCCGTCGCCGTCAACGACCCCGACCGCGCCAGCATGCTGTTCGAGGGCAGCACGATCGTCGCCGGGCGTGCCCGGGCAATCGTGGTGGCCACCGGCGTCGGCACCGCCGCACACCGCGCGATCTCGGCGGTCGCCGACGTCGAGACTTCGGCCGGAATACAAGCCCGGCTGCGGGAACTGACCAGCAAGGTGCTGCCGCTGACGCTGGCCGGCGGCGCCACGGTGTCGGCGCTGGCGTTACTGCGCCGCGCGCCCTTGCGCCAGGCGGTCGCCGACGGTGTCGCGATCGCGGTGGCGGCTGTCCCCGAGGGGTTGCCTCTGGTGGCTACTCTCTCCCAGCTTTCGGCCGCCCAGCGGCTGACGGCGCGCGGGGCCCTGGTCCGCGCGCCGCGGACCATCGAGGCGTTGGGCCGCGTCGACACCATCTGTTTCGACAAGACCGGCACGCTCACCGAGAACCGGCTGCGCGTGGTGTGCGCCGTGCCCGACGATGTCGATCCGCACGACCCGTTCCCGAAACTGACCGACCCGGAATCGGCGGGCCTGCTGCGCGCCGCCGCTCGCGCATCCGCTCAGCCGCAGGAAGGCCAGGGGCATGCGCACGCCACCGACGAGGCGATCCTGACCGCGGCGAGTTCGCTGAACGGCCACGGTGATTCGGACTGGGCGATGCTCGCCGAGGTGCCGTTCGAGTCCAGTCGCGGCTTCGCCGCCGCGATCGGCACGGTGGCCCACGACAACGGCCACCCCGCGGACGCGCCGGTCCTGGTCCTCAAGGGAGCTCCCGAGGTCATCCTGCCGCGCTGCAAGTTCGCGGACCCGGGTGCCGACTTGAAGCGGGCCGAGGCGGTGGTGCATGGCTTAGCCGAGCAGGGCTTGCGGGTGCTCGCCGTGGCGCAGCGCGGCTGGAAGCACGAGACCGACGACGATGACACCGACGCCGACGCCGTGGACACCGCGGCGCAAAACCTCAAGCTGCTCGGCTACGTCGGTTTGGCCGACACCGCGCGTGCCTCGGCGCGACCGTTGATCGAGGCGCTGGTGGACGCCGACCGTGACGTGGTGCTGATCACCGGCGACCACCCGATCACCGCTCGGGCGATCGCTAGGCAGCTGGGCCTCCCCGAGGACGCGCAGGTGGTTACCGGCGCCGAACTCGTCGGTCTCGACGAGGACGCGTGCGCCCGGCGGGTCGCCGATGTGCAGGTGTTCGCCCGGGTCAGCCCGGAGCAGAAGGTGCAGATCGTGGCCGCCCTGCAGCGCTGCGGCCGCGTGACCGCGATGGTCGGCGACGGTGCCAACGACGCCGCCGCCATCCGGATGGCCGACGTGGGAATCGGCGTGAGCGGTCGCGGTTCGTCGGCCGCCCGCGGCGCCGCCGACATCGTCTTGACCGACGAGGATCTGGGCGTGCTGATGGATGCCCTGGTCGAGGGCCGCAGCATGTGGTCCGGTGTTCGCGACGCCGTCACGATCCTGGTGGGCGGCAACGTGGGCGAGGTGTTGTTCACCATCATCGGGACCGCCTTCGGCCAAGGCCGCGCCCCGGTGGGGACGCGTCAGCTGCTGCTGGTCAACCTGCTCACCGACATGTTCCCGGCGCTCGCGGTCGCGGTCACGTCGCAGTATGTCGAGCCCGACGAAGCCGAGTACGAGTCCGCCGAAGCCGCCGAAGAGGCGCGCCGGCTGCACCGCCGCGCCGTGCTCACCGGACCCACGCCCTCACTCGATGCCCCGCTGATGCGCCAGATCGTTACCCGCGGCGCCGTCACGGCCGCCGGGGCGACGGCCGCCTGGGCGATCGGACGCTACACACCGGGCACCGAACGCCGCACGTCGACAATGGGTTTGACCGCACTGGTGACGACGCAGCTCGCGCAGACGCTGCTGACACGCCTGCACAGTCCGCTCGTCGTGGCGACGGCCCTGGGCAGCGCGGGTGTCCTGGTCGGGATCGTGCAAACCCCGGGGCTCAGCCAGTTCTTCGGGTGCACGCCGCTGGGTCCGGTCGCGTGGTCGGGAGTGCTGGGTTCGACGGCGGGTGCCACCGCGATCTCGGCGCTGGCGCCCAATTGGCTGGCCAAGCAGGTCGCCGCCCTGGAACCCGGCGACGAGTGAGCGGCTAGCCGGACAGCTCCCTGCGTAGCACCTTGCCCGCGGGATTGCGCGGAATGCTTTCCACAACGTTGATGTCGCGGGGCTGCTCGAAGCGAGAAACCCGGCCCTTCAAGTACTCACGGAGTTCGTCGACGTCGATGTCGCTGCCCGGCTGCGCGACCACAAACGCCGCCAGGCGCTGACCGAACCGTTCGTCCGGCACACCGATAACCACGTTGTCGGTGATGGCGGGATGTTGGGCGAGCGCGTTCTCGACCGCACGCGGATAGACGTTTTCCCCGCCGGAGATGATCATGTCGTCTTCGCGGCCGACGATGAAAAGCCGGCCCTCGTTGTCGAGATAGCCCATGTCGCCGGTGCTGGTCATGCCGTCGACGACGGCTTTCCCGGCGCCATCGGTATAGCCCTCGCTGGTCAATTCGCCGCCGACGAAAATTCGGCCGGTGACCCGCGGCCCGACCGGCTTGTCGTTCTTGTTGAAGATGCGCACCGGGCAGCCCACGACAGGTCTTCCGACGGTTTCGGGAGCGGCGCGCAGATCCGCCGGTGTTGCCAGGGCCCCGATGCCGACCTCGGTGGAGCCGTAGCCGTTGTAGAGGATGTCGCCGTAGGCGTCCATGAACCGTTGGCCCAGAGTGGGGTCCAGGCGGTCGCCGCTGGATATCACCGTTCGCAGGTAGGGCATCGGGTTTCGTTCCCGCACCTGCTCGGGCAGCTCCAAAATGCGTGCGAGCACGACCGGCACCGCCGTGAAGGCGTCAGCGCGGTGCAGCGACGCCTGGGCCAGCGCGGCCTCGGCGTCGAACTCACGGCGCGTGAGGATGGTGCCGCCCAGCGCGAAGGTCAGCATCAGCATGCCCAGCCCGAGGCCGTGAAACATGGGCATCGCCACCGAGATTCGCGATCCGGTGTGCAGCCGAGTGCGATCGAGGATCGTCACCCACACACCCACCGCGGAGCGCATCTGCGGTGTGCGAGGCACCCCTTTCGGTGTGCCGGTGGTGCCCGAGGTCAGCAGCACAATGCGGCCGGGCGCGCCCACGTCCGGTCTGCGGGCGTCCTCGTCGGCTCTCATCGTCGCAGGGTCGACGGTGACGACCGATTTGTCCGCGGCCCGCACCCGCTCGTCGAATTCGCTGTCGACGACTACGGAGGTGATGCGGTGAGCTTTCACCGCGGCCGCCAGCGCGTCGCTGCGAAACTCGGTACTCACCGGGACGACGTCGGCGCCCAGCACCGCGGAGGCGAACACGCCCGCCACGAAACCCCGTCCGTTACGGCACATCACCCCCACCGCCTGTCCGGGTGCAACGCCTTCTTCCGATAAGCGCCGCGCCAGCGACTCGGTCACTTGTTGCAGTTGGCGATAGCTCAGTGCGCCGTCGTCGTCGACGATCGCCGTCCGATCGGGCCAGCGGGCGGTCGTGACCGCCAACAGCGTGTAGGGATTGGTGCCACCCCGGCGTACCTCCCGAAGCAGCCGGAAAGCCCTGAGCGGCGCGGGCGGACTCAACAAACCGGAGTGCAGCAGGGCCCGGGCCGCGGTGGGAATCACCCGGTCATTCGTCATTGTCGGTCTCATCGGTTTCGGGCTCGCTGAAGAACCGGCGATGCCACAGGCGGGCGGCGAAGTCAGCCGGGCCCGCCAGCAGCACCGAGGCCAGCTCGGCCGGCAGCACCCAGGGCGGCGCGATGGTGCGTGGTCGCTCGATGATTGCCTTGGCTATTGCGTCGGCGGCTTCGTCCGGTGACAGTCCGGGAAGGCTTCCCAACAGTGGGGTTGGCGCGATCATCCTGGTTCGGACCAGGGCGAAGTAAACGGTGGTGACATCGACACCGTCGATATGCAGTTCCGGTGCCACGCTGCGCAGCCACCGGTCGAAGGCGCCCTTCGACGCCTGATAGGCGCCCCACTGCGGACCCGGCGCCACCCGGACCGCGACACTGGACACGTTCACGATGTGCCCGCTGCCGTTACGCCGCATGGCCGGCAGCAGTCCCAGCAGCAGCCGCACCGGCCCCAGGTAGTTGATGTCGATGGTGCGCTGGAAGTCGTGCGGGCGGTCGTACTGGTCATGCAGCGAGCGGCGCAGTGATTTGCCGGCGTTGTTCACCACAATGTCGAGCGGGCCGTGCTCCTTGGTGATCTGCTCGGTCAGGGTGCTCACCGCGGATTCGTCGGTGAGGTCGGTCGGGTAGGCGACCGCTCGACCTCCGCCGGCGTTGATCGACTCCGTCAGGCCGCTGAGCCGTTCCTCGGACCGGGCGACGACCAAGACGGTCGCTCCCCCGGCGGCCAGGCTGCGCGCGGTCGCCTCACCGATGCCGTAGGAGGCGCCGGTCACCAGGACGGTCTTACCGGCGACCGTGGCGCGCAATCTGTCGGGATCCGATACCCGCGCCGGGTTGGCCACGCGGTCCGTGACCGTGTTCAGGGCTTGCGTTATTGCGTTCAACTTCGCCGCCGCATCCACTCGAGCCGCCTGCCGAGGTCGGCTGTTGCTTCACCGCGCCCCGGGCTCGTATCTACAAGTAGCAGACCACATTGCATCAGGGACCCGCGCTCCGGCCCGGCCGTGACGGCTCATGGGCCGGCCTCGATGACCTACGGGCTATTCAGAATCCGATCGGCGGCGCCGGATGAGCGTCGCGCACAACCCATCTCAGCCCGTCCGCAAGAGCGGCGGTTATTTTATGAGAACACAGTAATTTCGGTGATTCCTCTGTTTAAGCAGCGTGTTGGTTGGGCACAATGGCGGCATGATCGCACGGCACATCGTTCGTTCCCTTGGTTCAGCAGCAGTTATCGCAGCGTCGGGCATGGCCGTTTCGGCCCTGTCCACCTCCGTTATCCCCGCCGCCTCGGCCCAGTGTCCCGACGTGCAAGTGGTGTTCGCCCGCGGCACCGGCGAAGCCCCCGGAGTGGGACCGACCGGTCAGGCCTTCGTCGACGCGCTGCACCAACGCGTGGGTCCACGATCCTTCGACGTCTATCCGGTCAACTACCCCGCCACCGAACACTGGGACACCGGCCTAGACGGCATCAGAGACGCCAGCGCCCACGTGATCTCGATGGCCCACGACTGCCCCAACACCAAAATGGTGCTCGGCGGCTACTCCCAGGGCGCCGCCGTGATGGGCTTTGTCACCTCAGCCGCGGTGCCCGATGGCATCGACCCCAACACCGTGCCCAAACCACTGGCCCCCGACGTCGCCAACCACGTCTCCTCGGTCGTGCTGTTCGGCATGCCCAACGTGCGCGCGATGAACTTCCTGGGCGAACCACCCGTGGTCATCGGCCCGCTCTACCAAGACAAAACCGTCAAAGTCTGCGCCACCGAAGACCCGGTCTGCTCCGACGGAATGAACTTCGCCGCCCACGACACCTACGCCGACGACGGCTCGATCATCGACAAAGGAGTCGCCTTCGCCTCCAGCCACCTCGACACCGGAGCCCCCGGCACCACACCGGTCGGAGCACCACACGGAGGCTTCGGCGAGTAAGTCGCTGGCGGTTCGTCGCTCGAAGCCGGGCACCGCTAGTCCCTGATGAACCCCTTGTTGCGCATCAGGGCGTCGGCCAGAAATCCGTCGTGCGGAATGTGCGGAGCGTGTAACGACGTCGGGTGGTGATCGCAGTAGACGTTGCCGACGGTCGGCTCGGCCACCAGATCGTCGATCAGCGTCTCGTCGCCGGTGATCGCGGTGACGACCAGCGAATGCCGCAACGGCCCCACCCCGTCGTTACGTGTCCAGGGCGACACCCATGCACAGGGGAAGGGCAGCTCGAGGTTCAGTTTGGCCGCGTCGGGCTCGGCCATCAGGTGTAGGGCCGGCCGCAGCGCGGCATTGCCATCGCCGAGGTCGGCGACCACCTGATCGGCGCCCAGCAGCGGGATCGCCCCGGTTGCCTTGGCCGCCAGGAAGTTCGCGAGGGCGCGCGCCTTGCCGATGGGCTGGGTGGGCAGGCTCGCCCGCTCGTCGTCGGCGGGCCGCGGCTCGATGGTCGCCAACCGTTCGTGCGATCGCCTGGGCCAACGCGGTGGGGTCGCCCTCATAGAGCACCGCGGTGGTGTTGACGCACGCCATGCCGCCGTGATCGGCGATCGAGTCGACGATGACGTCAAGATATTCACGCCAGTCCCGGTCGGCGGTGATGACGATCTTGGTGCGCCCCGGTCCGTTGACGATCACCGCCGGATCGCTCGGCGTACTTGTCGATGACCTCCTGGCCCCCGTACACCATCGCGAGGTCGGCCGACCTGATGATCTCGTCGGCGCCGGCATGGTCGGTGGGCAGGTAGACGACGTCCTCGGCGCGAAATCCCGCCTCCCGCAGCGCCCACACCAGCCGATGTGCCGTCAGCGGTTCGCGCCGCGACGGGCGCACCGCGACCCGGTAGCCCAGCGCGAGCGCCTGCGGCCAGAGCCCATGAACGCCTGGGCCGTTGCCGGCCGCGTGCACGGCGAACACCTCCCCGCGTCGCACCCACAACGCACCGCCCGCGCGGGTGCGCTCCGCGCGCCAGTCCAGCGTCGCCCCCACCGGCTGGGCCGGCCGCACCGCATCGAACGCGCCGCCCACGGCGTCGGCCACACCGCGCGCCCCGGCGCGGGTGATCGCGATCGGCATGCCCGAAATACGGCCGGCCAACCCGACATACGCCTCGAAATCCAGTTCGGCGATCACGCCGTTCGCGAAGAGATCGGCGGCCCGCGACAACGCCGCCGCCCGTTGCGCAGTGGGCAGCGGGACGGCCTTGCGCTGCGCACTCAGCGTTCGCGAAACGTACAGCGGCGGAACGATGCTCAACTCCGCGACCGCGACACCGGCGGTGGTGGTGACGATCTCGCGTTTGCGGGTGCGGTATTCGCCGTCCGCGCCGAGCGCGTCGAGGGCTACCAAACCAGTCGCGGCGACTGGCCTTTTCGCTCACCACGCTCAGTACACGCCTTCGATGACGGCCTCGCCCTCGAAAGTGGACACGGGGCGCACCGCGCTGACCGAATCGCTGAGTTCGCCCGCCGGCCCGGGCATCCTGATCGCCAGGTCGCGTTCCAGGTTGTTCGGTATGAACATGCCCTTGCTGATGTGGTTCATCACCACCTGCCCCGGCTGCCCGTACGGGCACCCGTTCCCCGGTGTCCGGATCGACCACCCAGAACACCACGTACGGCGTGCGCGGGTCGAACACGAACGCGTCGCCGTCGACCGTTCGGGTGACCGCCTGTGACAGCACCATGGTGCTGCCGAACGCCATGGTGATCGTCGTGGCGGGGAAGATGCCGCGCAGCAGGTCGAGTGTGTCGGCGTCCACGTGCGCCCCGCTGAGCAGCAGGTAGCGGATCTTGGCGTTGACCAAGTCGACCACCCGGTCGTCGCGGGCGATCGCCTCCAGCAGCGGCGGGGTGGTGTGCAGATTCGCGACGGTCTGTGTCTGCAGCACGAAGACGGCCTGCTCGACGACATGGTCGACGTAGGCCGCCAGTTCGGAGCCGGCGCCGCGGGCGGCGATCTTTTTGACCCAGCGGGGATCGATGTCGATCGTGTGGAAGACGGCGCCGAGCCGCTGGGACACCAGCCGGGAGAAGTAGCCGACGCCGTGCGGCCCGCTCGGCATCAGGCATAGAAAGCCCCGGCCCCGTTGAAAGCCGCCCGCGGCGAAGTCCTCGGTTTGCCATTCGACAACCTGCGCAATCCAATCCGGCAGTTGCACAGTGCGTTTCGGGGCGCCGGTGGTGCCGCCGGACTCGAAGATCTGCGGCACCGGTGGCGGATCCCCGTAACCGCGCGGAATGAGGTCCTGCACCGGGACACCACGTAATTCGTTGACCAGGTTGGGAAACAACCGCAGATCGGCAAAGGTGTTGACGTCGGTCAACGGGTTGAAGTTCAAGCTGCGGGCGGTCCGCAGCCAGAACGGCGAACCGGTGTCTTCGCCGAAGTGCCAGGCGATCGCCGCGCGCAAATAGGCCTCGGCATCGGCCACCGGTGCCGCCCGCGGGACGTCCAACAACGAGAAGTCGACATCGGCCATGTCCTCGATCCTGTCCCATCGTGGACCGATACGCCAAGGACGCCGGGCCGCCCGTGCCGGCCCTCGTGCCGCTGTATCACGTTATTTCACAGGAAGTTTCAGCTGCGTGCACGCGGTGTTCAGCGCGATGCCAGTTCGCGGAGTAGTCCCGCAGCGTCCGTGGCCTAACTGCCGAACATGGCGGTGATCGTCTCGTTGAAGCGGGGATAGATGTCGTCGTAGGTGCCGTCCCGCTCGGCGAACCGGAACATCTTTGCGCGCTCCACCACGATCTCGTTGGCCTGCGGCTGCGTCTGCAACAGCGTCATCGTCTCGGTGATGTACTCGTCCAGCGGCATGGCCCGGGGATCGAAGCCACGCTCGCCCTGCAGCGCGGTCTGCACGTGCGGCGGGATGATCTCGATGACCTGGACCGATGTCTTGCGCAGCTGGAAGCGCAGGGATTCGGTGTAGGAGTGCAGCGCCGCCTTGGAGGCGCAGTAGGTCGGGGTGAGCGCGCTGGGCATGAAGGCCAGACCCGATGTGACGTTGAGGATCGTGGCGTGCGGCTTGCGCAGCAGCGCCGGCAGCAGGGCCGAGGTCAGCCGGATGGGGCCCAGCAGGTTGATGGCGACCGACTGCTCGGCCAGGCCGACATTGCCACTCGATGAGGTCCTCAACCCGCTGAATGCCGGCGTTGTTGACCACCACATTGAGGTCCGGGTAGTGGTCGGTCACCTGGGTGGCGAAGCGCCGGATGTCGGCGGGGTCGCCCTGATCGAGCGACAAGGCTTGCATGCCCGGGTTGGCCTCGGCGACGGCCCGCAATTTGTCGCTGCGCCGGGCGGCGATGATGACCTGGTTTCCCAGCCGGTGGAAAGATTCGGCCAGACCGCGGCCGATTCCGCTGCCGCCACCGGTGACGAGAACGGTATTGCCCGTCATCTGCATCGCGGTTCTCCTTCGGTCGCCCTGTCATCGGATCGATCGGCCGGCCCACTCGGCCGACGTTGCGGAATGCCCCAATGCGGAAGCCGGCTAACCACGATGCCTTATCCGCAGGGGCGGTGTCACGGTCGGCCGCCGCGAGGACGACGAGCCGGCGGAGACCCGGTTACGCGGCCGGCCGGTTATGCAGCCGGCGCGGGTCGACGCCCGCGCGGTCCCACGCCGCGGCAGCCCAGCTCGTGTAGAGCACCCGGACGGGCAGCCGGTTGAGCAGCGGGTTGAGCGCCCGCATGGCGGCGGCGAAGCGCTGAAAGCGCTTCTCCTTCTTGGCATCCCAGTGCAGCTGGCACACCTCGCGCATCTGCGGTGGCAGCGTCCCGACCACGACCAGCCGGGTGTAGGCGTTCAGAGGCGCCGAGAGGACTTTCCAGATCGGCTTGGGTATGCGGCGCGGCCCCGGTATGCCTTTGCGGATGTAGCCGGTGCCGTACAGCACGGTCTTGTGCGGGACGAACCGGTCGAGCATCTCGTCCCAATAGGCCAGGAAGTCGTCATAGGTCTGCGGCTGTCCGCGATCGCTGACGCCGTAGAGGCCGTACCAGAGCTTGCCTTCGTTGAAGATCTGTTCCTTTTCGGCGTAGCTGAGCCGGCGGATGAACGTGTCGGTGTTGTAGATGACCTGGTCGACGAAGCTGGCGTGCGCCCAGTAGAACAGCTCCGGATTCAGCGCGTGGTAGCGCGAGCCGTCGCTGACGGTGCCCTTGATCGTCTTGTGAAAGTCGCGCACCTTGCGGCCCCACTCGTGGGGTTCGTCGGAGTAGACGGTGTTCATCAGGGGCGGCGCGGTCCGCTTGGCCCGGCCCAGCGTGTCGCTGAAGATGACGGAGTGGTCCAGCACGCCCTGGGCAAGTTGCTCGATGCAGTTCTCCACGCCGGCGGTGCGCTGGAACCCGAACAGCTGGGTCCGATTGTCTCCGTAGAACTTCCAGATCAACGAGTCCGGCCCCAGCCGCGGGGAGGCGTCGGCGATCTCGTCGTCGACGGGCATGGGCATCGCCTCGCGAACGCCGGCGTCGAAACGCGAGCCCGCACTCGGCAGCGCCGACTCGTCGTTCTGGGCGGACATGCCACCTCCTTGCCGTACCACGCTAAGCGCGGCGGCGTTGTGAACCATTGACACAAAGACGTATCTTTGTGTCAAAGACTAGCAAGCGTTCGATGCGGTGCACATCCCGGGTGGGCCCGGGCACCCGAAAGGTCGCCGATGAGCGCCGCCGAGGAGTTGAAACCATGCCGCCAAGCACGCAAGCCGAGCCGGACTCTGCCATTGCCGGGGCGCTGACCGATCTGGATCGCACCATCTTGGAGACCGCGCGAACCGTGTTCGAAACCTACGGCGTGCGTCGCGCCAATATCGACGACGTCGCCGCCCGAGCCGGGGTCAGCCGCAGCACGGTCTACCGTCGCTTTCCCACCAAGGAGAAGCTGTTCGCCCAGGTGGTGCGCCGCGAGGCCGGTCTGTTCTTCGCCACCCTGGACCAGGCGACGACGGGTTGCGACCCCCAGCAGGCGGTGATCGAGGCGTTCGCCCTAGGGGTCCGCCTGGTGCAGGACTCACCGCTGTATTCGCGGATCGCCGAAAGCGAACCCGAGCTGTTCGGCATGTTCTCCCGGTCGCGCGCTTTCCCGATCGGCCAGTTCGCCGAGGGGATCGCCCATACCCTGCGGCGTTGCGGTGCCGACATGGCCGAGTCCGACCTGAACAACGTCGCCGACATCCTGCTTCGCGTCGCGCTGGGCATCATCGTCTTTCCCACCGACCGGCTCGACACCTCGGATCCGGCGGCGGTTCGCGAGTACGCGGCGCGCTATCTGGTTCCGATCATCAGCCCCGAGCGAGCCCGCTAAGAGCTCTCACATTGTCGGCACGCTGAACTAGCCTAGAGCCGTGGCTGGGAGTTCTGCGGCTCCGCGGACCCGGTACGCCAGTTGCGGCGAGATCGACATCGCCTATCAGGTCTTCGGCGATGGCCCGATCGACCTGCTCGTGCTGCCGGGCCCGCTTATCCCGATCGACTGCGTCGACCTCGAGCCCTCGATGTACCGCTTTCATCGCCGGCTCGCGTCGTTCTGCCGGGTCATCCGCTTCGATCAGCGCGGGATCGGCTTGTCGTCCCGGGTTCCCTCGCTGGACATGCTCGGCCCGGAATCGTGGGCACAGGATGCGCTCGCGGTCATGAACGCGGTCGGTTGCGAGCGAGCCACCGTCTTCGCCCCGGGTTTCACCTCGCTGGCCGGTGTGGTTCTCGCCGCCGACCACTCCGACCGAGTGAACAGCCTTATCATCTCCAATGGTGCGGCGCGCACGCTGCGAGGTCCCGACTATCCCATCGGCGCCGAGCTCGCCGCCGCCGATCGATTCACGTCGGTCGGGATGGAGCCGGACGCCGTCGAGCAAGGTTTCGACATGCTCGGCATCATCGCGCCCGTCGGTGGCGGATGACGCCGCGTTCCGCTCGTGGTGGGACATGGCCGGTAACCGTGCCGCGTCACCCAGCATGGCCCGTGCGTTCATCAACAAGGTCAGGGAGGGCGATGTCCGCGACCGGCTGCCTCGCGTCGCCGTCCCGACGCTGATCCTGCATCGCGACAACCCCGGCTTCAGCCCCGTCGAGCACGCGCACTACCTCGCCGAGCACATCGCCGGGTCGCACCTCGTCGAACTGCCCGGCCAGGACGCCCTGTACTGGGTCGGCGACACCGGCCCCATGCTCGACGAGATCGAAGAGTTCATCACCGGGGTGCGCGGCGGTTCCGATACCGAGCGGCTGCTCACCACCATCATGTTCACCGACATCGTCGGCTCCACCGAACGTGCCGCCGTCCTGGGTGACCACCGCTGGCGCGACCTGCTCGACAACCACGACAGGATCGTGCGTCACGAACTGCAGCGCTTCAGCGGTCGCGAAGTCAACACTGCCGGTGACGGATTCGTGGCGACGTTCAGCAGCCCGAGCGCGGCGATCGCCTGTGCCGATGCCCTCGTGGACGCCGTTCGTGTTCTGGGCATCGAGGTGCGCGTCGGTATTCACGCGGGCGAAGTCGAGGTACGCGGCGCCGACGTCGCGGGCATGGCCGTCCACATCGCGGCGCGGGTGGGGGCGCTTGCGGGCTCCAGCGAGGTTCTGGTGTCCTCCACGCTGCGTGACATCGTGACCGGGTCGCGGCACAGGTTCGGCGACCGCGGCGAGACGGCGCTCAAAGGCGTGCCCGGTTACTGGCGGCTGTACGCCCTGGCCCGCGAACACGCCGTCGTCCGGCCATAGCGACGCTCACGAATCGCGGCGGTCGAAGTGTCGCAGCCCTCGGCGTAGGCTGCGGGCGGGGGTTCACCGGCGCCGAGGCGTCCCGACTTTCGTTCGATTTGTGGCTTCCAGCTTGGTATTCGATCGAAGGAGTAAGCATGACCGACGTGCACACATCGCTGCCTCCCGCGCTCCGGCGCGCGCTGGAGCTGCTCATCGATCCGCCGGCCGATCCCGACGTGAGCCGCGGTTACCTCGACCTGCTCGGCTCCTCGGCCGAGGACGGCGTTGTTAAAAAGAACACCGGCCCAATCCAGGCGGCGTGGGCCTCCCCGATCGGGTCGCTGCTCTACGACAACGCCCAGGCCCTTGCGCGACGCTGGATCAGCGCGTGGCAACTGCCGCTCGAGTGGTTGGACGTCCCGCAGGGCGGTATCGCGCTGGACGTCGGATCGGGGCCGGGCAACGTCACGGCCTCGCTGGCCCGTGCCGCCGGTCCGCAGGGGCTGGCCCTCGGTGTCGACATCTCCGAGCCCATGCTGGCCCGCGCCGTCCGCAATGAGGCGGGTCCGCAGGTCGGCTTCATCAAGGCCGACGCGCAGCGACTTCCGTTGCGCGACTCCACGATCGACGTAGCGGTTTCGACCGCTGTGCTGCAGTTGGTCCCAAATCCGGCGGATGCACTTGCTGAGATCGCACGCGTGCTGCGGCCCGGCGGCAGGCTGGCGATCATGGTCCCGACCGCCGGGCGGCTGGCCCGGTATTGGCGAATGTTGCCGAACGTCGGGGCCCACGCGTTCGATGATGACGAGATCGGGGATGTCTTGGAGGACAATGGCTTCGCCAGCGTGCGGGTGAAGCACCTCGGGACGCTGCAGTGGGTGCGCGCCAAGAAGGGTTGATTCGCCAAGGTCTCCGACGACGGCTTGCGGGAAGCTTATTCCGGCGATTGCGCCAGCATGGCCAGCCGGTCCATCGACTCGCGCAACATGTCGGCCGTCGTGGTACGCGCGCGCTCGAGGCGGGTGGCGTCGGTCAGCGCTGTCCAGTCGTAAGTGTGGGTCACCGTGGTCAGTTCGGCGTTGACCGGGCTGAGTTCCCAACGCCACACGTGACCCGGCGGCTGCTTGCCGGGTTCGGCTGGGCGCCAAGCGATTTTGCTGCCCTCGACGAACTCGGTGACGTGGTTTTCGCGCACCGCGCCGTTGGTCAGCGTTGTCTTGAAGATGTCGCCCACCCGATGAACACGTTGGCCGGCAGCGGCCGAGGCCAGATTGTTGTTGCCGTCCCAGCTCGGCTGGCGGGACGGGTCGGCAATCAGCTCGAAAATCCGCGCGGCGTGGGCCGACATCACGCGGGTGGCACTCACAACGCGCTCCAGTTCCGTATCGGACATGTCGCTATCCAAACACGCCCGGCCGCTTTGTGCGTTGGTGGCGTTGGACCGAAAGTTGCGTGGTCCACCGTCACACCGCGGGTCCTGCCTCACCCAGACCTTCATGCTCCGGGTCGGTTCACCCCATCCGGGGCAGCGCCTCGACCGGTCCGGACAGTGCCGCCTTGACGTAGCGGGTGTCGTCGTCGGCCAGCACCTCCGCCTCGTCCGCCTCGATGCCGTCGACGATCGCGCGCGCCACCTGGCGCGGGTCGTTCTTGGGCGCGTCGAAGCCCGAGGTCATCTCGGTGTCGGTGAAGCTGAGGTGCGCGGAGACAACCAGGGTGCCCTGCTTCTCGAGTTCGATGCGCAGAGAATTCGTCGTGGACCACAGCGCCGCCTTGGAGTCGCCATACCCGCCGGATCCGGGCATCCAGGACAGGATCGAGGCGATGTCGACCAGTGCGCCACCGCCGTTCGCGGCCAGGATCGGCGCGAACGCCTTGGCCACGCGCAGAGCGCCGAAGTAGTTCGTCTCAAAGACCGCCCGCACCTCATCGATGTCGCTGTCGAGCAGGGTCCGGGCGCCGAGAACACCGGCATTGTTGATCACGATGTCGGCGTCGGCCGCCCCGGCCGCCAGCGCGGCGACCGAACCCGGCTCGGTGACGTCCAATTCGACGCTGACCACCCGAGGATCCTGGCTGGGCTTCGGGGCTCGCGCTGAGGCATAGACCTTCGCCGCGCCCCGTTCCAGCAGCTCGGCCACGATGGCCTTACCGAGACCGCGCTGTCCACCGGTGACCACTACGGTCGACCCCTTGATGTTGACCATGACCCCGCTCCTTCGACTTAGGCAAAATTGCTTTGATTGCGTCAAGGTAGTTGCAGCCGCCGACATAGTCAAGTAGTATTTGCCTATGTCCTCACCGTGGGTTGCGTCACAGCGCTACGGATGCGCGTCGGCACCCGGAGGCCTCGGCCTGGTTCAGGACTTCCTCAACACGAGGGCCATCGACGGATACGGACCGGACCTGCTGGGCGACCCGGAGCTAGCCGGCGACTGGGTGGTCGCCGCGGTGCGGGCGTGGTCGTCCGTGCGCGACGTGAAATTGCAGGCGCCGAAGCTGAGCGACGGGGATTTGGTCAAGCTTCGCGGTGTGCGGGCCGCCATCGAGCAGCTGGTGGCGGGCGAACCGCCGAGCCCTGGAAGCGTCGGCGTTGTCGCATCCTTCGCACTGTCCGACGCCGGTGAGCTGCGGCTGGATCCCAGTGGCAGCGGTTGGCGCTGGCTGGCCTCGGCGCTCTGGGGCGAGATCCTGTTGAGCCAGCATGCCGACACCTGGCGGCGGATCAAGCGGTGTAACAACCACCGGTGTGGCGCGACGTTCTACGACCGCTCGAAAAACAACAGCGGGGTTTGGCACGACGTCAAGACGTGCGGCAACGCCGTCAATCTGCGGGCATCCAGGGCACGCCGCCGCGAACGGGAACGGACGGTCGAATCAGGCGTTGTGCGAGAGCAGGCGGCAGCGACGAGCCCGTCGGATGTCGGCCTCCGCTAACACCTCGGTGCGGCAAATCTCAATCACCACCGCCGATCGAATACCCCTGCCGGGCCCATCAGCAGCGTTCGACGCCCCGGGACATCAGGCGCGGGCCTGCGGTCGCTCGGCGCCGCCTGCTTGGGAGTACCGCGTGCAATGCGTCGACGGCGCGCGACTTCAGCGGCGCGACCACGTCGATAGTCGCGGGAGCCTGGCTGACCCAGGCCGGAAGTGTGGCCACAGTGTGTTCCTTTGTTCATTCGGCCTGTGTGCCGACTCATTCAATTGCACCGCAGCTGTTTTACGGGGGCGCCGCGCCGTGGTAAACGCGGCGAAAAGCGGGTCTGTGGTGTACGGCACATTCGCGCGGCACCGAGAGACGCACGACAGCATTGTCTAGTGAAAACCCTTGAACCGGCGCAGATAACCGGGCAATCGGTGTGCCGGCACCGCCGCCGGCCAGTCGTCGGACCGGAAATACGCGTCGGTACCGCCGTCTACAAACACTACACTGCCGCAAAGAAAGTCAGCGGCATCCGAGAGCATGAAACACATCCAGTGGGCCATGTGCTTCGCGTCACCGAAGCCGCCCACCGGGACGGGGAACGAGCGGACGGCCCTCGCCTGCCTCGGGTTCGACAACTGTTCCTGCAGAAGCGGTGTCATGATCGCACCGGGGGACAGCGCGTTCAGCCGCACGCCCGACCCCGCCCACTCCGGCAGCACCGCGTGTCGCCGCACCCAGCGGCTCACCGCGATCTTGGAGGCCCCATACATCATGGTCGGTGCCGCAGGACCCAATAACCGCACGGCTCGCAGCGCCTTGTCGACATCATGCGCAAGCAGTGCTTTGACGGCACGCCGGGGCACAGCGGGCATCGTCGTCGCCGAATTGCTGGCTACGACAACAACTTTCGCGCGTTCGGTGGCGGCCAGCGCCCCGCGCCATGCGACGAGCAAATCGACGACCCCGAAGTAATTGACCGCAGCGATCTGGCGAACCCGATCCCGGCCGGGGCTGGGTCCCAGACCGGCGGCCAACACGGCACCGTCAAGCCGGTTGCCCGAGGCGGCCAGGACGCGGTCCGCGGCCTCTTTGCGCCCATGGGGTGTCGACAAGTCGGCGACCACATCGGCGTCTTTGATGTCAACGCCGATGACGCTGTGCCCGTTGCCCCGGAGGAGTTGCGCGGTCTCACGGCCCATCCCCGAAGCCGACCCGGTTATCGCATAGGTCCCCATGATCAGTTTTCCGCCGCGGCCCTTTCGACGTCGAGCAGCTGCTCGCCGCGTCGTTCCTCGTCGTACGCCTTGCGCCCGCCCCGCAGCCCGAACAGTCGTTTCGAAATGAGCAGGTAGATCACCGCGGCGATGTTGATGGCGAAGGTCACCACCCGTGTCATCGTGATGCCTTTGGCCAGGTCGTGTATCTCGAGCGGCAAGAAGACCGAGGTGGCTATTACCGCGAAGTATTCACCCCAGCGCTTCAGCAGCCACAGCCCGACTCCTTCGACGACCTCGATCAGCGCATAACCCACCAGCGCCAAGGTCAGCAGGGCCAGGGTGGACGGCTTGGTAGCCAGCGCCTTCTCCAGTTCGTGCACGATCGTCATCTGATCGACCTTGAATCCGGCGGTGCGCAAGATCGGCAGGTCGCGATCGAGAGTGGCCTGGATGGAGCCCCGCGCGCCGCGGAACTTCCACACGGCGTAGGCCGCCAGCGCGATCACGACCGCCCGGAGCAAGCGTTCCACCGCCAATGCGCGGATGATAATGGCCTGACGTAAGGCCTTGCCGCGCATGATCATCGGCGCGTCTTGCGCGGGGCCGCGTCCGTGCGGCTCGCCGACGATGAATTCGCCGCACCGCAGGCAGCGCCACACTTCGCCCAGCCCGGTGCTGCCGCTCAGCCGGTCGGCGAGTGATTTCTCGTCGGGTGCATAGGTGACGTGACCGGCAACGGCGCAGGTGACCAGCTCCCAGCGATTGCGGCGGTGTTCTTTGGCCATGGCCGGATCATTCATGGCCAATGGTCGGCCACGCAAGGGGGCACGCACGACCTGCGTCAGAAGCGCGGCTTGCTGCGTGCGCGGCGAGCGCTGGGATGCACCGCCCCGAGGAGCCCGCTGAGTTGGCCGACCGGGATCTCGTCGAGCCCAGCCACCGCGGCGACGATGTCGTCACGCAGCGCCTCGTCACAGAAGGGTTCGGCGAGCCAGGCGAACTTGTCCACGACCCGTTCCCAGGACATCGGACGAGTAGGCGATCCCTCGTAATCCGACTGCTCGCGGCTGAGCTCTCGCCCGTCGTGTGTGATCACGTGCACCCGCGCCGCCGTGCGCTGCGGAGAGTCGGCGGTCAGATCGTCGGCCGCCTCGACCTCCACCCGCGACAACAGGTCCTGGACGTCGCTTCGCAGAACCCGTTCATTCTCAAGCTGTTCGGGTCCGACGCCACCGTCGAGAAGGGCGACGGCGGTCAGGTACTTGAGGTTGTAGTCGGCCTGTTCCTTGGTGATCGGATGTTCTTTCTCGCCATACGCGCCACCGCCGGCGAAGTCGTATGCCCCCTGAAAGACCTCGAGGACCACCCGCGCGACATCCGCACCGCGCAAATCGTTCTCGCTGCGAACGGCCAGGACGGCATCGATCACGACCTGGCCGTGGATGAGTGAACAGTACTGCTTGAGGTAGGTCTGCTCAACGCAGCGCAGGCTCCGGTCGTCGGTGTGCAGACCGATCGGCTGATCGAACAGCTGCACCAACCCATGTGGGCCCTCGAACAGCGACTTGGGTCCGGTGATGCCGCGCGCGGCCAGCATCGTCGTGTACACGGAGCGCATGCCGGTGATCGCCGGCGAAATGCCCTTCCAGTTCGACACCGGTTCGGCATGGACCGTCGCCAGCGACACGTTGTCGGCTGCCGCGGTGGCGATGGCGTTGGCGGTCTGTTCGGTGTTCAGCCCCAGCAGCTTCGCGCTGCCCGCCGCAACCGACATCGACAGCTGCAGCGCGTGGTTGAGCCCGCGCGCCATCACGGGAACCTGTGCGCTGAAACGGCATTGGATCTCGTAGGCGACGGCCAGTGCCAGCAGGAAGTCGCCCCCGCTGGCGCCGGTGTGCTCGGCCACGGCCAGTACGGCGCCGACGTTATCGGCGGGATGGCAGAGCCCGCCCACGGTCAGATAGGTGTCGAGCAGATCGGGATAGCGCACCAGGACCGCGTTGAAGAAAGCGGCCTGGTCCACCGACGCCCGTCCGCCGCCCACCAGCGTGGCGGTCGGGGCGCCACCGAACTGGGCGGCGTGGTCACGAATCGTCGGGATGAGTTCCCCGTCCAACGACCCGACGGCGCACGCGATGCTGTCCAGGACGTTACGTTTCAAAAGTGCGCGTGGCCGCCCGGCCAGATCCGCCGGGCCCGCGCCGACGACGAATTCGGCCAGCGCGTCCACAACGTAGTTATGTGCCACCACTTTTCGCCTCCCAGGCGAGGCTACCTTGACACATGCGCGCAACGACCGCGCGCGGCGCCCATCGCGTGTGGGATGCGCTACATGGCGGCATCGACCGCGGCTGGTTTCCGCCCTGACCCGCTGAGTGCGGCCGTCGAGTCGGTCAGGTGTTTTCCGATGTCGCGGATCTGTCGCGCGCTCAGCGCGCACAGCGGGTGGACGGCCACCATCAGGGCAACTCGCCCCCGCTCGTCGAAAACCGGAGCGGCGATGGTCACCACGGGTTGCTTGCGCCGGCCCGGGTTGTCGTCGGAAAGAAACCCGATGGTGGTGAACTCGACGAGCAGCTGGTCCATGATATGGCGCACCGGAGTCGGCATCTCGCTGCTGTCCAAGGTCCCGACGACCTGCACCGCCTGCGCGAGCGCCGGCGTCGTCCAGTCGACGTCGAATCCCCGTTCGCGGGTGTGCGCCAGCACCTTTTGCAGCCGTTGGGCGCGGTCGGCATTGTCGCCGGCACCCCGCCGGACCCACGCGAGTTGGTCCTCCTCGGTGTCCCAGGCCGCCATCGCCACACCGAACGGCGGCGCGTACGGTATGCGGTCGCCCGGTATGCCCGACGGCTGCGTGGCCGGTTCACCCTCAAAGGCGGTGACCACCAAGGATTCACCGAACTTCTCGACTACCGAACAGGCGTAACCGACTTCTCGGGAGAGCTGCAGGGCCGCGGACCGCGCCGCATGCGCAAGCGGCCGGGCGGTGTCCATGCGGGCGGCCACGACCGCGAGTGCCGGACCGAGCACGAACGTCTTGGTGACCGGGTCGCGACTGGCCCAACCGCGGTCGCACAGCGTCTTGAGAATCGCGTGCGCGGTCGCCTGGGTGAGATCCAGCTCGCGCACCACCTCGGAGAAGCGCAGCCGGGCGTGCGGAGACCTCGCCAGCAGCTCGACGACATCGAGCACGCGGGCGGTCGGCGCTGACGTCGAACCGCGAATCGCTTGACTCCTTCACGACGGCGTTTTTACAGTTGAGCGACCGTTCGAGATCCTATATCGATTATTCGAGAAGGTTAACGTATTGCGCGCAGTGGTGTTACGTGACGGTCGGTTGCAGGTCCGCGAGACGCCGGACCCCGAACCCGGGCCGGGCGAGTTGTTGCTGCGCACGTTGAGCACCGCGATCTGCGCGTCCGACGTTCACTTCATGGATCATCCCGAGCTCGCCATCGACGACCCGACCGGCCGCTCGCTGTACGACACCGATCGCGACATCGTGCTGGGCCACGAATTCGTGGGCGAGGTCGTCGGACATGGGCCGGGTTGTACCGACCAGTTCGCCGCCGGTACGCGTGTGACGGCCATGCCGGTGCGCCTGGTCGACGGCGGCGCCGGTGGAGTACGCATCATCGGTCAGCATCCCGAGGCGCAGGGCAGTTTCGCTGAGCTGCTTGTGGTTTCGGAGGCGGCGGCCAAACCCGTACCGGGCGAGGTGTCCAGCGACGCCGTGGCATTGACCGACGCGTTCGCCGTCGGCGAGTTCTACGTTCGCTCGGCGAATCTTCAAGACGGCGAGATCCCCGTCGTCGTCGGTGCGGGAGCCATCGGGCTCTCGGCCGTTGCGGCCCTGGCCGGCCGCGGCGTCGAACCCATCGTCGTCGCCGACTACAAGTCCGACCGGCGCGAGCTGGCCCGCGACCGCTTCGGCGCGCACGTTCTGGTCGACCCGGG
The DNA here is from genome assembly GCA_963849935.1 of uncultured Actinomycetota bacterium. Classification (GTDB taxonomy): domain Bacteria; phylum Actinomycetota; class Actinomycetes; order Mycobacteriales; family Mycobacteriaceae; genus Mycobacterium. The sequence goes on from CAWKJQ010000015.1 coordinate 542,531, forward strand.
CGCGAAATCACCGTTCGACGCGTTCAACGAGGTACGCGCGCGACGCGGATTGCCCGGCCCCGCGGTCGTTTTCGAATGTGTAGGCGCACCCGGCCTGATCCAAAAGCTCGTCGAATCCGCCGAAATGGGCACCCGCATCTACTGTGCAGGCGGCTGGTACACCGGCGACACCCTCGACATCACCACCGCCACCCGCCAAGGCGTCACGATCCAGTTCGGCGGCGGTCCGCACCCGCAGGACTGGTACGGCACACTGGACGCCATCGCCGCGGGCCGGCTGGATCCGTTGCCGAGCGTCGGCAAGATCATCGGCCTCGACGACGTGCCCGAGGCCCTCGATCAGGCCCGCCGGTCCGACGGTCCGCCACGGATCGTCGTCCGTCCGAATGGAGACCTCCCGTGAGCGAACGCGATGACCGCCAAGACATCTCCGAACTGCTGGTGCGCTACGCCACGGGGATCGACCGCCGCGACTGGCCACTGTTTCGCACCGTCTTCACCGACGACTGCCAACTCGACTACGGCGAGATCGGCACCTGGAACGGCGTCGACGAAGTCGCCGACTTCATGGAGCAGGTGCACGCCCTCGCCGGATACACACTGCACCGCCTGACCAACCAGGCCATCACCCTCGACGGCGACAGCGCGACGGCACGCACCTACATCGACGGCCTGATCATGGCCGGCGACAACAACTCTGGTGTCAATGCGATCGGCTTCTACGACGACGACATCGTGCGCACTCCGGCGGGGTGGCGCATCGCCCGCCGGCGCTACACCCAAGTCCGCATCGCCACGGTTGGGGGCGCGTAGATGACATTCGCGACGAAATACGGGCCGTGGGCGCTGGTGGCCGGCGCCTCCGACGGCGTGGGTGCGGCATTCGCCGAAGGCCTCGCCGCGCGCGGCGTCAACGTGGTACTCCTGGCCCGCAGGCAGGCCGTACTGGACCGTGTCGCGGCCGAGATCGCGGCAAAAACGTCGATGCAAACCCGCACGGTCGCAATCGATCTCGCGCAGCCGGGTGCGACCGCGGCGGTCATCGCGGCGACGCGTGACCTGGAGATCGGAATGCTCGTGTACTGCGCGGGCGCGGATCCGAATTTCAAACCGTTCCTTGCCAATCCGATCGAAGCCGCCGATGCGATGGTGCAGCGCAACTGCATGGTGCCCATGCAGTTGTGTCATCATTTTGCGCCGGCGATGGTGGAGCGAGGCAGCGGCGGCATCGTCATCTTCGGTTCCGGCGCCGGGCTGGCCGGCGGGCCGAACATGGTCGCCTACGGCGCCTCCAAGGCGTTCGACATGGTCTTCGCCGAGGCGCTGTGGGCCGAACTGCACGACAAGGGCGTCGACGTCCTGGGTCTCATCCTGGGCAAGACCAACACACCGGCATTGCGCGAACTCGAATACACCCGCGGCCTGCTCGGGTCCCCCGACGAGGCGCCCCCGGATGCGGCGGCCGTGTCCGACGTCATCGCCGAGGCGTTCGAGAACCTCGGCAACGGCCCCACCCTAATGGTCGGTGACACCATGCGCGCGGCCGCGCAACTGCTGGCGTCGCTGAACCGCAATCAGGCCGTCGAACTGTTCGCGCAGGCCGCCGCCTCGGCCATGGGACCGGACGCTTAGCCGGATCCGCGGAACCTCAGCCGTTGGCTGCGCGTCGTACTCAATGACGACGAGGTTTGCCAAAGTTCCAAATCAGGGCAGCCTAACTCTTGCTTCCATAGTGCCCTGTACAGCAAATATGGGTTTCAAGGTACTGCGGCCATGGCGAACCCGCTGCGTTGCTGACACCGGCTGTGACGGGTACGTTGGGTAACCGGTTCGCCATCGCAACCGCGCGCCGACGTAGCCGCCCGATCGCCACCCCCCGCCGAAGGATGACGATGCTCGCCACAGACAGGCCAGTGACCACCGCCTCCACGACGGCACGCTGGCGGCGCCGCACCTTGACCCGTTCTGCACTGATCACCGGCGCATTCCTCGCCCCGGCCGTGGTCGTCCGCATCACCGGGCTGCACACCGGCGCGGTGCTGGCCCTGGTGATCTTCGGCGCCGCGGTGGTGGCGGCCAGTTTCTTGCTGGCGTGGGCGGCCGAGGCGGCCCAGATCGACGTCTCCGGCGGGCTCGCCACAGCACTACTCGCCTTGATCGCGGTGCTGCCCGAATACGCCGTCGACCTGTACTACGCGTACGTCTCCGGCCACAACGCCGATTACACCCAGTACGCCGCGGCCAACATGACCGGGTCCAACCGGTTGTTGATGGGTCTGGGTTGGCCCGTCGTGGTGCTGGTGAGCATCTTGGTCGCACGCAAGTCCGGTTCGGAGAGATCCACCGGTTTGACGCTGGAACCAGCAAACCGCGTCGAACTGGGATTCCTGTTGATCGCCGGAGTGATCGCGTTCGTGGTCCCGGCGAGCGGCCAGATCCATTTGGGGCTGGGGCTGGCGTTGCTGGCCTGGTTCGGGTTCTACCTGTACAAGGTCAGCCACGGCAGCGTCGAAGAGCCTGATCTGATCGGCACCGCGGCGGCTCTGGGGGAGCTTCCCGACGGCCGTCGCCGCGTTGCGGTGGTCGGCCTCTTTCTGGTGTCGGGCGCGGTGATCCTGCTGTGCGCCAAGCCGTTTGCCGACAACCTCGTTGCCGCCGGTACCGAACTCGGCATCAACCGGTTCCTGCTGGTGCAGTGGCTGGCTCCGCTGGCATCCGAAGCACCGGAATTCATCATCGCGATCATCTTCGCCAGCCGGGGTAAGGGGACCGCGGCCATTGCCACACTGATCTCGTCCAAGGTCAACCAGTGGACCCTGCTGATCGGGTCACTGCCGATTGCCCACCTGCTGGGGGGCGGCTGTTTCTCTCTGCACCTCGACTCCCGCCAGGTGGAGGAGGTGCTGCTCACTGCGACCCAAACGATGATGGGGGTGGCGCTGATCCTGGCGCTGCGTTTCCAACGCTCCGCCGCGTGCACACTGCTCGGCTTGTTCGTTGTTCAGTTCCCGATCTTCTCGACACAGGGGCGGTTGCTGCTCTGCTGCGTCTACACCGCGGTGGCCGTCGTTGGGCTGATCATCAACCGCCGCGACATCGCGGCCACCCTCAAGGCGCCGTTCTTCGGCACGGCGATCCGCCACAGCGGTCACCCCCACTTCGAACCGGAAGGTCCCGCCCGCTCCCAGTAACCCGCCGTCGCGCCCAGGGCCGCCCCGGGCCCAGGTCCGCGATCACGCTGCGTATACGGTCCCAGATATGAATCCAGTGTCGGTGATCACGGGCGGCGCGGGTGGAATGGGCCTGGCCACGGCGAAGATCGTCGGCCGCGACCACACCGTGGTGCTGTGCGACGTCAGGCAGGACCGGCTCACGACCGCGGCCGAGGCGCTGCACGACCTCGGGATCGCTGCGACGGTCGTCAACTGCGACGTCACCGACCGGCAGGCCGTCGCAGACCTGCTGAAGACCGCCAACGCTCTCGGTACGGTCGTCTCCGTCATCCACACCGCGGGCGTGAGCCCGAGCATGGGTTCCGCGGACTACGTCATGCGGACCAACGCCGTCGGCACAGTCAACGTCAACGAGGAATTCTTCGCGGTCGCCGCCGAGGGCGCGGTGATCGTCAACGTAGCATCGATGGCCGCGCACATGCTGCCCGCGGAAATCGTTCCGGCAGGCCAGTTTCCGCAGGCCCTGGACGATACCGATGCCTTCATGGACGCCATGCTCGCGGTGTGCAGCATCGCTCCCGAGGAGGCGCGATCAGGTCTGGCCTACGCCGTGAGCAAGAGCTTCGTGAAGTGGTACAGCCAGGCGCAGGCGGAGCGATTCAACGCCCGCGGATTGCGCATCGTCTCGGTGTCACCGGGGTCCATCGACACCGAAATGGGCAGGCTCGAGGAGCAGGTCGGTGCCGGCGCGATGGTCGCCGACGCCGCCGTCCCGCGGTGGGGCAAGCCGGAAGAGATGGCCGAGCTGCTCGCCTTCTGCGCCAGCGACAAGGCCGGATACCTCACCGGCACCGACATTCTCAACGACGGCGGCGTGATCGCATCGATGACCGAGCGGGCCAGGGTGGCCGCCAATAGTTAGGCCAGATAGTTCAGCTCAGCGTGCGGGGCGAGTTCGGGCGCACCGGTGAGGGGCTCTTTGAGCTTCAGCTCGGCAGGACTCCGGTCGGCTACTCCTGGGCTCCGATGCCGACTCTGGCATCGGAAAGGCTTGCACCACCGCGCACCCTGCCGTGACTCCACTCCGGCGCCCGCAGCCGCCAGGTACGTCGCGCGTACTCCAGTTCGGTGTAGGGCCATTGGGTGACGATCCGGCCGGTCGGGGATCGAAAGTAGCTGTCACACTGCGTCCAGATGGTGCGCTCGAGGTCCGCGGAAAGCGCATCGTTGTACCGCTTTTCGGCCTCGGGGCGCACGTCGAGGTATCCGCCGCGGCGCGCCACGCGGGTTACCGCGCTGGTGACCAGGCGCGCCCCGGCCTCGAGGATGTAGACGATGGAGTTGCCGCCCTGGTTGGTGTTGGGGCCGTAGAGCATGAAAAAGTTCGGGAACCCGCTGACGGCCACTCCCAAGTAGGCAGATGGGTCATCGCCCCAGTGCTCGTGCAGCCGGCGCCCACCGGCGCCGACGACGTCGATGCCGGAAAGATACCGAGACGTTTCGAAACCGGTGGCGAGCACGATGGCGCCGACGTCGATTTCGGCACCGGTGGCGGTGATCACCGACGTCTGGCCGACGCGGGCGATGGGGTCGCTGATCAGTTCGACGTTGTCGCGCTGCAGGGCGCGGTAATAATCGTCGCCGAGCAGCACCCGTTTGCAGCGGAACGGATAGCCCGGCGTCAGCGCACGGCGCAGCCGTTCGTCGTTGACGGTACGGTCCAGGAACGACGTCGCGATTTGCGTGCGCGCCGTTACCACCGGGTCGTCGGCGAAGGTGGCGGTGTTGTCGTGCTGGAACTTCCAGATCTGCCAGCGGGTCCGCCGCAGCGCCAGGGGGCTGCGCCGGAAACGCGCCAATTCGGTTGCGGTATAGGGGCGGTCGTCCTTGGGCACCATCCAGGGCGGCGTGCGCTGGAAGACCGTGACGCGCGCGGCGGTCTTCGCCAGTTCGGGGACGATCTGCACCCCGCTGGCACCCGTGCCGATCACCGCGACGTTCCGGTCTGCCAGGTCGAGGCCAGGATCCCACTGCGCGGTGTGCAGCACCGGGCCGGCGAAGTCGCTCAGGCCGTCGATGTCCGGGAGCTTGACCGACCCGAACAGCCCGATCGCGCACACGACGACATCGGCGGTCAATGCGGTCGGATGCCGGTCCCGCTCGAGCCGGCAATCCCACGCGCCGGTGTGCGAATCCCAATGCAGAGAACGCACCGTGGTGTTGAGCATGAGATGGCGGCGCAGGTCGAAATCGTCGGCCACCGATTCCAGGTAGGCCAGTATTTCGGGTTGCCGCGCGTAGGTGCGGCTCCAGGATGTGTTGGGCGCGAAGGAGAACGAGTACAAGTGACTCTGGATGTCGCACGCGGCGCCGGGGTAGGTGTTTCGTCGCCAGGTGCCCCCCACGCCGTCGGCGCCCTCGATGATCACCAGATCGTCGATGCCCGCGCGGCGCAGCGCTACGGCCGCGCCCAGCCCCCCGAAACCGGCGCCGATGATGGCCACTTTCGGGCCGCGCCGGCGTCGGGTCGCCGCTCGCATGCGTCCAATAGCGTACAGGGACCGGGCTTTTCGGCTTGTCACGGCCGGTCTCCGGCGCGGCGGACCAACAGGCCCTCCAGGTTCCCGTCGGAGCGCCACCGCTGCAGGATGTCGGCGTACTCGGTGGGCGCGCCGAAGAAGAAGCTGCCCTGCCGAGTCTTGGCGTCGGCCTTGCCTTCCCGGTTGTAATAGCCGGGCGTGCACGTCTTGGCGCGCTCGGCACTCGCGGCCGACCGCGCCACCACCGTGTCGACCCAGGAGGCTTCGGCGGCCGGTGTGGCTTCGATTTCGGAGATGCCGTCGGCGAGTGCGGTCGCGATGATCCACGCTACGTGGCTGGCCTGCACGTCGAGCAGGTAGGGGAAGTTCACCGTCAGGCCGGCTTGGGCGATGCTCTCGATGAAGCAGTTCGGGAATCCGGTCGTGCACAGGCCTTGAAAGGTGCGCACGCCGTCGTCCCAGTGTTCGGTGAGCGACACACCATCACGGCCAATCAACTCGAATCCGGTGCGGCGACAGTAGTCGGTCCCCACCTCGAAACCCGTTGCGAAGATCAGACAGTCGAGTTCGTAGGTCACACCGTCGACCACCACACCGGTTCCGGTGATGCGTTGAACCCCCAGGCCTCGGGTGTCGACCAAGGTGACGTTGTCGCGGTTGAACGTCTGCAGATACTCATCGTGGAAACAGGGTCGCTTGCAGAAGTACCCGTACCACGGTTTGAGCGCCTCGGCGGTGGCGGGATCGGTGACGATCGCATCAACACGTGCCCGGATCTCGTCCATTTTGGCGAAGTCGGCAAGCTCGATGTCGCGGCCGCGTTGTTCGGGGTCGGCGACGCCGTCCCCGTCATGACGCATGACGGGAAGCTTGCGGGTGATGCTTGTCCAGGCGTCGGCGACCAGGTCCTGGTCGGCCTGCCCTCCGGCGGTGAGGATTTGGAAGTTTTCTATCCGCTCGCGCTGCCAGCCGGGTTGTAAAGCGCCGGCCCACAACGGATCCGTGGCCCGGTTGGCACGGATGTCCACCGAGGACGGGGTGCGCTGAAAGACATAGAGCCGCTCGGCGGCAGCGCCCAGATGCGGTACGCACTGGATCGCGGTGGCGCCCGTGCCGATGATGCCGACGCGCTTGTCGACCAGATTCAGCAGGTCCGCACCGGTGTACGCGTAGTCCCAACGGCTGGTGTGGAACGCGTGCCCTCGGAAATCGCCGAGGCCTTCGATGCCCGGTAGCTTGGGCTTTGCCTGATAGCCATTGGCCATGGAGACGAACCTGGCTCGCATCTCGTCGCCCCGGTCGGTGTGGATAATCCAGCGTGATTCGGCCGAATCCCAACGGATTTCCCGGACCTCGGTCTGCAGACAGGCGTCGCGGTAAAGGTCGAAGTGCTCGGCGATGCGCCGGCAATGTGCGAAGATCTCCGGGCCCTTCGCATACTTTTCGGTGGGGGTGTAGCCCAGCTCCTCGAGCAGCGGCATGTACACGTATGACTCGACGTCACAAGCGATTCCGGGATAGCGGTTCCAGTACCAGGTGCCACCGACGTCGGCGGCCCGGTCAATCAGCCGCACGCTTGCCACGCCGAGCTGCCGTAGCCGCGCCCCGGTCAACAGCCCGCCGAATCCCGCGCCGACGATGGCGACGTCCACCTCGTCGATGAATGGCTCGCGGACGAGGTCCCCAGTCACCCAGGGGTCTTCGGCGAATCGGGCGAACGCGCCGGCCATCTCGACGTACTGCGCGATGCCGTCCGCGCGCACGCGGCGCGTGCGTTCTTCGGCGTACTTGCGTCGCAGCGCGTCGACGTCAAGCGACTGGCCAACGGTCTCGGTCACGGCCTGGGGTTCCTCTCCGTGGCCTCGACCATATAATTGATCACTTGCTCATATCAAGGCGTGCCGCGGGAACCGGCTGACCAGTCTCAGCCTGAACGCGTTGCGCGACATCATGACTGAGGTTCTGCGAGATGCCGACACGCAAGGTGGCCGAGGACTAATGCGGAGCACGCTCTTTACTCGCGGCGATTGCCGCCGTCAGTGAGTCGCCCAACGTCCACAACGCCACCCCGATCAACACCAGATCCTTGAGCAGAAACTGGCCGGGCAGCGCCGAGAGCACCGGAACGCCGTGGGCGTACGTCATGACCACACCCGGGGTGGTGAAGAGAAAACTGAGCGTGCCCAAAAACAGCATCACCGCCAGGGCGCTGCCGGCCGCCGAAACTCGCGGCCAAAGCGGGCGCACCGCAATGAGCAGGGCGGCAACGATTTCCATCGTCCCGAGTGCATACGCGACGAAGGTGACGCTGAATACGTCGTAGACCCAGCTCATCAGCGGGCTGTGCTCAATCAGCACCCGGGCCTCCATTTTCACGTACTTGCCGAATCCGATCCACGCCAGAACAAGCACCAGGCCGTAGCGGCTGACAAGTTGGCCCCACCGGGTCAGTGTCGGCGCCGCGGCCGGCGCGAGGGTTTGGTCGATCATCGGGCGAATTCCTTTCGGCTCAATGCGAGGGCGTCCACCCGACCCACGGTTCAAGGCACGTTTGCGTTCACTTCGGCAACCGCTCGAGCCCGGCGACGATGAGCCGCAACCCGAACGCGAACTCGTCCGCCAAGGGAACGGGCAGGTCGTCGGCGACGGTGACCGTCGCGGGAAAGCGGGACGGATCGAGCCGGTGAAACGCCGCCGAGAGTTCGGCGTCGCGTTGACCGCCGTCGGCCGTCGCGCCCGCCAGTTGTATCGCAAAGCCCAGGACGTAGCGGGCCAGCGTCGCATACGCGTGGGCGGCGACCGCCGGTGAAAAACCGTTCTCGAGGAGAACGGCCAGGCAGCGCTCGCGATTGGCCAACGCGTTCGGCCCCATCGGGGTGTACTCGACCAACAGGGGCGCGACATTGCCATGCCGGCTCAGCGCGTCGAACATGTGTTGCGCGAACAAGATACAAGCGCGCTGCCACGGCATTGCGGCGAGCTCCTCCGCGTCGAGGTCGACCTCACCGAGGATCTGGTCGATCACCAGCGAAACCAATTCGGACCGGTTGGAGAAGTGGCGGTACAGGGTGGCCGTGCCCGACTCCAGGCGCTGCGACAGCGACCGCATCGACAACGCCTCGGGACCCTGCTCGTCGACGAGCTCGACGGCCGCAACCAGGATGCGCTTGATCGGTATGGCCGGGCGCCCGCGGGGACGGTGTGGCCGGTCGGTGTCGCTCTCATCACGCAAGGTGGCCCTCCTGACGCTTGACAGCCCGGCGCATTATGGGCACACTGTATCCATAAATGGGTTAATCAATCAAGCACTTTGACAGCAAGGAAGATTCGCGATGCTCCTCCCCCTGGCGGCAGAACCCTTCACCGCTCCCACCGACCGCGACATGCTTCCCTCCGAGCGACGCGAGTTCGTGCGCACGCATCGCACCTCGTGTTCGGCTACCGTCGCCGCAACGACGGCCCAGGCATGTCGATCGTGTATTACATCCCCACCGATACCGATGAATTGCTCGTCTCGACCATGGCCGGTCGCGGCAAGGCTCGCATCGTCGAACGTGACGGGAAGGTGAGCCTGTGCGTGCTCGACGAGCGGTGGCCATTCGCCTATCTGCAGGTCTACGCCGACGCGACCCTCGACCGGGACCGGGATCTGGCGGTCGACGTGATGATGGCGGTCGGCGGCCGGATGTCCGGACAGCCACTAGGCGACGAGGCCCGTCCGCACATTCGGGAAATGTGTGAACGCGAAAACCGGGTGGTCATTCGCTGCCGGCCCTACTCCACCTTCGCGACCCCGCCGCGCCATCTGCACCGCAACGACCAGGCCAACGAACTCAGCCATTGGGTATCCGGCGTCATTCCTTGGGACGCCGCCGATCCCGCCGCGGACTGATCAGTCCGCGTAGCGATCACGCAGTTTGCTCAACGTCGCTTCGATACCCGAGGCATTCGCCTTTGCGAAACCCATCCGCTCGTAGTACTTCAGCTTGTTCTTGAGCGCACCGGCGTCGCGGTAGTCAAACGTCTCGGTGACTTGGGTCAGCGTCGGCGACAGCTTCTCGAATTCCCACCGCCACCGGTGGCCCAATGGGTGGCGCCATTCGACGAGTTCGTTTTGCGTCAGTGCGGTGATCGTGCTGGTGATCCGGTAGGGCAGGCCGAACATCTTCATGTGCGTCGAGAACTTCGAGCCCTCAACGAGTTGTGCCGGCACGTTGATGTTGTCGCCCACCGTGCCCGACCCGTCCAGCTCGTGGTGGCGGCGTGGATCGGCGACTAGCGCGAACAGCTCCGCGGCCGGGGCGGCCACCTCGACCCTGCGGCTCACCTGGCGGGGACCCCGGTCGACGACAGTGACGGTCATGATGTCTCCTTCCGCTCGCCGGCAGCCTAATCCGGTCAAGTTTCCCACCTGCGGCGATAGCCCGCTTCGGCCGAGCAGGCAGAATGGAGCCAGCAAGACCTGCCGGGCGATCGAGAAGGAGCGGCATGCCCACCAGCGAATATCGGGTGAGCGGGATGAGCTGCGGGCACTGCGAGGCCGCCGTCCAGAGCGAGGTGGCCCAGATCCCGGGTGTGGACGACGTAGCGGTCAGCGCCGCCACGGGCAGGCTCGTCGTCACCAGCGCACAACCCATCGACGCGGATGCCGTCCTCGGCGCGGTCGACGAGGCCGGCTATGAGGCCGCCTTGGTCGCATGAGCACGCCCCCACGGCAGATCAATGAGGGCACCCGCCCGGATCACACCGCGACAACCGGTCCGCCCCGAATCGAGCTGGAGATCACCGGGATGACCTGCGCCTCCTGCGCGGCCCGGATCGAGAAGAAACTCAACAAGCTCGACGGCGTCGCGGCGACCGTCAACTATGCCACCGAGAAGGCCGCCGTCGCGGCCCCCGCCGGCTACGACCCGCGGATTCTCATCGGCGAGATCGAAAAAGCCGGTTACGCGGCCACCCTCCCGCAACCCTCGGCTCCCGACGACCACGAGCTGGCCTCGCTGCGACGGCGGCTGGTCACCGCGATCGTCCTGGCCGGACCTGTGATCGCCATGGCCATGGTTCCCGCGTGGGAATTCCCGCACTGGCATTGGGTCTCGCTGGCCCTGACCACGCCGGTCGTCGTGTGGTGCGGGCGGCCCTTCCACGCGGCCGCCTGGACCAACCTCAAACACGGCGTCGCCACCATGGACACCCTGGTCTCGCTCGGCAGCCTGGCCGCATTCCTGTGGTCCGTCTACGCCCTGTTTCTCGGGACGGCCGGCCAGCCGGGAATGCAGCACGACTTCGAGCTGACCGTCGGGCGCGACGGCGCCCCGTGCCACGTCTACTTCGAAGTCGCCGCCGGTGTGACTTTGTTCGTCCTCGCCGGCCGGTATTTCGAGAAGCGGTCCAAGCGGACGGCCGGCGCCGCGGTGCGCGCGCTGCTGACGCTGGGGGCCAAGGACGTGGCGGTGCTGCGCGACGGTGTCGAGACCCGCATCGCGATCGAGCACCTCGCGGTCGGCGACGAGTTCGTCGTGCGTCCCGGGGAACGGATCGCGACCGACGGGGTCGTCGTCGCGGGTTCGTCGGCCGTGGACGCCTCCATGCTGACCGGCGAGTCCGTCCCGGTCGAGGTCGGCGAGGGCGACGCTGTCACCGGCGGCACCGTCAACGCGGGCGGTCGGCTCGTCGTGCGCGCGACCGGCGTCGGTGACGACACCCAGCTCGCGCGGATGGCCATGCTCGTCGAGCGAGCCCAATCCGGCAAGGCCCGGGTACAACGCCTCGCCGACCGCGTCTCCGGAGTGTTCGTTCCCGTTGTCATAGCCCTCGCGGTGGCGACCCTGGCCGGCTGGCTCGCGGCGGGCTTCTCAGTCACCACCGCCCTGACGGCCGCCGTCGCGGTGCTCATCATCGCCTGCCCGTGCGCGCTGGGCCTGGCCACCCCGACCGCCCTGCTGGTCGGCACCGGACGTGCCGCCCAGCTCGGCGTGCTCATCAACGGGCCCGAAGTGCTGGAGTCCACCCGCCGCGTCGACACGATCGTGCTCGACAAGACCGGCACCGTCACCACCGGCAAGATGATCCTGGTCGACGTGATCGCCGGGGCGCAGACCGAGCGCGCCACGCTGTTGCGCTACGCCGGCTCCCTGGAAGACGCCTCCCAGCATCCCGTCGCACAAGCAATCGCCCGGGGCGCCACGGCGCAACTCGGCGCACTCCCGGCGCCCACCGACTTCGCCGGGGTCGACGGCAGGGGCGTGCGGGGCACGGTCGACGGTCGCGCCGATCGTCGTCGGGCGCGAGAGCCTGCTGAGCGAATGCGGAATGCTCCTCGACACCACTCTGTCCGCGGCCAAAGCCCGCGCGGAGAGCGAGGGTAAGACCGCGGTCGCCGTCGGTTGGGACGGCTTGGCGCGAGGCATCCTGGTGGTCGCCGATACCGTCAAACCGTCCAGCGCCGAGGCGGTCCGGCAGTTCACCAGGCTGGGCCTGACGCCGGTGCTGCTGACCGGCGACAACACCACCGTCGCCGAACGCATCGCTGGTGAACTCGGCATCGCGCAGGTCATCGCCGACGCCACACCCGCCGACAAGGTCGCCGCAATCAGACGCCTGCAATCCGAGGGCAGGGTCGTCGCCATGGTCGGCGACGGCGTCAACGACGCCGCGGCGCTGGCCGCCGCAGATCTGGGGCTGGCCATGGGTACCGGCACAGACGTCGCGATCCAGGCCGCCGACCTCACGGTGATCCGCGGTGACCTGCGCGCCGCTGTCGACGCGATCCGGCTTTCCCGGCGAACGCTGACCACCATCAAGGCCAACTTGCTGTGGGCGTTCGGCTTACAACGTCGCCGCCATTCCGCTGGCCGCGCTCGGCATGCTCAACCCGATGTTCGCCGGCGCCGCGATGGCGGCCTCCAGCCTCCTCGTCGTCGGTAACAGTCTGCGGCTGCGCTCGTTCACCAGCGTCATCAACGACGCATGAGCGCGGCAGCCCGAGTCGCCCGCAGCCGCTCGGCCCACACGCAGAAACGGTCGGCTGATGGGCCGCAATCGTATGGGATAGTTGGTCCCGCCGCCGTCTTCGGTGACCCCGACCGGCCCTTTGATACTCACCGCACCCTCGCGCAGCGATCGATTTAGCAAAGGTCACGACCGTTGGAGCAGTTCTTCGGACAACTGTCCCTGCTGCACGGCTGGTTTCCGCCGGCCGTGCAGGGCCTGGCGTTGCTCGTGCTGCTCGTCGCGATCCAATGGCGTGCCCAAGGCTGGCTCAAGCGAGTGCTGCCGGTGGCGTTGATCGCGGCGGTCGCGGTGACGCTGCTGGCGCGGTGGTACATCACCTCGCTCGGCGTCGCCGGTGACCCCGCGCCGACGACGCTGTGGCTCTGGATCGCGATGAGCGGCGCGGCCGCCACGGTCTTCCTGGTGGGCTGGCGCGGCATCCGGTGGTGGCGCCGCGGGGTGGCGGTGCTGTCGATACCGCTGTGCCTCCTGTGTGCGGGCATGGCGCTGAACGGCTGGGTGGGCTACTTTCCGACGGCACTCGCCGCGTGGAATCAGCTGACGTCGGTGCCGCTGCCCGACCAGATCGACCGGCTTCGGGTCACCGAGATGCAGGTCGCCGGGACCAAGCCGACCAAGGGCGTGGTGGTGCCGGTGGACATCGACGACAACGGCTCTCACTTCGCCCACCGCCGAGAATTGGTCTATCTGCCGCCCGCATGGTTCAACAGCAATCCGCCGCCGCGGTTGCCGACGGTCATGATGGTCAGCTCCGCCTTCAACACCCCGGCTGACTGGCTGGGCCCGGGGGGCGCGTTCACCGCCATCGACAACTTCGCGGCCGCGCACCATGGGTTCTCGCCGGTGCTGGTGTTCGTCGATCCCACCGGTTCCTTCGACAACGACACCGAGTGCGTCAACGGCACCCGGGGCAACGCCGCCGATCATCTGACGAAGGACATCAAGCCCTTCATGGTGTCGAACTTCGGCGTCAGCGCCGATCGGGCCAACTGGGGCGTCGCCGGGTGGTCGATGGGCGGTACCTGCGCCGTGGACCTGGCCGTCATGCACCCGGAGCTGTTCAGCGCGTTCGTGGACATCGCGGGTGACCGCGGGCCCAACGGCGGCTCGACGGATCAAACCGTCGCCCGGTTGTTCGGCGGCAATCACGACGCCTGGGCCGCCTTCGACCCGATCACCGTGATGACGAAGCACGGTCACTACGACGGCCTGTCGGGATGGTTCGACGTGCCCGGATCCGAGGGTGCGCACGACGTCGCGCCGGAAGGCAATCCCGCCCTCATCGCGTCCAGCGGCGATCCCGCGGCCAATCCCGAAGGGCAGGACGTCGCGGCCAACTCACTGTGTGCCGTCGGCACCGCCAACGGCATCGCCTGCGCGGTGGTCACCCAGCCGGGCAAGCACGACTGGCCGTTCGCTGCTCAGGCGTTTGCCGCGGCACTGCCCTGGCTCGCCTCGACGCTGGGCACACCCAGTACCGAACCGGTACAGCTGCCGCACCGGGCCGCGGGCGGGGGACCGCATTAATCGGCTCGCGTTCACCGGTGATAACGGGGTCGCCGAGAATTCACAGCTGACCCTCCCGTAACGCAGCCGACATATGGGCACGGCGAATGGTACGGTTCGCGGCTGTGGCCTTGATGTTGTGCACCCACGGCGGTTCCTGCGGGAAGCCGCTTGTTGCGCAGCGCGCCGCAACAAATGTGCGAATACTCGGGCCGAATTCGCCATTTCTGTCACCGCCTGATCATTTGGTCGACGCCCTCGCTTGTCAGCCATGAACCGCCGCCAGTTCCTTGGATCGCTCGCCGCGTCAGTCGTCGCCGGCGTAGGCGCTGCGCGGCTCATCGTGGATCCGCAGCCCCGCACGTTTGCCCAAACCCCGGCGGCCGGCATACCGACCTCCGGCCCGACCGCGCCGCAGGCGCTGTTGCCGCCCCCGCCGCTCAGTGCCCGCATCCCGCTGCCCGGCGGCGGCGCCCTGACGAAAATCCCCGGCGAGGGTGACCTGCTCGCGCTGACCGTCGACGACGGAGTCAACAGCGAGGTGGTGCGGGCCTACACGCAGTTCGCCAAGGACACCGGCGTCCGGCTGACGTATTTCGTCAACGGGATCTACGACTCGTGGACCGACAACCTGGACCTGCTTCGGCCATTGGTGGACAGCGGGCAGATCCAGCTCGGCAACCACACCTGGTCACACCCGGACATGACCACACTGTCCAAAGAGCAAGTAGCCGAACAACTCTCGCGTAACGACACGTTCCTGAAGAACACGTATGGCATCGGCGCAAAGCCGTATTGGCGGCCTCCTTACGCCAAGCGCAACGCCGCCGTGGACGCGGTGGCCGCCGACCTCGGCTACAAGGTCCCCACCTTGTGGTCGGGCTCGCTGTCGGATTCGACGTTGATCACCGAGGAGTACATCGTGCAGATGGCCGATCAGTACTTCACACCGCAGGCCATCGTCATCGGGCACCTCAATCATCTGCCGGTGACGCATGTCTACCCGCAACTCGTCGACTTCATCCGCGATCGAAACCTGCGCACGGTCACGCTCAACGACGTTTTTCTCAAGACCCCGTAGACGCGAGAGCGGCGCCCTTGGCGCCGCACCTGTCCGTTTGTCGCTTCCGCTGCGTCGTCCTGCGGCACTGAACCGGCTCCCGCTCAGCCGCACAAGTTGATGTCTATTGCCAGGGACATCAAATGGTGATTTGATGTACATCACCATGGACACGAAAACCCGGCGCTACGACATGCGGGCTCGCAACGAGTCGACGGCGGCCACCCGCAACGCCATCGTTGACTGCGGCCATCGATGCGGTGACGGCCGAACGCTCTCTGGGGATCACGCTGGGTTCGGTAGCCGAGCGCGCCGGCGTCACGGTGAAGACGGTGCTTCGGCATTTCGGCAGCCGCGAATCGCTTATCGAGGCGGCATATCTGGCGGTTCGCCAAGCCGTGCTGGCCGAAAGAGTCCCGCCGCCCGGCGACGTTGAAGCGGCGATGACGGTGCTCATCGAGCACTACGAGGGTCGCGGGGACATGGTGCTCGGCTTGCTCGCCGAGGAGGATGACGACCCGCGCGCGCGACTGATGTGCGAAGGCGGGCGAACTCTGCACCGCAAATGGGTGGAGGACGTGTTCGGCACCGAATTGCCCGTCGAACCCAATGAACGGGATCGCATCATCGATACGCTCGTCGTGGCGACCGACGTGTACAGCTGGAAGCTGCTCCGGCGCGACCGGAGTTTGACCGTCGCCGAGGTCCGCGACCGCATGCTGCTGATGATCGACGGCGTACTCGCCGTGTCGCAGGGCGCTGACGCGCAGGACGGCGCTATGAAGATTCTGTTCGTCGTGTTCGACGGTGGCGGCAACATTCCACCGCAGCTGGCAGTCGCCCGATCACTGCGCGCCCGCGGCGCCGAGGTTCATTTCCTCGGTCACCACGGCGTCCGACAGCGCGTGGAGGCCGACGGGTTCCCGTTCGAGACCTTCACGTCTGGAACCAATTTCGATCCGACCCTGCAGCGGCCGCTGCTTCACATGATGGTGAGCATGACCCGGGTCGCAATGGACCGCCGGCTGGGCCGCGACGCGGTGCGGGCCGCGCACCGCCACCATGCCGACGTGGTGGTGGTCGACGTACTACTGACTGCGGCCATTTACGAAGTTGCGGCGCAAGGCATCCCGACAGTCGTCTTCGGACACTGCTTCCATCGGACCATCCAAGACCTGGCCGCCGGTCCGATCGGATGGCTGATGCGCCTCAAAGGCACGCCGCCAAACCGCCTGGAACGAACCGGGGCACTGCAAATCGTCACCGCCCGCGCCGAACTCGACCCGACGCGCGGTACCCCCGCAATCCGACATGTGGGCGTTGTCTGGCAAGGCATTCCGGCTGTGGCATCCCCACTGCCGGTGCCCCGGATTCTCATCAGCCTGAGCACCGTGGCCTACGCGGGCCAGCGGCGCATGCTGCAAAGGATCCTCGACGCCATCGAGCCCTTGCCCGTACGCGCGACGGTAACGGTCGGGCCGGCCATCGAGTCATCAGGGCTGCGCGTGCCGGCGAATTCCTCGGTGCACGCCTGGCTGAATCACGACGAGGTGCTGGCAACCGCCTCCCTGGTCGTCGGCCACGGTGGACACAGCACGGCGATGCGGGCGCTGTCTTTCGGTGTGCCCCAGGTGATCATGCCCGCCAACACGCTGATCGACCAACGGCGCGTTGGCGCTGCCATCCAAGACCTCGGCGCGGGCATCCTGTTGCACAAGCATGCAGGCGTTCGGCGTATCCGCGCAGCAATCAGCACTGTGTTGCAGGACCCGGCCTACCGGGAAGCGGCTGAAATTTACGGTGAGCAGATTCGCCGGTGCGACGGGGCCGAAGTGGCGGCCACGGCGATCGGCGAGTTCACGAAGGCGTCCGCGGCTCACGCAACCAGGCAAGGACATTGAGAGCCTGGGCTCGCAGGACGGCCGGATGCGGTGTAGCCGGCCTCAACCGCCATCCATCTCGGCCTCGTTGGCGAGCAGCATCTTCAGGCTCTCAGGGCAATCTCTAAAAAATTAGAGATTGCCTTCCACTGCAGGTCCCCAGTTGTTACCGTGCCGTAATGCATCGGGCCGGGGGAGTTTTCGCCGTACTGCTAATAATCGCTTGCGCACTGATGGGAGTGGGAAATGCGCGGGCCGACGGCGGAGATGAACCACAGTATGCAGACTTCTACACCCCGCCGGAACCGTTGCCGCCCGGCCAGCCTGGCGATCTGATCCGCACCGAGCCTTCGCGGCTGGTGTTGGAGCCCTCCGGTCAGCTGGGCGCGATCATGGCGACCGGCACCCGGATCATGTACCGCAGTACGGACACGCGGGGGAACCCGATCGCGGTCACCGGCACCTACTTCGAGCCCTATAACGACTGGCCTGGGGGCGGACCGCGGCCGTTGATCAGCTACGCGCCCGGCACGCAGGGCCAGGGCAATCAGTGCGCACCTTCGCGAATGTTCAACCAGGGCATCCACTATTCGGGTGGCTGGGACATCATGTTCAACTACGAGGAGCTGTTCGTCGCCACCATGGTCGCGCGCGGCTTCGCCATCGTGATGACCGATTACCAGGGCCTGGGTACCCCGTCGATGCACACTTACGTGGGCCGGCTGGCCGAGGCGCAGGCCGTGCTCGACGCCGCCCGCGCGGCCATGCGGTTGCCCGGAACATCATTGGATCCCCATGGGCCGGTGGCATTTTGGGGCTACTCGCAGGGTGGGGGCGCGACGGCGTCCGCCGCCGAGCTGGCGTCGGCGTACGCGCCCGACCTACACATCGTGGGTACCTACGCCGGTGCGCCGCCCGCCAACCTCAAGGAGCTGCTGCCGTACGCGGACGGCAGCGCGCTCGTCGGCGTCGTCGGGTATGCGCTCAACAGCGTGATGGCCGCCTATCCGGAGTTCGCCGATGTCATTCGCTCCAAGATGACACCGCGCGGGCTGGCGATGCTGGAATCGGTGTCGCGGCAATGTGTGGGACAGACCCTGCTGGACTTCATGTTTCGCCATATCCAACCGTATTTCACCGAGGACATCAATCAACTGGTGAACGAGGAGCCGTTCAACAGCCTATTCGAGGCGCAACGGCTGGGGCGCTTCAAACCCAACGCGCCGGTGATGATCGACAGCAACCGCTACGACCCGCTGGTGCCATGGACCGCGGCCAACCAGCTCGGCCGTGACTGGTGTGCTCAGGGCGCCGACGTGGAATTCCGCACCAACGAAGAGCCGCCCTTCCTCAACAAGCTCGTCATCAACCACGCTCTGCCGATGCTGGTCGACGGCGAACCCGCCATGCAATGGATTGCCGCCCGCTTCAACGGGGAGCCCACCACACCGAACTGCGGTCAGTTCTAAACTGTGGCGTATCGCCGCACGTAGAAAGCACAACGCGCCCGAGCGCCGCCGGACGCTCACCGACGCCGCGATCGAGCTGCTCGGCAGCGACGGCGTCCACGGCGTGAGCCATCCGAAAGTCGACGAGCGCGCCGACGTACCCGCGGGTACTACCTCGTTCTACTTCAGGACCCGCAAGGCGCTGCTGCTCGCCGTGGCGACTCGTCTTACCGAGCTGGACGTGGCCGACTTCTCGCTGATGGCCGAAATCGCCGGCCAGTCCACGCAATTCACTGGCACGGCTGGTCTGGCGCGAATTGTCATGTACGTCAACAGCGAACCCTGGCTGACCCGGGCCAGGGCGCGCTACGAACTCGCGCTGCTCGCCGGCCGGGATCCGGAACTGGCCGCGGCCCTCAACGAATCCGCTGACCGGCTCTACGCCCTGGCGCGCAACGTCGTCACCCAGTGGCATCCCGCCGGCACGGCCCCGGATCCGGCGCTGGTCGAAGACCAGGCACTGGCAACGCTGGCGTTCATCAACGGAATCATGCTGACCTTCGTCGCCGGCCAGCCGATCGTCGACGATGCCGAGCACCTCGACCGGCTCCTCCGGGGGGTCATCGCGGGTGTCGCCCAGATTCGCGGACGCTGACGGAATGGATTGTGCGCCAAAGTTGCTCACGTCACCGGGCGTCGAACATCGCGTCGATCAGCCGGTGCAGCACCTGCGCGGTTTCTCGGCGGGTCCGTTGCGGGTCGTCGGCGGTCGCGATGACCATGGCCGCCTCGTCGAGCGCGCCGATCAGCACGTGCGCCAACGGCCGCGCCGGCTGCTCGGCCAGTTCGCCGGCCCGGATCGCCTCGGTGAGCATCTGCTCGGTCATGCCCAAGCTGTACCGCTGGGCGACGTCGCGGAATTCCGCCCAACCCAGCACGCTCGGCGCATCCAGCAGGATCAGCTGTCGCACTTCGGGGTCGCCGGAGACGTCGAGCCACGCGTCGACCGCGGCCCGCACCGCTTCGGTAGGCGTGGTGGCGCCGGACTCGGCCACCATGACCGCCATCCGCGCCATCACGTCCTGCTCGACGACCTCGACGACCTCACGGAATAAAGCTGCCTTGTCGGCGAATTGGTGATACATCGCGCCCCGGGTGACGCCGGCGGCCGTGGCTATCTCCGGCGTGCCCACTTCGGCGTAACCTCGCGACCCCCATAGCTTGCGGGCAGCCGCGATCAGCGCATCGCGGGTCGCCGCGGAGCGCTCTTCCTGGGTACGTCTCTTGCTTTCCATACAGCCTGTTGGTAGCTTACGAACAGGCAGCCTGTTTGTAAGTGTATCTCTGAAGTAGGAGTTAGCTATGTCGACGATCGACATTAGTGCCGGAACCATCCATTACGAAGCAGCCGGACCGGCCAACGGCAGGCCAGTGGTCTTCGTGCACGGATACATGATGGGCGGCCAATTGTGGCGCCAGGTCAGTGAACGCCTGGCCGCCCGGGGACTGCGCTGCATCGCACCGACCTGGCCGCTGGGCGCGCATCCGGAGCCCCTGCGCCGCGGCGCCGACCAGACCATCACCGGTGTCGCCGGGATGGTCGCCGAGGTTCTCGATGCGCTCGACCTGCGGGACGTGGTGCTGGTCGGCAACGACACCGGCGGCGTCGTCACCCAACTGGTGGCGGTGCATCATCGCGAACGGCTGGGCGCGCTGGTGCTCACGAGTTGCGATGCCTTTGAACACTTTCCGCCGCCGATCCTGCGGCCACTGCTCCTGGCGGCCAAGTCGAAGACGTTGTTCCGCACCGCGATTCAGGCGGTACGTGTGCCGGCGGTGCGCGCACGCGCGTTCAACGGCCTGGCACACAGCAATATCGATCACCTGACCAAGGTGTGGGTGCGCCCGGCGCTCTCGCTTCCGGCGGTCGCCGAAGACCTGAGGCAGTTCACGCTTTCGATGCGGACCGAGGTGACAACGACCGTGGCGGCCCGGCTGTACGACTTCGACAAGCCGACGCTCATCGCATGGTCGGCCGACGACGTGTTCTTCGAGCAGGAAGACGGGGCTCGGCTGGCCGCGACCATTCCCAACGCCCGCCTGGAAGTCATCGCAGGGGCCCGGACCTTCTCCATGGTCGATCAGCCGGACCGGCTCGCCGATCTGCTCTCGACGATCGCGGTGCGCGCTTGACCAACCGGCCGCACGACGCCACCGCGGCGGATGCCGCCGCTCGCGGTAGCGTCTTGGCATGTCAGATTCGACGTCTCCCCTGCTCGGCAGGCGAATCCTGGTCACCGGCGGCGCCACCGGCATCGGCGCGGCCGCCGTTTCGGTCCTAGCGGCGGCCGGAGCGGAGGTCGTCGCGACCTACCATCAGACCCCGCCACCGGACGGCCTCGCGGCCGCGTGGTCGCAGTGCGACGTGCGCGAACCTGAGGCCGTCTCGGCAATGGTTCGCGAGGCGGCGCAGCGTCTCGGTGGGCTCGACGTGCTGGTGAACGCCGCCGGGCTATGGCAGGCGGGCGTTCCGGGCTATATCGGCGCCGACGACATCTCGTTTCTGTTGGACACCAACATCAAGGCGACGATCCTCACCAACCAGGCCGCCTACGCGGTGATGAAGGACCAAGACCCGAAGGGCGGTCGGATCATCAACTTCGGGTCGTCGGAAGCCGTCATGGGCAGCCCGATATCGGCCGTCTACGCCGCGACCAAGGGTGCGGTGCAGGCGTGGACAAGGTCGGCCGCCAAGGCTTGGGCCGCCGACAAAATCACCGTCAACGCCCTTGCGCCCGCGGTGCAGACGGCGGGCGCCGATCGGCTGCGCGATTTCCTGGGTCCGGATGCCGCGGCCCTGATTGATCAGCAGATGCAAATGATGATCCCGCTTGGGGGCACGCTGGGCGAGCCCGCCCGCGACCTCGGACCTATGCTGGTTTTTCTGGCCGGCCCGGGCTCGGGTTTCATCACGGGTCAACTGCTGGCGGTGGACGGCGGCCTGATGATGGTGGGCGGATAGCCAGCCGAGGGCGATGATCTCGACGATCAACCGCACTCGGCGGCATCAGCTTTCGTCGCCGTCTTCCGACGCGGTCGGCTGACCGCCGCAACGCCGGCGTCCAGAGATGTCCATGGACCGCGACTGCGCGGCCTCACGACGATATTCCCGCGCTCGGTTCCTGAGCAGGATCAGCGACCTGTGCAACTCGAAGAGCATGAGGCCATGATTCCTGTTGAATGCGAACGGGACGGCTATACACGCCGTCCCCGATCGGGAATCCTGGGCGAAAAGGGCATGAAGACTTCCACAACAAGGCGGTGCACGGCCCGCAGTCGCCGGCACGGGCGGCGATTTTTCGGCACTGCGCCGACCGCTACTATAAGACGGACCGTCTCGTCTCGTAGAAGAGTGAAGGTGAATCGGACCGATGACTGACGACACGATCCAAGCGCTGCTGCACAAGCGCGTGTCGGATCCGTCGATCGCGGTGAAATACCGTGACTCGCAGTGGACTTGGCGCCAGTATCTGGCGGGAGCGACGGCGCGGGCCGCCGCGCTGTTGGCCGCCGCGGATCCGGAGCGACCGATGCACATCGGCGCCCTGCTGGGAAACACGCCCGAGATGGTCAGCCAGATGGCGGCGGCCGGACTCGGCGGCTATGTCCTGTGCGGCCTCAACACCACCCGGCGCGGTGAAGCGCTGGCCGCTGACATCCGTCGTTCCGATTGTCAGTTCGTGGTGACCGATGCCGAGCATCGACCGCTGCTGGACGGCCTGGATCTTTGCGACACGCAGATCCTCGACACCTCGACGCCGCGATGGGCCGAATTCGTCTCCACCGCGGGTGAATTGAAGCCGCACCGGCAGGTGACCGCGATGGACGCCTTCATGATGATCTTCACCTCGGGCACGAGCGGAAATCCCAAGGCGGTTCAGGTATCCCACTTCATGGCCGCCGTCGCCGGTCTCAGCCTGGCCGACCGATTCACCCTCACCGACCAAGACACCTGTTACGTGTCGATGCCGCTATTTCACTCCAATGCTGTTGTCGCGGGCTGGGCGCCCGCCGTGTGCTCAGGGGCGGCGATCGTGCCGGCGAAATTTTCGGCGAGCAGTTTCCTCGACGACGTCCGCCGCTACGGGGCCACCTACATGAACTACGTGGGAAAACCGCTGGCCTACATCCTGGCCACCGCCGAACGCGACGACGACGCCGACAATCCGCTGCGGGTGGCATTCGGCAACGAGGCCAACGACAAAGACATTGAAGAGTTCGAGCGCCGTTTCGGTGTGCAGGTCGAGGACGGCTTCGGGTCGACGGAGAACGCCGTCATCATCATTCGCGAACCCGGCACGCCTAAGGGCTCGATCGGCCGGGGTGCCGATGGCGTGGCGGTGTACAACAGCGAGACGGTGACCGAGTGCGCGGTCGCCCGGTTCGACAGCGACGGGGCGCTGGTCAACGCCGACGAAGCGGTGGGCGAGTTGGTCAACACGGCGGGCTCGGGTTTCTTCACCGGCTACTACAACGACCCGGACGCCAACGCCGAACGCATGCGCCACGGGATGTACTGGTCCGGGGACCTGGCCTACCGCGATGCAGACGGTTGGATCTACCTGGCCGGCCGCACGGCCGACTGGATGCGGGTGGACGGCGAGAATCTGGCCGCGGCGCCCATCGAGCGAATTCTGCTGCGCCACAGCGCTATCAGCCGGGCGGCCGTATATGCCGTGGCGGACGGCCACGTCGGCGATCAGGTGATGGCCGCGATCGTCCTCAACGATGGCCACTCCCTGGGCACCGCCGAATTCGAAGCGTTTCTGGACGCGCAGCCCGACCTGTCCCGCAAGGCCCGCCCGCGCTACGTCCGCGTCGCGGCCGACTTACCCAGCACGGCGACGCACAAGGTGCTCAAGCGCCAGTTGATCGCCGAGGGAACGGCCGTCGGCGAGGGAGAGGTGCTGTGGGAGCGCGAACCCCGGGGCACGGCCTACATTGCTACCCCGGGCTCCTCGGTGCCCGGCGCCGGATCTGGCCCTTCGACCGTCGCACCCGTTTGACCGGGTCTCGGGTTGTGCCGCCGGCGATCTCGTCGCGCAGTTGGGAGATGTTGGAGATCTCCGCGTACAGTCCGCGGATGGCGTAGTCCAGAACGGCGAAGGAGTACCGCTGCCCGGGGTCCTCGATGATGCCGAGCTCGACCGACCGCTGCCGCGACCACAGAGCCTCGTCCAGCCGGGCCCGGGTCGCGTCGAGATGCCGCTCCAAAGTGTCGAGGACGCGTTCGGGATCCTGGCCGCGCGCCAGCCAGGTTTTGAGGATGACCGGATGTTTGACGACCACGCGGTCCGGGCCCGGGAAGTGCTGGACCCAGCGGCGCAGTGCGTCGAGGCCGGCATCGGTGGTCTCGTACAACGTGATGGCACGCTTGCCCGATTGTGCGCCGGTCTCGCTGACCATGCCCCGCTGCAACAGACGGGTCAGTTCTCGACGCACATGACTGACCGAGGGAGACCAATAGAAGTGGCCGACCGACAATTCGGCGCGCATCTTGATCTCGCCGGCAGTAAGTTGCTCGTCGTTCGCAGCCAGTACCCCCAGGACCAGGTAGGCGGTGACCGGCAGGCCGTTGCTGGTTCTCGGGCTCACGGACTGTCTCGTTCCGTGCCGGTGAAGTACGGGAGCGTGACGTCCGGCCCGGTGGCGCGGAAGTGCACGCGCACCCGCATGCCGACTTCCAAAGCCTCCGGTGGCACACCAATGACGTTGGTCAGCATCTGATAGCCCTCGTCCATGGTGATGATCGCCGGGGCATATGGCGGTTCGAATTCCGCTGTCACGGGCCGGTATACGACCGTCCAGCTGTAGATTTCGCCGCGGCCGCCGCCTTGCTGCCAGCTGAGGTCGTCCGAAAGGCATTGGCGGCACTGTTCGGTCGGCGGGAAGTTCGCCAGTCCGCAAGCCGCGCAGCGCTGGTAGCGCAGCTCGTGGGATCGGCATCCCTCCCAGAACGGGCCGCTGACGTGGCTACTCGCGTGCGGGACGGGCCCGGACTGCGGCCGCAATGGATCGGAAGTCATCGTGGCCGGTCCCCCAGGATGAGCACGGTCGTGAACAGGGCCCCCGCTCCCCCGTTGCTGCACAGCGCGACATGCGCGTCGGGGACTTGAAGTTCGCCGGCCTGTCCGCGCAGCTGTTGCACCGCGCGAATAGCCCGCTGCATCATCTGCGGATTGGCCCCGGCGTGGCTGAACGACATTGTCCCCCCGTCGGTGGTGATCGGATGGCTGCCGTCCATGGCGATGTGACCGTCGGCGACGAACGGGCCGCCCTCACCGTCGCCGCAGAAGCCGAATGCCTCGAGCTGCCGGATGATCTCGAAGGAGAACGGGTCGTAGAGTTCCAGCACGTCGACGTCGTCGCGGCGCAAGCCGGCGTATTTGAATGCGCGCTCTGCGGCGCGCCGGCCCACCACACCATTGACGTGACTTCCGCGCCGCCCCGAGAGGTCGTACGCCGGGGGGTGCTGGTAGGACGGGCCGTGGAAGTCCGCGCCGCTGCCCAGCACGTAGATGGGTTGGCCCGCAACGTCAACGGCATCGATGTTGGCCACGACGAGGGCGCACCCGCCTTCTGACGTGGTGGCGCAATCCAGTAGATGGAACGGATCGGCGATGGGCCGTGACGCGGTGATGTCCTCCGGGCCGAACGGCCCGCGACCGTAGTAAACGGCTTCGGGATTGCGTGACCCGTTGTTGCGAATGGTTGCCGCCACCGCCGAAAGCTGTTCGCGGGTGGTGCCGTACACATGCATGTGGCGCCGCGCGATGAGCGCGAACTCGGCAGTGGTGAACATGCCCCAGGGCGCGACGAATTCGTTTTCGGGCCGGGTCCAGGGTGCAGTGGCCTCGTGGTCCCGGTACTCGCCCGCCTGGGCCGCGACCAGCACCACGACGTCTGCCATGCCGTGCTCGATCGCGGTGACCGCCTCGGTGATCATGCCGACGCCGAAAGCCAGGCCCTGCCATGCCGGTCCGATGCGTAGGTCGTAGATCAACGACGTCGAGTGCGGGCTCGCGCTGATGCCATCGACGTCGTCGAGGATCAGGCCGGCATCGTCGAGCGCGCCGAGGATCGCCTTCACCGCCAGGCCGCGCGACGTTTCACCGTCCAGGCGGCGTCCTTGCCGGGTGTTATACACCCCGACGATCGCCGCGGTGGGTTTCGCCACCGTCACTGATGTCCCATTCCCGTTACGCCCTTTCAGTTTTCGTCCGCGACCACACCCAGGTACGTGCCCCGGACCTCGTATGGTCGCCCGTCGCGGGTGATGGTGCCGATGGTCTTGGCATGTACATCGCGGGTGTCGGTGTCGCCCGGCGAGCCCAATTCGAGGACATCGATCCGGACGTCCACCGGCCGCGCCGTCTGCGGGTCGGTGATCTCGACGACCATCGCGACCGCACGCTCCTCGTCGTCCCATTCGACGCTGGTGATGCGGTGGCGGGCGGTCAGCTCCATGACCACGGAATCCCGGCGCACCAGGAAGCGCACCGGGGCGCATAGCTCGCCGGCGCGGGGCGGTACGCACAGGCTGACGGCCATGTCACAGGCCCGCCGGCCGAGCACTGATGGCTCCCGACTGTTGCAGGGCGGTCAGGTCGTCCGCGCTGTGCCCGAGAACGTCGATCAGCACCTCATCTGTGTGCTGGCCGTACAGCGGCGCCACCCGCCGGATCCAGCGACGCGGCTTGCCCAGGAACGCGAAAGGCATTCCGGTACAAAGGAAGTTGCCCGCCACGGGGTGGTCGGACGTCTCCCAGAAGCCGCGGGCGCGCAGCTGCGGATCGGTCAACAGCGCCGCGGCCGGTGTGACGCGCGCGGCGGCCAGGCCTGCGGTGCGCAGCGCGTCGACGGCCTCGGTCACCGATTGACCGGCGGCCCAGGCGGAGATCAGCTTGTCGATGTCGTCGGCCCGCTCGGCCCAGCCGGATTCCTCCATCCCGTGCTGACCGAGGAGGCGGGCCAGCGACGAGCGGGCGCCGGCGTCCATCGCGGCCAGCGCGACCCACTCGTCGTCACCGCGGCAGCGGTAGACCCCCTGCGGACCGGCGCCCGGGCCGCGATTTCCGTTGCGCTGCATGGCGATTCCGTTGAGCGAATGCTCGACCAGCATTTCGGCCGCAACGTTCAGTGCGGCCTCGACCATGGTCGCCTCGACCTGCATTCCGGTGCCCCGGCGGTCCCGAATCACCAGCGCCGCGACGGCGGCGAAGGCGGCGTGCAGGCCGGCGATCGGGTCGCAGACACCGCGCGGGATCACCGGGGGACCATCGGCGTGCCCGGTCATCCACGCCATGCCGGTCGCCTGCTCCATGGTCTGCGCGAAGCCGACGCGGTCGCGCCACGGGCCGTCGAGGCCGAAGGCGGGCATCCGGACCATGATCGCCCGCGGGTTGGCCTCGTGCACCGCATCCCATTCCAGACCGAAGTTCGCCATCACCCGCGGGGAAAAGTTCTCGACGACGAGATCGCTTGCGGCGATTAGTTCGAGCGCGAGCTTGCGTCCCGCCTCGGTGCCGAGTTCGATGCTGACACCGCGCTTGTTGTTGTTGCTGCAGAGGAATACCGGTCCCCACTCCCACCACTGGTCCCAGTCGGGTGGGCGGCCGGCGGAGAACCTCATGCCGTCGGGCCGGCGCACGCCCTCGATCTTGATCACGTCCGCGCCCAGGGCGCCGAGTAGTTGGGTGGCGACCGGGCCCGCCCAGAACGCGGTGAAGTCGGTGACCCGGATGTCGGCGAGCGGCAGCGCGTCGGCGTCGGCGCTGCGGGCCGACCGGCGTCGCACCGGCCAGTGCACCCGCCCGTTGTCGGCCCCGAGGTGCGGCGGTTCACCGGGCGCCCGCGTCGCGATCGCGTCGCTGCGATACGGCGTCCGGGGCGTCAGCATCCCGATCGGCGATTCGAGGAAGACGCCGCGTTCCACGAAGTGGTCGATCTTGGGTAGCATCTCCGGCGTCGCGATGGGGGCGACGGGGATCCGGAATGCCACCGCGAGATCGACGATCTCTTGGGTGGTTCGGGTTCCGGTCCATTCGGTGACCATGCCCAGGAACTCGTCGCGGCGCTCGACCCGGCCGGTGAACGACGCCAGTTCGGTGTCGTCGACGAGATCGGCGCGCTCGATCATCACCAGAAAGTCCTGAAACTGCTGCGCGGTGATGGTGCAGAAGCCGACCATGCCGTCGGCCGTCGGGACGATCGACGGCAGCTCCAGGCTCCGCTCGTGCAGCAGCGAATCGGCGCCCAGCACGCTGGCCGACATGGCGGACAGGCCGCCCATGGCGATGGCCATGGCCTCGTACGTCGAGACATCGATGACCTGACCGCGCCGGCTTCGAGCCGCGTGCCTGACTGTCGCCGCAGCTGCGGCCGCCGCGAACGTGCCCGCCAGCCACTCGCCGAGCCGACCGCCCGCTTGCACCGGCTCGTCGTCCGGCCAGCCGCGGCCCGCGATCGACCCGCACAGCGCTTGCAGGATGAATTCGTTTGCGGCTAATTGGTTTTCGACGTAAGGGCCGGCGGTGCCGAACGGCGTGACGGCAACCACCACCGCGGAATCCGCGGCGTGGGCGGTGATGGCGTCAAGCGTCCATCCGTCGGTGAGGTCGGTGACTATGAGGTCCGCGCCTGCCAGCAGTCCGGTGGTTTCGGCCTTGCCGTGATTGACGACGGACTTCTTGCCCGCGGCCAGATGGGCGAACAACGCCCCGGGCCGTCCGCCGGCCGACCATCCGCGCATCGAATCACCGCGCGGCGATTCGATTTTCACGACGTCGGCGCCGGCGTCGGCGAACATCTTGCCGCAGTAGGACGCCGCGAGGCCGTTGCACAACTCCAGCACGCGCCAGCCCGCGAACGGCGCCTCTGCTGCCACGCTCAGTTGCCCAGGGTGGTGGCGCGGCCGGCGATACCGGCCACCTCGACCGTTACCGGCGCCTCCGCCGAGGCCTGCGCCTGCAGGGCGAACTGCGTCATCCGCGTCCACGCGTCACGGTCGCGCTGACTGGCCTTGCGGCCGACATGGGTGACCACGTCGACGTCAGTGGCCTGCGCGCGTAGGTAGCCGGCCCGTGCATGCTCCTTCGGTATGTACTGAAACGGGTCGAATGAGTACGCGGCCATGGCGTTTTGATGCGTGATCTTGTCGATGACCGAGTCGTCGAGGTGGCCCATGGTGGCGACGATGTCCTCCGGCGCGAAGGGCCAGTTGCTGTCGGAGTGCGGGAAGTCGGACTCCCAGCACAGCATGTCCTCGTTGAACCAATTCATGTTCTGCACACCGACTTTGTCGCTGATGAAGCAGGTGTAGAAGTGCCGCTTGAAGACGTCGGTGGGCCCGTCGTAACCGGGCGGGAAGGTTGCCAGCGTCCATCCGGAGTGCCGGTTGTAGACGTGCTCGGCCCGCCAGAGGAAGTACGGGATCCAGCCGACGTCGCCCTCGGTCAGCGAGAACTTCAGTTGCGGGAAATCGGCCCAGAACTGCGCCCAGATCAGCTCGGTGAAGGTGAACATGCTCATCATCGACGAGGCCGTCATCTGCACGCTGGGTGGGGCGTCCGTCGACACCTGCGGAGACCGCGACGCGGAGCCGACATGGGTGCACAGCACCGTGTTGTTTTCGCAGACCGCCTCGAAGAGCGGGTACCAGTACTTGGTGTGAATGCTGGGCATCTCCAATGCCTCTGGGTTTTCGGAGAACGTCACGGCGTGACAGCCCTTGTCGGCGAGCCGCTTCACTTCCTTCGCGGCCTCGGCCACATCGAACAGGGGCAGGATGCCGCAAGGGATGAACCGCCCGGGGTAGGCCCCGCACCATTCGTCGACGTGCCAGTCGTTGTAGGCCTTGATCATCACCAGGTTGGTCTCGCGGTCTGGGCCCTGGTTGAGCACCTGGCCGGAGAAGCCGGTGAAGTTCGGAAAGTTCAACCCCGCGAGCTGGCCGCCGGCGTTCATGTCCCGCACCCGGTCGTCCACGTTGAAGCAGCCCGGCCGCATCTCGTCGTAGCGTGAGGCGTCGATGTTGTACATTTCGCGCGGTTTGCCCGCGACGGCGTTCAGGCCCATGTTGCGTCCGCGGATCTCGCCGTAGTACCACTGCTGGATGCCGTCGGGCTCGAGGACCACACGGGGGGCGCGGTCCTTGAATGCGGCGGGAACGTGCGCGTCGAACATGTCGGCCGGCTCGGCGATGTGATCGTCCACGCTGATCAGAATCAGGTCGTCCTTGTTCATGCCGCGCTCCCCGGTCGACTGCTAGCGACTAGTAGATAATGGTGTGCATCACAGTGTCAACCCGGCTTGGAGTGCATTGACGAGGGCGCTTGCGCCCTAATGCACAGGATTGCAACGACGCAGCGCGGCCGTACCATCGCTCGATCGCCGCAATGGGTTTCGCAGCCTATCGTTCGAGAAGGGACTATTAGTCCACTTCATCGCACCAACCGGGAACTCGCGGCGTGGCGTGGCGCGATGCCGATGTGCATCGCGTGCCACCATGGAGCATGCCCGGGCCCGGAAGGTAACGGAAGTTGAGCACCAACAAAGCTGCGCGTCCGACCACCGCCGACGTGGCCCGATTGGCCAGCGTGTCGACCGCCACGGTCAGTTATGTGCTGAACAACGCGCAGGGACGCCGCATCTCCCCGGAAACCCGCGATGCGGTGTACCGCGCAGCCAAGCTTCTTGGTTACCGGC
This sequence comes from uncultured Actinomycetota bacterium, assembly GCA_963849935.1. Classification (GTDB taxonomy): domain Bacteria; phylum Actinomycetota; class Actinomycetes; order Mycobacteriales; family Mycobacteriaceae; genus Mycobacterium. The sequence continues at coordinate 572,918 of CAWKJQ010000015.1, forward strand.
CCAACCTCGCCGCCCGCAACCTCGCGCGCGGCAAAAGCGGTGTGGTGCTTTACGTGGTGCCGCACGTGGCCGTGGGCGAGATGCCGATGCAGGCCGGCAGTCATATGACCACCGCCTTGGCCCGCGAGGGTTTTCTTCAAGTACAGATCTTCGAGACGGATAACGACCAGCATGTGGTCGATGCGATCGAGAATCTCGACCCAGTCGCGATCACCAGCCTGTTCCCGCTGAGTGCGGCGGCCCGTCAAGCGGTGACGGAGGCGGCCATCCCCCACATCGAGATCGGGACGCTGCCTGCGCTCAAAGACCCGCATCTGTCGGTGGGCGAGATGCGCGTCGCGCACCTGGTCGAGCGTGGCCACCGCCGAATCGCGTTCGCCTACACCGGGATTGAACGGTGGCGGCCGCTGGGTGACTATTGGTTCGAAGGCGTTTCGCGGGCGGCGCAATTGCGCGACCTGCCGCCGGTGCGGGTCGACGAGGTCTCCCTGGACAATGCCGCCGACGTTGTCGCCGGCTGGGTGGGCAACGGTGTGACCGCCGTGTGCGCCCAAAGCGATGAGATCGCCTGCTTGGTCCTCTACGGAATTCACCAAGCAGGGCTGCGCTGTCCCGGCGACCTCGCGGTGATGGGAGTCGACGCCAGCCCGATGGGCGTGGTGAGCACTCCGCCGCTGACCACCGTGCAATTCGACCCCTGCGCGGTCGCCGACGCCGCACTAGCCGCGGTATTCGAGCGGCTGGGCCACCCCGCACCACCGTCTCCGGAGTTGACCGACATCGCGCACCTGGTGGTGAGGTCGTCGACCTAGCTCACTCGGCGGGCTCGTATCGCAACAGCGTGACGTCGTGCTCCGGGTAGTCGCAGAACACCGGCTTCACCCGCATCCCGACCTTCAGGCGGGCCGGGTCGACGTTGACCATCTCGGTGGAAAACCTTGGGCCCTCATCCCATTCAACGATGGCGAGCAGCTGCGGCACGGCGTCAGCGAAGTGTGGGCTGACCGGCCGGTGGGCCACGGTGTACGAGTACAGGGTGCCCATCCCGGAGATTTCGTGCCATTCCAGGTCGTCGGCCAGGGTGCGTGGCGCGCGCACCCGCGGGTAGAACACGTAGGCCTGTAACGAGGGCGAGTATTGGATGACGATGCGATGCTCGCCCAACGCATCCCAAAACGGCGCAGCTGGTCGGCGTTTTCACGGGCATCGGTCGTTCGAGTTTCATCGGTCAGTCCCCTTGCAGAATCAGCGTGGTCTGCTCGGACAGGATGCCGCCGTTGCCCGACACGAAAGCCCGGTTGCAGTCGGCGACCTGGGCGGCGCCGCCGCGGCCCATGATCTGGCGGGTGGCGTCGCAGACGTGGTGCATTCCGCCGGCCAAACCTGCTTGGCCGAAGCCCAATTGCCCGCCGGCCGTGTTCAGGGGGAAGTCGCCGCGGAAGGTCAGGTCGTGGTCGGCGACGAATTCCATGCCCTTGCCCTTCTCGCAGAAGCCGGCGTCTTCGAGTGAGAGCAGCACCGTGATGGTGTAGCAGTCATAGATAGAGACCATGTCCATCTGCTCACGGCTCAGATCTGTCATGGCGAACGCGGTATCGGCCGCGGCGGCGATCGGAGTGCTGAGCAGATCCTTGCGCGTACGTCGGGGTCTTGAACGGCACGTGCTCGCCGAATCCCTTGATCCACACTGGACGATTGCGCGACCGCCGGGCGACGTCCGCGCTTGCGACGACGACGGCGGCGCCACCGACGCAAGGCATCACGATCTCGAGCATGTGCAGCGGGTCGGCGATGACCGGGCTGGCCAGCACGTCGTCGACGGTGAGCGGCTTGTCCTTCCAGATCGCACCGTCGGTGTGGTTGGCGTTGACCCGCTGGTCGACGACGATCTTGGCCATGGCCCGCTCGTCGTAGCCGTGGACCGCGGCGTAGCGCTGGGCCACCTGTCCGTATGGCCCGTTCTGGCCGAGGTTGCCGTAGGGGATTTCGAATTCGGCTTGGGGAGAGCCGTATTGGTTGCTCGACGAGCCGAAATACAGTGCGTCGCCATACGCCTTGGGCTTCTTGCTGGACATCGGCGTGATGTAGCGGGCGGGCAGCGCGCACAGGACCGCGTCGCAGATTCCCAGCTCGATGGCCGCGGCGGCGCGCCACACCATGGCGGCCGCGCTGGCACCACCCAGGTCGACGTGTTCGGCGAACCTCGCTCCCAGGCCGAGGTATTCGGCGATGGTGGAGGGAACGAAGATCTCCGATTCGGCCAGGTGTGAGGCGGCGATCCCGTTGACGACGTCTCCCGGCAGACCCGCATCCGCGAGCGCGGCTGCGCTCAGTTCCGCCCATTGTTCGAGGACGAACGGCGCGGGTGAGGCCTTATTGAGGCGCTCGGGTGGCAGCTCGACGTAGCCGACGATCGCGGCTTCTCCGCGTAATCCCATGCTGTGCCTTACTTTCGGGGTAGACCGAGAATCATCTGCGCAATGATGTTCAGCTGGATCTCCCTCGTTCCACCGCCGATCAGCTCGGCCGGCAGATGCAAATAGGGTTCCACGACCGCGGCGTCGGGGTCGTCGACCATCGCGACCTGCCCGGTCAACTGCAGCGTGGCCTGGAAGGTCCGGCGCAGCAGCACATTCATGGCGACCTTGGCGATGCTGGAGGCCGGCCCGGATGCCTGGCCGTCGAGCAGCCGAATGGTTTCCCGTACTCCGAGCGCCCTGATGGCGTTGGTGTAGGCGTCGAGCTCGCCGAGCTCACGCAACGCGTCGTCACGGTCGGGCCCGGGTTGAGCGGCGAGGCGACGCAGTGCGACCGCGCGGTCGAACTTGACGTATCCGCTGATGGCCGAACGCTCTTCGGCCATTGTGGCGATCGCGAGGTTCCAGCCGTCGGTAGGGCCACCCAATAGCATCTCGTCTGGAACGAAGACATCGTTGAGGAAGACTTCGTTGAAGTGTGCCTGCCCGGTGGCGGTCTTGATGGGCTGGATCTCCACTCCGGGGGATCGCATATCGAGGATGAAGTAGCCGATGCCCCGGTGCTTGCTGGCCTCGGGGTCGGTGCGCGCGAGAAGCGCACCCAGGTCGGCATATTGGGCCAACGACGTCCAGATCTTGTGGCCGTTGATCCGCCAGCCGCCGTCGACCTTGGTCGCCCGGGTGGCCAGCGACGCGAGGTCGGAACCCGCGCCCGGCTCACTGAACAGCTGGCACCACAGGATGTCGCCGCGTTGCGTCGCCGGGATCAGCCGCTCCTGCAACTTTTTTGGCGCGGCGGCCAAGACCGAGGGCAGGATCCATTCGGCGATGTTCAGCGATGGCCGAACCAGATCGGGTCGCTTGGCGAATTCCTCGTCGATGATGAGCTGCTTCAACGGATCCGCATCGACACCCCACGGCGCGGGCCAGTGCGGCGCCATGAGACCAGCGTCCGCGATCAAGGTGCGTTGCGGCCCGGTGGCGAGGTGCTCATAATCGCCGTGCGGGGCGGGTTTGTCGTTGCGCAACTTCAGGGCCGCATCCAGCGTCTCGGCCACCCAGGAACGGAAGTCCGATTCCGCATCGCCGAGATTCACCGACATGTCGCGCGTCTGGGTGCACGTGAGTTCCCCGAGCCGCCGCGCCCAGCGATTCGCCGGGCCTATCGACCCCGCCAGACTGATGGCCCGCCGCCAGTACAGATGCACGTCGTGTTCCCAGGTGAAACCGATGGCGCCCAGCATCGTCAGAGCGTCGAGCACCAGATCCGGGGCGGGCGAGATCGCGATCACGGCCGCACCGGCGGCGGCGATCCGATGCTGGTCGAGAGATTCGTCGACAGCACGGACCGCGTCCCAGGCCGCCGCAGTGGCCAACTCGCTGCTGACCAACAGCATCGCCGCGTTGTGCTGCAACGCCTGGAACGTGCCGATCACCTTGCCGAACTGCTCGCGGATGCGCAGATGCGCGGTCACGGCCTGCACGCACCACTGCGCGATGCCGGCCATCGTGCTGGCCGCCAGACCCACCGAGACACACCGCGCGCGGTCGGGGTCGATGCCGCTGAGGACCTCCGACTCGGTCGCGCCGTAGCCATCGAGCCGCAGGGTCCCGGCGTCGACGACAAGGTCGGTGCCGGTTACGGGTTCGACTGTGGCCGAGGGGTTTCCGGTGTCCACCAGCAGCCAGACGACATCGCCGTCATCGCCGTGGGCGCCGAGCAGGATCACGCGCGCCGCGCACACACCCTGGGTGACCTGCGAAGCGCCGGTGACCATCCATCGCCCGCCGTCCAGACGCGCGGAGAAGTTGTCGTCGGGCAACACAACCGCCGCGGTGGCGCCCGACGCCAGGTCGCGCAGGAACGACTCCGCGAGCGGCGTCGGTTCGGCGAGGAGGGCGACCGCGCCGGCCGTCACCGTCGGCAACAGCGGGCCGGGCAGCAGCGACGTGCCCGCCGATTCCAGAACGCATGCGGCGTCGATCAGTCTTCCACCTTGGCCGCCAAGCTCTTCGGGCAGATGCACCGCATGGAAACCGTTGGCTACCAGGGCATCCCACCATCCGGGAAGCCGTCCCGCCGCCAGGTCGTCAAAGCTGTCACGCGTCGCGGCAATGGGAGCATTCCGGGCGGCGAACTGCCCCACCGCGTCGCTCAGCTCCTGCTGCTCTGGACTCAGTCCCAGGGTCACGAGGACGGCCGAGAGATAACTGGCGTTGGCCGCACCGACTGCTATCCTTTCGTTACAAGACGGACCGTCTCGTCTTGTGGCAGATTACCCGGGCCGATCAGGATATGTAAAGCGCGCCCGGTCGCCCGGCTGTCGACTGAGTTCGCAGAAGCGAGGACCACCACATGCCAACCGATCTCGAGCGCGGTGAACCCGCCGGCGGCCTCGCCCCGGAGGCGCAGCGAGAAGTCCCGCACGGCGATCGTGACCGCCACACGTGAACTGCTGCTCGAGCGCGGGTTCGACGGGCTGACCATCGAGGCGGTCGCCGCGCGCGCCGGCGTGGGCAAGCAGACCATTTATCGCTGGTGGCCCACTCGCCCCGCCCTGGTCGCCGACGTCATGCTCGAAGACGCCGACAAGCTGCTCGCGTCGGTCAACCACAGCGGCAACCTGGTCGCCGACCTGGTGGGCTGGGTGGGCAAGTTGTTCGCCAGCCTGACGACGCCGCGAGGGGCGGCCATGCTGCGCACGCTGACCGTGGCCTGCATGGAACACGAGGACACCGCAGTCAGGCTACGCGCCGGATTCAGTGCACCGCTGTACGACAGCGTGCGGGCCCGGTTGGTCGCCGACGGCATCGATGAGGCCACCGCCGAATCGGCCGCCGACGCGATCGTCGGCGGGGTGGTGTACCCGATTCTTTCCGGCGCGCAGCCTTATTCGCGGCGACGGGCCGAACGGACCACCCGGCTCATCGTGGCAGCCCTCACCGCAAGTTGAGCGGTTCAGCCGGCCGAGCTGCGCTGACCTGATCCGGGTCGAACACCACTGCGGCGCTTGACGTCTCCGCGCGGGGTAGGCTCGCCGCAAAGCGACGGGAGCGGCGATGGACGACGATTGCCTGAAGCTCACCGCCTATTTGGCCGAGCGTAGGCGGACCGGGGACAGCTTCGTCTCCGATGTGCTGCTCGGCTTGTACGCACGACACGGAATCGCTTGCGGCGTCCTGCTGCGCGGCATCGGCGGCTTCGGAACCGGTCACTATCTGCGCACCGACGAGTCCTTGACGTTGTCCGAGGATCCGCCCGTGATGATCATCGCGGTCGACACGAGAACGAAGATCGAGGCCCTGCTCGACCAAGTGCTGGCGGTCAAGCAGCGGGGTCTGGTGACGCTGGAGCGTGCCCGGCTGCTGCACGAGGACATCGGGTCCCCGCGGCTGCCCGAGGATCCGCGCGACGCCGTCAAGTTGACGATTTATGTAGGCCGTAAGCAACGCGTCAACGGCTCGCCCGCCTACATCGCCATTTGCGACCTGATGCACAGGCGCGGCCTTGCCGGGGCCACGGTGTTGCTCGGAGTGGACGGCGTCGCACACGGAGAACGCCAGCGCGCCAACTTCTTTGGGCGCAACGCCGACGTGCCGATGATGATCGTCGTCGTCGGATCGGGTGAGCGCATCAGCCGGGTGCTACCGGAGATCGGCGAGCTGCTGCGCAGGCCTTTGTTCACCCTCGAACGGGTCCAGGTGTGCAAGCGCGACGGCCAGTTTCTGGAGCGGCCGCACGCGTTGCCCGGCGTCGACGTGCGCGGCTTGCCGCTGTTCCAGCAGCTGACGATCTACACCTCGGAGTCCGCACGCCACGGCGGCGTGCCGGTACACCGAGCGATTGTTCAGCGGTTGCGCCAGGCCGGAATCGCGGACGGCGCGACCGTGCTGCGCGGCGTCTGGGGCTTTCACGGCGACCACCCGCCCCACGGTGACGGATTGTTCTCGCTGACCCGCCGGGTGCCCGTCGTCACGGTAGTGATCGACACTCCGGCCAATATCGCCGAATCCTTCGCCACCATCGACGAATTGACCACTGGCGAGGGCTTGGTGACCAGCGAGATGGTGCCGGCGATGGTGTCCGACGATGGCGACACCGGGCCGTCGCGCATGGCCCGGCACCACTATTAGTCAGCCGGCGACTGAGGCGTCGTAGATCGACTGGATCGCCTTGTCCAGCGTGGCGTTGAACTGCTCGTCGGACTGGTCGACCGTCAGGCCTTCGGTCAGCGCCCGGCTGAAGCTGGCGATCAGCCCGGTGTTCTTCGCCAGCAATTCGTTGGCCTCCTCGCGGGAGTAGCCGCCGGACAGGGCAACCACCCGCATCACCTTCGGGTGCTCGATCAGCGGCCGGTAGAAGTTGACCTCGGTGGGCAGGCTCAGCTTGAGCATGACGCGCTGGCCCTCGGGCACGGAGTCGAGCTGCTTGGTGATCTCGTCGCGCAGGATGCCTTCGGCCTCGGCTTTGTCCGAAATCGAGATGGTGACCTCGGGTTCGATGATGGGCACCAGGCCGTGCGAGAGCACCTGGTGGCCCAGCTCGAACTGCTGGGCGACGATGGCCGCAATGCCCTTGGCGTTGGCGCCGCCGATCACCGACCGCTCCTTGGTGCCGAAGACACCCAAGCCGGCGGCCCGGTCCAGCAGCTCATCGAGGCCCGGGATCGGCTTCATCAGCTGGACGTCGTCGGACGCGTCGGCCAGACCCTTGTCGATCTTGAGGATGGGAACCACGCCCTTGGTCTCCCACAGGTAGGTGGTCGACGGCTTGCCCGCGATCTCACGGTCCATCGTCTGCTCGAACAGGATCGCGGCCAGCACGCGGTCACCGGTGAACGCCGGAGACGTGATGATCCGCGAGCGCATCTGGTGAATGAGGTCGAACATCTCCTTCTCGGAGGAGTACGCGTCGTCCTCGATGCCGTAGAGCCGCAGCGCCTTGGGCGTCGAACCGCCGCTCTGGTCGAGCGCCGCGATGAATCCCTTTCCCGACGTCATCCGTTCCGCTTGCTGCTGGTTCGACATTGAACTCTCCCGTTCCTCGTGGCCCTCACGGGCACCGCGCCCGGCCCGTGCCCGCGCGCTCAAGTCTGAATCGTGCCGATCATATTCGGCCACTTCGAGCCCGAGCAGACAGGTCGTCAGACTGCGATTTGCGGACTCATCGTCGGTCTGGCGCCCCAGCTTTGGTGCGCCACAGCGCCATGCGGTCGAGGAGCCGGTCACGCAGGACGAGCGTGTGGAAGAGTACCGCCGTCATGTGCGCGGTAAACGCGAGGAAGAGCAGCAGCGCAAAGGCGCACGTGGCACTGCCGGAGCACCGCGAAAACGTCGATGTTTCGCGGCGCGATGCCGGGCAGCGCGACCGGCCCGAGCAGCGTGACCGGGAATCGCGCCGCCGACAGCATGGCCCAGCCGATCAGCGGCTGGACCAGCAGCAGGCCATAGAGCAGGTATTCCGACCACGTCGCGATGCGGCGTTCGGCTTTGCTCATGGTGGCCAGGAACGGTGGTGGGCGGTGAGTGAGCCGATTGCCAGCCGGACCACCGCGAAGACCAGGATCAACAGACCCAGGGGCCGATGGATGGCCAGCAGCAACGGGTAGTAGCTCAGCGCGGCGACCATGGTCACGCCGACGAGCAACTGCGCGATGACCATCGGCGCCATCAGCCAGTGCAGAACGCGCGACGGCAGGGTGAACCGCGCGGGCCCAGCCGTCATTGGAGGACCGCTTCGACGTCGACCGCGCTGGCCGTCTTGGGCTCCTCGGCGCGGCGGGTGAACGAACGGGCGTACACCGCCGATCGCGCCGCGAGCAGGGGATCATCGGAAGCGGCGATGCCGTCGGGCAGCACCAGCGGGTCGAAGTTGATGTCGCGCGCGTTGCCGTCCTGCTCCGTCTGGACCGCGGAGATGGTGATGGTGCCGGCGTCGATGGTGCGCCGCGTTGGCGGCCAGGGTTTGGTGGCGTCGTTGGTCGGATCGCCCGGCTCACCGATGGTGAGCACCAGCCGCCAGCTCAGCGGGGCGCGCGCCAGCGTGCGGATGAGCGCGTCGAACAGGTAGTCCTTCGCCGGTGACGCAGATGGTGTGGCCGTCACGTCGGCGCCTTGCTGGGGAATCGCGGACCAGCGCACCGGCACCGTCGCACCGGCGCGGTTGGTGAACCGGAAGGCGTTCAGCCCGTAGAAGGTGCTGTCGGCGAATCCCGTGCTCGGCGGCGCCTGCTTGATCAAGCGCATTGCCGCGCTCGTCTCGGGATGGCGCTGCAAAAACGCGGCCATCTGCTGCGGGTCGGGCTTGCCGGTGCCGGGGAGCGGCTTGGATGCGAGCAACCGGTCGTAAAAGCCCTGGGGCGTGCTGTCCGGGAAGACCGGGAGGTTGATCATCGCGGTGCGCCACTGCTGGCCTTCGGGCCCGTCGAACAGCAGCCCCAGCCCCCGCACGGTGTCGAGCTTGTCGGCCTGGTCGGGCAGACCGCCGGACAGCGAGAACCGGCCGATCAGGGGCACCGTGCCGCGCCGGAACACCGCCGCTCGGCAGATCGACTCGGCCGCCCCCGTGCTGACGAACGTGCCGGTCGCGCTCAACCCCTTGGCGTGGTTTCGCCGGAAACCGTCATGACGGCCGTAGACGTGTTCGAAGCGGTCCGCGAACCGGGGCGGAGTCAGCGCGCCGGGCCGCAGCCAGCCGCCGACATAGGCGAAACCACCCACGTCGACCGCGGCGGCTCCAGCGACCGCGCCCATCCCGAGCAGGGCCCGCCGGCGGTTCAGCGCGGCGGAATTCGACGGCGCGGACGCGCCGTGTAAGGGATCGTCGGGTTGCTCGCCACCATGTGGTTCGCCGCCGCGATCACCGGGCCGCACGGCCCACCGTCCTTTCCATTTCCGCAGGCCACACCGCGCAGGCGGAGAGCGAAGTAGGTGGAAGTAATTCACGCATGGGCCGGTGCCCGGCGCAACTTTTGCGCTGGCCGTGACGCACATCCGGACTACGTTGCGGCGCCCGAAATCGTTCAGCGTTTTGAGCGTGGTAGGCCGCGTGTCCTACCATTGGCTAAACACTTGTAGCCGTATCTGCATTTACCAGCGCAGATCGACGGAGTGCATTTCCTCCGTAGGCAAGCGTGTTGCCGTGGGGTTGAATCAACAGCCCCCGGATACTGCAGTGGCTGTTTTCGAAAGCTAGCGGTGTCCCGTAGGGGACCGAATGTGAGTGATAGACCATGGGTGAACAAACCGGCGATCTAGTCGATCCAACCGCTTTTGAAGTGGGCAAACACCAGGTAGATCAGGCGGTCGTCCTCACCGTCTCCGGCGAAGTCGACATGCTCAGCTCGCCGCTGCTGGCTGACGCCATTCAGACCGCGCTGGCGACCAAGCCGGCGGCACTGATCGTTGATCTGTCCAAAGTCGGCTTCCTGGCCTCGGCCGGAATGACCGTCCTAGTGACCGCGCAGGCTGACGCTGAGCCGCCGACGCAGTTCGCGGTGGTCGCCAACGGCTCGGCCACCAGCCGACCGATCAAACTGATGGGAATCGACAGCGTGCTCTCGCTCTACAGCAGCCTGGACGGGGCGCTGAGCGGAATCGCTGGTGAGTGAGCGTCGGGGTGAGGACGCAACTGGGGACGATGGGACGCTCTGATCAGCCGCAGAACGTGTCGAACCCCGATGACCGCTCCCGCTTCGTGCGGACGCGAGTGGCCGCCGACGCCCGCAGCGCGGCCCGGACCCGCGGCGAGTTCGGCGTGTGGCTCGAGCGATATTTCTCGCTGGATAACGACCGCTTCAGTGATCTGCTGCTGGCGGTGAACGAGGCGATCGCCAACGCCGCGGAATTCGCCTACGTCGAGGCCGCGGAACGGGGCACGGTCGACGTGCGTGCCGCCTACGACGGCGATTCGGACACCCTGGCGGTGTCCGTCGACGACCGCGGGCGGTGGCGGCACAAGAAGCCGGCCCAGTACCAACACCAGATGCGTGGCCGCGGAATCCCGCTGATGGAGGCCCTCGCCGACGGCGTCACCATCGACCGCACGCCGCAGGGCACCCGTGTCACGCTGACGTGGACCGGCCTGACGCGGCCCGGCTGTATCGCCTGATCACGGGCCGGATTTCGTTCACGTCAAATAACAAAGCAGCACAACGCATCCCGTAACATCGCCGCCGTGGAACCGACCCGGCGCTGGGGCGATGACCGCGCGATCCTCGACGACGAGGAGGCCCGTCGACGGATCCTGGACGCAGCGGGCCGCTGCATCGTCCGGCGGGGCAACACCCAATGCCGGATGGGCGAAGTGGCTGACGAGGCCGGGGTGTCACGGTCCACGGTGTACCGGTATTTCCCGGGCCGTGACGATGTCCTGCTCGGCCTGATGCTGACGCGTGCGGACAGCGCGCTCGCCGAGTTGGTGCGCTCGCTGCCGGCCCCGGACGATCCCGTTCGATCGATACCCCAGATGGTGCTGGCCCGGGTTGAATCGGTGGACGGCAACGCGCTGAACGAGGCATTGTTCGCCGCCGAGAGCACCGCGGTGGCCTCGGCCCTCGAGAAGGGTTCCGAACCCATCGTGGAACTACTTCTGCGGCATTACGGGCCGTTGTTGGATCGGTGGAAAGCGGCCGGATCGCTTTACCCCGATGTCGATTTCCGGTCGATCGTCCAGTGGTTGCACACCGCGACACTGTTCTTGCTGGCGCCCTCATGGCGATACCGCCCGGCCGCGGACAAGCGAAAATTCGTCGAGCAGTTCGTGGTGAGGGCCCTGGTGCCGCAGATCAGACAATAATCGTATATTGTCTGATGTCCAGGCATTTGTTTTGCCCGTGCCGCTGGCGTTGAGAGCGCAGCGCTGCGGCCGGATCGCAAAGCAGGATGGATGAACATGAAAAACCCTCTGGGAGAAGCGTTCTCTATCCTCGGCCTGGCCGCTCATGTGGGCCGCGGCGCGGGTCGAGTTGCCACCGACGCCGTGGTGGGCGGGCGGTTCGGCCTACCTCGAACGGTCGAAGACATCAATCCCGCGGTGCTTTCCGGAGTCATCGGAGCCAACGTCCGGTCGATCCGCATCCTGAGCCGGGACGCTGGGACGTCCTCGCGTGGCCGGCTTGTGCTGACCGGCAAGAACGTCCCCGACTCGGTGTTCGTCAAGGTCGCGGCACAGACCGCCGCCACCCGGCTGATGGGCGAACTGGGACGCCTAGGACACACCGAGGTCCGCTTCTATCGCGAGCTGGCGCCGCAGGTCATCGGCGTCCCTTACTGCTACGGCACGGCATACGACGCCTGGACCGGCCGGTACCTGCTTGTGCTGGAGGACCTGCCGGCCGAGTCGTGCGAGTTCCCGGACACGTTGCATCCGCTGTCGGCCGACCAGGCCAGCTTGATCATCGAGCTACTGGCCGACCTGCACGCCACCTTCTGGGGACGGCTGCCGCGGGATGGGCGCGGCTCGATGGGCTGGCTGTACACCCCGTCGAGTGACGTCACATCGTTGCTGACCGGTTCGCTCATGCACACCTCGATCAAGCGACTCGCCGAGCGGACCCCGATCCCGGTCGGCGACGGCAGCTTCATCGCCGACAATTATCGCGCCGTCGCCGCGCTCATCGACACTCCGCCGCACACCGTCATGCACGGTGATGCCCATCCGGGCAACATGTACTTCTACGGCGGCAAGGCCGGACTGCTGGACTGGCAGGCGGTGCGCCGGGGACACCCGTCGCGTGAACTGGCTTATACCCTGATCACCAGCCTCAAGCCGGAGGACCGCCGGGCCAGCCAGCGCGAACTCCTCGACGACTACCGGCGGGCGCTGATGGCTGCGGGCGGACCCGAGTTGGACCGCGACGACCTGTGGCTGCGGTTCCGCCAGGGCGCGCTGTACGCGTACGTCGCCCCGTTGATCACCGCCGGAATGGGCGAAATGCAGGTCGAAAGCATTGCCTTGGAGGGCTTGCGGCGCGGCGTCGCAGCGCTCGATGATCTGGAAACCGTCAGCGCCCTGAAGCGCGCACTCTAGTTCGGCCGAATCCGGCCGAAGCTATTGCCTTCGTCGCGCGAAGAGTTACGCTACCTATCGTAGCGAAATGCGGTGCGCGTTACCGCTCAGCCCTCTGCAGACAGCCCGCGGCGGCGAAGAGGAGTCTCATGTTCGACTTGAAGATCATCGGCGGCACGGTCGTCGACGGCACGGGCGCGGAGCGGTATTCCGCTGACATCGGCATCAAGGACGGCAAGATCGTCGACGTCGTCCGCCGCTGTGCCGACGGCCCCGCGCTCGGCGGGGAGGCGGCCGAAACCATCGATGCGACAGGGCAGGTGGTGGCGCCCGGCTTCGTCGACATCCACACCCACTACGACGGCCAGGTCAGCTGGGACAGCCTGCTGGAGCCGTCCAGCGGCCACGGCGTGACCACAATCGTGACCGGCAACTGCGGCGTCGGCTTCGCGCCCGTGCGACGCGGCACCGAGCAGTGGTTGATCGAGTTGATGGAGGGCGTCGAGGACATCCCCGGCACCGCGTTGACCGAGGGCATCACCTGGGGCTGGGAGACCTACCCCGAGTACCTCGACGCGGTCGACAAGCACAAGTTCGCCGTCGACGTGGGCAGCCAGGTTGCCCACGGTGCGGTCCGCGCCTACGCGATGGGCGAGCGCGGCGCCCGCAACGAACCGGCCACCCCCGAGGACATCGAGGCGATGGGCCGGTTGGTTCGCGAGGCGATCGAGGCCGGCGCCCTCGGGTTTTCAACGTCGCGCACGATGGGGCACCGCGCCATGGACGGCGAACCGGTGCCCGGCACCTTCGCGGCCGAGGATGAGCTGTTCGGGCTTGGGCGGGCCATGGCCGCCGGCGGTCAGGCCGTGTTCGAGCTGGCGCCCCAGGGATCCGCGGGCGAGGACATCGTCGCGCCCAAGAAGGAACTGGACTGGATGCGCCGGTTGAGCGGCGAGATCGACCGGCCGGTCTCCTTCGCGCTGATCCAGGTGGATGCCGATCCCAACCTGTGGCGCGAGATGCTCGACCTGTCCGCAGACGCGCACACCGAGGGCGCCCGCCTCTACCCGCAGGTCGCGGCTCGCCCGTTCGGCATGATGATCGGGTTCCAGGGTCATCACGGCTTCAGCCACCGGCCCACCTACCGCCGGCTGGCGGCCGAGTGCAGCCGCGAGGAGCTCGCGCAGCGCCTGGCGGAGCCGGCCGTGAAGGCTGCCATCCTGGCCGACGAGGACCTGCCCGCCGACCCCACGCTGTTATTCGACGGGATGTTCGCCCTGGTGCAGCATTCTCTCGGGCGGCTGTACGCGCTCGGCGATCCGCCCGATTACGAGCCGACCCCGGACCGCACCGTCGCCGCCATCGCCGCAGCCCGCGGCGAGGATCCGCTGTCTACCCTCTACGACCTCATGCTCGAGCGGAACGCGACCGCCATGCTGATGCTGCCGCTGTTCAACTACGCCGACGGCAACTGCGACGCGATCCGGGAGATGCTGCTGCACCCGGCCGGCGTGCTCGGGCTCTCCGACGGCGGCGCCCACTGCGGGATGATCTGCGACGCTTCGTATCCCACGTTCCTGCTGACGCACTGGGCGCGCGACCGGCGCCGGGGCGAGAAGCTGTCGCTGGAGTACGTGATCCGCAAGCAATCTCGCGACACCGCCCACCTGTTCGGCCTCACCGACCGCGGCACCATCGAGCCGGGCAAGAAGGCCGACATCAACGTCATCGACCTGGACGCCCTGAAGCTGCACCCGGCGGCAATGGCATTCGACCTGCCGGCCGGCGGAAACCGGATCCTGCAGGGGGCCAGCGGCTATGCCGCGACCGTCGTCAGCGGAACCGTTACCCGCCGCAACGACGTCGACACCGGGGCCCGCCCCGGCCGCCTGATCCGTGGGGCGCGTTGAGAGTTCCCCTCGATGGCAACGGCGGCCGGTAACCCGGCACGGACCCGCGACGAGGATGCGATCGGCACCCCGCCGGAGAAGCCCGACGCTGGTGCCCGCCGAGCGCTATTACTCCCCCGCCTTCGCCGCGCTCGAGGCGCAGCGGATGTGGCCGAGGGTGTGGCAACTGGCCTGCATGGTCGACCACGTCGCCTCACCCGGCGACTACTTCGAGTACCGCTGTGGCCCGTACGGTGTGCTGATCATCCGTGACGACGACGGCGCGCTCCGCGCGTTCCAGAACGTGTGCCGGCACAGGGGCAACTCCCTGTGCACCGGATCGGGTTCGGGCCTGCGCGAACTCAAATGCGGTTATCACGGCTGGACGTGGAACCTGGCCGGTGCGCTCAAACGGGTGCCGAACCGCAAGGGTTTCGGCTCGCTGCGGATGTCCGACTTCCCGCTGATACCGGCGCGAGTCGACACGTGGGCGGGGCTCGTCTTCGTCAACCTCGACCCTGGCGCGGTGTCGTTGCTCGAGTACTTGGAGGCGGTGCCCGACGACATCGCCTGGTGTCACCTCGAGGATTTCCGCTGCTACGCCACGCTCACCGTCGAGGTCGACGCGAACTGGAAGACGATCGCCGACGGATACAGCGAGACCTACCACATCCAGACGCTGCATCCCGAACTTCTGCGCTGCGTCGATGATATCCATGCGCCACAGCAGATTTGGGGCCACACCGGAAAGTCGGACCAGCCCTACGGAGTGCAGAGCCCACGGTTTGACGGCGCACTGAGCGACGAAGAGGTCTGGAACGCCTACGTCTACACACAGGGAGCGCTAATGGGTGCGGCCGAAGGCACGCCCTTTCCTGCCGACGAACGCCGGCCCGGACAGACGGTTGCCGACCTCATCGCCGATCGAACTCGGGCCTTCGCCGCGAGCCGCGGCGTAGATCTCAACTGGGCTGATACCGACCGGATGACCCGATTGCACCAGTACAACGTGTTCCCCAACATGACGCTCCTGACCAACGCCGACCACCTGACCGTCATGTGCTCGCGCCCGTCCCAGATCCCAGTCCGGACAGGGGTGAGTTGGTCATGTTCTTGATGACGCGGATGCCGCCGGGTGCGCCGCGCGCCAAGCCGACGGATGTCCGCGTCGCCGCTGATGCGGCCGAGCCAGGAATTGTGCTCACACAAGACATCGCGGTGCTCCCCGGCTTGCAGCGGGGCATGCATCAACCCGGCTTTACACACATGGTGTTGTCCAGCGAGGAACGCCGCGTGATCAACATGCATCGCAACCTGGAGCGCTATCTCGAGCTGCCCGTGTCGCAGCAAATGAGCGGCGGCGCCTCGAAGTGATCTCTCGCAACGAAATTCGTGTTCACACTGCGAAAGTGGCGCCGGGCGATTTAGAATCCCGCTTGTGATGACCCCGTCTTACCCCTGGGGGGACGATCGAGGGCAACTTGCGCGGCAGCTTCGGCTGCCGTATCACACGCTCCGCCGAAGGCGGGCGCGACGTCTGTGCCAAAGTTTCGAACGGGTGGGTGTTCGAACGCCACCGGACGCGGCTACGGGCGATGCTGGGGGGCGCGCCCCTGGCCGCTCACGAACTGATCAACGTGAACTTCGCGTTGATCGCCATCCAGCTCGACCGTGAGTCGCGCGCCGCGCGATACAAGCGGCTCAAGCAACGCGGTGCCCGGTCGCTGATGTTTGCCGGCCTGATCATGGTGGTGCTGAACTTCCTGATGTGCATGGCCTACGTCCTGCTGAACCTGGCGGACCAATCGGCGCCTTTGTAAGTCGCTGTGGATCGTCAGCGCGGCGCGACGATGCCGTTGTCGTACGCGTAGACGATCGCGGCGGCCCGGTCGCGCAGATCGAGCTTTCCGAAGATCCGCCCGATGTGGCTCTTGACCGTGACGCCGGAGATACACAATTCATCGGCGATCTCCGTGTTGGACAGGCCGTGTCCGATCAGCGTCAGCACGTCGCGCTCGCGGGTGGTCAGCTCGCCGATCGCGGTACCGCGGGGACCGGGAGCGGCCTTGCGGTACGTGGTCAGCACGCGCGAGGTCACCGCGGGGTCGAGATAGCTGTCGCCCCTGGCGACCGCCCGCACCGCGCGGATCAGCTCCTCGGCCGAGGAGTCTTTGAGCACGAAGCCGGCCGCACCGGCACGCAGTGCCCCCGATAGCAACTCGTCCTCGTTGAAGGTGGTCAGCGCGAGCACCGGGGGCCTGCCGCCCAGCCTGCGCGTCGCCTCGATGCCGTCGATGCGGCGCATCCGCAGGTCCATCACGACGACGTCGGGCCGGTGCTCGGCCACCGCGGCGGGTACCTCGTCGCCGTCGGCGCACTCAGCGACGATGACGAAGCCATCCTTGCGGCGCAGGATCCGGCGCAGGCCCGACCGCACCAGGTCCTGGTCGTCGACGAGCAGCACGGCGATCTCCGGCGTCGCGTCGATCACCCCTTGCACCACCATGGCCTCCAGGCGGAATCGCCTTCCTGCAGCGGTATTTCGGCGCACACCGACCAACCGTCCCGGGTGGGCCCGACATCGATGGCCCCGCCGAGCAGTTCGACCCGCTGGCGCATGCCACGCAAGCCGCGCCCTTCGGGCGACCGTGTGGCCGCCACCGTTGCGGGCAGCAGGTTGGTGACGGCGAGCCGCGCCGATACCGGCGAAATATCCAGCACTACGCTGCTTTGGATTCGGGCGCATGCTTGGCGATGTTGGCCAGCGACTCCTGGGTGATGCGATAGAGCGCGAGGCCGACCGCGGCGGACACGTGGTCGGTGGGTCCTTCGACGCACAGGGCGACGGCCAGACCGGCCCGCTGGAAACCCTCGACGAGCACCGCGACGTCGTCGATACCGGGTTCGGGCACCGTCTGTGCGGTCTTGGTCGGCCAATTGTCGAGCAAGCCGACGGTACGACGGATGTCGGCCATCGCCTGGCGGCCGAGCCGCTCGGCCTGCTCCAGGGCCTCGACCGCGTCGTCGACGTCACGATCCTGCTGCAACGCCCGCCGCGCACCGGTCACATGCAACAGGGTGATGCTCAGTGAATGGGCGATGACGTCGTGCACCTCGCGGGCGATGCGCCGCCGCTCATCGGCGGCGGCGTGCTCGGCCAGCATGTCGTGCGCCTCGATCTGTTCGGCCAGCAGCAGCCGCTGGGTCCGCATCAGGTAACCGAGCAGCCACCCCGCGCGCGATGAAACCCAGGTACAGCGCGACCGCGTCGAGGCGGTGCAGCGCGGACGCGGTAAGCAACAGCGCGGCCGCCGACACGGCTGCCAGGAAGCCGCCCAGGACCGACGCCAATGTCGCGACGACCAAGACCATCAGGACCAACAACGCCGGCGCGAAATCGGCGTGAATGGGCGTGGACGTACCGAACAGCGTCAGTGCGGTGGACGCCGTCCAGGTCGCCCACAACGGCCCCGGGGTCATCTTCATGTTGAAGACGAAGAACGCGAACGAGGGCGACAGGGCCATAGCGAACGCAGTCAGCGTCACGGGCAGGTCGGCGGCGGGGCGCTGCAGCGTCCCGATCGTGCCGCCGAGCACGAAGCGCGACGTCGACGGCGATCAGCGCCGCCCAGGTGATACCGACGGGAATCAGCTCGCTTCGTCGGCGAAGCTGTTCCCGCAGGTGATTCGCCGCGGCGTGCAACATCGTCCAATCCTAGAAGAGCTCTGCCGCTTCGTCACATCCTCCCGCGGGCGGCATCCGTCTCCGACCGTGGTAGGAGACAAAGACTGCACTTCGGCACGACGCGCGGCGGCCGCCGCTTTCCTAACGTCGAGTCATGACATGGACACTGCTGCACGACCGCATGGCCTTCATGGCCGAGGTGATCAAAGCCGCCGAGACAGACCCCGAGGCGGCACTTGCGTTGATCGACAACTCATTCGAGGTGTCCGAGCTGTTCGGCGACGAGGAGGGCTTGATGCTTTCGCTCGGCCAGCGCTGGATAACGATGTTGGTGGCCAAGCTGGATCAGGCGGCCCACGAGGGCGCGCCGGCCGAACAGGTGCGTGGCCGATCTCGAGGCCGCCCAGCCCGGACTGCATGCGTTGGTGAAGATCGGCGCCCGTCGCTCGCTGCGCGTGCGCTCGCTTACCCGCGGTGAGCATGTGGCAGTGGGCCTGTTCGGCGGGCCCAGCAGTGATCGGCAGACCGTTGCATGACCGAATGGGAAGCTTTGCGCGCCTGACCGCTCGGTACGCGGTAGTGGTCGTCGGCCTATGGGTTCTTGCCGCCGCCGTCGCCAATCTCGCGGTCCCACAACTGGAGCGAGTCGTCGACTCCCATGCCCGTTCCTTCATGCCGCCCCGCGCGCCCAGCGCGGTCGCCGCCGCCAGGGCCGCCCAGTTGTTCAACCAGACGCCCAGCAACAACTTCGTTTACGTTGTGCTGGAACGCGATCGGCAGCTGACACCGCGGGATCGCCAGTTTTACGATGCATTGACGACATCGCTGGGTTCGGACCAGCGCCACGTCTATGCGGTGACCGACCTGTGGTCACAGCCCGCCACGGCCGCCGGCGCGCAGAGTTCGGACGGCGAGGCGGTCAGCGTGATGGTGCGGCTCGCCGGAATGCTCGGCACCGCGCAGGCGCGCGATTCGGTGCACGCCGTGCGCGGCACCATCCAGAAACTCGCGCCGCCGGCCGGCCTGGAAGTCCATGTCACCGGCCCCGGCGCGACGATCGTCGACGAATTCTCCGCGATCGATCGGCAAATGCTCGCGATCACCGCGGCCACCATTGGTCTCATCCTGCTGTTGCTGCTCGTCGTGTACCGGTCGCCCATCGCGGCGGCGATCCCGCTGATCTCGGTGGGACTCGCCCTGGCCGTGGCGCGTGCCGTCGTCGCCGCCCTTGGCCAGGCCAATGTGGTTGAGGTGTCGCTGTTTTCGGTGGCGCTCATGGCGGCCATGACGCTCGGCGCCGGAACCGACTACGCGATCTTCCTGGTTGGCCGCTATCACGAGGGCCGCCGCCGCGGTGTCGCGCCGGCCCAGGCCTTGACGCAGGCCTACCGTTCCGTCGCGCCCGTGGTGATCGGATCGGCGCTGACGGTGTCCGTCGCACTGGCGTGCCTGGTGTTCGCCAAGGTCGGATCGTTCCGCAGCGCGGGGCTGCCCTGTTCCATCGGCATTCTTGCGACAATGGTTGCGGCGCTGACTTTGACACCCGCACTCATGAGCCTGGCGATCCGCCGCGGGTATCTCGAACCGCGGCCGTCCACCACCGCGCGGCGCTGGCGTCGCGTCGGGACTGCCGTCGCGCGATGGCCCGGGCCGATTCTGGTCACCGCACTGGGGTTGTGCCTGCTGGTCGCGCTGCCGTTGGCCGGCATGCGGGTCGGCTTCAACGAACCTGCGGCCACGCCGTCGTCCACTGACTCCAACCGCGGTTATGCCAGTGCCGACCGGCATTTCGCGGCCAACTCGCTGTTGCCCGATGTCATCGCGATCCAGGCAGACCACGATCTGCGCAACCCTGCCGGCCTGATCGCCATCGAGCGAATCACACGCCACATCATGGCCGTCCCGGGGGTGCGCGCGGTGCAGTCTGCCAGCCGCCCCGACGGCAAGGTGCCCGAACAGGCGACCCTGAGCTATCAGGCCGGTGTACTCGGCCGTCAGTTCGGCGACACCGTGGACTCACTGACCCAGCGCCTCAAGCGAGTTTCCAACTGGACAGCGCCCTGGCGCAGACCCAGCGGGCCGTCGACGGCCTCGGCAGCGGATTACGCGGTGGCAGCGCGGGATTGGCGGACGTGTCCGGCGCGGCCGAAGACATGCGTGCAGGCATGGACGGACTGCAACGCAACGTCACGACGGTCTCGGGTTATCTCGATCCGTTGCGGGACTTCGTCGGACGCACCCCGGACTGCGCGACCAACCCGATCTGCTCGACGGTGGACCGGGTGCTGCAGCCCGTCGACAGCCTGGTGCAGACCTCCACCCGCCTGGGTTCCGGCGCCGCGAAACTGACCAGCGGCTCGAGCACGGCGGCCACCGCGATGGCCACACTGCCGCAAAGCGTGGCGTCAATGAAAGACGCCTTGGGGCAGGCGCGTTCGGCAACGCGGGACTTGCTCGGCCTGTCCGACACGCTCGGGCCCCAGATGCGCCAGCTGACCGATTACCTCAACGAGGTCGCGACCCAATTTCAGGGCAGCGCCGCCGCGGACTTCTATATGCCGCAGCGCGCATTGACCGATCCCCGGTACACCACCGCGCTCGGCCACCTCATCTCCGAGAACGGCCGCGGCGCATACCTACTGGTCTATGGCGACGGCTCCGAGTGGGGTGCCGATGGTGCCAGCCGCGCCGGCCAGGTGCGCGCCGCCATCAAGGAGGCCACCAAGGAAGGGACGCTGACCCCAACGGAGGTCGACCTGGCCGGAGTGGGCCCGGTGACCGCCGATCTGCAGCACTTCGTGGCCAGCGATGCCACGCTATTGGCAGGTGCCGCATTGGTTCTCATATTCTTGATCGTGACGGCCATGCTGCGCAGCCCGGTCGCAGGGCTTGGTCGTCGTCGGGACCGTCGTCACTTCGTATGCCTCCGCCCTTGGCGCCAGTGTGTTGATCTGGCAGCACCTGCTGCATCGAGACTTGCATTGGGCCGTAGCGCCGTTCGCGTTCATCGCGCTGATCGCCGTCGGTGCGGACTACAACCTGTTGCTGGCGTTGCGGATCAAACAGGAAGCGGTGGCGGGCCTCAAGACGGGCATCATCCGGGCGTTCGGCGGTACCGGCGGCGTGGTGACCGTTGCCGGCATCGTCTTCGGGCTCACCATGCTGGCGCTGTTGACGAGTAGCGTGCTCAGCGTCGCCCAGATCGGGACGACGGTCGCAGTCGGGCTGTTGCTGGACACGTTGGTGGTCCGAGCCTTCATCGTGCCGTCCATCGTGGCCCTGCTCGGCCGGTGGTTCTGGTGGCCGAGCACCCTGCGCCGTCGCGCCGTCACGTCAGACGCGAAAACACCCGAGCCGCAACTGGTTAGGGCTGCGGCGGTATGACCGAAGATGGCAGTCCGACCAGTACGCCCTCGACGTCGCCGTCGACGCTCACCAACAGGCCACGCCCCGGCGGCAGTGTCTGGGCCCGGACGTTTCGGTTGATCCGGTTCTGCGGATCGTTGTCCATATAGAGCTGCGCCACTTTCGCCGAGTTCTGGAAACGTGCCATCACCGTCGGTGTCGACGTAGGCGGTCACGCCGCTTTCGTCCGAGCGCACAACACGATCGGCTAGCCCGTTGCCGTCGGTGTCGACGAGGCGGGCATCGGTGCGCCCGTGTCCGTCGAAGTCGACCAGGGGCCCGCCGGTGTGCTCGACACCGTCGAGGCCGAACCAGCGCAGTTGGCCGCCCCGGTCCATGGCCACGGCCCAGGTCCCGGATCCGTCGTCGGTGAAGTACGCTTCCGGAGTTCCGTCGTTGTCGAGATCCAACACGGCATGGTCGACGAGACCGTCACCGTCAAGATCCGTGAGTGCGTCGTCGCGCAATCCGTCGTGATCGAAATCCAAACCGATCGATTCGAAGTGACCGTCTCCGTCGAGGTCAAGGTCGGGCTGGCCATGCCAGATCGCGGCCGCACCATCATCGCCAGCCATGCAGTAATCCATGCGTACTCGGACGCATGGCCGCCGCTAGTCGTTCCCCCGAGACCGCCACCACGCCAACAACTCTGCGGTCGCCTCGTCGGTGTCCAGCGGTCCGCGCTCCAGCCGCAGCTCCTTCAAGAACCGCCATGCCTCGCCGACTTGAGGTCCGGCCGGGATGCCGAGCAACTCCATGATCTGGTTGCCGTCCAGATCGGGACGCACCCGCGCCAAATCCTCTTGGGCGGCCAGTTCGGCGATCCGCGTCTCGAGCCGGTCATAGCTGGCCTGCAATCGCGCGGCGCGGCGCTTGTTGCGGGTCGTGCAGTCGGCCCGAACCAGCTTGTGCAGCCGTGGCAGCAGCGGGCCGGCATCGGTGACATAGCGGCGCACCGCGGAATCGGTCCATTTGCCGTCGCCATAGCCATGAAACCGCAAATGCAGATACACCAGTTGCGCAATGTCCTCGACCATCTGTTTGGGATACTTCAAAGCCCGCAACCGTTTTCGTACCATCTTGGCGCCGACGACCTCGTGGTGATGAAAGCTGACGCCGCCGTTGGCTTCGTGGCGCCGAGTGGCGGGCTTGCCGATGTCGTGCAGCAGCGCGGCCCAGCGCAGCACCAGATCCGGGCCGTCGTCTTCCAGGGCGATCGCCTGGCGCAGCACGGTCAGCGAGTGTTGGTAGACGTCCTTGTGTTGATGATGTTCGTCGATGGCCATTTGCATGCCGCCGACCTCGGGCAGCACGACGTCACCCATCCCGCTTTGCACCAGCAGATCCACACCGGCCGTCGGGTCGTCGCCAAGCACCAGCTTGTCCAGCTCTGCGGCCACCCGCTCGGCGCTGATCCGAGATAACTGCGGGGCCATCTGCTCGATCGCCTCGCGCACCCGCGGGGCGACGCTGAAGCCCAGCTGCGAGACGAACCGCGCCGCGCGCAGCATCCGTAACGGGTCGTCACCGAAGGACACCTCCGGCGCTGCGGGGGTGTCCAGCACCCGAGCGCGCAGCGCCGCCAAACCGCCCAGCGGATCCAGGAATTCGCCCGGCCCCTCGGCCGTGATCCGCACGGCCATCGCGTTGGCCGTGAAATCGCGGCGCACCAGGTCGTCTTCGAGGCGATCGCCGAAGCGCACCTCAGGATTTCGGGACACCTGGTCGTAGGTGTCAGCACGAAACGTGGTGATCTCCAGTCGACGGTCACCCTTGCCGACGCCGACCGTGCCGAATTCGATCCCGGTGTCCCACAGGCTGTCGGCCCACCGCCGCAGGATTTGTTGCACCAGCTCGGGGCGTGCGTCGGTGGTGAAATCCAGGTCGGGACTCAACCTGCCCAACAACGCATCCCGAACCGAACCGCCGACGAGGTAGATCTCGTGGCCCGCGGCGTCGAACGCGGAGCCGAGCTCGGCCAGCATCGGCGCATGCCGATTCAGGGCAACCGCAGCGGCGGTCAGCAGGTCGGCATCCTGGGCGGCGTCTGGCACGTTCGATCAGCCTAGTCGGCCATCAGCACAACGCCCCTGTGAGGAGCCTCGCACGTCGTCGCCATGAATTTGCCCGCGCCGGGTGCCAGTCGTCGCAGCCTCGCGCGCTCATTGAGCGGCGAGTATCTCCAGGAGAATATGCCGTGCCAGCTACTATCGCTTGGGTGTCGGACGGCGAACAAGGCAAACCACGTCGGCGCCGGGGGCGGCGCCGGGGCCGTGGCGCCGCGACTTCGTCCGAGAACCAAACCACCGGTCAAGCCACCGGCGACGCGACGGCCACCAAGTCGCGCCGATCCCGGGGTTCTCGCCGCGAGCCCGACCAGTTGCGCACCGTCCACGAAACCTCCGCCGGAGGGCTGGTGATCGACGGGCTCGACGGCCCCCGCGAGTCGCAGGTCGCGGCCCTGATCGGGCGCATCGACCGGCGCGGGCGGATGCTGTGGTCGCTGCCGAAGGGACACATCGAACTCGGTGAGACCGCTGAGCAGACCGCTATTAGAGAGGTAGCCGAAGAGACCGGTATCCGGGGCAGTGTGCTGGCCGCGCTGGGCCGCATCGACTATTGGTTCGTGACGGACGGCCGTCGCGTGCACAAGACCGTGCACCACTATCTAATGCGGTTCTCCGGCGGCGAGCTGTCCGACGAGGATCTCGAAGTCGCCGAGGTCGCCTGGGTGCCCATGAAGGAACTGCCATCCCGGCTCGCCTATGCCGACGAACGGCGCCTGGCCCGCGTGGCCGACGAGCTGATCGACAAGCTGCAAAGTGACGGGCCGGCTTCGCTTCCGCCGCTACCGCCCAGCTCGCCGCGGCGCCGTCCCCAGACGCACTCGCGGACCCGGCATTCGGATCAACCGGCTGGCGGCCGGAAGAACGGCCACAGGCCGGGGCCGTGACAGCTCCGCTTCTGCGTTGGGCCGGCTTGGCGCGCGTCGCCGCCGTGCTCGCCATCGTGGCCGGACTCGCGGTACTGACCGGTCCGGCTATTCCGCGTGCGGCGGCGGGCGAGCCCGGGGTGACGCCATTCGTCCGGGTCCGCATCGATCAGGTCACGCCGGATGTGGTCACCACGACCAGTCCTCCCGTGGTGACCGTGACCGGCATGGTGACCAACATCGGCGACCGGCCGGTCCGCGACGTCATGGTCCGACTCGAGCACGCCGGCGCCGTCACCTCCTCCGCCGGCTTGCGCACCACTCTGGATGGCGACACCGACGGGTATCAGGCCGCCGCTGATTTCCTCACCGTCGCGCCCGAATTGCAGCGCGGACAAGAAGTCGGCTTCACCCTGTCAGCGCCGCTGCGGGCGTTGGCCAAGCCGTCGCTGGGGGCGGAGAAGCCCGGCATCTATCCGGTCCTGGTCAACGTGAACGGCACGCCCGACTACGGCGCACCCGCCCGGCTGGACAACGCTCGATTTCTGCTGCCCGTGGTGGGGGTGCCGCCCGATCGTGCCGACGACGTGGGCTCAGCGGTCGCGCCCGACACCTCTAAACCGGTATTGATCACCATGCTGTGGCCGCTGGCCGACCGGCCCAGGCTGGCGCCGGGCGTGCCGGGCGGAACCATCCCCGTGCGGTTGGTCGACGACGACCTGGCCACCTCGTTGGCCAGCGGCGGCCGGCTCGACATCCTGCTGTCCTCCGCCGAAGTCGCCACCAGTCACGACGTCGACCCCGACGGCGCCGTCGGCCGCGCGCTGTGCCTGGCGATCGACCCGGATCTGCTGGTAACCGTCAACGCGATGACCGCCGGCTATGTCGTGTCGAACTCGCCGGACAGCCCCGCTCAACTTCCCGGCACCCCCACCCACCCCGGTGCCGGGGCGGGTGCCGCGGCCGAATGGCTGAACCGCCTGCGGACGCTGGCGCATCGGACCTGCGTGACTCCGCTGCCCTACGCGCAAGCCGATCTGGATGCCGTGCAGCGCATCAACGACCCCGGCCTCAGTGCCATCGCCACCACCAGCGCCAACAGCATCATCGACAAAATCCTGGACGTCTCCTCCACCCGCGGCGCCACGCTGGTGTCCGACGGCCCGCTGACCAGCCGCGGGGTCAAGCTGCTCAGTGCCAACGACAACACTGTCGCGATCGCCGCCGCCGACCTCTCGGCCGCCGAGGCACAGGGCTCCACCGAGACCGGCGTCGACACCGCGCCCCGGCGGTTGTCCCAGCAAGTGGCGGTCGCACCGTTCGACCCCGCCGTCGGCGCGGCGCTGGCCGGAGTGGGGACCGCGCCTGAAGTGCCGACGTACCTCGACTCGTCGCTGACGATTCGGCTAGGCCACGACTCGCTGACCGCCCGCCGCCAGGATGCCCTGGGTTCGATCTTCTGGCATTCCCTGCGACATGATGACCCGCGCACCCAGATCCTGGTACCGCCATCGACGTGGAATGTGCAAGCCGACGACGCCCAGGTCATCTTGACCGCCCTGACCACCACCATCCGGTCCGGTCTGGCGGTGCCGCGCCCGCTGCCGGCGGTGGTAGCCGAGGCCAACCAGGCTGCTCAAGTCGGCAGCGAACCACCGGAAGAGGTCGGCGACGACGATTCCGCACGCGGCCAGTTCAGCGACGACGTCACCGCCGGTATCAGCAGTCAAGTCGGCCGGCTGTGGGGACTGACATCCTCGCTGATGACCGACGACCGCACCGGGCTGACCGGCGTCCAGTACACCGCACCGCTACGCGAGGACATGCTGCGCGCACTGAGCCAATCCGAGCCGCCCGACACCCGCAACGGGTTAGCTCAGGGGCGGCTGGCGGTGGTCGGCAAGACGATCAGCGACCTGTTCGGCGCCGTGACGATCGTCAACCCGGGTGGCTCCTACACCCTGGCCACCGAGCACAGCCCGCTGCCACTGGCGCTACATAACGGGCTGGCCGTTCCGATCCGGGTCCGGCTGCACATCGACGCGCCGCCGGGCATGAACGTCACCGACATCGGTCAGATCGAACTGCCGCCGGGTTACCTGCCGCTGCGCATCCCGGTCGAGGTGAACTTCACCCAACGCGTCGCCGTCGACGCGACCTTGCGGACCCCGGACGGCTTGCGGCTGGGCGAGCCGGTGCGGTTGTCAGTCCATTCCAACGCCTACGGCAAGGTCCTGTTCGCCATCACGCTGTCGGCCGCGGCGGTGCTCGTTCTGCTGGCCGGCCGGCGGCTGTGGCACCGCTTCCGCGGCCAGCCCGACCGCGCCGACCTGGATCGCCCCGACCCCCACGATGCCCCGCTGACCGCCGAAGCGGGCGAGGCGCGAGGCCACGCGGATCGCGGGCCCGAACAAGAGAACGTCGAACAAGAGCACCGAGTATGACCCCCGCCTATCGGCAGGCTCAACCACACCACCGCCTGCCCGAGCCGACCCGGCATTCGCGGATGTCTGGCTCACCTCCGACCGGCCCACTGCCACCCGTTGCCACCGAGGTCGACCGTCGGCGCCCCGAGCTTTCCGATGCCGCGCTGGTCTCGCGGTCATGGGCGATGGCCTTCGCGACGTTGATCAGCAGGCTCACCGGTTTCGCCCGCGTGGTGCTGCTGGCCGCGATCCTGGGCGCCGCGTTGTCCAGTGCGTTCTCGGTCGCCAATCAGCTGCCCAACCTGGTCGCCGCCCTCGTCCTGGAGGCGACCTTCACCGCGATCTTCGTGCCGGTGCTGGCGCGCGCCGAGCAGAGCGACCCCGACGGCGGCGCCGCGTTCGTGCGGCGCCTGGTCACACTGACGACGGCACTGTTGATCCTCTCCACGGCAC
The DNA here is from genome assembly GCA_963849935.1 of uncultured Actinomycetota bacterium. Lineage (GTDB taxonomy): Bacteria > Actinomycetota > Actinomycetes > Mycobacteriales > Mycobacteriaceae > Mycobacterium. The sequence continues at coordinate 600,194 of CAWKJQ010000015.1, forward strand.
TGTCGGTGGCGGCCGCCCCGCTGTTGGTGCGGCTGATGCTGGGCAGTGCGCCGCAAGTCAACGAGCCGCTGACCGTCGCGTTCGCCTACCTATTGCTGCCCCAGGTCCTTGCTTACGGCCTGACTTCGGTGTTCATGGCGATCCTGAACACGCGCAACGTGTTTGGGCCCACAGCATGGGCGCCCGTCGTCAACAACGTCGTCGCGCTGCTCACCCTGGCCATCTACATGCTGGTTCCCGGTGAGCTGTCGGTCGATCCCGTCCGAATGGGCAACACCAAGCTGCTGGTGCTCGCCGTGGGCACCACGCTCGGGGTGTTCGCCCAAACCGGGCTGCTGCTGGTGGCGCTGCGGCGCCAGCGCGTCGACCTGCGCCCGCTATGGGGAATCGACCAGCGCCTCAAGCGTTTCGGCACGATGGCCGCCGCCATGGTGCTCTACGTACTGATCAGTCAGCTCGGCCTGGTCGTTGGAAACCAAATCGCCAGCACGGCAGCGGCATCCGGCCCGGCGATCTACAACTACACCTGGCTGGTCCTGATGCTGCCCTTCGGCATGATCGGCGTGACCGTGCTGACCGTGGTGATGCCGCGGCTGAGCCGCAACGCCGCCGCCGACGACACCAAGGCGATGCTCGGCGACCTGTCGCTGGCCACCCGGCTGACGTTGATCACGCTGATCCCGATCGTGGCGTTCATGACCGTCGGCGGACCGGCGATGGGCAGCGCCCTGTTCGCCTACGGCCATTTCGGGAACGTCGACGCCGGATACCTGGGCGCAGCGATCACCCTCTCGGCCTTCACGCTGATTCCCTACGGCCTGGTACTCCTGCAGCTGCGTGTGTTCTACGCGCGCGAGCAGCCGTGGACGCCGATCGTCATCATCCTCGTCATCACCGCGGTCAAGATCCTGGGCTCGGTGCTGGCGCCGCACCTCACCGATGACCCCAAGCTGGTGGCCGGTTTACTGGGCCTGGCCAACGGCGTGGGGTTTCTGGCCGGCGCGGTCGTCGGCTACGTCCTTCTGCGGCGCGCACTGTTGCCGACCGGTGGCCAGCTGATCGGCGTCAGCGAAGCCCGGACGATCCTCGTGACGCTCACCGCATCCATGCTGGCCGGATTGATCGCCCATGTGGTCGATCGGCTGCTGGGGCTGGACCAGCTCACCGCACACGGCGGCGGCGCCGGTTCCCTGCTTCGCCTATTCGTGCTGGGGCTCATCATGCTGCCGATCACGGCCGCGGTCATGGTGCGCGCACAGGTTCCCGAAGCGCAGGCGGCGCTGGACGCTCTGCGGTACCGCATCACGGGCCGTGGGCCGCGCCCGCGCAAACCCAGTGCGAGAGATCGATCGTCTCACCGTCGCCCGGTCACGTACCCTGAGCAGAGGAATTCCTCCCCGCCTGGGGTAAATGCGGTCCAGGAGCCGATCCGGCGCAGGCCTCCGGAGCGGGCAAACCGAGCCCTAGCGAAAGGACCGGAGGTGACGGACCGCCCAATGGAAAGCGCAACCCCCAGCGCTGGACCTGGCGCGGGTTCAGGAACTCCGCGGCCGGTCGCGGACGACTTCCAGCCCGATATCCCTGCCGACGAACCGCCGCGATCCGCCGCGCGCCCGTCCGACCAGGCCAACGGCGGTATCCCCGGTGAATCCCGGCGCGGACCGACCCCGTTCGAGCCACCGCGTGAGCGTTCGGCGGATTCCGCGGGAGACGACGTGCACCTCGTCCCCGGTGCCCGAATCGCCGGCGGCCGTTACCGACTGCTGGTGTTTCACGGCGGCGCCCCGCCGCTGCAGTTCTGGCAGGCGCTGGACACGGCCCTGGATCGGCAGGTGGCGCTGACCTTCGTCGACCCGGACGGTGCCCTGCCCAACGAGGTTCTTCAGGAGATTTTGTCGCGCACCCTGCGGCTCAGCCGCATCGACAAACCAGGTATCGCCCGGGTGCTCGACGTGGTCCACACCGGCGCGGGTGGCTTGGTGGTCTCCGAGTGGATCCGCGGAGGTTCCTTGCAAGAGGTGGCCGACACCGCGCCCTCACCGGTGGGCGCCGTGCGGGCCATGCAGTCGCTGGCCGCCGCCGCGGATGCGGCCCACCGCGCCGGCGTCGCGCTATCGATCGACCACCCCAGCCGGGTTCGGGTCAGCATCGAAGGCGATGTCGTGTTGGCCTACCCGGCGACCATGCCCGACGCCAACCCGCAGGACGACATCCGCGGCATCGGCGCCGCGCTGTACGCCCTGCTGGTCAATAGGTGGCCTCTGTTGGAAAGTGGGGTGCGCAGTGGCCTCGCGGCGGCCGAACGTGACTCCTCGGGCAACCCCGTCGAGCCCATGTCCGTCGATCGCGACATTCCGTTCCAGATCTCCGCGGTCGCCGTCCGAGCGGTCCAGGAAGACGCCGGAATACGCAGCGCATCAACGCTTTTGAACCTGCTCCAGCAGGCCACCGCGGTCGCCGACCGCACCGAGGTGCTCGGCCCGATCGACGATTCGCCGTCGCCGTCGACCGCTCTGATCTCTCCCGGTCAGGAGCAGGAGACGCTCGCGCGCCGGCGGCGCAACGTGGTCATCGGCGTGGGGGCCGGCCTTGCCGTCATCGTGGTGGCGTTGCTGGTGTTGGCGTCGATCGTGAGCAAGATCTTCGGCGACGTCGGTGGTGGCCTGAACAAGGATGAGCTCGGACTCAACGGCCCCTCGTCATCGTCGTCCGCGGCGGCGCCGACAAGCGCCCCGCCCGCAACCGCGGGCAGCGTCGTCAAACCCACCAAGGCGACGGTCTTCTCCCCCGACGGTGACCCCGACAACGCGGGGACGGCCGGGCAGGCCATTGACGGCGATCCTTCGACGGCCTGGGCGACCGAGGTCTACTCCGACGCCGTCCCCTTCCCCAGTTTCAAGCAGGGCGAAGGACTGATTCTGCAGCTGCCCAGCCCCACGGTCGTCGGCCAAGTCAGCATCGATACCCCGAGCAACGGGACGAAGGTGGAAATTCGCGCGGCATCGTCATCGTCGCCGTCCAGCCTCAACGACACGACCGTGCTGGCCCCCGCCTTCACCCTCAAACCCGGCCATAACGTGATCCCTGTCCGGGCCGGCTCGCCGACGTCGAATCTGCTGGTGTGGATCTCCACGCTCGGATCCACCAGCGGCAAGAGCCAGGCGGGCTTTTCGGAGATCACGGTCCAGGCCGCGTCCTGATCCGCAGCGCATTCCGAACACTCACACAAGACCTTTCGAGTGAAGTGCCGCGCCATACGCGATTGGTTACTGTCCCGCCGTGGGCTTCGGGAGAAACGCCAGGCGCGAGCGCAGTGACGCCGAATTGCTGGCGGCCCACGTGGCCGGTGACCGGTACGCATTCAGCGAGCTCTTCGGGCGTCATCAGCGGCACCTGCACCGGCTTGCCCGGCTGACCACCCGCACCCCCGAGGACGCCGAAGACGCCCTGCAGGACGCGATGCTGTCGGCACACCGCGGCGCCGGCGCGTTCCGGCATGACGCGGCCGTGGGCAGCTGGCTGCACCGCATCGTCGTCAACGCCTGCCTCGACCGACTGCGCCGCAGCAAATCCCACCCGACGGTCCCACTGGAAGACATCTATCCGGTGGCCGATCGCACGGCGCAGGTCGAGACCGCGATGGCCGTGCAGCGCGCGTTGATGCGGCTTCCCGTCGAGCAGCGTGCCGCGGTTGTGGCCGTCGACATGCAGGGTTACTCGGTAGCCGACACCGCCCGGCTGCTCGGCGTCGCCGAAGGCACGGTCAAGAGCCGCTGCTCGCGCGCACGCGTCCGGCTGGCCGAACTGCTGGGCTACCTCAACGCCGGCGCGCACGCCCTGCCCGAGTCCGCCGCCGGCCAAGCCTGACAACCGGCCGCCCCGCGGTGTCATGCGTGGCCATCGGTGCGTGCATGACGGACACTGGGTCCGATGGACGCAGCGGACGACGATGCGGCGGATCACCGCAACGCGGGATCAGACTCACCGCTGACCGTCGAACTCCTGGCTGCCCTGCAGGCCGGGATTCTCGACGACCAGGCCGCCGCCCGCGTCCGCCGGCAAATCCGCGCTGACCCTCAGGCGGCCGGCGTGCTGAGCGCCCTGAACCGGGTCCGCAGCGACGTGGCCGCCGTCGGCGCAGACCCCGACTCGGCACCCGACCCTCCCCCCGAGGTGGCCGGCCGGATTACTGCGGCGCTGCGCTCGGTAAATCCCGCGCCCGACGATTCGGCCGGACCGCCGACTCACACCGCCCGCGGACGCATCCGTCCGGCTCGCACCGTCGCCGCGGCCGCCGGCCTGTGCGCCGTGCTCGCCGCGATCGGCTTCGGCACGGTTGCACTCCTGCATGCTCCCCAGCCCGCCCCGGACACCCCGGGCGACATCCAGCACATCACGCTGTCGACGCCACCGATGGAGGTCCCGCTTTCGCGGAACGAAATTCTCGGCCTGCTCAACCGCAGCCCCGACTACGGCTCGCTCGCCGACCCGGCACGGCGCGCCTCCTGCCTCACCGGCCTCGGCTATCCGGCATCCACGCAGGTCCTGGGCGCGCGGCCAGTCGAGATCAATGCCCGCCCCGGCGTCGTTCTGGTGCTACCCGGCGACACGCCACACGTCCTGGCTGCCTATGCGGTTTCCCCGAACTGCAGCGCCGCCGACACTGGACTACTGGCCAATACCCAGGTCCCCCGGCCCTAATGTGGTGCCATGGGTGCTGCAGACGCACCGGGAACAGCCCTGCCTACGCTGGCGTTTATACAGATCCAGAGACAATCGCTTGAAAGGCTTTCATGACCGCCGACACTGTGCATGACGTGATCGTTATCGGTTCGGGTCCTGCTGGGTATACCGCGGCGTTGTATACGGCGCGGGCGCAGTTGGCGCCGGTGGTGTTTGAGGGGACGTCGTTTGGTGGGGCGTTGATGACCACGACCGAGGTGGAGAATTTCCCGGGGTTTCGCGATGGGATCACCGGTCCGGAGTTGATGGATCAGATGCGTGAGCAGGCGTTGCGCTTTGGGGCGGATCTGCGGATGGAAGACGTCGAGTCGGTGTCGCTGCAGGGTCCGGTGAAGTCGGTGACTACCGCTGACGGTGAGACGGTGCGGGCGCGGGCGGTGATTTTGGCGATGGGGGCCGCGGCGCGCTATTTGGGGGTGCCCGGTGAGCAGGAGTTGTTGGGTCGCGGGGTGTCCTCGTGTGCTACCTGTGATGGGTTCTTTTTCAAGGATCAAGACATCGCGGTGATCGGGGGTGGGGACTCGGCGATGGAGGAGGCGACGTTTTTGACCCGGTTTGCCCGCAGCGTCACCCTGGTGCACCGCCGCGATGAGTTTCGGGCGTCGCGGATCATGCTCGAGCGCGCCCGCGCCAACGAGAAGATCACCATCGTGACGAACAAGGACGGTCGAGGCGGTCGAGGGTGAGCAGACGGTGACGGGTCTGCGGATACGCGACACACAAAGCGGTGAGGTGTCCACGTTGGCGGTGAGCGGGGTGTTCGTGGCCATCGGGCATGACCCGCGCTCCGAGCTGGTGCGCGAGGTGCTGGACACCGATCCCGACGGGTATGTGCTGGTGCGCGGGCGCACCACCAGCACCTCGATCGACGGGGTGTTCGCCTCCGGAGACCTGGTGGATCGCACCTACCGCCAGGCCATCACCGCCGCCGGCAGCGGCTGCTCAGCAGCCATCGACGCCGAACGCTGGCTCGCCGACCACGAGGAGTCCAGCGCCGCCGCACAAGGTGACGCCACCGAATTTCCTGGCAGTACCGACACATTGATTGGAGCACCACAATGACCGACGCCGAAAAAGCCGGGGCCACAATCGAAGTCTCTGACGCGTCATTCTCCTCCGAGGTGTTGTCCAGCAATAAGCCTGTGCTGGTTGACTTTTGGGCAACGTGGTGTGGCCCCTGCAAGATGGTGGCGCCGGTCCTCGAGGAGATCGCCAGCGAGCGGAGCGAACAGCTCACCGTCGCCAAGCTCGACGTGGACGCCAACCCCGAAACCGCACAGAACTTTCAGGTGGTCTCCATTCCGACCCTGATTCTGTTCAAAGATGGGCAGCCGGTGAAGCGGATCGTCGGCGCCAAGGGCAAGGCGGCCTTGCTGCGTGAGCTCTCGGACGCGGTTCCCAACCTCAGCTGATCTTCGATTAATTCGTCGCACCACGCCTCGCGCATAGCCTGGGGTTTTCCCGAATTCAAGAAGCGTCTGCGACAATACGGTTAGCTGTTGCCCATGTCTGAGCTTGTCAGTTAGTCCCGGAGGGCCCCCTGCATGTCGAGTCCGCGCCGCGAATACGGCGACGCGCTGCGCTGTGGTGACCGCGGCGCGGCTGTGACCGAAATCCGGGCAACGTTGGCCTCGTTGGGCCTGCTGGAAAGCGCCGAGGATGATCTCGACACCGGCCGGCACGTGGCCCCCGAACTCTTCGACGCCGAACTCGACCAAGCGGTCCGCGCCTTCCAACAGCATCGCGGCTTACTGGTGGACGGCATTGTCGGCGAGGCAACCTACCGGGCGCTCAAGGAGGCGTCGTATCGGTTGGGCGCCCGCACGCTGTATCACCAATTCGGCGCCCCATTGTTCGGTGACGACGTGGCCACGCTGCAGGCGCGGCTGCAGGATCTGGGTTTCTATACGGGCCTGGTCGACGGCTACTTCGGGTTGCAGACCCACAACGCGTTGATGTCTTATCAGCGCGAGTACGGGCTTTCCGCCGACGGTATCTGCGGTCCGGAAACGTTGCGCTCGTTTCGCTTTCTGAGTTCGCGGGTCACCGGCGGATCTCCACACGCGCTCCGCGAAGAAGAGCTCGTTCGCTCATCCGGGCCCAAACTGTCCGGCAAGCGGATCATCATCGATCCGGGCCTCGGCGGGGCGGACCACGGCACCATCATGCAGGGCCCATCCGGACCGGTCAGCGAAGCAGATGTGTTGTGGGACTTGGGCAGTCGGCTCGAAGGACGGATGGCTGCGATCGGAATGGAGACCTTCCTGTCGCGACCGGTCAACCGCAGTCCCCTCGACGCCGAACGCGCCGCCACCGCCAACAACGTCGGCGCCGACCTGATGATCAGTCTCCGTTGCGAAAGTCAGCCCAATGCCGCCGCCAACGGGGTGGCTTCGTTTCATTTCGGAAATTCGCATGGTTCGGTCTCCACCATCGGACGTAATCTCGCCGACTTCATCCAGCGAGAAGTGGTGGCTCGCACCGGTTTACGGGACTGCCGCACACACGGCCGGACATGGGATCTACTGCGCCTGACCAGGATGCCCACGGTGCAGGTCGACGTCGGCTACATCACCAACCCGCGCGATCGCTCGATGCTGGTCTCGACCCAGACCCGCGATGCGATCGCCGAAGGAATCCTCGCCGCGGTCAAGCGCCTTTACCTGTTGGGCAAAAACGACCGGCCCACTGGCACTTTCACTTTCGCCGAGTTGCTGGCACACGAATTGTCGGTGGAACGCACCAGCCAGCTGGGCGGTTCCTGATCGGTCGTTCAACCACCCGCGGTGGTTCTCGACCTGGTCAACGCATTTCCCGCAGTAGACCCGGCGCCAACCGGCTCCTCCAAATGTGCGCTCTCCAGCAGGCGTTCGAGGGCCGCCTCCACTTCCGCCTTCCACCCCAGACCCTTGTCGAGTTCGAGGCGCAGTCGTGGGAAGTACGTATGTGGTGCCACCACAACAAAACCCGTGTCCTTCAAGAAGTCCGCATCCATAACGCAATGGTCCACGGAACAGTCGCCGACGGCTTCGAGCACTGGGCGCACGTCGGGACCGACCAGGCGCGGATTCTGTAATTCGAAAGCAGCCGAGGTACGGCCGAACGCCTCGAGCGCCCGCACGCCGCGACGCACCAGCTCATCGATGACCCGTGCGATCAAGCCGTGCGGCAGGTCGTCGGCCGCCGGCCCGGGCTCGATGCCCATCGACGTCAACAGCACCGCGTCCGCGGACACCGGACCGGTCGGGAATCGTTGCGCCCGAGGCACGGCACGTGGTGGGGCGTAGAACACGTACCCCAGGCACGGTGGCTCGGATGGGCTTCGTTCGTCCGGGATGGCGGTCGCTACCTGCCCGCATGAGCCCCACTCCAGCATCACCATCGACAACCACGCTTCTTTTTCGAATTCGGGGTCGGTGAGGTGGTCCTGTTTACCGAGGGTCGCCGGATCGACTTCCCAGAAGACGCACCGACGTGCGTGCTTGGGAAGCTGCTCGAATGCCTCGAGCCTCAGCGGCATGATTCGAGCGGTCACTAGCCTCCTGGCTCCTATCCGGTACTACAGCCATTTCCCCCGGCAACCCCTCCAGGATAAGAGAGGTGGTCGTGATCCGGCCAGCTTTGGGCTGGTCACCGACGTCGGCGCAGCCGAGCGGCCGGCACGGTGCGGTAGTGGCGCCGGCATTATCCAATGTCGTTGACCGCCATGCTGTTTCGTTGCCGTGAAGTATCAGCGGGATGCGGACCGCCCACAAAAAGGGCCCCGGTGTCACAGTGACGTAATTACACGGTGTCCTGGCTCAGGCCTTGGGCGGGGACATCACGTCGAGGATCCGCTGTAGATCGTCCACCGAACCGAACTCGACCACGATCTTGCCCTTGCGTTTGCCCAGGCTGACCGTCACGCGAGTGTCGAAGGCCGTCGAGAGCCGCTCGGCAACATCTTGCAGACCCGGCATCTGGATCGGCTTGCGACGCGGGGAGGTCGGCGTGGTCGGACCGCTGTGGTTGGCCAGCGTGACCGCCTCCTCGGTGGCCCGCACCGACAATCCCTCGGCGACGATCCGGGTGGCCAGCTCCTCCTGCGCCTCCGCGCCGGCCTCCAGCGACAGCAGGGCGCGCGCGTGACCGGCGGACAGCACTCCGGCGGCCACTCGCCGCTGCACTGCGATCGGCAACTTGAGCAACCGGATCATGTTGCTGATCAACGGGCGCGACCGGCCGATGCGCGCGGCGAGTTCATCGTGGGTGACGCCGAACTCGTCGAGCAGCTGCTGGTAAGCGGCCGCCTCTTCCAACGGGTTCAGCTGCACGCGGTGGATGTTCTCCAATAGGGCGTCCCGCAGTAGATCGTCATCATTGGTTTCGCGCACGATCGCCGGGATGGTCGCCAGGCCGGCCTCTTGAGCCGCTCGCCAGCGCCGCTCCCCCATCACAATCTGATAACGCGCGCCGCTCGCCGAACCCTTGACCGCCCGCACCACAATCGGCTGTAACAGGCCGAACTCGCGGATGGAATGCACCAGCTCCGACAGCGCTTCCTCGTCGAAAACCTGCCGCGGCTGCCGCGGGTTGCGCTCGATGTCGGCCGGCGGGATCTCCCGATACACCGCGCCCATCGGGGAAGCGTCCTGCGGCGGCGGTCCTCCGATCAAGACGTCGGCGGCCGCGTCGCCCATCCGCGGGCCGAGGGTCGCCGGTCCGGAGTCACCCTCGGCGGGGCCGGTCGGAATAAGCGAAGCCAGGCCCCGGCCGAGGCCACCCTTCTTGCGTAACGGCTGCGTCATGGTCGTCCCTTCGCGGATGTGGTCAATCGCGCTCGGCGAGTTCACGACTCGCATCGAGGTAGCTCATCGCCCCGCGAGAACCGGGGTCGTAATCGATGATCGTCATGGAGTAGCCGGGCGCCTCGGAAACCTTGACGCTGCGCGGGATCACCGTGCGCAACACCTTGCTGCCGAAGTAGCGGCGGACCTCTGCTGCGACCTGGTCTGCGAGTTTGGTGCGGCCGTCGTACATGGTCAGCACCACCGTGGTCACCTCGAGTTTCGGATTGAGGTGGGCCTTCACCATCTCGATGTTGCGCATCAGTTGCGAGACGCCTTCGAGCGCGTAGTACTCGCACTGGATCGGAATCATGACTTCGGGCGCGGCGACGAGCGCGTTGATGGTCAGCAGCCCGAGCGACGGCGGGCAGTCAATGAAGACGCAGTCGAAATCGAGGTTGTCGAGGTCGGCCAACGCCGTGCGCAACCGGTTCTCGCGCGCCACCATGCTCACCAATTCGATCTCGGCTCCCGCCAGATCGATCGTCGCCGGGATGCAGAACAGGCGCTCGCTGTGCGGGCTCTGCCGTAGCGCGTCATGCACGGCGACCTCACCGAGCAAGACCTCGTACGACGAGGGTGTTCCCGATTGGCGGTCGGTGATACCGAGTGCCGTACTCGCGTTGCCCTGCGGGTCCAGGTCGATGACGAGGGTCTTGAGTCCTTGCAGCGCGAGGGCGGCGGCGATGTTGACCGCGGTCGTCGTCTTGCCGACGCCGCCCTTTTGGTTCGCGACGGTGAAGACGCGGCGCTGAGACGGTCGGCGCAGGGGCGGATAGGTGGTGTGCAGCACCCGCATCGCGCGTTCGGCGGCCGCCCCGATAGGGGTGTCGAATTCGGCCGCCGTTTCACGTGAAACATTCCCCGCCGGTGCGGGCGCCGCCACGTTGTGAACGTCTTCCGGTGCCTGTGGAGCCACCGGCCAATCTCCTGGTGCAGTCATCGGGTTCCGGCCTTCCCGGTCCGTGCCGACTTGGGGTGCGGCGGCTTTCCGCGTCGCGCTAAAACTACGGTTGCGGGGGGACGCAAATAGTTCGCGCCACATGTCACCACCCTGACATCAGCGGCGCCCGATGCTGCCATCACACGCCGGTACTGTTCAACTTCGTCGGAAGCCCGCTCCCCCTTGATGGCGAGCATCCGCCCGTCGGGCCGCAATAGGGGCAAGCTCCACCTCGTCAGCTTGTCCAATGACGCCACCGCTCGTGACACCGCAGCATCCCTCTCCCCGAACCGGTTACGCACTTCCGGCTCTTCCGCACGGCCACGGACCACCTCGACGGCTAACCCTAGTTCGTCGACGACCTCGTGGAGAAACTCGCTGCGCCGAAGCAGCGGTTCGAGCAGTACCACCTCGAGGTCGGGGCGCGCGATCGCGAGCGGTATCCCAGGCAAGCCCGCCCCGCTCCCGATGTCGACCACCCGCTCCCCGGGCCCCAGGAGTTCGGTGATTGCGGCGCTATTGAGTATGTGGCGATCCCAGATGCGACCGACCTCGCGAGGCCCCACTAGTCCGCGCTCCACACCCGTCGTCGACAAAACTTCCGCATATCGCTGGGCGCTTCCAAGCCGTTCGCCGAAGACTGCGGCCGCGGCGCCCGGGACACCGCCGGCGGGCTCCTCCGCGGGACCCGCCGCGGCGTCGGCAGGGTGGCCTTGTTTCACGTGAAACATCCTCTAGTTGCAGCGTGCACTTTCAACCTTCGGAGGCCGGCGGACGACGGGAACTACATGCCTGTAACTCTGCGCGCTCAGTCGTGCAGGACGACCACGCGGCGCGACGGCTCAACGCCTTCGCTCTCGCTGTGCACTCCCGAGACCGCGGCGACGGCGTCATGGACTATCTTGCGTTCGAACGGCGTCATCGGCGAAAGCTCCTCGCGTTCGCCAGACTCGAGCACGCGGCGCGCGACCTTGTCACCCAACGCCGCCAGCTCCTCCCGGCGACGACGGCGCCAGCTCGCGATGTCAAGCATCAACCGGCTTCGCACGCCCGTCTTCTGGTGCACCGCCAGCCGGGTCAGTTCCTGCAGGGCGTCGAGCACCTCGCCGCCGCGGCCAACCAGCTTGTTCAAGTCGTCACTGCCATCGATGCTCACGATGGCGCGGCTGCCCTCGACGTCCAGGTCGATGTCGCCGTCGAAGTCCAACAGGTCCAACAGCTCTTCGAGGTAGTCGCCGGCGATCTCACCCTCGGTGACCAAGCGCTCCTCCAGATCATCGATCCCCTCGACGCCGGGTTCTGCGGCGTCCTCGGCGTCCGATTGCGTGTCGAGTTCGGTATCGGCCTCGCGCTCGGTGGTCTCGGCGTCTGTCATGTCTTCTCTCCCTCATTCCATGGGCCCCAGCCCAATTGGGGTCCCCTTCCGGGTGGCCCCGCTAGCTCGTCCGACCGTTTCAGCGTTTACGTTTTTTCGGTCGCGCGCCGGGTCGCGGCGTGCGATTGCTCGGGCCGCCACTCGCCTCGGTGGCGGGACCGTCGGCCACCGCGGAATCGCTCGCCGGAGTGGACGCATCGATGTCGCCGTCGGTTGTCGGCGAACCGTTGCCGCCCGCCGGTGCCGCTTTGGGGTTCCGCTTCGGCTTGGCTCCCGGTGCCGGCGCATTCGCCGCCCGGCGCTGAATCACTTCCTGTTTCTTGGCTTCGTCCTCTTTTTCGATCATTCCGAAGACATAGTGCTGCTGCCCGAAGGTCCAGATGTTGTTGGCGAACCAGTACAAGATGATCGCCAGCGGAAGGAAGGGACCACCGACGACGACGCCGAGCGGGAACACGTACAACGCGAGCTTGTTCATCATCGCGGTCTGCGGGTTGGCCGCCGCTTCCGGGCTCTGTCGCGCCACCGACGCCCGGCTGTTGAAGTAGGTCGCGACCCCGGCCAGGATCATCACCGGCAGTCCCACCGCGATGACGGCCGGCCGGCTGAAGAAGGTGAACGCGTCCAACCCGGTGCGTTGGGTCATGAAAGCACCGATCGGAGCGCCGAATAGGTTCGCGTCCAGGAAGTGTCCGACGTCCGTCGGGGTGAAGACGTAGTTTCCGGTGAGGCGGTTCTGGGCCACCGACAGGTGGGGTTGCCCGAAGCCGCCGGTGGTCCGGTTGAACGAGCGCAACACGTGATACAGACCGATGAACACCGGGATCTGCGCCAGCATCGGCAGGCAGCCCAGGATGGGGTTGAACCCGTGTTCGCGCTGCAGCTTCTGCATCTCGAGCGCCATCCGCTGGCGATCCTTGCCGTACTTCTTTTGCAGAGCCTTGATCTGCGGCTGCAGCTCTTGCATCTGGCGCGTAGTGCGGATCTGTCGCACGAAGGGCTTGTAGAGGAGTGCCCGCAGGCTGAACACCAAGAACATCACCGACAGCGCCCAGGCGAAGAAGTTCGACGGCCCCAGCATGGCGGCGAACAACTTGTACCAGACCCACATGATCCACGACACCGGGTAGTAGACGAAGTCGAGACTGAAGAAATCAAACAAAAGATCCACTCTCCCCTCGCGCCGCCCGGACCTCCCGGGCGCCGCTGGCATCTTGGCAATTCACGTGGCATCCGGGACGGTCCGGGATCGGGTCCCATCCACCTTCGTGCCATGGTCCACACTTGGCGAGTCTGGCCGCCGCCAACCAGCTCCCCCTAATCAGGCCGTACTCGGTGAGCGCATCGACCGCGTACTGGCTGCAGGTCGGAACGAAGCGACACGTTGCCGGACGTAGCGGCGACACCATATGCCGGTAGAGCTGGATCACAAAGATCAGCCCGCGCGCGGCCGCGGTCCCGGCCGTACCGATGATCGCGCGCAACCGCGCCGGCGTCGTCACGGCCTGCGTCCCGTCGCCGGCACGCGCCGCACACACCGGCGCAATTCCTGCTCGAGCCGAGCCGAGGAGGCGGTCCGGCTGCTGGGCAGCGCACGGATCACCAACTGATCGGATTGGCCGAGCTCACTCAGCAGCGTCCGGGCCACATGCCGCAGCCGGCGCGCGACCCGGTGACGTTCGACAGCGGAACCCACCTGCTTACCCACCACCAATCCGACGCGCGGCGCGCGGGTTTCGTCGCGGTCGGATTCCCGGCGAAGGTGCAGAACCACGTCGGGCTGTGCCATACGGATCCCGTGCTTCACCGTCGCGTCAAAGTCAATTGACCGCGTCATGCGGTTGCGTGCGGAAAGCACCGCCGAAAGACCTGACTTTGCGATCAGGCAGAGAGCGCGCGGCGGCCCTTGCGGCGCCGACCGGAGACGATCGCGCGTCCGGCACGGGTGCGCATCCGCAGGCGGAAGCCATGCACGCGGGCTCGGCGCCGGTTATTCGGCTGGAAGGTCCGCTTGCCCTTGGCCACGACGTTCTCCTCGTTGTGTTGCCGTCCGGCCGCTCAGACGTTTCGCATCGGGCTCGTCTGCGGTTCGACCGGAGGTGGTCTTGGTGCTGCTGGCCGGCGCGGTCCCCAGGTGGTTCGGGTCGCAGCCGTATCGCCGACTTTCGGGCGACTGTTCGAGGGTACTTACGAGGCTTCGCCTGGTCAAACCTGGCCTCTCGCAACGAAGCCGCGCGTGCGCGCCAGAAAGATTTTCCGTTTCGGTCACACTCGTCGCGGACCTGGCTAGCATAACGACCCGAAGCAAGCCCCACGTACCCTAAATGGCCCGATTGGATTGCAGCAGAACGGTTGGCAGCCGGACGGAAAACTGTTAGCTTCTGCGAAGTCGATTTAGACTAAGCAGCGCTCGACAAGTAAGCGAGGATGGTGGATCGACTAGCTGTCTAGAAACCTTCCAAGGTTTTCTTCCCAGCACGGAGATCGCGAGCCGTCGCCGGTAGGTTGCGACTCACCCCTGATCATCCTGTCCACACCTGTGTATAACTATGTGGACAGTTGCTTTGTCGTCAAGCGTGTGTGACTAGGGTCGGGACGTTCGAGAACCAGGGAGATGCGTCGTTGACCGATGACCCCGGTTCCAGTTTCACCACAGTGTGGAATGCGGTCGTATCCGAGCTCAACGGGGAGCCCACTGCAGACGGCATGCCCACTAGCCGCACGACTCTGGTCACTCCCCTCACCCCTCAGCAAAGGGCCTGGCTGAATCTGGTCCGCCCGCTGACCATCGTCGAGGGATTCGCACTGTTGTCAGTGCCCAGCAGCTTCGTGCAAAACGAGATCGAACGACATCTGCGGGCCCCCATCACCGATGCCCTTAGCCGCCGGCTCGGACAGCAGATCCAACTCGGAGTCCGCATCGCTCCCCCGCCCGACGATGTCGAGGACGCGCTCATCCCGCCGGCGGAACCGTTCCCCGGATCCGACTCTTCCTTCGCCGCCGACGGAGCAGCCGTCGACCCGGACGAAGTTTTTGACAACAGCGAGGCGGTCACCGACAACCAGCCGGGCTGGCCGAACTACTTCACCGAGCGGCCGCACGCGATCGATCCGGCCGTCGCGGCGGGAACGAGCCTCAACCGCCGCTACACCTTCGACACTTTTGTCATCGGCGCCTCCAACCGGTTCGCACACGCCGCAGCGTTGGCCATCGCCGAAGCGCCTGCCCGGGCGTACAACCCGTTGTTCATCTGGGGTGAGTCAGGACTCGGCAAGACCCACCTACTGCATGCCGCCGGCAACTACGCTCAGCGACTCTTCCCGGGGATGCGCGTCAAGTACGTGTCCACCGAGGAATTCACCAACGACTTCATCAACTCGCTTCGCGACGATCGCAAGGTCGCGTTCAAGCGCAGCTATCGCGACGTCGACGTGCTGCTCGTCGATGACATCCAGTTCATCGAAGGCAAGGAAGGTATCCAGGAGGAGTTCTTCCACACCTTCAACACGCTGCACAACGCCAACAAGCAGATCGTCATCTCCTCGGACCGCCCGCCCAAACAGCTGGCCACCCTCGAAGACCGGTTGCGAACGCGCTTCGAGTGGGGCCTGATCACCGATGTGCAGCCCCCGGAGCTGGAAACCCG
This sequence comes from uncultured Actinomycetota bacterium, assembly GCA_963849935.1. Lineage (GTDB taxonomy): Bacteria > Actinomycetota > Actinomycetes > Mycobacteriales > Mycobacteriaceae > Mycobacterium. The sequence goes on from CAWKJQ010000015.1 coordinate 615,728, forward strand.
CATCGCCATCTTGCGTAAGAAAGCTCAGATGGAGCGGCTGGCGGTCCCCGACGACGTGCTCGAACTCATCGCCAGCAGCATCGAACGCAACATTCGAGAACTCGAAGGCGCCCTGATCCGGGTGACCGCTTTTGCCTCGCTGAACAAGACGCCAATTGACAAGGCGCTGGCCGAGATCGTGCTCCGCGACCTGATCGCCGATGCCAGCACGATGCAGATCAGCGCAGCCACCATCATGGCGGCCACCGCCGAATACTTCGACACCACCGTGGAAGAGCTCCGCGGCCCGGGAAAGACTCGAGCGCTGGCCCAGTCGCGCCAGATTGCCATGTATCTCTGTCGTGAGCTGACCGACCTGTCGCTCCCCAAGATCGGCCAAGCCTTCGGCCGCGACCACACCACGGTGATGTACGCGCAGCGCAAGATCTTGTCCGAAATGGCCGAGCGGCGTGAGGTTTTTGATCACGTCAAAGAGCTCACGACGCGTATCCGCCAGCGCTCCAAGCGCTGAGTTATTCCCCTCTGCCGGCGCTCCGTGCGCCGATTTCCGGTTTCGGCTGCCCGTGGACAGAATTTTTTTCGAGAAACTTCACGCGCGTGCGTCACACCGGCCACACCGGAGGGATGTGGGCAGTCTGTGTACAACGCCGTCAAATGCCGGTGTAGTAAGGCGGCTTGCGTGCACAGTCGTGGTTCGTCCCCACCCGCCCAACACATCACCCACAGGCGTTCACGCGGCGACGCACAACCCGATCGCGGCGCTAGCTGCGCCGAGACCACGCTGTCCCCAGAATGCACAGGCCTTAATACTGGTACTGAGATCTCTTCATCAGTTCTTCTTTGAAATACAGGCTTGGGGACGCTGGGTGCACACTCGTCGTCTGAGCCTCGATCCGCTCGGGGTTGTCGGGGTTTGCGATTAGCTTTCAAGATGGCGTCGAACGATCTACGGTTGGTCTTCGACCGCCGTTACGTTCGTCGTTGGCGCATCACGTGTCATCGGCGTTCGTGGCGGGGCCCCGTGCTAGCGGGGGAGGCTAGCCAATGGATTCGAAAACGCTGAGTAGGTGAAGGGACGCTATGGACGCGGCGACGACAACGGCTGGCCTCAGCGACTTGAAGTTTCGTTTGGTGCGGGAGTCTTTCGCCGACGCGGTCTCGTGGGTGGCGAAGAACCTGCCGTCCAGACCCGCGGTCCCGGTGCTGTCCGGTGTGCTGCTGTCTGGGACCGATGAGGGCCTGACGATCTCCGGATTCGATTACGAGGTTTCCGCCGAAGCGCAGGTTGCAGCCGAAATCGCTTCTCAGGGAAGCGTTTTGGTATCAGGTCGATTGTTGTCGGACATCGTGCGGGCGCTGCCCAACAAGCCGATCGACTTCTACGTCGACGGCAACCGGGTCGCGCTGCACTGCGGAAACGCCAGGTTCTCGTTGCCCACGATGGCGGTTGAGGATTACCCGACGCTGCCGGCGCTGCCGGAAGAGACCGGGACGCTGCCCGCCGATCTGTTCGCCGAGGCGATCAGCCAGGTGGCCATCGCGGCCGGCCGCGACGACACGTTGCCGATGTTGACCGGAATCAGGGTTGAGATTTCGGGTGACACTGTGGTTTTGGCCGCCACCGACAGGTTCCGGTTGGCGGTTCGCGAGCTGACCTGGTCGGCGGCCTCACCGGACATCGAAGCCGCGGTGCTGGTGCCGGCGAAGACATTGGCCGAAGCGGCCCGAACCGGCGCCGACGGCTCCGAGGTTCGGTTGTCGTTGGGCGCGGGTTCGGCCGTCGGAAAAGACGGATTGCTCGGCATCAGCGGTAATGGCAAGCGGTCGACCACTCGTCTGCTCGACGCGGAATTCCCGAAGTTCCGCCAGCTGTTGCCGGCCGAGCACACCGCGGTTGCCACCATCGACGTGGCGGAGTTGACCGAAGCCATCAAGCTGGTGGCGTTGGTGGCCGACCGGGGCGCCCAGGTGCGAATGGAATTCAGCGAAGGATCGCTGCGGTTGTCCGCCGGTGCCGACGATGTCGGCCGGGCCGAGGAAGACCTTGCGGTCGATTTCGTCGGCGAGCCCTTGACGATCGCCTTCAACCCGACGTACCTGACCGACGGTTTGGGTTCGGTCCACTCCGAGCGGGTGTCGTTCGGTTTCACGACGCCGGGCAAGCCGGCGTTGCTGCGTCCGGCTTTGAATGACGACAGCCACCCGACCGGCACCGGACCTTACAGCGCCCTGCCGACCGATTACGTCTACTTGTTGATGCCCGTCCGGTTGCCTGGCTAGGTGTACGTCCGGCATTTGGGACTGCGTGACTTCCGGTCCTGGGCACACGCCGACCTCGAATTGCAGCCTGGTCGGACGGTCTTCATCGGATCCAACGGGTTCGGAAAGACCAATCTTCTTGAGGCGCTGTGGTATTCGAGCACCATGGGTTCACATCGGGTGGGAACGGACCTGCCGTTGATCCGCGCGGGTGCCGAGCGCGCGGTGGTTTCCACGATCGTGGTCAATGAAGGCAGAGAGTGCGCAGTGGATCTGGAGATCGCTGCGGGCAGGGCGAACAAGGCGCGGCTGAATCGTTCACCGGTGCGCAGCACGCGTGAGGTGATCGGGGTGCTGCGCGCGGTTCTGTTCGCTCCCGAAGACCTGTCGTTGGTGCGGGGAGATCCGTCCGACCGGCGCCGTTACCTCGACGACTTGGCGACGGTGCGTCGCCCGACGGTGGCCGCGGTGCGCGCCGACTACGAGAAGGTTCTGCGGCAGCGCACCGCGCTGCTGAAGTCCCTGTCCGGGGCGCGCTACCGCGGCGACCAGAGCGCGCTGGACACGCTCGACGTGTGGGACAGTCGCCTCGCCGAACACGGTGCCCAATTGATGGCCGCCCGCATCGATTTGGTGAACCAGCTGTCACCGGAGGTGGAGAAGGCCTACCAGCTGTTGGCCCCGGGCTCGCGTGCCGCGGCAATCAGCTATCGATCCAGCCTGGGCGCCGAGGCCGCGGCCGGGATCACCGGCGGCGACCGCGAGTTCCTGGAAGCCGCGTTGCTGGCGGCATTGTCGGCACGTCGCGACGCGGAGCTCGAACGCGGCATGTGTCTTGTCGGCCCCCACCGCGACGACCTGGAATTGTCGCTCGGCGACCAGCCAGCCAAAGGTTTTGCCAGCCATGGGGAGTCGTGGTCATTCGCGTTGTCGTTGCGGCTGGCCGCTTACGAATTGCTGCGGGCCGAAGAGAGCGAACCTGTGTTATTACTCGACGACGTCTTCGCCGAACTCGACGCCGCCCGGCGGCGCGCGCTGGCCACAGTCGCCGAGTCCGCCGAACAGGTGTTGGTTACCGCGGCCGTGCTCGAAGACATCCCCGCGGGCTGGGACGCTCGACAGGTCTACGTCGACTTGCGCGACGGTGACTCGGGCCGGGTTTCGGAGATGCACTCATGACCGGTACGGATGAGGGTCCGCGTCGCATGCAGCCGCCGAACGCCCTGACGCGGCATCGATTTGGTCAGGCGCACGCTCGAGGAAGCTCGCGCGGCGGCCCGGGCCCAGGGTAAAGACGCCGGCCGTGGTCGAGCGGTGGCGCCTGCCTCGCGCCGCGTGGCGGGCCAACGGCGCCGTTGGTCGGGACCCGGCCCCGACGGTCGAGACCCGCAACCGCTGGGCAGCTTGGCGCGCGATCTGGCCAAAAAACGGGGATGGTCCGCGCAAGTCGCCGAGGGCACCGTGTTGGGTAACTGGGCAACTGTGGTCGGCCACCAGATCGCCGACCACGCGACGCCGACGGCCCTGAATGAGGGCGTGCTGAGTGTGGCCGCCGAATCGACGGCGTGGGCGACTCAGCTGCGGATGATTCAGTCGCAGTTGTTGGCCAAGATCGCCGCCGCCGTCGGCAATGGAGTGGTGACATCGTTGAAAATCACCGGCCCCGCCGCGCCCTCGTGGCGCAAGGGGCCTCGTCATATCGCTGGAAGAGGCCCGCGCGATACCTACGGTTAACGACTTCGACGCCGACGGCCGGATCCCCCAGATGAGCGTTTCTCCACAGGCCCCTGAAATCCGCCAGGACGCCACGGACCCCCTCGATGCACGTCGGGACGCGGCGAGAATGAAGAAATCGTGCGCACGGCGCGGTTAGCTGGGTAGAAACGCGGCCACAAACTCGGTGCCGACGCCTTATCACGCTAGACTGACGGGATGCGACTGTTGCGGTGACTGGAACCGCCCGCATGAAACCCCAAGGAGAGCATTCCGACCGTGGCTGCCCAGAAGAAGAAGGCGCAAAACGAATACGGCGCTTCAGCGATCACCGTGCTCGAAGGCCTGGAAGCCGTCCGCAAGCGTCCCGGGATGTACATCGGGTCCACCGGTGAGCGTGGTCTGCACCACCTCATCTGGGAGGTGGTGGACAACTCGGTCGACGAGGCGATGGCCGGCTACGCCGATAAGGTCGACGTCCGCATTCTCGACGACGGCAGCGTCGAGGTCTCCGACAACGGCCGCGGGATCCCGGTGGCGATGCACGCCACCGGCGCCCCCACCGTCGACGTCGTGATGACGCAACTGCACGCCGGCGGCAAGTTCGGCGGTGAGAACAGTGGCTACAACGTCAGCGGTGGTCTGCACGGCGTCGGTGTGTCGGTCGTCAATGCACTGTCGAAGCGGCTGGAGGTGGACATCGCCCGTGACGGTCACGAATGGTCGCAGTATTACGACCGTGCAGTGCCCGGAACCCTCAAACAGGGCGAGGCCACCAAGCGGACGGGCACCACGATCCGATTCTGGGCCGATTCCGACATCTTCGAGACCACCGACTACGACTTCGAGACGGTAGCGCGCCGCCTGCAGGAAATGGCCTTCCTCAACAAGGGCTTGACCATCAACCTCACCGACGAACGGGTGACCAAGGACGAGGTCGTCGACGAGGTCGTCAGCGACACCGCCGAAGCTCCCAAGTCCGCAGAGGAGAAGGCCGCGGAATCCGCTGCGCCGCATAAGGTCAAGCACCGCACCTTCCACTACCCCGGTGGCCTCGTCGACTTCGTCAAACACATCAACCGCACCAAAAGCCCCATCCAGCAGAGCATCATCGACTTCGACGGCAAGGGTCCCGGTCACGAGGTCGAGATCGCGATGCAGTGGAACGGCGGTTACTCCGAATCGGTGCACACCTTCGCCAACACCATCAACACCCACGAGGGCGGCACGCACGAAGAGGGTTTCCGCAGCGCCCTGACGACGGTGGTCAACAAGTACGCCAAAGACAAAAAGCTGCTGAAAGACAAGGACCCGAACCTCACCGGCGACGACATCCGCGAAGGCCTCGCCGCGGTGATCTCGGTCAAGGTGAGCGAACCGCAGTTCGAGGGCCAAACCAAGACCAAACTGGGCAACACCGAGGTCAAGTCCTTCGTGCAGAAGGTCTGCAACGAACAACTCACGCACTGGTTCGAAGCCAACCCCGCGGATGCCAAAGTCGTGGTCAACAAGGCGGTGTCGTCGGCGCAGGCCCGCATCGCCGCGCGCAAAGCACGAGAGTTGGTGCGCCGCAAGAGCGCCACCGACCTCGGCGGGCTGCCCGGCAAGCTCGCCGACTGCCGCTCCACCGATCCGCGCAAGTCGGAACTGTATGTGGTGGAGGGCGACTCGGCGGGTGGCTCGGCCAAGAGCGGCCGCGACTCGATGTTCCAGGCCATCCTGCCGCTGCGCGGCAAGATCATCAACGTCGAAAAGGCCCGCATCGACCGGGTTTTGAAAAACACTGAGGTGCAGGCGATCATCACCGCGCTGGGCACCGGTATTCACGACGAGTTCGACCTCTCCAAGCTGCGCTATCACAAGATAGTGCTGATGGCCGACGCGGACGTCGACGGCCAGCACATCTCTACGTTGTTGCTGACGCTGCTGTTCCGGTTCATGCGGCCGCTGATCGAGCATGGGCACGTGTTTTTGGCGCAGCCGCCGCTGTACAAGCTGAAGTGGCAGCGCAGCGATCCCGAATTCGCCTACTCCGATCGCGAGCGCGATGGCTTGCTGGAGGCCGGACGGGCGGCAGGCAAGAGGATCAATGCCGAAGACGGTATCCAGCGCTACAAAGGTCTGGGTGAAATGGACGCCAAGGAATTGTGGGAAACCACGATGGACCCCACGGTTCGGGTGCTGCGCCAAATCACGCTCGACGACGCCGCGGCCGCCGACGAACTGTTCTCGATCCTGATGGGTGAGGACGTCGATGCGCGCCGCAGCTTTATCACCCGTAATGCCAAGGACGTTCGCTTCCTGGACGTCTGAGCGATCAGACCCGTCACCGTTGACCGACCCACGAGGACTACATGACTGACACCACGCTGCCGCCCGGCGACGACTCCGTCGACCGGATCGAACCGGTCGACATTCAGCAGGAGATGCAGCGCAGCTACATCGACTACGCGATGAGCGTGATCGTCGGACGCGCGCTGCCCGAGGTGCGGGACGGTCTGAAACCGGTGCACCGCCGCGTGCTGTACGCAATGTTCGACTCCGGGTTCAGGCCCGACCGCGGACACGCGAAATCGGCACGGTCGGTTGCGGAGACGATGGGTAACTATCACCCGCACGGTGACTCGTCGATCTACGACACATTGGTGCGCATGGCGCAGCCGTGGTCGCTGCGCTATCCGTTGGTCGACGGGCAGGGCAACTTCGGTTCGCCCGGCAATGACCCGCCGGCGGCCATGCGCTACACCGAAGCGCGGCTGACGCCGCTCGCCATGGAGATGCTGCGTGAAATCGACGAGGAGACAGTCGATTTCATCCCCAACTATGACGGTCGGGTGCAGGAGCCGACCGTGCTGCCCAGCCGGTTCCCCAACCTGCTGGCCAACGGCTCCGGCGGCATCGCGGTCGGCATGGCGACCAACATCCCGCCGCACAACCTGCGCGAGTTGGCCGAGGCGGTCTATTGGTGCCTGGACAATCACGAGGCCGACGAGGAGGCCACGCTGACCGCGGTCTGCGAGCGGGTCAAGGGTCCGGACTTCCCCACCCACGGTCTGATCGTCGGGTCGCAAGGCATCCACGACGCGTACACCACCGGCCGCGGGTCGGTCCGGATGCGCGGAGTCGTTGAGGTGGAAGAGGATTCACGCGGCCGCACCTCGCTGGTGATCACCGAGCTGCCCTACCAGGTGAACCACGACAACTTCATCACCTCGATCGCCGAGCAGGTGCGCGACGGCAAGCTGGCCGGCATCTCCAACATCGAAGACCAGTCCAGCGACCGCGTCGGCCTGCGCATCGTGGTGGAGATCAAGCGCGACGCTGTGGCCAAGGTGGTGCTGAACAACCTCTACAAGCACACCCAGCTGCAGACCAGCTTCGGCGCCAACATGTTGTCGATCGTCGACGGGGTGCCGCGCACGCTGCGGCTCGACCAGATGATCCGCTACTACGTCGCGCATCAACTCGACGTCATCGTCCGGCGCACCACCTACCGACTGCGCAAGGCCAACGAACGCGCGCACATCTTGCGCGGTCTGGTCAAAGCGCTCGACGCGCTCGACGAGGTCATCGCCTTGATCCGGGCGTCGGAGACGGTGGAGATCGCGCGGGCCGGCCTGATCGAGCTGCTGGACATCGACGAAATACAGGCGCAGGCGATCCTGGATATGCAGCTGCGCCGGTTGGCCGCCCTGGAGCGCCAGCGCATCGTCGACGACCTGGCCAAGATCGAAGCCGAGATCGCCGACCTGGAAGACATCCTGGCCAAGCCCGAGCGGCAGCGCCGGATCGTGCACGACGAACTCGCCGAAATCGTCGACAAGCACGGCGACGAGCGTCGCACCCGGATCATCGCCGCCGACGGTGACGTCGACGACGAGGACCTGATCGCCCGCGAGGACGTCGTCGTCACGATCACCGAGACCGGCTACGCCAAGCGGACCAAGACCGACCTGTACCGCAGCCAGAAACGCGGCGGCAAGGGCGTGCAGGGCGCCGGTCTGAAGCAGGACGACATCGTGCGGCACTTCTTCGTGTGCTCCACGCACGACTGGATCCTGTTCTTCACCACGCAGGGCCGGGTGTATCGGGCCAAGGCCTACGAACTTCCGGAGGCCTCGAGGACCGCTCGCGGTCAGCACGTCGCGAACCTGCTGGCCTTCCAACCCGAGGAGCGCATCGCCCAGGTCATCCAGATCACGCAGCTACGAGGACGCGCCCTATCTGGTGCTGGCGACGCGCAACGGTCTGGTGAAGAAGACCAAGCTGACCGACTTCGACTCCAACCGGTCGGGCGGAATCGTGGCGGTCAACCTGCGCGACGGCGACGAGCTGGTCGGTGCGGTGCTCTGCTCCGCCGAGGACGACCTGCTGCTGGTCTCGGCAAACGGCCAGTCCATCCGGTTCTCGGCGACCGACGAAGCGCTGCGCCCGATGGGCCGCGCCACCTCCGGCGTGCAGGGCATGCGGTTCAACGCCGACGACTACCTGTTGTCGCTCAACGTCGTCCGCGAGGGCACCTATCTACTGGTGGCGACGTCCGGCGGATATGCCAAGCGCACCGCCATCGAGGAGTATCCGGTGCAGGGCCGCGGCGGTAAGGGAGTCCTGACGGTGATGTACGACCGCCGGCGTGGCAGGCTGGTTGGTGCGTTGATTGTCGATGAGGACAGCGAGCTCTACGCAATCACCTCGGGAGGCGGCGTCATCCGCACCGCGGCGCGCCAGGTCCGCAAGGCGGGACGGCAGACCAAGGGCGTGCGCCTGATGAACCTGGGTGAGGAGAACACGCTGTTGGCCATTGCCCGCAACGCCGAAGAAAACGCGGACGAAGTCGTCGAAGAAAGCGGCGGCGCTGCGGAGTCGGACAGCTAGTCGGTACCGAGCAACTAGACTCAGCCCGATGACGATGCGGGCCGCGGCGCGGCCGGAGGAGGAATCGGGCAACTAGACTCAGCCCGACCAGACATAATTCGACTGCCACCGCGTTTGCGGCCAGGGTAGGAGACCTAAGGAGTCGGGGTGACCTCACCGAACGAGCCGGGCGCCCCCAAGAAGGGGGACGGCCCCAACGGGGATGGTTCGGTCGAGCGTGCCGGGGTGCGCCGCGCGGCGCCGCCAGCACAGGGTGGCCGCGCCCAGGAGGGCGGGGAGGACCACCGTGGCAGCGCGGCGGCCCCCGGCCGCAGCAGCCGGGGCCCCGACAGAACGAGCCGTCCACCGAGAAGCGGCCCTCGGGCCAGGCCGGCGGCGTGGAGGCCCGGCTGAACCGCTTCATCTCCGGCACCGCGGCGCCGGGAGCCGGCGCTCCGGCGCACGCCAAGGAGCCCGAGCCCGCGCGTGGTGAAGGGTCGCCGACCGAGGCCTACGCCAGCGAACTGCCGGATTTGTCCGGCCCGGTGCCGCGCGGGCCGCACCGCAAACCCGCCCCCGAGCGGCCCGCGGAGACGCCGAGCTCGTCGGCGACCGGACGCCCGGCCACCGGCGAGAACAGCCGAGAAAGCCGCGACAACCGGGTGCAGGTGTCCCGACGAACACGGGGCCCGGTGCGTGCCAGCATGCAGATCCGCCGCATCGATCCGTGGAGCACGTTGAAGGTGTCGCTGCTGCTCTCGGTGGCGTTGTTCTTCGTCTGGATGATCGCCGTCGCGTTCCTCTACCTGGTGCTCGGCGGCATGGGCGTCTGGTCGAAGTTGAACAGCAACGTCGGTGACTTGCTCAACAACACCAGCGGCAGCAGTGGCGAACTGGTGTCCAGCGGCACGATTTTCGGCGGCGCCGTCCTGATCGGCTTGGTCAATATCGTGCTGCTGACCGCGATGGCCACCATCGCCGCGTTCGTCTACAACCTGACCACCGATCTGATCGGGGGCGTCGAGGTGACATTGGCGGATCGCGACTAGCGTGGATGCTGTGCTTTTGGGAGTCGGGCGGGGATTGCGGTAATCTCGTCGCTCGGCCGTACGCGAGTACGGGCCTATAGCTCAGGCGGTTAGAGCGCTTCGCTGATAACGAAGAGGTCGGAGGTTCGAGTCCTCCTAGGCCCACAACCATGTGCCCGTCAAGACGTTGCGTAAGACTCGCGCTGCCACTGGGATTTATCGCCGTATTGGCGGCGGTGGCGTGGTCCCGGCGTGGAGTCGAGGTCTGGCACGTGGCAGTGGATGACCAAGGTCAGCCACTCAGTCACGATGAGGGGCCTTAGCTCAGTTGGTAGAGCACCGCCTTTGCAAGGCGGGTGTCAGGGGTTCGATTCCCCTAGGCTCCACAAAGTCTCAGTTAACTCGAGCCCCATCCAAATTGTGCTCGCAGATACCGTCACGGTCCGATAGTGTTTCGCTAACATCTGTATGCACTGACCGCATGACCATTAAGCCGCAGCCGCCGTGAGGCGACTGACCTGCAGAAAAGCTCCAGCCTGACCACACATTCCCAATATCGGCGTCGCAGTAGGCAGCCCGACAACCGAGAGGTTGCTATCCCGCGATAAGGCAGCCCACAGCGCAACTCCACCTTTGCTATGGAGGAAACGGCTTTGTTCGGGGTAATCCGCAATGGGGATTTGGGGACTCGGGATCGGCTATGTCCACGGTCCAGATAGTCAAGACGCCCGTTACTCCCGTCGCCGTCATCGGCATGGCGTGCCGGTTGCCCGGCGGCATCGCCTCCCCAGATCAGTTATGGGAGGCGCTGCTGCGCGGCGACGACCTGGTCACCGAAATTCCACCGGAGCGGTGGGACGCCGACGAGTACTACGACCCCCAGGTCGGTGTGCCGGGGCGGTCGGTGTGCAAGTGGGGCGCGTTCCTCGATGACGTCGCGGGCTTCGATGCCGAGTTCTTCGGCATCACCGAAAAAGAGGCCACCGCGATGGATCCGCAGCATCGCTTGCTGCTGGAAACCGCGTGGGAGGCCATGGAGCACGGCGGCCTGACGCCGCGATGCGCTGGCCGGCTCGCGCACCGGTGTGTTCATGGGGTTGATGCATGACGACTACCAATTCGTGCATGCCGAGGCCGACGCGTTGGAGGGGCCATACGGATACATGGGCAACAGCTTCGCCATGGGCTCCGGGCGCATCGCCTACACACTGGGACTGCGCGGTCCGGCGATGACGGTGGACACCGCGTGTTCGTCCGGCCTGGCGGCGGTCCATGTGGCCTGTCGCAGCTTGCATGACGGCGAAAGTGACATCGCCCTCGCGGGTGGCGCCTCGGTGTCGTTCGAACCCCGTAAATCCTGTTCGGGTTCCGCCATCGGGATGCTGTCGCCGACCGGACGCTGCCACGCGTTCGACGTCGCCGCCGACGGGTTCGTGGCGGGCGAAGGGTGCGTCGTCCTGATGCTCAAGCGGTTACCGGACGCGCGCCGTGACGGCGACCGGATCCTGGCCGTGCTCCGGGGCACGGCCGCCAACCAGGACGGCCACACGGTGAATATCGTGACGCCGTCGGGGGTGGCGCAGGTCGAGGCCTATCGGTCGGCATTGGCCGTGGCCGGTGTGGACGCCCGCACCGTCGGCATGGTCGAGGCGCACGGCCCCGGGACCCCCGTGGGTGATCCCATCGAATACGCAAGCCTGGCAGAGGTGTACGGCCTCGACGGGCCATGCGCGCTGGCATCGGTGAAGACCAACTTCGGGCACACCCAGTCGGCGGCCGGCGCGCTGGGGCTGATGAAGGCGGTCCTCGCGCTGCGGCACGGTGTGATTCCACGCAATCTGCACTTCACCCGACTACCCGACGAGATGGCCCAGATCGAAACCAACCTCTTTGTGCCGCAGGAGAATACGCCGTGGCCCCGCAACGGTCACCATGGGCCCCGGCGGGCGGCGGTGTCATCGTATGGATTCTCGGGAACCAACGTGCACGCGATCGTGGAACAGGCCCCGAGGCGGCCGCACCGGTCGCCGCGCGCCACCCGGCAGCGACGGCCCGCTGCTGTTCGCGCTGTCGGCGACGTCGGCCGACGGGCTGCGGCAAACAGCGCAGCGCCTCGCCGAATGGGTCGACGCCCAGCGCGTTGGATCTTGCGGCAACGGATCTGGCGTACACGCTCGCCCGCCGCCGTGCGCACCGACCGGTGCGCACGGCGGTCATCGCGGACAGCATCGCCGAACTCACCGAGGGCTTGCGCGAGATCGCCGCCGGCGACTTTCCCTATCAGCCCGCGGCCGGACAGGACGACCGAGGCCCGGTATGGCTGTTCTCCGGACAGGGTTCGCAGTGGGCGGCGATGGGTGTCGAGCTGCTCGCAACCGAACCGGTGTTCGCCGCGACCGTGGCCAAAGTGGAGCCGCTGATCGCCGAGGAGTCGGGATTCTCTGTCACCGAGGCGATTTCGGCCCCCGAGACGGTGAGCGGGATCGATCGGATTCAACCCGCACTGTTCACCATGCAGGTCGCGCTGGCGGCCACGATGAGGGCATACGGTGTGCAGCCGGGGGCCGTGATCGGCCACTCGATGGGCGAGGCCGCGGCCGCGGTGGTGGCGGGAGCGCTCACGCTGGAAGACGGGGTCCGCGTGATCTGCCGCCGATCGCGGCTGATGTCCACGATCGCCGGCTCCGGGGCGATGGCGTCGGTGGAATTGCCTGCCGAGCAAGTGCTTTTGGAATTGACGGCCCGCGGCGTCGACGACGTCGTGCTGGCGGTGGTGGCCTCGCCCCAGTCCACGGTGATCGGCGGCGTGGCGCCGGCGGTGCGCGATCTGGTCACCGCATGGGAGCAGCGAGACGTGTCGGCACGCGAGATCGCGGTCGATGTCGCCTCGCACTCGCCACAGGTCGATCCGATCCTTGACGAGCTGTTCGACGTGCTGGCCGAGATCGAGCCCGATGACACCGGAGGTGCCCTTCTACTCCGCGACCGCGTTCGACCCGCGCGAGCAGCCCGTGTGCGATGCCTGTTACTGGGTCGGACAATTTGCGGCACATGGTGCGGTTCGCCGCGGCGGTACAGGCGGCGCTCGAGGACGGCTTCCGGGTCTTCGCGGAGCTGGCACCCCACCCCCTGCTCACCCACGCCGTCGAGCAGACCGCCCGCAGCCTCGACATGCCGGTGGCCGCGCTGGCCGCCATGCGTCGCGAGCAGGCGCTGCCGCACGGGCTGCGCGGCTTCCTGGTGGATCTGTTCAGCGCCGGTGCGGCGGTCGACTTCTCGGTGATCTACCCCGGTGGCCGGCTGGTGGATGCACCGCTGCCGACGTGGACTCACCGTCCGCTGCTGCTGACCCGCGAGGGTCAGAGTCGCGGGCACGCGGCGCCTGCACGCGTTTCGGTGCACCCGCTGCTGGGCCCGCATGTGCGCCTGCACGAGGAGCCCGAGCGCCACGTTTGGCAGGCCGAGGTCGGCACCGCGGCGCAGCCGTGGCTGGGTGACCATCGGATACACAACGTGGCCGCCCTGCCGGGGGCGGCCTACTGCGAGATGGCGCTGGCCGCGGCCCGCACGGTTTTCGGCGAGGCGTCCGAGGTTCGCGATGTTCGCTTCGAGCGATGCTGTTGCTCGATGACGAGACCCCGGTATCGGCCGTCGCATCGGTGCCGTCGTCGGGCGCCGTCGACTTCGCGGTGGAGACCAACCAGGACGGCGACGCAGATGCGGCGGGCGACCGCGGTGCTGCACGCGGCCGAGGACGAGGACCAGCCGCCGGCCGTACGACATGGCCGCCTTGCTGGCGGCCCACCCGAGCCGCCTGGACGGCACCGAGCTGCGGAAGCGGTTCGACGGGCGCGGCATTCAGTACGGTCCGGCATTCGCCGGACTGGCCGCGGCGCACACACGCCGACGGGACGGTCGACACGGTGCTGGCCGAGGTCGGGCTGCCCGGCCCGATCCGGTCGCAACACAGCGCGTACGGCGTGCATCCGGCGCTGCTGGATGCCTGCTTCCAGTCGGTCGCCGCCCATCCCGCGTGCGCGCAGGTCGCGGCAACGGCGGCCTGCTGCTGCCGCTGGGCGTACGCCGGATGCGCGCCTACGGCTCTGCCCGCACCGCCCGCTACTGCTACACGAGGGTGACCGCGCCGACGGCGCCGGGGTCGAGGCCGACCTCGACGTGCTCGACAAGCACGGGACGGTCCTGCTGGCGGTGCGCGGATTGCAACTCGGCACCGGGGTCTCCGAGAGCGGCACCGGATCGCGTGCTGAACGAGCGGTTGCTGACCATCGAATGGCAGCAGCGAGACCTGCCCGAGGTGGATCACACGAGCCCGGAGCATGGCTGCTGATCAGCACTTCCGACACCGCCGATGTCGTGGCGACAAGGCTGACCGATGCATTGAAGGCCGAGGGCGCGGAGATGCACCACGATGTCATGGCCGCAGCACGCCGACCATCGGGCCAACGCCGAGCGCTCGGCTCGCGATCTCGTCGACCGAAGTGTCGGCGGCGTGGTCGTCCTCACCGGCCCCGAGGAACGGCGATCCGGACGAGGAGTGCGCCGCTGCGTGGCGAGGAGTACGTGCGTCATCTGGTGCGCATCGCCCGCGAACTGCCGGACATCGCGGGCGAACCGCCGCGCCTTTACGTCGTGACCCGGAACGCCCAGAAGGTGCTGCCGGACGACGCGGCCAATCTGGACCAGGCCGGACTGCGCGGCCTGATGCGGGTGATCGGCATCGAGCATCCGCATCTGCGCGCCACCCAGATCGACATGGACGAGGACACCGACGCCGAGCAGGTGGCGCGGCAACTGCTGGGGGGGCTCGGAGGAGGACGAAACAGCCTGGCGGAACGGCGAGTGGTACACGGCGCGCCTGTGTCCCGCTCCGCTGCGCCCTGAGGAGCGGCGAACCACCGTCGTGGACCACGAGCACGACGGCATGCGCCTGCAGATCCGCACGCCGGGTGACCTGGAAACGATGGAACTCGCTGCGTTCGACCGCGTTCCGCCGGGGCCCGGGCAGATCGAGGTCGCGGTCACCGCATCCAGCATCAACTTCGCCGATGTCCTCGTCGCCTTCGGCCGGTATCCGAGCATCGAGGGACGCTGCCGCGGCTGGGCACCGATTTCGCCGGCGTGGTGACCGCGGTCGGGCCCGGCGTGACGACCCACAAGGTCGGCGACCATGTCGGCGGCATGTCCGCCAACGGCTGCTGGGCCACGTTCGTCACCTGTGATGCGCGCCTGGCCGTCACGCTGCCGCCGGGGCTGACCGACGCCCAGGCGGCCGCGGTGACCACCGCGCACGCGACCGCCTGGTACGGCCTGCACGAGCTGGCCCGGATCAAGGCCGGCGACAAGGTGTTGATCCACTCCGCGACCGGTGGCGTGGGACAGGCGGCGATCGCGATCGCCCGCGCCGCGGGTGCCGAGATCTTCGCCACCGCCGGCAGCGAGCAGCGTCGAGCAACTGTTGCGCGACATGGGTATCGAGCATGTCTACGACTCCCGCAGCACCGAGTTCGCCGATCAGATCCGCCGCGACACCGATGGATACGGCGTCGACATCGTGCTCAATTCCGTGACGGGCGCCGCGCAGCGGGCCGGGCTCGAACTGCTGGCGCTCGGCGGACGATTCGTCGAGATCGGCAAGCGCGACATCTACGGCGACACCCGACTGGGCCTGTTCCCGTTCCGTCGCAACCTCGCGTTCTCCGGCGTCGACCTGGCACTGATGTCGTCAGCCATCCGACAGCGGGTCAGCGACCTGCTGGGCACGGTGTACCGGCTCGATCGCGGACGGGTGCTGCCGATGCCGGAGAGCACGCACTATCCGCTCGCCGATGCGGCACCGCGGTCCGTGCGATGAGCGCGGCCGAACACACCGGCAAGCTCGTGCTCGACATCCCGCAGGCCGGGCACAGCAGCGTGGTGGTGCCGCCCGAGCAGGCCCGGCCTTCCGGCGCGACGGCTCCTACATCATCACCGGCGGCCTGGGCGGCCTTGGGCTGTTCCTCGCCGAGAAGATGGCCGCGGCGCGGCTGTGGCCGGATCGTGCTCAACTCCCGCTCCGAGCCAACGGCAAAGGCGCTGGAGACGATCGAACTCATCCGTGCGATGGGCGCCGATGTCGTGGTGGAGTGCGGTGACATCGCGGAAGCTGACACCGCCGGGCGTTTGGTGGCGACGGCGACCGCCACCGGCCTTCCGTTGCGCGGTGTGCTGCACGCGGCCGCGGTGGTCGAGGACGCCACGTTGGCCAACATCACCGACGAACTCATCGACCGCGACTGGGCGCCAAAGGTGCACGGCGCGTGGCACTTGCACCAGGCGACGGCCACGCAGCCCTGGACTGGTTCTGTTGTTCTCGTCGGCGGCCGCGCTGTGGGATCGCCGGGCCAGGGCGCGTACGCCGCCGCCAACAGCTGGCTGGACGCATTCGCCCACTGGCGCCGCGCGCAGGGCCTTCCGGCCACGCGATCGGCTGGGGCCTGTGGGGCGAGTGGTCGGCCGCCGAGATACGAGCCGAGGCCGGCGAAGACATGGCCGCCGGACGGTGAAGGCACGGGTCGCGCTGGCGTGACACCGCATCACCCCCGACGAGGGCGCCTACGCATTCGAGGCAGCTGCTGCGCCACGACCGCGCTACGCCGGCTATGCGCCGCTGGTCGGAACACCGTGGATACGGCCTTCGCGCAACGCAGCAGGTTCGTTGAAACGTTCCAGTCCGGGGACAAAGCGCACAGGCTCGGGCAAATTGCTGAGCGAGCTGGACGCGCTGCCGCTCGACGAGTGGCCCGCCCGGCTGCGGCGTCTGCTCTCGGAGCAGGTCGGTCTGATCCTGCGTCGCACCGTCGATCCGGACCAGCCGCTTTCCGAATACGGCCTCGACTCGCTGGGCAACCTCGAACTGCGCACTCGGATCGAGGCCGTGACGGGAATACGCATCACCCCTGCGGACATCACAACCGTTCGGGGCCTGGCGGATCACCTGTTCCAGAAGCTGGCGCCCAGAGGAAGGCGACGACGGACCAGACAGCGTTGAAAGTCCTCCGCCAAAGTCGAGTACAGGAGGGAAAACGTGTTCATAGGTGGAGGTTCCATCGCGTCAGGCTGCGGGTTGGCAGCGCCTATGACTGGGATCCGAGGCGGGCCGGATCGTGTCTTGGAAGCATCCCGGCAGCATCGCGAAAGCCCGGCAGGCGCCCATAAGCCCGGTGCCTCCCAGCTCCATGCAGGCAGGCCATCTGCGTGGCTTTTCTCGGTTCGCGGAGCGAGGCCTCGATTATTCACGCCTGGTCATGGGCTCCTGGGACGTACCCGGCCGATGCGATATCCGCGCCATGAACTACGTCATCAACGCACACCTTCGACGCCACGCGACGTACCACAGCTGGTTCGAATACAGCCGAAGCGAAGCATATCGTCCGGCACACCATCCAAGATCCCGGCGATATTCAGTTCGTCCCCAACAGGCAAGACGGCATGACGCAACTCGAATGGCGAGATACGTGTTGGCCACGCCCGACCCGCTGCAATGGGATTGCTTCAGGTTCGGCATCATTCAGCACGAGCACCGCTTCGCGCTCTATGCGGTCGTCGACCATCTGCACTGCGACCCGATGATCATCGCCGGCTTATATATCGAGATCCTGATGAACTACAACGCCCTCTTGGCGGGCAAGGCGCCCGTTCAGCTGCCACCGGCGGCCAGCTATGACGATTTCTGCATACGGGAAAGCAGCAATGTGTCGACCCTGACCTTGGAATCCGCCCGAGGTGCGCAAAGTGGATCGAGTTCGCCGGCAGCCAACGGCGGAACGCTGCCGGATTTCCCGCTGCCGCTCGGCGACCCGTCGATACCGTGCGGTGGCGAGGTGTTAGTGAGGCGGCTGTTAGGCCCGGAACAGACGGCCCGGTTCGAATCCATCTGCCAACAGGCGGGGGCGAGGTTCAGCGGTGGCTTGTTCGCCTGCATGGCCCTTGCCCAGTCACGAGTTGACCGGTGCGGAAACCTATTACGGACTTAACCCCGATCGATAAGCGGAAGAGTCCCGGCAGATTTCATGACGATGGGATGGTTTACCGGTGTGGTGCCGTTCACCGTTCCGGTCGACCCGAACTCGTTCGAAGAAACCGCCCGCGCGGCCCAGGCGTCATTCGACGCGAATATGGACCTCGCCAACGTGCCGTTCAACCGGGTGCTGGAATTGGCTCCCTGGCTGCCAGGCCATGGGACCTCAGTTCACCATGATGAACTACATGGACGCGGGTCTTCCCCCGCTTTCCGGCCATCGTCGCCGCCCACATGAATGGCGTGAATGCGAGCGTCCACTGCGACCCGAGGGACCCGGCGATCGTGTACTTCTACGGTCTTCCGCCTGTTCGACGAGGTCTCGATCATGGTGACCTACCCGAACAACCCGATTGCCCGGGAATCCGTCAGGCGTTACACGGAGGCGATGAAGTCGGTGTTCCACCGCGTCGCCGGAGCTGGCCGGTGTGCGGGTCGCATGCAGTTGCAGAGTGGTCCAGAAGAATGGCGGAAGACTTGGCCCACCACTGACAGGGATGGGTTGTGCCGGTGAAGTTTGTTTTGGCAGCCCATGGGACTCGCGGCGATGTCGAGCCCTGTGCCGCGGTCGGTGTGGAGCTGCAACGCCGCGGGCACGAAGTCCGCTTGGCGGTGCCGCCCGACCTGGTTGGCTTCGTCGAGTTGGCCGGGCTGTCCGCCGCGCCCTACGGGCCGGACTCGCGAGAGCAGGTATGCGGTCGCGGATTTCACCCATCACGCCTTCAAGATCCAGAATCCGGTTAACTTCGTGCGTGCAGGCAAGGAGCTCTTCGTCGAGGGCTGGGAGAGATGGGCCGACGCTGACGTCACTGGCCGACGGGGCGGACCTGCTGTTACGGGCCAGACTTACCACGGGTCGGTCGCGAATGTTGCTGAGTACTACGACATTCCGGTGGTGGCGCCTGCATCACTTGCCGATCTGCGTCAACGGGCAGATCGGGCTTCCCTCCATGCCGTCGCCGGCACCGTTGGTCCGCACCACGATGAAGGCGGCTTGGTGGCTGTATTCGCACATCACCAAGGACGCCGACGACGCGCAACGACGTGAACTGGGCCTGCCGCGGGCATTGGTCCCTGCGGCGAAGCGGATGGCAGAACGCGGAACGCTCGAAATCCAGGCCTACGACGAGGCTTTTCCCGGGCCTCGCGGCCGAATGGAACAGCCGGCGTCCCTTCGTCGGCGCGCTGACACTGGAGTTGCCGACGGATGCCGACGACGAGGTCGCGACCTGGATCGCCGCGGGAAAACCGCCGATCTATTTCGGTTTTGGCAGCACACCGGTCCAATCCCCTGCCGAGACGATGGCCATGATCGCCGAGGCCTGCGCGGAGCTAGGCGAGCGGGCGCTGATCTATTCCGACGCGGCGGTCCGACCCCCTTCACATCCCGATCAGGTGAAGCTCGTCGGCCAGGTGAACTACACGGCCATCCTTCCGATGTGTCGCGCGATCGTCCACCACGGTGGCGCCGGCACCACCGCCGCCGGCCTGCGAGCCGGGATCCCGACATTGATCCTGTGGGACGTGGCCGACCAGCCGCTATGGGCGGCAACGGCGGCCCGAATGAAAGTCAGCCGTACTCAACGCTTGTCGACCATCACCCGGAGTCGCTGGTCTCACACCTACGCCAAATTCTCACACAGCAATACGCCGCCCGTGCCGGCGAAATCGCCACCCGAATGACAAAACCGTCCGAAAGCATCACCGCGGCGGCCGATCTCATCGAAGCGTATGGCTCACCGAAAGCGTGTTGCCTGATGTGGGGCACGGTGCTGGCTTTCGCCCTTTGGATCGCGACAGACCCGACGCGTCTGGTGATCGTCGCGGTGTTGATGTCGCGGCTGCGGCCAAAGCACAACCTGCTCGCATACTGGCTGGGGGGCCTGGCGGCCGGTGTCGTTCCCGGAATCGGTGTCTTCGGCCTGGCGCTGGCGCTGCACAACTCCGCTGCCGCTGGCTATGGACGATGCGAGGTCCACGGCTCGCCCGCTTTACGGGCGGGTATTTCCAGATCGCCATCGGTGCGGTCGCGCTGTTGATCGCGGCACTGGTGTCGGCGAGGTCTCCGGCACGGCAGCAAGCCGGGGTACTGACATATGGCGGCTTTCCGTCTGGCCCGGGTGCGCAGTCAATCGGATCGACCGCGATCGCACGGGTCAGGGCCCGTGCTGGTCGCGCGTTGCAGGGCGGCAACCCGTGGGTGGCGTTCGGGATCGGCGTGGTGTCGACAATTGCCGCCGATCGACTATCTGGTCGTACTCATCGTCATCGTCTCCTCGGGAACCGCATTCGGCACTCAGCTCAGCGCAGTCGTGATGTTCACCCTTGTGGTGCTTGTACTGGTGGAGATCCCGCTCGTCAGCTATCTGGTCATGCCGGCGAAAACTCGAGGCGGCCGTGCTGCAGCTGCAGAGGCTTGCCCTAGTTCACCGTCGGCGGATCCTCATCGCCGTACCCGCGGTGGCGGGGGTTGTGTTGATTGCCGCCGGCATCGGCAGCATATGAGCCGCGCTGGGCATCGCCTCCGCGGCCGAGCCTGTCCACGTTCGATTGGATGAGCCGGAAGGGATAGGACGTGTGCTGCTCGATGACGTCGCGCAGGTGCGCCATGGAGGCGTGCCAGCGCTTGTCGCGCGGCACGGCCGCCTTGAGAAAAGGGAATCGGAGGTCCTCGATGAGGCCGTCCCAAAAATAGAGGGTGCCGTTGTTTCGCCCCGAGCGCGTGCTGACCCACGGCGGCGACGAGTGGCCGTAGGAGGTTCGGATGGTGTCGGCGGAGACGAAGGGTTTGACGCTGAGGCCGGCTTTGCGCGCGCGCCTGGATAAGCCGACCTCGTACCGCCAGATGAGGGTGCCTTTGTGGACCGCGTACTGGAAGCCATCCCATAAATCGTTGAGGAAGGGCCGGGTGCGCGAGTTGAGATCCCAAGCCAGAAAAAAGGATTGGAGGTGCGAAGCGATCTGGGTGTTTTCGATCGCACCGTACATGTCAGCACCGCGGAACGAGCTCCACATCTCCTCGAGGGGAAACAGCGGACCGAACACGCTGTCGTTGGCGAGGACGAATCGATCGAAGCGATCGAGTGACCAGCCGCGCTGCCTGAGGATGCACCACGCGAGATGCCACGAGCCGAAGTCGAGGGACAGCGTGCGGCGGGTGTAAATGCCCGCACAGAAGGGCCGGATGGGAGCGACCGACTCGGCCGACAGGGCGGGTGAGCCGGAGACGAAAACGATGGTCGCCCCCAGCCCGTGCAGCGCCCTCAGGTAATAGGCGACGTACGGATCGACGATGCCCTGGAGATCGAAGTGGGCAAACAAAACGAGGATGCGGCGATCGGGCGCAGGCTGCGGCGGAAGTTCCAGGTGGGTCTCGCAAAGGAAGCGTAAAGCGTTGCGGCCCAGGCGGTGTTGCGCGACAGCCAGGGTGCGCTCGGATTCGGTGCGCAGCAGGCTCGCCAAACTCAAAGCGTCCCTCGGCGTCCCGCGATCGCCCGTGGCCCCAGGCATTAAGCGTCCAGGCGGGCGAACTGATTCTGACGGTACCGTTCGACGCAGGCCGCTCTCCTGACCTTGCCGCTGGTGGTGATGGGGATCGAACCGGGAGCTACCACAACCAGATCCGCGACGCTGAGCCCGTGCACATGGGAAATCGCGGAGGTGACTTGACGTTTGACGACGCCGAATTTGTCAGCCCCATTCTCGTGGTAGTCGGTGCGATCCTTGAGCTCGATGATGGCGACCACCTTTTCCGTGCCTTGGTCCGGAACTGCGATCGCCGCACATCGCCCGGGTGTGATGCTCTGAATCGTTGCCTCGAGATCGTCGGGAGAGTGGTTACGCCCGTACACGACCAAAATGTCCTTGATCCGGCCGATGATGAATAGCTCTTCGTCAGAGATGAAGCCCGAATCACCGGTTCTCAGCCACGGCCCTTCGGGTGTGCCGGCGGACGGGGTGACAAGCGTTGCGCCGAACGTCTGCTCTGACTCTTGAGGCCGTTGCCAATAGCCGGTTGCGACATTGTCTCCGTGCACCCAGATTTCACCGGTCGATCCCGCTGGACATTCAATACTGGTCTCGGGATCGACGATTCGCACGATCGGCGACCGTGGCACGCCGTAACTGACGAGCGCTGTACCGCCTTGGTCTTCCCGACGCTTCGCGTGGCCCGCGGTCAATTGCTCGGAGTCGAAATGAACGATTTGCGGTGGCTGACCGGCTTCGTGGGTGGCGACATACAACGTTGCTTCTGCCATTCCGTATGACGGGCGCAGCACGCGTGTCCTGAAGGTTGAACGAGGCGAACCGCTCGGTGAACCGCTGCAGCGTCGCAGGTTGTACTCGCTCGCTGCCGTTGAGGATGCTGAGCACGTTTCCGAGATCCAGCCCGGCAAAATCGTCATCCGAGGTTTTCCGCGCCGCCAATTCGAAGGCGAAGTTGGGCCCCGCCGAAAGTGAGCTGAGTGTTGTTGTGCCAGCCATTGCATCCATCGGGCCGGCCGCTGCAGAAACGCGACGGGACTCGCGAGGACAGTGCGAAAGCCGGTCAGAACCGGAAAGATGATGCCGAGATGCAAACCCATGTCGTGGTAGAAGGGCAGCCAGGTCACCACCGTGGTGTCCGGCGGGGCAACACCCCCGTGGTCCCCGAAGAAGGCGGCATTGATCTGCGCGAAATTGGCCATGATGTTTTTGTACGTGACCATGACCCCGGCGGGGGTGCCGGGTGGATCCGGAGGTGTATTGCAAATACACTGTGTCCGTTGCACTTTCGACCCTCGCAGGGGGCGCCTTCTTCGAGTCGAGATCCAGCAGATCAACTTCGATGAGCGATGGACCGCCGCACCGGACTTCGACTCGAAATACTCGGCGATCTCGCCTGCGACAGCGGATGTCGTGAGAATGACCGTGGGCGATGCGTCACGCAGCACCGCGTCGACGCGTTCGTCGCTGGTCGGCACCTAGCGGAACGGCGATGAAACCGGCCTGTATTGCGCCGAGAAACGCGCTGACGTAGTCAAGGCCCTGGGGCGCCAATATCAGCGCACGGTCGCCCGTGGATCCGCGAAGCCTGAGCTCGTGCTGCGAGGTTGAGCACCCGTCGATACACCTGCGACCACGTCAAACTCTCGGCAATTCCGGTCCGGGTCCCGTTCGTAATTCATAAACGTGAACGCCGTCCGATTCGGCTGCAGACTGGCGCGTTCGCGCAGCAGTGTCGGAATGGGACACTTGAGCATGGGCGTCAGGTTACCTCGGCCGTTATCACCACGCCGGTTTTGCACCAAAGACGATGGGCGGCTTCAACGTACGCCGATTGAAAGCGTCATCGACCGGCTGAATCGCAACCCCGTGTCACTGAAGCTGATGAATTTGCGCTTCAAATACGGCTACCGGTTTCTCAGCCGCCTGCTCATAAGGGACGACGTGTTGTTCCTGAATTACGGATATGAGGAGGATCCGCCGATGTCCTTGCCGCTGGCGGTGTCCGATGAGCCCGATCGGTTCGCCATTCAGCTCTACCACCGCACGGCTACGCAGGTGGACCTCGCGGGCAGAAACGTGCTGGAGGTGAGTTGCGGCCACGGCGGCGGCGCTTCGTATTTGATGCGGACCCTGCATCCGGCGTCCTACACGGGCCTGGATCTGAACACGGTCGGCATCGAGTTCTGCCGAAAGCAGCCACACCCTGCCCGGCCTGAACTTCGTGCAGGGCAACGCCGAAAGCCTGCCCTTCCCCGATCAGTCCTTCGACGCGGTGGTCAATGTCGAAGCCGCGATCAACTACCAAGAACGTTCCCAGGTTCTTCGCCGAGGTCGAACGCGTGCTGCGCCGGGGCGGCCATTTCCTGTACGCCGATATCCGCTACGCGGACGAAATCGCCGCCTGGGAGGCGGACCTGGCCAAAATCCCCATGCGGCTGGTGTCGGGACGGGTCATCAACGCCGAGGTCATGCGCGGGCTGGAGAAGAATCGGTTCGCCGACCAAATCGCTCGCCGTCTGCCGAATATCGCGCTGTTGCGCGGCATAGCTAACGATTACGCGGGTGGCCCGGGCTCGTTGATCTACCGCCGGCTGGGAAACGGCGAGGCCTCCTACCGGTTGTTCTGCTTCGCCAAAGATTGAGCCGTAGTGCCTTAGAACTTCGTGCCGGGGTCACCTATTCTTTGAAGAGCCCAGCAAACGCTGTATGTCGGAATTGGCGGAGAACCGGATGACGGCCGTAGGGACGTGCCAAGGCGTGCGGCACCGAACTTCTCGAGAATGCGCGGTTCTGTCACGGCTGCGGCGCGCCGGTTGCCGAACCCGCCACACATGCGGAGTACAAGCAAGTATCGGTGCTGTTCGCCGACGTGGTGCATTCCATGGACATCGCCACGGCAGTTGGCGCGGAGCGGTTGCGCGAAATCATGGCCGAACTGGTCGACCGCTGTAGCAAGGTGGTGCACCGCTACGGGGGCACGGTGGACAAGTTCACCGGCGACGGGATCATGGCGGTGTTCGGCGCGCCGGTCGCGATGGAAGACCACGCTTTTCGCGCCTGTCTGACGGCCCTGGGTGTTCAGGAAGAGATCAAGCGGCTTGCCTTCGACGTCCTACAGCGCGACGGTGTGGAGCTTTCAGTTACGGGTGGGGCTGAACTCCGGTCAGGTGATCGCCGGTGATATCGGGTCGGGCCCGTTCCGCTACACCGCAATCGGTGAGCAGGTCGGGATGGCGCAACGAATGGAATCTGTGGCGCCACCGGGTGGGGTGATGCTCAGCGAATCCACCGCCCGACTCGTTCAGCAGGCCGCCCTGCTGGCAGACCCCGAGCAGGTGCAGATCAAAGGCAGCGCGAGTCCCGGTGCTTGGCCCGCCGTCTTCTCAGCCTCACCGGCGGGCCGCAACGCAGCGGCGACTTGCAAGGCGCGCTGGTCGGGCGAGAGCTGGAAGTTACAGCGATCGCCGGCCTCCTGGATCGAGCTCGAAGAGCGGGCGCGGGTATGTGATCTGCGTTGCCGGGACGGCGGGCATCGGCAAGACGCGACTCGTTGGTGAGGCGGTCGCGATGGCGCGTGGACGTAAAGGCGTGGAGGCGGTTTCCGCCTTCTGTGAGTCGCACGCCAGCGATGTCCCGTTTCTGTGGCGGTGGCGCGTTGCTACGTGAGGCCTCGGAATAACCGAGTCTCGACGACGAGCCGGCGCGGGAGCAGGTGCGCGCCAGGGTCCCCTATGCCTCCGACGAGGACGTGCTGCTGCTCTACGACCTGATGGGCATTCGAGACCCCGACACTCCGCCCCCGACGATCCATCCCGACGCGCGG
Source organism: uncultured Actinomycetota bacterium (assembly GCA_963849935.1). Classification (GTDB taxonomy): domain Bacteria; phylum Actinomycetota; class Actinomycetes; order Mycobacteriales; family Mycobacteriaceae; genus Mycobacterium. The sequence continues at coordinate 640,971 of CAWKJQ010000015.1, forward strand.
CGACGGCGGTTGACCGCACTGATCAACTCGATGTCGCTGAACCGCACCCAGCCGGTCCTCTACGTCATCGAGGATGCGCATTGGATCGACGAGGTAAGCGACTCGATGCTGGCGGAGTTCCTCACCGTCATTCCCCAGACGCCGTCGATGGTGCTGATCACCTACCGACCCGAGTACACCGGCGCTGCTCGCGAACGTGCCCGGTGCCCAGACGATTTCGCTCTCGCCACTCACCGAATCGGAGACCGCGGCGCTGCTCGACGATCTGCTGGGCACCGATCCGTCGGTCTCCGGGATCAAAGAGCTGGTGGCCGAACGAGCGGGTGGGAACCCGTTTTTCGCACAGGAGATAGTGCGCGAGCTCGCGGAGCGCGCTGATGCTCGAAGGTGTCCGCGGCGCATTCACCTGCGGCACGGATCTGGCCAAGGTCACCGTTCCGGCGACGCTGCAGGCCACCATCGCCGCGCGCATCGACCGCTTGGATCCCGATGCCAAGCAGACGCTGAACGCCGCGGCGGTGATCGGCTCGCGATTCACGCCCGAATTACTCGCCGCGGTGGGCAATGCCCCCGTACTCGACGCGCTCCTGAAGGCCGCGCTGATCGATCAGGTCCGATTCACGCCCAGCGCCGAGTTCGCCTTCCGCCACCCGCTGATCCGCAGCGTGGCCTACGAATCACAACTGCAGGTCCGATCGAGCGACAGATGCACCGGCGGCTGGCAGGCGCCATCGAGGCCCGCGAGCCGGAATCCGCCGACCAGAACGCGGCGTTGATCGCCGAGCATCTCGAAGCCGCGGGTGACTTGCGGGACGCCTACGGCTGGCACATGCGCGCGGCAACGTGGGCGACGTACCGTGACATTGCCGCGGCGCGGCTGAGTTGGGAAAGTGCCACGCGTATCGCCGACGCATTGACGGCCGATGACCCGGACGTGGTAGCCATGTGCATCGCCCCCCGCACTATGTTGTGCGGCATCGCCTGGCGGCTGCATGTGAACGACGTCGGGGACCGGTTCGACGAGTTGCGGGAGTTGTGCAACGCCGCAGGGGACAAGCCGTCACTGGCCATCGCGATGGCGGGGCTGGTGGTGGATCACACGTTCCAGGACAGGGTGCGCGAGGCGTCGCGGCTGGCGTCCGAGGCCATCGCCCTCATTGAGTCCATCGGCGACCCGACTTTGACAGTGGGGCTGTCCTTCACCGCCGATCCGAGCCAAGATAGGGAGCGGCGAGTGGGCCGAGATGCTTCGATTGTCTCAGCGGGTCATCGACCTGGCTGAGGGTGATCCCGCAAAGGGCAACTTCCTCTTCGGGTCTCCCCTGGCGCTCGCCTTCGCCCAGCGGGGCACCGCCCGATGGGCCCTGGGTCGGCCCGGATGGCAAGACGATTTGCGAGCGCGGCGTGGGCATGGCGAACGGCGCCGACTCCCTGTCGTACGTCACGGTCGTCAGCTACGTGTACACCACGGGCATACCGGCCGGCGCGCTTCGGCCCGACGATTCCGCAGTGGGCGAGATCGAGGATGCGCTGGTGATCGCCCAGCCATCCGGCGACAACCTCCAATTGGGTGTCGCCTGGTTGACCCTAGGGCTTGCGCTGGTGCACCGCCACACGGACGACGAGCGTGATCGCGGCCAGCAGCTGCTGACCGAGGTCCGCGAAGTTTTCCGGCGCGGCGGGCACTTCTTGTGCGATATCCCGATGCTCGACGTGTACGTGGCCCGTGAGCAGGCGCGCCGCGGCGATCGCGAAGGGGCGATACCGCTCATGCGTGCTGCGGTCGACCATCTAATGCTCGGGGGGCAAGCGCTTTCGTGGGGAGTCTTGACCACGGGCGTGTTGGTGGAGACACTGCTCGATCGCGGGACCGAAAGCGATGTCACCGAAGCCGAGGCCGCAATCGAACGGTTGGCGACTGAGCCGGCCGATGGGCACCTGGCGATGCGCGAGACGTGGTTGCAGCGGATGCGGGCTCTACTGGCGCGCGCCCAAGGTGACGTCGAGGCTTACACGCACTTCAGGGATCACTACCGCGGCTTAGCGAAAACTCATGGCTTCCAAGGACATATCGCGTGGGCCGAGGCGATGCAATAGAACTGCCACTCGGACGGCCGCATCTACGCCCTGCTATAGGACGAGCCGAGATAGCGTTCCACCAGGGCGCGCTCGGCGGCCGGGTCTTTCAGCGGCCACCCCCACATCGCGAGGAAGACGCGGATCAGCCACTGCGCGGCCAGCGGATCATCGTTGCCGGGCCCCAGCATCTCGGCGGCCAAGGCGGTCACGGCCGGTGAGCTGATGACCCAGTCGCTGACCGGGGCCGCATGGATCGACCGCATCAATTGAGCCAGTGGGTCGGAGCGCAGGCGTTCCAGCGCCATGATCGTGGCGGTCACGACGCGTTCCGGACCGACGAGATCCTTAATGGCTTCACGGGTGGTGTCCACGATGCGAGCAGCCTGAATACCGATGACGGCGTCGCGGATCGTCGCCTTGCCGCCGGCGTGCCGATAGATCGTCGCGGGTGAGCAGTGCACTCGGGCGGCCAGGGCTTCGATCGTGAACCTGTCATATCCTTGGCGAGCGATGAGGTCGGCGGCCGCCGTGTAGATCCGTTCGGCGGCTTCGCTACGGCGGTCGCGGCCCACCAACCAGTCATCGCGGGGCATCCACTCATGCTCCACCACGTTGCGGAGCGCAGAAAAGCTTCTCGCGGCATGAGAATTTTCTGCAGCCTTCTCTCAGGTAAACGTGCTGCTGGGACGGGTCTGCGCGATCACCCACCGTCGACGCCACCCCACCGGCGCTCCTCAACTTTCCCGCGTTCCATTGACGCCGCGCAGAGCTGCACCGAACCTGAAGCGCATGGCGGTCTTGGACAGTGCGACGCGGTTCTTCGGGCACGACGCGATCCAGGACCCCTACCCGCTGTACGACCGCATGCGCGCCGAGGCACCCGTGCACCGGATCGGCGACTCCGTGTTCTACGCGGTGTGCGGTTGGGATTCGGTACAGGAGGCCGTGGACCGGGTCGAGGATTTCTCGTCGAACCTGACGGCGACCATGGTCTATCACGAGGACGGCACCGTCACCCCACTCGACATGGGGCAGCCGGGCGCCCCGATGCATGCATTGGCCACCGCGGACGATCCAGTCCACGCGATGCACCGAAAGATCCTGCTGCCGCACTTATCGGCCAAACGCGTGCGCATCATCGAGGAATTCGCGGTCCAGACCGCCGACCGTCTCTGGGAAGAAAACCTGCACGACGGCCAGATCGAATGGATGAGCGCGATCGCCAACCGGCTGCCGATGATGGTGGTGTGCAAGCTGTTAGGCCTTCCCGACGACGATGTCGACACACTCATCCGGCTGGGGTACGCCACGACCACGCTGCTCGACGGGATCGTCACACCCGAACAGCTTGGGCAGGCCGGACTGGCAGCGATGGAGCTGTCCGGCTACGTGCTGGAGCCATTTCGAAAAGGCCAGCGGCAAACCAGATTCCGGGCTGATAGGCGACTTGGCGGCACGCTACGCGTCGGGCGAACTCGAGCAACTGCCGGCGCTGGGAATCATGCTCACGCTCTTCAGCGCGGCCGGCGAATCGACCGCGTCACTTGCTGGGCAGCGCGGCGTGGATCCTCACCGATCGCCCCGCGATCCAACGGCAGCTGCGCGAGAACCCGGACCTGCTAAGCGCTTTCATCGAAGAGACGTTGCGCTTCGAGTCGCCCTTTCGCGGGTCACTACCGCCATGTCTGGCGCGACACCACGCTGGGCGGGATCGACGTGCCGGCCAACTCGCACTTGCTACTGATGTGGGGAGCGGCCAACCGCGACCCGGTGCATTTCGCGACTCCACACGAATTCCGGCTCGACCGCACCGCCACCAAGAGCCACGTCAGCTTCGGCAAGGGCGTGCATTTCTGCGTCGGCGCTGCGCTGGCCCGACTGGAAGCCCACATCGTGTTGCGCATGCTGCTGGCGCGCACCAGTTGGATCGACGCAACCGAGATCGGGGAATGGCTGCCGAGCATTCTGGTTCGGCGCCGCGAATGCTTGCGGCTCGCCGCGCGGTGACCCTTAAGGGCGCGGCTGCACGTCGACGCTCGGCGGTCGCGACTGAGGCTCCTGCGGCTTCGCCCGCACGGAGCGCCGGACGATGCTGAACGCGGCGGCACCACCGGCGAGGACCGCGACGGCGATTCCCGCGAACGACCAACGGGCGCTTGCCGCGACGCTGGGCGCGCCGCGCGTCTTGCAGCGCTTGGGGCAGGCTCGTGACCACTTCCTGTGCGGCGGCCAGCTCCTGGGCAAGCGTCTGTTGGGCCGCCGCGAGGTCTCGGGCCAGCCGGCCCTCCTGGTAGCGGCGCCGCAACTGCGACGCGGTCGACTGCGCGGATTGGACACTCAACCCGACCACTCCGCGGGTGACGTCAACCGGTCCCTGCGCCGAGTAACTCAGGCCGCGCGCCAATCGCTGCCGTGGGGTCAGCCGGGAATCCGTCTTCGCGCTCATCTGTCGGCCTCTCTGTCCCGCTGGTACCGCCACCCGTGCGGCCGGCCCAGGAAAGTCCGATATCCGAACCGACTGCCAGCATAGGGACGTCGCCGTCCGTCGTGCGCGCCCGCCGCGTTTTCGGCGGCGGTTCGCCTTGGGTGACACCGCGTGCGCCAACGCCCGCCCGTAGTGGCAGACTCTCATGCCGTGACCAACAGCCCCTTTCAGACTGCTACCGCCACGCTCCACACCAACCGCGGCGACATCAAGGTCGCCCTATTCGGAAACCACGCGCCCAAGACCGTCGCCAACTTCGTTGGCCTGGCGCAGGGCACCAAGGAGTACTCGACGCAGAACGCATCGGGAGGCTCTTCCGGACCCTTCTACGACGGCGCGGTCTTTCACCGGGTGATCCGGGGCTTCATGATCCAGGGTGGCGACCCGACGGGAACCGGCCGCGGCGGCCCGGGCTACAAGTTCGCCGACGAATTCCACCCCGAACTGCAATTCGACAAGCCCTACCTGCTGGCGATGGCGAACGCGGGCCCGGGCACCAACGGCTCGCAGTTCTTCATCACGGTGGGCCAAACCCCGCACCTGAACCGGCGCCACACGATCTTCGGTGAAGTGACCGACCCGGAGTCGCAGAAGGTCGTCGACGCCATCTCCACCACGGGCACCGACGGCAACGACCGTCCCACCGAGCCGGTCGTCATCGAGTCGATCACCATCTCCTGAGCTCGGCAGCCGAGGCGGGCCGCTCAGCGCTGTTGTCCACCCGCGTAGCCGGCTGCGGTGAGCGCGTCGAGCACGTCCAGCGGGTCCGTTCCGAGGTCCCAGCGCGAGAACAGCACCAGGTCGCCGTCCGCCGTCTCGACCTCGAGTAACCGCACCTTGCGCCCGTAGCGGCGGAACTCGATGATGCGGATGATCTTGATGTCGGAATGCTGCAATACCTGCGTTCGAAACCAGCCGCGGAGCATCAGGCCGCCGGGCGTGATTGCCAGCTTGGGACGCGCGTGCCACGACACGCCGGCAAACAAGATCAGACCCGCCGCGGCAACGCCCGCCAGAATGCGGCCCGGCGGGTCTGTGACGACGGTCACAGCGGCGATAGCCATCAAAACGCCCGCGGCGCCACAACCTGCGATTCCCGCCGTGTGCGGCTGCCATTGTGTTTGCTGCATGCGCTTCTTAGCCCCTCCCACCACGGCCTATGCAGTTATCCACATCAGCTATCAACAGTGGGGATAAATCACACGCGTGTGATTGGGTGCTCTCGAAAGTTGCTGACACAGCGACGAATCAGGCCGAAAATGAATTCATTGCACCGACGGTCCTGCTCAGTGCCAGCGCATCGTGAGCAACAAACCGGTGATCATGAAAGCGAACGCGATGGCGTAGTTCCACGGGCCCAGTTGCGCCATCCAGTTCAGGGCGGCCGGTGCCTGACTTCCGACGGCGGCCAACTGAAACACCATCAGCCAGACAAGACCGATCAGCATGAGACCGATGAACAGCGCGACGAACCACACGCTCGACGGTCCGACCTTGACTTTCACTGGGGTGCGGCTGACCGAGCTGACGGTGAAGTCGTTCTTCTTGCGGACCTTGGACTTGGGCATGATTACCTCGCGGATTACCTCAACGACACGGTGAGCGGGACGAGGTGCAACGATAAGTACTGCAGTTGCACCGAGAGCTTGGCTACGAGACTAACTCACCTGGGACGGTGACCAGGAAATGGAGACTCGATGATCCAGACGAGCCGGTCGCCGTGGCGCTGGGGCGTCCCGATCGTGTGTCTGCTGGCTGGACTGCTGCTCGCCGCTACCCACGGGGTTTCGGGCGGCGCCGAAATCCGCCGCAGCGACGCCCCGCGGCTGGTGGACCTGGTCCGCGAGACCCAATCGTCGGTGAACCGCCTCAGCGCTCAACGCGAGGAACTCGCCGGCAAGATCGACGCCGCGCACGGACGGTCGTCCGACGCCGCGCTGGCGGCCATGTTGCGGCGCTCCACGCAGCTCGCCGGCGAGGCGGAGATGACTCCGGTGCACGGGCCGGGCCTGGTGGTCACCCTCGCCGACGCACAGCGCGACGCCAACGGCCGTTTCCCCCGCGACGCGTCCCCCGACGACCTGGTGGTGCACCAACAAGACATCCAGGCCGTGCTCAACGCGCTGTGGAGCGCCGGCGCCGAGGCGATCCAGATGCAAGACCAGCGGATCATCGCCACCTCGGTGCCGCGCTGTGTCGGCAACACCCTGTTGCTCAACGGGCGCACCTATAGCCCGCCCTACACGATCACCGCCATCGGCGACACGGCTGCCATGCAAGCCGCTCTCGCCGCCGCTCCCCTGGTGATCCTGTACAAGCAGTACGTGGTGCGCTTCGGCCTCGGTTACGCCGAAGAGGTGAAGCCCGACATGCAGGTGGTCGGTCATTTCGAGCCCGACCGGCTGCATTTCGCGCAGCCCAACGGCCCGATCAGCTACTGACGCCTGACCAGCAGCGCGGGCGCCGGCGGGCGGTACCCTGACACGATGCGGATCCTGGTTGTCGACAACTACGACAGCTTCGTGTTCAACCTGGTGCAGTACCTCGGACAGCTGGGTGTGGACGCTGAAGTCTGGCGCAATGACGACACCCGGCTCTCCGATGGGGCCGCCATAGCCCGCCAGTTTGACGGCGTGCTGCTCAGCCCGGGGCCGGGTACGCCGGAGCGCGCGGGTGCGTCGATCGGGATGGTTCGCGCGTGCGCCGCCGAGCGGACCCCGATGCTCGGGGTTTGCCTGGGGCACCAGGCCATCGGCGTCGCGTTCGGGGCCACCGTCGACCGCGCCCCCGAACTGTTGCACGGCAAGACCAGCAGCGTCCACCACACCAATACTGGTGTGCTGCAAGGACTTCCGGATCCATTCACGGCGACCCGCTACCACTCGCTGACCATCCTGCCCGAGTCGCTGCCGCCGGTGCTGGAGGTCACTGCCCACACCCCGAGCGGTGTGATCATGGGCGTTCGGCACACCGAGTTGCCGATTCACGGGGTCCAGTTCCACCCGGAGTCGATCCTCACCGAGGGTGGCCACCGAATGCTGGCGAATTGGCTCGCCGATTGCGGCTGGGAGCGCAACGACACGTTGGTGCGCCGGCTCGAGAACGACGTTCACGCCGCGGTGCGGCAGTATTTCCCCGCCGATCCCGCGGCTACTGACCGAACTTCAGCGTGATCATGCCGTCCCGGTTGACGCCGGCGCCGGCCGGCGGGTTCTGATAAACCACCCGATGGGACTGGGAGCCGCCGGCGTCGACGTCGGCGCCTTTGTCCAGGAAACCCGTCCAGCCCAGCGCGCGTAGCCGTGGTTCGGCGTCGGTCCAGAACATGCCCGACAGGTCGGGCATGACGAACTGGTTGCCCTTGGACACCTGCAACTCGATCACCGAGTCCACCGGGACGGTCTGTCCCTTGGTCGGATTGGTCCCGAGCACCTCACCAGCCGGTCGGGTGCTGTCCACCTGGACCTGGGTGACCTTGTTGAAGCCGTAGACGGTCAGGTTCTTCTGCGCGATGTCGACGTTCTGGCCGGCGACATCGGGAACCTGCTTGGTCTCTGGCCCGGAGCCGACGATGAGGGTGACGACGTTGGTGATCGCGGACGTCTGGTTGGCCGGCGGGTTGGTGCCGATCACCTTGCCCAGCAGTTCCGGGGTCGACGGCGAGTTGGCCTGCTTGAACTTACTGAAGCCCGCGGCCTTCAGCTTGGCGACCGCGTCGGAATAGCTCAGTGAGGAGACGTCGGGCACCTCGCGCTGTTCGGGCCCGGTGGAGACGTTGATGGTGATGTCGTCGCCCGCATTGACCGACGCGTTGGCGCCCGGGTCGGTACCGATGACGTGGTCGGGTGGGATCGTCGAATCCGGCTTCTGCAGGGTGCGGGTCTTGAAGCCGCGATTCTGCAGCGCCGCAATGGCATCGGCCGACACCTGCCCGCGCACGTCGGGTACCTGCACATCGCGGGTGCTGCCGCCGAAGGCGTTGAAGGCGATGACAACAACGACCGTCAGGACGGCCAGCGCGGCCACCGCGACGATCCAGCGGCCGACCGAACCGACGCTGCGGTCCTCGCTCGCGTCGGTGAGAACCTGACGCGGCAGCGGGTCGGTGCGCGCCGGGCCGGCAGCCGGCGCTGGACGACAGCAGCGAGCTGCGGTCGGCGTCGGTGAGCACCTTCGGCGCTTCGGGTTTCTCGCCGTTGTGCACCCGAATCAGGTCGGTGCGCATCTCTGCCGCGGTCTGATACCGGTTGTCGGGGTTCTTGGCCAGCGCCTTGAGCACGACGGCGTCGAGGTCGGCGGAGATGCCTTCGTGCCGCTGCGACGGCGGGACCGGGTCTTCCCGAACATGTTGGTAGGCAACGGCAACTGGCGAGTCGCCGGTGAAAGGCGGTTCGCCCGTGAGGATTTCGTAGAGAACGCAGCCCAAAGAGTACACATCGGAACGCGCGTCGACGGCGTCGCCGCGGGCCTGCTCGGGTGACAGGTACTGAGCGGTTCCGATCACCGCGGCGGTCTGGGTGACGCTGTTGCCGCTGTCGGCGATCGCACGGGCGATACCGAAGTCCATCACCTTGACCGCATTGGTGGTGCTGATCATGATGTTGGCCGGCTTGACGTCGCGGTGGATGATGCCGTTCTGGTGGCTGAAGTTCAGCGCCTGGCACGCGTCGGCGATGATCTCGATGGCGCGGCGCGGGCGGCAGCGGGCCATCGGTGTGCACGATGTCGCGCAGGGTGACGCCGTCGACATACTCCATGACGATGTAGGGCAGCGGCCCCGTAGGCGTCTCGGCTTCTCCGGTGTCGTAGACGGCGACGATGGACGGGTGATTCAACGCGGCGGCGTTTTGCGCCTCGCGCCGAAAGCGAAGGTAGAAGCTAGGGTCGCGGGCGAGATCCGCGCGCAGCACCTTGACCGCGACATCGCGATGCAAACGGACGTCGCGGGCCAGGTGAACCTCGGACATGCCCCCGAAGCCGAGAATTTCGCCCAGTTCGTAACGGTCGGACAAGTGTTGCGGCGTGGTCATTGCGGTGTTCCGTGTCGGGCCGGCACGTTGTGGAAGCCGGAAGTCCCTATTGTCCCGTCATCCGGCCAGTTAAGCCTCATACCGGGCTGGGCCCCCGAACCGCTCGGCGTCTTGCTCGCCGGCGGCGCGGATGCGGGCGGGGTGCCCGTGTCGGTCACGGTGGGCGGCTGTGGCTGCTGGTCCGCGCGCGAATTGATGACGATGAGCACCGCGATGATGATGGCCAGTGCCCCCAGGACGCCGGCGGCCCACAGCAGAGCCCGCTGACCCGACGAGAAGGTCCGCCTGGCCGGTGGCGGGCGGTGGCCGCCTGTGGTCGGCCGTGACCGACGGGGTGGCAGTGCTTCGGCTCGGGGACACCACGGCGGCGCGCGGTGGTTGGGCTGGAGGGAATGGCCGCCGGCGACGCTCGGCCGGGAGGCGGTGACTGGCTGGGTCGCGGCGGACGACGTCCGGCGCGCACCGCGGCCACGGCGTCGGCGAAGGGCCCGCCGCTGCGGTAGCGCATCGCCGGGGTTCTTGACCAGCGTGATCTCGATGAGTTCACGCACGTTGGGCGGCAGCTCCGCGGGCAGCGGCGGCGGCGGTTCCTTGATGTGCTTCATCGCCACCGTCAGCGCGCCATCACCGGTAAAAGGCCGCTTGCCCGAAACAACCTCGTAGCCAACGACTCCCAGCGAGTACACGTCACTGGACGGCGTGGCGTCGTGACCCAGGGCCTGCTCGGGCGCGATGTACTGGGCGGTGCCCATCACCATCCCCGTCTGGGTCACCGGTGCGGCGTCGACGGCCTTGGCGATACCGAAGTCGGTGATCTTCACCTGGCCGGTGGGGGTGATCAGGATGTTTCCGGGTTTGACGTCGCGGTGGACCAGGCCTGCGGCGTGCGCGACCTGCAGAGCGCGGCCGGTCTGCTCGAGCATGTCCAGCGCGTGCCGCAGCGACAGCCGGCCGGTGCGCTTGAGCACCGAGTTCAGCGGCTCACCGTTGACCAGCTCCATCACCAGGTAGGCGGTCCGGCCTTCACCGTCCAGCTGGCTCTCGCCGTAGTCGTGGACTTGCGCGATGCCGGGATGATTGAGCATCGCGGTGGTGCGCGCCTCGGCGCGGAACCGCTCGATGAACTCCGGATCCTGAGAGAACTCCTGCTTGAGCACCTTGACAGCGACGCGCCGGCCCAGCCGGCTGTCTACCGCCTCCCACACCTGACCCATGCCGCCGGTGGCGATCAGGCGCTGTAGGCGGTATCTGCCAGACAGCGTCACACCAACTCGCGGGCTCATGGTCCTCCCTGTAGCGCAGCCTGGATCACAGCCCGTCCGACCGGCGCGGCGAGTGCACCCCCCGTCGCGGACAGGCGGTCGGCGCCATTCTCCACCAACACCGCCACAGCGACCTTCGGGGTCTGGGCGGGCGCGAAAGCGATGTACCACGCATGCGGCGGTGTGTGCCGCGGATCGCTGCCATGCTCTGCGGTACCAGTCTTCGATGCGATCTGCACGCCGGGAATCGCCCCTTTCTGCTGTGCGACCTTCTCGGCGCCGACCATCAGCTCTGTTAGCTTAGCGGCGACCTGCGGCGACACGGCGCGCCGCTGCTCGTACGGTGCCGTCGTGCTGATGGTGGTCAGGTCGGGTCCCTTGAGGCTGTCGATCAGGTAAGGCTGCATCGTCACCCCGCCGTTCGCGATGGTCGCGGCGATCTCGGCGTTCTGCAGGGGTGTCATGGCGACATCCTTCTGGCCGATGCTCGACATTCCCAGCGCCGCGGCGTCCGGAATGATCCCGACGGTTGATTCCGCGACCTGCAGCGGGATGACGCTGGGCGTGTTGTCCAGCCCGAATGATTGCGCCATGTTGCGTAGCGCGTCGGACCCCGTGAGGATTCCGAGCTGGACAAACGCAGTGTTGCAGGACAGGGCGAAGGCTTGCTGCAGCGACACCGTCGGCTCGTTTCCGCACGGCTCGCCCACCGTAGTTCTCCAAAGTTGCGGTGCTGTTGGGTAGCGGAATGGTGGGGGCAGAGGTCAGCTGCTCGGTGTCGGAGGCACCGGCCTGCAGCGCGGCCGCGGTGGTGATCACCTTGAATGTGGAGCCGGGCGGATAGGTCTCCGAGATAGCGCGGTTGGTCAGCGGATTGTTGGGGTCGTCGCGCAGCCTCTGCCACGCTTGCGCCTGCACGTCGGGGTCGTGTGACGCCAGCAGGTTGGGGTCGTAGGACGGCGACGACACCATCGCCAAAATCTTGCCGGACGACGGCTCGAGGGCGACGACGGCGCCCTTGCACGGCGGACCGCCGCAGTCCTGTTGCATCGCGTCCCAGGCGGCCTGCTGAACCCGCGGCTTGATCGTGGTGTCGACGTTCGCGCCGCGCGGATCGCGACCGGTGAAGAAGTCGGCCAGCCTGCGCCCGAACAGCCGCTCGTCGGAGCCGTTCAACAGCGGATCCTCGGCGCGTTCCAACCCGGAGCTGGAATAGCGCAGCGAGTAGAACCCGGTGACCGGCGCGTACACCGCGGGGTTGGGGTAGACCCGCAGGAAGCGATAGCGGTTGTCGGTGGCCGCCGAATAAGCCAACAGTTGGCCGCCGGCCACGATCTGGCCGCGCTGGCGCGAATATTCGTCGAGCAGGACCCGTTGATTGCGCGGGTCGGCACGCAGCGAGTCGGCGGCGAAGACCTGGGTCATCGTGGCGTTGATCAAGAGCAACACGATCAACGCCATCACGGTCACCGAGATCCGGCGCAGGGAGGCGTTCATACTTTCTCGATCACCTCGGTGCCGGCCGCCGCGATCGGCGGCTGGTTGCGCGCGCGGGTGCGCAAGGGCCGACGGGCGCTGTGCGAAATGCGCGCCAGGATCGCCAGCAGCACATAGTTCGCGAGCAAGGACGAGCCGCCGTAGGACATCCACGGGGTGGTCAACCCGGTCAATGGAATGAGCTGGGTTACCCCGCCCACGACGATGAACAGCTGCAAGGCCAGCGTCGACGCCAGACCCGCGGCCAGCAGCTTGCCGAAGCTGTCGCGGGTGGCGATCGCCGTGCGCAGGCCGCGCACGATCACGATGGTGTAGAGCATCAAGATGCTGGCCAGGCCCACCAGCCCGAGCTCCTCGCCGAACGCGGCGATGATGAAGTCGGTCGAGGCGGCAGGCACCGTGTCGGGCTGACCGTTACCGAGTCCGGTGCCGAAGATGCCGCCGGTGGCAAAGCTGAAGAGCGACTGGACAATCTGGTAACCACTGCCGTCGGGGTCGGAGAAGGGGTCCCACCACATCTGCACCCGCACCCGAACGTGCGCGAAAATGTAGTACGCGACAACGCTTCCCGCGGCGAACAGCACCAATCCGATTCCCACCCAACTGAAGCGTTGGGTGGCGAGGTAGACCACCACCAGAAATGACGTGTACAGCAATAGCGAAGTGCCAAGGTCTTTTTCGAAGGCCATCACGCCAACCGAGATCACCCACGCCGCCAACAGGGGCGCGAGGTCGCGAGGCCGCGGCAGGGTCAACCCCATGAAATGCTTGCCGACGCTGGTGAACAGGCCGCGCTTGGCGATCAGCACCGCGGAGAAGAAGATCAGCAGCAAGATCTTGGAGAACTCGGCGGGTTGAATTGAGAAGCCGGGCAAGCGAATCCAGATCTTGGCGCCATTCTGTTCAGATAGCGATGCCGGCAACAGGGCGGGGATGACCAGGAAGATCAGACCGACCAGTCCGCATACGTACCCGTAGCGCGCCAGCTGCCGATGGTCTTTGAGGAACGTGACCACCAGGGAGAAGGTCACCACGCCGATCAGCGTCCACAGCATCTGCTGGGTCGCGCTGGGGTGGTGCCGGCCGCTGAGCTGATTGGTGACCAGATCGAGCCGGTGAATCATCACCAGCCCAAGGCCGTTGAGCAATGCCACGAGTCGGCAACAGCAGCGGATCGGTATAAGGCGCGAAGCGCCTGATGGCCATGTGCGCCGACCCGAAGACGACCAGAAACACCAGCCCGTAGCTGATCGCGGTCCAATGCAGGTCGCGCTCTTGGTTGGCTTCGACTATCAGCAGCGCGGCGACGGTGATCAGCGAGGCGAAGCCCAGAAGCAACAACTCGGCATTACGCCGGGTAGGCAACGGGGGCGTGACCGCGACCGGCGGCTGAAGTTGTGTCGTCATGCCACCGTCCGGCAATCGACGCCCGGTTGAAGTGGCGGCCCGGGAAGCGCGGTCACTGTCTGCGACGTGGTCGTCGGACCTGCCGGCGCAGAGTTCGCGGGGCCGTTGGCGCTCGTGCTCGGTGGGGGGCTGGCGGTCGAGGAGCTGGAAGTTGGTGGTGCTGGCGATGCTGTGGTGCCGGATTCGGGTGTGCCACTGCGCGGGCTCGGCGAACCGGGCGGAGACGTGGCACGCGGCGGCGGACAGATCGGCAGCAGATATTCGGCCAACAGTTGCCGCAATTGCGATTCGGCCTGATCCAGGCTGCCGCCCGGCAATCCGGTTTGAACCTGGACTTGCCCGGGGCGACGCAGGTCTTGCAGCGTCATCAGCTGGCAATTGGGATGGCCAGCGGATTGCCCGTAGCTGACGAGGGATAGCTCATTGCGGGTGTTGAGGCAGCCGACCAGGTAAGGCTCCTGCAACGGGACGCCCAGCAGGGTCCCCTGAATCCCTCGGACGATGGAGACCCTGCCGCTGTATTCCGCGACGTAGTAGTTGCGCTGGATGACCCACCATCCGACGGTGAGGCCCGCGAACACCAACAGCAGCGCCAGCGCGAGGGCGACGAACATCTTTCGGCGCGACCAGCGCGGCCGATTCGGTGTTTCCGGTTGCGGTGCAACGCGTTTGGCGGACTCGTCGCGAGGGCGGATCGCTGAGGCGCGCCCGGCGGAGGTGTTGGGCAGGGTCATTTGATCCTCGTCACCCGACACCGCGCCGGCGAGAATCGGCTGGGTCTGCCCGTAGTCGTAGTCGACCACGTCGGCGACCACCACGGTCACGTTGTCCGGACCGCCGCCGCGCAGCGCCAATTCGATGAGCCGGTAGGCGGCCTCAGCGACGTCGGGAATCTGCAACGCCTCGAGGATGGTCTCGTCGCTCACCGGATCCGACAGCCCATCGGAGCACAGCAGATAGCGGTCACCGGCGCGCGCCTCACGCATGGTCAGCGTCGGTTCGACCTCATGACCGGTCAGAGCCCGCATGATCAACGACCGCTGCGGGTGACTGTGGGCCTCTTCCCGGGTGATCCGGCCTTCGTCGACCAAGGTCTGGACGAATGTGTCGTCCTTGGTGATCTGGGTCAGCTCACCGTCGCGCAACAGGTAGCCCCGCGAATCGCCGATGTGCACCATCCCGATGCGGTCGCCCGCGAACAGGATCGCGGTGAGGGTGGTGCCCATCCCCTCGAGCTCGGGTTCCGCTTCGACCTGCGCGGCGATCGCCGCATTGCCGGAACGCACCGCATTGTCGAGCTTGGCCAGTAGATCGCCGCCCGGTTCGTCGTCATCGAGGTGGGCCAGCGCCGCGATCACCAGCTGGGATGCCACCTCGCCGGCAGCGTGACCGCCCATGCCGTCGGCTAGCGCGAGCAGGCGGGCGCCCGCATAGACCGAGTCTTCGTTGTTGGCGCGTACCAGTCCGCGATCACTCCGCGCGGCATATCGCAGGACCAGCGTCACGGGCGACACTCCTTGATCCCGGCTACGCCGGCATCAGCGTCATTGGCGCGCGTCACGGGCGCAGCTCGATCGCCGTTTTGCCGATTCGAATCGGTGTTCCGATTGGAACTCGTACCGCAGTCGTCACCTTCGCCCTGTCGAGGTAAGTACCGTTGGTCGATCCTAGATCCTCGACGTACCACTCCGAGCCGCGCTGAGACAGCCGGGCGTGCCGTGTCGAGGCGTAGTCATCGGTGAGCACCAGCGTGGAGTCGTCAGCTCGTCCGATCAACACCGGTTGCCCACTGAGGGTGATGCGTCCGCCCGCCAGCGCGCCTTCGGTGACCACTAGGTAGCGGGCCGCATGCCGACGCTGCCGCGATGGGAGCAGCGTGCTGCGCAGAGCCAATCCGCGTCGCACCATGACAGCACCCGTGGGCGCGTAGATATCCGTCCGGAGGATTCGCAGCACGGACCAGATGAATACCCACAGCAGCATTAAGAATCCGGCGCGCGTCAGCTGCAGTACCAGTCCCTGCATCTGGCGTCCTTTCCGTCCGAGCGTCGCATCCCTGGTGGCCGTGACTCCGAGCGCATCGGCTACGTCACGATACTTGGACGGCGGACGACACGGCGCGAAGCACGGCAGAGTTGAGCCCAGTGGCTCAGTGGATCCGGACGATGATCTCCGAGTGTCCCAAGCGGATCACGTCGCCGTCGGCAAGCTGCCACTCCTGGATCGGTGCGTTGTTCACCGTGGTGCCGTTGGTCGAATTCAGATCCGAGAGCAGCGCGACCTGTCCGTCCCAGCGGATCTCGAGGTGACGCCGTGACACGCCGGTGTCGGGCAACCGGAACTGAGCGTCTTGGCCGCGGCCCACGATGTTGGAGCCCTCGCGCAGCTGGTAGGTGCGTCCACTGCCGTCGTCGAGCTGAAGTGTAATCGTGGTTCCGCCGGCGCCGTAGCCGCCCTGGCCGTAGCCGCCGTAGCCACCCGCCTGTTGGCCGTAGTCGGCGGTTTGGCCGTATTCGGCCTGCTGGCCGTAATCCGCTGGTTGCCCGTACTCGGCCTGCTGGCCGTACTCGTAGTCGGCGCTGGCTGCCTCGGGGTACCCGCCGCCTTGACCGCCGTACGTGCCGCCCTGCACGTGCTCGGAGTACTGGGTGTATTCGGAGGAGCCGTAATCCTGGCGGCCGTATCCCCCGCCCTGCTGGTAGCCCTGGTCGTAACCACCGCCCTGCTCGGGGTACGCGGGTCGTTGCTCTGGCGGGGCATAGCCGCCCTCGTCCTGGCGGGCCGGACCGCGACCGTAATCGCCGTAGCCGCCGTAGCCCTGTTGACCACCGCCCTGCTGACCGCCGGGAGCGCCGTACCGCCGCCCTGGCGGTACCCCTGGTCATAGCCCTGGCCGCCGTAGCCGCCAGGCGCGGGGGGACGCTGCTCGTAGGACTGCGGGTAACCGCCCTGTCCCTGCTCGGGATAGCCGCGCTGGTCTTGGTAGCCCTGCTGGGGCGGGTAGCCACCCTGACCCTGCTGGTCGGGGTAGCCGCGGTGGTCTTGGTAGCCCTGTTGAGGGGCGTAGCCCCCGTGTCCCTGCTCCGGGTAACCGCCTTGCTCCGGGTATCCGCCCTGCTCGGGATGCCGAGGCGGGGGGTAGCCCTGCTGAGGCGGGTAGCCACCCTGCTCGGGCGGATATCCGCCGCGATGGTCGGGCGCGCCCGGCTGGTCCGGGCCACCGCGCGCCTCGTCCTGGGGACGGCCGTAGCGCTCGTCGTAGTATTCGTCGCCGGGGCGCCCCGGCCCCTGAGCCCCGCGGTAGCCAGAATTGTCAGTCATTGGTGCTACTCCTCGTTCTTCGCCGAACGCGTTATTTGATTGTGGCCGGACGGACTCGTCGACCGTCGGGCGGGGCTGAACATCTGGGTTGACAGCACCACGGGCGCGGTACTGGCCGGTGTGCAGGTTCGTCGACTGCTCGAACCGGACGACCACCTCACCATACGTTTGCCACCCCTGTTCGTGGATGTAGTCAGCCAAGTACCTCGGTAAAGCGCTCGACGTGAGATTCGGATCAGCGCTCACCTTCTCAAAGTCGTGCACACCGAGGGTAATGATGTATTCGTTGGGGGCCAAAAGGCGGTTTCCGTGAAGCTTCTGTACTCCGTCGCGCGCTTCGCGGCATAACAAGGCTTCGACCTCTTGCGGAACGATCGATCCGCCGAAGACTCGGGCGAAGGCATTGTCCACCGTCGCCTCGAGTTTGCGCTCAAGCCTCGCAACGAGTCCCCTTTGGCTACTCATCTTCTACCGTTCGCCTGCACTTGCCATGAGGTATTGCCGGTGGACGGCAAACGAATCACGCCGGTGCTGGATCACTCCCGCATGGTATCGGGACATCGCGCCGCGGCGGCACTGTCGAAATCGTGAGAACTGCATCAGGGCAGGTCAGGGCCATGCAGCCAACGGGTGCAAGGTGGGAGGCGCCTTGCGGGGCCTCTGCGGCGGTTCGGGAGTCGGGCCATTAGAGTGATATGGTCCATCGGTTGTTTTCCGGGCGAGTGGCGGAATGGCAGACGCGCTGGCTTCAGGTGCCAGTGTCCTTCGGGACGTGGGGGTTCAAGTCCCCCTTCGCCCACACTGAGCGGTTCGACGAACACGATCACGGCCCCCAAAATGGGTCGTGACTTTCGTGTTTGTGGGGCTGAACGCGGCGCCGCGCTAGACGACCTAGAGTCGGGCGCCATGGTCGATGACAAGTTGGCCACGAAACGGCGGACAAACTTTCGGGGCTGGGGCCTATACGCAGGCGTCGAGCTGTTACCGGACATCCCGGAACGAGATGGCTGATTGGGCCTGTCGATCAAAGTTGGCGGCGAATATCGAGAAGGTGGTGCTGCAGCTCGTGCGCGGTGTGTACCGCAACCCAACGCAAGGACCGCTCGCTGGTCTCGGGGTAGTGATATACCACCGTGCGATCCCAGTCCGCGGTGGAGAGCCGGGCTAGCACATTGGCGAATAGCGTTACGGCGTCGGCGAGTTGGCGAGCGACCATCTGGGGGTCCTGCTCGTTGTAGCCGTCGTGTTCCGCGCGGTCCTCGCGACCCATAGAGGCGCAGTCGGCGCCATTGACACGCCGGGCCGCGAGGATCCGTTCGCGTTGCACCAGTAGCACATCTCGCAGATGGCACCCGTACTCCAGTGGTGACCAGACGTCCGGCCGTCGACGCCGCCGTACTTCGATGTCGTTATTGCAGAGGAGCGCAATAACTTCAGCTGCCTGACCGCAGATGTCGTCGGCAGCGGTCGGGGCCCGCCGTAGGTCATAGCTGAAGCCGCATTGGGCGCAGGGGTCTGCCACGGGACCATCATCGCAGAACAGCGGTCATTCACGCAGTAAGTGACCGGCCAGGCAGGGCCGGGGCGGCATGCTCAAACATGTTGCGGCCGTGGGTAATAGCCGGATTCAGCGAGGGAGCCCGTTCGGGGCGGCCGCGATGTCATGCGTGGTGAATTGACCGGTGTCTGCCCATCAATAACCTGATGGACAGCTCAGAAGGGGTGGAAATGTTCGTCGCGTGGAACGCCGATATCCGGACTGCATGCCGGACCATCGGCGGTGAAATGCGGACAGCTGCCCAGCCACCGACGGTGTCGTGGGACTTCCCTATATAGATGTGAGGGCGTTGATCGCCGAAGCCGGCGGCGACCCCTGGGCGATTAATGCAAGCCTGCAGGCTGGCAGTCCGTTGCAGATTTCGAATCTGGCCGGTGCCTTTCATCGCGCGGGTCGATGCACTGCGGAGTCCGACAACGCTTTCCAGCAAGCGCGCTCCCGCTTCGAAGCCGCCTGGAATCACCAGGATGGCGGTCATCCGATCAACGACTCTGCAGAAGTACAGCGGGTCGTGAAATCCTTGGGAGCGCAGTCTTTGCAACTGCCCAAGATCGGTGCGGACCTCGAGAACATCGCCGCAGCATTGGCCGATGCACAGAAAGCCGGCGCAGCGCGGATCGCCACCCTCGATGCGCAGCTGAAAAGCATTTCTGATGCGGTCGTACAGGCCGTGGCGCTGCTGGACGACAAAAGTCTCAGCGCGGCGGACAAAGACGCGGTGCATGCCTTCATCAACACTTGCGAAGACGACGCCCTGCGCGACACCAAAGCCGCACTCGCTGCACTGCAATCGATTCGCAACGGCTACTCCAACAACCTGCAGAAATCGCTGGAAAGCCTTCACGCCGAGGGGTACGACGGTGCGCCCCTGTACGGCGCCGACGCTGACGGCGTGGCGCCACCGAATCCTGCGCAACAGGCCGTATTGGCCGACATTCGCCAGGTCACCAATCAGGCCGTCATAGACCAAATGGCCAAGGTGCGGGCTGCCCAGGCGGCGCTCGACAAAGCCGCGGCCGACCTCTATACCCACGGCCCTGGCTCACCCGAAGGCGAGGCCGCCAGTGCCAGGCTGCCGAAGCTCAAAGCCGACCTCGCCCGTGCTCTCAGCGACCTGGGCAAAATTCCCGACTACAACAGCATTGACCCCGCATCGGTGAACGTCAGCCCAGACGGGCATTTCATGTTTACCTACAACGTCAACGGCCAGTCCGTGCAGGCTTTCGGCCAGCTCGAGAACGGCACGGGTGAGTTCTTCGATCAAGCCACCGGCACGTTCTACACCTTCAACGGCGGCAAGTTGACCACCATGCGCACACCGGATCCGGGGCAGGTGGAGGCCACTTCTGAACCGCTGTTTACCGCCATCACCCTCGCGGTCGGAGCACCGGAGCTCAAGGCGGGCGGCGAGGCAGTCGTGCAAGGCGTGAAGACGCTGTTCAGCCGGGAAATGATGGAGGGTCTGACAGCCGACAACGTGTTTCCCCGCGCATTGGCCGGAGCCGAGGAACACTTCCAAGCCGCCGAGCGGAACCTCAATCCGCACACCCCGCTATCGGGGGAGCAGGTCCCGGGCACTCACCCTCTCGAGCCACCCCCGGTCGAGCACACGGCGCCGGCTGACGGACCCGTCGAACATGCGCCGGTTGGACCTCACGTATCGGCTGCACCTGATGGCCCGGCACCGGCGCTTGACCCACCTCCACCGCTTCCCCAGGATCATCCGTTGTTCGATGGGTACACCCCGGTCGAGCTTGGCCCGGAGTTCACGCGTGCCGACGGCCGTCCCTTCTATCCCGACGACACGTTGCCTACGAAGCCTTACGCGGTACCAGGCACCATCGTCCCGGACGCTAACCTGCCAGCAGGCACCGTTCTAGGTCGCTTCGGTCATCCCGGCGGTGCGTATTTGGCGCCCGACGGAACCCCATTCGCCCAGCTGTCTTTGCCGCCGGAGAGTGCTCTGAAACCCTACTATCAGTTTGTGGTAGAGGATCCCAAGCTTTTACCGCGTGGTTACCATATTGAGCAATCCAAAGTGGCGCCGTGGTTTCATCAACCAGGCGGTGGGACGCAATATCGGGTAATCGGGCCGGACGGAAGAGACGCTCCGGTCGACGCTTTACTCGATTCTGGCTACTTAGGAGACGTACGCGCGCATGACTGACTTCTCTCGTTTGTCTGCAAACTGGGTCGAATGGTCTAATCGGGCAAAGTTGGCTGCCGTCGCGGTCTCAAAGGAATGCGATGACTGCGAAATCGAATTCAGTTCCAGGGATTATTCTGTCCGCCTACGCCGTGACGGCACCTGGTGGACGGTCGATACCGTCGATGATCGCGAGCAGCGTCACAACGACGAGGCGAAATTTTCCAACTTCGAGTTAGTCGAGAAATATTTAATTTGGACCTGGGCCAACACCGCGCGGGGCGTTGTGGGGGCGCGGCGCCTCGGCCCGCCTTTATACGCGTCGGGCTATAGCCAAGATGTCGAAGTAGTTCCGATAACGGAAGGCGTGGCGGAACTTAGATCGAACAATGGCGATGCGATCTTGTTGGAACCGTATGCAACCATTTTCAGCCATTTGATGTTGAAATCAATCGACGATATCGAGGAGATGGTGCGCGGAGGTATTGACTAGACCCATCGCGGACGCAGCAGCGTTTCGGCTCGCTACCAGCTAGATGCGATTGACTAGCTCGCCACCTACGAGCGCACCCACCGCGAAATCTCCGGTGTCACCGGATCCGTGATGTCGTCGAACTCGGGATGCTTCCTGAGCACCGTGCCGATCATCGAGCACACCGGAACAATGCGCTTACCTTCGTCGCGCGCCTCGTTAAGGGCTTGCTCGACAAGGATTGTCGCCAAACCCCGTCCGCCATACGCCGGATCGATTTCGGTGTGGTAGAAGACGCGCTGATCGCCACGGTCGGCGAAATCGGCTAGCCCCACCGTCTTACCCTCGACGGTAATCGTGTACTTCCCGTCCTGGAGGCTCACGGTGGCTTCCGCGCCGGTCTTATCGGTTGTCATCTGTACTTCCCTTTCTTTGCGAGGTAGGTCGGGGCCGCAGCCGAGAGGTCGGCAGCGGTGGAGCGGGCAACCTAGCGATCGGTCCCCGGTATCCCTCGACGGCGCCGAATCGGTCGTCGGCGTCTTCCCACAGTCGGCGGTAGTTGGCGATGTCGTCGTGGCTTCGTCCGAGGAAGTTCCACCACATCACCAATTCTTCGGTGAACGGCGTGCCACCGAGCAGCAGCACCCGCGCGCTGCCCTCCCCCGCATTGTGCACCTGCAGCTGGCCCCGGCCGGGACTGCGATACGCCAGCTCGGCGACCGTCAGGGCTGTCCCATCGACGCGCACGGCCCCGGTGTCGCATAGGACGCCGTGCTCGAAGGTCGGGCCCACATCGAGGTCCAGCACGGCCCCAGCGTCGAGGTCGATCTGGGCGCCGAGTAACGGCGTGAAAGTCGGCACCGGCGAGCGGCTTCCGACGAGCTCACCCAGAAAGACCCGCGCCTGCGCGCCAGGCAATGCCACGGGTGCCGGCCTGTAATGGGCGAAGTCTCGACCCGTGTCGCGATCCGATGCGGGCAACGCCACCCAGAGCTGGACGCCGTGCAGGACGCCGGAATCAACCGAGACTTCCGAATGACAGATGCCGGCGCCCGCGGTCATCAGATTCAGCTCGCCGGGCCGAACTGCCGCGTGTACGCCGGCGCTGTCGCGGTGCTCCACTTCCCCACCGAACAACCAGCTGACGGTTTGTAATCCCGTATGGGGGTGCGGCGGTACATCCATCCGCGCGGCAACCGGCCCGTAATGATCGATGAAACACCACGCCCCTACGAGCGAGTGCCGCCGTTGCGGCAGCGTGCGCTGCACCCGGAGCGCCCTCGGGCCGCCCAACGGTACCTCTCGTGGTTGCAGCACCTCCACCATCGGCGGGGCGGCCAGCTGTTGCGAAGCGGCGCAGGCGAGTTCGGCCGGCGCGGCTTCAAGGTTGCTCATCGTCCACCCCCGTCGCGGGACTTCACGCAGTGCCGTCATCCGCGACCGTACCCCGATTGCTTACTTGCGCGGGGGCCGCAACACCTTCATGGCCAGCCTCATAACGGGCTCGGGCACGCGGTCCCTCATCGATAGCGCGCTGTCGGCGGCTCGGGATCGCAGTGGTGTGCCTCGCCCGAAGACGCGGTTGAGCGGTCCCCCGGACGGCTCGAGCACCACGTGCAGCGGCGGGGTACCGACGGCGGCACCCAACGCGTTGGAGATGACCATTCGTTGTATCTCGCTGGTGCCTTCAAAGATGGTGTACAGCTTGGCATCCCGATACCATTTCTCGACCGGATGGTCGGTGATGTAACCCCAGCCGCCCATGGTTTGGATAGCGCGTTCGGTGGCCTTCACTGCGACCTCGCTGGCGGCCATCTTCGACATCGAACCCTCGCCCCGCTCGAAGGGGACGTTGTTGGCCGCCATCCAGGATGCGCGCCAGGTGAGCAGTCGGGCGGCATCGATCTGCGTGGCCAGTTCCGCCAGCGGGAACGAGATGCCTTGGTTGTCGATAATGGGTCCGCCGAAGGCCTCTCGCTCGGTGGCATACGCGGTGGCGTACTCGAGTGCCGCGCGGGCGATGCCGATGGCCTGGGCGGCGACCATGGGCCGGGTTTGTTCGAAAGTACCTAAAGTGGCTGAGCCGGAACGCTTTCCGCCCTCTACGATTTCCCTGGCTTTGGCGAGCTTGTGTTCGAGTTTCTCGTCTCCGCCGAGCAGATTGGTTCCGGGAACGCGCACACCTTCGAAGAGCAATTCGGCGGTGTGGGATGCCCGACAGCCGAGCTTGTCCAGTTTTCGCAACATTTTCAGGCCCGGGGTGCCGCCCGGCACCACGAATAGCGCCTGACCGCGATGGCCGAGTTCCTCATCGACGACGGCGTTGACAACGTGCACGTTGGCGATGCCGCCGTTGCCGATCCACATCTTGTGGCCGTCGATGATCCAGTCGTCACCGTCGCGGCGCGCGTGAGTGCGCAGGTTGCGGACATCGCTGCCGCCCTCGGGCTCGGAAATCGCCAGCGCGGCGAGTTTGAGATCGCCTGGTGTGCCAAAACATTCGGGCGCCCACTCCAGCATTTGCTCCGGGGAGGCGGCTTGGCCGATCGCTGACAGTGCCAATGCCGGCATCACGATGGCCAGCCCGATTCCGGCGCAACCCCAGAACAGTTCCTCCATGAACATCGGTAGGGAGATGCCGGTCGGATCACCGATCAGATCGCGGTAAAACAGCGGGCTGTAGAAACCGCGCCGGGCCGCCTCCTCCAGCACGGCCCAGGGGAATTCCTGTCGCTGGTCGTAGTCGAGCGCTACTGGGCGTATTACAGATTCGGCGAACTCGTGCGTGCGCCGGGCAAGGTCGTGTTGAGCCGCCGTCGGGGTCAGGTCGAACGTCATGGGTGCGCCTCTGGGTCGACAGACTGGTCTTGCCGACCCCGTACCCCGTTGGCCGGCGCAGCAAACTGCCGCCCCGGGGTCAGGCGAAATGTCAGGCGGCCGAACGAGGTTTGAGTTGCGCCACCGGCAGGTGCAGCACCACTGCGGGCACCGCGACCGCTTCGTGTTCGTGGCGTGCCAGCAACGCTGCGTTCTCGGGCAGTTGTCGGGCGTTGATCTCGCCGGAGGCGATACGCCGCAGGACGTCGTGGGCATGCGCGAGTTGGTCGCGCTTGCGGTACTGGCCGCCCGGCAGCTTGACGCCGGCCCATACGCCGTACTCCTCCCCCTGCGCGATCGCATGCGCGGCACAGCGGCGCTGTTGCGCCAGCGGGCAGCGGCGCAGGCACTGGATACGCGCCTCGGTGGCGGACCGCTCGTATGCGCGCGCCTTCGCGGCGCCGTCACCGCTGTCGTCGTCGGGGTAGCCGAACCACAGTTCCGGATTGGCTGCGCAGGGGTGTCCCATGTCGGTCTCCTTGTCGAACGCGAAACGTAGACGAAAGCGTATACAGAACCAGCCGCTAAGCGCAAGCGAAACGAGATAAAAACGTATACACCGCTGTCGTGACCGCAGCTGTGTAATATCCGGCCCATGGCCGGAGCGTGCGGTGACCCGTGAATCGGCCGGTGCGGCCATCCGGGCGTTGCGCGAATCGCGCGATTGGTCGCTAGCCGACCTCGCCGCTGCGACCGGGGTCAGCATTATGGGCCTGAGCTTTCTGGAACGTGGCGCCCGCAAGCCGCACAAAAGCACAGTTCAAAAGATCGAAAACGGCCTTGGCCTACCGCCAGGCACGTATTCGCGGCTGTTAGTGGCCGCCGATCCGGAGGCTGAGCTGGCACGTTTGATCGCCGCGCAGCCACCGGCACCTATGCCCGCACGGCGCAGCGGACCGGTAGTAGTCGACCGTCACAGCGACACAGAGGTGCTGGAAGGCTATGCCGAAGCACAGCTCGATGCCCTCAAATCCGTCATCGATCGATTGCCTGCGACAACATCAAACGAATATGAGACGTATATTCTGTCTGTGATCGCGCAGTGCGTGAAGGCCGAGATGCTCGCCGCCAGCTCGTGGCGGGTGGCGGTGAACGCCGGCGCCGATTCCACCGGCAGGCTGATGGAGCATCTGCAGGCCTTAGAGGCGACGCGTGCAGCCTTGTTGAAGCGGATGCCCACGAGCCTGAGCGCCCGCTTCGACCAGGCGTGTGCACAGTCGGCTTTGCCCGAGACCATCATCGCCGCACTGATCGGCGTCGATGCCGACGAAATATGGGACATCCGCAATCGGGGGGTGATCTCACCGGGCGCTCTCCCCCGCGTGCGCGCCTTCACCGATGCCGTCGAGTCGCGACAAGAAGTGGCGGGGTCAGACGACGAGGGGGCATCGTGAGTCAAACGGACGTCGAGGCGTTGAGCCGTGCCCACCAGCTATTCGTCGCCAGCACACGGCCGTTGCCGTTGGACGCGGGCGCCGGGCATTACCTCGACGTTTTGCAGCGAGCCGCCCGGCTGCGCAACACGACGGCACACGGCGGTTACCAACTAGCGCTCGATCACAGCCGACAGCGCCTCACCGCGGCAGCGGGTACCGACGCCGCGGCCACCGATATCATTGCCGGCGCACACCGCGATCGGGCGCAGGCTCGCGATCTGACCCGAAGCGTCCTGGACGCGGCCCGCGCGGATGCCGCCACCGTGCCGACGACGCCCTTGGCCCAGCGAGAGGCGATGCGACGCAGGGCAACTCGGCTGCGCGCCCAGCGGACCCACGTCTTATCGGCGCGCTTTCGTGCGCGTCGGCGCCACGCGGAACTGCTTGCCTTGCGCTATCGGCTGGGGATATCAGGACGGCGAGGGCTGCCGGGCGATCGCGCCGCACTGGCGGTGCGTGCCGCATTGTCTCGACTCGGCCGACCCTATGTCTGGGGCGCGACCGGACCCGACCAGTTCGACTGTTCCGGCCTGGTTCAGTGGAGCTACGCGCAGGCCGGTATTCGCCTGGACCGCACCACGTATCAGCAGATCAACGATGGTATCCCGGTGCCCCGTTCTCAGGTGCGGCCCGGCGATCTGGTGTTTCCGCACGCCGGTCACGTCCAGCTCGCCATCGGCAACAATCTGGTTGTGGAGGCGCCCTATTCGGGTGCCTCGGTGCGAATCAACCGACTGGGCAACAACGTTGCGATCCGCCGACCGATATGACAAGCCAAGACCGCCCGGCGACGCGGGCACGACGAAAAGGGTGAGCCGATGCCGGAACAACCCGGACCTTCGTTAGAAGCCGTCGAGGCGAGGCGGTCGGCGCTGGCGAGTCAGCACGGCGCCGCGTCCGAAGCCGACCGCGTGCTGTATGAGGTGCTGATCAGCGCTCACGACGCAGCGCGCGAAAGCGTGAGGCGACTGGACTCCATCGCCGAGCAGATCGAGCACGCGACCGTGAACCAGGCTGATCTCGCCCTCGATACGCCAATGGGAGCCCGTGAGTTTCGGAAGTTCCTGCTGGCCAAGCAGCGTGAGATCTCGTCGGTCGTGGCGGAGGCGCGCGAATTCGGTCAGACGAAAAGGGCTGTGTTGCAGAGTCTTCAAGCGCAATACCGCACCGATAGCGGCTAGCCAGAGTTAGTCCACACCGTGCAACACAGTGAATTGTCGGCGGTTCTGGTCCTGGGTACTGTCGCCGAACATGGAGGGGTCGCGTCATTTCCCGCAGCAGCGTTCGAGCTGGCTGCGGCGCCGCCTGCCTGGCTGATGTCGGCTTATGACGATCTGCTTGCCGCCGTCAAATACGTCCGAGACCGCACCGGTGATCCGAACGCATGGCAGACGGGATTGGGGCCGGACGAAGTGACCGCCGTGATCACTCCGACAACCCGACCAGAACGGGTTGAGGCGATCTTGCGCAAGATCCGTCAACAGCACGCGGGTGTCTTCGGCACCGAACCAACGGCCAATCCGCCAGCGGGTCGGCCGGCCGCCGAAACCGCCCCACCTCTAGATCGGGAGACAGGTGATGCCGCCGATGCCATCGCCCACGCCGAAGCCTGCCTCGCACAACAGAATTCGGTGAGCTCGCAGCTGGACATGCAGGTGGTCTCGGCCATCCTGAACGCGCACCTGCGTGCGGTTGACGGCAGAGACGCTCTCATCAAGTTGCAGCACGAGACTGAAGCTGCGGTACGGACCAGGTCAGATCTGGACACTCCAGCGGGAGCGCGCGATTTCCAGCGGTTTCTCATCGGCAAGCTGCGAGACATTCGCGAGGTCGTCCTGAACGCCAGTCTGGATGACACGTCGAAGTCAGCGCTGATGGCGGCTTGGACGTCGCTGTATGACGCCTCCAAAGCAGAACCAGGTGAACAATCGCGAGCCGCGGTGCCCATCGCCGATGCGGCCGTGGCAGAGGCGAGCGACGATCCCGATGCCGAGTGGGATCCGCTGCTGGACGCCATGTTCGGCGACGATGACGCACTGATGTCCGGAGATGTCCCCGGCCCGGATCCTGCCGTCACCGGCGCCGCGATGCCGCCGCCGGTCCCGCAGCAGCCGATGGCGCCCGTCATGCCTGCCTTTGGTGGTGGTTCGTTGCCGGGGCTGGGCTCTATGCCAGCATCCATGGCCGGTTGGGAACGGCCGGGCGGCCTCCCGCTCACCGGGCTGCAGGGCGGCGACGGGGCCGACTCGGCGCGGGAAGATCCGGCCGACGAGGAATTGCCGGACTCCCAAGAGCAGGACCCGGGGCCGCATGACGGCTCGAACGAGGCCGGCGATGGAACCGACGGCCCGCAGGCCACGTCACCCGATGAGCCGGCGGCCGGCCCCGCCCCGGTGACGTTGCCCGACGGGGAAACGATCACCGCCGCCAATCCCCAGTTGGCGGCCGCGATCAAGGCCGCGGTCGGCGGCACCCCGATAGCTGAGGCTTTTCGACAGCAGGGAATGACCATTCCACCGCCTGGGACCGAGGTGCCCAGCCCTATCGATTCCCTACAGGTAACTCCGGGCGATATCGGGATGTTCACCGATCGTCACGCGCTCGCGCTCAGCCCTGGCAAGGCGCTTCTCGATGGCCAAATTCAACACATCGCCACCGTGAGCGGGCCGAGCTTCCTAGGCTGGGAGCATCCGCCGGCGGCGACCGCGGCAGTAACGACGCCGGCCAAGCCCGAAACACCGACACCTACCCGGCCGGCGACCTCGTCGGCCACCTGACAGAAATTCGCCGGCTCAACCGGCGGTCGTCAACAGGAGACAGCGATGGCAGATTCGATTCATGTAGTGCCCGCGCACCTACGTCAGGCGGCCGCGCACCATCAGGACACCTCGGAGTACTTGCGCACCGTTCCGTCGTCGCACGCCGCGATCCAAGAGAGCCTCGATTCGCTGGGGCCGATCTTCAGCGAGCTGCGTGACGCGGGCCGTGAGCTGCTGGAACTTCGACGCCAGTGCTATGAGCAGCAAGCCGCCGACCACGCCGAATTGGCCGACAAACTCACCGATTCGGCGGCGCTGTGGGAACAGCATGAGCAGGACGCGGCAGGAAAGTTCGGCGACATCGTCGACCGCGGTCGATGACCGACGCGAATCCCGCTTTCGACACCGTTCATCCGAGTGGACACATCCTCGTCCGCTCCTGCCGCGGCGGCTACATGCACAGCGTCGCGTTGAGTGAAGAGGCGATGGAAACCGACGCGGCGACGCTGGCGCGGGGCATTCTGCTGACCGCCGACGTGTCGTGCCTCAAGGCGTTGCTGGAAATTCGCGACGAGATCGTCGCGGCCGGGCACACGCCCTCCGCGGAGGTCCCGACCACGCGCGACCTCGATGCAGCCATCGAAAAGTTGCTGGCGCACAAACTGCGTCGCCGTAACGGTGCGATCTAGGGGGTTGTCAGCGAGCAGCCAGGCCTAGCGTAGCCACGGCTTAGCGACGTTGGGATCAGGTGCGATACCGGTCGGTGGCTCTACAGGATTGGGGCCGAACAACTCTCGCGCATGAGCGAGCAACAGGCGCACCTCGTCGAGTTGCTGCTGCAGTGCAGAATCAGCCATGTCCTCACGCTACCCAGGCCCGTGCCGCCGCACAATTCACTGACCGCACAAGTCGTCCGCCAAGTCCCGGTACGCTTAGCCGGTGGCGGTCTTCGGTCGGATGTCGGCGCGCCAGCGCCTCCGGAGAGCTACCCGGGAATCACTGGCGATGCCGGCTTTCAGCTCTCCTGTCGACTGCACCCCGTGGGTGACAGGCGGGTTGTGGCCTGCCGAATTGTCGACGGTTACGGCCGAAACAGCCACTCTCGCTGAACATCTCAAGGCTGACCTGCAGCGCATTGCGCACGCCGCCAACCACGAACTGAAGTTGCTCAAGCGCGCCGGGATGACTGACCCATCGCGTCAGGCGGCGGAGGCACGAGTCATCGACGAGGCCCGCGCCCGTGCGGTGCGCCGCGTCGAATCGACGATTCGCTACCTGCACGGGGTGCGGAACGGCGTCCAAGCCCCCGCTCCTCCCCCGCCGAGGCCCGAACCGTCCAACCCCGACCTGCACACCAGGCAGGTGCTGCCCGCGATCCGCGAGGAAAAGGCCGTTCCCGAGGCGCCTGCACCGAGTCCACCCGAGCCGACGCAGCGACCGGGCGGAAGGCGTCATGGTCGAGAGTCCGCGGCCGAGCCGGTCGCCGACCCGGATGCTCCGCGTCTCGACGAGACGCAAGTCATTCCGGTGGTCAGGGCCGAGTCGCATCTACCCGGACCCCCGGAGCGCGTATCGGAGCCGGCTCCGGATCCGGCCGACTCCGGTCGCCACCACGCGGTCGTCGAGCCGGGCCCTGCCGAGGAAGAGCCCACCGTCACCGCCGACGCTCCACATCTCGAGGAGACGCAGGTCATCCCGGTGGTCACGCAGCCAGCGTCGGTGTTCGAGGCGCCGGCGCAGCCTTCGCCCGAGCCGGCGTCGGCCCAGACCGACTCCGGTCGCCACCACGCGATCGACGAGCCGGTCACCGATAAGGCGACCACGCAGGAGCCCCGGCAGGAAACCGCTGCCGACGCCACGGGTATGGCCGCCTTCGCTGTTGGCCATCCACATAACGAAACGTCATCGGCGTCAACAGGATTCGACAGCCAACGGCTGAATCGGCTACTGGAATTCGTGGTCCGGCAAGAGCCACGCGTGAATTGGGCGATTGCAGACCGCACCGACGGCACGACGGTACTGGTCACCGACCTCGCTCACGGATGGATACCTTCAGGAATCAGCCTGCCCGCGGAGGTCCGCTTGCTGGAACCAGAGCGGCGCAGCGGCAGGGTCGCAGCGCTGATCGGCGAAACGGCGCGCATCGTCTCGTACACACCTGGTGATTCATTGCGCCGCTCGGCCGACTTTGCCGCGACCAGATCATCGACGGAGCCGCGCGCGCTGCCGCCCGTCGATGATTTGGCGAGCGTGCTGAGTGCTGTCACACGGGGCCGCGACGACCTGCCCAAGATCGTGCGCCGGTTGGCAGGAGCCGCCGCTGCGGGAACGGTTGTCGTCGATCAGGAGGTTGACGTGCTGCGGGTGCATCTCGACACTGCGCGCTACCAACTCCTTATTCAATATCCGAGAGTCAATCCCGCGCTCCTGCTCAAGTGCATGTTGATGGCCGCCACCGAGGGCATCGCAAGTGGCGACGCGGTTTCCGCGAATTACCACCTGTGCTGGTATCAAAAGCTCGCTTGAGCGGCCGGTGCATCAGCCGGAAGCCTGTCCGCGTATGAATTGACGCTGGTCGGAGGGGTCGACGATACTGTCCTGGTGGTGGGTTCGGGCAATCGCGCGAATCTCAGCGATAAGGATCTCGTCGAATCGGTTCTTCGGGAACTGAGCGAGGCGGCCGACAAGTGGGAAGCCCTTGTGGCGCAGGCCGAAGCCGTCACCTACAGCGTCGACCTGGGTGACGTGCACGCGGTCGCAAACTCCGACGGCCGGCTGCTCAAACTGACTTTGCATCCCGGCGTGATGACCGGCTACGGCCACGGAGAGTTGGCCGAAAGGCTGAACCTCGCGATCACAGCACTGCGCGAGGAGGCCGAGGCGGAGAACCGGGCAAGTTACGGCGGTCCCCTGCACTGACGTACGCGGTGGCCCTGGAAGCGCTTATCGACCGGCGCTTGGGTTGGTGGGCCCCGGCTCTCTTCGCGCGCTTCGCGCGCTCATCGACCGGCGCCCGGAGGCCCGGCGAAAGCCTGAGCGATCTGCAACCAGCGCTGGGCGTCGGCGCCCTGGGCAGTGATGTCCAAGACGCTCAACGGACGCCGTTGGGTGACCAAGAAGCAGAAGTCCTCGGCGGATCCGCTGACCCGCTGCTCGGCCTCCGGCGGCCCCCAGGACCAGGTGTCGCCGCCAGGTCCGCGCAGCTCGACCAAAAACGGCTCGGCCGGGGGCGCCATATTGTTGACGGCGAAGGCGAAATCGCGGGTGCGCACCCCCAAGTGAGCGATCGACCGCAGGCGTTCGGTCGCGGGCCGCGTCACCCCCAGGGCGTCGGCGACATCGAGGCCGTGCGCCCACGTCTCCATCAGGCGTGCCGTGGCCATCGAAGCAGCACTCATCGGCGGCCCAAACCACGGAAGTTTGCAGCCGGACGGCACCGAGAGCAGCGCGTCGTGCAACCGTCCACGGGTGATCCGCCAGTCGACGAGCAGCTCGGACGGCGGCAGCGCCGCCAGCTCTTCGGCGCCCTTGTCAACGAAGCCCGTCGGGTCGGCGGCCGCCTCGGCCAACACCTCGGCGAATCCAGGCTCGTCGGTGACCGCGATCAGGGCGACCCGATCGGTCCACAGCAGGTGACCGACCTGATGTGCGATCGTCCAGCCGGGCGCCGGCGTCGGATCGGCCCAGCGTTCGGGCGGCAACGGCGCAACCAGCTCGTCGAGCACGTCGCTTTCGGCACGCAGGTCGTCGACCATGGGCCCGGGACCGGTCATCGCACCCCTCGACTGTCGGGGGCGGCCGTCGGACAAATCACGTCTGTACCTTAACCACTGTTCGCTTGCTCGCCACGGCGCCCGACGACGCTGTGCACGACCAGGCCGATCAGGTACAGCACCGAGCCGAACAGCGCGAATGCGGGCGCGTGCCCGTCGTCGGGAATCAACATGCCGGCCACCGTGATCGAGACGATGAACGCGACCCAGAACAGCGCGTCCTGCACAGCGAACACGTGCCCACGCAGGGCGTCGTCGACGTCTATCTGGATCGCGGTGTCAGCGCAGAGCTTGACCACCTGCCCGGTGACGCCGAGAAAAAAGCCGCACGCGATCATGATCGGGAGCAGCAGTTCGGCGCCGGCGACTTCGATGATCGCCGACGTCGCCAACGCACCGTTCGCCGTCGCAAAGCGCCCCCAGCGGCGTATGGCCGGCGGCGTCAGAACGTTGGCCAGGAATGCGCCCAGGCCCGCGGCGCCGAAAAACACCAAGGCGGTGCCGAATCCCCCACCCTCCAGGTTGGGCATGTGATGGACCAGCAGCAGCACCAGCAGTGAGTTGATGCCGACGACCATCCGGTGGGCTGCCAAGCCGGATAGGGTGGCGGCGACCGTGGGACGCTGCGCCACCGTCCGCGCACCATGCAGCCAGCCGGTGATCACCGCGTAGATGACCGGCCCGTGGATCGCTCGCCGGGTGTCGTCGGGCCCCAGCGATCGGGCACCGAACCGCCACGACAACAGCAAGGCGATCGACACCGGGATCGCGGTTAGGAACACAATCGCCGAGGCGCCCTTGTCGCTGGCGCCCAACAGGATTCGCGGCACCAACATGAAGTTTGCGCCGAAGAACGCCGCCATGGCCCCGGACGCGGTGGCAACCGAGTTCATCGTCACCACCTGCTCGCGCGGCACCACGTGCGGCAGCGAGGCCGACAATCCGGACCCGACGAAGCGGGCCAAGCCGTTGGCGGACAGGGCACCAAGCAACAGCGGCAAGTCACCCGCCCGCAGCGCCAGGACCGCCCCGATCGCGGCAATCAAGATCAGCCGGCCCACGTTGGCGCCAACCAGCACCAGCCGCCGATCCCAACGGTCCATCAGCGCACCAGCGAACGGGCCCAGCAGCGAGTAGGGCAGAAACAGAACCGTGAAGGCGCGCGCTATCGAAAGGGGATCGGCGGCCCGATCCGGGTTGAACAGCAGCGCCCCGGCCAGCGCCGCCTGGAACAAGCCGTCACCGAACTGGCTCGCAACGCGCAGCTGCAGCAGGCGCCAAAAAGCCGGCAGAGCGCGCACCGACCGCCAAGTTTCGACGGGTGCGCTGGACTGCATCCGGGTTGGGATCAACGAACCGACTTCCACGATTGGGGTTGGCAAAGCTGGCGCGATCAGAGCGGTCCCAATAACAGTACAAATCTGTGGGGCCTACCCCCTCGATTGCCCTGGGCCACGATCCACCGGATGCGATGATGGTGTCGTGCCGCCGTCGGAGGATCCAGAGGACTACGTCGCACCCGCCGCGCAACGGGTGCGCGCGGGCACTTTGCTGCTCGCCAACACCGATCTGCTCGAACCGACGTTTCGGCGCAGCGTGATCTACATCGTCGAGCACAACGACGGAGGCACGCTGGGGGTTGTACTGAACCGCTCCAGCGAAACCGCGGTGTACAACGTGTTGCCGCAATGGACCAAGCTGTCGGCCAAGCCGAAGACGATGTTCATCGGAGGACCGGTCAAACGTGACGCCGCGCTGTGCCTGGCGACACTGCGCGTCGGCGCCGATCCCCAAGACGCCCCAGGCTTGCGGCACGTCGACGGCCGAGTGGTCATGGTCGATCTGGATGTCGACCCCGAGCTGATAGCGCCGCTTGTCGAAGGGGTGCGGATCTTCGCGGGGTACTCGGGTTGGACTATCGGTCAGCTCGAAGGTGAGATCGAACGCGACGACTGGATTGTATTGTCCGCCTTGCCATCCGACGTGCTGGTTGGACCGAGGTCGGACCTGTGGGGCCAAGTCCTGCGCCGCCAGCCACTGCCGCTGTCGCTGCTTGCCACCCACCCTATCGACATCAGCCGGAACTAGGCCACTCCCCCAGTTTCAGGTCAGGGGCACGACTGCGTGCAGCCCACGCAGCTGCCGGCGCAGGCGGGTGCGGCCGCTTCCTGGCGCAGCGCGAAGCGCGCGCTTTGCCACGAGCCGGCGCCCAGCGTCCCCAGCGCGCCCACCACACACACGATGAGCACAACCAGCGCGGTGTCTGGGACGGCGGCCATGGCGACCACACCGCCGGCGGCCAACATCACCGCGGCCGCCAACTGGGTGGGCGCCATCGCGCGCAGCGCCAACGCAGTGGCGCCGAAATTCCGGTTGTGCGCCAGCGACCAGGTGCCGAACCCCGCCGAGGCCACCGCCGCACACATGCACAGCACGCCCGCAATAAGCATGGGGTCACAATACGAGCCGGGTCACCGGCCCGCACATCGGGCTCCGCGGGGTGCCGGAGTCGTCGTTAGTGCTGGAGGAACGAGAAGTTCGGCAGCGGCGGCAGGCCCGGCACCATGGCCAGCAGGCTCGGCGCGCGCTGCTGATTGATCGGGGGCGCCGGTGCGGGCAGCGCGACTGGGGCCGCCGGTGTGGGCTGGGCCAGCGGTACCAGCGGGGTCGCGCCGGGCACGGGGGCGACCGGGGCCACCGCCGGCGCCGGAGCCACCGGCGCCACTGGAGCCGCAACCGGGACAGGGGCCACCGCCGGCGCCGGAGCCACCGGCGCCACAGGAGCCGCAACCGGGGCAGGGATCACCGGAGTTGCGGCCGGAGCCTGAGCGGGCAGACCAACCGGAGAAGCGGCGGGTGCCTGGGCCGGCGCCGGGGCTGCCGCACCCGGGGCGCTCACGCGGAATCCGTTGACGATGGCGTCGGTGGCAGGTGCGTCGGCGACGCTCACCGCGCGATCGGTGGTCACCGACAACGACACCAGGTACTTGTCCTGTCCCGAGGTAGCGATGACGTGGCGCCGCGACGTGTTGAGCGTCATGTCACCGTCGCGGTAGGTGCCCTCCGCGATCGACGAGGGGAAGCCGCAAAAATCGGCCATCGAGCCATTGGTGGGCTGCCACGCCAGCAGCTTCTGGCTGTCGACGTAGCCGTGGCTGATCGCCTCCTTCGGATCGAAGGCGCCGACCAATTTGTACACCACGACCTGCGCGTTTGATGAATAGATGCTGCTGCCGTGCCGGTCGGCGATTACCGCGAACGCATCCGGCACGTTGGGGTCGGGCACCTGGGTCCAGCGTGGGGGCACCGGCAAGGTGATGTCGAGTGCGTTGAAGCCCTGCGGCTTTTGCGCCTCGAGCTTCACGCCCTTTGACTGCAGGAACTCATGGATCGTTCCGGACGTCGCGGGAGCCAGGGGCTGCGCTGGGCTGACCGCGGCCGGGGCGGTTGTTCCCGGGACCCCTGTGGTGGCCGGCGGGGTGATCTGGTTGCCGGCCGGGGGAGCCGCGAGGTACCTGCTCGGCGGCACCAGCTCGGGCCCGAGGTTCTGCGCTGCCGGCGCGGGCACGGCGGGAACCGCGGGGAGGGGTACTGGTGCCGGAGGCAACGGGTCTGCCGATGCGGTGCCGCCCGCAACAACCGCGAGGCCGATGAGGCCAGCGACCATACCGCCGAGGAATGCCCGGTGGCCGGGGACGATCTCAATCATCTGCGTCGGTCCTTCCAATGGCTCTATCTACCAGAAGCCGTCGATAGTGGCTGACTGTAACTAGAGGTCAAAGGCGGTGGACAGGCTCGAAACACACCTGGAATGAACCTCTGATCGCCGCGCGACGGAACCGAGACCAACCTGTGGCCGGCAAACGCGTCGTGTCGGCCCTTATACCCTGTTCAGGTGACCGACTCCCCGACCACTTCGCCGGCTAGCAGCTCTGGCGCGGCTGCGCCCGACTCCGATGCGCCGCCGTACCGCTACACCGCGGCGCTGGCGGGTCGCATCGAGGGAGAGTGGCAGGAGAACTGGGCGAAACTGGGGACGTTCAACGTGCCCAACCCGGTCGGTTCACTGGCTCCGGAAGACGGGGTCGCGGTCCCGGCCGACAAGTTGTTCGTGCAGGACATGTTTCCCTACCCCTCGGGGGAGGGTTTGCATGTCGGCCATCCGCTGGGATACATCGCGACCGACGTATATGCCCGCTACTTCCGGATGACAGGCCGTAACGTGTTGCACGCGTTAGGGTTTGACGCCTTCGGTCTGCCCGCGGAGCAGTACGCGGTGCAGACGGGGACCCATCCCCGCACCCGGACCGAGGCCAACGTCGTGAATTTTCGGCGTCAGCTGGGACGCCTGGGTCTCGGCCACGACAGCCGGCGGAGCTTCTCCACCACCGACGTCGAGTTCTACAAGTGGACCCAATGGATCTTCCTGCAGATTTACAACGCCTGGTTCGACACTGCCGCCAACAAGGCGCGCCCCATCGCCGAGCTGATCGAAGAATTCGATTCCGGTGTCCGCGCCCTGCCCGACGGCCGGGACTGGGCGGGACTGTCGGTGGGGGAGCGGGCTGACATCATCGATGGCCACCGCCTGGTCTACCGGGCCGACTCGATGGTGAATTGGTGCCCCGGTCTGGGCACCGTGCTGGCCAACGAGGAGGTCACCGCCGACGGTCGCAGCGACCGCGGAAATTTCCCCGTGTTCCGGAAACGTTTGCGGCAGTGGATGATGCGGATCACCGCGTACTCCGATCGGCTCCTTGACGACCTCGACGTCCTGGACTGGCCCGAACCCGTCAAGACCATGCAGCGCAACTGGATCGGTCGGTCCACCGGCGCCATAGCGCTGTTCGCCGCGACCGGGCCCGGCGGCGAGAGGACCGATATCGAGGTCTTCACCACCCGGCCTGACACGCTGTTCGGCGCCACCTACTTGGTACTTGCCCCCGAACACGACCTGGTCGACGAGTTGGTCGCCGCCGAATGGCCGGACGGCACCGATCCGCGATGGACGTACGGCGCCGCCACACCCGGAGCGGCCGTCGCGGCCTACCGTCAGGCGATTGGGTCGAAGTCAGACCTCGAGCGTCAGGAAAGCAAGGCGAAGACCGGCGTCTTCTTGGGCAGCTACGCCGCCAATCCGGCCAACGGGAAACCGGTGCCGATCTTCATTGCCGACTATGTGTTGGCCGGTTATGGGACGGGGGCGATCATGGCGGTCCCCGGCCACGACCAGCGCGACTGGGACTTTGCGCACGAGTTCGGCCTCCCGATCGTGGAAGTCATTGCCGGTGGCGACATTTCGGAGTCGGCTTACACCGGCGACGGGGTGCTGGTCAACTCCGGCTACCTCGACGGTCTGGATGTGGCCGCGGCCAAGGAAAAGATCACCGCCCGCTTGGAGGCCGACGGCCGCGGGTGGCCGCGAGTCGAATTCAAGTTGCGCGACTGGCTTTTCGCGCGTCAACGATATTGGGGCGAGCCGTTCCCGATCGTCTACGACGCTGATGGGCGCGCCCATGCGCTCGACGAGGCCGCACTGCCGGTCGAGCTGCCCGACGTGCCGGATTACTCACCGGTGCTGTTCGATCCCGACGACGCCGACAGCGAACCGTCGCCGCCGCTGGCCAAGGCGACGGACTGGGTGCACGTCGAGCTGGATCTCGGCGACGGCCTGAAGCCCTACAGCCGCGACACGAACGTGATGCCGCAGTGGGCCGCCAGCTCCTGGTACGAACTGCGCTACACCGACCCGCACAACTCGGAACGGTTCTGCGCCAAGGAAAACGAGGCCTACTGGATGGGCCCGCGACCGGCCGAGCACGGCGCGAACGATCCCGGCGGCGTCGACCTGTACGTCGGCGGCGCCGAACACGCGGTGCTGCACCTGCTGTATTGCAGGTTCTGGCACAAGGTCCTCTACGACCTGGGTCACGTCAGCTCTCGGGAGCCCTACCGCCGGCTGGTCAACCAGGGCTACATCCAAGCCTTCGCCTACACCGACGCGCGAGGGTCGTACGTGCCGGCCGAAGAGGTGGTTGAACGGGACGGTCGGTTCGTCTACCCGGGGCCCGGGGGAGAGGTCGAAGTCTTCCAGGAGTTCGGCAAAATTGGTAAGAGCCTGAAGAATTCGATTTCGCCCGACGAGATCTGCGACGATTACGGCGCCGACACCTTGCGGGTCTACGAGATGTCCATGGGCCCGCTGGAGGCTTCCCGACCCTGGGCGACCAAGGACGTCGTCGGAGCCCAGCGCTTCCTGCAGCGCGTGTGGCGTCTGGTCATCGACGAGCAGACCGGTGACACGCGCGTAGTCGACGGGCCCGCCCAAGAGCTGGCGACGGGCACGCTCCGAGCGCTGCATCGCACCATCGCCGGCGTGGCGGAAGACTATGCCGCACTGCGTAATAACACCGCTGCGGCCAAACTGATCGAATACACCAACTATCTCACCAAGGAACATCGTGACGCGGTACCGCGCGCGGCGGTCGAGCCGCTGGTGCTGATGTTGGCGCCCCTGGCGCCGCATATGGCCGAGGAGTTGTGGCTGCGACTGGGCCACGAGACACCGCTGGCGCACGGTCCGTTCCCGATCGCCGATCCCGCGTATCTGGTCGACGACGCGGTGGAGTACCCGGTGCAGGTGAACGGCAAGGTCCGCGGACGAGTGGTGGTGGCCGCCGATGCCGATCAGGACACGCTGAAGGCCGCCGCGCTGGCCGATGACAAGGTCCAGGCATTTTTGGCGGGCGCCAACCCGCGCAAGGTGATCGTGGTGCCCGGCCGGCTGGTCAACCTCGTCGTCTAGCGCGTCTAACGCCCGGTGGGTCGCAGCACCAGCTCATGGACGTGTCCGTCGGGCGGGGTTGCCACCGCATGGGTGACTGCGGCCGCGACCGTTTCGGGCTTCAAAAAGTTGGCGGGGTCGTAGGTGCCGCCTTCGAACTCGACGAGTTCGCGCTGCATCTCGCTGTCGGTCCGGCCGGGGTAGACCGTCGTCACCCGCAACTCCGGTTCTCCGTTGCGCAGCGAATCGGCAAAGGCGCGCAACGCGAACTTGCTGGCCGAATAGGATGCCATTCCTCGCGAAGCGGTGCGCCCAGAGCCGGAGTTGATGAACACCACCTGGCCGCGCGCCCTTCGCAGCGCCGGCAGGAGCGCCAGCGTAAGTTCTACGGCCCCAAACAGATTCACGGCAAAGGTAGCGCGCCATTCGTCGACGTTCGAGTCGGCGACACTACCGGGTATGGCCAACCCCGCGTTGTGCACCAGCACGTCGAGTTCATCGACGATTTCGCAGGCGGCTTCGATATCGCCGGAGTCGGTGAGGTCCAACGGAAATGTGGTGGCACCGAGGCGCTCTGCGACCGCGTCGAGTCGCTCGGATGGCCGGCCGGCCAACAGCAGGGTGTGCGTGGGAGCCAGCGCCGCGGCGATTGCCGAACCGATACCGCCGCCCGCGCCGGTGATGAGTGCATTGGGCATGCCCGGCAGTTTACCGACAGCCGTAGGATCGGGTGGAAAGCATTGAAAGGAAAGCCTTTTCAGGCTTCCTTGCGGGCGTGTGGCACGCCCGCAGGTCCGGACGTGGGATCACCGGAGGCCAGTCGTTCCAGCGGGGCCAGCGCCTGCATCAGGGTGTTGAGGTCCGAGGCCGGGAGCTGGCTCAGCATCGCGGCCAGGGAAGCGCGGCGATTAGCCAGCGACTCACCGTGAACGGCCCGCCCCCGCGGGGTGATGTCGACGAGCACCGCACGCAGGTCGGATGGGTCGCGGGAACGCTTGACCAGCCCCACCTTCTCCAGCCGGCGGATCGCCACCGTGGTGGTGGGAGTCCGCACCCGCTCGTGTGCGGCGAGATCGGTCATCCGAATCGGACCCTGGTCGAGCAGCGTGACCAGTATCGACAATTGCGCCAGGGTCAGCTCCCCGGCGGCCGCGCCGCTGGGGTCGCCACGGCGGAGAATCGCAAACAATTTAGACAGCGCTCGGTGCAAACCTTCGGCGAGCTCGGCTACCTCGGCCGGGTTCGATTCGCTGTCTGCCATAAATCGGAAGTCTATCTCGATATCTGCTGCATTCAGGCAGCTATTGCCCACTACTT
This sequence comes from uncultured Actinomycetota bacterium, assembly GCA_963849935.1. GTDB lineage: Bacteria > Actinomycetota > Actinomycetes > Mycobacteriales > Mycobacteriaceae > Mycobacterium. The sequence goes on from CAWKJQ010000015.1 coordinate 681,174, forward strand.
AGCGAGATTAAAGTACTTGGGACAAGAACCGCTGCAGCCGTTCGGTCCCTGCGGCCTCGAATATCCGCTCAGGGGGGCCCGATTCCACTACCCTGCCGTGATCCATGAACACGACGGCATCGGATGCCGACCGCGCGAAACCCATTTCGTGGGTTACCACAACCATTGTCATGCCATCGTCTCCGAGGTCGGCAATGAGTTGCAGTATTCCCTTGACCATTTCGGGATCCAGCGCCGAGGTCGCCTCGTCGAAAAACATCACCTGCGGCGCCATTGCCAGCGCACGCGCGATTGCCACCCGCTGCTGTTGCCCGCCCGACAGCATGCTGGGGCGTGCGGCGGCCTTGTGCTTCAGGCCAACTCGATCCAGCTGCGCCATCGCGAGGTCGCGGGCCTCGTCGGCCGGTAGGTGGCGTAACTTTCGCGGCGCCATCACAACGTTGTCCAGCACGCTGAGGTGGGGGAAGAGGTTGAAATGCTGGAACACCATGCCGATACGCTGGCGGAGCTCGTCGGGATCGTCGCGTAACACCGACCTGCCATCCAGCAGAATGTCGCCGCTGTCAGGCTCGTACAGGCGGTTCAGGGTGCGCAGCAGTGTCGACTTGCCCGAGCCGGACGGCCCTATGATCGCGACGGTGCTGCCGGCGGGTGCCTCAATATCGACCCCGCGCAGGACTTTGCTCCCACCCAGGGTCTGGTGAACGTCTTTGGCGGCCAGCGAGACTGACGTACGCGCGTGGAGGCCGGAGGTCACGTAATTTCCTGGCCGAAGGTCGTCGTGAGCATGTCGGCGTCGTCCTCGGTCGCGGCGGCGCGGCGTCCGCGGCGAAGCCGGGTGTCGATGTAGTTGACCAAATGCGTTAGCGGGATGGTCAATAGCAGATAGAAGAGACCGGCGGCTACCAGCGGCGACAGGCTGCAGGTTTGCGCGTTGAGGTCCCGACCCACTTGGAACAGTTCTCGCTGATCGGCGATCAGGCCGAGGAAGTACACGAGCGCGGAGGCCTTTAACAGCCCGATGGTCTGATTGACCAGGGCGGGCAGGACGCGCCGGATTCCCTGCGGTACCACCACCAGCCGCATCGCGGTGACGTAGCTGAAGCCGAGCGCCCTTGACGCTTCCAGTTGTCCGGGGTCGACGCTTTGAATTCCGGAGCGCAGGATCTCGCCGATGTAGGCGGCGGCCATCAATCCCAATGCGGCGATTCCCAGGGGATAGGGGTTCTTATTGGTCAGCCCACTGACCAACGGGCCGATGCCCATCCCGATGAGCAGGATGATCACCACTTCGGGCAGGCCGCGGAAGATGTCGGTGTACACACGCGCCGGCCAGCGCAGCCAACGCCGGTGCGAGATTCCCGCCATCGCCAGCACCATTCCAAACGCCAGGCCGATAACGAGGGCGCTGTTGGTCAGGATCAGGGTGTTGGGCAACCCCGTGGTGAACAACATCGGGATGGCTTGTCGATACATGTCCCAGTCGAAGAAGGACTTACCCAGCTGCGCCAGTGGTGATTTCGGAGTGGGCGGTCCCGCCGATGCACGGTGCTGTTTCGCGATCGCGGCAAAGTCCGGCAAGTTCGGGATGGGCGCTGCCTTCGAGCCCGGTTTCCAGCCGGGCGGCACCGTCCGCGGCACCCATTGGCTGTACAGGTGCGCCCACGTGCCGTCGGCGATGACGGCGTCGAGTCCGGAATTGAGGGCGTCGATCAACGGCTTGTTGCCCTGTGCGACGGCATAAGCCACGAAATTGCCTGGACTGTAGGTATTCGCGGTGACCACCGCCGGATCACCCTGGCGAATGACGGTCGATGCGAGGGTCCCCGGCGCCACCCACGCGTCGATCTGGCGCGACTTGAGGCTGGCGTACAAGGTGGCAAACCCCGGATACTTGACCGGTTGCAGGTGCAATACGTCGACGACGTACGATTCCTCGACGGTGCCTTGCACGACGCCGATGCGCTGGCCGGCCGCAAGATCGCTGAACTTGTGGATGGCCGAATCGGTCGGCACCACCAGCGAATAGAAGCCGAAGTCGTAGCCGTTGGTGAACGAGACCGTGCGCCGACGGGCGTCGGTGGCTTTGACCGCTGCCGAACCGACGTCGAAGCGCCGGGATGCCACCTGGGCCAGTAGCGCCGAAAAGTCGGTGCTGACGAAGCGGACTTGCAGGCCCAACTTGTCGGCGATGGCGCGCAGCAATTGGTTGTCGAAGCCGCTGAATTCACCGGTGGGGTTGATGCAGATGTTGGGTGGGGCGTCCGACAGCGTGCCGACTGTCAGAACTCCCGGTACCCCGAGGCCCAAGGCGCCGACGTCGACCGCACCGAGCGGCTCGACGGACGCCGTTGTATCGCGGTCGTCCTCACCGGTCATCGGGTTGTCAGTCACGTCCTTGGGCAGGGCTCTGGCGCTGTCCACGCCGGCCGGCGCGCACTGATTCCAGTCAGCGGCCGCCGGCGCCATCGGCCCACCCAGCGCGACGGCGCAGACCATGAGGACTGTCGCGGCCAGGCCGAAGGCCCTTCCGCCGCACCTGGTATGCCGGCCCTCGCGCAACCTCATCAGTGTCACCGTAACGACTCAACGGTGGCGCGGCCTGTCAGAGTCGGTTCAGCGCGCCAGGGATGCTTCGCCGCAGATCGAATCCGCGTCGGCGACTACCTGCAGTGGTGCGGGAACGACTCGATTGACGTCGTCGGACGGCGAAAAAACCCGCCGCCGGAAAAGTTCAGACAGCATGGTCTGAGCCATCAGGTAAGAACGGTCGACGCACGCCGCCCGCGCGGCTTCGGGGTCACGCCGGTGAATTGCCGAGGTCTCGTCTTCGTAGGACGGCAGCATCTCGTCGCGCCCGCTCTGATAGGTCGTCCAGAACATGCGGGGAATGAGATTCTGCGAAGCGAGGATGGTGGCGTGCAGCCGTGGCCCTGCGTACTCGTCGTTCACGGTGCGCCGATATTCGGCCGCGATGTCGGTGAAGGCCCGCGAATCCTTGGCGGTGCGCAGCGAGCGCATGAACGTATCGAGCTCTCCGAGAATCCGGGGCGTGGGATTGGTGGCCGCGCGTGCGGACGCGATCCCATTGAGCAGTCCGTCGAGCTCGTGATGCTCGAGGACGGTGGCTTCGTCGAACCGTTCAACGAAGGCGCCCCGGTGGTAGCGCGTGGACACAATGCCGTCGTGTTCGAGTTGGACCAGCGCCTCTTGAATGGGCACCCGGCTGACTCCCAGGCCCAACGCAATTTCGTTGCGGTCGACGCGGTCCCCGCTGCGCAGCTTGCCGGTCAGCAACAGATGGAGGATGTGCGAAACAACCAGGTCCTTTTCTTTGACCCCGTATTTCTTCGGCATCTTTTTGTCGAGTCTCTTTCACCGGGTTCGGCCAGCTAGCGGTGAGAGTTTCTCATGAATTGACGCGCGTGTTTCGGTGTTTGGCGAGGAATCTGATTTATGCGCGCCGGTTCAACGGCTATTGCGCCATTTGCACAGCGCTTCGGCGGTGGTCAGGTCGTAGTCCGGGCCATTTACCCCCACCGTCAGCAGTGTCACCCCCAGTGCGGCGAGGCCTTCGGCATTCGCGATCAGCCCGTCGAGGCCCTCGCCGCGGCGAACACCGCTGTTGTTCTCGACACCGGCCGACCTTTCGATGGTGGACGGGTCGCGCCCGACGGCGGCGCAATGTTCCTCCAACACGGCCGCGGCGCCCGGATAGGTCTCGACGGTGGTGAAGCCGTGCCAGATGTCGCCGTATTCGGCGACCATCCGCAGCGTCTTACGCGGGCCCTTGCCGCCGATCAGGATCGGGATGTCGCGGGTGGGGGCCGGGTTCAGTTTGGCCAGCCGGGATGTTATCCGGGGCAGTGCAGTGGCCAGGTCGTCCAAGCGGCTGCCCGCGGTACCGAACTCGTAGCCGTACTCGTCGTAGTCCTTTTGTTTCCAACCCGCACCGATGCCCAAGATAAGTCGGCCGTCGGAAATGTGGTCGACCGTGCGCGCCATATCGGCGAGCAGCTCCGGGTTGCGATAGGAGTTGCACGTCACCAGCGCGCCGATCTGGATACGCGATGTCTGCTCCGCCCAGGCCCCGAGCATCGTCCAGCATTCGAAATGCGCGCCGTCGGGATCACCATAGAGGGGAAAGAAATGGTCCCAGTTGAAGGCGACATCGACACCGATGTCTTCGCAGCGGCGCACGGCGTCGCGAATCTGGTTGTACTGCGGAGCGTGTTGGGGCTGTAACTGGACACCGATACGGATCGGAAACTGAGAAGTCATCTCCCCACCGTAGGTTCAGCGCGCGTCGAGCACCCTACGCAGGATGTCGATCAGCGCGCGAGGCTGATCGCTCTGCACGGAGTGTCCCGAATTCTCCACGACGTGCGCTGCGCGGAAATGCTTTGCGCGACGGTTCAGTTCGGCAGCGTCCTCGTCGTTCACGAAGCCCGATGAGCCACCACGTATTAGCGTCACCGGAGCCGACAAGGCATCGACGTCCTCCCACAGGCTGGCGAAGTCGGGGAAGGTGCGGATGGCGTCGTACCGCCACGTCCATTTGCCGTTTTCCAGCTTGCGCGAGTTGTGGAACACCCCGCGGCGCAGTGCCTTCAGCTCGCGGTGCGGTGCCGCGGCGACGGTCAAGTCGAGCATTGCCTGAAAACTCGGGAACTCGCGCTCGCCGTGCATCAGCGCGACGGTGCCCTGCTGCTCCTTGGTCATCTCGGAATGCCGTTGCAGGGCCGACGGGGTGACGTCGATCAGCACAAGCTCGTTGACCAACTCGGGTGCCACCGCGCCCAGCCGGATCGCGGTCAGCCCGCCCAGCGACATGCCGACGACGAGGTCGGCAGACGCGGCGTGCTCGCGCAGGATCGGCAGCAAGGTGTCGGCATTGTGCTGCGGCGAATAGTCGCCGTCCTCGCGCCAGGCGGAGTGGCCGTGGCCGGGGAGGTCGACGGCCAGCGCGGGCTCGCCGAGCCCGACGACGATGGTGTCCCAAGTGTGCGCATTCTGTCCGCCGCCGTGGAGGAAGACGATCCGCGGGGCAGTGCTGCCCCAGCGCAAGGCGCTGATCTTGCTTTCACCCGTGCCGGACTCGACTCGCTGGGCGTCGGGGAGTGGGCCGGAGACGCCGGCCTGCTCGGCGTTTTCGGACAGTAGCGAGAATTCGGACAGCTCGGCCAGTTCGTCTTCGGAAATCTCGGTCACGATCTTTGACCCTAGACCTGGCGGCTAGTGGCGATCGCAAGTGCGGCGGAGCCGGGGGCAGCGGGTCGCCACCATCGGTTATAGGAGATAACGGCGGCGAATGCCGTGGAAGCGTTCCCACATCGCGGCGGCACGCTGCGCTGCGCTCACCATGGTGGTGTCCTTCGGCAGGGCGCCGAGCAGGTCGTCGTGCCTGACCAACCGCGTGTCCAGTACGGCGGGCTCGCCCTCGAGCATGTGGCGGTAGGTCAGGTTGCCGCGTTCGAAGCCCTGAGTGTCCAGCCAGTTGTGCACGCCGGGATCACGGTGAGCCATAACCAGCCGGATACGCCCGTCGGCATCGATCTTGGTGCGGCTCGGCGTATAGCTCACCGGGCGGTACAGGTAGTCCATGCTGTTGAAGAACACGCCCATGTTGGTGAACATCCACAGCCCGTCGTGGGCGGCGAATTCGACGATCAGCGCCTCGTCGGGCGCCAACTCCCAATACATGTTGGTGGCGGCGCGACCACGCTTGTTGTCGGCGTCGGTCGTTCCGACGCGCGGGAACGTGTTCGGGTGTGCGGCGTCGACGCCGCCATAGGTGAAGGGGAATTCGGGCCAGTCAGACATCAAGCCGGTGACGAAATCACCGGCCCAGCGCATCGCCGCGACCATGTCGTCGGGCGTGGGCAACGGCTTGGGGCAGGCCATGTCGACGCGTTCGATGCGCATTTGCGCCGGCGACTCGTCCCAGCGGTCAAAACCCTGACGGATGAACAGCTTTCGTGACTCTGGCGTGGTGGGCAGCCAGTTCGGTCCACGTTCGGGGCCCCCGATGTAAAGCTCGAATTGCCCGTCTTCACCGATATCGAGTTGATGGCCTAGCAGGTTGGCCTGCGGTGTATCGCCAAACGGTTCGTGCAGGACGCCCGGACCGGGCGTGCGCCGCCCCTGCACGGTGACGTTGAAGAAGCGCGCGTTGCCGCGGGTGCCGGTGAGCCGGTAGGTCGTGTGTCCGTCGATCCATGCTTGTTGGTACGTGAAGTCGGCGCAATCGCCGCCGAGCTTGCGGGTCGGGCCGCAGAAGATGTGCAGCACCGGGTAACCGGTGTCGCGGGTTTCGAGCGCCAGATCGAAGGCCTGGCCCAGGTTCTGGGTGAGAAAGCGGTAGGCGTCAGCGCGCTGCAGAGCGGAGGCGGGGTTGGCGTCTTTGAAGACTCGTTCGCCCGCGCTCTGCAGCTGGGCGCAGAATTCGGACCATGCCGATCGCAGCGCCGCGTCGTCGGACCCGTCACCGAAACCCATTGTCACGCACCCAATCTGTGCAGCATCGCGCCGACGACGTCGCAGGCGCGCCGTGCGGATCGCAAGCGGCCCTCCGCTTCGATGCGGGGACCGATCAGTTCCAGGTCGAATCCGTGCGCGTAGCCGCCGGCCAGCGCCTGGGCGACGAACGCTTCGAGCGGAATCGCGCCGTCGCCGGGCACCGCACGCCCCGGGAGTGCCCGATCGCCCAGCACATAATCGCTGAGCTGGATCAGCTCGGTTCGTGGCAACGCCCGCTGCACCATCGCCTCGAAATCGCCCTCCGCCCAGCAGTGGAACAGCTCAATACAGATGCCGAGCCCGCTCATCTCGGCCAGGGTGATGGTATCGCGCAACGTGTGGGCGAGATGGATGTCGGCATACAGGCTCGAAGCGTTCTCGATCGCCAGCGCCACACCCGCCCGCTTCGCGTGCTCGACGCAGGGCGCGATCATGTCGCTGAAGCGATCGGCGGCCTGCGCCCAGGTCATTGCGCCCCGACCGCCGGTCAGCATATAGACCACGCGCGCATTCACACCGGCCGCACCGTCGATCACTGGCAGCAGCGCATCGCGCGCCGCCTCAGCCCCTCCATCCAGCCGGCCACCGCTGAAGATGTGGCACACCGCCTCCACGGTGTAGTCGTTGCGTTGCAACACTTCCGGGAAGCTCGGGTCGAGCAGTTGGCTGTCCAGGATGCTCAACCGTGAGACACCGAGCGCCGCCCAGTGCGCCTCCAGCGCGGACAGCGGTTCACCATAGAACGTGACATTGTGCACCGAGAGCCGTTTGTGTGCCGCCGCCATCTCAGCCGCGGTTCTCGATGTCGACCCCGAATCGCTCACGGAACGGCCGGAATTCGGCGTGCAGCGCATCGAGGTCTTCACCGATGTCGGTGAGCAGTTGTGTGGAGTAGCGGAACTTGCCGTAGCGGTCGCCGCGGTTGTTAGCAAGGTAATCGCGCATGGCGGATTCGGCTGCGGCCGCGACCCGGCGGCCGGCGAATGCGTAGTAGCGCTGCACCGTACTCACTTGGTCGGCAATGAAATCGGTGTAGCGGATGTGCAGGATGCGTGGATCGTCCACCATGGGGTTGCTCATCGTGTTGGCGACGCTGGCCCGCGTCAGCTCCAGATGCATCTTCGCTAAGGCGTGCAGGTCCACGTGGCCGACCATGCCTTCGGCGATGTCGGCCATCATCATGGTGCGCGACGCGGCGACCTGAACCGGATCGCGGTGCAGCCAGACCAGGGTGGCGTCGGGATACGTATCAAACATCTCCCGGAGCCTGAACCCGTGAAAGCCCTTCAGCACCCAATACTTTCGTGGGCGGTTGTATTGAAGTTGCTGCAGCATGGCCTTGTGCAACCGGTATTGCGCAGCCGGGTCGGTGGCCAGACCGCCAACCAGCGACTGCATGGGTACCCGCCACCAGGCGGTGGGGGTCATCACCCGAAAGTCGAACGCCCAGGTTCGTTCATCTTCGGGAAGGCCCTCACCCAGCATGTCGTTGTAGGGATGGCTGTGCAGCCATTTCGGCATCTTGGCGTTGATCTCACGCCAGTCGGCGTCGGCCCACGCCCGGCGGGCGTCATCGGGTGCTGCCAGCCCCGGCGGTGGGGACGGATACATCACCTCCCAGAACCGCAGCGCCCGGGCCTGCGGGTCGACCGACATCAAGGCGTGCATCAGCGTCGTCCCCGAGCGGGGTTCGCCGGTGACGAACATCGGCGCCTCGATCACTTCAGCGCCGATCGGGTAGCGGTTGCGGTCCTCGATGAGTTCCAACCGCGACGTGAGCAGCCAGCGACACACCTGCGCGGCCTCGAAGCGGCCATCGGCGTCCATGCCGAGATCGTTCAGGTGGTCGACGGCAACGGCGAAGCGATCCGGCAACGTGGGATCGCCGTAGTCGCACAGCCCGGTTTCCGCCTCTGCGGCGGCAAGCATCTCCGCGGCGTCCAAACGGGTTGTCACGACGGAATTCCGCACAATCGCACGAGTTCATCTTCGGCCGCAAGGACGTTCGCGGCCGATGCTTGCGCGTATTCCAAGCCGGCCATGGCGCCGTAATCGAGAATCTTGGGCACGCGCAGGCCTGCATCCACATATGTCTTGACGATTTTGGCGACCTCTTTCGGTGTGCCATGCGGCACGAGGGCCAGCAGCATCTCGGGACGCACATTGTCCAGGAACTCCACGATCCGCTCTCGGGTGAGTACGGCCGGGTCGATGTCCTGAAAGCCCCTCCAGGTGTCGCCCATGGGTGGTCAAAGCCGAAGTCTTGCAACGTCTTCGCGGAGACCTGCAGCAGAAAAGCCTTGACCAGCGGAGCCTGCAGGATTTCGGCCAGGGCCCCCTCGTCCGCGCCGTCAGGCAGACCTGGATGAAGCAGGGGTGATGGCCAATGGGTCGCGGCCCGCTCGTTCCGCGGAGGCGCGCACCGCGGAGAGCATCTGGGCGTAATGCTCTGGAGTCCAGGCGCTCGCCGGCCACCATCCGTCGGCGTACCGGCCGGCGATGTCGAGCATCCGCGGGCCGCTGGCGCCGATCCAGATCGGGGGCACCCGGCCCCATAGGGTTCGGTGTCCAATCGGGCATGCCGTAGCGAATAGAATGGCCGTCGAAGTCGACCGGGCCGTCGGTGCTCCACAGCAACTGGATCACCGCGAGGGCTTCCTCGAAACGGCTGACCGAACGCGCGAAGTCGAAGCCGTAGGGCAGCGTGTTTTCGCTCTCGCCGCTGCCCAGCCCGAGGATGAAGCGCCCCTTGGCCAGGTGGTCGACGGTCAACGCCGTCTGCGCGAGCAGCGCGGGGTGGCGGCGGACCGTGTCGACCACGGCGCTGACCAGGGGGACCCGCTCGGTCAGAACGGCGGCCGCGGCGGCCACGGCCAGTCCGTCGAGATGACGGTGCGGTGATGGGGAAGCCGTGGCCAGGTCGGTGAATTCGGGGGTCCAGATCGAGTCGGGCCAGAAGCTGACCAGGTGATCGGGAAGCCAGATGGAGTGGTACCGACCGCTGTCCAGTTCTGCGAGCCGGGACAAGTCCAGGGGCAGCGTGGTCCGCAGGAACGCGGCGGGTTGCATTCTCATCGAGACATGATGCTAGACCTGCACAGCATTGTTACAGAGCCGAAACGATCGGGGGTGAGGTCCACATGTGCGGACCTCACCCCCAATCGATGTATTCGGAGAGCTACCCCTCGATGATGAACTCTTCGAGCTGTGTGCGCGCGATGTCGTCGGGCAGCTGCTGCGGCGGGCTCTCATCAGGTAGGCCGACGCCGGCACCACCAGGCCGCCGATGCCGCGGTCCTTGGCGATCTTGGCGGCGCGCACCGCGTCGATGATGATGCCGCGGAGTTCGGCGAGTCCCAAACCTCGAGCTTGTACTCGAGGTTCAGCGGCACGTCACCGAACGCGCGACCCTCGAGCCGCACGTAGGCCGACTTGCGGTCGTCGAGCCAGCCGACGTGATCGGACGGGCCGATGTGCACATCCTTGGTCTTGAACTCGCGCTGCAGGTTAGACGTCACGGCCTGCGTCTTGGAGATCTTCTTGGTCGCCGAGGCGCTCGCGCTCGAGCATGTTGAGGAAGTCCATGTTGCCGCCGACGTTGAGCTGCATGGTGCGGTCCAGTTGCACGCCGCGGTCCTCGAACAGCTTGGCCATCACGCGGTGGGTGATGGTGGCGCCCACCTGGCTCTTGATGTCGTCGCCGACGATCGGCACACCGGCGTCGGCGAACTTCTTGGCCCACACCGGGTCCGAGGCGATGAATACCGGCAGCGCGTTGACGAACGCTACGCCGGCGTCGATGGCGCACTGGGCGTAGAACTTGTCGGCCTCTTCCGAGCCCACCGGCAGGCAGGACATGCAGCACGTCGACGTTCGCCTCGCGCAGCGTCTTGACCACGTCGACCGGCTCGGTGTCGGACACCTCGA
>CAWKJQ010000016.1:0-111455 GCA_963849935.1 uncultured Actinomycetota bacterium
ACGTATGGGGTATCGATGCAGGCCACCCTCGCCGAGCGCCCGGGTAGCCGGGCCTAAGGCTTGGAGTTGCCGGCTAGCCGGGGGCTCGCGCACCCTCGACGAGGCCGTCGGCGGCGGGCAGCGGCGCAGCGGCGCAGCGGCCCATGCTGCGTATGCCCGTATCTCCAACCGCTGCAATACGATTGGTCTGCAGTTAAGTACCCAGAGTCCGCCAGCAGGAACGAGGACACGACCGGGCAGGACCAGTGAATCGCGACTGTCGACCTCGCGCAGCGGCCACGGTGCGAGACTGCGCTCAGGAAATCGGAACTTCGGCAGCTCACAGCGACTCCCCCGAGGGCCGCCGCCCCGAACCGAAGGAGGAAACATTGGATCGCGAAACCTATCAGCGGGGGCTCCAAATCCGCTCCGAGGTGCTGGGCCAGGAATACGTGAACCGCGCTTTGGCGAACGCTGACGACTTCACCCGGCCGCTGCAAGATCTCGTCACCGAATACTGCTGGGGCACGGTGTGGGGCCGCGAGGAATTGCCGCGCAAGACTCGCAGCATGCTCAACTTGGCGATGATCTCGGTGCTCAACCGGCCCAACGAATTGCGCACGCACGTCAAGGCGGCACTGACCAACGGTGTCACCCGCGAGGAGATCCGCGAGGTCTTTCTGCAGGTCGCCATATATGCCGGCGTGCCGGCCGCCGTCGACAGCTTTCGCATCGCGAATGAGGCGTTCGCCGAACTTGATCGGGACTAGGGGCGCGTCGTGACAGTCGGGTTCATCGGGCTGGGAAATATGGGCTTCCCCATGGCTTGCCGCCTGATTCGGGAGAAGCACGACGTCGTCGCCTTCGACACGCGCAGCGAGGCCCTCGAGCGTGTCGTCGCGCTGGGCGCACGCCAGGCGTCGTCACCAAGGGAGGTCGCCGATCGCGCGGAAACGGTGCTGGCGAGCCTTCCCACCCCTGGCGCGTCGCTCGAGGTGGCCACCGGTCCGGCGGGCGTCATCGAAGGCGCGAAGGTGCAGCGCTACGTCGACTTGTCCACTGTCGGTAGCCAAATGGCCGTGCAGATCCATGGCCTGCTGGCCCAGCGCGGCATCACGGCGATAGACAGCCCCGTCAGCGGCGGCGTCGGCGGGGCCGAGGAAGGGACGCTGGCGCTCATGGTGTCCGGCCCGCGCGGCGAATTCGACGCCGTGCGAACCACGCTCGAAACTCTGGGCAGGCCGCTGTATGTCGGCGACAAACCCGGCTCGGCACAGACGATGAAGCTGGCGAACAACATTCTGGCGGCGAATGTCTTGACCGCGACCGCGGAAGTCGTCGTGATGGGCGTCAAAGCCGGCCTCGACCCGGGCGTGATGATCGATGTCCTCAACGCCGGATCGGGCGCGACGAGTGCAAGTCGCGACAAGTTCCCCCGGGCGATACTGCCGCGCACCTTCGACTACGGCTTTGCGACGGGGCTGATGCTCAAAGACGTCCGTCTTTACCTCGACGAAGCGAGGGCGCTCGGCGTGCCCGCCGAAGTTGCCGAGACTGTCGGCCGGCTGTGGGAGGCGCTCGCCCGCGATGAAGGGCCCGGAGCCGATTTCACGACGGTGATCAAACCGTTCGAGCGGGCCGCCGGCGTGACGGTAGGCAGGACTTCGGATTAACCCCTCGGGTCGGCCGTGGCGGTGCCGAACCAAGCCGGATCGTAGCCGCCGCAAATTAGGAGAATGGTATTATCCGGAACGAAGAACGATACTCGTTATAGAGGCCGCAAAACGCCCGTTACCAGGGCAGATGATTAAACGAAATGCTTACCGGAAACCCATTGGTGGACCGCTGAAGAAAATGTTAGATTGGCTATCATATGACCTCGCACGGCCGGCTTCGGCCGCCGGCGCCGAAGGGTGGCCCTCGTGATCACACACGCTGACGGAACCAGCACACCGTTGATCGACGCGAGTGTGCACATTTTCTTCCCGTCCAACAAAGCGCTGCGGAAGACCCTGCGCGAGCCGTTCAAGAGCCGCGGCTTCCCTGACTATGAGATGGACTGGTACGGCGCCCCCGGCGGTGAGTACGCGCCCAACACCGAGGGCCCCGACCGCCAATACCCCGGTTCGGATCCGGATTTCGTTGCCAATGAACTGTTTTCGAAGCGCGGGGTCGATGTGGCGGTCCTGCATCCGATGGCGCGCGGCATCATGCCGGACCGGCATCTCGGCAGTGCCCTGCACGCCGCGCACAATGAGATGATGGTGTCGAACTGGCTGGAGTCCAGCCAGTTCGGCGAGCGGTTCCGCGGCACCATCCGGGTCAACCCCGACGACATCCCCGGCGCACTGCGCGAGATCGAGAAGTGGCGCGCGCATCCGCGGGTGGTCCAGATCGGCGTTCCGCTCCAATCACGCGAGCTGTACGGAAAACCGCAGTTCTGGCCGATCTGGGAGGCCGCCGTCGACGCCGGGCTCCCCGTCGCCGCGCACATCGAAGTCGGTTCGGGCATCGCGTTTCCGCCCACACCGAACGGGAACACTCGTACCTACGAGCAGTACGTCAGCTTCATGGCGCTGAACTACCTGTATCACCAGATGAACATGATCGCCGAGGGAGTTTTCGAGCGTTTCGACGGCCTGAAGTTCGTATGGGGCGACGGCGCCGCCGACTTCATCACGCCATTCATCTGGCGGATGGATACGTTCGGCCGGCCGCACCTCGAGCAGACCCCTTGGGCCCCGCGGATTCCCAGCGACTATCTGCCCGGTCACGTCTATTTCGTTCAGGGCAGTCTCGACGGCCCCGGCGACGTCGAATTCGCCGGCGAATGGTTCGGCTTCACCGGCAAAGACGACATGGTGATGTTCGGCTCGAGCTATCCGCACTGGCAGTGCGGTGATGTCACGAAGTTGCCCAGCGCATTGTCGGCCGAGCAGCGCGAGAAGCTGTGCTGGCGCAACGCGGCGCAGCTCTACGGCATAGACATTGCCGCCGCGGTGGGCGCACAGTAGAGGTATCGCGGAAGACTGAGGAGAGCCAGATGACGTTGACCCATTCGCAGGAGCGGGTTCCCGCTGCCGAGCGCATAGCCGTCCGCTGCGTCGACTCGGACGTCCACCCGGCCCCCAAGCGCGGCGAGCTGCTCCCGTACATCCCCGAACCGTGGCGCAGCAAGTACTTCCTCACTCGCTCCGTGGGCGAGCAGATCTACTACGACGCGCCGGACTACGCGCATTCCTACGCGATGCGCGTGGACTCCTTCCCTGCCAACGGCGAATTTCCTTGCAGCGACCCGGATCTAGCGTTCCGTCAACTGATCATGGAGGCCGGTTCCGACATCGCGATCCTGGAACCGGCGGCCTACCCGGCGCGCCTCACTGAAGCGCAGCATGCAATGTCGGCGGCGTTGAACGACTGGCAGGCCAATCACTGGCTGGACAGCCACAACAACTGGCACGAGCGGTGGCGCGGTTCGATCTGCATCGCCATCGAGGAGCCTGAAGAGTCGGTGCGCGAAATCGAGCGCTGGGCCGGGCACCCCTTTATGGCGCAGATTCTGATCAAGGCGGAGCCGCGCCCGTCCTGGGGCCACCCGAAGTACGACCCGATCTGGGCGGCCGCCAGCAAGCACGACATCACCGTGAGCTGCCACCTGTCACGCAGCCAGTTCGATGAGCTGCCGATCCCGCCGGTGGGCTTCCCCAGCTACAACCACGACTTCATGGTGACCTACTCCCTGCTGGCGGCCAACCAGGTGATGAGCCTGATCTTCGACGGCGTATTCGACCGATTCCCAACGCTGCGAATCGTGTTCGTCGAGCACGCATTCAGCTGGATCCTGCCGCTGATGTGGCGCATGGACGCCATCTACGACGCACGCAAGTCGTGGCTCGACATCAAACGCAAGCCGTCCGAGTACGTCAAGGACCACATCAAGTTCACCACCCAGCCGCTGGACTACCCCGAAGACAAGACCCAGCTGACCCGCGCGCTGGAATGGATGGAGTGCGAGAAGATCCTGCTGTTCTCCTCGGACTACCCGCACTGGACGTTCGACGACCCGCGCTGGTTGGTCAAGCACCTGCCCAAGCACGCCCGCGACGCGGTCATGTACAAGAACGGCATCGCGACCTATCACCTGCCCGAGACCGTTCCGGTCCTCGAGGGTCAGACCCGGGTGCTCTGAGTTGACGGAAGAAACCAAACGGCCCGAGCCCCGTCTCGCCCAGGGCCGCGAGCACGTCGTCGCAACCGTAGACGAAATTCCGCCGGGCACACACAAACTGGTACCGATCGGACGGCACGGCGTCGGCGTCTACAACGTCAACGGCACGTTCTACGCCATCGCGAACTACTGCCCCCACCAAGGCGGCCCGCTCTGTTCGGGACGAGCCCGAGGGCGCACGATCGTGGACGAGACCGCGCCGGGCGACTCCGTCATGGTGCGCGACCTGGAATACATCTACTGCCCTTGGCACCAATGGGGTTTCGAGCTGGCGACCGGCACCACCGCGGTCAAGCCGGAATGGAGTATCCGTACCTATCCGGTGCGCGTCGTCGGCGACGACGTTCTGGTACAAGCCTAATCACAGGAGAATCGGGTGCCTGCTATTGAGATCAACGGGGGAAATGTCGTATACGAAATCCTCGGTGACTCCGGCGATCTCATCGCCCTGACGCCGGGCGGCCGGTTCAGCAAGGAGATCCCCGGCCTGCGTCCACTGGCCGACGCCCTTGCCGCCGGTGGCTACCGGGTGCTGCTGTGGGACCGGCCGAACTGTGGCGCCTCCGATGTGCAGTTCTATGGGCAGAGCGAGTCGCACATGCGCGCCGAGACGCTGCACAAGCTGGTGACCGGCTTGGGCTTCGAGCGGTGCATTCTGGCCGGAGGGTCCGGTGGGGCAAGGGATTCGATGCTCACCACGATGCTCTACCCCGAGATGGTCACCAAGCTCGTCGTGTGGAACATCGTCGGCGGCACCTACGGCACCTTCGTGCTCGGCTCCTTCTACATCATCCCCAGCATCCTCGCGGTGCGCGGCACCGCCATGGACGGGGTGATGAAGGTTCAGGAATGGCGCGAGCGTATCGAGGAGAACCCCAACAACAAGCAGCGCTTTCTCGACTTCGACAAGGACGAATTCCTCAAGTTGATGCTTCGCTGGCTCAACGCCTTCGTCTCCAAGCCGGGGCAGACGATTCCCGGCGTCGAGGACGAGATGTTCGACCGAATCAAGGTTCCCACGTTGATCATTCGTGGCGGTGAGAACGACATGGATCACCCGAAGCGGACGTCGCTGGAAGTCAGCTGCCTGATCAAGGGGTCGAAGCTCATCGACCCGCCTTGGCCCGAGGACGCCTGGGAACGTGCGTCCGAAGACCGTGCGGCGGGCCGGGTGCAGCACTTCAACATGTTCGACACCTGGGTGCAGGCGGCGCCCGCCATACTGGAATTCCTGGATTCGTGATGGCGCTACGTCGAACTTTGAGATTCCTACCTAGTGCGGATGTGGACTTCGCAATTCAGCGACGCCTCCAGCGCCGTGTGCACGCGGCTTTCCGGAATCCGTTCGAGGTCCTTCTCGCGCAGCGTCACAAGGACGATGTCGAATCCGTCATCACCGAGCGTGCGCTCGATCTCACCGGTGAGCCCGAACGCGGACAGTACGCCCTGCGCGTCGTCGTCGGTCCCACGGCTGACAAATGTGACCACACCCGGCGCAGGATCAACACCGAACGCTCTGGCGCACAACCCGATTGCGCTGGCTTTGGCCGTGTCGCCGTCTTCGGCCTCGATCAACAATTCCACTTCGCGGCGGGCCGCGGGCAGGGACGCGAGGTCGTTTTCGACTACGCCGGCGCCGGCCTCGGCCGCAACCTCGAGGAGAGCCGCCATGCCGCCACGTAATTGTGCGGGCGCGAGCACACTTTTCGGGTCGACGTTGACGCGCACCACCGCAGTTCGCATGCGCGCAAGCCTAACTAACTCGATGGCGGGCCAGCCGTGAGCACCACCGAATCCACCAACGTCATCACCGCCAGCGCACCCGGGTGCACGCCGCGGCTCCTGGGTGCGCCTGCCCGCCAAGCCCGCGAAGATCTGGCGGCCTACCAGAAACTCGGCGGCTACCGCCCGCTTGCCAGCGCCGATGATTTCCTGCGCGAAGTCGAATCCAGTGGTCTGGTCGGACGCGGCGGTGCGGCCTTTCCGCTGGCAGTAAAGCTGCGGGCGGTGCGTGACAACGGACGCGTGCTGGGCGTGCCCGTCGTCGTCGCGAATGGCGAGGAGGGAGAGCCGGCGTCGGTCAAAGACCGTTGGCTGCTGCGCAATCGTCCTCACCTGGTCCTGGACGGGCTGCGGCTCGCCGCGACGATCGTTGCCGCCGATCGTGCCTACATCTACGTGTCCGACCAGGAATCCGCGCACAGCGTCGAATCCGCGCTCGGCGAGCTGAATCGCGACGCACTAGGCGTCTCCATCGACATGCTCACCGTGCAGCCCGGGTATGTGGCCGGCGAGGAGACGGCCGCGGTTCGGGCGATCAACGGCGGCCCGGCCAAGCCGACCGACAAACCGCCGCGGCCCTTCGAGGCGGGAGTCCACGACCGGCCCACATTGGTGAGCAACGTCGAAACCTTGGCGAACCTGCCCTACCTGCAAAGCCATGGTTCGGCTGAGTATCGGTCGCAAGGCACGACGCTGTCACCGGGGACCTTCATGGCCACCATCACCGGGGCCGGTAAGCCCCCGGTCCTCTACGAACTTCCCCACGGCTTGGCGTTTACCGAACTGCTTGCGCTGCATGGCGTTTCGGCCGACGTGGTGCGCGGAGCGCTGATGGGCGGCTACTTCGCCGGTCTGCTCAATCGCTCGGTATTGGAGACAACCCTGGACCACGAGACGATGCGAGGTGTCGGCAGCGGTCTGGGCTGTGGCGCGATCTCGATCATCACCGACGACTGTCCCGTTGCGGTCGCGGCATCGGTGCTTGCATACTTTGACCGCGAAAACGCCGGGCAGTGCGGGTCGTGCTTCAACGGGACGGCGGCGATGGCGGCCGCCGCCGGGGCATTGCGCGACGGTGCTGCGACGACAGAAGACGTCGAACGGTTGCGCCGTTGGTCGGTGCTGCTGCGTGGGCGCGGCGCGTGCGCGACGCTGGATGCCGCCACCAACGTTGCCGCCAGCCTGCTTGATCAGTTCCCGGACGATGTCGGTGCGCATCTGGATGGCAGGTGTCCGGACTGCGCACGCGGCGCGTTCCGCGCGGACCGTCCCTACGAGGCGGAACCAGTGAGGCAAGCATGAAAATCCGCCTGGACCGCACCGTTTGCGACGGCTTCGGCATCTGCGCTAAGCACGCGCCGGGTTACTTCTCGCTGGATGATTGGGGATATGCCTCACTCATTGGGGACGGCACGGTTGCGGAGGCGGATCGCGACGCGGTCATGCGCGCCCTGCTCGACTGCCCGGTGCACGCCATCACCGAAATCGGTCAACGCACTTGGCGCGCATCTCAGCCGCCACTCGCCGACACCGAAGACCCGGCCGAACACCTGAAAACCGAAGCGAACGAAGCGGAGTGGGGATTCACGCGCTGAGCCGGCCGGAAAGGTAGTCCCATGCAACTCACCTTCGACGCCGACGTAGAAGCTTTTCGGGCCGAGTTCGTCGACTTTCTCGGCGAACATCTCCCAACGCAGGCTCAGGCCGCGGAGCGGCCCTCGTCGACCTCGCACGTGCCCGAATGGTCACGCCGCTGGCAACGGCTCCAGTTCGACCACGGGTGGTTACTGCCCGGCAACCCACCGGAATTCGGTGGCCGCAACGCAAACATCCTGCAGCAGTTCGTCCATCGCGAGGAGCTGTCGCGGCGCCGGATATATCACTGCTTCAATCCCCAAGGGGTTGGCATCATCGCCGCGTCGCTGTTGTCCTTCGGCACCGAGAAGCAGAAGCGGCGCTGGGCCGTCCCGATCCTGCGTGCCGAGAAGACGGCGTCTCTGGGAATGAGCGAGCCCGGAGCCGGTTCGGACCTCGCCGGGCTACGGACCAAGGCCCAGCTCGTCGGCGACGAGTTCGTGGTCAACGGGCAGAAGGTGTGGACCTCGGGCGCCCACGACGCCGACGTCATTCTGGCCTTCGTTCGCACCGACCCAAATGCTGCCCGGCACAAGGGAATCAGCGCGCTGCTCATCCCGACCGACACTGCCGGGGTGGTGCGTCGCCCCTTTCCATCGGTCTATGACCGCGACGAGCTGGACTTCAACGAGGTGTTCTTCAACGATGTCCGGGTGCCCGCGGACCACCTGGTCGGCCCACTCAATGGCGGGTGGCAGGTCGCCAACGGCTCCCTCGGCCACGAGCGCACCCTGATGTGGATGGCCTTCGCGAACCGGCTCGAGCAACTCCTCGAGGACTACCGGCCGGCCGACAACGTGATCGCGGACCACTACGCCACCATCGTCATGGATTACTACGCGCTGCGGCTACTCGGTTCGGCCGCTCTGGGCCGAGCTGCCCGCGGCGAGGTAGACGTGGCAGCTTTGTCCGTGCTGAAGGTGTTCGGTTCGGAGGCCGAACAGAGCGCGCTGCGGCACGCGCTGGACGCGGCAGGGGCCGACGGATTACGCGAGAAGATGCTCACTGCGCCCTACAATCCCCACGCCCCTGACCTTTTCACCGCCACCTGGTTCGCGCGCTACATCAGCAGTTACGCCGGCACCATCGCTGGCGGCACGTCGGAGATTCAGCGCAACATCATCGCGCAGCGTGTCCTCGGCCTACCATCCCGTTGATTTTAAGATCGCGGCCCTCAGAGAGCCGGGCACAGCGACGAGAGAAACTGCTGAGTTCGTCGTCGCGATGCGGCCCGCTCGCCGATGTCCTTGCCCAGCGGCACGATTCGCACGGCCAGGTCGGTGACGCCCGCATCGCGATAGCGGTGCAGCCGATCCAGGACGGCCGCCTCGTCGCCGGCCGCCATGGTGTCGCCGACATCTTCGGCGTCGCCGTGCTGCAGAAGCCGCACATAGTTCGGCGAGAAATCCGCGTGCCCCAACACCTCGCTGGCATAGGCGCGGGCGTCTTCCGTCTCGCTGTTCGAGCAGAGCGCGACGGGAACACCGGCGACGATGCGCGGCGCGGTCCGCCCGGCCCGGTCGGCCGCCGCGGTGATGCGCGGGACGACGTGGTCCCCGATTGCGCGCTCGTCCGCCATCCAGAGAACGGTGCCACCGGCCCGCTCGCCGGCGAGTTGCAGCATCGTCGGCCCGAGCGCTGACAACAGCACCGGCACCTCGAAGGCGTCCGCGACGTCGATCGGCGAATGAACGCAATAGCTTTCGTTGTCGACATCGACAGTCCCCGGTCCTGCGAAGGCCGCGCCGAGCACGTCGAGGTAGTCACCCATCAAGCGCGCCGGGCGGTCATAGCGCAAACCGAGTTGCGAGTTGATGATCCAATGATGCGAGGGCCCGATGCCGAGCGTGAACCGCCCGCCGCACACGACCTGGGTGGTCAGTGCTTGTTGCGCCATGATCATCGGATGACGGGTCTGAATCGGTACGACGGCGGTCCCGGTCTCGATGCGGTCGGTGGCCCGCCCGATCAGCGCTACGGCCGTCAACGCATCGAGATAGCCGGGGACCTGGGGCATCCAAAACGCGGTGAAACCATCGCGTTCGGCCGCGACACCATCGTCTATCAGCCCGGGCAGCCGATCCGCACGCGAGCGCTCCTTATCGGAGCCAACCATCAGGCCGATACGCACGTGACCCCTTCCCTATGGCACATAACGATCCCACTCGTACGGAACGACCGCGAAAAACGGTGCGGCAAACAGCGGTTCAAGATCCGATTCGGCCCAGCGGGCCTCGAGCACCGGTCGCAGCCGTTGTGCGGTGGCGATCGGATCGTCATCGAGGAAGCAGTACGTGATCGTCTGGTTCTCTTGGGCGCTGGCCAAGCTGGCGTCGACCCGAAGCGATAGTGCGGACCAAATACCAGCGACCCCGTCGACATCAACTAACGGATTCGGCGACGCCGATCCCCGCTCGACCAATACGAAGGCGCCCCGCACGGGCAGCCAGGGCAGAACGTCGGACCCGATCCTGACGCGCGGTGCGGCCGCCTTGTGTCGCACTTCGTACACGCCGCGTTCGACTGGAGGCAGCAACGGGAGCTTGCGGCCGGCATTCCCCAATGCCGTTGACAGGTCATTGAAATCATCGAGCCCGGCCATGTCCGTGAAGAAATAGGTCATCACGTGGTCGACCGTGTCCAGCGGGCCGTCGCTGAGCGCGCGTGCGGAGCGGCAGGCCGGCGTGGACACCAGGCGCAGCGAGGCGCGCACCGCGGCCAGCCGGTGTTGCTCCGGACGGTGGTCCAGGCTGTGCCAGCGCAGGTATTCGGCGTCCTTCCCGTCGGGGTGGCGGATCGCCATGGAGACGAACAGCGTGGTGATGTCACCACTCCCGGTGTCGAGGATTTCGCTGACCTCGTCCGATGGCGTGCCGGGAAGATGCATAGCGCGGGCCCTCAAGCTCTCGTCGAATTATGCGCAGGCAGCGGAATTTCGGGGTGGCGAGCGGCGACCATGCGCCGAAAGCCGTCGCGCCAGGGCACTTTCGTCCGGCCGAGCACGTCGTGCATGTGGGTGACGTCGGGCCATAGCGGGGTGTGGGCCTGCGTCGTGTATTCGAAGATCGGCTCGACGCCGACCAGCTCGCCCATGAACGCGCAATACTCCTCGACGCTGACGGTCTCGCTGCCGGCCCAATTCACCACGACCGGTGGTGTCGCCGCGACTTCCATGGCGCGGATGCCGAGCTCCACGTAGTCGTCCTCGTAAATGGGGTTGTAGTTGTTCGGCTTGTCAGGGTGCAGCCGAATGGGCTTGCCCGCCAACATCGCATCGAGTCGGTCGGCGGGGGCGCCGCCCTCGGGGCCGTACGTCGAACAGATCCTGATGATAGTCAGCGGAATCTGAAAGCGCCTGGCGATCCAGGTGCACACCGCTTCTGCGGCAACCTTAGAGAAGCTGTAGTTCGCCCGCAGCGGCGCTCCAGGGGGATCGTTCTCGGTCAGTGGTCGCCGGCCCTGATAGGCGTAGATCGAGCCGGTGGAGCAGAAGACGAAACCCTTTGCGGCGCGGCAGTGGTAGAGCAATTCGCCGGACGCCTGCGCGTTCGTTTCCACGCAACGATTCCAGTCGTCCGTGCCGGCATCCACGGCGGCGTGGAAGACATAGGTGAAATCGTCCGGAAGATCGGAGAAATCGCCGGCACTGACATCCAGCGCCACCGGTTTAATCCCCGAATTGACGAGTCTCTGCCGGGCCGCGGCATCTTTCAATCGAGCGGCGCCCCATACCTCGTTTCCCGCTGCTGCGAGAGCACGCGCGATGGGAAACGCGATCTTGCCCGTCGCACCGGTGATGAGGATCTTCTCCGCGTCGAGCAACCAGCCCTCCGAATGTTAAGTACTTGATATCGCCGTTGGAGCATAACTCGCGACGGAAAGGGAACGCCACCACGGCCGAGGCCAGTCGCGTGTCGCTCCAATACTGGTCGTGGCGGTATCGGCGGCATAAGCTGACACCAAGCCAAGGTCAGGATGGCCCACCGGGAGGCCCACCATGAGGTGGTTTGTTCGTCGTCTCAGCGCCGTCATTGCGGTCATCTTCGCGGCGATGGCGGTCGTCACGATTGTCACGCCGGGGACCAGCTGGGGGACTCCGTCGGCCGAGTGCGATCCCCACTGGTCGTGGAATCCTGCGACGTACGAGTGCAAACCGCAGCCCGCACTGCCGGACTGGTATGCACTTCCGCCGCCATACGCACCGTCATTCGCCGGGCAGGACGTGCCACCACCACCTCCGGTGCGGCCACCGTGGGCGCCGCAGGCCCCAATGTGGAGCACCAGATACCACCAGTGGGGCTTTTACGCGGGCGGCGCATGGGTGCCCATGTAACGGGTAGATCGTGCCTGCTCGGCAGTGATAACGTGATTCTCCGATTCGTATAACGGTCCTACCCGTTTTCCGGTTCGACCGTCCTACTCGCGGAGGTGACGTGTCAGCAGCACCGGGCCGCCCGCTGCCCCTGATCACGCAGGACAACGAATTCTTCTGGACCTCGGGCGCCGACGGGAAGCTGCGGTTGCAGGAATGCAAGGCCTGTGAATCGCTGATCCATCCGCCGGCGCCGGTATGCCGCTACTGCCGCTCACTCGACGTGGGCGTGCGCGCGGTCTCCGGCAGGGCGACGCTCGCCGGGTTCACCATCAATGAACGGTTCAGCCTGCCCGGGCTGGCGGCGCCCTACGTGATCGCGCAGGTGGCGATCGCCGAGGACCCCCGCGTGCGACTGACCACGAACATCGTGGACTGCGATTTCGACAGCCTCGAACTCGGTCAACAGGTCGAGGTCGTCTTCGAGCAGGTCGAGGACGTCTGGTTCCCACTGTTCCGGCCCGTGCAGGAGGGCGGGGCCGACGCCGAGCCCGGTCAGCTGCCGGTCGACGAGGTCGCGCCCGAGCGGTTCGGCGAACACGTCCGGCCGATGCTCACGGCGGAGAAGTTCGAAGACAAGGTCGCGCTGACCGGAATCGGCATGTCGCCGATCGGGCGCCGATTGATGCAGCTGCCGTTGGCGCTGACGGTGCAGGCGTGCGAAGCGGCCATCGCCGACGCCGGCCTGACCTACGCCGACATCGACGGCCTGTCCACCTACCCCGGCGCCATCAACGTCGGCGGCTTCGGCGAGGGTGGTGTCACCGCCCTCGAGGGCGCGCTCGGCATTCGGCCGACCTGGCACAACGGCGCCATGGAGACGTTCGGCCCGGGCGGCTCGGTGATCGCCGCGATGCTGGCGGTCGCATGCGGTTTGGCGCGTCACGTGCTGTGCTTCCGCACGCTGTGGGAAGCCACCAACGGCGAGCTGATGAAGCAGGGCAAGATCACGCCGTCGATGGGCCGAATGTCGGGCTGGCAGATGCCATTCGGCGCCACGTCAGCGGCACACACCCTGGCGATGAACGCGCAGCGGCACTTTCACCGGTACGGCACCACCAAGGAAACGCTGGGGTGGATCGCACTGAACCAGCGTGCCAACGCCGAACTCAACCCGACCGCCATCTACCGGTCGCCGATGACGATGGACGACTACCTCAACGCGCGGCCCATCACCACGCCGTTCGGTCTCTACGACTGCGACGTGCCCTGCGATGGCGCCATCGCCGTCATCGTCTCGGCCGTCGACGCCGCCCGCGACCTGGCCAAGCCGCCCGTGCTGGTGGAAGCGGTGGGGACGCAGATCATCGAGCGAATCGACTGGGATCAAAGCACTCTCACGCACGAGCCGCAGGTGCTGGGTCAGGCGGCGCACGTGTGGACGCGTACCTCGCTGCGGCCGGCGGACGTCGACGTCGCCGAGCTGTATGACGGGTTCACCATGAACTGCCTGTCTTGGATCGAAGCGTTGGGATTCTGCGGAATCGGTGAGGCCAAGGAATTCCTGGACGGCGGCAAGAACATCGCGCGCGACGGGCAGCTGCCGCTGAACACGCACGGTGGTCAGCTTTCGCACGGCCGCACCCACGGCATGGGCCTGCTGCATGAGGCGGTCACACAGCTGCGCGGCGAGGCCGGCGACCGCCAGGTCGCCGACGCCCGCGTCGGCGTCGTCAGCAGCGGCGGCCTGACTCCCAGCGGCGTGATCCTGCTGCGGGCCGACACATGAGTACCGCTCCCCGCCCCCGGCTCGTGATCGTCGACGGGGTGCCGATGTCGGGCTATCGTCGCCGAAGCCGACGATCCCAAGGCCGTGATCGTGGCGATCCACGGCGGCGGCACCACCGCGATGTATTTCGACTGCCCGGGCCACCCGTCGTACTCGCTGTTACGGTCAGGCACTGCAGCAGGATTCACCGTGGTGGCCCTCGATCGGCCCGGCTACGGCAGCTCGGCACCCTATCCCGAAGCGATGGTACTCCGGCGAGCAGCGCGTCAACCTGGCTTACGGTGCTGTCGATCGCATCCTCGGCGAACGACCGCGCGGCGCAGGGGTATTCGTGTGGGGCCATTCGGGCGGCTGCGAGCTGACGTTACGGATGGCCGCCGACCAGCGAGGTGCCGCCCTGCTCGGCATCGAACTCGCGGGCACGGGACGGCACTACCACCCCGCGGCCAAGGAAATACTGAAAACGGCCACCCGCGAACGCCGCCCGTCGGGAATGCGCGAATTGCTGTGGAGCCCAGAGGAGGCTCTATCCGCCCGAGGTCCTCGGCGGCGCCACGGTTTCGCCATCGGCCCCGGCTTACGAGGACCAGATGGTGTCGGACTGGGCGCGAAAGACTTTCCCGGAGCTCGCGCCCGCCGTGCGGGTCCCCGTGCACTTCAGCATCGCCGAGCACGAAAAGGTCTGGCAAACCGACGATGCGGCGGTGACCGAGGTCGGCGACCTGTTCTCCGGGGCGCCGCAGTTTGTCGTGCATCGACAACCGGACGCCGGGCACAACATCAGCCTCGGCCACGCCGCCCCCGCCTACCACTCGACAGTTCTCGAGTTCGTGCAGAAATGCGTGGCCGGCGGCTGCAACGAGACACGGAATCCGATTTGGAGGCCGGCTGATGCGCGTCGGATTCATCGGGTTGGGCAGCCAGGGCGGTCCCATGGCGCGCCGGATCGTCGAGCGCGGCTACCCGACCACGTTGTGGGCGCGCAGGCCAGCGACCCTCGAGGCATTCGCCGACACCTCGGCCGACATCGCAGAGTCTCCGGCCGAACTCGCCGCAGCCAGCGACCTGGTCTGCCTCTGCGTGGTCGGAGACGCCGATATCGACGAACTCACTTGCGGGGCAGATGGATTGCTGTCGGCGATGCGGCCCGGCGGCGTAATCGCCGTGCACAGCACGGTGCACCCGAACACCTGCACCGAACTCGCGAAGAAGGCTGCTCCCAAGGTGTTTCCGTCATCGACGCACCGGTGAGCGGCGGCGGCGGCGCGGCGGCCGAGGGACGTCTGCTGGTGATGGTGGGCGGTGACACCGACGTTGTCGAGCGCTGCCGTCCGGTCTTCGAAACCTATGCCGATCCCGTCGTTCACCTCGGCGAGTTGGGTTCCGGACAAACCACGAAGCTACTCAACAACTTGCTGTTCACCGCCAACCTGGCCACGGCGGCCACCGCCCTGTCACTGGCCAGGGCGCTGGGCGTCGAACCGGACCGGCTCACCGAGGTGGTCTCTCGCAGCAGTGGCAACAGCTTTGCGCTCAACGCCCTCGGCGGTATCGGTGGACTGGATCGGCTGGCCGGTGTCGCGGGAGGTCTGCTGCAGAAGGATGTCCGGCTGGTCGTCGACCTTGCCGACCGCGCCGGGGCGACGGCGGCGCCGTGCTCGATGCGGCCGACGCGGCGCTGACCCTGATGGGCCACCCCCGATGAGAGTTGAAGAGGGTTTGAAATGCCAGCGTTTTGGTCTTTCCGGTTCGTCACGAAGGCATTACCGTTAGCGTTACAGTCCCGGACTCCGCTGTAAAGGTTTCAGCCCGCCCTCACCGCTGAGGAGGATTCAGTGACAAAATCGAAGGTCGTCTTCGATCCGTTCTCGGAGGAGTACTTCAACGATCCGTTCGAGATCTACCGACGGATGCGTGAGGATGCGCCCCTGTACTACGACGAGAAAGACGACTTCTACGCGCTGACCCGCCACGACGACGTGTCGGCCGCGTTCAAGGACTTCGAGACGTATTCCTCGGCGCGCGGCTGCGACCTGGCCATGGTGCGACAAGGGCATCTCGCCCGACGCAGAAGTCGATCATCTTCATGGACCCGCCGGAGCACCGCCACATGCGCAGCTTGCTCAACAAGGCGTTCACCCCGCGGGCCATCCAGTCGCAGCGCGAGACGGTCGTCGAAGTCATCGAGAAGTATCTGGGCGCGGCCGATCCCGTCAACTTCGACGTCGTGCAGGACTTCTCCGGACCGTTCCCGGTGGAGGTCATCACCCGGATGGCGGGGGTGCCGGAGGAATACCGCCAGCAGGTACGCCACTGGATCGACACCGGCCTGCATCACGAGCCTGGACAGATCGAGGTCAGCGAGGCCGGCATGCAGGCCAACATCGACACGGCGATGTATTACTTCGGCCTCATCCAGGAGAGGCGCGCGGAGCCGCAGGACGACATGATCAGCAGGCTGATCGCGGCCGAGATTCCCGGCGAGGACGGACAGCCCCGCAAGCTGGACGACATCGAGATCACCGGCTTCGCAACGCTATTGGGCGGTGCCGGCGCCGAGACGGTGACGAAGCTGGTCGGCAACGCGGCGGTGCTCTTCGCCCGTCATCCCGACCAGTGGCAGAAGCTGCAGGACGATCGCGACAAGATCCCGGCCGCCGTGGAGGAGCTACTGCGCTATGCGGGTCCCGTGCAGTACAACGTCCGCTACACGCTGAAAGAGGCCCAACGTCAGCGGTGGCGTGATCCCGCCGGGCAAACCGGTGTTCCTGTGCGGCGCCGCGGCGAACCGCGACCCGGAGGCCTTCACCGACGCCGGACACATTCGACATCGAGCGCGACCAGACCGAAGCGCAGCACCTCGGCCTCGGCTACGGGATTCACAGCTGCCTCGGCGCCGCGCTGGCCCGCATGGAAAGCAGGATCGCGCTGGAAAAGCTGCTCGACTTCATGCCGCGCTACGAAGTGGACTGGGCGGGGTGCAAACGCGTGCACATGCAAAACGTCGCGGGCTGGAAGAACGTGCCCGTCAAGGTGCTTCGGTAAGGGGTCGACGATGACGAAGAAGATCGAAGTCGATTGGGGACTCTGCGAGAGCAACGGCGTCTGCATGGGCATCAACCCGGACATCTTCGAACTGGGCGACGACGACATGCTGACCGTCCAGCAGGCAGAGGTCACCCCGGAGAACGAGGCGGACGTGCGCGAAGCCGTCCGTCAGTGCCCTCGGCAGGCAATCTCCATCGTCGGAGATTAGCGATCAGAATCCGGAGAGAATGACCGCGTTGCAGTCGGCGGCCGACTGGCGCAGTTTTGCCGCCTTCTGGTAGCCCTCGGATTCGTACCACGCCCGAGCCGCATCCACTGACTCGAATTCCAGCACGACGGTCTGGTCGCCGTGCCAATCGCCTTCGATGACCTTGGGCGCGGTGTCCACCGCAAGAATGGTGGCACCGCTCATCGCCGATCCGGCGGCTTGGGCGTACGCCTTCATGCCCTCCGGATCTTTGATGGCCTCGGTGAGGATGACATAGCCCTTCGCCACTGATGAATCTCTCTACTTCGCCCGTGATTTGCTTACTTCTCGCTGATCGCCTGCTCGGGACAGCATTCGATGGCCTCCTGAGTGGCAGCCTCCAATTCCGTTGGGACGTCGGAATCTATCGCCACGGCGTAACCGTCGTCGGTCAGGCTGAACACGTCCGGGCACAGCGTGAGACACATGCCGTGACCGCGACACCGCTGGTCGTCTACCCAAACCTTCATGCCGGTGTGAACTCCAGGTGCAACTCGGTCAGGCCACGCAGGATGTACGTCGGAACATATTGGTAGCGGCGGTTATTCGCCGGTCCGTGAACGCTCTCGTCGATCCTGATATCCGACGTGCGGTCGAGCAACCGCTCGATCGCCACCCGGGTTTCGGCCCGCGCCAGCGGCGCGCCGGGGCAGCTGTGGATACCGCGCCCGAACGAGATGTGCTGGCGGGCGTTCTTGCGGGCCGGATCGAAGGTGGCGGGGTCTTCGAACCGGCGCGGATCACGGTTGGCGGCCGCCTGCACGATCATCACCGTGGTGCCGGCGCGGCAGGTCGACGCCGCCGACGTTGACCGGCACGCCGGTTCATCCGGAAGTCGCCCTTGACCGGGCTCTCGTGGCGCAGCGACTCTTCGATGAAATTCGGGATCAGGCTGCGGTCCTTGCGCAACTGCGCCTGGATGTCGGGGCGCTCCCCGAGCGTCTGCAGCGCCGCACCGAGCAGCCGCACGGTGGTCTCCTGGCCCGCCGAGAAGACGTTGCTGGCGACGCGGGCCACGTCCTCGACCTCGGGAATCGAGCCGTCGGGATAGGTGGCGGTGGCCAGGCCGGTCAGCACGTCGTCGCGGGGCTCACGGCGGCGGTCCGGCACGTAGTCGGAGAACAGGCCGTAGAGGAATTCCAGCGGACTGTGCGCCAGCGATTCCTTGCCGGTGCCCCCGATGCCGCCACCCGAGTGCTCGCGGATGCCCTTGACGAACTTGTCGCGATCCTCCATGGGCACGCCCAGCAGGTCGGCGATGACCAGCAGCGTGAACGGGCCGGCGAAGCCCTTGATCAATTCGCCGCGCCCGGGCGCCAGGAAGTCGTCGAGCGCCTGGTCGGCGAGCGCCCACATGGCGTCCTCGTTCTCCTTGAGGCGCTTGGGGGTGATCAGCCGCATCAGCAGGGAGCGGTGGTTGGTGTGGGTCGGCGGGTCGAGCGTGGGCAACTGGTCGCTGAACGGCAGCTCGTCGCGGTGTTGCTCGATCAGCTCGGTGATGTCAGTCACCTTCGAGCGGGACCGGAAAGCCGGGAAACGGGCCGGTCACCGAGATGCACGAGGACCACGTCTCGGCGTCGTTGAGCACCGCACACGCCTCGTCCCAACCGGTGATCATGGTGACGTCGTGATGGCTCTCCCGGGTGACGGGGCATTGCTGACGCAGCGCCTCGTAGTAGGGGTACGGGTCCTCGACGAGCCGCTGTCGCGGAAGAAGTCCAACTCGGTGAATTCGTTCGCCATCTCCTGCTCCGTTCGAATCTCGCCTAGTGAGAATGTGCCTCTCACAGATGAACATTACATTTCCACACGGGCGATGGTCGTCAACGCCGGCCACCGACCGTGCGAATCGGCCGCGGCGCGCAGTCCAGCCGCGCGGCTAGCCGGCGGGGACCAGGTCGGCGGCGACCGACGGCCAGGCCAGCAGCCCGCTGCGGAAGGTCTCGACGTGACCGATCCGGGCTCCGGTGCCGCCGCGGCCGCCAGCGCCTGGGCCTTGAACATCTGGGCGGCCATGCTCAGCTGGTGCTGCACCAGGCCGACGCTGTCGTCGAGCTCGGCCGGCCAGGTCTCGCCCCACAGCGTGACCTCGGTGACGCCGTGATCAAGGGCCTGCAGCACGCCCGGCGCACCCGCGCGTCGCAGCCGAACAGATCCGCCGCGGCCGCCAGGGCCTGCGGGCGGGGACGCGATTCCGCCGACGCCAGCGCGTCTTCGAGGTCGAGCGTCTTGGGCGCCGAGGATCTGCAGCGGCCGATCGTCGGGGTGGTCGGCGACCAGCACGGTGACGTCCCAACCCGGCCATCGACCGGTCGAAGAGCCAGCCGCCGGCGAATCTCACCACGTCGACGACCGTGGCGGCGACGACGTCGAGCCGGTACCTCATGTCGGCTCGGACTGTCTTCGGCGGCGCGAAATCCCGCGCCAGTGCCTCCGCGTACTCCTTGAACACCTCGGCCAGCGGTATCGAAGGATCGAGCAACCATGTGGTTTCCATTCCGTGGACGAAGGCGAGAATTTCCACTGCCTTGACGGCGGGGTCTATGTCGTGGCGATACCGGCCGTCGGCCTGACCGCGGCGGATGAGCCTCGGCGACGATGTCGGTCGCGTCCCGCTGCCTGGCCAGCATGCGGTCGTGCAGCGGGGCGTCGGGAAGGATGTTCTCGACCAGCAGCACCGTGAACGTGCCCACCAGTTCGGGTGCCCGGTTGAAGCGGTCGGCGACCGCTGCGATCTCGGTCGAGCAGATCGCCGGTCCGGTCGGCATGGGCGTCGTCATCGAGGTCACGCGCATCGAGCACCGCGTGCAGCAGCTGCTCCTTGGATTCGAAGTGATGCAGCAGCCCCGCGGGGGTGACGCCGGCTTCGCCGGCGATCTGGGCGAGCGTCGTGTTGCGCCAGCCGTTGCGCGTGAGCAGGCGTTGCGCGACGTCGAGGATCCGCTGCTTGCGGTCCTCGCCCTTGGCGAGAAGCGTGTCGTATGGCCGTGCGACGGGCACCGGACTCCTTCTCCTGATCCGGATCGGGAAACCAACCTAGTGAATACACAGTAGGTTGGTTTGCCCGCTGTGACAAGGGTCACGGCGCGCGGTGTTTGCGCGTCGCCGCCGCCGTCAGTTCAGCAACTCGACCAGCGTGGCGTTGGCCGTGCCGCCGCCTTCGCACATGGTCTGCAGCCCGTAACGAATCCCGTTGTCGCGCATGTGGTGCACCATGCGCGTCATCAGCACCGCCCCCGACGCGCCCAGCGGGTGACCCAGCGCGATGGCGCCGCCCAGCGGATTCACCGGCCGGGTCCGCGCCGGTTTCGGCCAGCCACGCCAGCGGCACCGGCGCGAAGGCCTCGTTGACCTCGAAGACGCCCACCTCGGCCAGCGCGACGCCGGCCTTTTGCAGCACCTTCTCGGTCGCCGGGATGGGGCCGGTGAGCATGAGCACCGGATCCGCCCCGGTGACCGCGCCCGCGCGATAGCGCACGATCGGCGTCAAGTCCCAACTCCAGCGCCATCTCCGAGGTGGTCACCAGCAGCGCGGCCGCCCCGTCGGAGATCTGCGAGGAATTGCCGGCATGGATCACGCCGTCTTCGGCGAAGGCGGGCTTGAGCGGCCGAGTTTCTCGACGGTGGTCCCGCGCCGCACGCCCTCGTCGGCGGTGACGACCAGCTCGTTGTCGTCCGTCGGCGAACACCGGGACGATCTGGTCGGTGAATGCGCCGCCGTCCTGGGCCGCGGCGGCCCGCTCGTGGGATTGACCGGAGTATTCGTCGAGCCGGGTGCGGGAGAATCCCCACTTCTTGGCGATCATCTCCGCCGACAGGCCCTGGTTGAAGGAGAAATCGTCATAGCGGGCAAGGACTTTCGGCCCGTAGGGCATGCCGGTTGCCCGGGCCGAACCGAGCGGAACGCGGCTCATGACCTCGACGCCGCCGGCCACCACGACATCCTGCTGGCCCGACATCACCGCCTGCACGGCGAAGTCGAGCGCCTGCTGGCTGGAGCCGCAGGCCCGGTTGACCGTGGTGCCGGGGATGGTCTCCGGCCAGCCGGCCGCCAGCACCGCGTAGCGGCCGATGTTGCTGGACTGGTCGCCGACCTGGGACACGCAGCCCCAGATCACGTCGTCGACGATGTCCGGACCGACGCCGGTGCGTTCCAGCAGTTCGTTAGGACGACCGCGGACAGGTCGGCGGCGTGCATGCCGGACAAGCCGCCGTTGCGCTTCCCCACCGCGGTGCGCACCGCCTCGACGATGACTGTTTCACGCATATGCTCTGCTCCGATCGATCTCGATCTCGCCGAACGTGCCACGCAGTGCGAAAACCAGTAAACGACGGCTCGCCGTCAGTGCGCGTTCGACGACAGATCGGCCTAGTAGCTCCTGGGCAGTTTCAGGACATGTGGAACCCAGGAAGTTCAGGATCATCTCCTGGCTGACCGGCGCGATCTTCATCAGCCGGGCCTCGCGGAAGTACCGCGTGACGTGGTACTCCTCGGCGTAGCCCATGCCGCCGTGGGTTTGCAGCGCCCGGTCCGCGGCGGTGAAGCCGGCATCGGCGCACAGGTACTTTGCGGTATTAGCCTCGCGCCCACAGGGTTTGCCGTTGTCGTAGAGCCAGGTGGCCTTGCGCAGCATCAGCTCGGCGGCATCGAGCCGGGCCAGTGAATCGGCGAGCGGGAACTGGATGCCCTGGTTCATCCCGATGGGCCGGCCGAAGACCTCGCGCTCGTTGCCGTATTTCACCGCCTTCTCCAGCGCCACCCGGCCGATGCCGAGCGCCTCGGCCGCGATCAGCATCCGCTCCGGGTTCAGGCCGTCCAGGATGTACTGAAAACCCTTGCCTTCCTCGCCGATTCGGTCCTCGACGGGCACTTCGAGGTTGTCGATGAACAATTCGTTGGAGCTGACGGCGTTGCGGCCCATCTTGCGGATCGGGCGGACGTCGACCCGGCTGCGGTCGAGGTCGGTGAGGAACAGCGTCATCCCGTCGGTCTTCTTGGTGACCTCGTCGTAGCTCTGGGTGCGGGTCAGCAGCAGGATCTTGTCGGACTCCATCGCTTTGGAGATCCACACCTTGCGGCCGTTGACGATGTAGCGGTCGCCGTCGCGTTTGGCGAACGTCGTGATGCGCGAAGTGTCAAGCCCGGCACCGGGTTCGGTCACCCCGAAGCAGACGTGCACCTCGCCGGTCGCGACGGGGGGCAACGTGCGCGCCTTGAGTTCGTCGGAGCCGTGCACCACCACCGGCTGCATGCCGAAGATCGACAGGTGGATCGAGCTGGCGGCGTTCATGGCGCCGCCGGATTTGGCGACCTCCTCGAGCAGCAGCGTGGCTTCGGTGATGCCGAGGCCGTGGCCGCCGTATTCGGTGGGAATCGTCATTCCCAGCCAGCCGCCGTCGGCGATGGCGCGGTAGAACTCGGTCGGAAACTCGTGCGCCTGGTCTTTTTCCATCCAGTACTGGTCGTCGAATTTCCGCGCCAACTCGGCGACCGACCGGCGGATCAGTTCCTGGTCTTCGGTCAGCTCGAAATTCATTCCACCGTCGGGCACTGCGCAGCCTCCTTTCACCGCGAGCAGACGCAGAATCGCCCGACGGCGGTCCGGCAGTGCGTTTGCGTCTGCTCGCCGGCGCTCGTGGCGAGCTCAGTCCTTGTTGCCGGTCAGCGCTTTCGCGTTGGCCGCGAAATCCGCAAAGGACGAGCCGCCTCGGCTGTCCTTGTCGTGGCCCGCCGCCTTGATGGACACGTCGTGCCCCTCGGCGGCCTTACGCAGCGCACCGACCGTCGCCTGCTCGCGCGGTGATGTGGGTGAACGGGTCGAACGAGTACCAGCGCATGGCGTTCTCGTAGGTCATCTTGTTGATCTCGTCGTCGGGAACGTTGTTGATGCGACAACACGTCCCACAGCTCTTCGGGCGCGCCCGGCCACATCGAGTCGCTGTGCGGGTAGTCGGCCTCCCAGCAGATGTTGTCGATGCCGATCATGTTGCGCAGCGCCACGCCCACCTTGTCGCTGATGAAGCAGGTCAGGAAGTGGTCGCGGAACACGTCGCTGACGGCAGCTTGCCCGAAGTCCTGGTGCGTCCAGGTCGAGTGCATCTCGTAGGTGCGGTCGGCGCGCTCCAGGAAGTAGGGAATCCAGCCGGTGCCGCCCTCGGACAGGGCGATCTTGAGGTCCGGGTACTCCTTGATCGGCGCCGACCACAGCAGGTCCGCCGCGGCCTGCACGATGTTCATCGGCTGCAGCGTGATCATCACGTCCATCGGCGCATCGGGCGCGGTGATCGCCAGCCGGCCCGAGGACCCGATGTGGACGTTCATCACGGTGTCGGTGTCGCACAACGCTTTCCACAGCGGGTTCCAGTACTCGTTGTGGAAGCTCGGGTAGCCCATCGCGGCCGGGTTCTCGGTGAAGGTCAGCGCGTGCACGCCCTTCTTGGCGACCCGCCGCACCTCGGCGGCGCACGCCTCGGCATCCCAGATCACCGGGATCGCCATCGGGATGAACCGCGCCGGGTAGGCGCCGCACCACTCGTCGATGTGCCAGTCGTTGTAGGCCTGCACCAGCGCGATCGAGAAGTCGTGATCGTCGGTGGCGAACAGCCGCCCGGCAAAGCCCGGGAACGACGGGAAGCAGATCGAGGCCAGGATGCCGCCGGCGTTCATGTCTTTGACGCGCTCGTCGACGTTGTAGCAACCCGGCCGGATCTCGTCGAGCCCCGTCGGCTCGATGCCGTACTCCTCCTTGGGCCGGCCGGCGACCGCGTTGAGCGCCACGTTCGGGATGACCGTGTCGCGGAACTTCCACATGTCCGAGCCGTCATCGTTGTGCACCAGCCGCGGTGCGTCGTCCTGGTACTTCTTCGACAGGTGGTTCTTGAACATGTTCGGGCGGCTCGACGGTGTGGTCGTCGACGCTGATCAGGATCATGTCTTCTTTGTTCATGAGCTTCCCTTCGATCGGATCCATCGGATCGATCACAGCCTCGGCGAATCGCTGTCCCGTGCCAAGATCACTAAAATGAAAACTATCTTCTCGCCAGACGAGAATCAACATCCAGCGGTTGCTGCGACCGTCTGCAGCGGCCTGACCAGCGGCCGAGCGGACCGGCGAATTTCGCACCGCCAAGCGGCAACGCAGTGAGGCAGAACCCGGCGTGACATATCGGCGCGGCGGACCCGGTCGAGCCTCAGGCCATCTGGCCGTCCAGGGCGAGGACGGCATGGCGCCCCACTCACGCCGCGCGGCACGCCGGCATTGACCGGGCGCGCGTTTCGTGCCAGTCTGTTAGTTGCAAATGAGAATCCGATTCTCTTTCACCGAGAGGACGCTGCCGATGCGCTTGCAGCCGCTGCCCGCTGACCAGTGGGACGAGGCTACCCAGCAGGCGCTCTCGGCGATGCGCGGAGCGGACACCAACAACGCGCTGTCCACGCTGGCTCACCACCCGGCGCTGGCCAAGGCGTTTCTTCGATTCAACGTCCACTTGTTGACGTCGTCCACGCTGCCGCCGCGCATCCGCGAACTGGCCATCCTGCGGGTCGCCCATCGTCGCCAGTGCGCCTACGAGTGGTCACACCACGTCAGGATGGCCAAGGACGAAGGGATCACCGACGACGAGATCGCGCGCGCGGCTGCAGCGCGGCGAGGCCGCTTCGACGCATTCGACCGCGCGGTGATCACCGGGGTCGACGAACTCGACGAGAAGTCGAAGTTGTCCGACCAGACTTGGGCGGCGCTGGGCGAGCGCCTCAACGACCAGCAGCGCATGGATTTCGTCTTCACGGTCGGCTGCTACATCCTGCTGGCCATGGCCTTCAACACTTTTGGCATCCAGCTCGAACACGCCGAACAGCACTGACAACGTCGAATAAGAGGAGTAGAACGTTGCCGCACTTCCCCAAGCCAGCCGCCGGCAGCTGGACAGAAAACTACCCCGAACTCGGGACCGCGCCGGTTGACTACACCGACTCGATCGACCCGGCATTCTTCGAAGCCGAACGCGACGCGGTCTTCAAGAAGACGTGGCTGAACGTCGGCCGCGTCGAGCGCCTCCCCCGCACCGGCAGCTACTTCACCAGGGAACTGCCGGCGGCCGGCAAGGGCACGTCGGTGATCATCACCAAGACCAAGGACGGGTCGGTCAAGGCGTACCACAACGTCTGCCGCCACCGCGGAAACAAGTTGGTGTGGAACGACTTTCCCCACGAGGAGACCTCCGGCACCTGCCGGCAGTTCACCTGCAAGTACCACGCCTGGCGGTACAGCCTCGACGGTGACCTGACCTTCGTCCAACAGGAAGAAGAGTTCTTCAACCTCGACAAGAGCAACTTCGGCCTGGCGCCAGTCCGCTGCGAGGTGTGGGAGGGCTTCATCTTCATCAACTTCGACGACAACGCAGCGCCGCTCATCGACTACCTCGGGCCGCTGGCCAAGAGCATCGAGGGCTACCCCTTCGGCGAGATGACGGAGACCTACTCCTACCGGGCCGAGGTCGGCAGCAACTGGAAGCTGTTCATCGACGCGTTCGTCGAGTTCTACCACGCGCCGATCCTGCACCAGGGGCAGTACACCAAGGAAGAAGCCGCCAAGATCCAGAAGTTCGGCTACGAGGCGCTGCACTACGAGTTGGCCGGACCGCACAACCTGCAGTCGACGTGGGGCGGTCAGGCACCGCCCCCGGACATGTCCATGGTCAAGCCGATGGACCAGGTGTTGCGCAGCGGTTTGTTCGGTCCGTGGGACAAGCCGGAGATCATCGAGAAGCTCGGAGCTGCCACCGGGTGTCAACGTGAAGAGGGTGCCGCAGTGGGGCATCGACTCGTGGCTCTTCTACCCGAACTTCATGCTGCTGATCTGGGAGCCGGGCTGGTTCCTGACCTATCACTACTGGCCGACCGCGGTGGACAAGCACATCTTCGAGTCCACGCTGTATTTCGTTCCGCCGCGCAACGCGCGGGAACGCCTGGCCCAGGAGTTGGCCGCGGTGACGTTCAAGGAGTACGCGCTGCAGGACGCCAACACCCTGGAAGCGACCCAGACCATGATCGGCACCCGGGCCGTCAAGGAGTTCCTGCTCTGCGACCAGGAAGTGTTGATCCGTCATCTGCACAAGACGACCGCTGACTACGTGAAGGAGCACCAGCGCAATGGCGTTACCGTCTGAATTCGCGGCCCTGGAGCCTTATTTGGATTGGGATCTGGCCACCGAGCCCGAGCGCTACGCCAAGCGGCTGGCCTCGACGATGCCCGAGATGCAGGCGTTCTACGACGTGGCGTTTCCGAAGCTCAACGCTGTCATCGAATACGTCGACAAGTTCCCGCTCGACGACCTGCCGGACGACGCAAAGACTTTGATGCACATGATGCAGTCGCTGGTCATGGTGTCGTTCCCGATCGAGGCATGGAAGCAGCCGCGCGTACCCGACA
This sequence comes from uncultured Actinomycetota bacterium, assembly GCA_963849935.1. Taxonomy (GTDB): domain Bacteria; phylum Actinomycetota; class Actinomycetes; order Mycobacteriales; family Mycobacteriaceae; genus Mycobacterium. The sequence continues at coordinate 26,452 of CAWKJQ010000016.1, forward strand.
GCGGCGCGGCGTGGGTTGAAGTGATCCGGGAGCCGGTGATCTGACACGTGCTGACGCTCAAGGCCGCCGGGCTGCTCGACGTCGACGCCGGTGAGATCCTTCGGCCCGGCATCCTGACGGATCGAGGACGATCGGATCGTCGGCGTCGGGGACTCGGAGCCCGACAGGCGAAGACACTGTCATCGATCTCGGCGACCAGATCCTGTTGCCGGGCCTGATGGACATGGAGGTCAACCTCCTGATGGGCGGGCGCGGCGAGACGCCCGGGCTGTCCCAGGTGCAGGACGACCCGCCGACGCGGGTGCTGCGCGCGGTCGGCAACGCCCGACGCACGCTGCGCGCCGGTTTCACCACCGTGCGCAACCTGGGGCTGTTCGTGAAAACCGGCGGCTACCTGCTCGACGTCGCCCTTGGCAAGGCCATCGACGCGGGCTGGATCGACGGGCCCCGCATCGTCCCGGCCGGCCACGCCATCACGCCCACCGGCGGGCACCTGGACCCGACGATGTTCGCCGCGTTCATGCCGGGCGCACTGGAGCTCACGGTCGAAGAGGGCATCGCCAACGGGATCGACGAGATCCGCAAGGCGGTGCGATACCAGATCAAGCACGGCGCCGAATTGATCAAGGTGTGCGTTTCCGGCGGCGTCATGTCGTTGACCGGTGAGGCTGGGGCGCAACACTATTCGGATGAGGAACTGCGCGCGATCGTCGACGAGGCGCACCGGCGCGGGCTGCGCGTCGCCGCGCACACTCACGGCGCGGAAGCGGTCAAGCACGCGGTCGCGTGCGGCATCGACTGCATCGAACACGGCTTCCTCATGGACGACGAAGCCATCCAGATGCTGGTCGACAACGACCGATTCCTGGTGACCACCCGCAGGCTCGCCCAGGCGATGGACGTGTCCCGCGCTCCGAAGGCATTGCAGGACAAGGCGGCCGAGATGTTCCCGAAGGCCGAAACATCGATCAAGGCCGCCTACGAGGCCGGGGTGAAGATCGCGGTCGGCACCGATGCTCCGGCCATTCCGCACGGCAAAAACGCCGACGAGCTTGTCACGCTGGTGGAATGGGGCATGCCGCCGTTGGCGGTGCTGCGAGCGGCGACCATCACCGCGGCCGAGCTCATCAACTCGACCGACCGGGGCCGCCTCGCGCCGGGCCAGCTCGCCGATATCATCGCGGTGCCCGGAAACCCGTTGGAAGACATCACCGTTACCCGAAACGTCAGCTTCGTCATGAAAGGCGGCAAGGTCTATGTCGACAAATCAGCCAACTCGAACTGACGATCTCGTCGAGATTCAGCAGCTGCTCGGCCGCTACGCGGTCACCATCACCCAGGAGGACATCGAGGGCCTCGTCGCCGTCTTCACGCCCGACGGCACCTACAGCGCTTTCGGCGAGACCTACAGTCTGAGCCGATTCCCGGAGCTGGTGGCCGCCGCCCCAAAGGGCTTGTTTCTCACCGGAACCGCGGTGGTCGACCTCGACGGGGACTCGGCCAGCGGCACCCAGCCGCTGTGCTTCATCGACCACGCCACCCACGACATGCGGATCGGCTACTACCGTGACACCTATGTGCGAACCGCCGACGGGTGGCGACTGAAGACCCGCGCCATGACCTTCATCCGCCGCAGCGGTGTGCACGACTCCGGGCGCCCGCACGCCGTCGGGCGTCCCGCCGGTGACTCTGCGGCGCAGGCAGCGACCTAAGGAGCCGACCAATCGAAGTGAATGTCGAGCAGTTCCGGGCCGACCTGCGCGCGTGGCTCGACGACAACGATCTGACCCCCGGGCCCGACCACTCGCTGCAGGGGCATATGCGGCAGTTCGCCCGAGTCAGCCGCGCGCTCTACGACGCCGATTGGATGCGGTTCGGCTGGCCGGTCGAGGTCGGTGGATTGGGCGGGCCCGCGGTGCTGCGCGCGATCGTCGGCGAAGAGGTGGTGGGCCGCCGGCTGGCCGAACCCGGCCCGTACTCGATGCTCGAGGTGCTCGCGCCCACGATGATCGACTACGCGCCGGCGGAGCTCGCCAAAGAAATGGTGCCGCGCCTGCTCAGCGGCGAAGAGCAATGGTGCCAAGGCTTTTCCGAGCCGGGGTCGGGCAGTGACCTGGCGTCGCTGACCACTCGTGCGGTCCAGGACGGCGACAACTGGATCGTCAACGGGCAAAAGGTCTGGACCAGTTTCGCGCAGTTCTCCACCCGGTGCGTCCTGCTTACCCGCACCGCACCTGGACACGACGGAATCACCGCGTTCTTCGTCGACCTGGACACCCCGGGCATCACCATCCGCCCGCTGCGCACGATGCACGGCGTCGACGAATTCTGCGAGGTGTACTACGACGACGTCGTGATTCCGGCAAGCCGGATGCTGGGCAAGCCCGGAGACGGCTGGCGGCTGGCGATGGACCTGCTGCCCTACGAGCGTTCCGCCTGCTTCTGGCAGCGAATCGCCTACCTCTACTCGCGCTTCGACGACCTGATCACCGCGGCATCCGAAGCCGGGCGAGCCCGACGAATCCGCGCTTGGCGGCAGCCTATCTGGCGCTTCATACGTTGCGCTGCCGATCGCGTGCCACCCAGCATCGAATGCGCGACGGGGCGCGGCTGGGACCCGACACCTCCATCGACAAGGTGCTACTGGCCTCCGCGGAGCAGCGGCTCTACGACACCGTCCGCGACCTGCTGCCCGGGACGCTCGAGCTCGAAGACACACCGTGGCGTTCGGAGTACCTGTATTCGCGCGCCGCGACGATCTACGGCGGCACCGCCGAAATTCAGCGCAACATCATCGCTCGCCGGCTGCTCGACCTCGGGAAGGAGTGAGAGTGACCCCGTCGATGGACACCGAGTCCGACCCCGAGTCGCTGCGACTGCTCGCGGAGTCGCTGCGGACGACGATGACCGCCGCCTCGGGAGGCAAGCTCGACGCGGCGCTGACCGACCTCGGCTGGCGCGACATGCTCGACGAAATGCCCGATATCGCAATCCCTCTGGTGTTCAAGCTGCTCGGTGAGACGGGCGCGCACGCCCCCGTGCTCAATGACGTGGTGCTGTGCGCGGCGGGCGACGCGCCCGGGGGCACGCTGCCGCTGCCGTTTGCCGGCGGCTCGTGGGTGGTGTGGGAGCGCCGCGACGGCTCCGACATCGGCGATCGATGAGCTGCTGCCGATACGCCCTGTGCCGCAAGGGGATCCGTTGCCGCCGGCCGCGCTGCACGCGGGGCGGCGAGCCCTGGGGTGGTGGCTGGTCGGCACCAGCCGCGCCATGCTGTCACTGGCCCGCCAGCACGCCGTGGACCGGGTTCAGTTCGGCCGGCACATCAGCTCGTTTCAGGCGATCCGGCACCGGCTTGGCCGAGACGCTGGTCGCGATCGAGGGTGCCGAGGCGACACTGCAGGCCGCCACGGAATGCGACGATCCGCAGGGACTGGCTTCGCTGCTGGCCAAGGCCGCGGCCGGCCAGGCGGCGCTGACCGCCGCACGCCACTGCCAGCAGGTGCTCGGCGGTATCGGCTTCACCGCCGAACACCCGCTGCACCACCACATCAAGCGATCGCTGATTCTCGATGGACTGCTGGGCAGTTCACGGGAACTGACGCGCGAGGCCGGAAAGGCGGTTGTGGCGGCCGGATCCGCGCCCCGGCTCGCGCAGCTGTAAGGGGTTTGCGGCGGATGCCGCGCATGACAGTCAGCAGGGCACGCCGGTGGTGTCCACGTAGACTCGTCCCGACGCCAAGAGGATGGGACGCGATGAGTCACCCCGACGCACCACAAAACCAGTTCGGCGTCGCCTCGGTGCTCCTGGGCGCTGATCGGACTCATCACCTGCTGGCTGCTGCTCGGGGTGCCTTTCGGCATCGCGGCGGTGGTGACCGGTGACATCGCCCGGCGAAGGGTCGCCCGCGGCGAGGCGAACAACCCCCGAACGGCCGTGGCGGGAATGGTTTTAGGGGCGGTCGCGATCGTGGCGGGGCTCGTCGCCATCGGCTACTACGCCTGTCTGGACGCCCGAAACCACTGATGCGCAGATCAATTGCGCGGTAGCCCGAGTACGCGTTCGGCGATGATGTTGCGCTGAATTTCCGACGTGCCACCGGCGATCGTTGCGGCGAAGGTGCGGGCGTACCGGTCGAACCAGCTGCCGTAGTGGCTGTCCAGGTTGAGCGGCGCGAACGGGGCGGTGACCCCGCGCAGCGCCAGTCCCTCGCCGTCCTTGGCGTTCAGCGCGTCCTCGCAGGCGCGTTGCATCGCCTCCGAGCCGAGCAACTTGAGCACCGACTGCGCGGGCACGTCCTCTTCGCCGCGAGCGGCCTTGGCCAGCGTCGCCGACCCCAATAGCCGCATCGCGTAATAATCCATCACCAGCGTCGCGTAGCGATCGCGCTGCACGGCTCCCGACGGGCTGGACTCAACGGTCAACGCGTGCAACATGTCCGCGTAATCCAGCCACAGCATCGCGCGTTCATGGCCGAGCGAACCGGTCGCGACGCGCCAGCCCGCATTGAGCTCCCCCACCAGGTTCTCAACGGGCACCCGCGCGTCGGTGAAGAACACCTCGTTGAAGTCGACGTCTTCGATGTCGCCCACCGAGGCGAACGGACGGCGGACCACACCGGGGGTATCGGTGGGAATCAGTAAAGCGCTGATGCCCTTGTGTTTTGGCGCATCCGGATCGGTGCGCACGAATGTCAACAGCACATCGGCGTGATGGGCGCCCGATGTCCACACCTTCTGCCCGTTGACGACGAAGTGGTCGCCATCTGAATCAGACGAGCGCACCGCACGCGTCTTCAGCGACGCGAGATCCGAGCCTGCGCCGGGCTCGCTCATTCCCAGTGACGCGGTGATCTCCGCGCGCAGGATCGGCACCGCCCACCGCTGTTTCTGCTCGGGTGTGCCGAACGACAGCAACGACGCCGCGATGATGCCCACACCCTGCGGATTGAAACTCTGATAGATGCGCCGCCGCGACAGCTCTTCCTGATACACGTATTGCTGCAACAGCGTGGCGTTGCGGCCGCCGAACTCCGGCGGGTTGCCCGGCTGTAGCCAGCCGCTGTCGAACAGCAAGCGTTGCCACTGGCGGGCCCACTCCGGGATGTCCGAACTGGACTGTGGCCGCACCAACGCCTCAGCCTCGGAAGGCAGATGTGCGTCGAGGAAAGCCACGAATTCGGCTCGGAACGCCTCCACGTCGGCGTCAAACGTCAGCTGCACGGCACTTCCCGGGATGGTCCTGAGCACAGCCACGCGTCGGTAGATCATGGTTTCCGCCGACGACGCGGTTCACTCTTGCGATTAAGCTTCCATACACACGTCTAAGAGAATAGTATTCTCGCCGTAAGAAAGTTACAATCTCCGACACGTGGTCCGTGAGGGGGTCGAGCGCAGCGATGTCACGGCGTTCTCCGGTAGAGTCCAACCATGTTCTCCCCTCACGGCAATCACCTGAGCCGGCCGTGACCAATCCGAGCGAAGAGCCGGCCTGGAAGCAGCGCGCGGTCGAGCGTTCGATCAAAACGGCGAAATTGCGTGCAGCCCAGCGTGTTCAGCGCTTCCTTGACGCAGCCCAGGCCATCATCATCGAAAAGGGCAGCACGGACTTCACCGTGCAGGAGGTCGTGGACCGCTCCCGTCAGTCCCTACGCAGCTTCTACCTGCAATTCGACGGCAAGCACGAGCTGCTGCTGGCGCTCTTCGAGGACGCACTGAGCCGCTCGGCCGACCAGATCCGCGCCGCCACCGAAAACCAGGCCGATCCGCTGGAGCGGCTGCAGGTCGCCGTTCGAGCTCCTGTACGAGGCGTCGCGACCCGATCCGACCGCCAAGCGGCCACTGTTCACCGACTTTGCTCCTCGGCTGCTGGTGACGCACCCGGCCGAGGTCAAGATCGCCCACGCACCGCTGCTTGCGTTGCTCACCGAATTGATGGACGCGGCCCATGACGCCGGTAAATTGCGCAACACCATCAATCCCAAGCGGGTGGCGGCCATGACCATGCAGACCGTCATGTTCATCGCGCAATCCAGCGGCGGCCCCGACGACGCGACGACCCATCCCATCACCGCCGAAGAGGTGTGGGATTTCTGCTCACGCGGATTCGTCGCCTAGCTCTTCGCGCTCGCCGGCAACCCATGAGCAAATAGCGCACGCCGTTTGCCGGTGAGAATGAGATTCTCTAATATCTAGAATCACGGATAGCCGAAACGGATTCGTCGTTGACACCGCTGAGGCGTGCCGATCAGATCAAGTCAGGAGTTGAGGTAGCCATGACCGGACGTGTTGAGGGCAAAGTCGCTTTCGTCACCGGAGCGGCACGCGGTCAGGGCCGCAGCCACGCGGTGCGGTTGGCCCAAGAGGGCGCCGACATCATCGCCATCGACATCTGCAAGCCCATCCGCGAGGGGGTCGTGGACACCGCAATCCCGGCATCGACACCCGAAGACCTCGCCGAGACCGCCGACCTGGTGAAGGGGCACAACCGCAGGATCTTCACGGCCGAAGTCGACGTGCGCAACTTCGACGCACTCAAGGCGGCGGTGGATACCGGCGTCGAGCAACTCGGCCGGCTCGACATCATCGTGGCCAACGCCGGGATCGGTAACGGCGGCGAGACTTTGGACAAGACCAGCGAAGAAGACTGGACAGAGATGATCGACATCAACCTGGCCGGGGTGTGGAAGACCGTGAAAGCCGGTGTGCCGCATCTGCTGGCCGGCGGCCGCGGTGGATCCATCATCCTGACCAGTTCGGTGGGCGGGCTCAAGGCCTACCCCCACACCGGCCACTACGTCGCGGCCAAGCACGGGGTCGTCGGGTTGATGCGCGCTTTCGGAGTTGAATTGGGACAGCACATGATTCGCGTCAATTCCGTACACCCGACCCACGTCAAGACGCCCATGTTGCACAACGACGGCACCTTCAAAATGTTCCGCCCGGACCTGGAAAACCCGGGCCCCGACGACATGGCGCCGATCTGCCAGCTGTTCCACACGCTTCCCGATCCCGTGGGTGGAGCCGATCGACATCAGCAACGCGGTGCTGTTCTTCGCCTCCGACGAGGCCCGCTACATCACCGGCGTGACCCTGCCCATCGATGCGGGTAGCTGCCTGAAGTAGCCGTCAGAACGGGCTGCTATTGGACTGCCATTCGGCCGATTCGGGACGCGGCCCGTAGCGGGCGATGTAGTCCTCATGCATCCGTGCCTGCTTTCGCCGGTTGATCACGTCGACCAGGTTCGGGTCCAGCCCATGAACTGCCAGTCGGTGCCGGCGCCAGACCTTGTTCAGCGCAAGGATTATCAGCAACGCCCAGATGTAGAGCGGCGCGGTCATCTCGGTGTGTACGTAGAGCGAGGCGGGCAGCAGCCAAAACGGGGCGAGGACCAGCAAGGGCGGTATGGCCCACCTGATCATGTGCCGGCGGATGGCCCCCTCCCCGGCGAGATCGCGCGCGACCCAGGCGCGCATCGAGTCGGGCAGTCGTCGGCCATAGGAATAGCCGATGCGCTGCCAGAGATTGGGTTTCGCGTCGGTCATGATCGCTCCTCGGGGTGATGTCAGGATTGCAGTGCGCCGGCCGCCACGGCGGCGGTGTTGATGCGGGTGAGGACCTGATGCAGGTTCTCGAGTTCGGCCAGGTCCACACCCAGACGTGCCACGACGGCGGGCGGAATCTGAAGTGCTTTGTCCCGCAAGTCGATTCCGTGTTGTGTGAGCGTCACATCGGTGGTGCGTTCGTCGGCCGCGTTCTTGGCACGGGTGATCAGCCCCTGCCCCTCCAAGCGCTTTAGCATGGGTGACAGTGTGGCGGAATCCAACTGCAACGCTGCGGCGATCTGCTTGACCGACAGCGGAAACTGCTCGGCCCGTGGGGTCTTGCGGTGATCCCACAGCGCCAGCATCACCAGGTACTGCGGATGGGTCAGGCCGAGCGGCTCCAACAGGGGCCGATACACCGCCAAGACCGCGCGGTTGGTCGTCGCCAGCGCGAAGCACACCTGGTGTTCGAGGGCGAGGGGGTCGATCTCTCGCGCGGTCGGCGCGGCCATACGTACATGGTGCCCTAATAGTTAGGGTGCTATCTACATGACGTCTCTCACACGGCCCGTCACCCGAGTAATACGCTCGGAATCCATGGACGCTTTCGAGGGACGCGGCGCAGTCATCACCGGTGGTGCCAGTGGCATCGGGCTGGCCACCGCCACTGAATTCGCCCGCCGCGGCGCCCGCGTGGTGCTGGCCGATGTCGATGAATCCGCCCTGGAAAGGGCCGTGGCGCACTTGAAGGCCGAGGGGTTCGACGCGCACGGGGTGAACGTGCGACGTGCGCCATCTCGATCAGATGGTTCACCTTGCCGATGAGTCCTTTCGCGTGCTGGGTCAGGTCGACGTCGTGTTCAGCAACGCCGGCATCGTCGTCGCGGGTCCGCTCGCCGCGATGTCGCACGAGGACTGGCGCTGGGTGATCGACATCGACTTGTGGGGTTCCATCCACGCCGTCGAGGCGTTCGTGCCGAGGTTGATCGAGCAGGGCAAGGGCGGCCACATCGCCTTCACCGCTTCCTTCGCCGGGCTGGTGCCCAACGCCGGTCTCGGGGCGTACGGCGTTGCCAAGTATGGCGTCGTCGGGCTGGCCGAGACGCTGGCCCGCGAGGTCAGAGACAACGGCATCGGCGTCTCGGTGCTCTGCCCGATGGTCATCGAGACCGGGTTGGTCGCGAACTCGGAACGAATTCGCGGCGCGGATGACGGGCTCGCGTCAGCGCCCGACCTGACGAGCGGCTTCGGACAGCTCCCGCCGACGCAGGATGACACGGTCTCGGTTGATGGCGTGGCGCGGCTCACCGCCGACGCGATCCTGGCCAACCGCTTGTACATCCTGCCGCACGAGGCGGCCCGGGCATCGGTCAAGCGCAGGTTTGAGCGCATTGACCGGGCCTTCGACGAACAGGCCGCCGAGGGCTGGACACACTAGCGCGTCGGGCCTAACCGGTAATCGCCGGTCTGCGGGTCGTGATACCAGCCGCCGGCGGCGTGCGTGCCGCCGTCGACGTGTAGCGTCTGGCCGGTGAGATAGACCGACATGTCGGAAGCCAGAAATACTGCGGTGCTTGCGATTTCGTCGACGTGCCCGGGACGCCCCAGCGGCACGATGTCGGCGATCGCCGCCGCCGCTCCGTCGCTGTTGAGTGCGGCCAGGCCTTCGGTGAGCGTGATGTCGGGCGCTATCGCGTTGACCCGGATGCGATGAGGGGCCAGTTCCAGGGCCGCCGTTTTGGTGTAGTTGATGACGCCGGCTTTGGCCGCCGCATAGGCCGCATAGCCCGGCGCGGCGCGCACGCCTTCGATCGACGTCACCGAGATGACGCTGCCGCCGACGCCGGCGGTCACCATCTGCCGGGCGACTCGCTGGGTGCAGAGCAGCACGTGACGCAGGTTCGCCTTATACAGTGCGTCCCAGCCGTTTTCACTGGTCTCCAACAACGACGAGGAGAACACCCCGCCGGCATTGTTGATCAGGATCGTGGGCGTGCCGAGTTCGGCGGTGGTCCGCTGCAACGCGGTGTCGACCTGCCTCGCTGTCCCGGACATCGGTGACAATACCCAGGCCACCAATGGATTCGGCTGCCTGCGAACAGGTCTGCGGGTCGCGCTCCCAGATCGCGACCCGCGCACCGAAGGCCACCAGGCCGGCCGCGATGCCGCGCCCGATGCCCGCGCCCCCACCGGTCACCACCGCGACGCGGTCGGTGAGCAGAATATTCGCGGGATCGATGGCCATGGTCGGTCAATTCCTCGCCCGCATGGCGGGTGCTCGGCCGATCACGCCGTCGGATTCCAGGCCGGCGATGTCCGCGTCGGACAAGCCCAGCCCGGACAGCAGTTCATGGTTGTGCTGCCCCAGCAGCGGCGCGTGCGCGGTGTGGAATTTGTGGGGCCCGGCTGAGAACCTCATCGGCACGGTGCTGAGCCTAGCCGGACCGTTCACCGGATGGTCGACCTCTTCGAAGAAATCCCGGAACGCCAACTGTTCCAGCTCAGTTTGACGGTGCGGTTGCATGACCTTGGCCACCGGCACGCCGGCGTCCCACAGGGTCTTGACGATTTCGTCGCGGCTGCGGTGCTCGCACCACGCGGCGAGTTGCTCGTCAATTCGATCCTGGTGCAGGCGCCGGCCGGAATCGGTCGAGAGCGCGGGATCGGTTGCCCAGGACGGCGATCCAAGGGCTCGGCGCAGGCTGTCCCACTGATCGTCGGTTGCCACGGCGATGGCGACCCAGCTGTCCAGCCGGCCGAATTCGTCGATGTCGGCGCTGCGGTAGAGGTTCTGCGGGGCCGCGGTCGGTCCCCTGTTGCCGGCGCGCTCCAGCAGCGCCCCATATGCCGAGTACTCGATGACCTGTTCGGCGGAGATGCTCAGTGCGGCATCGACCATCGCCGCCTCGACGAACACGCCTTCGCCTGTGCGGCGCCGGTGCTCGAGCGCGAGCAATATCGCGTTGAGCGCGTGCACACCCGCGTTGGGATCACCGATCGAATAGGGCTCGTACGGCGTGCGATCCGGGTAGCCGGTAAGCCAGCTCACGCCGGACGCGGATTCGATGACGTAGGCGAACGCCGGGTTGTCGCGCCACGGGCCGTCGAGGCCGAAGCCCGGGCATCCGCACCAGCACCGCGTCCGGCCGAATCGATTGAACGGTAGCGAAATCCAGCCCGATCTGGTCCAGCACCCGCGGCGTGAAGTTCTCCACGATCACATCACACGTCGCGATGAGCTCACGCAGCAATTCGCGCCCGCGCGGACTCTGCAGGTCCAGAGTCAGGCCTTTCTTGTTGGTGTTGAGGGCCTCGAAGATCGGCGACTTCTCCCACCACTGGTCCTCGGTGATCGGTATGCCGGCGATCATCCGCGTGCCATCCGGCCGGCGGGTGGATTCGACGTGGATGACCTCGGCACCGAGCAGCGCCAGACGAATGGGTGCAGCACGGGCCCGCCCAGAATGTCGTCATGTCCAGTACCCGAAGGCCGCTGAGCGGCAGCGCTTTCGCCACACCGGTCGGCGCCGGCCGCGCCGGAAGGTCCGCGGCGCGGAAGTACTCGGTGTGCTCGCCCAGTCGCGGTGCCGGCTGCGGCGGGCGCAGCCGTGCGGGCCGCATGCGATAGGGATGACTCGGCTGCTGGAACCCGTCGCGCGGATTACGCACGAAGGAATCGCGCTCCACGAAGTGGTCAAAGCGACGTGACGTTGGCGCCGTTGGCCACCGGCGCGTTGGGAATCCGGAATGCCGAGGCCAGCTCCCGGATTTCGTCGACCGGGGTGTCCGCCAGCCAGGCGAAAATCTCCTCGGCGTGAATGTTGGCTTGCTCGGTGATCGACAGCGGCGATTCCTCATCGATCCACTCCGGATGACCTACCATCGCGCATAGGTCGAACCATTGCTGCGCGGTCCCGCAGCCGAGATCCACCAAGCCATCCTTGGCCTGCGCCACTCCCGGAATCGTCGGCCGTCGCATGTCTCGCCATGGCCGGCCGAGCACCTCGAAGTAGGAAACCGGGTAATAGGTCAGGCAGAGGATCTGTGTCTCGAGCATCGAGAGGTCCAGCAGTTCGCCTGCGCCACCGTCGATTCGACGCCATCGGGACGCCAAGGTGGCCGCGCTCGCGTAGACGCCGGCCAGGTATTCGCCGACCTGACCGCCGACGAAGACCGGTGGACGCTCCTGCTCGCCGCGACCGAGCCCGACGATTCCGCCTGACCACGCCTGCAGCGTGAATTCGGTCGCCGGGCGGTCGCGCCAGGGGCCTTCCAGCCCGAACGGTGTGATCGAGGTGACGGTGAGATGCGGGTGGCGGCCATGAATCGCGTACGGGCGTAAAGTCCGGGTGCTCCGCCACTTTCGAGCCGGCCGACCACACCACCGCGTCGGCGGAAGCCAGCAGCCGGTTCACCAGTCGGTATCGTCGTCGCTGCCGGGATCGGCCACGACGCTGCGTTTCGCACCGGCCAGGAAGCTGAACAAGGCGCCGTCACCGCCGGCCGGGATGGTGGCGCCCGAAGCGGACCAGCTGCGCAGCGGATCGCCTTCTGGCGACTCGACTTTGATGACATCGGCGCCGCCGTCGGCCAGCAGCTTGGTGCAGTAGGCGCCGGCTATACCGGTGGACAGGTCGACCACGGTGTAGCCGGTCGAGCGGCGGTTCAACGCGACGTTGCGTCACTATGTCTTTCTCTTCGCTTTGACGGCCTTGTCGGCGCGCTGCTTCTTGCGCGCCTTCTTGCTCAGCCGCCATTCGGCGGGGAACTTGTCGTCGTTGTCCTTGACCGCGTCGCCCAGGCCCGCTTCCATCGTCGTCGTCGCAGCGTCAGCTCGTCGCCGCCGTCCGGGCGGACGTTGCCGCCCATCGACTCGAACACGCCGCTGAGCATGCTGCCCATGTACTCGCCCTGAAACTGCTTCATGATCTCGAAGAAGACCTTCTGCATGAACACGGTGTCGGTGGGGCGGTTGCGCGCGCAGGCCAGCGCGTACTTCTCGACCTCCGCCTCGAGGTCATCCCGCGGCACCACGCTGTTGAGGAAGTTGCAGTCGTACATCTCGGCGGCGGTGAAAGGCCGTCCGGTGAACACCATTTCCTGGAACTTGCGGATGCCCATCGTCTGCGCCCACCACCACATGCGGGGACCCCAGCCGTAGTAGCGGAACGACGGATGCCCGAACAGCGCGTCGTCGCTGGAGATCACCAGGTCGGCATCGGCGGCCTGGTAGAAGTGCCAGCCGTAGCAGTAGCCCTTGGCCTCCAGGATGCTGATCTTCTTGAAGTCCTGCAGGCCGCGGATGCCGGAGTTCGGGTTGGCGTACCACTGGCCGAGGGTGGCGCCGTTGCGGAACGAACCTTGCGGCGGATACCGGCACTTCGTCGGCGCCGATCCGGTACTCGGCGAGCCGCGGGCCCTGTCCGCCGCGTCCCGCATCCGCATGACCTCGTCGAGGTCGGCGCCCGACCCGAGGTCGTCGCCGGCCCCGCGGACCACCAGCACCTTGACGTCGTCGTCGATGCTGGCCCGGTGCAACAGGTCCGCGTAACGCAGCCGCGCGGCGATCGTCGGCGCGTTGAGGTGGTCCGGCCGGTCGAACGTGATGGTGGCGATCCGCGTCTTGGCGTCCTTGTCGTAGCGGATGATCTCTTCGGCCGGCGGCTCCGACTGGCTCAGCCATCGGCTAGGCGCCGCCAGAACGGGCTCGCGGTAAGCACTTCGGGGCCGTCGGCGGTGATCAGGACCGCCTCGCGCCCGAATACCGCGCCGACTCCTTCTTCCCAGACGTAGCCCGTCACCGCCAGCACCATGCCGGGCTCCAAGCGCTCGCTCGGCCGCGGTGGCGGGCAAGTGCTTGGAGACGACGGGCGGGTCGAACCCCATGCCCAGCCCGCGGGCCACCGGCATCGGCGGATGCGGGCTCGCCCGCGGCTCGGTAGGCGGCGAGCAGTTCGGCTCGCATCGGTGCCGGGCCGGCAGGCGTGCGAACAGCTTGGTCCCACAGGCGTTCCCATCGGCGCGTGCAGGTCCGCCGCGCCGCCGGGTACGCGCCGGTTGTCGGCGGGCCAGGTCCGGCCCACCTCGCCGACGTAGCCACCCGCCAGCACGCCGGCGGAGAACGCCACCAGGTCGCCGTCCTGGATCCGGCCATCGCCGTTGGCGCGCCGCCAGGGGTGCTGGCGTGACGTCACCCATGCGACATCCTGATTCGACGGTGTGCTCACCCCGCCGGCCGCGGAGGCCTCCATGAAGACGCCGGCCAGCGCCTGTTCGGTGACCCCCGGCCGCAACTCGGAGACCGCGGCCGCCAGCGCCGACTCGGCCACCGCGACGGACTCCCGCAGCGCGGCGATCTCCTCGGCCGTCTTGATGCGGCGGGCGGCCGCGCATGGCCAGCTCGCCGTCGACCAGCTCGGCGTTCGGGAACGCGGTCGGCAGCAGCTGCGCGAAAACCGGTGAGAGCGCGTCGGTTCCGACGCGCCGCGCGGTGGCAGCGCCGTCGATGCGCTGCAAGCGCGGACATCGTGTTCATCGGATTCCACGAGATGCCGTAGAGGTTCTCGTGCGGGATGTCCTCGGGAATGCCCTCGTCCCAGGTGCTCAGCAGATGCACGGCGCCGGTCTCGCGGACCAGCACGCAGGCCGGGCCGAACGGCCGGGTGCCGGCGACCCACAACTGCGGCGCGCCCGTCACGTAGCGGACGTTGGCCTGCCGGCCGAGGACCAGGACATCGAGGTCGTGCGCCGCCATCTGCTCCAGCGCCCGTTGCGCGGCGGCCCGACCGGAGCGTGCGCTCGTCGGGCAGAACTTCAACGATATGGGACCATAGGGGTCATAGGGGTAGTCGGTCAAGCGGATCCAGCCTTCCTCGGTGATCACCAGGACCTCTTCGCTGCGGTAGCCGCCGGTGCCGTCTTCCCACACCACGGGCTCGAGCACCAGCACCATCCCGGGCTGCAGGACGAAGTTCTCGTCGAACTCCTGGCCGAGATCGGTTCCGATCATCGGCATCTCGGCGGCGTTGACCCCGATGCCGTGACCCAGGTAGAAGTGCGGCATCCACGGCTTGGTGCCGCCATTGGCCTTGATGGCGGCCCGGCCCAGATCCGCCGCCGTGGCGCCGGCCTTGGTGACGTCCGAGGACCGCGCTCATGATCGTCGAACCACTTGTCGAACTGCGCCTGCTGGCGCGCGCGACGGGTCGCGGCCGACGATCCAGGTGCGTCCGAAGTCGGAGCAGTAGCCCTGGTAGGTGATGCTGACGTCGGTCCACAGCACGTCGCCTTCGGCCAGCTCGCGCTCGGTGGTCAGCAGCGGCAACGCGAGGTCGCCGTGCGTGGTCCACACGCCCTCGGCCTTGCTCGGCGGCATCACCTGCCAGATCGGTTCGAGCATGCTGGCGGTGGCCCCCAACTCGAAGGCGCGGCGCAAAAAGCTTGCCGACAGATCGGTCTGGCGGATGCCGGGGGCCAGCCGCTTCTGCACCTCGACCATGGCCTCGTCGGTGATCCGGATGGCGGTGCGCATGCACGACAATTCGTCCGGGGTCTTGACGGATTTGGCCGCGCTGACGATCGCTCCCGCGTCGACGGGCGCACCGCTCGGGAAGAGGAGCTTGGCGGCGCGCGACATGGCGCCGGTGAACTCGTCGACCGCGATACCGCCGATTCGGCCGGAACGATATCGGCCAGCATGCCGCGCGAAATACTCGACGCCCTCGTCGAATTCGAGGTAGACGGGACCGTGCAGGTGATCGGCGGGCAGGTCCGATTCCTGCGAAGCTCCTTCGCGGAAGGGCAGGAACAGGTGCGGCCATTCGTCGTCGGCGAGCACCACGGCCACCGGCCGTTCGACGTAGGACAACCCGGCGTCGCCGAGCGGCCAGCTCGCGCCGGTGGCGTAGACCACCGCGTTGTTGCCCAGCAGGATCATCGCGTCGACCCCGCGCTCAGCCATCGCCGAACGCAGCCGGGCTCCCGTCTCGCGCCGCAGGCGGGCCAGGTCGGCTGTTTCGGGGATCACCAGTCCGTTGCCGGTGTTGGTATCCAGTTGCGCGAACGTCGTCACTACAGACCCAGGAACTTCGTGATGTTGTCGCTGACGATCTTCACCGCGTTCGCCGGGCCCACCGCGTCCACAACGGATTTCAGCGACTTCTCGGAATAGCCGTAGGTGCTCTCGTTGTGCGGGTAGTCGCTGGACCACATCACCTTGTCCACGCCGATCTGGTCGATCAGGTGCAGGCCCAGCGGGTCGACCATGAACGACGCGCTCATGTGGGTGTCCCAGTAGTAGCGCGGTTCGTGCTCGAGCGGTCCGGTTGAACATGTGCTGGTACGACCCCATCAGGTGCTCGGCGTCCTGCAAAGCCCAAGGCACCCAGGCGATGCCACCCTCGAACCAGCCGATTCGCAGCCCGGGGTGATCGTCGAGGATTCCGCTGAACAGGTACTTGGCGAACTGCTCGCGGAAGCCGTCGATGTTGATCATCATGCCGACCACCACGCTGTTGAACTCGCACGGGGTTTTCGGCGGCGTCTCCCCGATGTGGTGGGTCACTGGAAGGCCGGCGGCCTCGATCTCGTCCCAGACCGGCTTCATTGCGGTGCTGCCGTAGTCGATGACGGTTGCCGTCGTCATCCTTGCCCGGGTTGAGCGGCATCAGGAAAGTCTTGAGCCCCAACGACTTCAGCTCGGCCAGCGTTTTGCGGGTGCCCTGCGGGTCCCACCAGTTGATCAGCCCGGCGCCGTAGAAGTGGCCGTTCGAGCGCTCCTGCAACTCGGCGATGTATTCGTTGTAGATCCGGAAGGCCAGCTCGCGAAGCTGCTTGTCCGGGTAGTGGAACAGCGCCAGCACCGCGTTGGGGAACGCCAGTTCCTTCTCGACACCGTCGTCGTGCAGCTCTTGAATCCGGGCCTCGATGTTGGTGCTTGCGGCGCCGGGCAGGTCGTCGTACTGCATCAGAACGGCGCTGAAGTCGCCCGGCAGGAACGACTGTCCCTTGCGGCCGACCTGGTAGGCGCCGTCCTCGTACCAGATCCGCGGCGCCTTCTCCTTCAGGTCGTCCGGAAAGCGTTCGTAGAAGATGTCATCCGCCAGCGAGATGTGGTTGTCGGCCGAGAAGACCACGGTCCCCTGCGGCAGGCCGACATCGCTGCCCGCGGCATGACCACGCCGATCCTTCGGGGCGCCGTAACCTCCGGGCGGGTAGAGCGTGCTTGTCTGAGTCGTCATCATTGACCCTCCAATCGGATCCGCAGTTTTGATCAGTAGCTGGGCTACCAGGTCACCGGCAATTCGTAGACGCCGTAGGCGAGTCGGTCGTCCTTGAAGGGGACCTCCTCGATCGGAACGGCAAGTTGCAGAGTGGGAATGCGCCGGGCCAGCGTGTGGAAGACGATCTGCAGCTCGGCGCGGGCCAGCTGCTGTCCCACGCACTGATGCCGGCCGTAGCCGAAGGCGACATTGCGGTCGGCACCCGAGCGATGCAGGTACAGGCGGTCCGGTTCGGCGAACGCGTCCGCATCCCAGTTGGCGGGAGCCAGGTCGATGATGATGCCCTCGCCGGCGTGGATCGTCTCGCCGGCGATGTGAATGTCTTCGAGCGCGACGCGGCGCTGGCCGTTCTGAATGATGCTGAGGTAGCGCAGAAGTTCCTCGACCGCGCTGGCGATGACCTTCGGATCTTCGGCATCGCGGATGACGGCCAGCTGGTCGGGGTTTTCCAGCAGCGCGAGCACACCGAGCCCGATCATGTTGGAGGTGGTCTCATGCCCGGCGATCAGCAGGCCGGTGCCCAACTGGGCGGCCTCTTTCACGCTGAGCTCACCGGCCTTGACCCGCTCGGCGAGGTCGGAGACCGCGTCCTCGGCCGGATTCTCCATCTTGGCTTCGACCAGCTGGGCGAGGTATTTGTTCAGACTCATCGCGCCCTTGACGGTGTCTTCGCCGGTGGCATAGCGCGCGAGGCCGACGTTGGCGTGGTGCTGGAACATGTCGGCGTCTTCGTAGGGAACGCCCAGCAGCTGGCTGATCACCAGCGAAGGCACCGGCAGCGCCAAAGCGGTGACGATGTCGGCCGGCTGAGGGCCGGCGAGGATCGCGTCGATGTGGTCGTCGGTGATCTGCTGGATGGTCGGGCGCAGATTCTCGACTCGCTTGAACGTGAAGGGTTTCGACAGCATGCGCCGGAAACGGGTGTGCTCCTCACCGTCGGCGGTGAAGACCGACCGAGGGCGCTTGTGCACCGTCGACAGCATGCCTTCGTTCCAGTGCGGGAATCCGGGCTGGCGGTCGTCGACGCTGACCCGCGAATCCGAAAACAGTTCGCGCACTTGCTTCATAACCCGTGACGAGCCACGGTGTGCTGCCGTCCCAGATCCGGACCCGGGACAGCGGCCTGGCCTCGGCCAGCGCCATGACGTCCGGTGGCGGGGCGAACGGGCAGCGCGGTTCCCTGGCCATCGGGTAGTCGGGGATATCGGAGGTCTGTGCTGTCGCGGTGCTCGTCAGTGTGTCTGACATGTCATTCCTCGATGTGGATGGCAAGCGCGGGGCAGGCCGCGGCCGCCCGCCGCGCGCCTTCGGCCTGTTCGGGCGTCGGATTGGGGTTGAGCAGGACGACGACGCCGTCTTCGTCGCGCTGGTCGAAAACTCTCGGGTGCATTCATCACGCAGTTGCCCGACGAAGCGCAAACGTCCTGATCGACAGTCACTTTCATCTGTGAGTCCTTACTCGTGCGCCGTCACGGGCGCCAGCCACAGGCCCACGATCGCGTCGATGAGCCCGGAAGCCGCGGCCCGCCATGACCGGTGGGACGTCACCGCGCCCGCGGCAAGCGCGCGTTCACGATCAGCGCAGGTGTGCATCAACAGGTTTCGCGCCATGATGTTGCGTTCGAAGTGCACCTCGGCCGGCAGTTCTGGTAGGCAGCGGTTGATGCCCTCGACGACCTGGACCAGCGACTGGGAGCTGAGCGCGCCCTTGACGATGATGTTGTAGTAGGCGGGGTCGGTCATCGCCTGGGCGGCAAATCGCGCGTACCAGGTCGGGTTTCCCAGCTCCTCCAGATGATCGGTGAGCGGCCGCACCAAACAGGCCACCCAGTCACGCAATTCGGTCGGACCACCGGCGGCGACCAGCTCGGTCACCATCTGCTCGCGCAGCTGCTCGACGGGCCCGCGGTGCTTGCTGCTCGATCGCCCGCACCAGGTCGGCCTTGGTACCGAAGTGATAACCCACGGCCGCGTTGTTGCCCTGCCCGGCGGCCTCGCTGACCTGCCGGTTGGACACCGCGAACATGCCATGCTCGGCATACAGGCGCTCGGCGGCCACCAGGATCGCCTCTTGGGTCGAACTGGCCCGCTCGGTGCGAACGGTCCGGCCAGCGGTGGTCATTCGCTCAGTCAACCTCGTCTCAGGGTTTAAGTCAAGCGATTGATTTAATTACAGGACCGTCAGGCTCGATGGGCAGACTCAGCGTTTCTTGGACCGGATCGGCTTGCCGGCCACGGTCCCGCCGTCGACCGGAAGCACCGTCCCGGTGACATAGCGCGAGCGGTCGGTGGCGAAATACAGAGCCGCCTCGGCGACGTCATCGGGAGTGCCCTCGCGCTTCGAGCGGCCGATCCTCCCGCATGCCCTGGCGGATCCGCGCCTCGAATTCCTTCAGCTGTTCCGGATTCATACCGGCCGCCGACTTCCCCAAGATAGGCGTGGGGATATTGCCCGGCGCGATGGCATTGACGCGAATCTCGTGATACGCCAACTCGATTGCCGCTGCCTTGGTGAATTGGATGACGGCCGCTTTGGACGCGCGGTAGATCATCACGCCACCGCCGGCCTGAATGCCGCCGATCGAGGTGATGTTGATGATCGATCCGCCGCCATGTTCGGTCATGTGCCGCGCGGCATCTCGGGTACCCGCCATCACACCCAGCACATTGACTCCCATCACCCGATGAAAATCGGCGAGGTCGTCGTCGAGCAACTTCCTCAGCGGGCTGGAAATCCCGGCATTGTTCACCATGACGTGCAGGCCGCCGAACTTCTCGACAGCACCGGATACCAGCGCTCCCACCTGTTCGGGATCGGAAACGTCGGTCCGCCGGAAGGCGGCGTTGACGCCGAGCGACGTCGCCAGCGCCTCGCCGCGATCGGTCTCGACGTCGGCGATGACGACCCGCGCGCCCTCGGCCACAAACCGCTCCACAAGGCCCCGACCAATGCCCGAGGCCCCGCCGGTGACGATGGCGACCTTGCCGTCCAATTCGTTGACCACACGACGAGTTAATCGGCGCATGCCGCGTTAAGTCAAGCAATTGATTTAAGCGTGTGCAGCCGGTTCCGTGAACTCGGTATTACCGCCCGCTATCCGGGGTTCCGACCGGACGACGTCTGGTCCATGCTGAGTACGCCAGTTCATCGGGATACTTGAAAGGCGTGATCATGAAGGTGTTGGTCATCGGTGGCAGCGGGTTGATCGGATCGCAGGTCGTCGCCAACCTCACCGATCTCGGACACGAAGCGGTGCCGGCATCGCCGAGCACAGGTGTCAACTCCGTGACGGGCGAAGGAGTCGCCGAGGCCATGTCCGGAGTCCACACGGTTGTGGACGTGTCCAACTCGCCGTCATGGGCCGACGACGACGTCCTGAACTTCTTCACCACCTCGACCCGCAACTTGCTTGACGCGGAGCGGGCCGCGGGCGTGCAGCATCACGTCGCGCTGTCGATCGTGGGAGCGGATCGGGCGACCGAAAGTGGCTACATGCGGGCCAAAGTCGCGCAGGAGAAAGTGATCGTCGAATCGGGGTCACCATATTCGATCGTGCGGGCGACTCAGTTCTTCGAATTCGTTGACGGCATTGCTGATTCGCTGGCCGACGGCGATACGGTTCGCGCGCCGAGCGGCGCGTTTCAGCCCATCGCCGCCTCCGACGTCGCCCTGGCCGTGACCCGCGCGGCGTCCGGCGAGCCGGTCAATGGGGTGGTCAACATCGCCGGTCCCGAAAAGCAGGGTATGGACGACTTCATCCGGACCCGGTTTGCGGCGACGGGCGATACACGCACGGTGGTGACCGATACCAACGCTCGCTATTACGGTGCGGTGCTCGACGACCGCAGCATCGTTCCGACCGACGATGAAGAGGTGGTCGTCTATCCCACCACCTTCAGCGACTGGATGGCTTCCCAGCGAAGCCGTCGAGGCGGCTTGGCCCACATCGAGGAACGCTTCGGGCAACGTACGGCCGGCGCACGGCGCGGAAGAACGACGGAGCACCAGGAGCGATCAATGCCCAGCCGCCCGCAGGCGGTGTGCCCTTCGATAGGACGCGGCTCACCAGGCGCGGCTTCATCGCCGCCGGCATCGCCGGCGGATTGACGCTGGCGGCGTGCAGTCAATCCAATCCGCAGCGTAACGGGCAGCGCGCGCGGATGGGCGCCGCCATCGCCGCGGCCGAGGCGGCCCGGCCGCACAGTGGGCGCACCGTGACCGCCACCCTGACCGCCCAGCTGGCCCAAGTCGATCTCGGGCGGACCGATCGTCCGCACGTTGGCCTACGGCAACACCATCCCGGGACCGCTGATCCGGGCCAGCATCGGCGACGAGGTCGTGGTCACGGTCTCAAACCGGCTCGACCATCCGACGTCGGTGCATTGGCACGGCATCGCCCTGCGCAACGACATGGACGGCGCCGAGCCGGCCACCCCGAACATCGCGGCGGGCCAGGACTTCACCTACCGGTTCTCCGTCCCGAATTCGGGCACCTACTGGGCCCATCCGCACACCGGCCTGGACGAGGACACGGGTCTTTATCTGCCGGTCATCGTCGACGACCCGACCGAGGGCAACTACGACGCCGAATGGATCGTCGTCCTCGATGATTGGACCGATGGCGTCGGCAAGAGCTCCCCAACAGCTCTACAACGAACTGACGCAGCCCGAACAAGCCCCCGATGCCGAACATGTCCGACCCGACGACTCGACGACCTCGACAACGTCGACGACCCGACGACCTCGACAACGTCCACGACCTCGACGACGTACCACTCGACCAGTCAGACAACCTCAGTACGAGCTCGACAACGTCGGCAACTGGACGCCAGCGCGCAGGGCAGCGTCGGCAAAAGCGACCTGCTCGGCGGCGACGCCGGAGACATCGCCTACCCGTACTACCTGATCAATGGCCGAATTCCCGAGCGCCCCCACAACTTTCAACGCGAAGCCGGGCCAGCGAATCCGGATCCGTTTCATCAACACCGGCTCCGACACCACATTTCGCGTGGCGCTGGCCGGCCATTCGATGACGGTCACCCACACCGACGGTTACCCCGTGGTGCCCAGCTCAGGTCGATGCCCTGCTCATCGGCATGGCCGAACGCTACGACGTCATCGTGACCGCCGCCGACGGCGTCTTCCCACTGGTCGCGCTCGCGGAAGGAAAGAACGGCCTGGCACGCGCACTGCTCTCCACCGGGTCCGGCAGCGCAACCCGACCCGCAATTCCAGCCCGCCGAACTCACCAAACGGGTGGGCACCATCGAGATGTTCACCGCCACGACACCCGGTCAACCTGGGTCGGCCCGAACCCAACCTCAACCTCCCGGTCGTCTTGGGCGGCAACATGATGCAGTACAACTGGACGATCAACGGCGAACCCTACGGCAAGACCAATCCGCTGCACGTCCGACAGGGTCAACGACCTACCATCACGTTCGACAACACCACACGATGATGTATCACCCAATTCATCTACACGGTCACACTTTCCAGCTGATCAAGGCCGACGGCAGCCCCGGCGCCCGCAAGGACACCGTGATCGTGTTGCCCAAGCAGAAGATTCGTCGCCGTTCTGGTTGCTGACAACCCCGGCACCTGGATGATGCACTGCCACAACACTTACCATCAGTTCGCGGCAATGATGACGCGCTTGGATTACGTCTTCTGAGGTTCAGACGGCGCCCAGGAAATCCAGCAGCAACTGGTTGACCACCGACGGCTGCTCGATCTGGGGGCAGTGGCCGGCCTTGTCGACCACCACCGAGCGGGCACCGTCGATCTGCTTGGCGATCTCGGCGGCCCAGCCGGCCGGAAGGAGCTTGTCGTCTCCCCCTTCGACGACAAGCGTCGGCACGGCGATGCGTTCGTAGGCCCGCGCGCTCGATGGCGTCGCGGACGGCGTGGCGCCGGGCCGGCGAAACCTGGCCGCGGCGATGGCCTCCCATGCCCCCGGCGCGGTGCTCGACTCGTAACGGCGGCGCACGTAGTCGTCGTCGCCGGGATAGCCGGCGTCGAAGAACAGCGCCTCGACGATGCGGCGCATCGCCGGCAGCGTCGCGTCATAGTTCTGCAGCGCCTCGAAATGCTCGTTCTGCTGGATTTCTCCACCGCCGCAGATGATCACCAGGCTGCGGATGGGTAGCAGCGGTGTGTCCGACGTGGCATCGGTGAGCAGATTGATCGCTCCCATCGAATTGCCGACGAAATGCGCCGAATCGACGCCGAGCAGTTCACAAAACCGCGCCACATGCCGAATCCGCATGCCGCGGCCGTCGACGAAATCGATGACCTTGGCGGACTGCCCGAATCCCAGCTGGTCCGGCGCCAAAACCCGGTACCGTGCGGACAGCGCTGCGATGTTGCGTTCCCAGCCGAGCTCGGCGCCGGCACCGAACTCGCCGCCGTGCAGCAATACCACCGGGTCGCCGTCGCCGGCCTCCAGATAGCTGGTGGTCAGCCCATCGACCGATATGGTTTTGCGCTGCATCACTTGATCGCTATCGGGTTCACCGGTGAGCCCACTGCCCCAACGACTCTCAGCGGCGGGGCGACGAGCTGAAACTCGTAGACGCCGTCGGCGGCGCAGTCTTCGGCCAGCGCGGTGAGGTCCCAATACTCACCGAACATCAGCCCCATGTCGCGCAGGCAAAGCAGATGCAGGGGAAAGGTAAGCCCCTCGACGCCCGAAACCAGGTCTTCGACTTGGAGGTTGTCGGCCGCGACGGCGGCGATCTCGTGGTCGTGCAGCCACTGCGCACATCGCCAGTCCAACCCGGAATAGCCTTCTGTCTTGTTGCCGGTCATGAGAAACCTTGTCCACCAACCGGTCCGGATCAGCACGATGTCGCCCCGGCCGATCGTCACCCCCTGCGCGCGCACCACGTCATCCAGCTCTTCGGGCGAGATCGGGTTTCCGGCCTCGAGGAAGACCTCCGCGTTTCGGTGACGAACCAGGTCCAGCAGCACGCCCCGCGAGGTGATGCCCTTGCCGTCGACCTTGTCGATGCCGCAGCGGTAGGCCCCCATGCTGGTCACCGAATCGGCCGGGAAGCCGTTGTAGAGGTGGCCGTCGTAGTAGACGTGGGACAACGCGTCCCACTGGCTGGCCGCCTGCAACGGCATGATGATGATGTCGTCGTTGAAGCGGAACGGGTTGTCCGCGGTCATGTAGCCGCTCAGCTGCTGCGCCACCGGGTTACTCGGCCAGTC
Organism: uncultured Actinomycetota bacterium; assembly: GCA_963849935.1. GTDB lineage: Bacteria > Actinomycetota > Actinomycetes > Mycobacteriales > Mycobacteriaceae > Mycobacterium. The sequence goes on from CAWKJQ010000016.1 coordinate 50,494, forward strand.
GGGCCCGTACTTGGCAAGGGTGTTCACATCGCCGCCGTCGACGGTCATGACGTGAACGGGGTTGTGCCGGAACCCGAAGGCGCCCTGTGGACCGGACGCGCCGAAGTCCACGCCCAGCGGGAACACCTTTCCGTGCCGGACCAGGCTTGCGGCTTGGGCCACCTTTTCCGCGGTGATGAAGTTCAGCGTGCCCAGCTCGTCGTCGTCTCCCCACCGCCCCCAGTTGCTGACATCGCGAGCGACCCGCCGAAAGTCGGTCATACTGGCCACGGTGCGTGTCCTTCCTCGAGTTCCCGGGCGATCGACGCACCCACATTGCCGCCGTCGACCCACACCACCTGGCCGGAAATGTAGCTGGCTGCACGGCTATTCAGGAAGAGCAGAACGGCGGCCTGTTCCGCCGGGCCGGACGACGCGGCCCAGCGGCTTGGGTATGTCGTCGAGGAATTCCTGGCCGTACGCCGTGCGCAGCTGATCGAGGATCGGCGTCTCGGTGACCCCGGGACCGGTGCAGTTGATGCGGATTCCGCGGCGCGCCCAGCGGCGTGGCGCTGCGCATGGTGTACAGGATGATCGCTTCCTTGGACAACTGATAGCCGTTGCCGAGCGCATCGGGATGCCTGGCGCACCAATCGATACCCTCGCTGCATCGTCGCGGTATGCAGCAGCGGCGCCACCGTCCTCGAGATGCTCCCGGTACGCGGCCGCCGCGAGCGATGACACGCCGGCAATGGACGACCCCGCGACCATCTTCGGAATCAGCGCCTCGGTGAGGTGACGCATCCCCAAGAAGTTGATGGTCATCACCAGTGGCGGGTCGCCGATCCCGGAAGACACGCCCGCGACGTTGAACAGCGCATCGACTTGACCCGCTTACCGCGGCTGTCGCGCGAGTCGATCGATGTCTGATCGGCCAGGTCGACCTCATGAAACTCGTCGATCGCGAAGTCGGGTCGCCGTTTGTCCAAACCGATGACTTCGGCCCCGAGCTCGGTGAGCTGCCGCACCACGTGTTCGCCGATGCCCGAAGCACATCCGGTCACCACCGCACGACGGCCGTCGTAGCGCCACAGCTCGTCGATCTCTCCCAAGGCTCGCCTCGAAATCCTGCCGACTCAGGTGTCGTCCGGCACTACTTCTGCTGTTCCTTCGCGCGCTGCGCCGCCTGCACGCGGCCTTCGTTGATCTCCGCCATGGCCTCGGGGATCTCGCTGGCGGTGAACTTACCGCCACGACCGGTCGGCAGTCCACCGAACGAGTAATCCTCGTCGAATTGCGGTGCGGTGGATTTCGGTCGACGCGCCTCCACCTTCTCGATGACGGGCTCCAGCCGCTTCGCCTTTTCCGCCACGCCTTTTGCGTCCCGCTCGATGAATTCGGGAAGCACCTCTTTGCCCATCAGCTCGATGGATTCCATGGTGCCCTCGTGGCTGCGCGGGTTGAGCAGCAAGATGATCTCGTCGACGCCGCTCTCTTCATAGCCGCGCAGGAACTCGCGCACCGTGGCCGGAGAGCCGATCGCACCCCGGCCGGGACCGTACGCCAGCGTCGGATCCTTTTCGACCTCTTCGAGATAGCGCTTCCACACTCCGGTCCGCCCCGGGGTGTGCACACCGGTCATGTAGTAGTGCATGATTCCGAACGAGAAGAACCCGCCGCCCTGCCCGAGCCGCTGCAACGCCTGCTCGTCGGTCTTGGCCACCATCATCGACAGGTCACCGCCGATCGCCAGGATGTTCGGGTTGATGCGGGGAGTGACCGGCACGCCGTTCTCCTCGAACTCCTTGTAGTAGCCGTTGACCCGCTCGGTCAGGGGTCCGGGGCCGGTGTAGGCGAAACTCAATGCGCCGATGGCTTTTTGGGCGGCCATCTGCACGCTGGCGGGCCGCGTGCAGGCGACCCAGACCGGCGGGTGCGGCTTTTGCAGCGGCTTGGGAACGACGTTGCGCGCGGGCATTTGGACGTGCTCGCCGTTGAAGCCGGTGAACGGCTCCTCGATCATGCAGCGGATCGAGACCTCGAGGGCCTCTTCCCACTGCGCCCGCTTGTCGGCGGGGTCGATGTTGAAGCCGCCGAGCTCACCGACCGACGACGATTCACCGGTGCCGAATTCGACGCGGCCGTTGGAGAGCAGGTCGAGGGTGGCGATGCGCTCGGCCACCCGCGCGGGGTGGTTGACCGCCGGCGGAAGGTGCATGATGCCGAATCCCAGCCGAATGTTCTTGGTCCGCTGGCTGGCCGCGGCCAAGAAGATCTCCGGCGCGGTCGAGTGGCAGTACTCCTCGAGGAAGTGGTGCTCGGTCAGCCACACGGTGGAGAAGCCCGCTTTGTCGGCGGCCTCGACCTCGTTGAGACAGTCCTGCAGCAGGACATGCTCGTCGTCGGGCGCCCACGGCCGCGGCAGGGCGAACTCGTAGAACAGTGAGATTTTCATCGTTACCTCCTATGAGTATTAAGGGCTCGGTTGGCTGCTTGGGCCGCAACGTGTTTCGCCGCGACATAGCCGAAGGTCATGGCTGGGCCGATGGTCGCGCCGGCACCGGCGTAGCTGCGGCCCATCACCGGCGCGGCGGTGTTGCCCACCGCGTAGAGGCCGGGCACCACGGTGCCGTCGGCCCGCAGCACGCGGGCGTGTTCGTCGGTCAGCAGTCCGCCCGAGGTCCCGAGGTCCCCGAGCACGATCCGGAAGGCGTAGTACGGCGGATCGCCCAGCGGATACAGGTTCGGGTTGGGCAGGGTGTGGTCGCCGTAGTAGTTGTCGTACACGCTGTCGCCGCGGTTGAAATCGTCGTCGTGGCCCTTGCGCGCGAGTTCGTTGAAGCGGCTGGCGGTTTCGGAAAGCTGGTCGTGCGGGCACGCCGATCTTGGCCGCCATCTCGTTCCACGTCGTGGCCGCCTTGACGACGCCCGATTCCAGCCAGGCCGGTGGGATCTTGCGGCCGGTGGGCACCGGCGCCCCGGGGATCTTGGGTATCGGCAGGTGGCCGCCGACGACGTAGCGATTGAACGATCGGTGGTCGGTGATCAGCCAGCACGGGATGTGGGTGACGCCGGACTTCTGGCCGTCGATCATGGCGTGACCGAAGTCCATGTACGGCGCCGCCTCGTTGATGAAGCGCTTGCCCGCACCGTTGACGATGAACTGCGCCGGCATCATCCGTTCGTTGAGCATGAACTGCATGCGGCCGTCCGGCCACTGGATCGCCGGGAACCACCAGGCCTCGTCGAGCAGCTCCGTTGCGGCGCCGACCTTTTGGCCGGCGCGGATGCCGTCGCCCATGGCCGCGGGATTGCCGAAGCTCCAGTCCTGGTCCACCTCGGGGAGAAGTTCTTTGCGCCAGGCGAGGTCGTGGTCGAATCCGCCGGACGCCAGGATGACGCCCAGGCGCGCGCCGATTCGCTGTGACTTGCCCTCTCGTTCCACCACCGCGCCGGTGACCGATCCGTCGGCGTCGGTGAGCAGCTGGACCATCGGCGAGTCCAGCCAGAGCGGGATGCCGCGTTCCCGCATCGCCAGCCGGAGCCGGGCCGCCAGCGACTGTCCGATCGCCGCCATCCGCTCGCCGAAGACCCTCGCCCGGACCATTCGTGGCAATCAGCTTCAGCAGCACGCCCTTGCCCGCCCACGACTGCCTGATCCGGTAGAACGTACGGAGCTCCTTGGGCCCCAACCAGATTCCCTTCGGGGCCAGGGCCAGGGGCTGCAACAGCTTCTGCTCGTCGGGGCCCAGCTTCCGCAGGTCGATGGGCGGCACGTTGATCGTGCTGCCCAGTTCCGAGCCGCCGGGCAACTCCGGGTAGTAGTCGGCATAGCCGGGCTTCCAGACGAATTCGAACCATCCGGACAGCTGCTCCAAGAACTGCAGCATTTGCGGTGCGGACTCGACGTACTGCCGTAGCCGGGCCTCGCTGACCAATCCGTCGGTGATCAATTTCGAGATAGCCGACGACGCCCTCGGGTGAGGGCGCATAGCCCTCCCGCCGCTGCGCGGGCGCCCCGGGCACCCAGATGCCGCCGCCGGACAGAGCGGTGGAACCTCCGAAATAGGAAGACTTTTCGATCACCAACGCGTCGAGCCCGGCGGCCTGGGCCGTCAGCGCGGCCGTCATGCCGCCGCCGCCGGACCCGACGATGAGCACGTCGACAACGTGATCGAAACCGTCCAGCGCCGCCGTCATTTCGGAAGCGCCGTTCTGATGGCGAAGCCGGCGATCAGTTCGGGCGCGGGTTTGTAGTAGCGTACGGTGGTTTCGTAGGGCCCCGCCGATTCCAGTGCCGCGAAGGCCGCCACCCACGTGCGGATTTCGTGCGCGGAGCTGCCGCCCTCGTGGGCGACGAACGAGTTCGACCACCCGTCGAGTTCGCTCAGCCTGCCGCCGTCGATGATTTCCAGGAATCGGTGGTCCCACGCCGGGTTGAGTGGCTGCAGGTCACTCTCGCCGGCGGCGAAGTTTCTGGCCGCGTCGATGACGGCCGCCTGGCGGGCCTGGCGCTGTTCGGATGTCATCGGCTCGCCGTGCACGATCCGCTGCAGCACCGGCGCAGGCGCGGTCGCCAACGTCGGCACCGGCGGGCTGTGCGAGAGCCCACCCGACCCAAGGATCAGAACTCGCTTGTCCAGGGTGCGCCAGATAGTTGCCGACGGCGGCGCCGAGCGCCCGGCAGCGATGCATCGGCCCCAGCGGCACGCCGATGGCGTTGACGAAGATCGGTATCACGGGGCGCGAGGTGGCGTCGCCGAAAAGCTTTTCGAGCGGCTGGACCGTGCCGTGGTCCACGTCCATGCTGGCCGATACCGCGACGTCGACGCCCGCGTCGAGGACCGCCTTGGCGCAGTCGGTCGCAAGCGTCTCCGGAACGTTCAGCGGGCCGGCGTGGGTGCCGTAGTCGCCAACTCCGTAGGCGCTGGTGCCAATGCAGAAGGGCGGCATCACTTTATAGAAGAACCCGTTGTAGTGATCCGGAGAAAAAATGACCACCAGTTCGGGGTCGATAATCTTCGACGAAGCTTCGCGCTTGCGCGATCGCGCCTTCGATGTCGTCAAGCAGGTCCCGCGACGGCCCCGGAAGATTCAGGAGAGGGCTGTGCGACATACAGCACAGAGCCAGTGCCACTTTGCAAATCACCCCCTCGCGGCGTGAGCGTGAGTGCGTCAAGGAGCGCGGCACTCAGGTCGGGCGCGCGCTGCGCGATGCAGGCACCCGCGATGCACCGATCGGGGCGCAGGAACAGCACCGAGTCCGAGTGGGTGTCGAACCACGACTTGAGGCCACCGTGCCGGTCGCCCACCACCACGACATCGGGATCGTCGTGTCCGGTCCAGTGCAGCTGGGTCGCCGGCCGGAGCGCAAAGAACCGGGCGCCCAACGCTTTCCAGTTCGCGAACGCGACATCGCCGAGAATCTTGCGCGGGTTGTTGTTCCAGCACAGCACGGCGAACCAGGGACCGAGCACGTCGTCGAGCAACACGTTCTGCTGGTCTCGGGTATCGACACGCGGCTGGATGAACAGGGTTCCCACCGGCGAATCGGTGCGTCCCGGCGCGGCGTGCACGACGGCCCCCTGCTCGTAGCGCGGCATCGGCTTGAACCGCATCTCCAGCACATATCGCTTGAGCGACGGCACGATTGACGCCGATCGGACCAGGAGGTCCCGCGCGGTCGCCACCCGGCGGTTGGTCGGCGAGATCACCCGGCCCACCATCGTGGACAGGTCGATCATCGCGCGGGCGTGCTTGCGCCGTTCCACGTCGTAGGTGTCCAGCAACTTGTCGTCGGCCCGCCCGCTCACCACCGCGGCAAGCTTCCAGCCCAGGTTCGCCGCGTCCCGGATCCCGCTGTTGTAGCCCTGCCCCTGCCATACCGGCATCAGGTGGGCGGCGTCGCCGGCCAGCAGCAGCCGGCCCTGGCGGAACGCGCCGGCGATCCGCGAGTGGTGGGTGTACACCCGGCGCCGGATCACGTCGACCCGGTCGGGATGCGGCACCATCCGCGCCAGCATCTGCGTCAGGAACGCGGGATCTTCGGCCTGCTCATCGGTCTCGTCGGCGTGAATCATGAACTCGAAGCGGCGAATTCCGTGGGCGATCGAGATCGAGGCGTACGGGCGTTCGGGGTCGGCGCCGACCTCGCTGTTCGGGTGGCCCAGCGGGTCGTTGGCGATATCGACCACCAGCCACCGAGTCGATGACGTCGTTCCGTCGAAGGACACGCCCATCATCCGGCGGGTCATGCTGCGGCCGCCGTCGCAGCCGACGACATAGCGCGCCCGCACGCTGAGGTGTCGCCGTCGTTGTGGGTGCCGCCACCGAGTTCGACGGTCACCCCGTCGGCGGCCTGCGTCGCATGCCGTCATCGGACGTCGCCACCGCACCTCGACGTGTTCGAATCGGTCCAGGCCGGCGAGCAATTCGGCGTCGACGAGCGGCTGCACGAAGCCATTCCGCTTCGGCCATCCGAAACGCGCGTCCGGCGGGGCCATTTCGGCGAGCACTCGGCGCTTGGCGTCGACGAACCGCAGAATCTGGTTGGGCACGGTGTGCGGCAGCACCCGGTCGGCAAGCCCGATCGACTGGAAGGTCCGCAGCGCCTCGTCGTCCAGGCCCACTCCGCGGGGGTAGTCGATGAGGGTGTCCCGCTCGTCGACCACCAGCGTGCGGATCCCTTGCAGGCCAAGGATATTGGCGAGGGTCAGACCGACCGGGCCCGCGCCCACCACGAGCACGTCGGTCTCGATGTCAGGTAACTCCTGCCCCGGTGCGACCATCACCGACCCAGCAGGAAGTCGAGATGCAACTGATTGAAGGTCTTGGCGTCCTCGTACTGCGGCCAGTGGCCGCACCCCGGCATCACCTCGAAGCGCGCGCCCGGAATCATCGACGCCATGCGGCGTCCCTCGGTCACGTCAGCGGTGGGGTCGTCGCTGGTCCACAGCACCAGCGTCGGCGCGATGATCGACCCGTATTCGTCCGGGCCCGAGGATGTTGCGCGCGCGAATCTCGGGATCCTGCAACGCCATGATGTCGCTCATCGCGGAGACGAATCCCGGTTGGCGATATACCCGTTGGCGGCTGGCAACCAGGTCGTCGTAATCCTTGGACTTGTCGGCCATCAGCCACTTGATGCGCGCTTGAACCGTTTCCCACGTCGGGTCCTCGGCGGCCGCCATGGACAGGGTGATGATCCGTTGCATCACCACGGGATCGGCTTGCGAGCCACCGGCGGTGTTGAGTACCAGTCGCTCAACCACATCCGGATGGTCGACCGCGGTGCGCGCGGCCACCCAGCCCCCGAGCGATTCGCCGCTGAGGTAGGCGCGATCCACACCGATGGTGCGCAGCACCGCCATCAGGTGCTCGACGTAGTGGGCGACTTCCAGCGGATGACCGGGCTTGTCGGTGTACCCGTGGCCCAGCATGTCGATCGACCAGGTCCAGAAATGCTCGGCGTGCGCACCCAGATTGCGCACGTACGCCTCGGCGTGCCCGCCGGATCCGTGCAACAAGCACCAGCACCGGCTTTCCGGGATCACCGGCACGCAGGTAGCGGGTCCGTACTCCCCCGGCGTCGAGGTAGCCCTGCTCAAACGCGACGCCCTGGAGATCGCTCCAGATGCTCTCGAACTCCGCCACGGTCCTGTCCGGCCTCCAGGTCGGGGAAATCTCGTTCTCGTTTTCGGCTTACCCTGTGTGCTAATATCGCACACTGATGTGCGTTATATATAGAGCTTGGCTCTCGCGGGAAGGTCTGTCAAGGCTGTGACGGGGTCCGGTACCGGTTCGCAGACCCTGGCCAGGGGCCTGACCGCGCTGCAGATGGTGGCGGACTCCCCCGGCGGGCTGACGGTGCAACAGCTCGCCGATCAGGTGGGGGTGCATCGCACCATCGCCTATCGGCTGCTGACGACGTTGGCCGAGTTCCGGCTGGTGGCCAAGGGAGAGGACGGGCGCTACCGGCCGGCCGCCGGCCTGGCGCGTGCTCGGCGCGTCCTTCGATCGCAACGTGCGCCAACTGAGTCTGCCGACGCTGCGGGCGCTGGCCGACGAGCTCGGCACGACCGTGTCCTTGCTCATCGCCGAGGGCGACCAGCAGGTGGCGATCGCGGTGATCGTGCCCAGCCATGTCGCCTACCAGCTTTCCTTTCACGAAGGCAGCCGGTACCCGTTGGACCGCGGCGCCGCCGGGATCGCCCTACTCGCGTGCATGCCTCCGCGCCCGGGCGAGCGAGAGCTGGTTTCCCGCGCGCGCGAACGCGGTTGGGTGATCGACCTACGGTGAGATCGAACCGAATACCTACGGCCTGGCCGTGGGGGTGCGCCGCCCGGTGCCGTCCCCGCCGACGTGCATCAACCTCATCTCCCACCGGGAAGACGTCGTGATGCGCGGCAAGGATGCGGTCATCAAAGCCGCCAAGCAGTTGTCGGAGCTACTGAGCTGAAGGGATGGCAGCCCATGTCTTGGGACCACGAAGTCGACGTCGTCGTGCTCGGCAGTGGCGGCGCCGGCCTCACCGCCGCGCTGACCGCGGCCGTCGCGGGCGCCTCGGTGGAGGTTTACGAGAAGGCCTCCACCGTCGGCGGGACCACGGCCGTGTCCGGCGGCATCGTGTGGATTCCCGCCCATAACCGTTCCCCCGAAGGCGAATTGACCGTTGCCGACGCGTTGGAGTACCTGCGCGCCCAGTCGCTCGGTTCAATGGACGACGAGTTGGTCGAAACGTTCGTGCGCACCGGCCCGGCGATGCTCGATTTCATCGAGGCGACACAGCGGTCTTCGGTTCGAGATCGCGACCGGCTTCCCCGACTACCGACCCGAGTTGCCCGGGGGGCAGCCGACCGGTGGCAGGTCGCTGAGCGCGGCCCCCTTCGACCTGGCCCAACTCGGCGAATGGGCGACGCGGATAACGTCTTTCCCGGCCGACTGGTCGAACGTCGGTTTCGATGCCGAGACCAGGGCGCGCCTGCACGCGGCGATCGACGAACGAACCAGCCATCTGTGCGTGGCCGGCACCGCGCTGATCGCGGGGCTCCTCAAGGGGCTGCTGGATGCCGGGGTGACCCCACAGACCAACGCGCGGGCCGAAGGACTCATCGCCGGCGACGGAGAAATCACCGGGGTGCGCGTGGCCCTACCGGATCGGACGATCAACGTGCGCGCCCGGCACGGGGTCATCCTGGGCACCGGCGGCTTCGAGTGGGATCCGGTTCTGACGCAAGCCTTTCTGCGCGGTCCGATGCACGGCGCGGTCTCGCCGCCCAACAACACCGGCGACGGTCTGCGCATGGCGATGGAGCACGGGGCCGACCTGGCCAACATGGGCGAGGCGTGGTGGGTGCCGATCGTTCAAATCCCGGGCGACACCATCGAGGGCAAGCCGCGCAGCCGCAGCGTGCGACTGGAAAGAACGCGGCCACGCAGCATCATCGTCAACTCGGCCGGCCGGCGCTTCGTCAACGAGGCGTGCGATTACAACTCGATGGCCGGCGCCTTCCATTACCTGGACCCTCGCGGCGGCTATGTCAACGATCGCGGATGGATGGTGTTCGATTCGATTCACCTGCAGCGCTATGGCTTTCTCGGCATCGAACCGGGGCAGCCAGTCCCGGACTGGTTCTGCGAGTCGGCCGACCTGGCCGAGCTGGCCGCCAAGACGGGCATCGACGCCGATGGTCTTACCCGCACCGTCGAGAACTGGAACCGTCACGTGGCCACCGGTGCCGACCCCGACTTCGGCCGTGGCTCCAGCGCCTACGACGGCTACTGGGGTGATGACAGTGCGACCACACCGGCCGGCAAGACGCTGGGCCCGATCGACACCGCGCCCTTCTACGCGGTGCCGGTGAGCATCGGTGCAATGGGCACCAAGGGCGGTCCGCGCACCGATCACGATGCCCGCGTCCTGCATGTCGACGGCCAGCCGATACCGGGTCTTTTCGCCGCGGGCAACGCGATGGGCGGCGTGACCGGGCGGGCATACGGCGGCGCCGGCGGAACCCTGGGCCCGGCAATGGTTTTCGGCTACCGTGCGGGTCACGCGGCCGCTACCGGGAAGTCGGTCGACCTGAAATAGTCGGGACTGGGCCGCGGCGGCCGCGTGACCAATGGTTAAATCTCATTCGTGCTAGCGCCGGCGATAGCGCACATGGGAACCGCCGTATGCCGTGGGACCAGGCGGCCACGTCAGTCCGTTGAAGTTGCGGGGGTGAGATCAGCTGGTCGGCGGCCGAGTACGGGTCCTGGCCGCCGTCGACGACCGCCTCGGCGAGCCGGTCGAGATCGGGTCGGGTGCGCAGCCGGGTCTGCGCCAGGGACAGAATCTGCGCTCGGGCGCGGGCCAGCCGGCGGTCACGGCTGTCGGTGCGGCGGTGGTCCTCGATGGCGGCCATCAGGTCTTCGATGCCCTCACCCCGCGCGGCGATCAGCGAAACGATGGGCGCGCTGGTTTCGGCCCGCAGATCCCGCACCGTCTGCTCCGCACCGTCGCGATCCGCCTTGTTGACCGCGACTATGTCGGCGACTTCCAGCACGCCCGCCTTGGCGGCCTGAACCGCGTCGCCCGCCCCGGGATTGAGAATGACGACCGTCGGGTCGGCGACGGCGGCTATCTCGATCTCGGACTGCCCCACCCCCACCGTCTCCAGCAGGACCACGTCGTAACCGATCGCGCCCAACAACCGGATGGCCGCCGGAACCGCGGCGGCCAGGCCGCCGAGATGCCCACGGGTGGCCACCGAACGGATGAGTACGTCGGAGTCGTTGATATGGGCGGCCATTCGAATTCGATCGCCCAGCAGCGCACCGCCACTGAACGGGGACGACGGGTCTACCGCCAGCACTGCCACCCGGGAGCCGCGCGTCGCGGTAGGCGCCGACCAGCGCGGCGACCGTCGTCGACTTTCCCGCGCCCGGCGGTCCGGTGATGCCGACGACCGGCCCCATGCCCTGCGGCGTGGACCAATGGCCGCCAAGACCTCGTCGCGCTGCTCGCCCTCGACGAGGCTGAGAAGCCGACCGGCCGCGCGTGGAGATCCGTTGCGCGCGCGGGCAATCAGGTCGGCGATGATCATGTGACGCATTATGGAGCCGCAACCTCGATCACCGTCGCCGAACCCATCCCGCCGCCCGCGCACATCGCGGCGACACCGACGCCGCCGCCGCGGCGGCGCAGTTCGTGCACCAGGGTGACCAGCATCCGGGCTCCGGTCGCCGCGACGGGGTGTCCCAGCGAGCAGCCGCTGCCGCTGACGTTGACCTTGTCGGGGTCGAGTTCGAGCAGCTTGATGGTGGCCACGCACATCGCGGCGAACGCTTCGTTGATCTCGAACAGGTCCACGTCGGAGATCGAAAGCCCGCCGCGCTTAAGGGCTTTCGGTATCGCCTCGACCGGTGCCAGGCCGGTGATCGCCGGGTCGACGCCGACGGATGCCCAGGACCGGATGGTGGCCAGCGCCGGCAACCCCAGCCGGTCACTGGCGATCGTCAGCACCGCGGCACCGTCGTTGGCGCCGCAGGCATTGCCGGCGGTGATCGAAAAGCCGTCGATCTCCGGATGCAGCGGCTTGAGCGCGGCCAGCTTCTCCATGCTGGTGTCCCGGCGCGGATGCTCGTCGACCGAGAACAGCCCGTGCGGGGTCTCGATCGGAACGATCTCCTCTTTGAAGCGGCCTTCGTCGATGGCGGCGATGGCGTTTCGGTGTGACCGCAGCGCCCAGGCGTCCATCTCCTCGCGACTCACGCCGGCCTTGACCGCGGCGTTCCAGCCCACGGTGATCGACATGTCCATGTTCGGCGCGTCGGGCCGGTCGGGGTGGGTCGGCGGGAACCAGTCGACCCACTCGCCATCCACCTGCATCCGTGACCGCGGCGACGTCGATGCCGAGTTCACGCCGCCGGCGATGACGAGCTGGTCCATTCCCGCGCGCACGCCTGCCGCCGCGGTCTGCACCGCCGCCTGACCCGCCGCGCAGTGCCGGTTATTGGCCAATCCCGGTACCTGCGTCAGGCCCGCGGTGACGGCGGCGTGACGGGCGAGCACACCCCCGCCGTAGAGGCCCTCGCCCAGGATCACGTCGTCGACCTGCGTCGGGTCCAGGTCCTTGACGGCTTCGGTGACGACATGGTGCGCCAGGTCGAATGCACTGGTGTCGCGCAGCGTGCCCTTGCGGGCGGTGCCGATGGGGGTGCGCAGGGCGGACACGATGACGGCTTCAGGCACAGGTCTTCTCCCAGTTCAACCAGGCGCGGTAGCGCAAAGCCATCCGCACAATCGATGAGAACACTATTCTCTCAGCAGGAGAGTACGAGTTGCAAGAGGAGCCCTGGGGGCGCGGACCCGTCGCGGGTGACCGCGACTGCCTACACTGCTGCTGATGGTGGAGGCGAGGACTGCGCCTGAGGGGATGATCGCGGTCCCGGGCGGAAACGTGTGGTTCAAGCGGACTGGCGGCGGCCCGGGCCTTCCCCTGCTTGTCATTCACGGCGGGCCGGGCTTACCGCACAACTACTTGCGGTCACTGGGGCGGTTGGCCACGGAGCGCAGGTCATCTTCTGGGATCAGCTTGGTTGCGGGAACTCCGAATGCCCACCGAACCAGGAGCTTTGGACGATGGAGCGCTCGGTGGCCGAGATGGACGCCGTGGTAAAAGCCCTGGGTCTGGACCGCTTCCATATCTTCGGCAACTCCTGGGGCGGGATGTTGGCCCAGCAGTACATGCTTGACGCGGCGCCGTCCGGTGCCGCCAGCCTGACCATCTCCAACAGCATCGCGTCCATCCCGCAGTTCGCGAAGATGGTGGCCCGCTTGAAGTCCGGGCTGGACCCGGCCACCCAAGCCGCCATCGACCGGCATGAGGCCGCCGGCAGACGCACGCGCCCGAATACCAGGCCGCCATCCGTACCTGGAACGAGACCTACCTGTGCCGGGTACGCCCCTGGCCCCGAGAGCTCGAGGACGCGTTCCGGAACATGGGCACCGAGATCTTCGAAACGATGTTCGGCCCCAGCGACTTTCACATCGTCGGGACCATCCGGAGACTGGGATGTGGTCGACCGGCTCAACGAAATCGCCGTGCCGACAATGGTGCTCGCGGGCAGGTACGACGAATGCGTGCCCGAACACATGTGGGAAATGCACCAGCGCATTGCCGGGTCACGGTTTGAGTTGTTCGAATCGAGCGCTCACATGCCGTTCATCGAGGAGCCGGACAGGTTCGATGCGGTGATGCGTGACTTCCTGCACACGCGCACGACGCCTGACGTAGCGCCTACGACCTCAGTTCTTCTTGGCCGCGTTGAACTTGGCGACGATGGCCCGGAAGTCCTCGGTCACGAACGACTGGCTCTCGGCCGACAGCGCATAGTCCAGGCTGGCGAGCACCGCGCGCTCCAGATGGATGTTGAGCACCCGCTTGGTGCTCTCCACCGCTTGCTGCGGCAGCTCCAAAATCTTCTTGGCGCTGGCGATCGCCTCGGCAACCGGATCATCCGCAACGTGGTTGGCCAGCCCGAGTTCGACGGCCCGCTGCGCGCTGATGCGGGTGCCGGTGAGCGCGTACTCCTTGGCCAGCAGCAGGCTGATATGCAGCGGCCAGGTCAGCGGTCCACCGTCGGCGGCCACCAGCCCCACCTGCACATGCGGGTCGGCGAGATAGGCGTCCTCGGCGATGTAGACGATGTCGCTGAGCGCGACCAGGCTGCAGCCCAGCCCGACGGCCGGGCCCATTGACCGCCGCCACCACCGGAATTCGGCACCGGGCCATGCCCAGCACGATCTCGCGCCCGTCCCGGATGGTCTTGGCGCGCAGATCGGCATCGTTGCGCCAGCTCTTCGAGATACGTGAAATCGCCGCCGGCCGAAAACGCCCTGCCCGCACCGGTGATCACCGCGGCGCGGGCCGTGGGGTCATCGGTCAGTCGCTGCCACAACCGCGCGAGTCCGACGTGCAGGTTGTCGTTGACCGAGTTGAGCGAATCCGGCCGGTTCAGCGTGATGATCCGCAGGGCACCGTCGGCGTGGACGTCGATTTCGGCAGGCATGTCGTACACGTCAGACTCCCAATCCCAAGATTCGTGAAGCGATGATGTTCTTCTGTATCTGTGATGTCCCGCCCATGACGCTCTGCGCCCGGCTGTACAGGTAGGCGCTGAGCAGATCGGGATCGCGCGTTCCGGCGACGGCCAGAGCGGCATGCCCGACGGATTGTTCGACCCAGGTCATCAGCAGCTTGTCCAGCGAGCCTTCCGAGCCCGTGCGAGACCCCGTCGAGCTGTTCGGACAGCCGCCGCCGGACGTGATGGGTCAGCATATCCGACTGAACGGCCGCCCACGCCAGCTCTTCGGGCACGGTCACCGTCGTTGCGGCGACAACAGCTCTCGGACAAGCTTGCCGTATCTGGCCGCATAGCCGAGCGTGGACGGCTCGCGTTCGTGCCCGACGACGGTCATGGCCACGGCCCAGCCGTCACCGGGAGCGCCGACCATCCGGTCCGCCGGCACCGTCGCACCGTCGAAGAACACCTGGCCGAATTCGTTGGTGACCCCGTTCATCATCCGCAGCGGGCGTTGTTGCACGCCAGGCTGTTTCATGTCGAGGACGAACGCGGACAGGCCGCGGTGGCGCTTGGCCTCGGGGTCGGTGCGGGCCAGCAGCAGACACCAGTCCGCGACATCGGAGTAGCTCGTCCAGATCTTGTGTCCGTTCACCACATACGTTGTCGCCCTCGCGGGCGAGCGGTGGTGGTCAGCGACGCCAGATCCGAGCCGGCGCCGGGCTCGCTGAAGCCCTGACACCAGCGCTCGGTGCCGTTGATGATGCCGGGCAGGAAGCGTTTCCGCAGCTCGTCGCTGGCGTGCCCGCCGATGCCGTAGACCAGATAACCGACGCTGGGGCGCGGCGGAGCACCGGCGCGCACCAGCTCTTCGTCGACGATGACGTCGTAGACCGGCGGCAGGTCCTGGCCGCCGTAATCGCGTGGCCAGGACAGGCCGAAAAAGCCGTTCTCGTACAGGGCGCGATGCCAGTCGGCCATGCGTACCCAGTACTCGTCGCCCGAGCCGGAGAATTCCTTGGCGTGCGCGGAAAGCCACGAGCGCAGCCGCTCCCGGAAGGCGGCCTCGTCGGGTGAGTCACGAAAGTCCAAGGTCGATCTCCTTCAGCGTGACCGGCCACAGCTCGGTCGATGTCAGCGCCCGGCGCAGGTAGACGTGCGCCACGCACTCCCAGGTGTTGCCGATACCGCCGTGCACCTGCATGGCGGTCTCGCAGACGGTGCGGGTGGCGCGCGCGCAGTAGACCTTCGCGATCTGGGCGGCCCGGATGGCTTCGGCGGGCGCAAGTTCGTCGACCGCCCACGCGGCATGCCGCAACACGCTCACCGAACCCTCGATCAGCGCAAGGCTTTCGGCCAGCAGGTGCGCGATGGCTTGATACGAGCCGATCTGCTTGCCGTACTGTTCACGGATTTTCGCGTAGTCACAGGCGACGGCGTGCGCGCCCCGGGCGATGCCCACCAGGTCCGCCGTCGTGGTGACCAGAGCGAGGGCCCGCCACTGCGCGGCGACGCTCGGATGACACGTCGCCCAACGTCTCCGGCGATCCCGACGATGCGTGCCGTCGGCCCGGGTCAGATCGACACTCTCCGGTGCGGCCCGAACGTCACCGGCGAGGACGGTGCCACCCGAGAGCCACAGGGCGCGCTGAGCGCCGCGGGCGTCGATCACTCGATCGTCGACGGCCACGGTCGCCGCCGACACGTCGGCACCGACGTGGCGGCCCAGATCGTCGGCCAGCACGGGACCGAGAAACGGTGCGTCGACCAGCCGGCGGCCGAATTCCTCGGCGACGATGGCGACTTCGACACCCGAGGCCCCGTCGGAACGCAGCGATCGCCAGCCGGTGTTCTCGATCTGCTTGTCCAGACGGGTGATTCGAGTCTGGTCGTCGAGGTCCTGCACCGCTGACGGGCCCGAGATCGTCGGCCAGCTTGGCGGCGGCGTCGCGCAATTGCTGTTGTTCAGCTGTCAGACGTACATCCATAGCGCTCCTTCAGCACTCGGCGCAGCACCTTGCCCGAGGGCAGGCGAGGAATGTCGGGCACGAACACGACCCGGCTCAGATGTTTGTAGGATGCCAGCTTTCGTCCACCAGCGCGGTCAGTTCGCGGTCGCATCGACCTCGGCGCAGCGGACGCCGCGACCGCGGCGACGACCGCTTCGCCGTTGAGGCCGTCGGGAATCCCGAACACCGCGCAGTCCTTGACGGCCGGATGGCCGTGCAGCACCGTCTCGATTTCGGCGGGGGCGACCTGGAAGCCGCGCACTTTGATCATCTCTTTGAGGCGGTCGGTGATTCGCAGCCAACCGCCGGTGTCGAGCCAGCCGACATCCCCGGTGCGGTACCAGCCGTCGCGGATCGCCTCGCCGGTCGCCTCGGCCGGCAGGTAGCCGGCCATCAGCGACGTCGACCGGGCCTGGATCTCACCGACCTCACCCGGCGCCGACCGGCTCGCCGGTGTCCAGCGAAACGATCCGTAGGTCAACACCGGGCACCGCCCGTCCGACGGTGTCGAGGCGGGCCCCGTCGATCGGATTGCACGCTATGACAGGCAATTCCGTGGTTCCGTAGGCCGGCAGCCAACCCACTCCGGTGCGCCGGGTCACCGTCTCTGCGACGTCGGTGTTGACCGGCGTGGCCCCCCACATGATGTAGCGCAGCGACGACAGGTCGTAGGACTCGAGGTCGGGATGCGAGGCGATGGCCAGCGCGATGGGCGCGACCGCCATTTCCACTGTGATGCGGTCACTTTCGATGTGCTGCAGCACTCGGTCGATGTCGAACCGGCGATGCAGCCGCACGCAGGCGCCGGTCTTCAGCGCGGTCAGCAGGTTCAGCAGGCCAAGGATGTGTGACGGTGGCGTCGCAACTTGGATCCGGTCGTGGTGGGTCAGTTGCAGCGCTCGGCGCCAGTGCCGCACCGCCTCATCCAGCGACGCGTGGGTGTGCCGGACGGCCTTCGGCAGGCCCGGTGGTGCCGGAACTGAACACCAGCGCCGCATCGGTCCCGGGCGGCGGCGCCCCGGCTGTCGGCCCCCCGGGCGGGACCGGCTCGTCCAGGTGCAGCATCGGCATCAGACCGGCCAGCACCGGGTGGTCCCCGACGGCGCGCTCGGGGTTGGTCAGCGCGAGCGCATGGTCGACCTCGTCGCGCTTCCACGCCGGGCTGATGAGCACCGCCGTGGCGGCCAGCCGCCAGATCGCGAGCAGCACGGCGAGGAACTCCGGCCGGTTGGAGGCCATGACGGCGACGCGCTGACCTGCGGTGACTCCGTCTTTTGCCAGGGTCGCGGCCCATCCGTCGGCTAACGCGTCGAGTTCGGGCACGCTGAATCGCCGTTCCTCGAACACGAGCGCCGCCGGCTCGGTCACGTCCCGTCCTTCCCTGGCAGACCGGGCTGACCCGACATCCATACAGTCTTGAGAAGATGCTATCGCTTCGTGAGAATAGTATTCTCTATACTGAAGAATGCAAATACGGGAAAGGGGGCGGTCTCAGTGACGGTCACCCGGATCATCGAGGAGACCCCGCGGGTGACAGATCCGGCAACAAACGGCTCAGGCGCCGGAACGGTGACGATTCATCTCGACCGCAAAAAGGTCTCGGTGCCGATGGTCCCGGGCGAGACTCTGCTGGAGACCGCCCGGCGGGCCGGGCTGGAACCGCCGTTCAGTTGCGAGGCCGGCAACTGCGGTACGTGCATGGCCAAGCTCGAAGAGGGCCATGCCACCATGCGGGTCAACGACGCTCTCGAAGAGGACGAAGTCGCCGAGGGCTACATTCTGACGTGCCAGGGCGTTCCGGATACGGACTCGGTCACGGTGCGCTACGAATAGCAGCCAGAGAGGTGGCGACGATGGCCAAGGGCATCATCTCGTCGAGAGTCGACCCAGCTCGCCCGATCGCGAGCAGGAATACAACACCTGGTACGACGAAGTGCACCTCCCCGAGCTCTGGCGCTGGACGGAATCGTCTCGGCGCGCCGGCTGCGTCCGGTTGACGGCGAGGGCCCTACGTCGCCATCTACGAGATCGAGGGCGACGATCTTCAGGCGATCCTGGACAACATGATCGCCAACGCCGGCCAGCTGCACATGTCCGACGCCCTGCAGTTGGATCCGGCGCCGATCCCGCGACTGCTCGAGACCACCACCGAGCGCGTCGGCTAGTCCATGAAGGTCGACGACCTGATCCTGGTGAGCATTGACGACCACGTGGTCGAACCGCCGGACATGTTCCTGCGGCACGTGCCCGCCAAGTACAAGGAGGAGGCACCGGTCGTCGTCACCGACGACAAGGGCGTCGACCAGTGGATGTACCAGGGCAGGCCGCAGGGCGTCAGCGGCCTCAACGCGGTGGTGTCGTGGCCGGCCGAAGAGTGGGGCCGCGATCCCGCCGGCTTCGCCGAGATGCGGCCCCGGCGTGTACGACGTCCACGAACGCGTCCGCGACATGAACCGCAACGGCATCCTCGCGTCGATGTGCTTCCCGACGTTCACCGGCTTTTCGGCCCGGCACCTCAACATGACCGCGAGGACGTCACCCTGGTGATGGTGTCGGCCTACAACGACTGGCACATCGACGAATGGGCCGGGTCCTACCCCGACCGCTTCATCCCGATCGCGATCCTGCCGACCTGGAATCCCGAGGGCATGTGCGCCGAGATCCGCCGGGTCGCCGCGAAGGGCTGCCGGGCGGTCACGATGCCGGAATTGCCGCACCTGGAAGGACTTCCGAGCTACCACGACGAGGACTACTGGGGCCCGGTGTTCCGCACGCTGTCCGAGGAGAACGTGGTGATGTGCCTGCACATCGGCACCGGCTTCGGGGCGATCAGCATGGCGCCCAACGCGCCGATCGACAACCTGATCATCCTGGCCACCCAGGTCTCGGCGATGTGCGCCCAGGACCTGCTGTGGGGCCCGGCGATGCGCAACTATCCCGGACCTGAAATTCGCGTTCTCCGAAGGCGGTATCGGCTGGATTCCGTTCTACCTGGATCGCAGCGACCGCCACTACACCAACCAGAAATGGCTCCGCCGCGACTTCGGCGACAAGCTGCCCAGTGACGTCTTCCGTGAGCACTCGCTGGCCTGCTACGTCACCGACAAGACGTCGCTGAAGCTGCGCCACGAGATCGGCATCGACATCATCGCCTGGGAGTGCGACTACCCGCACTCGGACTGCTTCTGGCCTGACGCGCCCGAGCAGGTGCTGGCCGAGCTGAACGCCGCCGGCGCCGACGATTCCGACATCAACAAGATCACCTGGGGGAACTCCTGCCGGTTCTTCGGCTGGGACCCGTTCGCCCGGACCCCGCGCGAGCAGGCGAACGTCAAGGCGTTGCGCGCCAAGGGAAGTGACGTGGACGTGTCGATCCGGTCGCGTGCCGAGTGGGCGCGTCGCTACCAGGAAAAGCAGCTGGCACAGCTGACGTAGCCCGGCGGGTCAGCTTCACGGTGGGTGGACGAATGACATGCCCGGCAACTGCATCGGGTTGTAGAAAATCGCGCGAACGATCGCGGCATCATCTTGGAGCGAAAGGACTTCCACGTTGGTGACGTAGTGCATGATCGGGAACATGGACCGCGCCGCCGATGCCGCGAGTGCTCGAGGTCACCACCGAGCGGAGGCTAACAGCGTCGGGTTCACCGCGCTCGACGGCATGCGGGGCGGCGGTATGCGATCATCGCGGCGCCGATCATGATCGCGGCATACAGCAGCAGGTAGAGGTTGGCGAGGCACTCCCACGGGACCCACTTGTCGGGGAACATGTACAGACCGGTGCGCGGCTGTTCGTCGGCCGGGAATCGGTACGGCCACGCGCCCAGGATCGCGAACAGGGCGGCGGCCGCCGGCCACCACGAACCACTGGCCGTGGCCCGGTGCACCACGTACACCATGACGGGCAGCACCCACACCGAATGATGGGTCCACGAGAACGGTGACACCACCGTCGCGGTCAGTCCCGTCACGCTCACCGACAGCAACCGCTCGCCGATCCGGTAGAGCCGCACCGCCAGCCACATGCTCACGGCCAGCACCACCCCGGTGACAGGCAGCCGGAGCCACACCGGCGCCGGCTTCCCGGCCAGCGGCTCGACCACGCTGGTCGGATGTCCGCTCACAGCCGGCCGAGCGCCGCGCGCAGCGACTGGTTGGAAGGATGCAGCTGATCCGCCGCCACGCGAGACGTGTTGAGGAACATGCCGCCCGAGTACTCCCGCGAGTCGCGCGGGAGCACCAGCCATCCCACCCCGATGGTCGCGGCGAAGGCGCCGAGCGGCCACGATCGCCGCCCGCCACTGCCGGATCGTCAGGTAATACACGACGAAGTACGCCGGCATGAGTTTTATCCCGGCCGCCAGACCGGTACCCAGGCCCCTGAGGGGTGTGCGCGGCCGACAGGCGTTGTCGCACAGGACCAAGAGCAGCAGCACCAGATTGATCTGCCCATAGAACAGCGTGGTGCGTACCGGTTCGACGAACACGAAGCCGATCGCCAGCAGTGCCGAGACCCCACGACGGCGCCAGTGAGCGGTAGCCCGAGCAGCCGCCAGCACAACACCACGACGGCGACCAGCACAACCACGTTCATCCCCAGCCACAGATGCTTGTCGCAGGCCGCCTGGCAGCAAACCGATGGGGAGGAACGCGATCGCGGAAAACGGTGTGTAGGTGTAGAAGTGCTCCCCGAGGACGGGCAGGATGTAGAGGTCCAGGTGTGCTGTCACGTTCCGCGCGGCCTCCCGGTAAACCCACAGGTCCTCGCGCCGGCGAACAATCCGGTGCGCGGGGAGCCGTCGCCGGCACGGTGGTGAGCGCCAGGACGGCCGACGCGGCGGCCCACAACGCGTAGCGCCGCCACCGTCGGCCACCGCAGACCAAGCCGCCGCTGCGGGGGAAGCGCTGCGGCGGCGCCATCGGGCGTCGTGGCGGGTGCCGTGGCCCGTGACATCGGTGAACAGTCCTCCTCGTGCCACGGACGTCAGTCGCCGACGATTTTAGGGGCGAGCGCAACCGTAACCGACGAGACGGACGCCTCGCGCCGACGTCCGCGCATCGGGCCAAGGGTCAACCCAACTCCGGCGGCGGCCGGTACTCGGGCTGATACCCCGAGACGTGGATCGGGCTTCCCACCAACCGGAATTCGCCCGCCGTGACAACCACTTCCGGCGTCGCCTCGAGCGCCTCGGGCAGGGTCCGGACGGCCGCCGCCGGAACGCCGAGCGGGCGCAGTCGTCGTTCCCACCCGACGGCGCTGTCGGTCGCCAGCATCGCGGTGACGACGGCCAGCACTTCGTCGCGGCGGGCGACTCGCTCGGCCATCGTCTCGAAACCCCCGATGCCCGCTTCCGCGGCAAACGATTTCCAGAAGCCGTCGTGCGTGATGAACAGCGCCAGATACCCTCGGCGGTCGGAAAAAGCTGAGCGGGAACGTAATACGAGTGCGCCCCGTAGGGGCGGCGCTGCGGCTCAACGCCACCGTTGAGATAGGCGGATGCGTGGTAGTTCAGCTGGGACAGCATGACGTCGCGCAGCGACACATCCACCTGGCCGCCGGTGCCGGAGATGATCTTGGCCAACAGCCCCAGCGCCGCGGTCATTCCGGTGGAGTTGTCGGCCGACGAGTAGCCGGGCAGCGTCGGCGGCCCGTCCGGGTCACCGGTCAAGCGCGGCGGTGCCGACGCCCGCCTGTACCACGTAGTCGAAGGCCGGGTCGTCGCCGCCGTACAGGCCGAAGCCGGTGATCGCCACGCAGACGATCCGCTCGTTGTGCCGTCGCAACTCGTCGTAGGTCAGGCCCAGCCGGCGGATGGCCGAGGGCTTCAGGTTCACCAGCAGCGCATGCGAATCGCGCGACCAGTTCCGCCCAATCGTTGTTGTCCCGCATCGGAATTCAGGTCCAGCGTGATGCTGGACTTGTTGCGGTTGAGGCTGGCGAAGTAGGTGGCGCCGACGCTGCGGGAGATCTCGCCGCCGGCCGGTTCGATCTTGGTGACCTCGGCGCCGAGATCGGCGAGCAGCATGGTCGCGTACGGGCCCGCCAGCATGGTGCCGACCTCGAGGATGCGGATCCCTGCCAGCGGCCCGGTGCTGTTCGGAGTCAACGCAATTCCGCTGCGAGTGAGGCGATCATTTCGCGGGTGCGGCGTTTGGAGGCGACCAGCTCATCACGGTTGTCGCCGATGGGCAGCAGCCGCACCGACAGATCCGTCACACCGGCGTCGGCGAAGCGGCGCATCCGGGCCAGGATCGCCTCCTCGTCACCGGCCGCACACAGATCACCGACATCGCGGGCATCGCCGCGGTCGAGCAGGCGCTGATAGTTGGGCGACACCTCGGCCTCGCCCAGGATGCGGTTGGCCCGCTCCTTGGCCTCGTCGACTTGCTCAGGCGCACAGAGGCATACCGGGATGCCCGCGACGATCCGCGGCGCGGGTCGTCCGGCGTCCGCGGCGGCCTTGGTGATCTTCGGCGCGATGTGATCACCGATCGCACGCTCGTCGGCCATCCACAGCACGGTGCCGTCGGCGAGTTCGCCGGCGATCTGCAGCATCACCGGTCCTAAAGCGGCAACGAGCACCGGCATCGGGGTGTCGGCCCCGATCGCCAAGGGATTGTGCACCGTGAACGAATCATTCTCGACGTCAACCGATCCCGGCCCGGCAATCGCGGCGTTGAGCACCTGCAGGTAGTCGCGGGTGTAGGCGGCCGGCTTCTCGTATGGCAGACCGAGCATGTCCCGGATGATCCAGTGGTGCGACGGCCCGACGCCCAGCGCCAACCGTCCACCGGCCACCGCATGCGTCGAGAGCGCTTGGCGGGCAAGGGCGATGGGGTGCTGGGCCTGCAGCGGCACCACGGCGGTACCCAACTCGATGCGCGAGCTGTGCGCGGCCATCAGCGACACCATGGTCAGGCAGTCGAAGTCGTTGGGCACCTGCGGCATCCACGCCGTGTCCAGGCCCGCGGACTCGGCCCATTCGATATCGGAGGCCAGTTTGTCCACCTTGCGGGCCATGTCGCCCCGCTCGGCGCCGATCATCACTCCGACGCGCATGGTTCCTCCGTGGCGTGGTGGCTTCGGTTCGATGTCCGAAGTGCCGGTCAGTGCGCGGATATCGCGCACGAGGTCGTCCAGCGGTGTGCCGGTGGGGAATACCGCGGCGGCGCCGGCGGAGAGCAGCTTGGGGACGTCGGCATGCGGGATGGTGCCGCCGACGACGACGGCGATGTCGGCGGCGTCGGCGGCGCGCAACGCCTCGACGGTGCGCGCGGTGAGCGCCAGGTGCGCACCCGACAGGATGCTCAGGCCGACGACGGCGACGTCTTCCTGGACGGCGATCGAGGCGATGTCTTCGATGCGCTGCCGGATGCCGGTGTAGATGACCTCGAACCCGGCGTCACGCAGGGTGCGGGCGACGATTTTCGCGCCGCGGTCATGCCCGTCCAGGCCGGGTTTGGCGACGAGAACGCGGACGGCCATCTAGAACACCACCGGTTGCTGGAATTCGCCCCATACCGCCTTGAGCGCGGAGACCATCTCCCCGACCGTGCAGTACGCGTTGGCGCAGTCGATCAGCTTGTGCATCAGGTTGTCGTTTCCTTCGGCGGCACTCGACAGCGCCGCGAGGGTGGATTTCACTGCGGCCGAATCCCTTTCGGCTTTGACTTTGGACAGCCGCTTGAGTTGCAGATCACGGCCTTCGGCGTCGAGCTCATAGGTGACGACGTCGTGTGCCGGCTCCTCCGTCACGAACCGGTTGACCCCGACGACGGGGCGGGTGCCGGCTTCGACATCCTGATGCAGATTGAATGCTTCGTCCGCGATCAGGCCCTGCAGGTAACCGTCCTCGATGGCCTGCACCATTCCGCCGTGCCGCTCGAGGTCGGACATGATCTCGATGATGCGTTCCTCGGTGGCATCGGTCAGCGCCTCGACGAAGTAGGAGCCGCCGAGCGGGTCGGCGACGCTGGCCACGCCGGTTTCGTGCGCGAGGATCTGCTGGGTGCGCAGCGCCAGCGTCGTGGTTTCCTCGGTGGGCAGGGCGAACGGCTCGTCCCAGGCGGCGGTGAACATCGACTGCACGCCGCCCAGCACCGCGGCCATCGCCTCGTAGGCGACCCGGACGATGTTGTTGTGGGCCTGCGGCGCGTACAGCGACGCGCCGCCACAGACGCAGCCGAACCGGAACATCGCCGCCTTGGCCGTTTTCGCCCCGTAGCGCTCCTGCACGATGGTCGCCCAACGCCGCCGCCCCGCGCGGTATTTGGCGATCTCCTCGAAGAAGTCCCCGTGGGTATAGAAGAAGAACGAGATCTGCGGCGCGAACTGGTCGATCGTCATGCGGCCGCGCTCGACCACGGTGTCGCAATAGGTCACCCCGTCGGCCAGCGTGAACGCCATCTCCTGCACCGCGTTGGCCCCGGCATCGCGGAAGTGCGCCCCGGCCACCGAGATCGCGTTGAACTCGGGGAACCTCCGCCGCGCAGAACTCGATGGTGTCGGCGATCAGCCGCAGCGACGGCTCCGGCGGCCAGATCCAGGTACCGCGCGAGGCGTACTCCTTGAGGATGTCGTTCTGGATGGTGCCGGTGAGCTTCTCGCGCGGGATGCCCTTTTTCTCGGCGGCGGCGACGTAGAACGCCAGCAGGATCGCCGCCGTCCCGTTGATCGTCATGCTCGTGCTGAGCTTGTCCAACGGGATGCCGTCGAACAGGATCTCGAAGTCGGCCAGGGTGTCGACCGCGACGCCGACCCGGCCGACCTCCTCGCCGAACTCGGGGTCGTCGGAGTCGTATCCGCACTGGGTGGGCAGATCGAGCGCCACCGACAGCCCCGTCCCGCCCTGCTCCAGCAGGTAGCGGTACCGACGGTTGGATTCCTCGGCGGTGCCGAATCCCGAGTACTGGCGGAAGGTCCAGAGCTTGCCGCGATAGCCGGACGCGAAGTTACCTCGGGTGAAGGGGAACTCCCCCGGTTGCGGAGGCTCCGCGTTTACATCCGCCGGCCCGTATACGGGCTGCAGCGGGATACCAGACGGAGTGTGGGCCGTATTATCCATCGGTGAATAACGTACTTGCAAAAAAAGAGAATGCCAATACCACATACTTGACCAGGTAAAAGGCGGCTCCATGCCCAACGGTTCGCTTGCCGGTCGCACCGTCGTCAGCTCCGGTGGCAGCCGCGGAATCGGCCTGGGGATCCGAATCGACGCGGCCAGGCAGGGCGCCAACGTGGTGCTGCTGGCCAAGACAGACATCCCCCATCCTCGTCTGCCCGGGACCGTCCACACCGCGGCCGCAGAGGTCGAGGCCGCCGGCGCCGAGGTTCTGCACTCCGCCGAAGTTGCGGACCTGTCTTGCTACGGCGGCGGCGATAAACCGATCCCGGACCTGTTTCTCGACTGAAGGACTATGCGCGGCAGATGATTTCGCCGTGCGGGATGGCGATCCAGCCGTCCGGGGCGGCGGCCCATTCTCGCCACGCCGCAGAGATCTCCTCGAGCTGCTCGGTGGTCGCCAGCTCGAGGCTCACCAGGTCACGCGCCACGGTCGAGTGCAGAATTCGGTCGGCCCACATTCCGCCCCACCAATCGCGCGTTGCGGCCGTGGCATAACACCACAGGCTTCCCGTGGGTGTGACGCTCGCCGAATCCGGCCTGCTGGGCCCAGGACAGCAGTCGCCGTCCCGCATCCGGCTCGCCGCGGTTGGCGTGCGCGACGCGATGGTAGAGCTCTCGCCACAGGTCGAGCGCCGGCAGCTCGGGGTACCAAATGAATCCGGAATAGTCGGCGTCGCGGGCGGCGACGATGCCGCCCGGGGCGCACACGCGTCGCATCTCCCGTAGGGCTGCAACCGGATCGGCGACGTGCTGTAACACCTGGTGCGCATGGACGACATCGAAGGTATCGTCGGGAAAGTCGAGGTTGTGCACGTCAGCGGTCGCGAACGAGACGTTGGACAGGCTGCGTCGCTCGACTTCGGCGCGGGCAACACCGAGCACGTCGGCGACCTGGTCGACGGCGGTGACTGGTCCGGGCGCGACGAGGGCGGCCAGGTCGGCGGTGATGGTGCCGGGCCCGCATCCGACGTCGAGCACGGATAGTCCCGGCTTCAGGTGTGGCAGCAGGTATGCCGCGGAGTCCTCGGCGGTGCGTCGCTGATGAGAGCGCAACACCGATTCGTGATGTCCGTGCGTGTAAGTCGCTCGATGTTCGTCGTTCACTGCGATCCCTTGCGTGCCGCGTATCGTCTGGCAGCTTACGCGCTTGAGACCACAATATGAAATAGACGTCTCATAATATGAGATACGCTAGTCGACGGGAACGTTGAGAATCGGTTGGTCGACTCCGGCTCCCGGGCCGTCGAAATGCCACCACTCCCCCGAATACGCCTTCAACCCGCCATAGTTCATGGCCGTGCGCAGGGCCGCCCGATTCGCCACAGCGTCTGCACTGATGCCCTGCGTGTTGAAAGCGGTTGCACGAGAAGTGAAGTCGTCGAAATCGGTGCCCATGTCGGCCAGGCAAAGTCCGCTCGCGTACAGCCCGGACGAGCACGGTTGCTGCGTCGTTGTGAACGTCACGTCGACCGAGCGCCCCGACTCGTGGCTGTGTGCGTATGGGCCCGGGCGTGCCACCCAGGCGGGGTTGGGGACCAAATTGAACATCTTGACCTGAACGTCGTGCGGCCGATAGCAGTCCCAGAACACCAGGAGGTGCCCCTGCGGCCGCAACGCGTCGGCCGCGGCGGTCAGGCCGGGGGCCATCGATTGATGCACAAGGCATCTGGCGTCGGACGGATACAGCTGGGCGTGGGTGAAATTGTTGGTCGTCGCATAGCGCAGATCGAGCACCGCGTCGGGAACGACGGTACGGATGTCGACGAAGCCGGCCGCTCGGGCGGCGTCGCTGACCGGCGGAACGTCAGGGCTGGCGTGCGCGGTGACCGTCCCGCCCACCGAGGCGAGCGACACTGCAACCACCGATCGCAGCACCCACGCGAGACGCATGCGGTCATTATCCCGCTCTGTCGATGCGAATCGGTTAGGCGCCGGATGTTGTCGCAAGCGGGGTCCAGAGGCCCAAAAAAACACCAGTGGGCTGGTGCGAAGAACCGAACCAGCCCACCGTGACGTATGTCAGTTTCTTAGACGGCGCTGACTCCTACTGCCTGGGGTCCTTTGGCTCCTTGCTCAACCTCGAACTGAACACGCTGGTTCTCGTCGAGCGAGCGATAGCCGTTTCCCTGGATCTCGGAGTAGTGGACGAAGAGGTCCTTCGTGCCGTCGTCAGGGGTGATGAAGCCGAAGCCCTTTTCACCGTTGAACCATTTCACAGTTCCCTGTGCCATTTACTTACTTCTCTCATCAAAAGCGGATGTTCCAAACACACCCATGCGGGCCCAGGGTAGCACGAGGCCGGTCCAAATTTGAAAACAGTTGCTTCGCTTGCTAATTCACCTGCGGCAAATCTCGACGGTGGCCACGGCTGTTACCGGTGGAACCGGCGCGCCCGAGTTGTGACTGAGCCGCCTTATCGGATGCAGAGCCTCGTGCACGCCGTGCTCAGGTGAGAAGCTGCGTCGGCCTGTAGAGTGGAGGGCAACCGCGTTTTAGCGGTCACCGCGAATCGCGAACGAATCACGAGTGAGACCGCCGCGCGATTCGATCGTCGTCCGACGCCACGTGACAATGGGTATCGGCCGACTCTTCATTCGGAAGGACAGCTCATGGATCAGTCGAACCTTTTTTCCCACCCCGAGGCACCGAAGTATGTCGCTTCGGGCGATACCTCTGCGAAACCGGTCGAGAACCCGACGTTTTCCGATCGGCCCGATACCGACGGTTCTACGAATTAACGTCGCAGATCGGCGCTGAAGTGCTTGGACGTCAGGATGCTTTGGCGTACCTGCGGACCAAGTCGCCTTCTCCGAACGTACTGGTTCGCTGCTGACCGTTATCGTCTCGACTGAAAAAAGTCCACTGCCCCGGACCGCTCTGGGGCCCACTGATCATCTTGACCGTCAGACGCAATTCGGTGGGTTGCCGCGTGCCGATGATGTCGCCGACCCGGATCTGCGATGGGTGGAGCTCGACCGCGTCGCGCCAGTTCTCTATTGCCATGTAATCCGTCCTCACCGTTGCCACCACCCTACCCGTCGTCCCGCTTTCCGGCGCAGATGCATGTGTCGCCTCCTCATCCCTTGCACCACACGGGATTTGTAGCGGTTGGCAACGACAGGTGCATCTGCTGGGTGAATCCCCAAGAAGCGGTCGACCAATCGGTGCTTCGCTTGCGCGCTGTCGCCGGCAACCCGACCCGCCCGGGTTTGCAGGTGGGGGCGTAGCGTTGAAGGCGAGCCGTTCGTTGTCAGCGGTGGTCGACTGCGCGATCGGCGCGGATGATACCCACGGGCAATGTGATTCCTCCGTTGGTCCCGCGTCCGTGGGCCCGACGACGCCGAGCGCGAAGGAACCGCCCATGGGTTATGCAACCCCGGCCGCCGCTATACGACACCAAGAGAATTCGACGACTTTTGCCGACAGCTGCGCCGTGATCAGGTGCGCGAACTGCGGGCCGCGGTATCTCCGATGAGCTTCGCGGTCAGAACCCGGCGGCAAGCCACTCCCATCCGGCTATCGGTATCTCGCGAACTCGGCCGCGATATCGACGGCGCGTGGTGGCCGCGCGCAGATCGCATCACCAATGAATTGCCCGAGCTTGTCGCGGTCTTAACTCCATTGCTCGGAAACGTCACATCCATCAACGTCAATTGGTCGTCGCTGCAACGACCACCCGATCTCAACTGGCCGGGATGGGAAGGCAAACGTCAACACGTGATGACGATCTGCGGCGTACATGCTCGCGCTAACCTGCTGGTCGTCTCGTACGCGACTCACAGCGCGTTAGCGCTGATGGTGCTGCGTCGTGCCGCAGATCTACCCATCGAGAGTGCCGACCGCGTCAAACCTGCTTTTGTAGCCGCAGACTCCATCCTGCGGGCCGCGCACCAACAATGTGAACGTGCTGCCGGCAACTAGCCATCCTTCGCCGTGGAACTCGGCCAGCACTTCATCCGGGTGAAATCTGTCCGCCCGATCTAAAGACCCCCGGCCCGGACGACCAAAAGGTCGCCGCGCAATCATGCACGTGCTGCCGGTCGACTGGGCCGAGCCGGTAGACATCAGCAACGCCGTGCTGTTCCTGGCTTCCGACGAATCGCGTTACATCACAGGCCTTCCGGTCACCCTCGACGCCGGAAGCATGCTCGAGTAGGCGTAGCGAACGCAAAAGGAGCGGGCTCACGCAAGGTCCATTAGGATCTGCCAGTGCGCGCGGTTGAAACGCGAGCTGACCAGGGAACGCGAGGGCAGGTCGATGACGACGAGCGAAGAACCCAAGGCCGCGACCGAGGCGCCTGAACCCGGACCCGAACAGCCAAGCGCGTCAGAAGAAGAACGTAAACCCAGACACCAAGGCATCATCCAAGCCTTCACCGCGCTGTGTGTCCGGTATGTCGAACGGCTGATGCCCGATCCCTACCTGTTCGCGGTCATCCTTACCGTCATCGTCGCCGCGCTGGTGGCGCTCTTGGTGCACGGCGCCTCGGCGGGCGGCATGCTCAAGGCGTGGTACGGAGGTGTGTGGGGATCGCAGAACATCTTCACTTTCGCCTTCCAAATGGTCTTGATACTCGTGACCGGTTACACGCTCGCCGAGGCGCCGGTTCTGAAGCGGGCCATCGTCTACATTGCGGGCAAGCCGAGGAACCAGGTGCAAGGAGCCCTGCTGTGTTTTGGCTTGAGTGCCGTACTCTCCCTTCTCAATTGGGGGCTCGGGCTGGTAGCGGGTGCGCTGATCGCCCGCCAGATCGCAAAGCGCTTCACCGACACACACTTCGGCTACCTCATCGCTGCGGCCTTCATGGGCTTCATCGTCTGGACGCAGGGACTGTCCTCATCGATCGCGCTGGCGAACACGGACGACAGCAGCCCAATCAACGTAATCCACAAGATGACTGGCGTCACGGTGCCGCTCAGGCTGACAATCTTTGAGCCCTACAGCTGGCTGTCGGTGATCGTCATGCTGGCTCTGCTGGCGCTTGCGATCTGGCGCATGCAGCCAACGCAGAGCCTTGCGCCCGATCCCGCTGTGTTCGAGGAGGACGACCAGTCCGGGGCCAAGGCCGAGGGCAAGCGAACGTTCGCCGAATGGCTGGAGAACCAGTGGATTCTCAACGTCCTCGTGTTCGCCGCGGGCATTGCCTACTTCTGGCTCAGCGGTTTTGCGCTGAACATCTCGTCGATGATCATGTTGTTCACCATCACGAGTGCGCTGCTGCACCGGACCCCGATCCGGTTCATCCGAGCATTTACCGGCGCTGCAAAGGTGTCTGGTCCGCTGCTGCTGCAGTATCCGCTCTACGGCGGTCTGGTTGCTCTGCTCGGCTATGCGCCCCCGCACGCCGGCGGCAAGGCCGTGCCCCTGCAGACGCTGGTAGCCCACGGCCTGGTGAGCGGCGCGACGCAGTACACGCTGCCGTTCCTGACCTTCATCGGCTCGCTGATCATCAGCTTGTTCGTGCCGTCCGGCGGCGGCCACTGGGCCGTGCAGGGCCCGATCGCGGTCGACTCGGCGCGCGCGGTCGGTCAGACCTCGCCGGGCTACCTCGGGTTGATGTCGATGGCCGTCGCCGTTGGCGAGGGGGTGGCGAACATGATTCAGCCCTTCTGGTTGCTGCCCCTGCTCGCGATCGCGAAACTCAATGTCCGTCAGGTGATGGGCTTCACGATCGTCGCGTTCCTGATCGGGTTGGTGGTGTTGGGCGCCACGACTCTGATTGCGCCCTACGTGGTTTGACGCCGCGTTACCTCGACGGCGGAGAAGTTGCAGATCCTTGGTGGCCAGGGGCGGGATCGAACCGCCGACCTTCCGCTTTTCAGGCGGACGCTCGTACCGACTGAGCTACCTGGCCGGAGGGCAGCGAATGCCTCGCCGCGCTTGGCGACCCTGACGGGACTCGAACCCGCGACCTCCGCCGTGACAGGGCGGCGCGCTAACCAACTGCGCCACAGGGCCTTGCTGCTGCTCCGCGTCACCGCGTCGCGTACCCCCAACGGGATTCGAACCCGTGCTACCGCCGTGAAAGGGCGGCGTCCTAGGCCACTAGACGATGGGGGCCAGAACCGAATCACTCCGGGGTACTCGCAACGTGGTTTCGTTGGGAGCCACGTCAGCTTAGGTCACGGTGTACCCAATCCTCAAACGAGCCTCGTTTTCGGTCCAAGTATCCTGAATCTCCGCGGCCCCTATAGCTCAGTTGGTAGAGCTACGGACTTTTAATCCGCAGGTCCCAGGTTCGAGTCCTGGTGGGGGCACCACAACGCGCACGATCCCGGCCGTGCGCGCCGCGATGCCGGCTCATCGCCCGAGCACCGCGCTGCTGTAGGTGATATCGGCGAAGGCCGCGGCGACGTCGTCGTCGGCGTAGACAAACCCGTTGGCCGCATGCAGCTCCGCGACGGTCTGTCGACGTGGTCTGCCACCCGCGCTGGCTCAGATGGTCGACGATGTGGCTGCGCTGGCCGTGGTAGACGAGGTCGTTGAAGTCGATCTCGAACCCGAGTTCGCTCATCCGGTCGTGGTGCGCGCGCCAGCGCGGGTCGGCGAAAACGGCTGTGTCAGGCACGAATTCGAACGCGAGATGGCTGCCGGGGGCACTCAGCGTCGTGATGTTGTCGAACAGCGCGTCCTGGGCTTCGTCGGGCAGGTAGACCACCAGGCCTTCGGCGCTCCATGCCGACGGGGCCTGCGGATCGAATCCGGCCGCCTGCAGGGCCGAGGCCCAATCGTCGCGCAGGTCGATGGCGACGGTGCGCCGCTCGGCGGTCGGCTCGGCTCCCAGGTCGCCCAGCGTCAGCGTCTTGAACTCGATCACCTCTGGCATGTCGACCTCGTAGACGACCGTCCCCGGCGGCCAGGGCAACCGGTAGGCGCGGGAATCGAGGCCCGACGCGAGGATCACCACCTGGCCGATGCCGCTGCGGGTCGCGTCGAGAAAGTATTGGTCGTAAAACCGGGTTCGGCAGGCCATCCCCTGCGCCATCCGCTGCGGGTCGAACTCGGCGTTCTCCGCCGGCCGCGATTTCGCCGTTCACCAAGCGGACATAGACGTCGATCCCGACCGCGCGCACCAGCGGTGCGGCGTATGGGTCGTCGATCAACTTCGCGTCGGATGAGAGCGCCCGCTGAGCGGCCACCATCGTCGCCGTCGCCCCGACACTCGTCGCGAGATCCCAACGATCACGTTCGGTGCGCGCCATGATGCCCCCTCAAACCGGGTCCGGAAAACATAGATAGTCTAGTTAATATCACAAGGTCGCACCACGGCCCCGCGGGACTACTCTCCGAGTTATCCGCTCCCCGCTTTACGCCGGAGGACCCATGACCGATTTCGCGCACCGGACGATCGACCTGGCTCGCCGGAACGTGACCGAGGGCGGTCGCCCGTTCGCGACCGTCATCGTCCAGGACGGCGACGTGCTCGCCGAGAGCGCCAACAAGGTCGCCCAAACGAACGATCCCACCGCCCACGCGGAAATCCTGGCGATCCGCGAGGCCTGCATGAAGCTGGGCACCGAGCACCTCGTCGACGCCACCATCTACGTGCTGGCCCACCCTTGCCCCATGTGCCTGGGCTCGCTGTACTACTGCTCCCCCAAGGAAGTCGTCTTCCTGACCACGCGGGACAGCTACGCGCAGTACTACCTGGATGACCGCAAGTACTTCGAGTTGTCCACGTTCTACGACGAATTCGCAAAGCCATGGGACCAGCGGCGCCTGCCCATGCGCTACGAGCCGAGAGACGACGCCGTCGAGGTCTACCGGCTCTGGAACGAGCGCAACGGCGGCCGCCGGTCGACGGTCGTCCCGCCGTGCTGAATCGCCTCCTTTGGCAGCACGACCGGCCTTCGCTAATATTTGCGTATGCATGCAGATAATGGCGAAGGTCGATTGCCCGACGACCAGGTCAGCCTGGTCGTCGAGGTTTTCCGCATGCTGGCCGATGCCACGCGCGTGCAGGTGCTCTGGTCGCTGACCGACCACGAGATGTCGGTCAACGAACTCGCCGAGCACGTGGGCAAGCCGGCGCCGTCCGTTTCCCAGCACCTCGCGAAGTTGCGGATGGCACGGCTGGTCCGCACCCGCCGGGAGGGCACGACGATTTTCTACAGCCTGGAAAACGACCACGTCCGTCAGCTCGTCATCGATGCGGTTTTCAACGCGGAGCACGCCGGCCCCGGGGTTCCCGGTCACCACCGCGGCGACAGCGGGCTGAAGGCCGTCACCAAGGCGCCCCGCCCGCCGAACCTCCAGCGCAGCGCTGGCCGCTGAGTGCGCAACAGCCACAAAGCATTTCATTTGAAGGAGAGAACAACGATGAGCGAACAGCACACCCACGACGAACCGCACGCACACGAGCACGAGCACGGTGACGTGACGCACGCGCATGCGCACACGACCCACGAACACGACCATGTCGAGCACGAACACTCACACGCTCATGCCGACGGGACCGAACACACCCATCAGCACGTGCATCAGGCGGGCCTGGAGGACGTGCACGGTCACCCCCACGCATAGCGCAGAGCGGCTCAGGAGACAACCGGGCAGTAGTGCTTGGGATTGCCGCGCTCATCTTCGGGCGGCAAGTTGCGCGCCGGCGTCTGCGGCAGCGGCGCCTCAACCGGGATTCGCCCGGCGGCGCGGTCCAGCCCGGCGCGGGCCCGCGGATGCTTCCGGTACCTGGGCGGCACGAAGGCGAAGACGATCCGCACCAGATTGCCGAAGCGCCGATGCAGCCACTCGTCGCGGGGTGACCATCGGTAGCCCAACCGTTCGCGGACGGCGGGGTGATACAGACCGACCGTCAGCCAGACGAAGAACGGCGCGAACGACTTCGTCAGGGTCGCCCATAGCCAATCCGGGAGCCAGGGGGCGATGGGTGGTTTGTCATATCTGGTCAGATCGAGCACGACTCGGGTGGCGAAGTTGTCCTCTAACACGTTGCGGCACATGTGGTCCCAGTAGTCCTGGAACTCCTCCCAGGTTTTCGGCACAGGCCGCATGCTCATGCCATACATCCGATACCACTGGATGTGTTCCTCGAACAATTGCCGCTTTTCCGCTTCGGTCAGGCCACCGCCGAACCGTTCGGCCACATGGATCGTGCCGACGAAGAAGGTGCTGTGTGCCCAATAGAAGACGTCGGGGTTCAGCGCGTGGTAGCGACGACCCTGGTCGTCGACGCCCTTGATGTCGATGTGGTAGTCGCGTACCTCAGCGGCCGTCATCGCGGCGCGGTCACCGTCGAAGACCACGCCGCCGATCGGGTACAGCGACCGCATCACCCTCGGCAATGGCTCCCGAAGGAATGTCGAGTGTTGCTCGACGGCCGCGCCCAGTTGGGGGTGCATGTTTTGCATGGATCCGGCGAACGGGCCCTGCAGTATGCCGCGCCAGTCGCCGAAGTACTTCCAGGTCAGCGAACCGGGAGCGAGCGGCGTCGGGGGCGTCTCGTAGCCCATCGTCGACACCGGGCAGCCTTCCGCCACGTCGCCGGATGCGTCGGGTGCGTCGTCACCGCTGGTCCGCGGCCCCGATGCGGACGTATCTTGAGTCACTATTAGGTCCCTGTAGGTATCGTGGAATTCTGACTACAACCGTTGTCAAACTAGAGCTTAGGAGCGATGTGCAGACGGGTCAACGACGGGGACGCTGGACCGGCGTTCCCTTGGAGAGTCGCCTCGCGCTTCGCCGTGACAACCTCATCAGCGCCGGCGTGCAGTTGCTCGGCAGTCCCGGCGGCCCGGCGCTGACCGTGCGGGCGGTGTGTCGTGAGGCCGCGCTGACCGAACGCTACTTCTACGAAAGCTTCGCCGACCGTGACGAATTCGTTCGCGCGGTCTACGACGATGTGTGCACGCTGGCCATGAACACCCTCACGTCGGCCACGACGCCGCGGGAAGCCGTCGAGCGATTCGTCGAGCTGATGGTCGATGACCCGGTCCGCGGACGCGTGCTGTTGCTGGCGCCGGCGGTGGAGCCGGTGCTGACCCGCTCCGGCGCGGAGTGGATGCCGAATTTCATCGAAATGTTGCAGCGCAAGCTGTCCCGGATCGGCGACGCCGTGCTGCAGAAGATGATCGCCACCAGCCTGGTGGGGGGATTGTCGAGCCTGTTCACCGCCTACCTGCACGGGCAGCTGGGTGCCAGTCGGGAACAATTCATCGACTACTGCACCAACATGCTGTACGTCGGCGCCGCGCCGTACGTTGCGGCCGGCGATCTCGGCAAGTCGCAGTGACGCGTTTTCGTTTGCGCCGCATCGGCAAACCGCACGAGTAGACCAGTCAACCGGGGCGGGTCGAAACCGGCATCAAAACGTCACCCGCCGCGCCGGGGAGGGAACTTGATGCTACCGAAGTTCACAGATATATTGACTGCTACCCATCGACACAGATAACTGGAGGCCGTATGTCAGCCGGGCTGACCGACTTACAGCTGCTGCACGAACTCGAGCCGTTCGTCGAGAAGTACCTGAACCGGCACGAGAGCATGCACAAGAACTGGAACCCGCACGACTACATCCCGTGGTCGGACGGCAAGAACTTCTATGCGTTGGGCGGGCAGGACTGGGAGCCAGGTCAGTCACAGCTGTCCGACGTCGCCCAGGTGGCGATGGTGCAGAACCTGATGACCGAGGACAACCTGCCGTCGTATCACCGCGAGATCGCGATGAACTTCGGCATGGACGGCGCATGGGGCCAGTGGGTGAACCGGTGGACCGCCGAGGAGAACCGGCACGGCATCGCGCTGCGCGATTACCTGGTGGTGACCCGCGCGGTCGACCCTGTCGAGCTGGAGAAGCTGCGCATCGAGGTGGTAAACCGGGGCTTCAGCCCGGGCCAGAACCAGCAGATTCGGGCCGATCTGTTCGCCGAGAGCCTGTTCGACTCGGTCATCTATGTCACGTTCCAGGAGCTGGCGACCCGGATTTCGCACCGCAACACCGGCAAGGCCTGCAACGAGACGATCGCCGACCAACTGCTGGCCAAGATCTCGGCCGACGAGAACCTGCATATGATCTTCTACCGCGACGTCAGCGAGGCCGGTTTCGCGGCCGCGCCCAACCAGGCGATGAAGTCGCTGCACAAGGTGCTGCGCAACTTCCAGATGCCGGGCTACCAGGTGCCCGAGTTCCGTAGGAAGGCCGTCGTCATCGCTGTGGGCGGCGTGTACGACCCCCGCATCCACCTCGACGACGTGGTCATGCCGGTGCTGAAGAAATGGCGCATCTTCGAGCGTGAAGACTTCACCGGTGAGGCGGCCGCGCTTCGCGACGACCTGGGTGTGCTGATGAAGGAACTCGAGGCTTCCTGCGACAAGTTCGAGCAGTCCAAGCAGCGTCAGCTCGATCGGGAAGCCCGCACCGGCAAGAAAACCACGGCGTTTGAGCTGCACCAGACCGCGGGCACGCTGACGATGAGCCGGCGGTAACCAGGCGGTGCGCATCGGTTCCATCGCGCTCGCCAGCCCGGTGGTCCTGGCACCGATGGCGGGGGTCACCAACGTCGCATTCCGGACGCTGTGCCGTGAACTCGAGCAGGCCAAGGTCGGCACCGTCAGCGGGCTCTACGTCTGCGAGATGGTCACGGCGAGGGCGCTCGTCGAGCGCCATCCGGCCACGCTGCACATGACCACATTCGCCCCGGACGAGTCGCCGCGCTCGCTGCAGCTCTACACCGTCGACCCCGCGACCACCTACGCGGCCGCCAAGATGATCGCCGACGAAGGCCTGGCCGATCACATCGACATGAATTTCGGCTGCCCGGTGCCCAAGGTGACCAAGCGCGGCGGCGGATCGGCGCTGCCGTACAAACGGCGACTGTTCGGTCAGATCGTCGCCGCGGCGGTGCGCGGCACGGAGGGCACGGAGATACCGGTGACGGTCAAGTTCCGCATCGGCATCGACGACCAGCACCACACCCACCTCGACGCCGGCCGCATCGCCGAAGCCGAAGGGGCCGCCGCTGTCGCACTGCATGCCCGGACGGCGGCGCAGCGCTACTCGGGCACCGCCGACTGGGAAGAGATCGCCCGGCTCAAACAGCACGTGCAGACGATCCCGGTGCTCGGCAACGGCGACATCTATGACGCCAGCGACGCGCTGACGATGATGGCGACCACCGGATGCGACGGCGTCGTCATCGGCCGCGGTTGCCTGGGCCGGCCCTGGCTTTTCGCCGAGCTGTCCGCCGCCTTCACCGGCAGCCCGCCGCCCACACCGCCCACGCTGGGCGAGGTCGCCGACATCGTCCGACGGCACGGGCAGCTGCTGGCGGCGCACTTCGGCGAGGACAAGGGCATGCGCGACATCCGCAAGCACATCGGCTGGTACCTGCACGGCTTTCCGGCCGGCTCCGAGCTGCGCCGCGCGCTGGCGATGGTCAAGACGCTCGACGAGCTGGACTCGCTGCTCGACCGGTTGGACGGTGCCGTGCCGTTCCCGGACGAGGCGACCGGCCCTCGCGGCCGGCAAGGTTCACCGGCCCGGGTGGTGTTGCCGGAAGGGTGGCTGACCGACCCTGACGACTGCACGGTGCCCGCGGGCGCCGATGTCATGCACTCCGGGGGCTGAGCCCACCGACTCCAAATCGCGTCGGGACCGATAACTCAGTACGATGTGGGCTTTGTTGCATGCGCTTGGGTAGCGGATGGTTTCCTGCCGCTACACGAGGGGTGACAAGAAGTGGTTGGCACGAGCCGCAGCGCTCGCAATGCAGCGTTGCGCCGAAATTACGCACGCACACGCTGACGTCTGCATCAGAGCTTCGGAGGCCGGTAGGACATGAGTGACGCCGAGAACGACGCCACTCGCAATGGTCGGCACGGTCCGGGCGCGGACGCCCGTCCGCCCGATCGCGCCGGCCCGGGCGCCGTTGGGTGCCGCACCCTGGGAACGATTCTTCAAACCGCCGGCCGACGACCGCCTCCATCGATGGCTCCCGGAGACTGCGATCGAGGCCGTAGAGCCGCCCGCGGACGACGTCGACCACGGCGGATCCCACGCTGGGGGCGGCGTCAGTGTCGCCGACCTGATCGCCAAGATCGGTGCCCCCGACCGGCCCGTTCACCACCGCGCCGCTTCCGAGGACCCGGACGTCGAACCGTCCGGGACCGCGCCGGGCCTGCCGATCGAGCTGCAGAAAACGCAGGTGATCGACGACCTGGCCTACTCCCTGGATGCGGTTGCCGTGCTTCGGGCCCTGGAGGCCGCCGACTATCCGAACGACGACGAACTCGACGACCCGGCTCCCGAGTCGTTGGACGGCCGCGCGCAGCGACCCAAGCGCCGGCGGCGTCCCCTGCTGCTGGCCGCGCGGTCCGCGGCTGCGCTGGCCGCTGTACTGGCCCTGGCC
This sequence comes from uncultured Actinomycetota bacterium, assembly GCA_963849935.1. Lineage (GTDB taxonomy): Bacteria > Actinomycetota > Actinomycetes > Mycobacteriales > Mycobacteriaceae > Mycobacterium. Next base: position 89,037 of record CAWKJQ010000016.1, read on the forward strand.
ATGACGGGTGGGGCGTGGCAGTGGAGCACCTCGAAGAACGCCAAGCTGAACACGATCAGCGCGCTCGACCAGAACTCCAGCGACATCCGCGACCCGGGCGGGCAGTACGGCGACGAGGACTTCTTGATCGTCGGCCTCGACTCGCGCTCGGGCGACAACGCCAATATGGGCGCCGGAACCACCGATGACGCCGACGGCGAACGCTCGGACACGGTGATGCTGGTGAACATCCCGGCCAACCGCAAGCGCGTGGTGGCGGTGTCATTCCCCCGCGATTTGGCGATCACCCCGATGCAATGCGAAGCGTGGAACCCCGAAACCGGCAAGTACGGGCCCCTCTACGACCCGAAGACCAAGTCCTACGGGCCGAAGATGGTTTACACCGAGACCAAGCTGAACTCGGCGTTCGCGTTCGGCGGCCCGAAGTGTCTGGTGAAGGAAATCCAGAAACTCTCCGGTTTGAGCATCAACCGCTTCATCGCCGTCGACTTCTCCGGCTTCGCGAAAATGGTCGACGCCCTCGGCGGCGTCGAGGTTTGCTCGAGCACGCCGCTGCACGACTACGAGTTGGGCACCGTCCTCGAGCACGGTGGACGCCAGGTCCTCGACGGCTCCACCGCTCTGAACTACGTGCGGGCGCGGCAGGTCACCACCGAGGTCAACGGCGATTACGGCCGGATCAAACGCCAGCAGCTGTTCTTGTCGTCGCTGCTGCGGTCGTTGATCTCCGAAGACACGCTGCTGGACCTCAACAAGCTCAACAACGTCGTCAACATGTTCATCAGCGATACCGTCGTCGACAACGTGCGGTCGAAGGACCTGGTCCAACTCGGTCAGTCGTTGCAGGGCATGGCGGCCGGACACGTCACGTTCGTCACCGTGCCGACGGGCGTGACCGACCAGAACGGCGACGAGCCGCCGCGGATGGCCGACACGCGCGCGTTGTTCGACGCCATCATCAACGACGATCCGCTGCCCGAGGAAAACGACCAGAACGCACAGAATTTGAGCGCGTCTCCGACTACGGGCCCGTCGAAGGCGCCCACCACCAAGAAGACGCCCGCACCCGCGCCGGAGGCGCAACACGAGCAGATCAGCACGACCTCGCCCAGCGGCGTGACGGTGCGGGTGTCCAACGCGACCACGCAGAGCGGTCTGGCCGCCACCGCGACCAGCCAGCTCAAGCAGGACGGCTTCAACGTGATGTCGCCCGATGACTACCCGAGTTCGGTGAGCGGGACGACCGTGCTCTTCTCGCCGGGCAACGAGGAGGCCGCCGCCACCGTCGCGTCCTCGTTCGCCAACGCGAAAGTGCAGCGGGTTTCCGGCTATGGCCAGGTTGTGCAGGTGGTCCTGGGCCCGGACTTCAAGTCGGTCAGCGCTCCGTCGCCCAGTGGCTCGTCGATGAGTCTGCAAATCGAACGCGGTTCGAGCAACGCGCCGGCCAAGTTGCCCGAGGACCTGACCGTCACCAACGCGGCCGACACCACCTGCGAGTAACCGCTTTTGACGGCGCTGCGCTCCGCGTTTCGGCCGGGGAGACCGTACTCTTGGTGATATGCGGACCGCCTACCATGAGCAGCTCGCGGAGTTATCGCAGCGCCTCGGCGAGATGTGCGGCTTGGCAGGAATCGCCATGGAGCGGGCCACCCAAGCTTTGCTGCAGGCCGACTTGGTGCTAGCCGAACAAGTCATCTCCGATCACGAAGCCATCGCAGCGCTGAGCGCGCGCGCCGAAGAAAGCGCCTTCGTCCTGCTCGCATTGCAGGCACCGGTGGCCGGTGATCTGAGGGCCATTGTGAGTGCCATCCAGATGGTGGCAGACATCGACCGGATGGGTGCGCTGGCGCTGCACGTCGCCAAGATCGCCCGACGGCGGCATCCTCAACACGCGCTGCCCGAAGAGGTCAACGGCTATTTCGCCGAAATGGGCAGCATCGCAGTCGAACTGGGAAACAGCGCCCAAGAGGTGGTGTTGTCCCGCGACCCGGAGAAGGCCGCCCGGATCCGCGAAGAAGACGACGCCATGGACGATTTGCACCGGCATCTGTTCTCGGTGCTGATGGACCGTGAATGGAAGCACGGCGTCGCGGCGGCCGTCGACGTGACTTTGCTCGGCCGGTTCTACGAGCGCTTTGCCGACCACGCGGTCGAGGTGGCCCGGCGGGTCATCTTCCAGGCGACCGGTCGACTGCCCGAGGAAGAAGCAAAACCCGCGTCGCAGTAAGCGAAACCGCGGGCGGGGCTCAGTGCGATTGCCCGACTAGCCGAAGCGGCCCGAAATGTAGTCCTCGGTGGCTTTTTGGCTCGGGTTGGAAAAGATCTTCTCCGTGTCGTCGACCTCGATGAGCCGCCCCGGTTTTCCGACGGCTTCCAGGTTGAAAAACGCCGTGTAGTCGCTGACGCGGGCGGCCTGCTGCATGTTGTGGGTGACGATGACGATGGTGTAGTCCTGTTTCAGTTCGCTGATCAGCTCTTCGATGGCCATCGTCGAGATCGGGTCCAGCGCGGAACATGGCTCGTCCATCAGCAGCACATCGGGTTGCACCGCGATGGCCCGCGCGATGCACAGGCGCTGTTGCTGCCCGCCGGACAGTCCGCCGCCGGGCTTGTCCAACCGACTCTTGACCTCATCCCACAGGTTCGCTCCGCGCAGCGAATACTCGGCCGTCTCGTCGAGCACCTTGCGGTTGCGCACCCCCTGCAGCTTCAACCCGGCCACGACGTTGTCGCGAATTGACATGGCGGGGAACGGGTTCGGCCGCTGGAATACCATCCCGATGGCCCGGCGGACGCCGACTGGGTCGACGCCGGCGCCGTAGATGTCTTCATCGTCGAGGAGCACGCTGCCCTCGACCCGTCCGCCGGGCACCACCTCGTGCATGCGGTTGAGCGTGCGCAACACCGTCGTTTTGCCGCACCCCGACGGGCCGATGAACGCCGTCACGCTGCGGGGCAGAACCGACAGCGTCACATCCGAGACCGCATGAAACGATCCGTAGTAGATGTTGACCTCCTTGAGGTCCAGCCGTTTGGCCACTTGGTGCTCCTGCCTATTACTTCCCGGCGCCCAGGAATTTCGCTATGACTCGGGCCGCGATGTTGATGGTCGCGATCACCAGGATGAGGGTCAACGCGGCACCCCACAACCGATCCGTGGGGATGGGGTTGATCCCCGCGCCCGCCGAGGTCTGGTTGAACATCATCCCGGGCAGCGTCCCCATGAACCCCCTGAAGATATCGAAGTTCATCGATTGTGCGTACCCGACGAGGATCAGCAGCGGCGCCGTCTCCCCCATCACTCTGGCCATCGCCAACAGTATTCCGGTGACGATGCCGGACAGTCCGGTGGGGATGACCACCCGGGCAATGGTTTTCCACTTGGTGACGCCCAGCGCGTAACTGGCCTCTCGAAGATCCACCGGGACGATCCGCAGCATCTCCTCGGTGGCGCGCACGATCACCGGGAGCATCAGCAGCACCAGCGCCAGCGACACCGCGAACTCCGACCGTGAAAGTCCCAGCGTGGCCACGCACAGCGCATAGATGAACAGCGCCGCGACGATTGACGGCACACCGCTGAGGATGTCCACCATGAACGAGGCCAGTCTGCCCAGCGCGGTACCGCCGCCGTACTCGACCAGATAAATCGCGACCATCAACCCGAGCGGGACGGAGATGACGGCACATACCAATCCCTGCAGTACGGTGCCGACGAGTGCGTGGTAGGCGCCGCCACCGGTCACGAATGCCGTCATCCCCGCTTGCGAGTGCGACCACCAGGTGGTTGACGTGATCGCCTTGAACCCCTTGACGACCACCGACCACAGCACCATCACCAACGGGGTCACGGCGACCAGCAGCGACAGTGAAACCAGCAGCGTTGCAACGTAATTCGTGACACGACGGCGCCGGCTGACCGGCGAAAAGGTCCGCGGCTTGAGCGGGCGGTCCAATATCGAGGTCATCGGGCGCCCTTTCGTCTTGCCCCGGCGACGGCGCCCCGCGCCAAGGCGTCGACGACGAAGGTGAGCACGAAGAGCGTCAGGCCCGCGGCGATGTAGGCGCCGGCTTTGTATCGGTCGTCGAATTGCGCGGCGGCACCGGCGATCTTGGTCGCGAAGGTGGAGCCGCCGTCGAACAGCGACCAGCCGAACGCGGACTGGGTGCCCCTGAGAATGATCAGCAGCGCCACCGTCTCGCCCAAGGCGCGGCCCAGCCCCAGCATCGAGCCGCTGACGTAGCCCGACCGCCCGAACGGCAGCGTGACCGTCTTGACCGCTTCCCATCGGGTGGCACCGAGCGCCAGCACGGCCTCGATCTGGTCTTGCGGTGTCTGGGCGAACACTTCGCGCGTGACTGCGGTGATGATCGGCAGGATCATCACCGCCAACACGATCCCGCCGGTGAAGATGGTGCCCCCGCCAGCGGGCGAGGCGTTGCCGTTGGCGAACAGAAAACACCAGCCCAGGGATCGATTGAGCCAGGTGGCGACGGGCCGCAGCTGCGGCGCCAAGACATAGAGTCCCCACGCTCCGTAAATGATCGAGGGCACCGCGGCCAGCAGATCGACGGAGTAGGCCAGTGGAGTGGCGACCCGCCGCGGCGCGTACTGCGTGATGAAGATGGCAACACCGAGCGCAACGGGCATCGCCAGGATCAACGCGAACAAGGACACGAATACGGTGACCGGCACCAGGCTGGCGATGCCGAAGTGCATCGCAGAGGTGTCTGTGGTGACCCAGGCGCCGCCGTAGCTGAAGAAGTTCTCGCGGTTGCGGTGCAGCGCTGGTATCGCGCGTCCGAGCAGAAAGGCGGCGATCGCGGCGATGACCGCGATGATGAACACTCCCGACGACTGCGCGAGCCAACGGAAAACCCGGTCCGCCACGTGGGGCCGCCCGTCACCCCAGGGGCTGATGGGTGTCGCCTGCGACTCCGGAAACGGCGCGGCGACCACCGCACCCGAACCCGCGTCGATGGGATTTGGCCCTGAAAACCCCGTCACTGTGAAGCCGTCACAGTCCTGTTGTCGCTCCTTGAAACCCGATCAATTGGCTATTGCATCGCATCGATCGCCGTAACCAGTCGTTCCCTGACCTTATCGGGCAACGGCACGTACCCGGCCTTCGCGAGTTCGCCCTGCCCGCTACTGGCGGCTATGGCGAGGAACGATTTGACGGCCGCGGAGGTCTGGGCGTCGTAGCCCTTTGAGCACACGATCTCGTAGGTGACCAGCAGCAACGGGTAGACGCCCGGTTCCTCGGAGCCGTGCATGGCATTGAGGTCCAGCACCAGGTCATCGCCCTCGGCCAAGAACCTGGCCGCGTTAACGGCGTTCCCTGCCGTGTCGTTGGTCAGCGGAATGACGCCGCCGCGGGTAGCGATTTTGGCGTACGGCATGCCGGCCAGGTCGGCGAAGCCCTTCTCGACGTATCCGATGGCGCCCGGGGTGGCCCGCACGGCCTGGATGACACCGGCCGACTTCGCGGCGCCCTCGCCGACGCCACCCTGAAATTCCGTGCCGACTCCTTTCGACCAGCTCTGCGGTGCCGCCGAGGTCAGATACTTCTGAAAGTTGTCGGTGGTTCCCGACGAGTCGGTGCGGTAGATCGGCGTGATCTTGGTGTTGGGCAGTGCGGTGCCCGGATTGAGGGCCGCCAGGATCGGGTCGTTCCAGGTGGTGATCCTGCCGGTGAAGATTTTCGCCAGCGCGTCACTGTTGATCACCAGGGCCGGATTTCCGGGGAGGTTGTAGACGATGCCGATGGGTCCGAAGACCAGCGGCAGGTCCCATGCCGGGTTGCCGTCGCAGCGTTTGGCGGCGGGGCCGATCTGGTCGGCGATCAACGGCGAGTCGGCGCCCGCGAAGTCGACGTGCCCGGCGATGAACTGCTCGCGGCCGGCCCCCGAGCCGGTCGGGTTGTAGGCGAGGCCCTTGCCCGGGCAGTACTGGCCCCAAACCTGGTTGAAGACCGTGATCGCATTCTCTTGAGCGGTTGAGCCCTCCGCCGTCAGCTTGTCCTTGCCGCCGCACCCCGCCGTTCCGGTAAAGCCGGTGGCGCCGGGCGGGCTGGCCGCGCGGCGGTTCTCGTCGCTACCGCAGGCGGTCAGCGCTCCGGCGCCGAGCGCCGTCGCAAAGGCCACGGCGGCCAGCGCCCTGCCCTGCCTGTGAAGCCTCACCGATCTCGCTTTCTCGATGCGTTCCGGGCGTATGTGGCTGCCGCTGGCCATCTTTCACGTGAGGATGCCAAGTGACGGCGAAAACATGCGCCGGCGCGGCTCACAGCAACGTCTCGGTAGCCACGACCAGATTAACGACCTGGGTCGTTACAGGTCGTGCCCGCGGTCAGTTGGACGCGGGTACGACCGCGTATGCGGTGTCGACGCTGTAGGTGGTGAATCCCAGTCGCTGGTAGGTGCGCACCGCGGCGACGTTGTCCGACTCCACATAGAGCATCACCGTGGGGTCGGCGGCGCCGGCCAGGCGTCGCGCCAGCCATTCGATGCCGACGGCGGTCAACGCCTGGCCCAGGCCGCGGCCCTGGGCCGACGGGTCGACGCCCACGACGTACACCTCGCCCAGGCCGGGCCGATCGAGGTGCACCTTCGTCCAGTGGAAGCCCAGCAGCGTGCCGGCCTGACCACTCTGGGAGTCGCCGAACGCGAGAAACAGGCCCGCCGGATCGAACCACGGTTCGTTGCGCCGCTCGGCCAGCTCCACCTCCGTCCAGCCGCCCTGTTCGGGGTGGGAGGCAAACGCGGCGTTGTTGACGCGCAGCAGCTCGGCGTCGTCGCCGGTGCCCGCATACGTGCGGATGTCCACGCCAGGCACTGCCGGCACGGTGTCGGGCAGATCGCGCAGCGAGCGTCGCATCTGCATCAGTTCCCGCACCGGTGCCAGACCCAGGGCGGACGCGGTCGCACGGGCCGGCTCCAGCGTGCCGTGCGCCCAGAACTGATTGCCCGCAGCGGTTTTGGCCAACGCCGCGCGTGCCAGTGTGGATCCGATACCGCGCCGACGCGCCTCGGGGTGCACCACGAGTTCGGCCATCCCGGTTTCGCCGTCGCGGGGCGGGCTCAGATTCAGGTAACCGACGATCGCGTCGGCGGACGTCGCGGCGCTGGACGCGGAGTTGGTGATCAGCAGATGCTCGGTGCGGTCGTGCGCCAGCTCGCGTAGCACCTGCTCGCCGACGGGCGCGACTCCGTCGTATTCGGTTGCCGCACCTACAAGTTCGCGAACGCCCTGCTGCTCTTCGACGGTCAGCGTGCGCCGCCAGTCAGGCGACGTCACTGCGTATGCAACGGATCGACCAGCGGATCCTGGACGTCCTGCGATTCGGTTTCGGACTCTGCGCCCTCGGCGACGTCGGGCTCGGCGACGGGCGCGCGGCCCCGCGCCGGGCGTACGGCCTTATAACCCACGTTGCGTACGGTGCCGATCAGCGCCTCATACTCGGGACCGAGTTTGGCGCGCAGCCGGCGCACGTGCACATCGACGGTGCGGGTGCCACCGAAGAAGTCGTATCCCCACACCTCGTGCAGCAGCTGCGCGCGGGTGAACACCCGCCCGGCATGCTGAGCCAGATATTTGAGCAACTCGAATTCTTTGTAGGTGAGGTCCAGCGGTCGGCCCCGCAGGCGGGCGGTGTAGGTGCCTTCATCGATCACCAACTCGCCGAGGCTGACCTTGCCGGCGCTCTCCTGGTCCGCGAGCCCGCCGCGGCGGCCGATCACCAACCGCAGACGCGCGTCGACCTCGGCGGGACCGGTGGTGGGCAGCAGGATCTCGTCCAGACCCCAGTCCGAGCTGACAGCCACCAGCCCGCCCTCGCTCACCACCGCCAGGACGGGGACCGACCGGCCGGCGCTGCTCAACAGGCGGCACAGTCCGCGTGCTGACGACAGGTCGGTGCGCGCGTCGACGACCACCGCATCCGCGGTCCCGGCCTCGAGCAACGAAGAGGGTTCTGGCGGCGCCGTCCGCACGGTATGCGGAAGCAGGGACAACGACGGCAAGACCGGGTCGGGATGCAGCTCCGAGGTCAGCAGTAGTAGCTCCAACTAGCCCCTCCAGCTCGGGGGAACGGCATCTCCCAAATTCACACGCCATTAAGCGTTAGTCACCAGGTCATCTAACGATAACGTGTCACCTGGTTTTTTCGCGTGGGGGACGAGCCAGTGTGAGCCCCGCCACGAGCGATCCGGCAGCGGGGGGCTCCGAGGCGTTACGCCACAATATGCGGGTGCGCAAGGTGCTGATTGCTGTGACCGCGTCGGCGATCCTGGTCGCGGTGGTCGCCCTCGGCGCGATCGGCGTCGACTACGGAACCAGCATCTACGCCGAATACCGGCTCTCGTCCAGCGTCCGTAAAGCGGCCAAGCTGGGCACCGACCCGTTCGTGGCCATCGTGGCGTTTCCGTTCCTTCCACAGGCGATGCGCGGCAACTACCGCCAGGTGGAGATCAAGGCCAACGCCGTCGAACACGCGATGACCGGCAGCGCCACCCTGGAAGCCACGATGTACTCGGTGGACCTGACCCACGCGTCGTGGCTGATCGGCCCGGACGCAAAGCTCGCGGTCAACAGGCTGGAGAGCCGCATCATCGTCGACTCGACGCACCTGGGCCGGTTCATGGGCATCAGCGACCTGATGGTCGAGGCGCCGCCCAAGGAAACCAACACCTCCACCGGCGGCGTCACCGCATCGGGCATCTCGAGCAGCCACGGGCTGGTATTCACCGGGACACCCAGATCCGCGGGCTTCGATCGCCGAGTCAGCGTCTCGGTCGACCTCTCCATCGCCCACGACGACCCGGCGACACTGGTGTTCACCCCGACCAACGTGCTCACCGGCTCCGACACCGCCAACCAAACCGTGCCGGCGGACAAACAGGACGCCGTCCTGCACGCCTTCAGCAGAAGGCTGCCCAACCAGCGACTGCCGTTCGGCCTCGCCCCGACCACCGAGGGAGCCCGGGGATCCGACGTCATCATCGAGGGCATCACCCATGGAGTAACCGTGGGCCTCAGCGCGTTCAAACAGTCATGACCCGCGCCGACGATGCAGAGCGAAGCGATGAGGAGGAGTGGCGCAGATGACCGCCATCGTCGTGACCGTCGCGGTTCTTGCGGCGGCAACCCTCGCCGGGTGGCTGTTGACCCGCCGCTCCGGAAGCATCCGGGAAATCGCCTCCACGCCGGATCAGGACACCGACGCCGACGTCGCGGCGCTGGGGCTTTCCCGCAGCGGACCGACGGTGGTGCATTTCAGCGCGCCGTGGTGTGGGCCGTGCGATCGCGTCCGCCGGGTCGTGGAGCAAGTCTGCGACGACCTGAGCGAGGTGGCCCACGTCGAGATCGACCTGGACGCCAACCCCGAGACTGCCCGCCGATATTCGGTCCTGTCCCTGCCCACCACGTTGATCTTCGACGTCGACGGCCGGCAGCGATATCGGACCTCCGGAGTGCCCAACGCCGCCGACCTGCGGTCCGCACTGAAACCGCTGTTGGCTTGACCCCGGTGTCATTAGGTAAGCTGACCGACGTGTCAGCCCGCCTCGAGCCCATGCTCACCCAGTGTCGCGCAGTTGCACTGTGCCGCACCGCGGGCTGTTGTTGTTGCTGTTGCTGCTGAGTAGCCGCGCTTTCGCGTAGCACTCGGAGCGGCCCCGGATCCACACCGTGGCACGTCTCCATTCGTCGTTTCCGTCAGCAACAGAGGTGTCGAGGAGCAGTACCTTGCCAAGCAACCGCATCGCCACGCGGCCCGACCTGGTCGACGTGCGTGGACCGCGATTCGCCGCTTGGGTCACCACCGCAGTCTTGGTCCTGGCGCTCGTCGTCTCGGCGGCCAGCCCCCTGGCCGCCGAGGTGATCCTGGCCGTCCAGGCCGTCATCTTCGCCATCGGTGCGGTCGGCGCGCCGCGCAAGCATCCCTACGGCCGGATCTTCGCGACCGTTGTCGCTCCCCGGCTGGGGCCGGTGCAGGCTCGCGAACCGATCGCACCGCTGAAGTTCGCCCAACTCGTCGGCCTGGTCTTCGCCGTGCTGGGAACTGCCGGCTTCGCCGCCGGCGCCGGCGTGGTCGGCGTCATCGCCACCGCGGCCGCCCTGGCGGCCGCGTTCCTCAATGCGGCCTTCGGAATATGCCTGGGCTGCCAGCTCTACCCCCTGGTAGCCCGTTACCGGCGCACCGCACCTCCCACCTGACCTGCTGTAACAAAAGCGATTGAAAGGATCCACCCCATGGCACGCTCCGACGTCCTGGTCTCCACCGACTGGGCTGAGAGCAATCTCGACGCCCCAGGCGTCGTCTTCGTCGAAGTCGACGAAGACACCAGCGCTTACGACGCCGGCCATCTGCCCGGCGCGATCAAGCTGGACTGGCGCTCCGATTTGCAGGACCCGATCAAACGCGACTTCGTCGACGCCCAGCAGTTCTCCAAACTGCTCAGCGAACGGGGCATTTCCAATGACGACACCGTGATCCTCTACGGCGGCAACAACAACTGGTTCGCCGCCTACGCCTACTGGTATTTCAAGCTGTACGGGCACGACAAGGTCAAGCTGCTCGACGGCGGCCGCAAGAAATGGGAGCTCGACGGGCGCGCTCTGTCCAGCGACACCGTCACCAGGCCCGCGACGTCATACACCGCGGCCGCGCCGGACAACAGCATCCGGGCCTTCCGCGACGAAGTCATCGCGGCCATCAACGTCAAGAACCTGGTCGACGTGCGCTCCCCCGACGAGTTCTCCGGCAAGATCCTGGCGCCCGCGCATCTGCCGCAGGAGCAGAGCCAGCGGCCCGGCCACATCCCCGGCGCCATCAACGTGCCGTGGAGCAAGGCCGCGAACGAGGACGGCACCTTCAAGTCCGACGAGGAGCTGGCCAAGCTCTACGCCGCCGCCGGCCTGGACGGAGAAAAGGAAACGATCGCCTATTGCCGCATCGGCGAGCGGTCGTCGCACACGTGGTTCGTTCTCTATGAATTGCTCGGGCATCGGAATGTGAAGAACTACGACGGCAGTTGGACGGAATACGGCTCCCTGGTGGGCGCCCCGATCGAGTTGGGAAGCTGATATGTGCTCTGCACCGAAACAAGGAGTGACGTTGCCCGCCAGCGTCGACTTGGAAAAGGAAACGGTGATCACCGGTCGCGTCGTGGACGGCGACGGTCAGGCAGTGGGTGGCGCGTTCGTGCGACTGCTGGACTCCTCGGACGAATTCACCGCCGAAGTGGTGGCCTCGGCCACCGGTGACTTCCGGTTCTTCGCCGCACCGGGATCCTGGAGGCTGCGCGCCCTGTCTAAGGCCGGCAACGGCGACGCCGTGGTCGCGCCGTCGGGTGCGGGCATCCATGAGGTCGACGTCAAGATCGCCTGACCCACCAGCCGCGCCCGACAGGGACGTCGCGGGACGAATAGACTTGTCTCCGTGGTGCTGTTCTTCGAGATCATGCTGGTTGTGGCGGTCGTGGTGATTTCATGGTTCGCCCTCTACACCCTGTACCGGCTCATCACTGACGAGTCGTGACCCGCGCCGGCGACGATCCAGAGCGCAGCGATGGGGAGGAGTGGCGCACGTGACCCCCGACGAACCGTTGAGTGCCGCAGGCTCCGGCGACCGGGCAGTGGCCGCCGCCGCTGAGCGTGCGAAGCTGACCGCCGGCCGCAACATCCCGTCCTACGATGACCTGCCCCTGCCCGCCGACACCGCGAACCTGCGCGAAGGCGCCAACCTGAGCGACGCCCTGTTGGCGCTGCTGCCGCTGGTCGGCGTCTGGCGCGGCCAAGGCGAAGGCCGTGGACAGGACGGGGATTACCGGTTCGGTCAACAGATCGTGGTCTCACACGATGGCGGCGACTACCTGAATTGGGAAGCCCGCTCTTGGCGGCTCAGCGATACCGGCGAATACGAAGAGCGCGGCTTGCGCGAGACCGGGTTTCTGGCGCTTCGTCAACGATCCCGACGACCCCGGCGAATCCCACGCGATCGAACTGCTGTTGGCCCATTCCGCGGGCTATGTCGAACTGTTCTACGGCCGCCCCCTGACCCAGTCGTCGTGGGAACTGGTCACTGACGCGCTGGCGCGTAGCAGGTCGGGCGTGCTGGTCGGCGGCGCCAAACGCCTCTACGGCATCGTCGAAGGCGGCGACCTGGCCTACGTCGAGGAGCGGGTGGACGCCGACGGCGGCCTGGTGCCGCATCTCTCGGCACGGCTGTCCCGCTTCGTCGGTTAGCAGAGCGCACGCGACGGAAACGCCCGACAGAGGTCGCCGGCGCATGTCACCTACGGCTTCCAGACATGGAGCGGCCCCCGAGCCATGTTCCTGGTTGGACAAAAACCGGAAGCTCGGGGGCCGGGTGACTGCGGGAAATTCGCTAGCGCGGTTGTGACGCCAGCTCTTCCGAGCCACTGCTGCTAGCGCGCAGCCACCTCACATGTCCATGAAGCTATCAATTTCGCGGACCACCTCCCTTCTTGTGTACGACCGACCGTACCGGCGAATCGGCCAGCCGACAACAGAATTCAGCGCTCAGCGATCGCTGGCGATGGCGGCGTCGACGAGCTCGGCGAATTCCGCCGCCATCGGGGCCGGTGCCAGTGGCCGGCCATCGAGGGTATGGACACGGGCGGCCAAAGTCATGCTGGAGATCAGCCAAACACCTTGGGCGGCATCCAAATCCGCGACGCGCAGCGCTTCGTAGTCGCAGTCGTAGCCCTTGTCCCTGGCCACCTCGAACAGGGCCTGCTGCGTCGTGCCTCGCAAAATCGGGTACCACGGCGGCGGTGTCAGCAAGCACGGCTGACCGCCCGGAGTGTCAGGGGCGGTGGCGATCACAACGGTCGAGCGTGGGCCTTCCAGGATGTAGCCGTCCGTGCTGACGAAGATCACGTCGCCGGCGTCCTGGCGCGCGGCATGGCGCAGGGCCGCCATGTTGATCGCGTAGGACAACGTCTTCGCGCCGGCCAGCAGCCAGGGCATCGCGTCGACACCGGTGGCGGGCAACCCGCGATCGAGCGTGATCGCCGCCAGCCCGCCACGCCGGACCGCCGTCACCCGTTCGGGGACGGCGTTGACCATGACGTAGGCCGTCGGTTCCGAGCCGGTCTCGCGTCCGCGGCTGTAGATGAGCCGCATCGCGCCCTCGCCGGCATTGGCCGCGCACCACTGCCGGGTGGCTGCCTCGATCGCGCTTCGCCACCGCGGCAGATCCGGCTCGGGCAGATCGGTCAATGCGGATGACTGGGTCAGCCGCTGCAGATGCGGCTCGATCAGACAGGCTCGGCCGTCGCGGACCAACAGCGTCTCGAAGACGCCGTCGCCGCGGACCGCCGCCAAGTCGTCGGCGTGCAGCAAGGGCGCGTCCGGCGAATGCGTCTCGCCGTCCAGCGTGACGATCACACCCATCTGACCGGCCATGGACGGTAAGCCTAGCCGCGAGGGCGTGGCGGGCAGCCGCACGGTCGCGGCTAGGCACCGCCCCGTCCGTAGAGTTGACTCGTGACCCGCCCCGTCCCCGCACCCGACACCGGACCCGACGCCGGCGCCGTCTGGCATTACGGCGATCCGCTGGGCGAGCAGCGTGCCGCCGACACCGATGCGATCGTGGTCGACCGTTCGCACCGCGGCGTACTCACCTTGACCGGCAACGACCGGCAGACCTGGTTGCATAGCATTTCAACGCAATTCGTCAGCGACCTCCCCGACGGCGCCAGCACGCAGAACCTCAGCCTCGACGGCCAGGGCCGCGTCGAGGATCACTGGATTCAGACGGAGTTGGCCGGCACCACCTACCTCGACACCGAACCGTGGCGAGCCGAGCCGTTGCTGGAATACCTGCGCAAGATGGTGTTCTGGTCGGAGGTCACTGCTGCCAGCGTCGATCTGGCTGTGCTGTCGCTGCTCGGCCCGAAACTGGCTGACCAGGCAGTTCTCGATACGCTTGGGGTGGACGCCCTGCCCGCCGAACTGACCGCGGTTCCCACCGGTGACGGCTTCGTGCGCCGTATGCCGGCCAGCCGGGATGGTCAGTTCGAGCTGGACCTGCTGGTTCCGCGCGCCGCCGCGGATGGATGGCTGAACCGCCTGGCGCATGCCGGAGTGCGGCCCGGCGGTGTGTGGGCCTACGAAGCCCACCGGGTGGCGGCCGTGCGGCCCCGCCTCGGGGTCGACACCGACGAGCGCACGATTCCGCACGAGGTGGGATGGATCGGTGGCCCGGCGCGGAGCAGTCCATCTGGACAAGGGTTGTTATCGCGGGCAGGAGACCGTCGCGCGGGTGCACAACCTGGGCAGGCCGCCCCGGATGCTGGTGCTGCTGCACCTCGACGGGTCGGTGGACCGGCCGTCGACTGGTGATCCGGTGCTGGCCGGCGGCCGCACGGTCGGCCGCCTCGGCACCGTCGTCGACCACGTGGACCTCGGGCCGATAGCGCTGGCGCTGCTCAAGCGCGGGCTGCCCGGCCGACACGGAATTGGCGACCGGACCGGACGGCCTCGGTGGCTGCGGTGATCGATGTCGATTCCCTGCCTGCAACCGAACAGATCGGCGCCGGGCGGTTAGCTGTTGAACGGTTGCGGGGCGGTGCGGGATAATGAACGGTAACGTCCGCCACAGCGAGCGGGGCGCGCCAACGCTCGGCGGCGAGGCACGGTAAAGTGTCGGCAGGACAAACGACACCAGGAGATCGGAGCCGCCTACTCGTTAGGCCGCTCCGTTATTGCGCGAGGGGGTTCCCCCATGGGCCGCGGCCGGGCTAAGGCAAAGCAGACCAAGGTTGCTCGAGAACTCAAATACAGTTCTCCGCAGACCGACTTCCAGCGGCTTCAGCAAGAGCTGGCAGGGACGGGTTCGGACGAATCCGGCGAACTGGACAGCGATGGATCCGACGGATCCTGGGACGACCAAGACAGCTGGCGTCGCTGAGAACCAACGCCCCGGCGCCGATGCGTAGCGCACCGGCGCCGCGTTAGTTCTGCAGGGCGGCGAGCTTCCTAGAACCTCGGGTGCTGACCCACCATCTTGGCCCGCGGACCCTCTTTTCCGCCTTTGCCGACGGTGCCCAACACCCAGCAGTCCAAGTGGCGAGCGGTCAGGATGGCCAGGGCGCGGTCGGTGTCCTCGGGGGCCACGATGGCGATCATGCCGACGCCCATGTTGAACGTCTTCTCCATCTCCTCTCGCGTCACCCGGCCACGCTGGGCGATCATGGCGAACACCGGCGCCGGCGTCCATGTGCCGCGGTCCATCTCGGCGACCAGGCCGTGCGGGATGACGCGTTGCAGATTGCCGGCCAGCCCACCGCCGGTGACGTGGCAGAAGGTGCGGACATGGGTTTCGGCCGTGAGCGCCAGGCAGTCCTTGGCGTAGATGCGGGTGGGTTCGAGCAGCTCTTCACCCAGGGTGCGGCCGAACTCTTCTACATAGCCCTCGAGGTTCATCCGGTCGATCTCGAGCAGCACCGTGCGTGCCAACGAGTACCCGTTGGAATGCAGACCGGACGAGCCCATCGCGATGATGACGTCGCCGGGTTTGACCCGGTCGGGCCCCAGCACGTCGTCGGCCTCGACGACACCGATCCCGGTGGCCGAGATGTCGTAGTGGTCCGGTTCCATCAGCCCGGGGTGTTCTGCCGTCTCGCCGCCGAGCAGCGCGCAGCCGGCCCGCACACATCCCTCGGCGATGCCACTGACGATGGCGCTCAAGCGTTCCGGCACCGTCCGGCCCACCGCGATGTAATCCTGTAGGAACAGCGGCTCGGCGCCACAGACCACAAGGTCGTCGACCACCATGGCCACCAGGTCCAGCCCGACGGTGTCGTGCTTGTCCATCGCCTGGGCCACCGCCAACTTCGTGCCGACGCCATCGGTCGACGCCGCCAGCAGCGGCTCGCGGTAGTCGCCGCGTAGCGCGAACAGGCCGGCGAACCCGCCCAAGCCGCCCCGAACCTCGGGTCGCGTGGCCTTTGTCGCCAGCGGCTTGAACAATTCGACGGCGCGGTCGCCGGCTTCAATGTCCACCCCGGCCGACGCGTAGGTGATGCCCTGACTGCCGTGGTGGCGTCCTGGACTCTTTCCGGGATCCGTCATCGCGATAAAGGCTACCGGGCGCCGCTGACGGCCGGTATCAAACGTCGGTGAAGGAGCGCAACCGATTCCCTCAGCGCACGACCGGCACTTCGTCGGGCGCAAGTTCGTCGAGTCCGGCGCCGCGGGCGGCGTTGGCGAGCATGTGCTCGATGACGTTCTTGCCCAACGCCGTTTCGCCGGGCAGTTCGATCGGGTACTGGCCGTCGAAGCAGGCGGTGCACAGCCGCGAGGCCGGCTGCTCGGAGGCCGCGACCAGGCCGCGCAACGAGATGTAGCCCAGCGAGTCGGCGCCGATGGCATGCCGCACCGCCTCGAGCATCTCCTTCTTGTCTTCGACCGCATTGGCGATCAGTTCCGCCGGTGACGGGAAGTCGATGCCATAGAAGCAGGGCCATTTGACCGGGGGCGAGGCGATCCGCACGTGCACTTCGACGGCACCCGCCTCGCGCAGCATCCGCAACAGGGCGCGCTGGGTGTTCCCGCGCACGATCGAGTCGTCGACGACAATGAGTCGCTTACCCCGAATCACCTCGCGAAGCGGGTTGAGCTTCAGCCGGATACCGAGCTGGCGGATGGTCTGCGACGGCTGGATGAAGGTGCGCCCGACGTAGGCGTTCTTCATCAGCCCCTGTCCATACGGGATGCCGGATTCCTGCGCGTATCCGACGGCGGCGGGCGTGCCCGACTCGGGGACGCCGATCACCAAGTCGGCCTCGACGGGACGTTCGCGGGCCAACCGGCGACCGATCTCCACGCGGGTCGCGTGGACGGACCGGCCGGCGATCGTGCTGTCCGGTCGCGCCAGGTAGACGTATTCGAAGATGCAGCCCTTGGGGGTGGGGTTGGCGAAACGGGTGGAGCGGACGCCGTCGGCGTCGATCGCCAGCAATTCGCCCGGTTCGATGTCGCGCACGAACGAGGCGCCGACGATGTCGAGTGCCGCCGTTTCGGAGGCCACCACCCAGCCGCGGTCCAGCCGTCCCAGCGAAAGGGGCCGCACGCCATGGGGATCACGGCAGGCGTAGAGGGTGTTCTCGTCCATGAAGGTCAGGCAGAAGGCGCCGCGCACGGTTGGCAGCAGGTCCAGCGCCGCCTGCTCCAAGGTGGCGTCCGCCGCGCCGTGGGCCAGCAGCGCACCCAGAATGTCCGAGTCCGTCGTCGCGGGCGCCGGGGCGCGCTTGGCGATCAGCCCCTCGTCACGGGCGCGGGCGGCGAGCTCGGCGGTGTTGACCAGGTTGCCGTTGTGTCCCAGCGCAACCCCGGTGCCGGCCGCGGTGTTGCGGAACACCGGCTGCGCGTTCTCCCACGTCGTGTCACCCGTGGTCGAGTAACGGCAGTGTCCGATGGCGACATGGCCCGGCATCGCGCCCAGCGTCTGCTCATCGAACACCTGGCTGACCAGGCCCAGGTCTTTGAAGACCAGCACCTGGGATCCGTCGGCGACGGCGATGCCGGCGGCCTCCTGGCCGCGATGCTGCAGCGCGTACAAGCCGTAATAGGTGAGTTTGGCGACGTCCTCGCCCGGGGCCCAAACCCCGAATACACCGCATTCTTCACGGGGCGCGTTGAAATCCTCTTCGGGTTCTTGGACGGTCACGAGTAGGCAGCTCCCCGGGGAACGGTTGGTGACGTAACGGAGTCTACGGGCACCGACGCCGCGCCGACGAATCCGACGGGCGTGTTGAGCGACAAAATGCCACGGCAGTGACCTAAACCTGCAGTTCAGGGTTATATTCAGCCCACATCGAACAGGGGCAGGCAGTGTTCGATCTCACCTGCTCGCGAGCCGGAAAGGCGCAGCGCTCCGGTGCGCTTCGCCTCGGGGAACGACAGCGCGCCGGTGGCCAGCAGCAGCCAGGTCCGCGGTTCGGTTTCCACCACATTGGGCGGTGTGCCGCGGGTGTGGGTGGGCCCGGCGATGCACTGCACCGCGACGAACGGCGGGACGCGCAGCTCCACGCTTCGCCCGGGCGCCACCGCGGCCAGGGTGCGGGCGGTCAGCCGAACGGCCGTCGCCAGTTCCTGCCGGTCGGGCGCCGGACGGCATTCGTCGCGTAGCCAGTCCGCGACGGCCAACACGGCCTGCCGAGTCTTGGCCGGATCGGCCTTGTCGCCGGGACGCCATACCCTAGGGTCTCAAAATCATGGAGCCCCGTCGCTCAAGGGCGCGGCCGCCGTACAAGACCGCCGGCCTGGTGACGATAGTGGTCACGGGAATGATCGGGTTGCTCCTATACCTGCAGTTTCGGGGCGACCTCACGCCGAGCACGAAGTTGACCATGGTGGCCGCCCGGGCGGGCCTGGTGATGGATCCCGGCTCAAAGGTCACCTACAACGGGGTGCAGATCGGCAGGGTGTCGAGCATTTCGGAGACCACGCATGACGGCAAGCCGGCGGCCAAAATAGTCCTGGACATCACCCCGAAATACGTCCAGCAGATCCCGGCCAACGTGGCGGCCGAGGTCAAAGCGACCACGGTGTTCGGCAACAAATATGTCGCGTTGAGCGCGCCCAAAAGCCCCGCGCCGCAATCGATCACACCGTCGACCGTGATCGACGCGACATCGGTGACCACCGAGTTCGACACCCTTTTCGAGACGCTCACCTCGATCGCCGAGAAGTCGATCCGGTCAAGGTGAACCTCACGCTCAGCGCGGCCGCCCAGGCGCTGAGCGGAATGGGGGAAGAGTTCGGCACCTCGTTGGTCAACGGCAACGCCGTTCTCGACGACCTGAACCCCCGGATGCCGGCCCTGCGCAACGACATTCAGAGATTGACGGCCCTCGGCGATATCTACACGCATGCCTCTCCCGACCTGTGGGACGCGCTGGATCACGCGGTGACCACCGCACGCACACTCAACTCCCGGCAACGCGACCTCGATGCCGCGCTGCTGGCGGCCGCCGGATTGGGAGACGCCGGCGCCGACGTCCTGGGCCGCAGTGGGCCATTCTTCGTCCGCGGCGCCGCCGACCTGGTTCCCAGCAGCCAGCTGCTCGACGAATACAGCCCCGAAATCTACTGCACTATCCATAATTTCGACGAAGTCGCACCGAGAATCCATAACGCGTTGGGCGATAACGGCTACTCGCTGGGCGCCCACGCCTCAGGCGCCATTGCGGGCGCCCCCAACCCCTACATCTGGCCGGAAAACCTGCCGCGCACCAACGCCAGGGGCGGCCCCGGCGGACGACCGGGCTGTTGGCAGAAGATCACCCGAGAGCTGTGGCCGGCCCCGTTCCTGGTCATGGACACCGGCGCGAGCATGGCTCCGTACAACCACTTCGAAGTCGGCTCGCCGCTCGCCGTCGAATTCGTGTGGGGCCGCCAACTCGGTGACTACACCATCAATCCCTGAGAACTATCGGCGGTTCGACGACTTGACGGCCAGCACCGCGATCGCCCCGGCTTCGTTGATGGCCAGATGCGCCAGCATGGGTGCGGCCAGGCTGCGGGATCGGTCGGCCAGCCAACCGAACATCCAGCCCGCGATGCCGGTGATCAGCACGGTGGCGGCCACCGGCTCACCCGTCGCGCGCGCGTCCGCGATGTGCGAGAGACCAAAAGCGCCGGCCTGCAGCAACCGCCCACCGCGGTCACCGAAAGCAGCGGAGCCAAGCGCTGGTCAGTGCCCCGCGAAACGCAGATTCCTCCGACCACACGGTGCCCAGGGGTATCCGCAGCAGCAGCCAGTCCGGCGGCGCCGCCGGCGGCTCGCGGTCGGCCATCGATCGGCGCACCGGTGGCAGCTGAGCGGTCGCGGCGACCGTGCCCGCCGCGAGTAGGGCGATCGGCGACCCCAACCGCAATCCGGCCCATAGCTGAGGTGGCCCCAGGCCCAGCGGCGCCCGCGTGATCAACGCCAATAGACCGCCCATGCCGGCCTGCAGCACTGCCCGCCACGGGGCGGGCAGTCGAGGACTGACGAAACTCCAGCCGACCAACGCAGCGGCCAAAGACAGCGCACTGGTCCGACGTAAAAGGTTGGCGGACATCAGAATTCGCTGCGGGCACTCATCCGAAGAGCCGCGGCAGCACCGCCTCGGAGATCTCCCGCAGTTCGGCCAGGGGAATCGTGAACAGGCCCTGCACCTCCACCGCGTCGGAGGCCTGGTCGACGACGCCGATGCGCACCACCGGCAGCCCCCGCGCCTCGCACATCGAACGGAACCGGCTCTCCTCGGTGCGCGGCACCGCCACCAGCACGCGGCCCGCCGACTCGGAGAACAATGTCACGAACGGATCGGCGTCCTCGGGAAGCACGATGCGGCAACCGGTTTCACCGGCCAGGGCGGCTTCGACGACGGCCTGCGCGAGGCCGCCTTCGGACAGGTCGTGCGCCGCGCTCACCAGGCCGTCGCGCGATGCCGAGCGCAGCACCTCACCCAGCAGCTTCTCGCGGGCTAGGTCCACCTTGGGCGGCAGTCCGCCCAGATGGTCGGCGGTCACCTGCGCCCAGATCGAGCCGTCGAACTCGTCGCGCGTATCGCCAAGCAGCATCAGGGTTTCCCCGGGCTCGGTGCCCAGGCCGGTGGGGATGCGCCGGCCGACGTCGTCGATGACGCCGAGCACCCCTACCACCGGCGTGGGCAGGATCGCCGCCGAACCCGTCTGGTTATAGAAGCTGACGTTGCCGCCCGTGACCGGAATTCCCAGTGCCACACAGCCGTCGGCCAGGCCCCGCACCGCCTGCGAGAACTGCCACATCACTGCGGGGTCTTCGGGGGAGCCGAAATTCAGGCAGTTGGTCACCGCGACGGGCGCCGCTCCGGTGACCGCCACGTTGCGGTAGGCCTCGGCCAGGGCGAGCTGGGCACCGGCGTAGGGATCCAGCTTGGTGTAGCGGCCCGACGCGTCGGTCGACAAGGCGATGCCCCGGCCGGTCGATTCGTCGACACGCAGCACGCCGCCGTCGGCGTGCTCGGCCAGCACGGTGTTGCCCCGCACGTATCGGTCGTACTGCTCGGTGATGAATGCGCGACTGCACAGATGCGGACTGCCCAGCAGGACAAGCAAAGTGGCGCGCAGTTCGTCACCGGTGGCTGGTCGCGGCAAGCGCGTCGAACTGTCCGCGTTCAGGGCATCCTGCGTTTCGGGCCGGGCGACCGGACGCTGGTAGACCGGACCTTCGTGGGCGACGGTGCGCGGCGGGACGTCGACGACGGTTTGGCCGTGCCAGGTGATGCGCAACCGGTCGCCGTCGGTGACCTCGCCGATCACCGTGGCCAGCACGTCCCACTTGCGGCACACGGCCATGAAGGCATCGACGTTCTCCGGCGTCACCACCGCGCACATCCGCTCCTGGGACTCGCTGCAGAGGATTTCCGCGGGCGTCATCTGGGTGGTGCGCAGCGGCACGGTCTCGAGCTGAATCGCCATCCCGCCATCGCCGGCCGAGGCTAATTCCGAAGTAGCACAAGACAATCCGGCGCCGCCGAGGTCCTGTATGCCGACCACCAGGTGACCGGCGTACAGCTCGAGGCAGCACTCGATGAGCACCTTCTCCATGAACGGGTCGCCCACCTGAACCGAGGGCAGCTTCTTGCGCGAGTTCTCGGCGTCGAAGGTGTCCGACGCCAGCACCGACACCCCGCCGATGCCGTCCAACCCGGTGCGGGCACCGAACAGGATGATCTTGTTGCCGGTGCCCGAGGCGAAGGCCAGATGCAGGTCCTCCTGGCGTAAGACGCCGACGCACATGGCATTGACCAACGGGTTCCCGGCGTAGCACGCATCGAAGACGGTCTCGCCGCCAATGTTGGGCAGGCCCAACGAGTTGCCGTAGCCGCCGATGCCGCGGACTACACCGTCGAGCACGCGACGGGTGTCCGGCGCGTCGGCCGCGCCGAACCGAAGCTGGTCCATCACGGCGACCGGTCGCGCCCCCATCGCCATGATGTCGCGGACGATGCCGCCGACGCCGGTGGCCGCGCCCTGGTAGGGCTCGACGTAGGACGGGTGGTTGTGCGACTCCACTTTGAAGGTGACCGCCCATCCGTCGCCGATGTCGACGACGCCGGCGTTCTCCCCGATACCGGCCAACATGCCGGTGCGCATCTCGTCGGTGGTCGTCTCGCCGAAGTAGCGCAGGTGCACCTTGGATGACTTGTAGGAGCAGTGCTCGCTCCACATCACCGAGTACATCGCCAGCTCGGTGTCGGTGGGGCGGCGGCCCAAGATCTCGCGGATGCGCTGGTATTCGTCGTCTTTGAGGCCCAGCTCGGCGAAGGGTTGCGGCTCGTCGGGAGTGGTGGCGGCATGCTCGACGGTGTCGATGGCCTGGATGCGCGCGCTCGTCCCGGAGACAGTCACGCCAG
>CAWKJQ010000017.1:0-27728 GCA_963849935.1 uncultured Actinomycetota bacterium
CGGCACAGCGTCTACACCCACGGCAACGGCTTCATCGCCTCGCCCGCCAACACGGTCCGCGGCGTCGCCAACGACCCCAACCAAAACGGCGGCTACCCCGAATTCCTGGTCAACGTCGTCGGCGCCAACGGCGGCGTGGTGTCCGACGGTCCGGCGCAACTCGACCAGCCGCGCGTCTACTTCGGGCCGGTCATCTCCAACACGTCGGCCGACTACGCGATCGTCGGGCGCAACGGCAACGACCGCGAATACGACTACGAGACCAACAACGAAACCAAGAACTACACCTACACCGGGCTCGGCGGTGTTCGGCTCGGCGACTGGCTGTCGCGCAGCGTGTTCGCCGCGAAGTTCGCCGAGCGAAACTTCTTGTTCTCCAACGTGATCGGTTCGAACAGCAAGATCCTGTTCAACCGTGACCCGGCGCGACGGGTGGAGGCGGTGGCGCCGTGGCTGACCACCGACAGCGCGGTGTACCCGGCGATCGTCAACAAGCGACTGGTGTGGATCATCGACGGCTACACCACGCTGGACAACTACCCGTATTCCGAACTGACGTCGCTGGAGTCGGCGACCGCGGACTCCAACGAGGTGGCGTTCAACAGGCTGGCCCCCGACAAGCGGGTGTCCTACATCCGCAATTCGGTGAAGGCGACCGTGGACGCCTACGACGGCACCGTCACGCTGTACCAGCAAGACGAACAGGACCCGGTGCTCAAGGCCTGGATGCGGGTCTTCCCGGGCACCGTCAAACCCAAAGCCGACATCAGCCCCGAGCTGGCCGAACACCTGCGCTACCCCGAGGACCTGTTCAAGGTGCAGCGGATGCTGCTGGCGAAGTACCACGTCAACGATCCGGTGACGTTCTTCTCCACCTCGGATTTCTGGGACGTGCCGCTGGATCCGAACCCGACGGCCAGCAGCTACCAGCCGCCGTACTACATCGTCGCGAAAAACATTGCGAAGAACGACAATACGGCGTCGTATCAGCTGACCAGCGCGATGAACAGATTCAAGCGCGACTATCTGGCCGCCTACATCAGCGCCAGCTCCGACCCGGCGACGTACGGCCGGATCACCGTGCTGACCATTCCGGGTCAGGTCAACGGGCCGAAGCTGGCCAATAACGCGATCACCACCGATCCGGCGGTGTCCCAGGACCTCGGTGTGATCGGCCGCGACAACCAGAACCGGATCCGGTGGGGCAACCTGCTCACTCTGCCGGTGGGGCAGGGCGGTCTGCTCTACGTCGAACCCGTGTATGCCTCTCCGGGGGCCAGCGACGCCGCGTCGTCCTACCCCCGGCTGATCCGGGTGGCGATGATGTACAACGACAAGATCGGGTACGGCCCCACCGTGCGTGACGCCCTGACGGGCCTGTTCGGCCCGGGCGCGGGTGCGGCCGCGACGGGCATCCAGCCCACCGAATCCGGGACACCCGCCGCGAGTCCGCCGGCCAGCGCGCCGGCGCCGGTCGCGACGCCCGGATCACCGCCGCCCGTCGCCGCACCCCCGGCACCCGACGGATCGGTGACGCTGTCGCCCGCTAAATCCGCTGCCCTGCAAGAGATTCAGGCGGCGATCGGCGAGGCCAAGGACGCGCAGAAGAAGGGCGATTTCGCCGGCTACGGCGCGGCGCTGCAGCGGCTGGACGACGCGATCACCAAGTACAACAACACCAAATAGCCCTCACGCGTAGGCCGTTCGGAACCTGTCCCGATAGGCCTTCGGGCTGATGCCCAGGTGGTTGACGAATACCCGTCGCAGCGTTTCGATGCTGCCGAAACCGGCCATCCCCGCGGTCTCGGTGACCGACCGGCCGGATTCCAGCGCGTTACGGGCGAAATCGATCCGAACCAGTTCGACGTAGCGCGCCGGGCTCATCCCGAGCTCGGATTGAAACAGCCGGGTCAACTGACGGGTGCTCAAAGATGCCAGTGCCGCAAGCTTTTTCACGCTGTAGTCGGCGCCGGGATCTGCCGCGATCGCATCGGTGACCGGTCGCAGCGGCGACTGCGGCGGGGGATCGGCCTCGAGCAACACCGAGAATTGTGATTGGCCGCCCGCGCGTTTGAGGTAGACGACCAGCCACCGCGCCACGTCGCGGACCAGTTCTGTCCCGTAATCCATTTCGACCAGCGCCAGCGCCAGGTCGATGCCCGACGAGATCCCCGCCGAGGTGAAGATGTCGCCGTCGCGGACGAAGATCGCGTCCGGCTCGACGGTGATATCCGGGAAGGCCCGGGCCAGCAGCCGGGTGTCGTGCCAGTGCGTGGTGGCCCGCCGGCCGCTGAGCACGCCGGCCTGCGCGAGGATGAACGACCCCGTGCAGATGGATGCCAGTCGCCGGGTCCGGGCCGACACCGATCTGATGGCCTCGACCAGCGCGGGGTCGATCGGTCGTCGCGGGCAGGTCGTCGCTGCCGGCGACCAGGACGGTATCGGCGGACTCGATCGCCGCAATGCTGTCGGTGACGCCCAGTCGGGCCCCGATCGAGCTGGTCACGTCGGACCCGTCCACCGATGCGATTTTGACCTGGTAGTCGGCGCCGAACCGGTTGGCCTCGACGAAGACCTCACCCGCCCCCGCGACATCTAACAGCGTCACCCCGTCGAAGACGACGATCACCACCACCCGCGAACGCGCTTTGGCTTCAGCCACGCAAGCCATTGTGTCGCGTTCTGTGGAGAGGACGGCCCGAACCGCCAGGGTCGGATCGTCCGTGCGGCCGCACACTCAGTAGCACGGTCACCCGAAGGAGACGACACCATGACCACCAGCTCAATCGACACCGTCGCCGGCATCCACGTACCCGACACCGCGCTGGCCCGCGAGGTCACCGAGTTCATCCGCGACACCGAGGACGAGTTGCTCTTCAACCATTCCCGGCGGGTGTTCTTCTTCGGCGCGCTGCAGGGCGTGCGCCGCGGGCTGCAACCGGACGTCGAGCTGCTCTACGCCGCGGCGATGTTTCACGACCTCGGCCTGACCGAGCGCTACCGGGGCTCCGCCGTCCGCTTCGAGGTCGACGGCGCCGACGCGGCCCGGGACTTCTTGACGGCCCATGGCGTCGACCAAGCCGAAGCCGACAAGGTGTGGCTCGGCATCGCCTTGCACACCACCCCCGGCGTGCCCGAGTTCATGGCACCCGAGGTCGCCCTGCTGCAGGCCGGCGTGGAAGTCGACGTCGTCGGCGTCGGGCGTGAGCAATTGGCTCCCGAGGCGCTGGCGGCGGTGACCGCCGCCCACCCGCGGCCGCAATTCAAGCAGCGGATCCTGGCGGCATTCAACGACGGCATGAAGCACCGGCCGCGGACCACCGACGGCACCATGAACGCCGACGTGCTGGCGCACTTCGATCCCGCCTTCGAGCGCGTCGACTTCGTCGACAAGATCCTGCACAACAGCTGGCCCGAGTAGCGGAAGGGAGCAGAACAATGGACATCCACGAAGCCTTTACACCACCCGGATGATGCGCCGGTTGCGGCCGGATCCGATTCCGCTGGACACGCAGGCCCGCATCCTCGATGCGGCGGTTCGCGCCCCCAACGGGGGAAACACCCAACGCTGGCACTTCGTGGCCGTCGACGATCCGAGAACTCATCCGCAAGTTCGCCCAACTGTTCCGCAGGTCTCGCGCCCTCGAATACGAGAAGTTCAGGTACGGGAACGGGACCGATGGTGGCGACGGCGCCCGGTGCGGACCTGGCCGCTCACGCCGAAACGATGCGCCGAATGAAAGGCTCGGGGGATTACCTGGCCGACCATTTCGAAGAGATTCCCCTGTTGCTTTTCGTCTTCGCCATCGACGACTCGGCGGCGCCAACATCTACCCGGCGATCTGGAGTGTGTTGCTCGCCGCCCGTGCCGAGGGCGTCGGCGGCGTCATGACGATGGTGCTCCGCAATTTCGAGGACAAGGTGAACGAGTTACTGGGAGTTCCCGTCGAGCAGGGTTGGAAGATGTCGGCCATGCTTACCCTCGGTTACCCGTTGGGCAAGTGGGGTGTCGCGGCCAATCGCCATCCCGTGCACGAGGTTTCATCCCGAAACGGGTGGGACAAGCCGTTCGGTATCGAAGTGCCGCAGCCACTGTGGCCGCCGCACGACGACACCGAGACCGGTCTGGCCGCGACGGGCTGACAAGCGGCCGGCATTGCGGCGCAAGGATATTCGGAGGAAGGTGAGTCACATGACCGAGCGAAACGACATCGGGGTCACCGTGGTGCAGCCGGGGGAGGGCGACGTCGTCGCTCTACCGGGCTTCGGGGCGGTGTTCAAGCTGTCCGGCAAGACCAACGGCGGCGAGGTGTCCATCGTCGAGCACCCGTTCGCGGTCGGCGTGCTCACCGCGGCGCACCGGCACACCCGGGAGGACGAGCATTCGATCGTGCTGGCCGGCGAGATCGGCTTCCGCTCCGACGACAGCGAAGTGGTTCTTGGACCAGGTGGTTACATCACCAAGCCGCGGGGACAGATGCATGCGATGTGGAACGCCGGCAGCGAGCCGGGCCGCATCGTCGAGATCATCACCCCGGGCGGATTCGAGAACTATTTCCGCGAATTAGGTGAGCTGCTCGTCGAGCACGCCGACGACCCGGCGGGCAAGCCGCTGCACGAGTTGCCCGAGTTCGGTGAGCTCGCCGACAAGTACGGGCTGACCTACGGGTCGCCGGAGTGGATGGACGACATCGCGCAGCGGTACGGGCTGAACCCGCCGTCGCACTGATCCGGATGCGGGCCCCGACCGCCGCTGAGCGCGCGATTTGGTCGCCGTGACACGGGTTCGGTAACCTGGCATTCATCAACGCGGGGTGGAGCAGCTCGGTAGCTCGCTGGGCTCATAACCCAGAGGTCGCAGGTTCGAATCCTGTCCCCGCTACCAGGTAAAACGGCCCTCGGGGATGCTCCGGGGGCCGTTTTCATGCCTATCGGGGCAGCACGGCCTCGATGGCGCTGATCACCTCGGGGGCGTCCGGCTCGGTGCGGGGCCGGAACCGGTGCACCACCTCACCGCCGGGCGCGACGAGGAACTTCTCGAAGTTCCACTGGATGTCGCCCGCCTGCCCGTCGGCGTCGGCCGTCTTGGTCAGCTCCGTGTACAGCGGGTGGCGGTCATCGCCGTTGACGTCGGTCTTCTCCAGCAGCGGGAAGGTCACCCCGTAGGTGGTCGAGCAGAACTCCTGGATCTCCTCGGCCGTGCCCGGCTCCTGGCCCATGAACTGGTTGCACGGGACGCCGACGACGGTCAAGCCGCGGTCGCGATAGTCCTTGGCCAGCTTCTCCAGCGCCGTGTATTGGGGAGTCAGCCCGCATTTGGAGGCGACGTTGACGACCAGCGTTGCGCCATCGGACAATTCGGCCAGTGTGGTCGGCCGGCCATCGAGGGTGGTCAGGGGGATGTTGTTGAGGGTCACGCCGACGACGCTAACGCAATTCAGAGCCAGCCGGTGCGTGCGGCGGCAACGGGCTCGGCGGGGGCCGGTGCCAATTCGCCATTGCGCACGCCGTCCAGCAATCGTTTCACCGCGGCGACGATCTCCGGCGCCGCCTCGGCGAGCCCGGTGGTGTCGGCTTCGCTGACCTCGTCGGCGTCGACGCCCGCGCGGGCCAGGATCGCGGCCGGGTCGGCCAGCTGCTCGGTCAACCAGGCCAGGGGGTCGGCGGACAGCTCGGGGACGAAGTGCCGGCGGCTGGGTTCCCAACCGTTGAACTGCGGGTGGTGATGGGCCCGGTCCAGCGTCCCGGGCGGGCTTTCGGTGGACCCGAACAGGTCCACCCGCCACACCGGTCGGGTGAAGGCGATCGGGACACCGGCGTAGATCGAGCCCTGGGGTTCGGCCCGGTCGACGAGGCGCAGTTCCAGTCTGACTCCTCGCTCCGGGGTTTCCTGACCCTCGAGCGGGGACGGGTCGATGAAGTACATGTCCCCGACGACGACACCCAGGGATTCGAATCCGAACGCTGCGAGCATTGCGCACCCTTCCTAATCTTTCCCGAGCCTAGACCTGGGCACTGCAGCCAGTGCGCCGGCGGGATTATGTGAACCGCGGTTCGCGCAAACACTGCCTTCGCGGTACATTTCATCGGTCTTATTGCATGTGTGTCAGGCCAGCGTCGGGTGGTGGCGGCACCGAGGTGAGGGGCAGGGTTGGCGACGGTGGGTTATATGGATAACCGACCGCACGGGCGGCTGCCCGTTGTCGGGTCGCTGATCTTCGGGCTCACGGCGTAGGCCATGGAAGGCTCACCCGTTCAAATCAACGACTCGCGAGAGCCGCCCTACAGGTTCATCACCTTTGTCGTACTGGTGGTTCTCGCCATCATCTTCACGCTCGTCTACATCCAGTTCCGGGGCGGCTTCACGCCCAAGACCAACCTGACGATGCTCGCGTCGCGGGCTGGGTTGGTGATGGATCCGGGTTCGAAGGTGACCTATAACGGTGTGGAAATCGGTCGGGTGGGGTCGATTTCGGAGACCGTGCGCGACGGCAAGCCGGCGGCGAAGTTCATCCTCGAGGTATATCCGCGGTACCTGAAGCTGATTCCGACGAACGTCAACGCCGACATCAAGGCGACGACGGTGTTCGGTGGTAAGTATGTGTCGCTGACGACGCCGCCCAACCCGTCGCCGCAGAAGATCTCGACGCACACGGTGATTGATGCGCGCTCGGTGACCACCGAGATCAACACGCTGTTTCAGACGATCACCTCGATCGCGGAGAAGGTCGACCCGGTCAAGCTGAATCTGACGTTGAGTGCCGCGGCGCAGTCGTTGGCCGGGCTGGGGGACAAGTTCGGTCAGTCGATCACCAACGCCAACACGCTTCTTGATGACGTGAATCC
This sequence comes from uncultured Actinomycetota bacterium, assembly GCA_963849935.1. GTDB lineage: Bacteria > Actinomycetota > Actinomycetes > Mycobacteriales > Mycobacteriaceae > Mycobacterium. Next base: position 6,847 of record CAWKJQ010000017.1, read on the forward strand.
GCGGATGCCGCAGGCGCGCAAGGACATTCAGGGGTTGGCGGCGCTGGGCGATACGTATGCCAACGCGGCGCCGGATCTGCTGGATTTCTTGAACAATGCGGTGATCACCTCGCGCACGATCAACGCCCAGCAAAAGGATCTGGATCAGGCGTTGTTGTCGGCGGCCGGGTTCGGTAACACCGGTGCCGAGCTGTTCAACAAGGGCGGACCGTATTTGGCGCGCGGTGCCGAAGACCTGGTGCCCACGGCCCAGCTGCTGGACACCTACAGCCCCGAAATCTACTGCTTGATGCGCAACGAACACGACGCGCTGCCCGCCACCGGCGCGGCTGAAGGCGGGTTCAATGGCTACTCGTTGAACATGAACACGGAGCCGCTATCCGGGCTGGGGCTGATCGCGAACCCGGTGTCGGCGCTGCCCGTGCTGGCGTCGATGGTGGGCGGCATTGTCGGCGTGGTGGGCGGCGCGCCCAACCCGTATGTCTTCCCGGAGAACCTGCCTCGGGTGAACGCGCGCGGCGGCCCCGGCGGTGCGCCAGGGTGCTGGCAGGCGATCACGCGTGACCTGTGGCCGGCACCCGAGCTGGTCATGGATACCGGCAACAGCATCGCGCCCTACAACCACCTGGACACCGGATCGCCGTACGCGATCGAGTACGTCTGGGGCCGCCAGGTCGGAGACAACACGATCAACCCGTAGCCGTCGCCGGCCGACGCACAGACGAAACTGCACTGCACACAAGGCAATGCGTCACGCGCTCAGGCTTCAGAAGCCGCCTTCGGCCGCGCACTGGACTTCACGTCACGCCCCGCGCCTGCCGACATGGAGGCGGCCTCACCGCGCGCCAGGCCGACCGTCGCGACGATCACGACCACCGCCGTCACCGCAATGAGAAACCACTCCCAGCCGCCGGCTTCCAGCGTCTCGCTGAGCACGACGACCCCGAGCACCCCACCCACCACGGGCTTCGCCACGATGATCGTCGGCAGCGAGGCGGTGAGGGCGCCGGCTCGGTAAGCCGACTGGTGATAGATCATTCCGGCCACCCCGCAAAACACCAGCGCGTACAGCTCGAAGGAGCGCCACACCTGGCCGGGGTGGTGTTCCAAGATGTCGACGACGCCCTTCATGAGGACCGCCAGCACCGCCAACAAGGTGCCGGCCACCGCCGCCAGCAGCAGCGCCGCGACCGGGCGATCCGACCAGATACGCGCGCCCAGCAAACCCAGCAGCAACAGCGGGCCGATCACCACGGCCACCACGACCCACGTGTGCAGCGGCGCCTGCTGCTGGCCGCCGGTGGGATCTCCGACCGCGATCAGCGCCGCCAGCGCCACCGCCAGGACGAGCGCCCAGGTCCACTCTCGGCGGGTGATCCGGTTACCGCTCATCCGCGAGTAGACCGGCAGGGCGAACAGCAGCGCCGTCACCTGCAAGCGACATCACCAGCAGCACCGAGCCATCGTCGAGCGCGGCGGCCAGCAGGACGTAACTGCCGATGTCCCCCAAACCGCCCAGCCACCAACGCTTATCGCGCAGCAACATGCCGAACAGTGTCAGGTGGCCCACCCGTTGGTCGGTGACCTCCTGCGCTGACCGCTGCCGGATCACGTTGCCGATCGCGGACGCCAGCGCGGCACACAACGCGAGAATGGCCGCCAGATTCGTGCCCGACATGGCCATTACCTCCTCGCTGGTCGGTTGCGCTACCCATCCAATCTAGCCGCGGCTCGCGCGACCGGCGCATCTAAGGTGGGCCGGGCCAGCGAAGAGCCGCAGGACGCGTCAGAGCGGGAATTTCGTCCCGGTCAGCCGCTCTGACAAATCCCAGAGCGCGGTGGCGGTGCCGGCGCGCTTTGCCGGCCAATTCCGCCACGTCGGCTGGGTGCGGCCGTACAGTCCGAATCGCGGACCGACGAAGGTGTCGCCTGGCAAATTCTGCGAGACGGCGTACAACGTCTGGCGGGCGCCGAAGTCCGCGTCGGTTGACACGATCCGGTCGACCGCCAGGACCGCGGCATCGCCCAATTTGCGGCCGGAGTTTCCTTGCAGATTGGTGTGCGACCAGCCGGGGTGGGCGGCCAGCGCGCGCAGCGAGGTGGGGACGCCGTCCAATCGCCGCTGCAGCTCCTTGGTGAACAGCAGGTTGGCCAGCTTCGACTGGCTGTAGGCCAGCCAGGCCGAATACGGCCGAGACTGGAAGTTCAGGTCTTTGAGGCTGACGTAGCCGAAGTGGTGCATCAGCGAGGACACCGTCACCACGCGGTCGGCCAGCTTGGGCAACAACAGGTTGGTCAACGCGAAATGGCCGAGGTGGTTGGTGCCGATCTGTCCCTCGAAACCGTCCACGGTCACCGAGCGTTTGGTGGCCATGATGCCGGCGTTGTTGACCAGGACGTCGACCTTGTCGATGCCGTCGGCAAAGCGTCGCACCGACGACAGGTCTTGCAGGTCCAGCTGACGAACCTCGGCTTTCCCGGTCGCGGCCCCGCTTGCCGAGCTCGTCATGCGAGCGGCGGCCGCATGCCCCTTGTCGGTGTTGCGGACGGCCAGGATGACGTGGCCACCAACCCGAACCAACTCGCGGGCGGTGATCTCGCCCAGCCCTGCGTTGGCCCCGGTGATGACGATGGTCCGTCCGGCGAACGAGGGCAGCTCTGCTGCGGTCCAATCGGCCATGGCAGCCACCCTAACTTCGCAAGTGCGACGGCGGCCGCTGGGCCGACGGACCGTGCGCGGTGTACGGGAGCGTTACGGGACCACCGGTACGCCCAGGTATCGTGCCTTGGATGACCAGCGAAATCCCGCCTGACTCGGGGATCGCCGGATGTATGTAGGCGTCATCGTCAATCCGAAAGCGCGGAAGAATCGCGCCGCTTCCCGCGACCGCCTCGCCGAACTGGGTCGCATCCTCGGCTCCCGCGGCGAGGTGCACGAGACCAACTCGATCGAGGAACTGCGCGACACCATCGCGCAGATCGCGCCGCGGGTCACCCACCTGGTGGGAGACGGCGGTGACGGCGCGCTGCACTGGTTGATCAACGAGGTCGAACACTGCATCAGCGATCCGCAACGCTGGCCCGCGTTCGTTCCGACCAACGGCGGCAGTGTCAACGCCGTCGCCCGCAAGGCCCGGGTGCGCGGGCGCCCAGAGGCGATCATCCGCGCGCTGACGGCCGCCGCCGAAACGGATCAACCTCCGCCGGAGGTGAGCCTCGATACGTTGGTGCTCGATGGTGAGACCGCCACCGGCGAGGCGTTTCATCGGCTGTGCTTCGGGCTGGCCGCCGGGGGTGTCGGGAACCGCTTCTACGACCGGTATTACGACTCACCCGATCACGGTCGGCTGGCCGTCGCGCGAGTGATCGCTCGCAGTTTCGGCGACTACATCACCTCAAAGATCGCCCCGAGCCGGGTGAAGACACCGAACTACGCGTCCATTCTGTTCACCCCCACACGAGCGCGCGTGGTGATCGACGGTTATGAGGTCCCATCGCGCACGCACAGCCTCCTCCACGCCGGGGCGATCGACCTGCGCATCGGCGGACCGCTTCGGTTGTTCCCCAAGGCATCCGCGCCCGGCGCGCTGCATTTTCAGGCCGGATACCTGCGGCCATCCAGGATCGTGGCGCAACTCCCAAAGGCCCTGACCAACGGCGCGCTTCGCGGCAATGGGCTACGTGATGTCAATGGTCACGAGATGGTCATCGAAGCCGAGGACGAGCCGCTGTCACCCATCATCGACGGCGAGCGTTTCCTGGGCATCGTGAAATTAGTGGCCCGCGCGGGTCCGCGCATCCGCATCGCCCGGCCCAGGTAGTCGGCTGCCGCTTGACACGTAGGTGGTACGGCGGTGCGGCCACTGCCCCAAAGTTTTCGGGCCCGCGTTATGCTGTAAGTAATTGCGTTTTCGATTTGCGATTTGGCCAATGGGTGTGGCGTAGGTAAAGATTTTATTCAGGCCGCGCAGTTGTTCGGCCGTTAATAGGAAATGCGTGAATTCGCAGATACTTACTTCAGTACCTCAGGCCATACTGCAGTGATAGTGCCTGGTCGCAGAGGACTGAAATACTGAAGTGCGTAGAAGCGCAGATCAGTATCCGTGTAATTAATTCCGACGGGTTAAGTTTATCCTGTGAATGAGTGTGCGCTGACGATTACTGCTGGTCGACCCTTTGCTCGGGGTGGGCGGACAGCGCTACATTAGATGCATATTCCTGACGTAAGTCGTTCTCGGGCCAAGCCACCCTGGAAGGGGGATCACTCCAACATGGAGACGCTGATCGATTACCTGCATATGTGGGAATCCCGGCAACCGGACAAAACGCTCTATCGGTTCGTCGATGCCGAAGGCCGGGAGCTTGAGCACTACACCTACCAGGGCTTTGCAGAGCGGACGCGTGAGCTGGCCGCCTACTTGTTTACCGAAGCCGGGCTCAGGCGGGGAGATCGAGCACTGCTCGTTTACCCGCCAAGCCTGGAGATGGTGGCGGCATTCTTCGCATGCGCACGCATCGGCGTGATCGCCGTCCCGGTCAGCCCTCCTCTTCCCATGGCGTTTGAAGCCGGTCTGGCCAAGCTCGACTACATCGCGCGGGACAGCCAGGCCAAGGTGGTGCTGTCTACCAAGCAGTTCGAGTACGACTTCCGCCAATTGCTCGGCCATCGACAGGGCGCGCCGATGTGGGCCAATGCCGAGCAAGCCACGCAGTTGCCCTGGTTCGGGACGGACAGCACACAGGACTTTGGTGGCGACCGCGTCGCGGACACGCCTGGTCCGGTGCTCTTCCTGCAGTACACGTCGGGCTCCACCAGCGATCCCAAGGGCGTGATCGTCAGCCACGCCAACATCATCGCCAATAGCGCGTCTATCCGACCATCGCCGGTGGGCGTCAGCTGGCTTCCGCAGCACCACGACATGGGGTTGATCTCCGCTTACTTCTTCGTGTTAGTGCGCGGCGGGACGACGCATGGGATGTCGCCGCTCGACTTCCTCGCTCGGCCGTCGGCATGGCTGCGGCTCATCAGCGAGGTGCGCGCCACGGACACGCCGGCGCCGAACTTCGCCCTCGAGTACTGCCTGCGCGAGGACAAGCTCCCGACGTCCGAGCTGGCCGGGATCGACCTGAGCAGCCTGGACACCATATTCGTCGGGGCGGAACCCCTCCGGGCCAAGACCTTCGCACAGTTCCGGCAGCGCTTCGCTCCCCATGGCCTGCGGCCCGGCGCTTTGACCGGCGCTTACGGCTTGGCCGAGAACACCCTGGGCGTGACCGGGTGGGGCCGCCAGACCCTGGCTTTGAACAAGCGCGCGCTGGAGCAGAATCTGGCACGGGTCGAAAAAGCCTTGCCCGAGAACAACAACCAGGTTCCACTGGTGAGTTGTGGCAAACCCGTTGCCGGGAACGTGGTCCGCATCGTCGATCCCGAATCGAGGCGGGCCCTGGGCGACGGGCGGGTCGGCGAGATTTGGGTGGCCGGAGCATCTAAGGGCGGCGGCTACTGGCACCGCCCCGATGCCACCGCTGAGACCTTCGAAGCCCGCATCGCGGGCGACGATGACCACACCTATCTACGGACGGGCGATCTCGGCTTCCTCTATGAGGGCGAGCTGTTCGTCTGCGGCCGGAGCAAGGACCTGATCATCGTCCGTGGCGTCAACTGTTACCCGTCGGACATCGAGGCGGTTGTGGAGAAGTCGGCTGCACAAGTTCGTCACGGCTGCGTCGCCGCGTTCTCGGTTGAGCGCGACGAACAGGAAACGCTGGTCGTGGTCGCCGAGGTGCGCGACGAGAACACGCTTCCCGACGGGAAGGCACTTGCGCGCGCGATCCGCAGGCACGCCCACATTGATCCGCACACCATCGTGTTCGCGCCGCCGCGCAGCATTCCCAAGACCACCTCGGGGAAGATCAGACGCGCAGAGACCCGCCAGCTTTGGCTGGACGACGAGCTGCCCGTGGTGGCGACCTACGCCCACCAGACTCACGAAGGGCCGGACGCCAGCGCGGGCCCGTTGGAGCGCTTCCGCCATCTCATCGAGAGCTACGACCTCACCGGCGACGAGGACTGCTCGTTCGCCGATCTGGGCATCGACTCGCTGGCGTTGGCCGAACTCCGCACCGACCTACAGGGCTTGCTGGAGGACAACGGCGCCGGCGAACTGGCCGAAGACGTCAACACCCGCTTACTTCAGCGGTTGACGGTGTCCGAATTCTTCGGTCTGATAAGGCAATTCGGTGAGGGATCCGGCCGGCCGCTCGACGCCCTGCGCGAGGCGTTGGACCAGATCTCCGCCGAATACGAGGCGCACGAGGCCGTCCAAATGCGGGCGGACGCGGCACTGCCGCTGCCGGAGTTGGCGCCCGCGCGGCCCGGTGAGCCCACCGATCTGCTGCTCACCGGCGCGACCGGGTTCCTCGGGCCGTTCCTGGTGAGCAGCCTGCTGGAACGGACCTCGTACACGGTGCACGCGCTGGTGCGCGCCACGGATGCCGCGCACGGTCTGGACCGCATCGTGGCGTCGCTGCGCCGCGCCCAGCTCTGGACGCCGGCGCTGGAAGCCGACGTCCGCGCCCGGGTGCGCGTCATCTGCGGCGATCTCGCCCAGCCCGCGCTGGGCATCGGAGAGGCGGCCTTCCAGCAGCTGGCGCAGGACGTCGATGCCGTCGTGCACAACGGCGCGCTGGTCAACTACGTCCGCACCTACGACGCCCTGCGGCCCGCCAACGTGGAGGGCACCCGCGAGCTGTTACGACTCGCGATGACCAACCACCGCAAGGCATTCCACCTCGTCTCCAGCACGTTCATCTACGGCTGGAGCACCCAACCGGTGGTCGGCGAGTGGGATGCGAACGAAAAGATGACCGGCTTGGACTTCGGCTACTCGCAGACCAAATGGGTCGGCGAGCAGCTGGCGCTGGCCGCGCAGCGCAAGGGACTCGACGTCCGCATCTACCGCCCCTCGTTGATCTCGCCGACCAGCGCGGGCTTCGGCAGTCAGGACGACATCCTGGTGCGTCTGACGGCGTTCATGATCGAGCACGGGGTCGCCGTCAACGCGCTCAACCAGATCAGTCTGCTGCCGGCGGACCTGATCGCGGATCACATCGTCACGCTGATGGGCCTGCCGGACGAGTCGGGCAGTGTCTTCAACATGACCGCGGACGACTACTACAACCTCCCGGACGTCACCAAGATCCTGTCCGAGCGGTACGGGTATCGCTTTGAGTACCACGACATCCCGTCGTTCACCGAGCAGCTGAACCGCCGCTGCACGCCGAACGATCAGATGTATCCGCTGGTCGATTTCCTCACCCGGTCCGCGGACAAGATCGCGGCGATGCGGGACAAGCGCTATGACAACACCCAGTATCGTCACCGGCGGGGGCTGTCCAATGTCCGCCTGCGTGAGCCGGCCCTGAGCGAGACGGTCGATCATCTGGTCCGGTTCTTGCGCAGCGAGCATTTGATCACTGAAGTAGAGGGCGAGGCACAGCGCAGCGCCTAACAGCGCGGCGGCGCGAGACAGACAAAGGGGATGGCACCATGTTCACCGTCGATGACAAGGCAACGGGTCCGCATGACGCCTCGCTCGACCACGAGCGGATTGTCCTGCAGGCGCGTGACGTCGAGTTCGACTGGTCGACGCTGCCGTTCTACTACGTGCCCAACGAACCCTTCACCACCCACTTCTGCAACGTGCTGCACCTGTTGCTGCCCGCGGGTGAGGAGTTCATCGTCGACGCCTTCAAGAACACCCTGCCGCTGATCAGAGACGATCAACTGCGGCGCGATGTGCAGGGGTTCATCAGCCAGGAGGCCATGCACTCCCAGGCGCACGCCGGGGTGCTCGGGCATTTCGCGGCCAACGACATCGACGTGACCCCGTTCACCGACCAAATGCGTTGGCTATTCACCCAACTCATCGGTGACCGGCCGCGGTGGAGCCGGCGCCGGCGACAGAGCTGGTTGCTCGAGCGGGTGTCGATGGTCGCCGCCCTCGAGCACTACACCGCGATCCTCGGCGAATGGATTCTCGACACCCCGCAGCACGACGCCTTTGGCACCGACCCGGTGATGCTGGACCTGTTGCGCTGGCACGGTGCCGAGGAAGTCGAGCACAAGGCGGTCGCCTTCGACACCATGAAGCACCTGCGCGCCGGGTACTGGCGGCAGGTGCGCACCCAGCTGCTGATCACGCCGGCGCTGTTGTGGTTATTCGTCCGCGGGGTGCGATTCATGTACTCCGTCGACCCCTACCTGCCGCCCGGCACCAAGCCGCGCTGGCGGGACTATTTCCGCGCGGCCCGCCGGGGTTTGGTGCCCGGGCCATTCCAGTTCCTCCGCGTCATCGGCGCTTACTACACGCCGAGTTTCCATCCTTCCAAGCTGGGCGGGGTGGGGCGTGCCGTCGACTACCTGGCCCGCTCGCCGGCCGCGCGCGCGTCGCACTGACGATGACGACCGAAGTGGCTTCGACCGTGGTCGCCGCCTCCGACGGCGTGCAACTGGCGGTCCACGCGTACACCGACATCGACCGGGGCCGCCCGACCATCCTGGCCATTCACGGCTACCCGGATAACCACCACGTATGGGACGCGGTAGCCGGGGAACTGGGCCGCCGGTTCAATGTCGTGGCGTACGACGTGCGCGGCGCCGGCGAATCGTCGAAGCCGGCGAAACGATCGGGATACCGTTTCCCACAGTTGGTTTCGGACATCGGCGCTGTGATCGACAGCCTCGGGGTCGACCAGGTTCATTTGGTGGCCCACGACTGGGGTTCCATCCAGGCCTGGGCGGCGGTCACCGACGACGCCGTGATGGACAAGGTTGCGTCGTTCACGTCGATCTCGGGTCCGCACCTGAACTATGCGGGCAAATTCCTGCGGTCTGCGCGCTCACCCCGCGGCGTCTTCGACGTCCTCATGCAGGCGCTGGCCTCCACCTACATCTGGTTCTTCCTATGCCCCGGAGTGCCCGAGCTGGCCATCTGGTCGCGGGCGACCGTGGCGGTCTTTGCCGCGGTGGAACTCATCGGCCGGCCGCGGGGCGCCGATCGGCGGCGAGCGGCGACGACCCGCTCGATCCGCGACTACCTCAACGGCCTCAACCTGTACCGCGCGAACATGCCCGCACCGATGCTCGCGCCCGGAAAACGGTTGCCGCAGACCACCGTTCCGGTGCAGGTGCTCGTCGCACGCCAGGACTATTTCGTATCGCCCGCGCTGCAACGGTTTACCGGCTCCATCCCGGAGGGCGGCAGGGTCGTCCCGATCGAGGGTGGCCATTGGGTGGTCAGCGCGTACCCCGAGGTCATCGCCCGGCTCACCGGTGAGTGGGTCGACCTGATTGCCCGGTCGGCGGACCGCCGCGGCGTCGGCCAGACGTGAGGACGACTGTGGCGCAAAGCATTTGGGACAGCATTCCGGCCGACCTCTACGGCCGTCGTAAACGTGACCGGATGTACACGGCGTTGTACGGGGTCGGCGCGCTCTTCGGCGGCCTGGCTTCGGCGTCGCGGTGGACGTCCTCGCGGGTGGAGTCCGTGCGGCGCGCCACCACCGCGGTGGTCATCAAACGCGAGCTGATAACTCCCGATGTGGTCGCATTGACGCTTGCCGACCCCGCCGGCGGGTTGTTGCCGTCCTGGACACCCGGTGCGCATATCGACGTCCGGCTGCCATCGGGGCGCCGTCGCCAGTACTCGCTGTGCGGTTCGCCGAGCCGGCGCACCGACTATCGCATCGCGTTACGCCGCATCGCTGACGGCGGCGGCGGCTCGATCGAAATGCACGACACCTTCAACGTGGGGGACAGGCTGGAGTTCGAGGGGCCGCGCAACGCGTTCTATCTCGTCACCGACGAGCGCGAGGTGTTGTTCGTGATCGGCGGAATCGGGGTGACGCCGATTCTGCCGATGATCCAGACGGCCCAGCAGCGCGGAATCAATTGGTGCGCGGTGTATGCCGGCCGCAGCCGGGACTACATGCCGCTGCTGGACGAGGTGGTCGCGGTGGCCCCGGAACGGGTCACGGTGTGGGCCGACGACGAGCAAGGCCGGATCCCCACCGCGGCGGACCTGCTCGCCGGCGCAGGGCCGACGACGGCCGTCTATGTGTGTGGTCCCACCGCCTTGCTGGAATCAGTGCGCACCGCGCGTAATGAACACGCGGACGCGCCACTGCACTACGAACGTTTCGGCCCCCCGCCGGTGGTCGATGGAGTCCCCTTCGAGCTGGAATTGACCCGTTCGCAGCGGGTCCTCAGTGTGCCGGCGAACCGGTCGGCGTTGGACGTCATGCTCGACCACGATTCGACGACCGCGTACTCCTGCCAGCAGGGATTCTGCGGCACTTGCAAGGTGAAAGTGCTCGGCGGACAGGTCGATCGCCGCGGGCGCGCCGCGGAGGGTGACGACGAAATGCTGGTCTGTGTGTCCCGCGCGAAATCCGGGCGCGTCGTCATCGACTGCTGAGCGCGTGATGCAGCCGCGTCGAACCCCCACACTGCGACACCATCACCGACGCAATCCGCACGTGCATCTTGATTGTTCGGCAAACGATTACGAATTGTCGCCGGTGGAGCGGACGCGTTCGTGCGCGGTGAGCATCAGGTGGTCGAATTCCAACTGCGCGTTCAGTGGCAGCCCGGCACCGCGGAAGTCTTCGGCGATCTGCTCGGCCAGCGGCCGCAGCTTGATATTCGCTTCCTGAGACAGCCATCTGAGCAGATCGAACGCCGCGCTCTCGCTGATGCCGTAGATCAACATCAGCATGCCCTTGGCTTGTTCGATGCCGGCCCGATTCTCGCTGATCACAGCGATTTTCGCGCTCATCACGTCTTCGCTTGAGCGTTCGTCGGGCTCGGAGACGTCGATATAGAACCCCTGCGTGCCGATCACGTCACCGTCGTCGTCGAAGATTCGGTCACCGACGACGACGACATGGTGCACGTCTCCCCGGGTGTCGACGATCCGATGGCGCGTGCTGAACGCCTGGCGCGTGTGAACGATTTGATCGATGGTGGCCGCGACCTGTCCGCGGTCATCGGGATGCTTGTGTGACAGCACCAGTTCTGTTGTCGGAGTGACGCTTCCGGCCTCGTAGCCGTGCATGCGTTGCACTTGTTCCGACCATTCCCAGCGCTGGTCGGCGAAGTAGAACCGAAACCACCCCGCCGGTTGCGCAGCGCCGCTGCCCAACGCCTGTTCGACGTTGGCGGCCTGGCCGTCGAGTTCCCATTTCATCGCGTATCCGTCCCTGGCACCGGACGTCGGCACCGGTGGCCCGGGGCCGGCGGCGGGCGGTGGTCGGGGGGAGTTGACCGCCGCCCAGCCCGCCGGTCGCTCAGGCGTTGATGACCTCGCGCTGCGCGTTGCCTTCGCCGACGGCGCGTTGAGCGTCGCCGCGGCCAACCGTGATCTTGCGCGGCTTAGCCTTCTCGGCCACCGGGATGTGCAGGCGCAGAACGCCTTCGGAATAGGAGGCCTCGATCTTGTCGGTATCGAGGTTTTCGCCGAGCACCAGCTGGCGGCTGAACACGCCGCGGGGCCGCTCGGTGGCCAGCATCTCGCGGTTGGGGTCGACGGCCGGCCGTTCGGCGCGCACCGTCACCACATTGCGCTCGATGTCGATGTCCAGCGAGTCGGCGTTGATGCCGGGCAGGTCGAACTCGACGACGAAGTTCTCGCCCTCGCGCCAGGCGTCCATCGGCATCACCGCCGGCCGGGCGGCGGTCCCGAGGACCTGGTGGGCGAAGCGGTCGAGCTCACGGAACGGATCTGAACGCATCAGCATGGTGGTCACCTCTCACTCCAATCTAGGCGGTGGGTCGGCAATTTCCTATGTCTAATGACATAGATTTTGTATAGCACTGTCGACAGAAGGACGCAAGTGTGCTAAACAGATTTTCTGAGGCGGTTAGCTAAAGGGAGGCGCGATGGTCGACTACCGCGGAAACGCGGACACCCCGGCGTCCGACCACGGTGTGTATGGCATCTCGGTGGCCGCCGAATTGTCCGGGACTGCGGTGCAGTCGCTGCGCCTGTACGAACGCTACGGCCTGCTCACGCCGTCGCGCAGTCAAGGCGGCACCCGCCGGTACAGCGCCGACGATTTGGTCAGGATCAAGCGCATCAGTGCGCTGGTCGACTCCGGGGTAAACCTGGCCGGTGTCGCGCGCATCCTGGATCTCGAAGACCATAACGCCACGTTGTCGGCGGCCAACACCGACCTTCGGTCCACCAACCGCACCTTGCGGGAAGCCGCGAAGACGGGGAAGTCCGGCGAGCCGGAGACAGTCTGAGGCCTCGCCGATTGCACCGACCCAGGTCGGGTACTCGTCCCGCTATGCCAACAAGGAGAAGCGATGGGTGAGTTGACGGAGACCGGTGCTCAGGTCGTCGATGGTGCACGACAGGAAGCGGACGCCTACCGCGGCGACGACGATCGACCGCTGGGCGGCTATGTGGCGGTCATGGCGGTCTACGGCGCCGTGGTGGTGGCCGCGGTGTTGGCTGCGCTGGTCAGCGGTCGCACGCTGCCGAGCCGGTGGCGAGTCCAGGACCTGTTCATCCTCACCCTGGGCACCCATAAACTGTCGCGAACCCTGACCAAGGACGCGGTGACAAGCCCGTTGCGCGCGCCCTTCACCCGCTACGCGGGTACCGGCGGCCCCGCCGAGGTTCACGAAGAGGTTCGCGGTAACAGCCCGCTTCGGCACAGCTTGGGGGAGTTGCTGACCTGCCCATTCTGCCTGGACATGTGGGTCGCCACCGGGTTCGCCATCGGCCTGGTGTTCGCGCCGCGATTCACCCGATTGATCGCCGGCGTATTCAGCGCGCTCACGGGTGCGGACTTTCTGCAGCTCGCCTACGCGAGGGCGCAGCAGTCGGCCGAGGGCTGAGGCCGAAGATCTCCCCGGCCCGTCAGCTCGTCTTCGGCATGGGGATGCCTTCGCTGGCCATGAACTGCGCGTCGTCCTCCGAGGTCAACCCGATCGAGACGACCGAGCGGGCGAACAGCGCGTCCGTCAGGTACGCCAGCGACACCGCCCACCGGTTGACGCCACGAGGAATCGCGTACAGGTGGTAGGACCTCGTCACGGCTTTGGCCGGTAGCCCCGACAGGTGAATGTTGAGCGGATTGGCGACCGCATACCGTGGTCCGAGGTCTACCACCAGACCAAGGTTGCGGTGCTTGTAGTCCTTGCTGCTGCCGTAACCGAGGCTGGCGGCGACATTGCGGGCCAGCGCTTTGCCCTGCCGCGTCGCGTGCTGGGCGGTCGGCGGCGTGATCTTTCCCGGTTGGGTCAGATCGGGCACCGCGGCCGCGTCACCAGCCGCGAACACTTCGGGGTGGTCCGGAACCCGCAGGTCGGCCTGCACCGTGAGCCGGCCCTTTTCCGTCGGTAAACCCAGCTCTTGGATCAACGGTGCGCCGGTCACGCCCGTCACCCATGCGATCGTGCGCGTGTCGATACGCGAATCATCGCTGAGCACAACGTGATCGGCGTGCGCTTCCTTGAGGGTGACGCCCAGCCGGACGTCGATTCCGCGCTTGCGCAACACCTTGAGGGTGGCGTCCCCCAGCTTTTTCCCGACTTCCGGCATCACCTGATCGGCCAGGTCCAGCAGCAAAAACCGCACCTCGGCCGGGCTGAAGTCCATTTGTTTGGCCGCCGCATCGGCCAGTGCGCGCAGCTGCGCCACCAGCTCGGTCCCCGAATACGACGCCCCCACCACCACGACGGTGCGCCGCGCGGCGGCCGCGCGCGGATCCTCCTCGATGTTGGCCAGCTCCAGTTGTTCGACGAAGTGGTCGCGCAGGTAGAGGGCTTCGGCGGTCGTCTTCAATCCGCGCGCGTGCCTGGCGAGGCCCGGGACATCGAACAACCGCGTGACCGAGCCCGGCGTCAGCACCAGCCGGTCCCACGACATCGAATGGCTGCGCTCTTCGGGATCGCAATAGGTCAACGTGCGCTGACCGAAATCCACCGCGTCCACGCGCCCGCGGACCGCGCGCACACCCTTGAGCGAATTGGCCAGTGGCACAGCGACAAAACGGGCATCCACGACCCCGCCGGCGACGTCGGGCAACAACGGCGTGTACAGCATGTAGTCGACCGGGGAGATCATCGTGATGTCGACGGGTGCGCGCCGTCGGCGCAGAATTCGGGCCAGCCGACGGGCGCAGGTGAATCCGGTGAAGCCGCTTCCCACGATCACAATGGAGGTCACTGACCCGAGTGTAGGCGGGCTTTCGGAGTGGGTCACGGCCCACGTACCGCTCTGGCCAGTAGTTATCGCGAAAGCCGTTGTCGGCGACAGGGTTAAGTCATGCTCCGGCAACCAACCTCTTGAATGTGCTCTCAGTCGATTCAGCTGGCCGTCCACGACATGCCGTTGAGTCGCCAACCGCGTGTAGCCGATGCTGCGCTGAGCCCACCCGGGTGGCTGTTTCGACCAGGGCAAGACGGGTATGTGCCACCCGTATGAAGGCTGTTACCTGGCACGGCAAGCGCGATGTACGGGTGGAATCGGTGCCCGACCCGAAGATCGAGCAACCCACCGATGCCATCATCGAAGTCACATCGACCAACATTTGCGGGTCCGACCTGCACCTCTACGAGATCCTCGGGGCTTTCATGAATCCCGGAGACATCCTGGGGCACGAACCCATGGGCATCGTGCGGGAGGTCGGCGCGGAAACGGGCGACCTGCGGGTGGGGGACCGAGTAGCGATCCCGTTCCAAATCTCTTGCGGCAGTTGCCACATGTGCGGCCAGCGGCTCTTCACCCAATGCGAGACCACCCAGGTGCGCGAGCAGGGCATGGGGGCCGCGCTCTTCGGCTATTCGGAGCTCTACGGGTCGGTCCCCGGCGGACAAGCCGAGCTGCTCCGGGTTCCGCAGGCGCAATTCACTCATATCAAAGTGCCTGTGGGACCGCCGGATTCGCGATTCGTCTACTTGTCGGATGTGTTGCCCACCGCGTGGCAGGCGGTCGATTACGCCAACATCCCGGACGGTGGCTCGGTGACCGTGCTGGGCCTGGGTCCCATCGGCGACATGGCCGCGCGCATCGCCGACCACCTGGGTTACCGCGTCATCGCCGTCGACCTGGTGCCCGAGCGGCTCGGCCGCGCCGCGAAACGCGGTATCCACACCATCGATTTGGGGAGGCTCGAATCGCCCCTCGGAGACGCGATCCGCGACCTGACCGACGGCCGGGGAACCGACTCGGTCATCGACGCGGTCGGCATGGAGGCGCACGGCTCGCCGGCCGCCAAATTGGCGCAGCAGGTGGCCGGGGTGCTGCCGGACGTGCTGGGCAAGCGGCTGATGCAAACCGCCGGGGTGGATCGTCTCAACGCGTTGTACTCGGCCATCGACATCGTCCGGCGCGGTGGAACGATCTCGTTGAGCGGGGTGTACGGCGGAATGGCGGATCCCTTACCGATGCTTACCCTTTTCGACAAGCAACTGACGGTGCGGATGGGGCAGGCAAACGTCAAACGCTGGGTCGACGACATCATGCCGCTTCTGACCGATGACGATCCGCTCGGCGTCGACGACTTCGCCACCCACGTTTTGCCCCTGGACCAGGCCCCACACGCCTATGACATCTTCCAGAAGAAGCAGGACGGTGCGGTGAAGGTCATACTCAAGCCGTGATCGCCTACGCCGCAAGGCTTTCCGCTCAGCGCTGCCGAACCGAGGCGTGATCTTCAGTTTGACGGCCATGACGGCAGGGTATTGATTGCGCCATGACCACCGCAGACGCCCTCGTTCCCACCCCCACCGGAGAGGTGTGGCCGGGTAGGGCCTACCCGCTGGGCTCGACATATGACGGTGCGGGCACCAATTTCGCGGTATTCAGCGAGGTGGCTGAGCGGGTCGAGTTGTGCCTGTTCGACGCCGAGGGCACCGAGAGCCGCGTCCCGCTGCCCGAGGTCGACGGCTTCATCTGGCATGCCTACATTCCCAACATCGAACCGGGCCAGCGTTACGGCTATCGCGTGTACGGCCCGTACGACCCGCAGGCTGGCCTGCGATGCAACCCCAACAAGCTGCTGGTGGACCCGTACTCCAAAGCCATCGACGGCTCGTTCGAGTGGAATCAGTCGCTGTTCAGCTACAACTTCGGCGACCCCGACAGTCGCAACGACGACGACTCGGCGGAAAGCATGCCGAAGTCGGTGGTGATCAGCCCCTTCTTCGACTGGGGAAATGACCGACCACCGGACCACCAATATGCCGACACGATCATCTACGAGGCTCACGTCAAGGGACTGACCCAGACTCATCCAGACATCCCCGAGCCGCTGCGCGGAACCTATGCCGCGGTGGCGCACCCGGTGATCATCGAGCACCTCAAGAGTCTCGGCATCACCGCCATCGAGCTGATGCCGGTGCACCACTTCGCCAACGATTCCACCCTGGTCGACAAGGGGCTGTCCAACTACTGGGGCTACAACACGATCGGATTCTTCGCGCCCGACTTCAAGTACTCCAGCGCCACCAGCCCGGGCGGACAGGTGCAGGAGTTCAAAGCCATGGTGCGCTCGCTGCACGAAGCCGGCATCGAGGTGATCCTGGACGTCGTCTACAACCACACGGCCGAAGGCAACCATCTGGGCCCGACCCTGTCGATGCGCGGCATCGACAATGCGGCGTACTACCGCCTGGTCGATGACGACAAGCAGTACTACATGGACTACACCGGCACCGGCAACAGCCTCAACGTCGGGCACCCGCATGCGCTGCAGCTGATCATGGACTCGCTGCGCTACTGGGTGACCGAGATGCATGTCGACGGCTTCCGCTTCGATCTGGCCTCGACGCTGGCCCGCGAGTTCTACGACGTCGACCGGCTGGCAACGTTTTTCGAGCTCGTCCAACAGGATCCAACGGTCAGCCAGGTCAAGCTGATCGCCGAACCATGGGACGTCGGGCCGGGTGGCTATCAGGTGGGCAACTTCCCTCCGCAGTGGACCGAGTGGAACGGGAAGTACCGAGACACCGTCCGCGACTTCTGGCGCGGCGAGCCCGCGACCCTCGACGAGTTCGCCTATCGGCTCTCCGGTTCGGCGGATCTCTACGAGCACACCGCCCGGCGCCCGGTGGCGTCGATCAACTTCGTCATCGCCCACGACGGGTTCACGCTGCGCGACCTGGTGTCCTACAACGAGAAGCACAACGAGGCCAACGGCGAGGACAACAATGACGGCGAAAGCCACAACCGGTCCTGGAACTGCGGGGTGGAGGGGCCCACCGACGACGAGGAGGTCAACGAGCTGCGCGCCCGCCAGCAGCGCAACTTCTTGACCACGCTGCTGTTGTCCCAAGGGGTGCCGATGATCTGTCATGGCGACGAACTCGGGCGAACGCAGAACGGCAACAACAACGGCTACTGCCAGGACAACGAGCTCACGTGGATCGACTGGGACAGCGCCGATAACGGATTGCTGGAGTTCACCCGGACGGTCTCGGCGCTGCGGGCCGAGCATCCCGTCTTCCGCAGGCGGCGGTTCTTCTCCGGAAAGCCGGTGGGCCGGCGCGGGCAGGACGGTCTGCCGGACATCGCCTGGTTCACCCCCGAGGGCACCGAGATGACCGACGAAGACTGGGGCGCCGGCTTCGCCAAGTCCGTCACGGTGTTCCTCAACGGCCACGGCATCCCCGACCGCGATGCGCGAGGCCAGCGGGTGCTGGACGACTCGTTCCTGCTGTGTTTCAACGCCCACTACGAGCCGATCGAATTCACTTTGCCGCCAAAGGAATTCGGCGCCGCATGGCAGGTAGTGGTGTTCACCGGCCCGGAAGAGACGACGCCCGCCGACGAAGTGCCCGGAGGAGGCATGTTCACCGTGGACGCACACACCGCGGTGGTGCTGCAGGCTCCCGACGGCGGCTCACCGCCTTGACACAAACCGCCCGAACGTTACGTAGCGCGCCGCCTGCCGATACGCTGTGGCTGCAGCGGGCTCGTTACAAGAGAGGGCGGATATGTCAAGGACAGTGGTCGTCGGCGCCTCGAGTGGGCTGGGGCGTTGCATAGGTGTCGGTCTTGCCCAGCGCGGCGATCAAGTGGCGCTGCTGGCCCGGCGTCGTGAGCGCATCGAGGCCGCGGCGAAGGACGCCGGCCCGAACGCCATCGCCATTCAATGCGATGTCACCGACCAGGCGTCGTGCCGCTCGGCCATCGACCGTGCCGTCGAAGCCCTCGGCGGCATCGACAACCTCGTCTACACACCCGCCCTCGGGCCGCTGGTCCGGATGGTGGACACCGATGCCGAAACGTGGCGGCGCATCTTCGACACCAACGTGATCGGGGCGTCGCTGGTGACGGCCGCGGCGGTGCCGCACTTGACCGCGTCCGGCGGCAAGGCGGTGTACCTGTCGTCCGACGCCGGCACGTTCGGGCCGCCGTGGCCGGGTCTGGGCGCGTACGGCGTCAGCAAGGCGGCCCTGGAGCGGCTCGTGGAGGCGTGGCGGGCCGAACACTCCGACATCGGCTTCACCAACCTGATCGTCGGCGAGTGCGCTGGTGGTGAAGGCGACGGGCAAACCGGGATGAATGAAGGCTGGGACATGGACCTCGCGATGAAAGCGGTCCCGCTGTGGTCGTCGCGCGGCTGCATGCCCGGCAAGTTGATGCCGGTCGAGGACCTGATCGACGTGGTTCACACGATCCTGCGGACCAACGCCTCGACATCGATGCCGCTCGTGGTGGCCCGCGGGGCGCCGGCCAGCCCGCCGCGTTCGCCGAGGCCAACCAGTCTTAGGGGCGGCCGAGCTTCTCCTTCGCCAGGTCAGTCAGAAAGCGCGCGGTCGACGTCGGCCTGAAGGCCAGGGCCGCCTCGGTGAGCGCGTCGCGGGAGGCGGTGGGCAACTCGATGTCGGCGGCGGCGACGTTGAATTCGAGCTGCTCGACGGATGAGGCGCCGGGAATGGCGACGACGCCCGGATAGCTGATCAGCCAGGCCAGTGCCACCTGCGCGGGCTTGGCGTCGACGTCCTTCGCGACGTCGCGCAACAGCTGCAGCAGCGGCTCGACGCGGCGCAGGTTCTCGGTGCCGAACAGCGAATTCACCGCGCGCACGCCACCCGGGCGGTTGTCAACGCCGTATTTGCCGCCCAGCAGACCCTGTTCCAGCGGGCTGTAGGCGATCACGATGCGGTTCTCCCGCTCGGCGAACGGCACCAGGTTCTTGAGCGCCTTCGGATAGGCGAGCGAGAAATGCACCTGATTGCTGATCACCGGCCGGCCGAGCGCGGCATCCGCCTTCTGCCACCGCTGCAGCGAATAGTTCGAGACGCCGGCGGCGCCGATCTTGCCGCTGTCGAGCAGGTCGCGCATGCCCGGCATGATCACCGAATCGGGGAACACCGGGTTGGGCTGGTGGATCTGGTACAGCGGGATGCGATCCAGACCCAGCCGCTGGGCGCTGGCGTGGGCACGCTGCTTGACCACGGCGGGGAAGGGCGCGACCGGCATGATCTTGCTGGCCACCGCGACCTCGGCGCGCTCGTCGCCGAGCGCCTCGCCCAGGATCCGCTCGCTTTTGCCCAGGCCGTACACCTCGGCGGTGTCGAACAGCGTCACCCCCAGGGCACGGGCGCGTCGCACGATGTCGCCCGCGGCGCCGGCGGCGTAGCTATCCCCGTAACCCCACTCGCGCGAGCCGAACTGCCAGGTGCCCAAGCCGATCCGGCTGACCCGTCCGACCCCGTCGACGTCGACGAATTCATGTGCACAGCCTAGTGGCGATCGCAAAGCGCGGCGAGCCGGGCGCCGGGGCACCAACCGCTTGGGGAATGCGTCACCACGCATGAGGCTAGAGCGGGCGCCGATCCGCGGGGCCGCTCAGCCGGGACTTGCCGAGGATGTAGTTGGCGATGCTCACCGCGGCCGCAGGGGCGGCGCGCTGTCGGTGGTGCCGCTGGCGGACACGTACAGGTCGATGACGACGTTGGCCTTGGCCGCGATCGCCCGCGCCGAGCGCACCTGGATGCCCTTGGGCGTCAGGTCCAGGGTGGTGATGCCGTTGCCGGCGTCGGCGGGGGCGCTCACCGACATCGGGACCGGCTGGCCGCCGGGCGCGGTCACGGTGACGGTCGTGCCGCCGCACTGGCGCCATCCGGACAGCAACGTGCCAGCTGGGACTGGGCCGCGCCCGGATCGCGGAACGCCGCGACGCCCTGGGTGACCTGGATCGACTTCAGCATGCTGCGGAGTCGGTGAATTCACCGGCGTGATACCGGCCAATGGCGCCGGAGGTGTAGGCGTCCGGGCTGCCCGCGGCGATGCTTCCCCAGCATTCCGGCGATCGATGCTGCCGTTTCCGCCGTGCGGCCCGGGCTGTTCCGGGTCGGCCCGGCGTCCAGGTTCGCGTCGCCGGTGATGTTTCGCAGGGCGTCCAGCCCGGAACAGCGTCGCAATGGTGTCCGACGGGACCGTGGGCGGAGGGGGTCCGGCGGCCGTGCTGGATCCGGTTCCGTGCGGTGCGACGACGTGGAACCGGCCAGCGTGGCCCATCCGGCCAGGGCGACGACCGTCAACGTGATGAAGATGTACGACAGCGTGACCGACCAGTGCGCGGTCGCGACCGAGTTCTCCGGTGCGCCGGATCTGTGCCAGCCCGAGCTGGCCCAGAATCGCGACCGACGGGGCGAACAGGAACGCGAAGACCAGCGAGAGCGTCGCCAAGGTGTTGACGGGCGGGCGGTAGGGCGGGGCCGCGGGCGGGGGCGTGAAGGGTGGCGATGATCCACCGAAAAGGGTCACGTCTGGGAATGGGACGCGGCCGAGCGGGTCGTAGCTGTACGGGTTGTACCCGTAGGGACCTGGGGGTTGGTCACGCAGCGCCTCCTTAGC